>JAWLBX010000006.1:0-171648 GCA_041687435.1 Alphaproteobacteria bacterium
CGCCATCAGGGCTGGCCTCCTTCACCAGCCCTTATTCTGAATCAGAAATTCGGCATGAAGGGAATCCCCTACGACTCATTCAGAAACAAAAGCGCTCTATTATGTTCCATTTTACCAATTCAAATAGCACATCTTACATGCATCTTATTATAGGTAAATTCTTTTTTCTGCCACAATCTGTTGAAATTAAGGATTTTTTGGGTGAACAATAGCCGTTTGCCTCGAATTTACCGTAAATAGCCGGCTCATTTAAGGCCTGCAATCATATTGAAGTATGCAACCCACTCATTGCAATCGAAGGTGGCGTCAATCTCATTCGACTGATTTCTTACTATATTAGTGATCATTCTATAATTTTACGAATTTTCAGCTTCTTAAAATTTTTAAACCAAAGGGATAAATATAACTACCAAGATATGTTTTTGTATATTTTATACATTTATACATATATCCATATGGTTTTTGCGATATATTTACAAATATTGTTAATATCAAAACAACACTATATTCTTGATTTTTAGAAACCTGTTTTATTGGAGTGACGTTATGCCGGATATCATTACTGTTTCTTCCTACGAAGAACTTCGTAATGCGGCGGAAAATGCGAGAGATGGCGACACCATCATCATAAGTGAGGGAAATTACACGCCTTTTAATGGCTACTTCCCAGACTTGGTAACCGGCGAACCAACCGATGTCGCCAGGCCATTGGATATCCAGATCACAGCCAGCATCACAATCATTGGTGAGGGCAACGGCGCGGTCTTTGATCCAGGCATCGGAACCACCCCCGACGGCGAGCCTTCTGTGCTGACAACCGTAGATAAGGGCCTGTTCGTCGTTTCAGGTGATGCAGATCAGGAGGTGACATTCGAAAATATCACCTTCCAAAACATCCATTCCATCTCGCGCAATGGCGCTGGCATTCGCATCGAAACCGGCGACGTCACAATCCGAGATTCCACGTTCATCCGAAACGACAATGGCGTTCTCGGCACCGCCCTGCATGACCAAGGCGGAACCGTTCGTATCGTCGGTTCGGAATTTTCCGAAAACGGTTATGAAGACGGAAAATCGCACGCAATTTACGTGCATGCCGAAGCCCTATATGTCGAAAATTCCTATATCCACGACACAATTGGCGGGCACCATATTAAAAGTACGTCATTTTATACGGAGATCACCGGCAACGATATTTTCGACGGAACCAACAGCGCCGGCTCGGTACCAGCCAGCCACATGATTGACATGCAGGCCGGCGGCAACGTGCTGATTGAAGGCAATACAATCATCCGGGAGCAGTTTGGCCAGGGGCCGCAGATCATCAATTACTGCGCCGTGCGGTACGGCAATGATCCCGGCGAGTCCGTCCTTGTCACCAACAATGTCATCATCAACAACCGGATGGACATCGACCCAACCACCAATAACGATAACCCTCCGATAATTATGATCAACCGGTGCAGCACAGGCGCGGTTGTCGAAGGCAATACCTTGCAAGGGTTCGATAACGACCGTCTGGTGTTTGGCATAACGGATGCCGTCAATAATGTGGACGTAGATACCGGGCCGATCCCTGATTTCTATTTCGGTCAAAATGCCATCCTGGGATCGGACGAGGCAGAGACCTATTCAACACCCAATCTCTATTTGATGGACACCCAACCATTCAATGGCTTGGGTGGAGACGATATTCTGATTGGCGGGCTTGGTCGAGACACCCTGATCGGCGGCGATGGCGATGACGTGATTTATGGGGGTTTGGGAACCGACGTCCTGATTGGCGGGGCTGGCGACGACCTGATGTTTTCAGGCAAGGCCCAGAGTGGTGGTGTCGATTTTAATTACGGCAATGAAGGCAATGACATTCAAGTCATTGCCCAAAATGGAAACGGCCACCTCTATGGCGATGAAGGCCATGATGTCCTGCTTGGCGGAAATTTCAACGATTTCTTGCTGGGTGGGACAGGCAACGACATTATGATCGGGGGTAATGGCAAGGACCGGGTCTATGGCAGCGACGGCAACGACATCCTGTTTGGTGGCGGTCACAGAGACGAGATCAGAGGCGGCGAGGGTGCCGACATTTCCATGTACAAGTCGGTCGCTGCCGACTACAAGATCCAGCAATATAGCTGGGGCGACAGGTATCTGATTTCAAAGGATGGTGAGGCTGCCTACGAGCGGTATTTCGACATTGAATATCTGCAGTTTGCTGATGCCTATTACATCGTCGAGACTGATACATACGTCGATGGCTATATTTTGTCAGGTCTCGCCATGTTCTATGGACCTGATGCCATCAATCTCAACACGGATACGATGACGTTGGACGATCTGCATCGTATCCAGAATTTGGCGCTTAGCGATGAATTGGCCAACCTGCACCTGTTAGGCGACACGCCACCAGATACCGGTGGTGGCGATGTACCCGAACCAACAATCGTAGGTACAGAGGCCGGGCGCGAGGACATTACCGGAACCGATGGCGACGACGTAATCTATGGTGGCGGCGGTTTGTACGACGTGCTGTCCGGTGGCGCCGGCGACGACGCCTATATCGTTGATGACGGTTCGACCAGAATAAAAGAAGCATTCGGCGGAGGCTATGATACCATATACACCTCTGCAAAAGTATTGGTTGTCGCGAGCGAGGTTGAAAGTTTCGTTATGTTGCCAGGCGCAGAATTCCTGGCGGCCAATCGCTACGACAATCTGATCGTCGGTAACGCAGATAACAACACAATAAAGGCCTTTGGTGGTGACGATATTATTCGTGGCGATGCCGGCGACGATGAGATCTGGGGCGGCCCCGGCGACGATGAGATTTGGGGCGGCGATGGTATCGACACCGCCGTCTATCAAGGCGCAATCGCCGACTTCAGCGTCGCCTACGATACCGATGGCGTCACGTTGATCGTCTCCGATATGGCTGGTGGCCAAGGCACGGACAGGCTGCGTGATGTTGAGTTTCTGCGCTTCGATGATGAGGAAATCGCAGTACCTGCCCCGCCCCCGCCCCCGCTCAGCTCGCGGTTGGAAACCGGCGGCATTTCCTTACCAGAGCCCACCATCGAGGGCACACCAGCCGGCGGGGAGATCCTGACCGGCACGGATGGCGACGACGTAATCTATGGTGGCGGCGGTGACGGAGATGAATTTTTCGGCGGCCTTGGCAACGACATATACATCGTTACCGAGAACAACACCCGGATCGCCGAAGCTTACGATGGCGGTTACGATACCATCTACACCGCCGCAAATACATTAGTTGTGGCCAGTGAGGTTGAAGAGTTCGTCCTGCTACCGGAAGCCAGATACCTAATGGCCAACCGCTATGATAATGCCATCCACGGCAATGACAGCGACAACGTCCTGAAAGGCGGTGGCGGCGATGACCGCATTTGGGGCAAAGGCGGTAATGACGAGATCTGGGGCGGGCCAGGCGATGACGAGATCTGGGGCGGCGACGGCATCGATACCGCCGCCTATCAAGGCAACATGGCCAATTACGACATCGCATTTTCCCTGGACGGCAGCACCCTGACCATCACCGACCTGGTTCAAAACGACGGCACCGATACACTGCATGAGATCGAATGGCTCCAGTTCGATGACCAGACCATTGCCGTTCCATCAGCGTCAACACTGATGGCTGCCGCCCTTGATGGCGAAGGTGATACCATGACAATCTTCACAAACTCCGGGAGCGACGATCTTTACGGCTAGCGGATGTGTGCTCTGGCAATGGCTCGCCAAGTGGGCCATCTGCCGGAGAATGCGGCGAAAGCCGTGCCAGTCACCGCTCAAGGCGGTATCCGGCCCTCACGGGCCGCTGCTATGCGCCAGTCAACTTGTAGCCGATCATCCCGATCACAAAGCCCAGCAAGGCGCCCATCGGCGGCAGGAAGTAGTTCTTCAGGGGCACCTGCGGGGCTACGTCGTTGAAGACCAGATAGAGAATGCCGCCCGCGCAGAACGTCATCAGCATCGCGAGTGCGGTAACGCCGTGCTGGAATTCTTCCCCCAGCCAGCGCAGGCGGATATTCTCCTGGCTGGCGAGCGCGGCGCCCACGAAAATCGCACTGCCAGCCGTAAGTGCCAGCAGCAGCGCCGGAAAATAGACGGCATTGGAATCTGGCATAATGGCAAGACGTTAGCAGCGCGCCGCCGCCGGCAACAGCCCTGCCGCGTGCAAGCATTGTTGGATGGCTCTCCGTCCAGGTTTCTGCTAATAGTCGCAGGGCTAACCGGCAGGCGATGGAGAGATCGGAGGCGCTCATGTCAGTCCAACGGCCGAAACGCGTTCTCCTGATCGGCTGGGATGCCGCCGACTGGAAAGTTGCCGCACCTATGATGGATGCAGGCGAGATGCCCAATCTGGCCAAGCTCGTCTCGGGCGGGGTCATGGGCAACCTGGCGACGCTCTACCCGGTGCTCTCGCCGATGCTCTGGACCTCGATTGCGACCGGCAAGCGTGCGCACAAGCACGGCATTCATGGCTTTTCCGAACCGGACCCGGCCTCCGGCGGTGTCCGGCCGATCACCAATCTGTCGCGCAAGGCCAAAGCCGTCTGGAACATACTGAATCAGAACGGCAAAAAATCGAATGTGATTGGCTGGTGGCCATCTAACCCGGCAGAGCCGATCAACGGCGTCATGGTTTCCAATCTTTACCAGGCCGCCCCGAACCGCAAGGATGGCGAGTGGCCGATGCGCCCGGGCACAGTTCATCCCAAGCGCCTTGCCGAGCCGCTGAAAGAATTCCGAATCCACCCAAATGAGCTTGAGGGCGAGCAACTGCTGCCATTCGTGCCCAAAGCGGCCGAAATCGACCAGGCGAAAGACAAACGCCTCGCCTCCATTGCGAAAGTTCTGGCTGAAACCGCCTCCATTCATGCTGCGGCCACCGCAACGCTGCAACTGGAACCGTGGGATTTCATGGCCGTCTATTTCGACGGCATCGACCATTTCTGCCACGGCTTCATGCGCTATCACCCGCCACGGCAGGACTGGATCGACGAACGTGATTTCGAGCTCTATTCCGGCGTGATCAAGGCGGCTTACCAATTTCATGACCTGATGCTGGGCGCCTATATGAGGCTGGTGGACGAGGATACGGCGATCATGCTGATCTCCGACCATGGCTTCCACCCGGACCATCTGCGCCCGAAGGAAATCTCTAACGAGCCCGCCGGCCCGGCAGACGAACACCGGCAGTTCGGCGTATTTGTTCTGAATGGCCCGGGCATCAAGCAGGACGAAATGGTGTTCGGCGCGAGCCTGGTTGACGTGGCACCAACCATACTCACCCTGTTTGGCCTGCCCGTCGGACGCGACATGGATGGCCGCCCGCTGGTGGGGGCATGGCAGGAGGAACCTGCCATCGAATATGTCGACAGCTGGGAGGATATCCCGGGCGGCGACGGCCGGCACCCCGTGGATGTGCAGGTGCAGGTCGATCCGGCGGATCAGGAAGAGGCCCTCGCCCAGTTGGTGGAGCTTGGCTATATTGAACGGCCGGACGAAAACCGGGAAAAGGCCGTTGCCAACACGGTGCGCGAACTGCGCTATAATCTGGCCCGCGACTATATCGGCAGCCGCCTGTTCCCTCAGGCCATCGAAATTCTGGAAGACCTGTGGGACAAGTTCCCCGATGAAAGCCGCTTTGGCGTCAAGCTGGTGGAAAGCTATATCGCCATTGGTCAGCCGGCAAAGGCGCGCGCAACCCTGGAACGTATCCATGTGGAAAAGCAGCGCTACGCAGCAGAGGCCCAGGAGAAACTGGAAGCTCTTCGCAAGGCGGACGAGGAACAACAGCGCAAGCCGGAAAACTTGGCGGAGCAGGATCGCCGCGACCGCCGCCTGTTGATGCTACGCGCTGGCGTGAACCCGCACGCTCTCGCCTATCTGGAGGGACGGGTTGCCACCGCCGAGGGCAACCACGAGGCCGCGCTGAATGCATACCGGCGTGCAACGGCCGTGCAGGTCGCCAACCGCCCAAGCCTTTACCAGGCCGAGGGCGAGACCTTGCTGACACTCCGCCGCTGGGCACAGGCGGAGAACCGGTTTCGGGCAATCCTGGAGATCGATCCGATCAACGCCGGCGCCCAGCTTGGTTTGGCCCGCAGCTATTTCGGACGCGGCCGTTATGCGGACGCACGCGCAGCAGCGCTCGCCTGCGTCGGGCTGATCTATCAAAATCCGCAGGCGCATCTGCTGCTCGCCCGCATCGCCCACCGCCTGAACGAGCCGGCGGCGGCACACCAGGCGCTAAACCGTGCTATTGGCCAGAACCCGGTTTTCCCCGATGCGCACCTGCTGCGCGCGCGCCTGCACGAACAAGCCGGCGACACCGGCGCGGCAAACGATGCGCGCCGTCTTGCACGCGCCAGCCGCAAGCGCATCCGCGATGCCCGTGCCGGATTGGAGCGGCCGGCTGACAGGGATATCGCGCTCGACGTAATGCTGGGCCAGTCGGCCACCGTCGGTCAGATCGGCCAAGTGTTGGGCCTGCCCCCGCTGGGCGAGGACGAGGTGGTGATCGTCTCTGGCCTGCCCCGTTCCGGCACATCGATGATGATGCAGCTTTTGGAGGCCGGCGGCCTGCCTGTCTTGACAGACAGCGAACGCGGGGCCGACAGCGACAACCCGAAAGGCTATTATGAATACGAGCCGGCCAAGTCCCGCGGCGACCATAGTGGTTGGCTGGCAGAGGCCAGCGGCAGAGCCGTGAAGATGGTCGCCCAACTGTTGCCGAGCCTGCCATCCGGCCGGGACTACCGCATCATCTTTATGGAACGCCCGCTGGAGGAGGTGATTGCCAGTCAGGATGCCATGCTGGACCGCCTCGGCCGCCCAAGCGCTGGCAAGCGCTCGAATCTGGCTCGCACCTACATGGCTCAAATCGAACAGGTCAAGCGTATGCTGGCCCCGCAGGAGGGCCGCTTGAGCGTTCTACCCATTGACTATCATCGTACTCTGGCGGAACCGGAGAGTGTGGCCGCCGAAATCAGCGCGTTCCTCGGCGGTACGCTGGATGCGCAGGCTGCGGCCCGGGCCGTCGACCCTAGCCTGCAACGGCAGGGCGGACGGGGCTCGAACCGGCAGGCCGAAAACAGCCGCAACGCTGCCTGATCCGCAATATTTCCGAACCACATACAAACGGCTGCCGATTGCGCGTTTTTTTCCCTGAACCGCATCGCCTCTGCCTTTGACACTTTTGTACAAGACGCCTAAAGATCGCCAACTTTAGCGCGAAGGCGACCAATCCCGAGCTAACGCCTTCCACGGAGGATATCGGCATGGCAGACGCAGCCCCGGCACCCGGGACATCCGAACGCGACCGCGTTTCAGGACGGGTCCAGATACTCACCCTTGTCTTGGGGGTGTTCGGAATTTACCTGGCGATGAACCAAGTGTTCAATTGGCAGTTTTTTGGACTGTTACTTATAATAGACACGACCTTTTTCTACGTCATGCTCGGAACTTTTATGAGCATGGTGTACCTTGTCTATGGATTCAACGGTTCGACTACCGGAAAAATATCCATAATTGACTGGATATTGTTTGCCGTAACGCTGTTTTGCGCCGGGTTCATGGCTTACCATGGCGAACAGATCATCCAGGAAGGTTGGGATCTGGTAGCCCCGACTGACGCAACCATCATTGCCGGCGTGATTTGCGTGCTGGCGCTGGAAGCGGTGCGCCGCGCGGGCGGCGGGATCCTGTTCGCTGTCTGTCTGTTCTTCTTCCTGTACCCGCTGTTTGCCGAATACATGCCAGGCTTCCTCTGGGGACCGGAAAGCGCGGTTGAAGAATTCGTGCGCCAGCACGCGCTGGGCACCGAATCCATCATCGGTCTGCCGATGCGCGTAGTGACAAACCTGCTCATTGGCTTCCTGCTCTTCGGCTCGGCCCTGGTCGTAACCGGTGGCGGCGATTTCTTCATGGCGTTTGCAACCGCCCTGCTCGGCAGATCCCGCGGCGGACCGGCGAAGGTTGCCATTGTTTCATCTGGCTTTTTCGGCTCGCTGTCCGGTTCGGTGATTTCCAACGTCGTGACCACCGGACAGATCACCATTCCGACCATGAAGCGGATCGGATACCCGGCCACCTACGCCGGTGCGGTGGAAGCCTGCGCCTCGACTGGCGGCGCGCTGATGCCCCCAGTGATGGGCGCCGTCGCCTTCATCATGGCGGAATTCTTGAATGTCGCCTATTCGACCGTCGTTCTCGCCGCACTGGTTCCGGCGGTGCTGTTCTACCTAGCGCTATTGTTGCAGGCCGATACCTATGCCGCCCGCAACGGCTTGAAAGGCCAGCCCGCGGAAGAAATTCCGGCTCTCTGGCCCGTTGTCAAGAGCGGCTGGTTCTACCTGTTCAGCCTCGCCATGCTGATCTACATGCTGATCTTCATGCGGATCGAGTCGTTTGCTCCCTACTACGCAACCGCCGTGCTGCTCGTCACCTGCGCCATTTTCAAAAAGGGTGAGGACCGGTTCGGTTTGCGGAAGTTGAAGGAGCTGATCCTCGACGCGACCAAGAACATCGTCAATATCGTCGGCATTTTGGTCGGCATCGGCATGATCGTCGGTTCCCTCAGCTATACCGGCGTCGGCCCGGCCTTCTCCGGCGAGTTGCTGCAGTTTGCCGGCGACAACATCATGCTGCTTCTGGTTCTGGGCGCGATCACCAGCTTCATCCTGGGCATGGGCATGACCGTCAGTGCCTGTTACATTTTCCTTGCGCTGGTCATGGGGCAGGCAATGGTCGATTCCGGCCTGAACCCGATCGCTGGCCATCTGTTCATCCTCTACTGGGGCATGATGAGCTACATCACGCCGCCGGTAGCCGTGGCGGCGGTCGCAGCCTCGACTATTGCCGGCTCGCACCCGATGAAGACGGGTGTTATGGCCATGCGTCTCGGCGCAATCCTGTTCATCCTGCCCTTCCTCTTCGTCCTCAATCCGACGTTGATCCTGCACGGTGAGTTGATGGACATTGTGCATGACGTGACCACTGCGGTGATTGCCATCGGTCTGATCGCCTCCGCATTCGAGGGCTGGCTGTACTGGGTCGGACGCGTGAATTGGGATGTTCGCATTCCGATGCTCGTGGCCGGCGTGGTTCTGCTGACTCCGGGCATCTACAGCGACATGATCGGTGCAGCGATTGTCGCGGCGATCTATGCCTATGGGCTGTTGGTCGTCAAACCCAGGGCTGCATGATCCCACAGCCCCCGCTCGCGGCTGGCAGGCTGACGGCAGATTCCCTATGAAGGATTTGCCCAGGCCTGCCGGCAAGCCAGCGGGGCCGGATGCCGGAACCGAACCACCACCAGACAGGGAGCCCGAACGATGATCCAGGGCCAACACCGTTTCACCCGCATGGACAATGTCTGGTTCGGCACCCCTGCCGCCGAGGCTATTGCTCGGGAATCCGCCAGCCGAGGCGCTGAGAAGGTGTTTATCGTCGGCTCGAAATCGCTCTACGAAAATACGGACGAGATCACCAAGGCCGAACAGGCTCTGGGCAACCGGCATGCCAGCACCTTTGTCGGCATCCCTTCCCACAGCCCTCGCGATGCGGTGATCGAATGTGCCAAGGCGGCAGAGGCAGCGGCCGCCGACCTGCTGGTCACATTCGGCGGCGGCAGTGTCACCGACGCGACCAAGGTCGTGCAGATCTGCCTGAAACACAAAGTCTTTACGGTAGAGGGGCTGGACGCCTACCACGTCCGCACCTCGACCGACGGCAAAAACATTGCGCCGGAGTTCGATGCCCCGGACGTGCGCCAGATCAGCGTGCCGACCACGCTTTCCGGCGGAGAGTTCAACCCGCTGGGCGGCTGTACAGATCACCGCACCAAGGTCAAGCAGGGCTACACCCATCCGGACCTGGTGCCGGCCACCGTGATCCTCGACCCTGCACCGACGGTGCACACGCCGGAATGGCTCTGGCTTTCCACTGGCGTGCGGGCGCTCGACCATTGCGTCGAGGGGCTCTGCTCCCAGCACATCAACCCCTATGCCGAGGGCGCACTGCTGCACGGGCTGCGGATGCTTTCCCAGGGCCTTCCCGCAGTGAAGGCCGACCCGGACAATCTGGAAGCGCGGCTGCAATGCCTGATGGGGGCCTGGATGTCGATGACCGGCAATATCCCGAAAGGCATCAGCCACGCGATCGGCCACATTCTGGGCGGCACCTGCGACGTGCCGCATGGCTACACAAGCTGCGTGATGCTGCCGGCGGCGTTGAAATGGAACGAAAGCGCGAACGCGGATCGGCAGGCATTGGTCAGCTAGGCCATGGGCCGGCCCGGAGAGCCCGCTTCGCAGGTGGTGGCCGACTTCATCGCCGGCCTCGGCATGCCGCGCTCGCTGGCGGAGGTGGGGGTAACGCCGGACCAGTACGCCCTGATCGCCAAGAATACCATGCACGACCGCTGGACCCACACCAACCCGCGCAAGGTCAGCGGCGATGGTGACGTAATAGCGGTGCTGAAGCTGGCGAAATGAGGTGAGCGGTGGGGAGTCTCGTCCCTTCGCTCCCGCCGATCTCTCATCCTTCGACGGGCTCAGGTTCAACGATCACTGCTTTCCGCGCGGCACGTATGAGCGCTTCTGGCAGAGTCCGGGCTCTGTAGCAGGCGCTCCGGCATGGGAACGGATCAGGTCCGGAGCGGTGCCCCTACTCCGCCGCTCGCGGCACGTCCTCATGCACGCGGCCAAGCGGGTCCTGGAAGCGTTCCTGCATGACCTGTTCCAGCGGCTTGTCCGCATCGGTCAGCCAGCTCCCCGGGCGGGCGCGGAAGGCTTGGTGCAGATAGGGCGCCTCCGGCTCCTTGCCCTCCATCAGATCGCGCGCGCCTTTTAACATTAGGTTGCGGAAGCGCACGACCGCCGCATCCGTGCCGGTCAGGATCTCCCGGGCCCGGTCGACGATTGGGCCCTGACTGTGCTGGATCATCGAATCCTGCTCGGCCAGGCCCTTCACGCCGGTATAGGTGCGGTGCTTCTGCTCGTCCCGGTCGATCATGAAGTCGTTGTGGACATTGCGCACGGGCACATAGTTCTCGTCCGTCTCGCAGACCAGGGCCCATCCGGCCGCCAGCTTAGTGCATTCCTCATTGGTCAGCGGCCGGTCCGGGTTCCAGGAATAGGCATAGCACCAGGCGGATGTGTCGTTGATCGGCACGATGGTAAAGCCGTGATAGGTCTCCCCCGGCAAGGTCGAGGGGCCGGTGCCGTGCGTCGGCAGCAGGAACTGCGTCATGCGCCAGTATTTCTGACCATCGGCATTGCGCGCGCCGGCGACGACGAAACCGCATTCGTGTTCCAGCACCTGGAATTGCGGCATCGGATCGTCGCGCATCCAGCGCAGCCGCTTCTCATCCGCCTGGCTGTGGGTATGCGTGGTGGATGGGACGCTGGGCGCCGGCATGTGCAGAAAACTGAAATGCGCCGTGTCCAGGTCGCCCTCGATGATCTGGGCCCAGTTGCACTCGAACAACTGCTTGGTGACAAAGCGCTGTGAGGGGGGCAGAAGCGCGAATTCCAGCTGTGGCAGCTCCGGCAGTTTGCCGCCCGGCAGCTTCTCGGCAGCAGGCCCCATATAGGCCCAGACGATCTCGCCCGCCTCGCGCACCGGATAGGCCTTGGTCCGCACTGTCTTGTGCAGGTTGCTGTCGGCCGGAACATTCGGCAGGTCCATGGCATTGCCGTGCCGGTCGAACTTCCAGCCATGATAGACGCAGCGCAGGCCGCATTCCTCATTGCGGCCGAAGAACAGGTGCGCACCACGATGCGGGCAGCGCGCGTCGAGCACCCCGACCTCGCCTTCGCTGTCCCGGAACGCCACCAGCTCTTCGCCCATCACATTTAGGCGGATCGGCGGCCCATCCACCTCCCCCAATTCCTCGACCAGCGCCACCGGCTGCCAAAACCGCCGGAAATACGCCCCCATCAGCGTGCCGGGTCCGGTCTCGGTGAGCATTCGGTTCTGTTCGAGGGAGAGCATTGGCGGGGTTCCTCTGCTGCGTGTTTCGATTTGACGCTCAGCATATTCCGGCACCAACGCAATGAACAGATCTCAACAGCCACAGCCATTGCAGATTCGCACATCCTCGACAGCGGATCGGAGAATCAAAGATCGGCCCACATACGCATAAGGTTGGAATAGGCCTTTTCCAGCCGCACAGCCTCTGGATGGTTGATGCCACCCCGAGCATTTTTCTGCATGAAATTCAATACCTGGGCGATATCCAGCAGAGTCTGGCGTTGGTTGGGGTCACGAACCATGCTTTGCACCCAACCGACAGCCGCCCGCCGCTCTCCCCGTGTGACTGGATTGACGCGGTGCAATACCGTCGTCGAATACACAACCATATGACCGACCGGCAACTTAAAGGATTGGGGCATCATATCGGTGTTAAGAACCAATTCACCGCCGTCATAGGAGGCTGGTTCCGACAGGAACAGCGTGAATGAGATATCTGCGCGCCAAGCATTGCCCTTGCCGAGCCCCATCACCGTATTGTCCGAGTGATCGCCGTAAAACATCCCATCGGCATAGCGGCTGAGAATGGCGTCGCCGATCCGCTTCGGCTGGGCAATCAGACGGAAATCGTTGCTTGCCAGCAATGCCGCGCGCACCTCTTCCGCCAATTTCTGCCGGAGAGCGCTGCCGCCATCGATTTCCTGATTTCGCTTGCGGCCTTCATTGACCGAACCGACCGTTTGCTTGCCGTCAACAAAAGCGCCATCAACAAAGGCTGATTGCAGCTTCGCAATCATTGGAGATGGCAGAATATTGGGTAAAACGACGATCATATTGACAACCATGAAACAAATGGCAGCGGTTGAAAAACCGCCTCAGATAAGATGATTTCACGACTCTAAATTCAAAGAACTCGCAAAACAACGCGTCGCAGCCCGATTGTGCGCCTGCGTCGCGCCGTCGGGATTCGATCGCGGCCGGATCACATAACAAACCCCGGCAGCGCACACGCACTGCCGGGGTCTGGAACGGGACGGAACCCAGGTGACGAAGGCCCCGGTTCAGCACTGGCGCGCTGTCCGGGGCGCTTTCCGCCGTCAGGCCGCCTTCATCATGTTACGCAGCACGTACTGCAGGATGCCGCCGTTCTTGTAGTAGTCGACCTCGTCCAGCGTATCGATCCGGCAGAGCAGCTTGATCTTCTCGCTGGAGCCATCCGCGCGGTGGATGGTGCAGTCCATATCCATCCGCGGCTGCAGTTCGGTCACGCCGGTGATGTCGAAGGTCTCCGTGCCGTCCAGCTTCAGGCTCTCCCGGCTCTGGCCATCCTTGAAGACCAGCGGCAGCACGCCCATGCCGACCAGGTTGGAACGGTGGATGCGCTCGAAGCTTTCCGCGATCACCGCCTTGATGCCCAGCAGATAAGTGCCCTTCGCCGCCCAGTCGCGGCTGGAGCCGGTACCGTACTCCTTGCCGCCAATGACGACCAACGGCACGCCTTCGCTCTGATAGCGCTGGGAGGCATCGTACATGCTCATCACCTCGCCCGACGGCAGGTGCTTGGTCACACCGCCTTCGGTGCCGGGCGCCATCTGGTTGCGGATGCGGATGTTGGCAAAGGTGCCGCGCATCATCACCTGGTGGTTGCCGCGGCGGGCGCCGTAGCTGTTGAAGTCCACCGGGCGAACCTGGTGCTCCGTCAGGTACTCACCGGCAGGACCGTTGCGAGCGATGGAGCCGGCGGGGGAGATGTGATCGGTCGTGATCGAGTCGCCCAGCATCGCCAACGGCCGCGCGCCGACAATGTTCGAAACCGCGCCCGGCTCCGCCTGCATGCCCTCAAAATAGGGCGGGTTCTGAACGTAGGTAGAGCCGCTGTTCCACTGGTAGGTTTCGCCGCCCGTCACCTTGATCGCCTGCCACTCCTTCGGGCCTTCCAGCACGTTGGCGTAGCGGTCCTCAAACATCTGCTGGGTCAGATGCTCGCGCAGCACCTGTTGGACCTCTGCGTTCGAGGGCCAGATGTCCTTAAGATAAACGTCGTTGCCGTCCTTGTCCTTGCCCAACGAGTCGGTCGCGACGTTGACCTTGAGCGAGCCGGCGATGGCATAGGCGACCACCAGCGGCGGCGAGGCCAGATAGTTGGCCTTCACCTGCGGGTGAACGCGGCCCTCGAAGTTGCGGTTGCCGGAGAGCACGGAACCGACCGTCAGGTTGCCCTTGTCGATGGCCTCGGCAATCGGCTCCAGCAGCGGGCCGGAGTTGCCAATGCAGGTGGTGCAGCCAAAGGCGACGATGTTGAAGCCCAGCGCGTTCAAATCGTCCTGCAATCCGGAATGCGCCAGATAATCCTGCACGACCTGGCTGCCCGGAGCGAGCGAGGTTTTCACCCACGGCTTCACAGTCAAGCCCTTTTCGTGCGCCTTCCGCGCCACCAGCCCGGCCGCCATCATGACGGATGGGTTCGAGGTATTGGTGCAGGAGGTGATCGCGGCGATCACCACATCGCCCGGATCAATCTGGTAGTCGGTGCCTTCTACCGGGGTAGAGGTACCGGTGCCGAGTTCTTCCATGGCCTTTTCGATAGAGGCCGGGATATCCGGCAGGTCCACACGGTCCTGCGGACGCTTCGGCCCCGCCAGCGCCGGCACCACTTCGGCAAGGTTCAGTTCCAGCGTGTCGGTAAAGACCGGCTCTGGCGCACCGGCAGTCCGCCACATGCCTTGTGCCTTGGCATAGGCCTCCACCAGCTGGCATTGCTCTTCGGAGCGGCCGGTGAAGCGCAGATAGTTGATGGTTTCGCCATCGATCGGGAAGAAACCACAGGTCGCACCATATTCCGGCGCCATGTTGGCGATGGTGGCACGATCAGCGAGCGAGAGATGATCCAGGCCGTCGCCATAGAATTCGACGAACTTGCCGACCACGCCCTTGGCCCGCAGCATCTGGACGATGCGCAGCACCAGGTCGGTGGCGGTCACGCCCTCGGCCATCTCGCCGTTGAGCTTGAAGCCGATGACCTCCGGAATCAGCATGGAGACAGGCTGACCCAGCATGGCTGCCTCAGCCTCGATCCCGCCAACACCCCAGCCCAGCACGGCCAAGCCGTTGACCATGGTGGTGTGGCTATCCGTGCCGACCAGCGTATCCGGATAAGCGACGGTCGAGCCGTTGTCGTCCTCGGCCGTCCATACGGTCTGCGACAGGTATTCCAGGTTCACCTGATGGCAAATACCGGTGCCCGGCGGCACAACGCGGAAGTTGCGGAAGGCGCTGGCGCCCCAGCGCAGGAACTCGTACCGCTCGCCATTGCGCTCGAACTCCAGATCGACGTTCTTCTTGAACGCATCCGCAGTGCCATATTGGTCAATCATCACCGAGTGATCGATGACCAGATCGACCGGGGACAGCGGATTGATCTTCTGGGCATCGCCGCCCAGGGTGGTGATCGCATCGCGCATCGCCGCCAGGTCCACCACGGCCGGAACGCCGGTGAAGTCCTGCATCAGCACGCGCGCCGGGCGGTAGGCGATTTCGGCGGTGGACTTCCGCGTCTCAAGCCACTTGGCAAACTGCTTGACGTCGTCAACGCTGACGCTGCGGCCATCCTCGTACCGCAACAGATTTTCCGCCAGGATTTTCAGCGACACTGGCAGGGGCGAAAGATCGCCGACCTTGGCCGACGCTGCCTCCAGCGAGAAATAATCATATGTCTTGCCGCCAGCTTTTAACTGACGGCGGGTGCCGAGGGTATCTTGGCCAGTAATCGCCATCGGGCGCGTCTCCCATAGGAAAATGAAATCATCGTCAGGCCCGGTTTTAGCCTGCTTGTCGCGCGCACGCTAGCGATGCAAACGTAGCACAGCCTCGGTGGCGACGCGCCGTCGCAGCGGCGATGCACACCGAACCGCGAGGCTCAGCATCCAATCATTCCAGCGCCGCCAGACAGATAGCCGCCGTTCTGTGGCATAACCGGTCAGCACAACGGCTGCCAGCAGGCCAGCCAGATACAACAGCGCCATGCCGATGCTGCCATTGCTGTGGCCCAGATGGATGCCGGCGAAGGTCAGCAGCGGCCCATGCGCAAGGTACAATGTAAACGTAAACCCCGCGGCCCAGCGCACAGCCGGCGCACTAACCTTCGGCAGGCCGATATTCGCATAGCGGAAGGCGTATAGGTGCAGCACCGTTAGCAGAGCAACTGCATAATCACTCAAGAAAAACCGCGCGTCGCCCAACGGGGAAGCCGCCAATCCACCGAACGGCATGTTGCCGGCCTCCCACAGCCAGCGATCAATTCCCCACGCCTCCATCGCGAGATAAAGCGCCACCGTCAGCACAACCAACACCCTTGCCAGCGTTTGCGGCAGTGGCCATCGCTCAGCGTTGTGGTAGAGCCACACACCTGCCAGCCAAATGGGCCAGAGAATCCATAGCTTGAAGCCAACCAGAAGCAGGACCGCAGCAAATAGGAAAGTCCGTAAAAGCCCCCGCAGATAAAATAAAACGCCGAAAAGGACGTAATACCAGACTTCGAAATTGAGCGACCAGTATGGGACGTTTGCGAATGGCGTCTCCTGCAATGTCCATGCATGGCCCAGAAACGAGAAATACACACCCAAATAGAGCCAGATTTGCTCCGCCTGATAGAAGCGTTCATAGCCATCACCCCCATTTGCAACTCCCCAGAGAGCCAAGCCCGTGGAAACCAGGACGATGGGGGCGGCAACCGAATAAATGCGGGCCATGCGGTCGATGGCATAGGTTCGGCCATCCTTCCGGCCGGCCGTGTGGGCAATCACAAATCCGGACAGGACGAAGAACAGGACCACGGCATCGCGGCCGCTTTCCGGAAGCCAAGCCGCCAGCTCCGGCGGCGCAAATCCCCATGCCTGGAAATGCGCCAGCACCACCCATAGCGCTGCCAGAAACCGCATGGCGTCCAGATACAAGGATAAACGTGGGGTCAAGCGATCCAATCCGTTCGAAATCTTTAACACTTGGTTGAAGCAAGGCGCATGCCAAAGCCGGACATGAGGCAAATCGTTAAAAAATCTACCGGACAGGAAATGTCATGGTGGCATAAAGCGTAAACCGAACTTTACAGCCCTGCCAAATGCCCTGAAATTTTGCATTAACTATAATACGAAGCGACGGCCTTACACCGGCTCGGCGACGACGTACCAGTGCCAAGTGCCGGGGCCCTTCTGTTCCTGATCCTCCAGCGACAACACCTCGAACCCGTCGAACAGATCGACGAGTTCCCGGGCATTGCAATAGAAATGCGGATGATCCTTGTCGCCATCGGCATCGTCTTTGACAAAGGTGTTCGGCGCAATCTCCCGCCCGTCGCCATAACGCGCATTGCGTTTCGACAGCATGGTGCATTGGAAGACGCCGCCAAGCTTCAGCACGCGCCGGATTTCGCGCAAGGCCTGCCGAACCACGTCGGCATCGCCATGATAAATGACGTTCAGCGATAGCACATAGTCGAAGCTTGCATCCGGAAACGGCAGGGACAGCATATTGCCCCGCTCGAAGATGATCGCCAGCCCCTCCTCCTCCGCCGCCTGCCGGGTGTATTCCAGACCGGCAAGGCTGGCATCGAACGCCGTCGTCACATAACCGAGCCGCGCCAACGCCAGACTGTGCCGGCCAACGCCACAGCCCAGATCGAGCGCCGTTTCTGCCCCGGCCTCACGGCGGGCCTGGGCCCAGTGCAGCACCAAATGATCCGGGTTCAGCCATTCCTCACGACCTTCCCCGCTTTTCCAACGCTCGTCCCAAGACTCATGGGCAGTAGCGGTTTTGTGCATGACGCCATTCCCTCTTACAGCAGTGGCTCGCCACAGCCAGCATTGCCATCAGAGAGCATATTAACCATTCGCCACCACCTGCGCCATCGGGGTGCGCGGTGCGCCGGTCACAAAATGGTTCAGACCCAACCGCCGAGTTCACGCCGTACCAGTTCCGCCAGCAAGTCCAGGTGCGCCGGCGCATCGTTCAGGCTGGGAACGAAAGAGAATTTTTCTCCGCCCGCCGCCTCGAACTGCTCCGCTCCCGTTATCGCGATTTCTTCGAGGGTTTCCAGGCAATCGGCGCTGAAGCCCGGCGTGATGACCGCCAGACGCCGCACCCCCTCCCGACCAAGGCGGGCGAATTCCTCGTCGGTATAGGGTTTGAGCCATTCCTCACGACCGAAGCGCGACTGGAAGCTGAACACAAACCGCCCTTCCGGCCACCCCAGCGCCTCGCGCAGCAGACGGGCGGTCTTGGCGCAATGGCAGTGATAGGGATCGCCCAATTCCAAATACCGTTTCGGCACGCCGTGGAATGATGCCAGCAGCACCTCCGGCTCCCAGTCGAGGCCAGCCAGGTGCTGCCTTACGGAATCGGCAAGCGCTTCGATATAGGCCGGGTCGTCGTGCCAGGGCGGTGCTGTGCGGATGGCGGGTTGCCAGCGCATTTGCATCAGCGCGCGGAAAGCCTCATCGCACGCGGTGGCGGTGGTAGCGGCGGCGTACTGCGGATAGAGGGGCAGCAGCAAAATCCGGGTGCAGCCCGCCGCCTGCATCGCCTCCAGCCGCGAGGCAATGGAAGGGTTGCCATAACGCATGCCCCAATCCACCATGACCCGCCCGCCAAGCTCGCCCAGCCGTTCCGCCACACCTTCCGACTGGGCGCGGGTGATGACGCGCAGCGGCGACTCGTCCAACTCCTCGTTCCAGATCTTGGCGTAGGCCTCGCCGGACTTTTTCGGGCGGGTGTTCAAAATGATACCGTTCAGTATCACCCACCACAGCACCGGGTTGACATCGATCACCCGCCGGTCACTGAGGAACTGCTTGAGATACCGCCGCATGGAAGCGGGGTCGTGCCCATCCGGCGTGCCGAGCGCAACCAACAATACACCGATTTTGGGCTGCGGTACGGGTGAATGATTTGGCGGCAGTTGGTAGTCAGACATCCGTCAGGCACTCTCTGGCATGGGGACTGCAACACGAAGAAACCGCGCCCTGGGCAATCAAAGGCGCACGATTTACGACCCCGTACGTATGAGACGCCCGATTGGATGGCTCAAAAGGCATCATCGCCTCAGTCGATCCGTCTGCCCTTGGCCACCATGCGGCGCCAGTTGTCCTGGTAATGGAACGCGGTCCGGTTGATGCCGGCAATCTGTTCCGCCGACATCTGGCGCACCACCTTGCCCGGAATGCCGAGGACCATGGAGCCTTCCGGCACCTCCATCCCCTCGCGCACAAACGCTTTGGCGCCGATCAGGCAGTTCCGACCGATCTTTGCCCCGTTCAGCACAACCGCACCGATGCCGACCAGCGACCCCTCGCCGACCGTACAGCCGTGCAGCATCGCCATGTGGCCCACACTGGAATTCCGTTCCATTGTCAGCGGAAAACCTGGGTCGGTGTGCAGCACCGAGCCATCCTGCACCTGTGCGCCCTCACCGATGGTGATCAACTCATTGTCGCCGCGGATGGTGCAACCCCACCAGACAGAGGCTCCCTTGCAGATGCGCACATTGCCGATGATTGTGGCCGTGGGGGCAATCCAGCAATCGTCCGGATCGTCGATAATCGGCTTCAGGCCGTCGATTTCGTACAAAGGCATCAGCGTGGTCCCATGCGGATGGCGCCGTCGACGCGGACGGTTTCGCCGTTCATGTAATCGTTGCGGATCAGTTCCATCGCCATGCCGGCATATTCGATGGCGTGGCCGGTTCGCTTCGGAAAAGGCACCTGCTTGCCCAGCATGTCTAATGTCTCGTCCGGCAGGCCGGCCAGCAATGGCGTCATCATGATACCCGGCGCAATCGTATTCACCCGGATACCGTAGCTGGAGAGGTCGCGCGCGGCGCAGATCGTCAAGCCGATAACACCGCCCTTGGACGAGGCATAGGCTGCCTGGCCGATCTGCCCCTCATACCCGGCGACGGAGGCAGTGTTGACAATGGCGCCACGAATGCCGTCCTCGTTCAGCGGCTCCTCCACCGACATTTGGGCGGCAGCGAGGCGCAACGTGTTGAACGTGCCGATCAGGTTGACCTCGATGATCTTGCGGTAATGGTCCAGTTCCATCGGCTTGCCTTGGCGGTCGACGATGCGGACCGATCCGCCGATGCCGGCGCAGTTGACGCAAACACGGGTCGGGCCGTTCGTTGCCTTGGCCTCTGCAAATGCAGCCTCGGCACTGGGGGCGCTGGTGACATCAACCTCGACGGCGATGGCGTTTGACCCAAGTTCCGCCGCGGTCTGACGGGCCAGATCAATATTGCGGTCGAACAGAGCAACCTTGGCCCCCGCTTCCACCAGCTTGGTTGCTGTTGCCTTGCCAAGACCAGATGCGCCACCGGTAACGACCGCCGCAAGCCCTTTCACATCCATCGTATTCCGTCCTCCTGGAAATTCGTCTGTTCTTAAAAGTGGTAGCATTCGCCCCGTCAGCACGCCAGGGCCAAGCCCGTCGTCGTCGGCGGGCTTAACCACGGCCGCGGTACGATGCGACGCCCTGGTCAGGCAGCCAGAGGCCTGAAGGCGGCTCGCCAGTCTGCCAAAACACGTCAATGGGCATGCCACCGCGCGGGTACCAGTAGCCGCCGATGCGCAGCCAGCGCGGCATCAATGTTTTCACCAGCTTCTTGGCGATGTCGATGGTACAGGCCTCGTGAAACGCACCGTGGTTGCGGAACGAGCCCAGGTAGAGCTTCAGCGACTTGCTCTCCACCAGCCAGCCGTCAGGCGCATAATCGATCACCAGGTGCGCGAAATCCGGCTGGCCGGTAACCGGGCAGAGCGACGTAAACTCCGGCTGGACGAACCGCACGGTGTAGAGCGTGTCCGGGTGCGGGTTCGGAATTCGCTCCAACTCGGCAACATCGGGATTGACCGGAGTTTGCGAGCTTTGGCCCAGTTGGGTCAGGTGGTCAGTGGTCATGGCTGCATGCGCCTCACCAAGTATCAATGTAGGGGTATTTCTTGCCCTCGCGCGGCGGCACAGGTGGCAAGCGCTTCAAGGAATTGGCGATCCAGCGGCGGGTATCGGCGGGGTCGATCACGTCGTCGATGCCGCCGCCACTGCCGGCATTGACCGCCCGCGCTGTTTCATAGGCAGCATCGACGCGGCGGGTGAATTCCGCCAACCGCTCCTCCGGGTCTTCCATGGCCGCAAGCACCGGGCGGAAGCCGAGTTTTACCGCGCCTTCGATGTTCATTCCGGCAAACTCTGCCGTCGGCCAGGCAACGGTCATGAAACTGGCCAGCGCACTGCCGCCACACATGGCCTGCGCGCCGAGGCCGTACGATTTGCGCACCACGACCGTGAACAGCGGCGTCGTCATATTGGCACCTGTGTTGAAGAGGCGGGTACAATGCCTTACCAACGCAGTCTTTTCATGCTCTGGCCCGACCATAATGCCCGGGCAGTCTATCAGGCTGAGAACCGGAATGTCGAAGGCATCGCAGAGTTGCAGAAAGCGGGCCGCCTTGTCCGAGCCGTCGCTGTCGATCGCGCCGGCCAGATGGTGCGGGTTGTTGGCGATCACGCCCATCGGCTTGCCTTCCACGCGGATGAAGGCGGTGATGATGCCGATGCCGAATTTTTCCCGCAATTCCAGGATGCTGCCCTTGTCTGCTAATGTCCGCAACACATCGCGCATGTCGTAGAGACGCACCCGGCTTTCCGGCACCGCATGGCGCAGCTTGCGCTGGTCCTCCGCCTCCCAATCATCAATCGGCCCCTGGAAGTAGGAGAGGTATTTTTTCGCTATTGCAACGGCTTCTGCCTCGTCCTTCACAAGGATATCGACCACACCGTTCGGCACCTGGAACGACATCGGCCCGACTTCCTCGGGCGTGTAGATGCCGAGGCCGCCGCCCTCGATCATCGCCGGGCCACCCATCGCGATGGTGGAGCCTTCTGTGGCGATGATCACGTCGCAGCAGGCGAGCAAGGCCGTGTTGCCAGCGAAGCAGCGGCCATTGTTGACACCAACCATCGGCACTAGGCCGGAGAGCTTTGAAAACTGGGTAAAGGTTGGCGTGTCGAAGGCGACGCGCGGACCGTCATCATCTTCCCCCGGCCGGCCGCCGCCGCCTTCCGAAAACATGATGATCGGCAGTTTGAACCGCTCGCACAGGTGGAACATGCGGTCCTGCTTGTAGTGATTGCGGCGCCCCTGCGTGCCCGCCAGCACGGTATAGTCATAATGGACAATGGCGACGCGTGACTTGTCGTCCGGAAACAGGGTGCCGTTCACACTGGCCGTCCCGGCAACAACCCCATCGCCCGGATATTTCTCGCGCAATGTTTGCAGGTCGTAGCGCTGGTGCTGTTTGGTCACCACTAGCGGCCAGTATTCCTCGAACGAGCCCTCGTCCGCCAGGCTCGCAATGTTCTCACGCGGCATGCGATACCCCATGGCATGGCGCTTGCCGACCGGCCCTGGCCGGTTTTCATCCAGGGTCAGGGCGTGCCGGTCGATCACCTCCTGCAGGTCGCCCCGGATATGGTCCGGATCGAATGCGCTGGTGTCGCCGGCGTAGGCGCCCTCCACGTCGCCCTCCTCGATAAAGACGATGGGGTAGCCTTCTCGCACGACATCGCCCGCGCCCATGGTCACCTGCCGCACACGGCCGGAGCGATCGGCCTTCACGTCGTGCTCCATCTTCATGGCCTCGATCACCGCGACCGGCTGACCAGCTAACACAGCGTCGCCCTCTGCGACGCCGATGGAGACGACGGTGCCCTGGATCGGCGCCACCATGCCAATGGAGCCGTCGGGGCCGGTCGGATGTTGCGGTCCGGCCGTGGTCGCGGCTGCCTTCTGCGCCCTGGTCGCCCGATCGTGCGCAAACAGCGCAAGTGGGTCGTTGCGATCGACGCGAGCACCGGCATGGCCGTCTGTACCGGCTGCCGCCGATGCCGTCTCGGTCGTGATGAAGCGCGGACGCGCGTCCGCAGGTGGCCTTGCCAAATCGACGAGATTTTCGTCGACCCACCGGGTATGCACGCCGCCACTTGCAAAAGCGTCGGCAGCCAGCACATTTTGCAGAAACGGAATGTTGGTCGCCACACCCTCCAGCCGAAATTCGGACAACGCCCGGCGGGTGCGCTTGATGGCATCGGCGAAACTGGGGGATGGCGCGTGCCCGATCACCTTGGCCAGCAGCGAGTCGTACAGGCCGCTGGTCTGGTAACCGGCATAGCCGAACCCATCGACACGAACGCCGGGGCCGCTCGGCGGCTCATAGACGGCGAGCGTACCGCCACCCGGCTTGACCGAGCCATCCGCCTGGATCGTTTCCATGTTCACCCGGCACTGAATGGCGTAGCCGCACGGGCGGACGAGAGTCGGGTTGTCCAGACCCAAGTCCGCCAGCGTCTCTCCGCCCGCCAGCCGAAGTTGCGACTGCACAATATCGACGCCGGTCACCTGCTCCGTCACCGTGTGCTCCACCTGCAGGCGGGCGTTGGCCTCGATAAAGACGAAAGGCTGTGCCCCGGCCCGGCCGGTCACATCTACCAGGAACTCGAACGTGCCGAGATTGGTATAGCCGACGGACCGGGCAAAACGCATGGCCGCGGCGATGATCGCCTGGCGGATTTCCTCGTCCAATGCAGGCGCCGGGGCAATCTCCACTACCTTCTGATAACGGCGCTGCACGCTGCACTCGCGCTCACCCAGATGCACGACCTGGCCGGCGTGGTCACCCAGAATCTGAACCTCGACGTGGCGCGCGCGCGGAATGAACTCCTCAACATAGACATCCTCGCGGCCAAAGGCGGCCTTCGCCTCCGACTGGCAGCGTGCGAAGGCGTCGTCGATGCCGTTGGCAGAGAGTACGGCGCGCGTCCCCCTGCCCCCGCCACCGGCAACGGCCTTGATGATCATGGCGCCGTCCGGGCCCAACTCACTGAAAAAGGCGCGGGCTTCTGCCAGGATCACGGCACGGTCGATGCCTTTGGTGACGGGAACATCCGCCGCCAGCGCCGCCGCCCGGGCCTGGCCCTTATCGCCAAACAGGGCCAAATGGTCGGAGCCGGGTCCGACAAAGGTCAGACCGGCCGCAGCACAGGCCTTCGCAAAATCTGCCCGCTCGGCCAGGAAACCGTAGCCCGGATGGACTGCGTCACAGCCTGCCTCGCGGGCCGCAGCGATGATCGCTTCAATATCCAAATAGGCGGCTGCGCCGTTGCCAGGCAGCGCGATGGCAATATCGGCGACGCGGGTGTGCAGACTGTCCGAATCGTCGCCAGCATAGACCGCCGCCGTGGCAATCCCCAGATCGGCGGCAGCGCGGGCAATGCGAACGGCGATCTCGCCACGGTTGGCGATGAGCAGATTCGAAATAGGCATGGGCGTCCTCGAAAGAATTTCCCGGCACCGCTAACCGGCGCTCGGCATTGGCGCCCAGCCTAGGCAGAGGACAGGCCAGTGGCTAGGGGGTGCAATGCCGCCGGTGATCCCCAGGCGGACTCCGGGGTCGCCCACGGGCGAATATCGCCCCCAGCCGGTGTTCACGCGCCGCCAGCGATTCCGGATCGGCGTTTGCCCATCTGGGAAGCATTCGGTCGGGAGGGGGAACGCTTACTCTGCCGCCATTGCCTGACTTTGTGGCTCCAGCAGCGTCAGTCGCCACATTTCGCGGGAATATTTCTCGTAGTCGTAGCCAGTGGCGGAATGGATGGTGCAGCGATTATCCCAGCTGACGATATCCCCCGGCTGCCAGGCCCATTTGACCGTGTAGTTCGGCCCGGTGATCCGCGGCAGCATGCTGCGCAGGATCTGAACGCTTTCGTGCTCCTCACCCTCCAAATCGCAGACATCCAGCACATCCTGCCCAATCGGCTCGCCTTTCGGCAGGATCGCGCAAGTGGAACTGTTCAGGCCATAGAGCGCCGGCTCGCCACTGACCGGGTGTTTCAAGACGATGGGAACCCGGTTCGGCGGGTTGGCAGCGCGTTGTTCAGGTGTCAGCACCGGATAGTCCGGCGAGTATTTGTTGATCTTCTTGTCGTGATGGGCCAGCGAGCAGACCGCCTCCAGCCCGTCCAGCTTCGCTTTTGTCGCCTCATCGAGATCGGCATATGCGGCGCGCATGTCGGCGAACAATGTCTCGCCACCCTCGTCCGGCGCGATCTTGCAATGGAAGACCGAGCCGATTGGCGGGTGCTCGCGGAAGGTGGAGTCCGTGTGCCAAACCGGCCGCCGCGTCTCCGGATTGTAGCGCATGTCATCGTCGTTGTGCAGTTGCGGCACGCGGGCGAGACTTGCCTTTAGATTGCCGGACTCATCTCGAATGTTGCCGATACGCAGAATCGGGAACCCCGGCACCATCTTATCCTCGCGGGCAACCATGCCCTCGGTCTCCACCCGGCCAAAGACTTCGGACCAGGCCAACAGTTCTTGCGGTGAGGTCTCGGCCAAGTCCGCGCCGCGCAGGGCAAGCAGGCCGCCATGGCGGGTCCAGAGGGTGAAAGCTTCCCGCTGAAATGCCGGATCGGAAAGGTCGGCGCGAGTGACGCCCTCGATCATCACGCCGAAATCGCCGTTCAGGGGAGAGATCTTATTCTGCATGGGCTTCGCTTGCTCCTGTTGGCCTATACCGAACCGATTGCATGGTGCTGCAATCATAGCAGCAACGGTTGGAAAGGCGAAGCAAGCTGGAGCCGGGCCACCTAATTCCTACGCACAGTTCAGGGCGCGATGTTCCTGGCTCTGCGGATTGGACCAACATATCCACCCGTATATTTTTTTATACGAGATAACTGGACATCGAACCAACCTCCATTCAGAGTAAAACATGGTTGCCCAGCAATCACGCGCAGTTGAACGAATACTCTGGCGCTGCCATCCACCAGCTGGCGGGTCGGTTCAAGTGGAAAATAACCATGCGAGGAGGAAACAATGAGAAACGCGCTGTCGATACTGTGTGCCGCTGCTTTGACAGCCGGCCTTTCGACCGCCGCCCAGGCGCAGGACTATAAGAATGTAACGGTTCCGGCGACCATCAATGTCATTGTCGCCTATAATGCCGGCGGCGGAACCGATATCCTGGTGCGAACGGCCTTGCCATATGTTGAAGCCGCCATCGAGGAATTGAGTGGCAGCAGCACCCAGATGGTCGTCAAGAACATGCCAGGCGCCGGTGGTGAAGTCGGTTGGTCGGCACTGGCCCGGGCACCAAACGATGGCAGCACGATCGGCGTCATCAACCTACCAGCCATTGCCATCGTCGAGGCCGCGCGCGAACCCACTTATGCGCCTTGGGTGGAGACATTTGCGCCCATCGGAGTCAACGTCATCGACCCGAACGTCGTTCGCATCAACGACGCGCGGTTCACAAATCTCAAAGAAGCGATTGATGCGGCGAAGGGTGAACCTGGGTCGGTAACCGTCGGCGCCGACGGCCCGCTGTCCGACGATCACCTCGCGGTCTATGCGATAGAGGATGCAACCGGCGCGAAGTTCACCTTCATTCCCTATTCCGGCGGAGCGCCGGCAAACCGTGCCTTCCTCTCTCAGGAAGTTGAAATGGCAATGGGCAACGTCACCGACTTGCTTCAGACGGAGGACGCGACCGTTGAGGCAGCAATCCTGGCTGAAGAGCGCTACGAACTGATCCCGGACGTGCCAACATTCAAGGAATTGACGGGCCTGGACGTCCGGACCGGCGGTTCAACGCGCGGCTGGGCAACTGTGGCGGGCATTCCCGACGGATTGCTTGAACTTTATCGCACAGCCTTTGAAATCGCGTCCAATAATCCGGATTATCAGGCGGAGGCAAAGACGCGGAAGCTGACGCTGGTTACGCCAAAAGTCGGCGATGAGTTCGGAAAAATCATGACCGATACGCAAGATTCCGTGCAGAATCTCCTGAAATACTTCAAGCAGGGTGGTTACCTGGACTAGCGCAATGTTTTGTTCCTGGAGCCGGGACGGCAGGCAGTCCTGCCGCTCCCTGGCCCAGGCTCTTTCAGGGCCACAGTCGGAGTAATGGTATGCTAGGCAGACTTGGGCGCGACGGGGTCGCCGCCATTGTTTTGCTGATCTTGGGCGTGCTCGGGTGGATCGAGGTCAGCGGTTACCCAACCAGGGCGGCGATCTGGCCGAAATGGATGCTGGGCGGGCTGATTGCTCTCAGTCTTATCCTGCTTTTTCAGAGTATCGCCGCACAGAGAAAGAAAAAACAGTGACCAAGTCGGACACCCGCGTGCTGGTCACCATTGCGGCCCTGGTGGTCTATGGGGCGATAATGCCTTTTCTCGGGTTTTTCCTTACGAGCGCCGCCTTCCTGCTCCTCCACATGCTGTACCTGGGGGTTCGGGGGCCGTTATGGCTTACTGCTCCTATCGTCGGTTTGCTGGGTACGGCATGGTTCTTGTTCGAGAATTTTCTGGGCGTGCCGCTGCCGCACGGAATGGTTTACTGACGGGGGGTGCTTTTCAATGTGCATTCCGGTTTTCCACCCTCTAACGCTTTGCGGGGTTGAGTAGCACCGATGATCGAGAACCTGCTCACCTCGGCCATGTTGGCCTACGACCCGCTCAATCTGTTGTTGATCTTTGTGGGCGCCCTTCTCGGCACGCTTTTCGGAGGGACGCCCGGCATCTCCGCGACCCTCAGCATAGCGCTGTTGGTGCCGGTAACATTCGGCATGACACCGATCAATGGGCTCTCCTTCCTGGGCGGGGCCTATTGCGGGGCCATTTATGGGGGCTCGATTTCAGCGATCCTGATCAACGTACCCGGAACGCCGGCTGCGGTCGCCACCATGATGGATGGCTACGAATTGACCAAGAAAGGCCAGGCCGGCGTCGCACTCGGCGGTGCGATAACAGCATCGCTTTTCGGTGGGCTGATCGGCACGTTCGTGCTGCTGGTGGCGGCGCCACTGGTCGCGGCTGCAGCGTTGAATATCCGTTCGGCGGAGTTCTTTTGGATCGTTGTCTTCGCCATGAGTACGGTCGGGGCCATCGGCGGCGGTTCGGTCACAAAAGGGCTCATTGCGGCCTTCTTGGGCCTGATCCTGGGGGCCGTAGGAACACATCCGTTCACGGGCTCGCTGCGGTTCACTTTTGGTGTGCCCGGTCTCTACGAAGGCTTTCCGGTGATTGTCGGGATCGTTGGCTTGTTTTCGATCAGCCAAGTGCTCTATCTGTGCCACGGGAAAGGCATGGATAAGCAGATCGACATCCCGAAGATCGGTTCGCTTTGGCCGGGGTGGGCGCGCATTTTGAAGGTGAAGATAACCTATATTCGCTCGGCCATTCTCGGAACCTTTGTCGGTGTGCTGCCGGGCGCAGGTGCGGATATCGCATCCTTCATCGGCAGGAACGAGGCGCACCGCTTCTCCAAAAACCCTTCGGAGTATGGTAAAGGCTCGTATGAAGCCGTTGTCGGATCGGAGGCCGCGAACAACGCCGTGGTCGGCGGCAGCTTGGTGCCAATGCTGACGCTAGGCATTCCGGGCAATGCGGTTAGCGCGGCATTGATTGGCGGCCTGCTGATCCACGGGCTGCTGCCGGGGCCGCGACTGTTCACGGAGCAGGCCGGGATCATCTATCCATTTATTCTGAGCCTGTTCGCAGCGAACATCTTTTTCGCCATTGCCGCCTTTGCCGGCCTGAAATATCTGGCAAAGGTCGTACTGATACCCCAAGGGGTCCTCGCTTCTGTGGTTGCGATATTGTCGGTCCTGGGTGCCCTGTCCTATCGAAACATGGTCGCCGATCTCTGGATCATGCTGTTTCTTGGAGTCGTGGGCTACGTGTTGCGGCGCACTGGGTTCCCGCTGGCGCCAATCATTCTGGGCATCATTCTGGGACCGCTTGCCGAAAGCAATCTGGAACGGGTCATGACCATTGCAAATGCGCGCGGCATGTCGCTCCTGGAGTACTTCACCAGCAACACGCTGACAGTTGTTCTGATGGTGATGTCTGTTGCGGCGCTGATTTATTCGGTGGTGCGGGAGATCCGGCACCAGCGCTCAGGCAAGGCTCTGATGCCACTCGACGAATAAGAGGGTCTGCAAACGCTGCGTCCCGGACGGCGCTTTCCGCCGGTCCGGGACCGGCTACCGCATTTCAGCCGAGCCACCGCCGATAGAGGGAAATCAGCCGCTCCCAATGGCGCTCGGCGGCGGGCACGTCGTAACACCAACGGTCGGGGAAGGCAAAGCCGTGGTGAACGCCAGGGTGGATTTCCAGCTCGCCCGGATTGCCGGAGGCATCGAACAGCTCCTTCAGCTTGGCGACCATGTCGAGCGGTGCGAGATCGTCATGTTCGGCGCAAGAAATGTAGAGTCCGCCCTTGGCCTTGGCCAGATTGCGGTGCGGGCTTTCCTCCGCCTCCTCATTCACCAGCCAGGTGCCATAGAACGAGGCCGCTGCTGCGATCCTGTCCGGATAACGGGCTGCCGCAGCCAGCGAGTATGGCCCGCTCATGCAATAGCCATGCGTGCCGACCGGGCCGCTCGCGATTTCCGGCTGGGCGTCGATCCACTCCAGCATGGCACCGACATCCCGCATTACCGGTGGGATGGTCATCTTGGTGCGGACAGCGCGCATGCGCGCCTGCTCTGGGTGGCCCTTTTCCAGTACCGTCGCCGGGTCGTACTTTGTATCCTTGCCGGCGCGGTAATAGAGATTCGGCAGCAGCACCGCATAGCCCACCGTCGCGAGGCGCCGGGCCATGGCATAGAGTTCCGGCCGGATACCGGGCGCATCCATCAGCATCAGAACTGCGGGGGCAGGATCGCCGCGCTCCGGCCGACAGAGGAAGGTTTCCATCTGGCCGTCCGGGGTGGGCAGGTCGAAAATGTCCTCAATCATCGCACGGTCTCCAAAAATTGCACCAGCCGGTCGAGCCGGCGCAGCACGTCGTCGGCCGGGGCGGATTTCAGGCCAAAAATACAGCGGGTCACACCGGCCTCACGCAATTCGTTGATACGCACCGGGTCGCGCGGAGTGCCAAAGGTGGTGATCGGCATCGGCTCGCGTCCCGCCGCATCGGTGCGGCGGCGCAGTTCGGCCATCATCGCGAAGCGTTCTGCGGTGCGGTCGTGCTCCGGATGGTCAGCCAGCATCGGAATCCAGCCGTCGCCATAGCGCATGACCCGATCAAGGGTGCGCGAGGCATCGCCGCCAACGAAGATTGGCGGATGCGGCTTCTGCACCGGCTTTGGCCACGACCAGATGTTATCGAAGTTCACGAACTCGCCATGGTACGAGGCGACATCTTGAGTCCAGATCGCCTTCATTGCCTCGCAGCGCTCGCGCAGCAGCTTGAACCGCCGGGACCAGTCACCGCCATGGTTCTCCATCTCCGGCTGGTTCCAGCCGCCGCCGACACCGAAATCGACCCGCCCGCCGGAGATATGGTCGATGCTCGCCACCTCCTTGGCCGTGATGATTGGATCGCGCTCCACCACCAGACAGATGCCGGTTCCAAGCCGAATGCGCTTGGTGACGCCAGCAGCAGCGGCGAGCCCGATGAACATGTCGATGTTGTGCGAGTAGTCCGGCGGCATCTTGTCAGCGATGCGAAAGTCCTCGTCACTGCCAGCGGGAATATGAGTGTGGTCCGGAATGAACAGCGCGTCGAGCCCGCGCTCCTCGACCGCGACGGCGAGTTCCGCCGGTCCCATTGAAAAATCGGTAGGGAACATGGTAACGCCGAATTCCATGGGCGCGCTTCCTCTGAGCTTGGTTTCTTGCTTGCCGGAGAGTGTCGCGCGGCGTGTGGAAGGTGGCAAGGGCCGGGACGGCCATTCTAGCCAGACGATGCGTTTTCTCCCGGCTCGTTCAGGATCGCCGCCAGCCCCTCCCGATAGGTCGGGAATTGCAGGGATAGGCCCAATTCCCGTTTGATTCGTTCATTGCGCACGCGGCGGTTGTCCGCATAAAAGCTGCGCGCCATCGGCGAAAGGTTCGCTTCCCCGAACGGCACTTCGGGCGGTGGCGCGATGCCCAGCAGCCGGGCGGCATAGGCCTGCACAGCCGCGGTTGGCGCGGGTTCATCATCGGCGCAGTTGAACACAGGCCCGGCGTCGGGATGTGCCATGCCGGCGCGAATGATCTGCACGATATCCCGAACATGAATGCGGCCCATCGCATGCCCCGGCTTTACGATGCTTTGCGCGCCCGGCGCCCGCACCCGCTCCAAGGCGCTGCGGCCTGGTCCATAGATCCCGGCCAGACGGAACACCTGCACCGGCTTCCCAGCCGCCCGCCCCCAATCCAGCCACGCCTGTTCAGCCAGCACCCGCCGGCGCGCGCGGGCGGAAGTCGGCGCGGTCGGCGTCGTTTCGTCGACCCAGCCGCCGTTATGATTGCCATAGACGCCGGTGGTGGAGAGATACCCAGCCCATTCCAGGCCGGCCACCGAAGCGAGCGCATCCGCATGCAGTCTCAGCGCTGGGTCGCCGGCCTCATCCGGCGGGATGGAGGCCACCACGTGCGTCACCCCGGCAAGCGCCGCTGGCGGCAGCGCGCGGGTGCCATCGAACACCAGCCTGCCCGGCCCGCCACTGCGCCCGGTGCCGGAGACCTGCCAGCCCTCAGCCTCCAATGCGGCCCGGAGCCGCTTGCCGGTATAGCCTTCGCCGAAGATTAGCAGATGGCCGGCCATGGCGCCGCCTCCCGTCATCTACGCCAGGTCGAGATCGGCCCAGACTGGTACATGATCGCTGGGTTTTTCCCAGCCGCGCGCATCGCGGTGAATGCCGGCGGCGCGCAGCGATTCCCTTAGCGGCTGCGTTACCCAGATATGGTCGAGCCGCCGCCCCCGGTCGGATGCGGCCCAATCGCGTGCGCGATACGACCACCAGCTGTAGAGTTTCTGCTCCACCGGAATGAAATGGCGCACCGCATCGTGCCAGCAGAGCGCCTGCTGCACGCCATTCAGGCCATCAACCTCCACCGGCGTGTGGGAGATCACTTTCAGCATCTGCTTGTGCGACCACACATCGGTTTCCAGCGGCGCGATATTAAAATCCCCAACGGAAACCGCCTTGAGCCCCTTTTCCGGCTTGCGTGCGCCCCAATAGTCGGCCAGTTCCGTCACGAAATCGAGCTTGTGCTGGAACTTGTCGTTCGCCACAGGGTCCGGCACGTCGCCACCCGACGGCACATAGAAATTGTGCAGCTCGGTGCCATCATCCAGCCGGGTCATGATGTGACGGCCATCCTCCTTGCCGCAAAAACTGCGCACATCCGTTCCGGCGAAGGGTTCACGTGCCAGTGTAGCAACACCATGCAGACCTTTGATTCCATTGATTGCCAAATGCGGAAAGCCAGCATCCGCCAACGCACCGGCCGGAAACTCCTCGTTCCGGCATTTGATTTCTTGCAGGCAGATCACGTCCGGCTGCAGTGTCTCGATCATCTGCAAGACCAATGGCAGGCGAAGGCGGACAGAATTGATGTTCCAGGTAACAATGCGCACGAGGTCATCTGCCTTTTAATTCGTAAAGTTGCATAAAAACAGGTCCGGGTCGGGCAGCATCGCCCGATATCATCAGTCCGTAGCCTCAATGTGGGCGAGCAGATGCCTCTGACAATCGTCAGGGTGCTCGAACAGCATCATGTGGCTTGTGCCGGGCAGGTGAACCAGTTTGGCATCAGGCACACGCTCCGCCGCCAGCCACTGCATGCGTGCAGCCCAGCTTGGCGGCCCACCGGCCTCGGGTGGATCGCTGGCGATAAACATGGTCGGGCAAGCGAAACGATCCAGAAAACGAAAGGTAGAGCTGTTGAGGGTCATGCGATAACCCGCCGCCTCCACTGCCGGATCGCAGGCCAATTCAAAGCCGTGCCCGTCTTCCTTCGGCCGCAGCGTGGCGCGCGTGTGCGCCGTCATCATCGCACGATCCCACGCGGCATAGTGCAGGTTCGCATCCAGGCGGGCAAAGAAAGCCTCCGGGCTGTTCCACTCCCGCCGGCGCCTGAGCGCGCCGTTGATCAAACCCTGGGAGAGTTCGCCAGAGACCGCGTGCTCGAGGAGGTCCGGCGTCGGCGAGATCGGCGGCTCGAACAGGCTGGCACTGGCAAACGGCACACGGCCATGCACCGCGCCAAGCCGCAGCGCTGCCAGGCCGGAAAAGGAATGGGCAGCAAAATGGATCGGAACACCGTCGCCAACCCGGCGGCGGACGGCGGCAACAATCAGCGAAAGGTCTTCGGCCAACAGATCGACGTGGGTGCTGCGGATCAACGGATCCGGAGGCCGGCCAGAGCCACCATGACCGCGCGAATCGTATGCGAAAACAGGCATGTATTCTGCCAATTGCTGCAGCCAGGGCAGGTAGCTGCCGGCAGCAAATCCGTTGGCATGGCCGAACAGGAGGACACGCCGCGCCGTAACCGGCCCATGGAGCCGGTAGAGCCGCAAAAGCGTGCCATCGCTGCCGTCAACCCAATCGGCGTTGGCGGCCTCCACTGGAATGGAAGGAGGGATCATCGCTGGATCAGGCGGCCTGGCGCTTCTCGCCGCGGGCGAAGGCCTGCACTGCCTCGCCGAACAGGGCGAACAGGTCGCGAGACAGTTGGTTTTCCTGATACAGCGCCTCCGGATGCCATTGCACGCCCAGCACATAGCCTGGTGCATTCGGCGCGGAGATGGCTTCGACCACGCCATCGTCGCTCACCGCTTCTACCAGCAGATTGGGGGCGACCTGGTTGATTGACTGGGCGTGCAGGGAATTAACCAGCACACGGTCCTCCCCCACCAGCTTGTGCAACACGCCGCCATCGGTCAGCGTCACCCAATGGGCGAGCGCCACTTTCCGTTCGAATGATGCCGCCTTATCGGAGCGATGGTCGCGCTTGCCCGGCTCCCGGTGCAGAAACTGATGGAGCGTTCCCCCCAGCGCCACGTTCAGTTCCTGAATACCGCGGCAGACGGCAAACACCGGCACGCCCTGCTGCACCGCCAGCCGGATCAACGGCAACGTGGTGGCGTCCCGGAAAGGGTCATGCTTGATGTCGGGCGCCGCGCGGGGCGTATCGTAATGGTGCGGCTCGACATTGGAAGGGCTGCCGGTCAGCAACAGGCCGTCGATACGGGCCAACAGGTCCGCATGCTCCCATTTGTCGCCAAGTGCCGGAATGATGATCGGCATGGCGCCGGAAACGTCATGAACGGCGTGCATGTAACGCTCGTTCGCGGCGTGGTAGTTCAGGGCAGAATGCATCTCGCGCAGGCAGGCGGACACACCGACCACGGGCCGGGGCATAGGCTAAAACTCCATCGCTGAAAACTTGAATGCTTATATGCCATGCTGGCGCGGATTCGGCAATTGGAGGAAAGGATGTTTCGTCATGCTGCAGGTGCTGGCCTTCGCTACCGCGATCCTGACCGCAGGTGCCATATCTGTTGCCGCCATTGCCGGACCACCGGACTGCGCCGGCTCCCAGCAGGATATGAACCGGTGCGCCAGCGCAACCTTGGCGGCGGAGGACGCGGAACTCAATCAGCGTTACCAGGCAGCATTAAACCAGGCCACCGACGCCGAAGCACGCCGGATGTTGCAAGCAGCACAACGTGCGTGGCTGGCTTTCCGCGATGCGAATTGCGCCTGGCATGGCGATGCCGGACGCGGTGGCTCTATACGGCCAATGCTGGAGGCCAGTTGTGCCGAGCATATCACCCGCCAACGCCTGCTGGAATTGAATGCGGGGTTGGAGGAGCCGGAACCGGGCCTCGTGGCCGGAACCATCATCACTCGGCTGAGAGAACTGGCCCCGGCACCCCTACGCCAGGGCGTCTATTGGCTGCCGGAGGGAGCAGTTCAGGCGGATTTCGATGGAAACGGTACCTATGATTTGGCTGCTGTGGGCCTTCGCCCGCCAGACGTTGCCGGCAATGGCGGTATCGTGCATGTGCTGATCCTATCGACCGGTTCAGACAGACTGCTGCACGCTGACGTCCCAATTGGCGGAAATGGGTTCTGTGGCCTGCCGGGCTTGGTTCGGCTGGAATTTCCGCCGCACCGTAAGCGACCCCTGCTCGTCGTCGACGATACCGCCTGCGACGCCCTCCGCTTCGGTCTGACAGCAGAGTGGCCGCCGCAGTTGGAAGTTCAACGGAACTGAAAAAAAGGACGGCGAGGCGCTTGTTCCCAAATCCAGCTTGGCGCCGAAGGAGAGCGGAACGGGCATAGGGGTTGCACGGAAGCCTTCGCACCGCACATAAAGCATCTCTATCATGAGCCTGTTTGGAGATGTCCGGTCATGCGGCGCGTCATCATTGTGGCCCTGGCCCTGGTATTTTCAATGCCGGGCGCTTTTGCATTGGATCAGTCCCGCACTCCCGCATCCGTGGAAGAGCTGCGCCTATCGTTCGCGCCACTGGTCAAGCGGACCGCCCCGGCCGTGGTCAACATCTACACGAGCAAGACGGTGCGCCAACGGCGGATCAGCCCGTTGTTCAGCGACCCGTTCTTTCGCCGGTTCTTTGGCGAAGTACCCGGCGGCCCGACGCGCGAAAGGGTTCAAAATTCGCTTGGCTCCGGTGTCATTGTGGCCGCGGATGGCCTGATCGTCACCAACCAGCATGTTGTTGAAGGCGCAGACGAAATCCGCGTCGTGTTGAGTGACCGGCGCGAATTCTCGGCGGAGATCGTCAGCCAGGACGAGCGGCTTGATCTGGCGTTGCTGCGGGTCGATACGCAGGGCGAACGCCTGCCGACTCTGCACTTCGGCAATTCCGACGAATTGCAGGTCGGCGATCTTGTGCTGGCCATCGGCAATCCGTTCGGAGTCGGCCAGACCGTGACCAGCGGAATTATTTCTGCCAATGCCCGCTCCAACCGGGCCATCGGCGACGGCGGTGTGTTCATTCAGACCGATGCGGCCATCAATCCGGGCAACTCCGGCGGCGCGTTGATCGATATCGATGGCGCTCTGGTCGGCGTCAACACGGCGATTTTCTCCCGATCCGGCGGATCGCACGGCATCGGCTTCGCCATCCCTGCAAACTTGGTCCGCCGTATGGTCGATTCGCACGAGGCCGGCGGCAAGCTCGTGCGGCCGTGGCTGGGTGGCGAAGGCCAGCCGGTGCGCCAAGACATGGCGCAAGCCCTGGGGCTGGACCGGCCACATGGCATCATCGTTTCATCCCTGCACCCGAAAAGCCCATTGAAAGAGGCCGGATTGCAAGCGAACGACATCATCCTGGCGGTCGGGGATCAGCCGGTCGATGACTTGGTTGCGCTGCGCTTCCGCTTTGAAACAACGGTCGGCAAGACTGCGAAGGTGCAGTACTGGCGCCGCGGCAAGACCCATACAGCCACCGTTGCGATCGAGCCGCCGCCGGAAGATCCGCCGCGCAATCAAACCGTCCTCGAGGGCAATTCTCCGTTCAACGGCCTGCGCGTCGTCAATGTCTCGCCGGCGACGATCGAGGAAATGGGTCTCAGGGGTGTCGATACGGGCGTCGCCGTAAATGGCGTGCGTCGGGATTCCATCGGCCGCCGGCTTGGCTTCCGGCCGGGCGATGTGATCGAACAGGTCAATGGCAAGGATATTGCCCGCATCCTCGACCTGAAAACCGTCGAAAGCAGCCGCCCGGACGTCTGGCGTGTGATCGTGCGCCGGGATGGCAAACGCCTGCGCATGGAGTTCCGTGCGTGAACTCGCTGTTCGAAGCCGCAGGATTAGAGCAGTCGGCCCCCCGGCCGCTTGCCGACCGCCTGCGGCCGCAGGCGCTGGACGAAGTGGTTGGTCAGGAGCACCTGCTCGGGCCGGACGGATCGCTGGCCCGCATGTTGAAAGCCGGCTCTCTGGCCAGCATTGTGCTGTGGGGGCCGCCAGGATGCGGCAAGACCACCATCGCCCGCCTGCTTGTGGAAGACGCGGGCTTGGCCTTCCAGCCCCTCTCTGCCGTGTTCAGTGGCGTCGCCGACCTGCGCAAGGCGTTCGATGAGGCCAGGACACGCCGCGCGACAGGCCAGGGGACGCTGCTGTTCATCGACGAAATCCACCGCTTCAACCGCGCCCAACAAGATGGCTTCCTGCCCTATGTCGAGGATGGAACGGTCGTCCTGGTTGGCGCGACGACCGAAAACCCCTCGTTCGAACTGAACGCGGCGTTGCTGTCGCGCTGTCAGGTGCTTGTCCTGCATCGTCTGTCGGCTGAGGCGCTAGAGCGGTTGCTCAAGCGGGTGGAGATCGAGATCGGCCATCCTCTCCCCCTCACCGACCGCGCGCGCGAGGCTCTGATTGCCATGGCCGATGGTGACGGCCGCTACCTGCTGAACATGGTGGAGCAAGTCCTGGCCCAGGCCGGACCTGACGACGCCCCCCTTGGCCCGGAAGCCATCGCGCACGCCGCCCGGGCTCCCGTCTATGACAAGGCGCAGGAAGCGCATTACAACCTAATTTCAGCATTGCACAAGGCGCTGCGCGGGTCGGACCCCGACGCGGCCCTGTACTGGCTGGCGCGCATGCTGGCTGGCGGCGAGGACCCTCGCTATATCGCCCGCCGCCTGTTGCGCTTTGCCAGCGAGGATGTCGGCATGGCCGACCCCAACGCCATGCCGCAGGCGCTTGCCGGCTGGGAAACGTATGAGCGCATGGGCTCGCCGGAAGGTGAGCTGGCCATTGCCCAAGTCGTGCTGTATCTGGCAACCGCTCCGAAATCGAATGCGGCTTATGTCGGCTTTGGCCGCGCGATGAAATCGGCTAAGAGTTCAGGCTCGCTGCCGCCGCCAGCGCACATCCTGAACGCACCGACCAAGCTGATGAAGGAATTGGGGTACGGCGCCAATTACGCATACGACCATGACACGGAGGCCGGTTTTTCCGGCCAGAACTATTTCCCGGACGGTATGACCCGCGAAACCTACTATCGCCCAACCGACCGCGGCCATGAAAAGCGCGTGGCGGAGAGATTGGCCTATTGGGCACGACTGCGCGCGGAGGTGGCGGGTAAGACATGAAGATGCTGCTGTTCGTGGCTGTCGGCGGTGCGCTAGGCGCAATGGCGCGCTATGGCAGCGTTGTTGCAGTCGGGCGAGTGACCGGTTTCGGTTTCCCCTGGGGGACTGTGACGGTGAATCTTGTCGGCTCGCTACTTCTCGGCCTGCTGATCGGCGCGCTCGCCCACGGGCTGCATCTGAGCCAGGAGGCGCGCGGGTTTATTGTCGTCGGCTTTTTGGGGGCGTTCACGACCTTCTCCACATTCTCCCTCGACACCGTGACCTTGCTGGAGCGCGGCTCCTGGTGGCCGGCATTCGGCTATGTTGCCGGTTCTGTCGTTGCGGGTATCGCTTTCTTTTTTGCAGGCCTGCGGGCCTGGAGGCTTTTGGCATGAGTGCCGGCGTTCAAACTTTCAATGTAACCGAACAGGAAGCCGACCAGCGCCTTGACCGCTGGTTTCAGAAACGCTTCCCTTCCCTGCCCTACAGCCATTTGCAGAAGCTGCTGCGCTCCGGCCAAATCCGCGTCGATGGCAAGCGGGCCAAGGCATCGGACCGGCTGGAGGAAGGCGCGGCGGTACGGGTGCCGCCATTGACCCCGACGGAAGGCGCAAAACCTGGCGAGCCTGCCCGCGTCAGCGCAGCCGACGCCGCCTTTATCCGCAGCCTGGTAATCTATGAAGATGCCGACATCATCGCCCTGAACAAACCAGCGGGCCTGGCAGTACAGGGCGGCACCAAGACCAAGCGCCATGTCGACGGCATGCTGCCTGCCCTCGCTGGCAAGGATGAGGAACGGCCCCGCCTGGTACATCGGCTGGACCGCGATACTTCCGGCGTGCTGGTGCTGGGGCGGACGGCGCAGGCGACGCGTGCGCTAAACGATGCCTTCCGCCTGCGGGAAATGCAGAAGCTTTACTGGGCCATTACCGTGGGCATTCTGAAGCCGGCCGATGGCTTCATCGACCTGCCGCTGTCGAAACAGGGCGATGTCTACGAGAAAATGAGCGAGGATCACGACGGCCAGCGCGCCATCACCGATTACCGTACCATCGATCAGGCAAGCCGCCGCCTCGCCTGGGTAAAGCTGGCGCCGCGCACCGGGCGCACCCACCAGATTCGCGCCCATATGGCGGCAAAGGGCAAGCCGATCCTGGGCGATTCAAAGTATGGTGACGATGCCGACGGCATGGCCGACGGCTTGGTCGAGGCACTGGATGTCGCCCCAGGCCTGCATCTGCATGCCCGCGCGCTCTGGCTACCGGCTTTTGGCAAACGCAAGAGCGAAACCCACTTGGTGGCGCCGCCGCCGGAGAATTTCCTCCATACTTTGCGCGCGCTGGCCTTCGATCCGGAAAACCTATTGGCTGATGAAGCCATCCCGAACATGCGTGAGGAATACCGCCACACCATCCTGGCACGCGAGAGGAAACGCCGGCGATGAAACGCTTCTACAAGCAAGCCACAGCGGGCGAATACGAGGGCGGCTTTGCCGTACTGCTGGACGGGCGCCCCGTGCACACGCCGAGTCGCGCGCTGCTGCAATTGCCGACGGAATCCCTTGCCGCAGCCCTGGCCGAGGAATGGCAGGGCCAGACCGAGGAGATCATCCCCGCCTCTATGCCGCTAACCCAACTTGCCTCTACCGCGTTGGATCGGGTTGCGCCGCAGATCGGGGCTGTCGCGGCCGAGATCGCGAAATTCGCAGAGACCGACCTCCTATGTTATCGCGCTGACACGCCCAGCAGCTTGGTGCACGCGCAAAGCGACGCTTGGTCACCGCTGCTGGGCTGGATGGAGGAGACATTCGGCGCCCGGCTGGTTGTCACCAGCGGCATCCAGCCAATCCCGCAACCATCGGGCGCGATCACGCTGATCCAAAATGCCGTCGCCAAATTCGATGCGTTTCCGCTGGCAGCCATCTCCAGCGCAACTGCGGTATCCGGTTCGGTGGTAATCGCGCTGGCCTTGGCGCATGGCCGGATCAGCGGCGACGAGGCCGCGAATGCCGCCCATATCGACGAAATGCACCAGATGGAACGCTGGGGCCGCGATGCGGAGGCGGAAGAGCTGCTTGCCAGGGCCCGGGCGGAACTCTGTGCCGCGGAACGTTTTCTGGCCTTGCTCTAACCGGGGTTTCGGCTTATCCCGCCCCATCGAATTCGTGAAGCAACTGTGGCAAGTTCGCTTCTGTGCTGCCTTTTGGTAGCAGCCATGTAAAGCCCACCTGGGCCGCACGCCTTGGGAGTCCCAATGCAAGATATCGTTAAAATGTTGGAAGAAAAGCGCGAACATGCCCGCATGGGTGGCGGTCAGCACCGCATCGACGCGCAACATGCCAAAGGCAAGCTGACGGCGCGCGAGCGTCTGGAGGTGATGCTGGACGAAGGGTCGTTCGAAGAATACGACATGTTCGTCGAGCATCGCTCTATTGATTTCGGCATGGCCGACCAGCGCATCCCCGGCGACGGCGTTATTACCGGGCATGGCACCATCAACGGCCGTCTGGTGTTCGTCTATTCCCAGGATTTTACCGTATTCGGCGGCTCGCTCTCCGAAGCCCACGCCGAAAAGATCTGCAAGATCATGGATCAGGCGATGAAGGTGGGCGCACCGGTCATCGGCCTGAACGATTCCGGCGGTGCCCGCATTCAGGAAGGCGTCGCATCGCTGGGCGGTTATGCGGAGGTGTTCCAGCGGAATGTACTCGCCTCTGGCGTGATCCCCCAACTCTCGGTCATTATGGGCCCGTGCGCCGGCGGCGCCGTCTATTCACCAGCCATGACAGACTTTATCTTCATGGTGAAGGACACGTCCTACATGTTCGTCACCGGTCCGGACGTAGTGCGGACGGTGACGCATGAGAATGTCACGCAGGAGGAGTTGGGCGGCGCCCGCACGCACTCCACCCGCTCCGGCGTGGCCGATATGGCGTTCGAGAACGATATCGACGCGCTGTTGCAGGTGCGCCGATTCGTCGATTTCCTCCCCACCTCGAACCGCGAGAAGCCGCCGAGCCGCCCAACCGCCGATCCGGTGGACCGCCCGGAGTTCTCTCTCGACAGCTTGGTGCCAGAAAACCCGAATAAGCCCTATGATATCAAGGAACTGATTCACAAGGTCGTGGACGAAGGCGATTTTTTCGAGGTCCAGCCGGAATATGCTGGTAACATCGTCATCGGATTCGGCCGCATGAATGGCTCCACCGTAGGCTTTGTCGCCAATCAGCCGACCGTCCTTGCCGGATGCCTGGACATCGATTCCAGCCGCAAGGGAGCCCGCTTCGTCCGTTTCTGCGACGCCTTCAACATTCCGATTGTCACCTTCGTCGACGTACCCGGCTTCCTGCCCGGCACCGCACAGGAATTCGGCGGCATCATCAAACATGGTGCCAAGCTGCTCTACGCCTATGCTGAGGCGACTGTGCCGAAGGTCACGGTCATCACGCGCAAGGCCTATGGCGGCGCCTACGACGTAATGGCGTCCAAGCATCTGCGCGGTGATGTGAACTATGCTTGGCCGCAGGCCGAAATTGCGGTGATGGGCGCCAAGGGCGCGGTGGAAATTATCTTCCGCGGCGACCTGGGCAACCCGGAAAAGATCGAGGCGCGCACGCAGGAATACGCGGAGAAGTTCGCCAACCCGTTCGTCGCCTCCAGTCGTGGCTATATTGATGACGTGATCCGGCCGCACAACACACGGCGCCGCCTGATCAAGGCACTGGGCATGCTGCGCAACAAGCAGCTCCAGAATCCGTGGAAAAAACACGGCAACATTCCGCTGTAAGGTCAGGCGTACCCATGTTTTCAAAGATCCTCATCGCCAACCGCGGCGAGATTGCTGTCCGCATCATCAAGACCGCGCGCCGGATGGGCGTTCAGACCGTTGTGGTCTACTCGGAGGCTGACAAAGGGTCGAAGGCGGTCGAAATGGCCGACGAGGCCATTGCCATTGGCGGCCCGACCGCGACTGAAAGCTATCTGGTGCAGGAGCGTATTCTGCAAGCTGCCAAAGACACCGGCGCCGAAGCGATTCACCCCGGTTTCGGCTTTCTTTCGGAAAACGCCAGTTTTGCCGAGGCAGTGGCGGAGGCCGGCCTTGTTTTCATCGGCCCAACCCCGCATGCGATCCGCGCGATGGGTGACAAGATCGAGTCGAAACGGCTTGCGGAGAAAGCCGGCGTCTCTATTGCGCCCGGCTTCGACGGCGCGCTCACCTCGGACGAGGATGCGCTGAAGGTCGCAAACGAGATCGGCTACCCGGTGATGATCAAGGCATCCGCCGGTGGCGGCGGCAAGGGCATGCGCATCGCCTGGGACGATGCCGGCCTGAAAGAAGGTCTGGCCAGCGCCGCCAGCGAAGCCCGCTCCAGCTTCGGCGATGACCGGGTCTTTATCGAGAAATACATCCACCGTGGCCGGCACATCGAAATCCAGGTGCTGGGCGACAGCCACGGAAATGTCATCCATCTGGGCGAACGTGAGTGTTCGGTGCAGCGGCGGCACCAGAAAGTGCTGGAGGAGGCGCCGAGCCCGCTGGTCGATCCCGAAATGCGTGCACGCATGGGCGAGCAGGCGGTCGGTCTTGCCAAGGCGGTTGGTTACCAGAGCGCCGGCACGGTGGAGTTCATCGTCAGCCAGGACAAGGAATTCTACTTCCTGGAGATGAACACCCGCCTGCAGGTGGAACACCCGGTGACCGAGGAAATCACCGGCTTCGATCTGGTAGAGGAAATGCTTCGGGTCGCTGCGGGCGAGAAACTGCGCTGGCGTCAGGAAGACATCGCCATCAACGGCTGGGCCATTGAGGCGCGCCTTTATGCCGAAGATCCATCGCGCAACTTCCTGCCTTCCATCGGCCGCCTGCGCAGATATGTTGAGCCGCTGGGCATGGAAGGAGTGCGCGTCGATAGCGGCGTGCGTGAGGGCGACGAGATCTCCATGTTCTACGACCCGATGATTGCCAAATTGATCGCACACGGCCGCGACCGGACCGAAGCCATTACTCGGCTGCAGCGGGCGCTGGATGCCTTCGTTGTCGACGGCATCGGCAACAACCTGGTGTTTCTGAACGCCGCGGTCGCAAACGACACTTTCCGCTCCGGCACGTTCTCCACCGCATTCATTGAGGAAGAATTTGCCGACGGCTATTTCGGGCACGAGCGCACGGAGGCCGTGCTGCAAAACCTCGTGCCGATAGCCGCCATGGTGCACACGGTAGGCGCACTTCGCGACTCCTGCCTTAGTGGCCAGGTACCGGGCCAGAGCTGGCGCCCGTCGCGCGATTGGGTGGTCCGCATAGACCGCAAGGATTATCCGGTTTCAGCAACGCCGATCGACAATGGCTGCCGCATCGATTGGGCTGGCGCCAGCCTACGCGTCAACAGTGAATGGGCACCTGGCGACCGCGTCTTCAACGGCTATGTGGATGGCCGCCCTGTGACGGCCCAGGTGGTTGGCACAGGCGGAGGCGGGTATCGCATCAGCCATGCCGGCGCTGCGGTGGCGTTGCAGGTCCTGACTCCGCGCATGGCAGAGTTGGCCGACCTGATGCCGATCAAAGAGCCGCCGGATCTTTCCAAGCTGGTCATGTCGCCAATGCCCGGCCTGCTCCTGCGTGTCGTCGTCAAAGCAGGCGACGAAGTGCAAGAGGGTCAGGAAATCGCCGTTGTCGAGGCAATGAAGATGGAAAACATCTTGCGAGCCGAACGCCGCGGCGTAGTAAAATCCGTCAACGCTGCCCAGGGCGACAGCCTGACGGCCGATCAGATCATCGTCGAGTTCGAATAGGCGCACAAAAGCCGGGCTGCATCGATCGCCGCCCGGCTTTTGAGATCTCGAGCCTCGATTCACGCAGGCGGATCGGTCGGCACCGTACCCATATCCGCGGGAATGGAAAGTTCCAGGATTTCCAGTTCGGACGCGGTGGCAGTCTCATTGTGGCGCATGCCGCCCGGGATGAACATGCTGTCACCCTCGTTCACACGCTTTTTCTGGCCATCCTCGAACTCCAGATCGACCCAGCCCTTCAGCACATAGATGAACTGGCCGTCGCAGGCATGATAATGCCAGCCGGTCGGCTCGCTCAGCCCCTGACGGGTCTTCATGATCTGGGCACGCAATGCGCCGCCGGAACCTTCGGTCACTCCCAGGTCACGATACTCAAAAAATGAGCGGCGGCCCGGCACGCTTGGCGCGGTCTCCGGCGTGGCGTGAACCAGCTTCTGGCCATCAATAGGGCCGTTCATGACAGAATCGGGCATTGGCGGATCCTCCGGTTGTTTGATGGCCGAAAGTCTAACACTGCGATGGCCATTGCGGCAATCGCAGTGCAACTGTCTCCAAACACGGCCAGAGTTTCTAACCGTTCACCGTTTTCCGGGACAGGTTCCGGATGGTGGAGGAGACCGCGATTGCCCCCTCCCCCTTGTAGGCTTCGTGATTGGTGTCGATCTCGTCCAGCTTGTAAACGTAGTTCATCATCATGCCCGCCGATTGGCGCATGCCACGACCCGAGCGGTCCGCCAGCCAATTCAGCCGTTCCATCCGGGCGCCGTTCGACAGGTGGAAATGCGCCACCGGGTCCAGCGCCCGCGTGCCATTGCGCTTGGCCGTATAGAGGTAGGTGGACGCCAGACGGGTCAACACGGGCTTCAGCGCCTCCGCCAGCGCATCGTCCTTTGCCCAATCGGTATGAACCAGCACCTGACGCAGCATCGTTTCGGCATCGACGCCGTCCGGCAAGGCTTCGGCCAATGCCTTGGCCTCGTCTTCCAACAGAACGGTATCGCCCAGCTTCTCAACCTCACGCTCGTACCAACGGCTGAAACCGGGGATGGGCGAAAGCGTTGCGAAGGTTTTGAGATTCTTGAACTCGTCGGACAGTGCCGCAACCACCCGCTTGATCAGGAAATCGCCAAAACTGATGCCATCCAGGCCACGCTGCGCGTTCGAGATAGAGTAGAAAACCGCGGTATCGGCCATCTGCGGGTCCAACCGCGCCTGCTCCTCGTCCAGCAGTTCCTGCACATTGCCGGCCATCCCCGTCACCAGCGCGATTTCCACAAAGATCAGCGGTTCGTCCGGCATGCGCGGATGGAAGAAGGCATAGCATCGCCGATCCGAATCCAACCGGTTCTTCAGGTCATCCCAGCTTTGAATTTCATGCACGGCCTCATAGGCAATCAGTTTTTCCAGCAGGGATGCAGGCGCGTCCCAGGTGATCCGACGCATCTCCAGAAAGCCAACATCGAACCATGTGGTCAGCATGCGCCGCATATCCTGGGAAAATTCCTCTAGCAGAGGCTCTTCCTTGGCCCAGGTCATCATTTCGGCGCGCAGGTCCACCAGGAATTTCACCCCCTCCGGCAGGCCGTTGAACTGGGTCAGAAGCCGCACCCGGGGCGGGCGCAACACGTCACGCAGGTTGACTTCCGCAGCGTGGCGGGCGCGCGGGTCGACGGCGTCGCGAACCGCATTCATCGCCACGTTCACCTCATCCGGATTGCTGCCGAACTTCTCCGCCAACAAAGTCAAGAAGCGATGGCGGCCTTCCGGGTTAAGCCGCATATAGGCGCGGCCCAGATTGGCCGCTCGGGCGCGTGCGGTGACTTCGCCGCCCTTAGCTTCGAGGCAATCGCGCATCTGCTGGAGCAGTCGCTCGCGATCGGCATCCGGCAAGTCCGGTTTCAGGTCGAGATTGCGCACCCCGCGGCGGGTTGCCAGTTCACGCACCGCGCGGCGCACCTGGTCGAGTGTGCGGTCAAAGAGGCTGGGTTGGACGGCAAGTTCGGCCATCGCGCATATCCATCTAAAGGCAGTAGTCTCAATTCACCGGGTATCCGCCCGGCACATAATCCGGCCGGATCATAACCGGGTCAGTTTACAATTCGAATACCACCATCGCGAACAAACCGTTAGCCGGCAATCGCCGCGCCTCCGTCATGAGGTCGCAGCCATAACGAAAAAGGGGAAGCCTCCAGACCAGAGGCTTCCCCTTTCATTCAAGGCTTGGCAGTTCCTATTTCAGATAGCCGCGCTCGCCCCAGGATTTGTGCGTTTCGCGGAAGTCAGAGTAGCTGTTCCAAACCTTGGCAAAGGTTTCATCTTTTGCCGCCTCTTCTTCAGCGACCTCCATCCAAAGCTTTTCAAGCTTGTCCAGGTCTTCGTCCGACCACCGGTGCACTTTGACGCCGTGTTCGTTTTCCATCCGATACATCGCGGCACCCTGACGGGCCTCGCCATCCACGAGCTCTTGCATCATGTTCGCATCGCAGACGATATCGACGACCTTTTTCTGGTAGTCGGAAAATTCGTTCCACGTGTCCATGTTGAAGATGATTTCACCCAGGCTCGTCGGCTGGTGCCAACCCGGCAGGTAGTAGTGCTTGGCGATCTGGTGGAAACCCAAAGTCTCGTCAATCGACGGCATGGAAAACTCGGTCGCGTCAATCGAACCCAGTTCAAGCGCCGGGTAAATATCGCCACCGGCCAACAGCTGGGTGGATACGCCTAGCTTTTCCATCACACGAGCGCCCAGACCGAAGAAGCGCATCTTGATGCCCCTCAAGTCCTCGACCTTCTCAACGGGTTTACGGAACCAACCGGAGGCTTCCGGCGGGATCGCGTTGCAGATCCGGCCCTTGATATTATACTTGGCAAGGATCTCATCATAAAGTTCATGCCCGCCGCCATAGAACACCCAGGCCGCATACTCGGAGAAACCGGGGCCGAATGGCACGGCAGTATAGAAGGCCAGCGCAGGTTCCTGCCCGACATGGTAGCCTGGCGTTCCATAAGCCATTTTCAGCGCGCCGGATGCGACCGGGTCCAGATACTGAATTGCCGGCACGAGTGCGTTCGGCTCAAAGAATTTAACGTTGAGCGAGCCGCCTGAAAACGTGGTCAGATTCTCGGCAATTCGGACGCCAGCCGGCCCCAGAATATCGGTCGTCGAGGTAAACGCCGAATGCATCTTCAGACGGAAGCGTTTGTCCTCCGCACTTGCTCCGGCAACAGCACCAAGCGCCATCGCCCCTACCAGTGCGCCTCCCAAAAGCGTTTTCACCATCATGGGTAAAGTCCTCCAGTTCATGGCCTGTACAGCGGAACTTGATTGCCCCGTCTGACAAGCCCAGGGATGATGCCCCCCTAAACTCGACGCGGCAAGATACCGTGTGTCATTTTTTATCATGTAGGATGGGATATCCTTGCGCATCGGTATCCCGATCCAAGTAATTGACAATGCGATCCGGCGACTGATGGATACCCAGCAGGCGCATGGTCCGGTCACCCACAGTACGGAAACTGTGCGCCTGGTTCGGAGGCAAGGCGATCATGTCCCCGGGTCTTAGCGCAATGATCCTGTCGGGCTCGTCAACCATCCAAGCCTCGGCCTCGCCATCGAGGATCAGCAGCATCTCCCAATAGGGGTGGGAATGGGGTGGCGCGACGTATCCCGGCTCCGAGACCTGAATACCGGTTCTTATCGGCGTATCGCCATCGGCGATCAGCGGGCGGTAGTGAGCAAGATCGCCAAAGCTGATATGCTCTGCGGTCTCGAGCCTTGCTACTTTCACAACGTCCATCGGCAATTTCCTCCTTGACCAATGCCCGCCCGTGAAGACTGCCTCTATGCTGGCAGAGTTTGCAACAGCGTTTCACGGCGTTATTACCGCCCACAACCGCAACAGGAGGAGTTGCCCATGCCACTTGGCGCCGTCTTTCCCGCACCGGATATTGTGGCGGACCCGTCCATGATCCGCGATTACGCCCAGATGGTTGAGGGCCTGGGTTTCGATCATCTGCTGGTGTTCGATCATGTACTTGGCGCTGGCGTCGGGTCACGACCGGGCTGGAGCGGCCCCTACGATCACACGCACAAGTTCCACGAGCCGATGGTGTTGATGGGGTTTCTTGCCGCCGCAACCCAGCGGCTGGAACTCGCCACCGGCATTGTGATCCTGCCGCAGCGCCAGACTGCGCTGGTTGCAAAACAGGCTGCAGAAGTAGATGTGCTATCCGGCGGACGCCTGCGCCTTGGCGTTGGCATCGGCTGGAATGCGGTGGAATATGAAGCGCTCGGTCAGGACTTCTCCAGCCGCAGCCGACGTCTTGCAGAGCAAATCAACGTCCTGCGCAAGCTGTGGACGGAGGGGTTGGTCACCTTTGAGGGCCGGGACCATTCCATCCGCGATGCCGGCATCAACCCCTTGCCGGTGCAACAGCCAATCCCGATCTGGGGCGGTGCCTTCCGCCCGGTGGCGATCGAGCGGGTCTGCCGCTTGATGGACGGGTTCTTTCCCCGCATGCCACTTGACGGCAAGACCGAAGGCCGGATGGAGCGGGTTTGGAAGTATCTGGAGGAGTTCGGTCGCGACCGAGCCGGGTTCGGCATTGATGCGACGGTCTATTGCACCGGAACAAATGTCGACCGGTGGCTGAGAGACGCCGAGCGCTGGCAGGCCGCTCGGCGCGACACACCTCAGCATTCAGACCACCGGCCAGGGCTATGCAGACTGGCCGCAGCACCTAGCCGCGCTGCAGCGTTTCAAGGAAAGCTGGGGCGGCTGACGCCCCGGGAACCATCCCTAGCTGTAAAGCCGCTTCATAAAGCCATTCGCCGCCTGCCCGTCGATCCAGCGCAGCACCACAACCAGATCGCGCTCGCGGTCGATAATCACGCGGTTAGCGCCGGCACCGTGCATCATGATCAGGTGCGCCGGCGCATCCGGATATTGCAACCGGCTGGTGTTGAGCCAGAACATCAGGCCATAGCTGGGATTCAACGGGCAATGCCGCTCTGCCTCGTCCAGATAGGCACGCGAGATCAGTTGCCGCCCTTCCCAGACACCACCACGCGCCACCAGCAGCCCGGCGCGGGCCAGATCGTAGGCGGAGATGAACATGCCTCCTCCCCAGTGGCCACCGCCGGAGACACTCTGCACCAGCTTGCCGCGCACCTTGACCCAGGAATTCTTGTAGCCATGCCATTCCCAAGTGCTGGAAGCGCCAATCGGGTCCATCAGGCGCTCTCGCAACAGAGCGGGCAGGCCCCGCCCGATAACGCGCAGGGCCGCCAGCGCCAGCCGGTTGACGCGCACATCGTTGTATTCCCAATGGGTGCCAGCAGGCTGGAGCCGCCGCGCTGCACCCTTTTCCGCATTTTTGCCCTCGGTCGAGAGATCGCGGTTGCGGTCAACCAAGTCTGGCTTGCTCCACAGCTCGCCCTCCCACTCGCTGGTCAGTTGCAGCAGCATGCGCCAGGTGATCGGCGCGTTGTGGTCGGAATCGAAGCCGCCATCATGCACCAAATGGCGGATGGGTGCGTCCAGGTCCGGGATCAGACCATCATCATGCGCAAGACCGACGCAAAGCGAGATGAAAAACTTGGCAACGCTGAAGGTCATATCGGGACGCCAGGGCGTGCCCCACTCCGCCACGATCTTTCCGCCAGACAGAACCACACCGGACGGGCCACCCCGCCCGCGGGTTGGGCCGATGATTTCGTTCCAAGGCGGCGGCTCGAAATGGCCGGATTCCAGATGCTCCTGCAAATTGTAGGACCAGGGCGAATCGTGCGCCTCGGCATGGGCGACAGCAGCCGCGACACCATTGGCGGAAAGACCGGCCTCTGCGGCGGCGACGCGCGCCCAGGCATCGTCACCGTTTGGGGGGAAATACAGGCTCATGCCACAACTCCTGCTTGCCGCAATTCCGAAATCCGCTCCGCGTCAAGGCTGCAGAGATCGCTTAACACCTCATCCGTGTGCTCACCCAATAGCGGCGGGCGATGATGGTCGTCCACCGGCGTGTCGCTGAAATGATAAATGGAGGACAGTTGCCGCATCGGTCCGTGCGGGTGATCGACGGTCTGGACCAACCTGCGGGCAGCAACGGCTTCGCCCTCCAGACATTCGGCAACCGTCTGTACCGGGCCTGCCGGCAGGCTGCGGAGCCTTTTCGCCCAGTAGGCGCGGGTTTCGGTGAGAAACACCTGATCGAGCATTTCATAAAGGGCGTCGCGATGCTCCTGCCGCGCTGCCATGGTGGCAAAACGCGGATCTGCCGCCAGGTCCGGCCGCTCCAAAAGATTGCACAATGTTTCCCAGAGGCGCTGGTTGCCCAGTGCAAGATAAATCGGGCCATCCTTGGCTGTCAGCACATTCACCGGCGCCGCTGTCGGATGCGCATTGCCGGCGCGCGCCAGCATGGTGCCATCTGTCAGATAATGCTGTGCCGCATTCCCGGTAGCCACCACCGCGGCATCGAACAGGGCCAGTTCGATATGCTGCCCCTTGCCCGTCTGCGTGCGGGCATAGAGCGCCGTCGCAATTGCCGTGGTTGCGTGCAGGGAGGTAAACGTGTCGACGATCGACAGCGGATGCCGCATCGGCGGCCCCTCGACCGGCCCGTTCATCGCCATCATGCCGGATTCCGCCTGCAACACGGGATCGAAGCCCGGCCGGTCGCTGAACGGCCCTTCCTGACCGTAGGCGCTGATGGAAACATAAATCAGGCCGGGATTTAGCTCAGCCAGGGTTTGATAGTCGATGCCCAGGCGCTTTGCGACGCCCGGCCGGAAATTCTCGATGGCAATGTCGCTCTGTTCTGCCAGCCGGTGGACCAGCGCCCTTCCCTCCGGCTTGGTCATGTCCAAGGCGACCGAGCGCTTGCCACGGTTGAAAGCCAGAAAAAAGTGGCTTTCGCCGCCATGATTCGGCCCGGCCATGTTGCGCGTATCATCGCCGCCCTTGGGATTTTCGATCTTGATAACGTCGGCGCCAAAATCCGCCAAAGTTTGGGTGCAGGCCGGGCCAGCAATTACCCGGCTGAAATCCAACACGCGCAGCCCCTTGAAAGGCGGCGCTCCCGATGCCGTCATGCGGCGTTCTCCTCCATTGGTCGAAGCCGTCCGGCTCCATAAGTAGGGAGGAACTATAGCGCACCGATTGAAGGACAGAACCATATGACCCGCATCATCTCCGCCGCACTTGCCGCAGGCCTGATGATAAGCACCGCAGCATCAGCGCTTGCCAGCGACATCACTGCAAAGGATGCCTGGGCCCGTGCCCGCATTCCGGATGCCCGCGCGGGCGGCGCATACGTTACTCTTACCAACACCGGCGCAGCAGCGGACGCGGTGATCGCCGCTGCATCGCCAGTAGCCGACGTGGTCGAGATCCATACGCACCGCCATGTGGATGGCATCATGCGCATGGAGCAGGTTGAAGAAATTCCCCTTCCGGCTGGCGAGACCGTCACGTTGCAGCCGGGTGGCCTGCATATCATGCTGATCGGCCTGCGGGAGCCTTTGACCGAGGGCAAGCACTTTCCCGTGACGCTGACCTTCAGGACGGCGCCGGCCGTTACGGTCGACGTGACGGTGATGGGGATAGCCTCCCAGGGGCCGAAACAATAAGATCGATTCAATAAGGTCAATTCAAATCGACTCGAAAACCCCGAGGAAACGCCCCATGCATGCTTTTTCGCTCGACGGCCAGCACATTGCCATTACCGGCGCAGGTGGCGGTATCGGTTCCGCCTGCGCCCGTATCGCCTCGGAACTGGGCGCAAAGGTCAGCGCGACCGACCTTCGCGCGCCGTCGTTGGATGGCGTGCAGGGCTCAGGCCATCGGGCGGATGCGCTGGACGTCACGGATCAGGCGGCCGTAGAGGCATGGCTGGATGGGCTTGGGAATTTCGATGCGCTGATTGACTGCGCCGCTATCTGCCCGTTCACGGATTGGGATAACCAGGGATGGAACCAGGAAGCAGAGCGGCTTTTTCAGGTCAATATGATCGGCCCGCTCAACCTGGTGCGCGCCGCCATGCCCCGGCTGAAGACGCGCGGCAAAGGTAGCATCGCCCTTGTTGGCTCCATCGCCGGCAGGATTGGCGGGGTCCGCGCCTCGGCGCACTATGCCATGAGCAAGGGCGGTATCCATGCCTTCGTGCACTGGGCAAGCCGCCGCATGGCGCCTGAGTGCACGATCAACGCCGTAGCCCCCGGCCCGGTCGATACGCCGATGACTGCGGACGAAGAATTCGATTCCGAAAGTTTTCCGATGCAACGCATGGCACGCGCCGAGGAGATTGCCGGCCCGCTGGTGTTCCTGGTCTCACCGGCCGCAAGCTATATCAACGGCGCGGTCCTGGACATCAACGGCGGTCTGCATTTCAGTTGATCCGCAGGATTTGCTGCGGGTGCAGGGGTATGTCAGCGATCCTTACAGTGATTGGAAGATTTACAACCATACAACGGTATCGAGATACACACCATCACACCTGTCCAGCCAACCAATTGAAAATACTATAATTTTTCCGATCGTGCCATTGAACGTGTTTGACACCAGACTTGCATTGATAAAATGGCAGCGGCTAACAAATTGGAGCAATTATGAAAAAGGTTATTACGGGAGTGCTTTTGGCAGCAGGGATTGGCGCAAGCGCGCCGGCCGCCGCAGATTTAGACTTTTAATACAGTACGGATGGGGTGAGTTCCACCAAGTTCGAGACGATTGGAACATCCGAGAAGGGCATAGATTTTTACAACCGGACGGCCGCTACCGGTTACGATCCAGAGCCACCCTTCGCACTGACGCCGAACCGCGTGCATGTGTACGTGCATGAAAATACTCTGACAGAGTATTACTCATTGCAGTTGATCCTGGATGCCGCCACCACCAACACGGCCGGCACGGCCCGCATTTCGTTCAATGGCCTGCCGCTGCCCGCCCAAGTCTGGCTTCTGGACGATCCCAACGAAGGCGGCACCCACGTCACGACCCCGCCGACCGGAGTGCATGACTTCACTTGGGCCATGAACAGGGCGGACGGCATTGTCTGGCGCGATCTGATCGGCCAATGGACGATTTCCATCGACCTTAGCAACGTGGCGGGCCTGGATCCGATCGCACTTTACGATGGCCCAAGTGATACGTCGCCAACCGCCATTGACGTGGGGCCGCTGACCAATACGCTGTACATTCGGGCTGTCTCCGAACCGGCTATGTTGGGCCTGATGGGTGCGATGATGATAGGCGGTGCGGTTCGCAAACCGTCGCCGCAATGGCTGAACACCCGTCCCCTTGGGAATGACGATTGCATGACGGGCCGGCGCTTATATCACCGGCCTTTTTCTTTGCCGTCACGACCGGCCGCTTAAACGTCCCAGCAGTACCATCGGCAGGATGCCAGCAACCACGATGGCCAGAGCTGACAAGGCGCTCGCTTCCAACTGCTCGGTACTGGCCAACTGATAGACATGGCTGGCCAGCGTCTCGTAGTTGAACGGGCGTAGCAGCAGGGTTATTGGTAACTCCTTCATCGTATCGACGAAAACCAGCGCCGCCGCTGTCAGCAGGCTGCCGCGCAGCATCGGCACATGCACCCGCCAAAGCGTTTCACGCGGGGCCATGCCAAGCGTGCGGGCGGCATCATCCATACTCACCGTAACGCGCTGCAACCCAGCATCGACCGTACCGTGTGCCAGCGCGACAAAGCGAACGGTCAGCGCAAAAACCAGCGCAAAAACCGTGCCGCCGAGAATGGCCCGTGGCTGCCCGCCGAACCATTCGACCACATCGGCGATTGCCAGATCGGCTTGCGTCATGGGCAACAGCACCCCCAAAGCCAGCACGGCACCGGGCACGCCATACCCCAGTGTTGCAAACCGAACGCCGTGACGCATCATCCGGCTTGGCCGCAGGCGTGCGCCGTAGGCCAGGATCAGGGCGGCGACCACAGCGGCCACCGATGTCAAACCTGCGATTGTCAGGCTATGGCCCGCCAGCAGCAGAAATTCCGCAAGGCTCTCCCCCTCTAACCGCCCGAATGCGTGATACAGCAGGCGCCCGCCGGGCACGGCGAACCCCAATGCGAGCGGCAGGCTGACCAGAACCGCCGTCGTCCAAGCCACACCTCGCGGCAGCCTTCGGCGTAGACTTAGAGCCCCGGTCGAGTCGAACCGGCGGCCGCCACGTGCGAAGTGTTCCACCGTCGCCAAAATCAGGATCAGCCCCAGCAGCAGCAACGCTATTTGTGCTGCACCGTCCGGCCGTCCCAGATGCAGCCAGACGTCGAATATGCCGACAGTCAGCGTCTGAATGCCGAAATGTTCGACCGCGCCAATGTCGTTAATCGTCTCCATCCAGACGATGAGAACCCCCGCGGCCAGGGCCGGACGGGCCAACGGCACGCCGACCCGCCAAAACGCGCCGAACGGCCCCTGCCCCAACAGCCGCGCGGCCTCTATCTGCCGCGCTCCCTGCCCCAGGAAGGCAGCCCGGGCCAGCCAATAAACATAGGGGTATAAACAAAGCGACAGCAGCACTATGCCGCCCGCGAGCGAACGCACTTCGGGGAAAGTGTAATCGCGCGCGCTCTGCCAGCCAAAGGCGGTGCGCAACGCCGTTTGCACCGGCCCAGCATAATCCAGCAGATCGGTATAGACGAAAGCAATCAGATAGGTCGGCATCGCCAGCGGCAGGAACAACGCACCGTCCAGCCAGCGGCGCCCGGGAAAGTCATAGACGCTTACCATCCAGGCCAGCGGAACCCCAAGCAACAGCGTCCCCAAGCCGACTCCCAGCCCCAGCAGCAAGGTATTGCTTAGATAGTCCTGCAACACCGATGACCAGAGGTGCTGCCAGAGCGCGAGACTGGGCGTCAGCGCAAGCCAGACAACCGCCAGCAAAGGCAGTGCCACAAACCCGGCCAGCAGGCCGACACCCAACGCCCAGGCCCGGCCGCCATCGGCCCGCCGTTTGTGGATCATCGGCTAGGGCCTGATCTTCCGGCCATATAGCTCAAGACGGTGATCGACCAATTCGTACCCCAGATCGCGGGCGATCCGTTCCTTCATTTCTTCAATCTCGGAGTTGTGGAACTCGATCACCTCACCCGATTCGATGTCGATCAGATGTTCGTGGTGCTCGCCGCTTTCCTCGTAACGGGCCCGGCCCTCTCCAAAATCATGACGGATCAGGATGTTCGCATCCTCGAACAGCTTGAGCGAGCGGTAGACCGTTGCAATCGAAATGCGGGAATCGATCTCCGTCGCGCGGCGGTAGACGGTTTCCACATCGGGATGATCCGACGCCTCGGATATGACGCGGGCGATGATGCGGCGCTGGTCCGTCATCTTCAGGCCTTTTTGCAGGCAGAGTTGCTCCAGGGTTGAGAGGTCGACCATCGTTCCATCCTCGCGCACAGGTTTGAGGCGTTATAACCAAGCGCATCGGCCTTGGCGAGGGTGGAGCCTTACCGCTTAAGGTCTAGGCATCGCCCGCGCCAACAAGCTGCCAATCGGCACCATGCGACCGATAGCGTAGCGGATGAAGAGGTCTAGCGCACCTTCCGCCTGCGCCCTGATCTCAGACGAAAGGTCACCGCTTGGCTCCGGCATGCGATACGCTAGCCGGCGGCTGATACCCTGGGCGATCGTCAGGTTTTCCGCGATCATCCGATCGACCTCCCCTTCCCGGTTCAGCAAGGCAAGCCGCGTCCACACCAGCGCCAGGAAGGCCGGCCAGTGCGACAGATGCCGGTACATGCTGGCCAGAACCCGCTGGTCCGGATCGCCGATGGCGTTCAGCATCAGCACCAGTTGTGCCGATGCTGCCGGCATTTCGCCAATCGGCACCAGGGCCGGCAATTCCCCCACTATCTCCATCCCAGGATCGGCAGCGGGCAAGGGCGCTGCATCGCCCTCCCCTCTTACCTTGGCCCTGAGGGCGGCCAGAGCGATCAGATTCATGGAGTTTGAGCGGTCATAGGAAGTCAGCACCTGCCGGATTCCGACGCGCGCTCCGGCCGTGAGTCCGGCAGCATCCAGCGCTGCAACCGGCCATTCCGGTTGCGGCGGCAATACCAAGCTCTGCCGCAGGTGCGCCGCCGCCCGCGCCACCTCGCCCGAGGCATAAAGAGGGCGGACGGTGGACCAAGTCCATGGCAGCGCGCCGGGCATGGTGGCCAGATAGCGCCAGATCAGGTTGACGACCGGCACGCCCAGCGTCGTGCGGATATCGGCATAGATCTCAGCGATTGCACCAGTCGCTTCGGCTTCGGTAATGGCTGGGACGGGGTCGGATGCGGTCATACTGGTCTTCCGGCTTGCGGTATCGGCGGGGATGATTACGGCGGCGCCTATGCTGCCGCTTTCACCCCTTCTTTGGCCGCGGCGAGCACCATCTCAGCGCATTTCTCGCCGATCATAATGCTGGGAGCATTGGTGTTACCACTGGTAAGGGTCGGCATGATGGAGGCATCGGCAACACGCAGGCCCTCAATGCCATGCACACGCAAATTGTCATCCACCACCGCCCGCGGATCGCTCGCCGGGCCCATCTTGCAGGTGCCGACCGGGTGATAGGTGGTTTCCGCGGTGTTGCGCACCCATTCCAGCAGTTCCTCATCGCTCTGAAGATGAGCACCGGGTGCGATTTCCTTACCGGTCCAATCGGCGATGGGCGGTGTCGCCATCAACTCCCGCGCCTTGCGCATGGCGGCCAGCAGGCCGTCGCGGTCGTGCTGGGCCGACAGGAAGTTGAACTGAATCGCCGGCGGCTCGGCCGGATCCGCAGACTTGATGTGGATCGAGCCCAAACTCTCCGAACGCAGCACGTTGATGTTCATAGTGATGCCCTTGAGGTTGGGCGACACGCGCCGCTCCCGTCCAATCATCTCGTAGATGAACGGCAGGATGGAGATGGTCGCGTCCGGCGTCTCCAGCCCCTCGCGCGTTTTGAAATACATGCGCAACGGTACAGACGTACGGGCAAGGAAACCATCCTTGAACAGGGCGTATTTTGCCGCCTCCACCGCCAGGCGCCAGCCGCGGCCACCATCGTTGAAGGTGGCGTTTGGCTCGGTGATCGCAAACTTGACGCGCGGGCTATAGTGATCGCGCAGGTTTTCGCCGACGCCCGGCAATTCGTGGGCCGGTTTGATGCCGAGTTGGCGCAGCATGTCAGTCTGGCCGATACCGGAAAGCTCCAACAGTTTGGGCGAGTTGATCGATCCACCGGAGACGATCACCTCCCGCGCCGCGCGCGCTTCCCGCTTCTCCCCTTTTACCGCGTAGCGAACGCCCACGCACCGCTTGCCCTTGAGAATCAGACCTTCTGCCATTGCCCCCTGTTCGATGGTCAGGTTGTGCCGGCCACGGGCGGGATCGAGATAGCAAAAGGCAGTGGATTGGCGCCGTCCCTTGGCGATCGTCACCTGGGACATGCCAATGCCTTCCTGGGTCTTACCGTTCAGGTCCGGGTTGAACGGCACGCCGATCTTTTCCGCCGACTCGATAATCTTTTCCAGCAAAGGCATCTTGTGGCGCGGGGTGTCGCAGACCCGGAGCGGCCCGTTACGGCCGCGAAACTCGCCGTCGCCACTGTCATAGGACTCCATTTTCTTGAAGACCGGCAGCACGTCCTGATAGCTCCAGCCGCGATTGCCGAGCTGGGCCCAATGGTCATAATCCTGCGCCTGTCCGCGGATAAAGACCATGCCGTTGATAGAGCTGGAACCGCCCAGCATCTTGCCCCGGGGCACCTCGATCCGCCGGCCGCCAGAGCCCTCGTCCGGTTCGGAGGAATAGCACCAGTTCACCGCGGGATTGTCGATCAGCTTGGCAATGCCAACCGGCACCTTGGACCAGAAAAACTCCGAGCCCTCCGTACCGGCTTCAAGGCAAAGAACCTTGTATTCGCCGCTCTCGGAAAGGCGGGCAGCGACGGCGGCACCAGCCGAACCGGCGCCAACGACGATATAATCATAAGTTGTTTCCAACAGACCTGGCTCCATATTTGCGCGCACCATATCGTGCTTTGGAACTAGGAAGCCAGGGTGTGCCCGTGTTGGCAAGAGGCCGGCCGGCCTTTTCGACCGAAATCGGCCGGCCAGGGCCGCTCGGCTATTTCAGCTTCTTGCCCGCCACCACAATCGGCGTCCGGCCGGATGCGACCGTGGTGGCCGCAGCTGCCTTTGGCTTGTCCTGTTTCGGTTTCTTGATTTCTTTGTTGCCGCGTCGGTGATCGCCTTTGGACATGTTCGGGTCTTTCAGTTGGAGCATATCACGAAGAAATATTCCCCGCATCGTTATTGCTCAAACATCAAATAACCACCGCGTGAGCAGGATTCAATACGCCGCCCAAATCGCATCAAAACAAAATTCCCGCGGGGTCAGGCGAAATATCGCGCTCTGATCGACCCTATGGCCTGGTTATCAGAAACTGGCAGATTTCCTACTTTGCAGCCTGCGGCATCAGGTGCGGGGCAAGGCATGGGTTTTTGGCGGCAGAGATATAGACAAAACCATCCATCAGCCTGCGCTGGGTGCGGAAGACGCTGGCAGTCTCCGCGTGCCAGGATCCGTCAGGCCGGTGCTGCACGTCCGCATCGACGACCGTGGTGCCGGAGGCCTGGCCGACGCGGACCGCTTCGCCCGAACGGGTGACTTCGTGCACGATAGTACCCTCGATCTTGGCCGCGCAGGCGGTGCAGAGCGCGCCGGTCAACGGAATGGCACGGTGCGGCTGGCCGACGGAGATCATCCGGGCGAGTAGGTCTACCGCATCCGCCGGCATGGTCTGGCCATCGAGCATCTCCGACGCCATCGGCGGCGCGACGAACGCGACCTTCGGCGCGCCCTTGATAGCCGCCGCCTCGGCCAGGTCGGGCGCGATGCCCATGGCAACGCTGGCCGCCTGACGGATCGCTTCCAGCTTCGCCAACAGGGCCGTATTGTTGTCCATGGCGAGCGGCGACTCGTTGCCCGCCGCGCCTACATCCGCCGCCCGCACGAAAACGCAAGGGTTGGCCGCATCCACCATCGACGCCTCGATAGTGGAGCCATCCGCGAGGGTCAGCCGGTCGCGCGGATTGCCGGTCGGCAGGATCTTGCCGGTGCGCGCGCCGCCGGGCCGGAGAAAGTCCAACGCCACCGGCGAGCCCCGGCCCGCCACGCCCGGCAGTTCGAACCCGCCATCGATCGCGGCCTGTCCGTCGTCCATGCCGAAGCGGCTGATGATGATCTTGTCGGTGTTGGTGTTACGGATGCGCACGCGGGCCTCTTCCGCCCCGTCCGCGACGCTTACCAACCCCTCGTCCACCGCAAACGGCCCCATAGCGCTGGACATGTTTCCGCAGTTGGCGCTCTCGTCCACGGAGTCATCCCGCGGCGACAGCTGAAAGAAGCTGTAGTCGATATCCGCATCCTCGCGCGCGCTCGGCGCCACCACGCACACCTTGCTGAGCGAGGAAATGCCACCGCCCATGCCATCCAGTTGCCGGCCATAGGGGTCGTTCGCGCCGATGGCTGCCCGGAAGATGTCCGGCCAGAGCGAACGGTCGGCCGGCAGGTCGCCGGCATGGAACACCAGGGCCTTGCTGGTACCGCCGCGCATGAACGCGGCCGGGATGCGGAACTGACGCATGAAAGGCTTCCCTTGAGCGCGTGTTGACGGCACTGTCGCGCCAATTCCCCTTGAACGCAACGGAGCTTGCATAGCGATGACTTGGCTCGAAGCTGCCGACTGGCCCACAGAACCGCCCGGCGAGCGCTTTGCCGCGCTGGTCGAATGCCCCGGCATTCTGCGCATTCCCGGCGCCCACAACGCCATGGCCGGGCTGCTGGCAAAAAAGCAAGGCTTCGAGTGCCTCTATGTCAGCGGTGCAGCGGTCACCGCCTCGCTCGGCATTCCGGATGTCGGCATCCTGAGCCTGGAGGAGCTGTGCTTCTTCACCCGCAGCATCTACCGCGCGACGCGCCTGCCGCTGCTGGTCGATGCCGATACCGGCTATGGCGAGGTGATGAACGTGATGCGCACCGTTCGGGAGCTTGAGGCAGCCGGCGCAGCCGCCATGCAGATGGAAGACCAGGTGCTGCCGAAGAAGTGCGGCCACCTGAACGGCAAGCAGCTCGTGACCACACAGGAGATGTGCGAGAAGATCGCCGCCGCCCGCAAGGCGCGCACCCACCTGCGCATCGTCGCCCGCACCGACGCCGTGGCGAACGAGGGGCTGGATGACGGCATCGCCCGGGCACGGGCCTATATCGAGGCCGGCGCCGACATCGCCTTTGCCGACGGCGTGACCGACGCGGCCGGCTTCCGGCGCTTTGCGGCCGAATGCGGCGGCCCGTTCATGGCCAACATGACCGAATTCGGCAAGACGCCCTACTTCACCGCCCGGGAGTTCGAGGAAATGGGCTGCAAGCTGGTGATCTGGCCGGTCTCCTCCATGCGCGTCGCGGCCAAGGCGATGGATCGCTGCTACGCCGAACTGGCCGAGAAGGACACGCTGTTCGGCCACCTCGACCAGATGCAAACCCGGGCCGAGTTGTACGACACCATCGGCTACCACGACTTCGAGGCGCTGGATGCCTCCGTAGCCAAAACCGTGGTGCCAGAGGACCGGCGGACACGAAACTAGTCCCACTTCCTGGGCGGGCCCATCAGCAGGACCAGCACCGTCGCGACAAAACCGCTGGCAGCACCGATCAGGATCGGCAGGTCGTAGCTCTGGTAGAGGTCGAAGGCCCGTCCCGCCAGCGGCGGCCCCAGCAGCGTGCCGAATGCGACGCTGGTATAGAGCCAGCCGATGATGCTGGAGAGCTTCTTCACGCCGAAATAATCGGCACTCACCGCCGGCGCGGTGCCGACAAAGCCGCCGTAGCAAAGCCCATAGACCAAGGCGAACACGTAGAGCGCCCAGATATAGCCGCCCCAGTACCAGACCAGATCCATCAGCCCGACGCCGGCATACATCAGCGCCAGCGCGTTACGACGGCCGATGCTGTCGGCAAGGCTCGCCAGCACGAACCGGCCGAGCGTGCTGCCGACGCCAATCAGCATCAGCAGGAACACGCCCGTCCCCTCCCCCAAGCCCCGGTCGAGCGCGTAGGGCTCCAGATGGACGAACGGCACGAACAGGCCGAGCGACAGCGCCAGCGAGGAGAGGTAGAGCAGGATGAAGCCACGCGACGACATGGCCTCCGCCACATTCGCGCCCTGCAGCCCGGTGCCGGCACGCCGGGCGCTGCTGTGCGCCGGCGGGTCGTCGATCAGGATTGCGGCCAGCAGGCCCAGCACCAGCACGGCGATGCCAAGCGTCCGGTAGGCATAGCGCCAGTCACCCGCCTCGATCAGCACTTCGGCCACGCCGGGCATGACCATGGTGCCGGCGCCGATCCCGGCCGCGGCGAACCCCGCCGCCATTGCGCGGCGCACGGTGAACCACCGCTGCACCGCGCCGATGGCCGGCACATAGAAGAAGCCGATGCCGACGCCGATGCCGACGCCGAAGGCGATGTAGGCTTCCCACAGGCTTTCCGCGTATGCGCCCCAAATGATGCCACCGCCGCAGACCACAACGCCAAACAGCACCACCGGCCGCGTGCCGATCCGGTCGGCAATCGCGCCGCTGAGCGCGCCCAGCAGGAAGTAGAGAAAGCCGGAAATGCCGAAGATCAGAGCGACGTCCTGGCGGCTCGCCTGAAATTCTGCCTCCAGCGCCGGAAAGAACGCGGTGAAGGCATAAGCGGCGCCGAACCCCAGAAACAGGAGCACGAACGTGGCGGCCACCATCGCCCAGCCGCGGGCACTGTCTATCATGCGCTCTCTCGCTACCGAATCGGTCGTGCAGCCACCATAGCCGGGGAGCAAAGAGGCCGCTATATTGCCGGCTGGAAATTCCCGTAAAAGAACGGATTACCATGGACCCGCGGCAAGGCCTCGGCACGCTGTTTTTGGTCGTCGGGCCGAGCGGCGCCGGCAAGGACACGCTGCTGGACGGCGCGCGCACTGCGTTGCACGGCAACAAGCGCTACCGTTTCGCCCGCCGCACCATCACGCGGCCCGACGATGCCGGCGGCGAGATGCACACGGCCGTTTCCGTGGCGGAGTTCGATCAGCTCAGAGCAGCAGATGCATTTGCCCTGCACTGGGGTGCACACGGCCTGTTCTATGGCATTCCCCGCTCAGAGACGGATGCACTGCGGCACGGTACGCATGTCATCGCCAATGTCTCGCGCGGCATCCTCGACCAAGCAAGAGCGATGTTCCGGCCGGTAATCGTCATCTCCGTGATTGTGCCGCCGGATGTGCTGCGCGCCCGGCTCGAGGCCCGCGGGCGCGAGAGCGCAGCGGATATCGAACGGAGGCTTGCCCGCGCTGCCGCGCTCGAGGTCACTGGGCCGGACGTCCGCCATGTCGTCAACGACGGCACAATCGAGCAGGGTGTCGCCCGGTTTCTGGACGCAATCGGCGCAACCGAGCCATAATTGCCAATCAACACGATCCAAACCAACGAACGAGGAACACTCGGAATGTCCTGGTACCCCCTGCCCGAAGTCATCACCGCCGAGCCCTTCTGCGAGGTACCGGAGAAGTACCGCCGGCACGGTCAGCGCTCGGTCTGGGCGGACATCAACCGGCAGGGCTTGCCCAAGGATTGTTTCGTCGAGGGGCCGAGCTTCGACCGCGACGGCAATCTCTACTTCGTCGATATTCCCTGGGGCCGCATCTTCAAGGCTGCGCCTGACGGTACTGTCGATTTGGTGGCCGAGTACGACGGCGAGCCGAACGGCCTGCGCATACACAAGGACGGCAGCATCTACATTGCCGACTACAAGAACGGCATAATGAAGCTGGACCCGGCCAGCGGCGCCGTGACGGAGCACTGCACTCGCTTCCGGCTCGAATCCTTCAAGGGCTGCAACGACCTGGCGTTTGCGAGCGACGGCACGCTTGCCTGGACCGACCAGGGCCAGACCGGCCACCAGGATCCGACCGGCCGCGTTTTCCGCCTGTCGCCGGACGGCAGGCTCGACTGCATGCTGAGCGGTATTCCGAGCCCGAACGGTCTGGTCTGGAGCCTGGACGACAAGATCCTCTACGTCGCCGTCACCCGCGCCAACGCGATCTGGCGGCTGCCGATCATGCTGGACGGGCAGGTCTCCAAGGTCGGCACCTTCATCCAGATGTCCGGCGGCATGGGGCCGGACGGCATCTCGATCACGGCGGACGGGGGGCTGGTGGTGAGCCATGTCGGCCTCGGCGCGATCTGGGTGTTCGACCGGCTGGGCCAACCGCTCTACCGGGTAAACTCGCCGACCGGCCACTCCACCACGAACGTCGCCTTCGGTGGGCCGCATAACCGCGACCTCTACATCACCGAAAGCGACACCGGCACGATCCTGAAGGCGACACTGCCGGTCGCCGGCGCGACGCTGTATTCGCACCAGTAGCGGGAGTGGGCGGACCCGGCGTCCACGTTCGGCGCGCAGGCTTAAGGAGGCCGCGGATCGTCGCCTTCGGCTCGTCCGGGGATCAGCGGATTCCAGCGGCAGAGGCTGGGCAGAGCCTCAATGCAGCGCGTCGTAGATCTTCTGTGCCACGGCGCGGTTGATGCCGCCGACCTTGGCGAGTTCCTCGACGCTGGCCCTAGTGACGCCGCGGACGGAGCCGAAATGCAGCAGCAGCTGCTTCTTCCGCTTCGGCCCGACGCCCGGAATCGAGTCCAACTGGGAGCCGCGCACGGCACCCTGCCGCGCCTGCCGGTGCGCGCCGATAGCGAACCGGTGCGCCTCGTCCCGCAGGCGTTGCAGGTGCAGCAGGGCCGGATCGTTCGGCGCCAGGCGAAACATTCCCTTCTCGGCGGAGATGAACTGTTCCAGGCCGGCGTCACGGTCCGGCCCCTTGGCGATGGCGACCATGGCGATGTCGGTCAGGCCGAGCGTCTCCAGCACCTCCCGCACCGCCGAAAACTGGCCCTTGCCGCCGTCGATCAGCAGCAGGTCGGGACGGGAGTGGCTTTCGGTATCGCTGTCGTCCTCGTCCGCCAGTTTGCGCAGGCGGCGGGTCAGCACCTCGCGCAGCATGGCGTAGTCATCATCGCCGGCAGTACCGCTGCCGTGCTTGCCGATCTTGAAGCGGCGGAAGGCACGCCTGAGCCAGCCATCGGCCGTGTAGACCACCATCGCGCCCATCGGGTGCGTTCCCATCAGGTGGCTGTTGTCGTAGATCTCCACCCGCTCCGGCGGGTTTTCCAGGCCAAGCGATGCGGCAATCGCCTCGAGTGCCTGGGCATGGCCAGCCTGCTGGTTCATGCGCTGCTTGAGCGCGTGCAGCGCATTCTCTACCGCCTGCTCCACAACCCCCCGGCGGGGCCCGCGCTGCGGCGTTAGCAGTGCGACGCGCTTGCCCTCGCGCGCGCTGAACGCCTCCTGCAACAGGTCGCGGTCCGTCGGCGTTTCCGAGAGAACGACGGTCTTAGGCACCGGATGGGTGTGGTAGAATTGGGCAAGGAAACTGTCCATCACCTCCGCTGCACTGACTGAGGCATCGACGGTCTGGAAATAGGGCTTTCCGCCCTGGTTCTGCCCGGCGCGGAAAAACCAGACCAGCACGCAGACCTTGTCGCCCTGGCGCGCAAGCGCGAACAGGTCGCTGTCGCCCATTTCCGGCACGTTGACGCCCTGCCGCGCCTGCACATGCCCCAGTGCGCGCAAGCGGTCGCGGTAGATGGCGGCCTGCTCGAACTCCATTTTCTCGGCCGCCTCTTGCATGCGGTTCGTCCAGGCCCGGCGGACGGCGTCACTGGAGCCGGCCAGGAACTGGCGGGCGGCGTTCACGCTTTCCGCATACTCCTCCGCGCTCACCAAACCCACACACGGCGCGGAGCAGCGCTTGATCTGGTGCAGCAGGCAGGGCCGGGTGCGGCTGCGAAAGATGTGCTCCGAACACGAGCGAAGCTGAAACGCCTTTTGCAGGGAGACGATGGTGTTTTCCACCGCGCCGGCCGAGGCGAAGGGGCCATAATAGACGTTCTCCGGCTTCTTCTCGCCCCGGTGTTTCGAGAGCATCGGCCACTGATGGCCAAGTGTCAGCTCAATATAGGGAAAGCTCTTGTCATCGCGGAACAGGATGTTGAACTTGGGCCGTTCCGACTTGATCAGGTTGTTTTCCAACAGCAGGGCTTCCGCCTCGCTGTGGGTGACGGTGGTGGTGATCGTTGCCGTTTCCGCAATCATGCGGAGGATGCGGTTGGGCAAATTGGTCGGGCTGGCGTAGTTGCGCACGCGCTTGGCGAGCGCCGCCGCCTTCCCAACATAGAGCACCTCGCCCGCATCATCGCGCATGACATAGCAGCCGGGCCGGTTCGGCATGTCGCGTAGGGCGGCGCGGATGATGCCGAATCCGCGCTGCAGAGAAGGCGCTTCGCCCGTGTAATTCAGACCGGTGTCGTCCGGTGTGCTCATTCGCGGGCGAAACTCTGGCTGGTGCTCGCAGCCCCCAGATTGCGTAGGACGACGCGGAAGATCAGCGAGTCGTTGTCGCGCACCTCCGCATTTTCCAAAGATTCCCGGGTGAACACGCTTTCAAAAAGGAAGCATTCGTCGGCATACGACAGGCCGATTTGCGAGCGCAGCGCCTCGTCGTCATTCAGATCGCGCTGATGGCGCATAAATCCCGCCCAGTTATTATTGAACTGAGCCCGCAGAGTGGCATCCACCTGATGGATTTCGTCAACGGTCTGCCCATCGGCCGTCCGGGCGTCCAACATGGTGTGGCTGAGGGTGAGCTGAATTGGGTTGTGCCCAAGCTTGAGCCGGGTTTCCGCGGCGGAAATCCCGCCGGTGCTGGTGTTCCAGCGCACCCGCATCGCGCCATCCACCCAATCCTGCACCTGGGCGCCGATGCCGACCACCACATCGGAAAACGGCCGGTCCAGCCCGGTACCCTCGCCGAAATCGCGGCTGGAATTGATCCGGTAGGACTGACCGACAATGCCAGTCAAACGTAGCTCCGGAAAATCGAGGGCGGCTTCCACACCGAAATCAATCCGCTGGCCATCGTCGAACTTGTCGCGTCCAGCAGCAATGGCGGGGCGGAACAGCGCGGTCGCATCGAATTCGACCGACTGGCTGTCCTCGTTCGGCAATTCCGCGGTGTTCAGTGAGCCGACCGTCGCAGTGGCCATGGCCCGCGGCGTCAGTGTCAAAATGGCATCCTCGCCAACCGACCGGAATACCGGATAGGACCAGCCCAGCGTCGCCCGCGGCAGGAACCGGCCGCCGAATTTCTCGTCATCGGGCTGCCCGGAAAGATCGCGCGCGTAGAACATATCACTGCGCACGCTCGCCTGCGTTTCAATCAGGTGGCCGTTGAGTAACCACTCTCGACCCACCCCCAATTCCAGAGCCAGGCGCTGCGAATCTGCTCCGTTGGTCCGAAACAGGGTATGGAAAGCCGCCTTTCCGGTCAGGTCGAACCCCGTATCGCCCAACGGCCGCTGATAGATCGCGGTGATATAGGGGAAGGCATCTGGCGTATCGTTTTCCGTAAAGTTTATCCGCTGCTCCTGCGCGGTGAAGGTCGTAGCATTGATATAGGCATGCTCGTAAAAGCCTTCGAGAGTGGCGAAGCTCCGCAAAACGCCAGTGCTGTCAATTTTGAAGCGCCGCAGATAGGTATCGTCACTGGAACGGTAAAGTTGCAGGTTGGCCCGCCAGTTTTCGTCAATGCTGGCCTGGCCGGTCCATTTGATATGCCCGCGCGGGCTGGTACCGATGACGTCTTGGTTTTCCCGCCGCTCAACCATGCCGAAACTGGCCTCAAGCGCCGTCTCGCCCCAGGAAAACAGATGGCGATATTCGGCCAGCCCGATCGGGTATTCTTCGGACGAAATGATCGGCGTGAACGTCAGATCCTGGTTGGGGGAAATGTTCCAGAAGAACGGCGTGCGCGCGATCAGGCCCAGATCGTCGTCCGTACCGAATGTTGGCACCAGGAAACCGGTCTTGCGGGTCACGCGCGGATCCGGTTGTGAGAAATAGGGGAACCAAGCAATCGGCACGCCAAAAAAATCGAGTGACGCGTCATAGAACTCAAGCTCGCGCCGGGATTCCGAGTGCGTCACCGTTTCGGCGCGGATTTGCCATAAGGGCGCCCGGTCCGGGCAGGCCAAACTGATTGCACAGGGGCTATAAACCGCGCGCTTGACCTCGAACCGCTCTTCGCTGACCCGGGTGGCGGTATTCGCGGCAAGGCGGGAGCCATCGGCCATTTGCAGCCGTGGCGCGACGGCAAAGCCTTGGTCCAGGTCTTCCGTCAGTTCCACCTCATCCGCAAACAGAACCTCCCCCGAGGGCTCGACCAGAGTCACATTGCCTTTGGCGGCCAGGATTTTATCGCGCCGGCGATATTCGACCTGGTCGGCGGTCAGAACACGGCCTTGCCGCGTGATCTCAACATCGCCCTCGGCAAAGAACGTATCTGTAGGTTGATCATAGCGCAGCGCATCGGCTTCCAGAAGGAACGGCATGTTGGGATCATCGCCGACCACGTCCGCCTTGGCGCCAAACGGCAGGGGCGTTTGGGCATGGCATATGGAAACGACGACACCGGCAGACAGAAGCGCAACAGCAACTGCAGCCGATATGGCCGGGCTACGTATCTTCAGCACTGGCAAGCGTTTCCCTCTACCGATGCGCCCTGGACGCAGTGACGTGATACTTCAAAATGCCTTATCCTGTCAGGCCGTCGCTGTCACGCCTGTGTGGCAGCAATTGTCCACAATTTGAAGCGAGTATAGCAAGTCGTGCCTTTGCCCCGCAAACCCGGTGCCGGCCCCATGGATGGTGTCCGCGTCCTCGATATCGCCACCTTCATCGCCGCCCCGCACTGCGCCACGATCCTTGGCGAGTTCGGGGCGGAGGTAATTAAGGTGGAGCACCCGAACGGCGGCGACCCCTGGCGGCGCTATGGTACCCCCAGCAACCGCACCGATTCCTCCCTCGCCTGGCTGACGGAGGCACGGAACAAGCAGTCCATCACGCTCGACCTGCGCAGCGCCCGCGGCAAGGAGTTGTTCTTGCGCCTAGTCGGCCTGTCGGATGTCGTCTGCGAGAATTTCCGCCCCGGCACGCTGGAGAAATGGGGCCTGGGCTATGACGTTCTGTCCGAGATCAATCCGCGTCTGGTCCTGATGCGGGTCAGCGGCTACGGCCAGACCGGCCCCTACCGTGACCGGCCGGGATTCGCACGCATCGCGCATGGCGTCGGCGGCCTGACGCATCTTGCCGGCATGCCGGGCGGCCCGCCGGTGACGCCGGGCTCCACCTCGCTTGGCGATTATATGACCGGCATGTACGGCGCTATCGCGGTGCTGATGGCGCTGCGGGACGTGGAAGCCGGCGGTCTGGGCCAGGAGATCGACATGGCGCTTTACGAATCAGTCTATCGCGTACTGGATGAACTGGTGCCCGCCTACGCCGCCACCGGCAAAGTGCGCGGCCGCGAAGGCATCGGCACGCTCAACGCCTGTCCGCATGGCCATTTCGAATGCGGGGACGGCAAATGGATCGCGGTTGCCTGCACCAGTGACAAAATGTTCGAACGGCTCTGTCAGGCCATGAACCGGCTCGACCTGATCCCGCCATATGGCAAGGTCGCCGACCGGCTGGCCGGTCGCGACGAGGTTGACCGCCTGGTGAGCGAATGGACCGCCAGCATGACGCGAGAGGATGTTCTGAAGCTCTGCGTTGCCTCCGAAGTGCCGGCAGGTGCGATCAACTCCGTTGCGGATATTTTCGAAGACCCGCAATTCGCCGCCCGCGAAAACCTTGTGACGTTGGAGGAGCCGGACCTTGGCCCGGTTACCGTGCCGGGCGTGATGCCGAAACTCAGCCGAACGCCCGGCCAGCTCAAGAGCCTTGGCCCGGCGTTCGGCGGTGCCAATGATAAGATTTACGGCGGCCTGCTCGGCCTGACGCCGGACGAAATCGCCAGGCTGAAGTAAGACGGCGTCCTCTAGCGCTTGTCCCTTGTCGGCCGCGCAGCGATGCCGAGGCCCGCGCCGGCCCCGGATGGTGGCTTCGCCACCATCGGAACCCCTTTAGCCGGCAAGGATCTGCCGCCCCTCGGCAACGGTGCGCGCGGCCTCGGCAGAAAGCGCCGCCTCGCTTGCGCTGCTGATTGGGTGTTCGATTGCAACGTAGCGGAATTCCTCCGCACCCAACACGCGCGCCATCAGGTCGGCCGCACTGACGAATTTGGTGGTCATCACACCCACCGCCGGAACACCCAGCTTTTCGACCTCTATTGCGTCATGCAAACTGCACGACGAACAGCTGCCTCAATCACCAATGCCGACGAACGCCGCATCCCACTCCGGCACCTCTGCCATGATGTGGGCATCGGCAGGGGCGCTGTAGTTGGACTTCGTGTGCAAGACGACGCGCGCCGCCCCTTCCTTCAAAAGCATGCGTTCCAACGCCGCGAAATAGGGGCGTGTGCCCCGCTTGCCGTTGGAAATGACGCCAACCGTCTTTCCCTTCAACGTGCCCAGCCTTGGAGCCAGCGCAAACGCCGCCGCGCCGCCGCCATAGGTCGGGTCCAGAACTTCGATACTCATCAGACTCCTCTCGTTCTCCCTCAGATCTCGCAATCGACGCAGGCGCCAACCGCCACGGTACACGCCTTGCTTTTAGGCCCGAACCACGGCGGGATTACCGCGCCGAAGCCGCCGGCAGGGCCGCCCGCCGCCACGACCAGCAGGTCATCCGGCTCGGACAGGGCCCGGTATTCGGTGTCGCCGCGGCTGCCAACCACCGCGCCCTTGCCGCAATCGGCCCAATCGCGGCGGTGCACCACGGCGTTTTCATAAACATAATTGCGGATATCCGCCTTGGACCAGCCGGCGGCCGCAAAGTGCGTCCGCAACTGTGGCGGGAAGATCACGGCATAGTTGCCGGCATAGATCGAATAGTGCCGCATGCAGGCTTTGATCTCGGCCACGAAGGTATCGAGGATCTGCGCCGGATCGGTCGTCCACTCGTTCATGATCTGCCGCGGCGCGCCCGCCGACATGACCGTAACGGCAGAGGCATGCTTGGGCACGCCCCGTTCCTCTGCCAACGGCAGCCAAGGCGAATCTTCCTCATCCTCCGCCACGCAATAACTGATCTTGCCTGGGTGGCCGAGTGTGGACCGGTCCACGTCGCCGGGCCGGACATCCAGCAGATTGCCAAGCGCCAGACGAATCGACCGGCCGATCACCGTGGTCGCCCGGTCGCTGGAGCCGAGGGCGTTAAACGTGCCGCTCATCCCCAGTTCCTGCCGGCACGGGCCGTTGATGATGGTGAGAATGGCACACCCGCCCGTGCTGGCGGTTGCGCCATGCAAAAGAAACGGCTCCTGCAGCATGGCCGTAAAGGCCGTTACCACCAGCGGAAAGTGCATTGGCAGGCAACCGGCCATGACGCTGTTGATCGCCAGCTTTTCCGCCGTGATCTGCCGTGCGCGCACCGGCTCTACCCCAACAAGATGATCGGGAGGCAGCATCGCCCAATCAAGGCACGCCTGCACCGCTTCGGCGGTCGGCGGCACGATGGGCAGGCCGTCGGTCCAATTCCGGGAATGAAAGAACTCCTGCGCCGCCATCATATCGGCGACCGTATAGCGCTCGGACGAAAGCGGCATCATCAGGCGGTAAACTCCGGACCGGTGTATCGGCCCGGTTGGCTAACAGGTTTCCGGCAGATCGCCAAGTCCCGGCGGCCAGGACCGTCAACCGGCCTTCCGCTCCTTGAACAGCAGCTTGATGTAGGAGCGCAGCAGCAGGATTTGCTGCGGAATGACCTGCGGCTCCTGTAACGATTTCGACATGACAATGGCACCCTCAACGGTGTTGGATACCATGTCCGCCACATGGTTCAGGACCACTTCGTCCTGCAACTCATACTCCTCGGCGATACGATCCAGGACATTACGAAACCGCGTGCGCCACGAAAGCATAGCTTGTCGGCTGATCTCACGGATTTCCCGGTCGAACAGGCGCTCGTTATAGCAATAGGTAGCAATCAGGCAGCCGGGATGGCCGTTCGGCAAATCCTCCATCGTTTCCGCAAGCAGCTTCAGACAAATCAGAAGAACGTGCAGCGGATCATCGTGAAGTTCCTCTGCCCTGGCAAACAGCCCGTTCAGAAGATCGGCCTCGGCCTCGACATAACGGTGCAGCAAGGCAAGCGCGAGGCCGCGCTTATCGTGGAAATGATAGAAAAACCCGCTTTTTGTGATGCCGGCCTCCTCAATAATCTCCTCTATTGAGGTGGCGCCGTAGCCTTTCGCGAGGATTGCAGCCTCGGCAATGTCCATGACCCGATTTTTCGTTTCCTGGCCTTTTCTCATCACGTTCTGCCTTTACTCGCGCTCCACAGATAGCCGCGACCGACTTACCGTACCGAAGGTGCAGTAAACCTGTGACCTGTTTCACGCTGGATCATCCAACCCGACCTAAGTGGTTGGAATTTCGTAAATTTCCCTCGATATCCTGCTTGACCACGTGCTCACTGGGCGAAACCCGATTGCTGAGGCATTTTTCAGGCGTCAAACCGAACAGGGGAACTATACGATGCCAAATGCCAAATACCGAAACTTTCTGCCTCAGTTAAACGGAGAAGTCATGCTGACCGACGGCGGCATGGAGACTTTTCTCGTATTTGAACTCGAACTCGACCTGCCCTGCTTTGCTGCCATCTATCTGATGCGCAGGCCAGACGGGGAAACGATCCTCCGCAACTATTATAAGCCGTATATCGCACTGGCCCGCTCATCCAATCACGGCTTGATCCTCGCAACGCCGACCTGGCGCGCCAGCGGCGACTGGGAGGCCAGGATCGGATTATCCCACGACGAGATGATGGACGCCCACCGCCGTGCCGCCGCCCTGATGGCTGCGATCCGCGATGAGCATGAAACGCCGGAAAGCCCATTCGTCATCAGCGCGGATCTGGGGCCGCGGGGGGATGGCTATGTGCCCAGCCTCGTGATGACTGCCGCGAAAGCCGAAGCCTACCACAGCCCGCAAATCGAGATTCTCGCGGAAACCGAGGCCGACATGATTACGGCACTGACCCTCAACTATGCCGAGGAAGCGATCGGAATCGTGCGGGCAGCCCAGGCGGCGGGCATGCCGGCCGCCATCTCGTTCACGGTGGAGACCGATGGGCGGCTTCCCACCGGACAGTCCCTGGCGGAGGCCATTACCCAGGTCGACGCTGAAACCGGCAACGTGCCAGCCTACTACATGATCAACTGCGCCCACCCGACTCACTTTGCCGACGCACTGGCCAGCGGTGCGGAATGGACCCGGCGAATCCGGGGTGTCCGGGCCAACGCGTCCTGCCTAAGCCATGCGGAGCTGGATGGGTGCACCGAACTGGATACCGGAAATCCGGTGGAACTGGGTGCGCAGTACCGGCAACTCCAGAACCGCCTGCCGGCGCTGAATGTGTTTGGCGGCTGCTGCGGCACCGATCACCGTCACGTCGCCGAAATCGCCCGCCAGATCGCAGCCTGACCCCTTCTCCCCTTGGCTGCACCGGCTTGGAACTCGGGCGGGCATGCGATGGATGCCCGCCCGATGGCGAATCGAAGCAAAATTTGCCCAATCACATGCCCGTCGGCATGGAAGCCTGACGACGGATAAATTGCTTGTTTGTGGAAATGCAGGTAAAGTTTTCGGCCATCGACAGCGCCGCGGTAATAAGCCCTTGACGATCCCATCCGGAGGGAATTTGACAAACGGCCCGGTCCGCACGTATAAGCCGCGCTTTCCGGGAATTCCGGTGGCGCCGGAACTGTCGGGCGCGCCCCCACCTTTCAAGAGTTCTGCAGACAATGAAACGCACCTTCCAGCCGAGCAATATCGTCCGCAAGCGCCGTCATGGCTTCCGCGCCCGCCTCAAGACCGTGGGCGGCCGCAACGTTTTGCGTAATCGCCGTGCCCACGGCCGCAAGCGGCTGTCGGCCTAGGCCGCCCAGCAACGCCGGCGGCGTTGCGTGTGCTTGCCGGCCGATGATGCCGCGGTTGAAAAAGCGCGGTGAATTTGTCCGCGCCTCCCATTCGGGCTTGCATGCCTCGGCCCCGGGCCTTGTGTTGCAGGCCTACAAACGCGGCGAGCCAGAAAACGGGGCCGGTCCGGCGCGGGTCGGCTTCACCACATCAAAGAAGGTCGGCAACGCGGTGAAACGCAATCGCGCCCGCCGCCGCCTGCGTGCGCTTGCGGAAGAGATATTGCTGCCGTGCGCCCGCCCCGGCGTCGATTATGTGCTGGTGGGCCGGTCTGTGACCGTGGATCGGCCATTTTCAGATCTAGCTCGCGATCTGGCACAAGCCATAGACCGGGTGCATTCCGGCCGCGCCAAATCCCGCCCCCCGCGCCGCTCGCGCCAGGCAGAGGCGGCCCGCAGCCGATGATTCGTTGGTTTTTCCTCGGATTGATCCTGATCTACCGGTATGGGCTGACTTGGCTTTTTCCCAAATCCTGCCGGTTTGCGCCAAGCTGCTCCGAGTACGCGATGGAGGCGATCCAACGTCACGGGCCATGGCGGGGATGCGTGCTCGCAGCGCGGCGGATCGTCCGTTGTCACCCGTGGGGCGGCAGCGGCTTTGATCCCGTGCCCTAGGCAGGGTAAGAAGTGGCCATCTTTTTGTTCCTCTAGTTGTGATCGGACTTGGCTGCCCACGATGGACCAGCGCAATCTTTTCATCGCCATCGGGGTCTCGCTGCTGATTTTGCTCGGCTCGCAGACGCTGATGCAGGAGTTGTATCCGCCGCCGCCGCCAGGCGCGGGTGTGACGCAAACGCAGGACGGCCAAGCCGCCGGTCCCGGGGCTCCTGGTGCGCCTAGCGCCGTGCCACAGGCCCCGGGAGGAACGGCGCCAGGGGTGGCGCCGGCCGTCCAGCGCGCGCAGAAACTTCAGGAGGCGCCGCGGGTCGCCATCGATACGGCCCGCCTTTCCGGCTCCATTGCCCTGCGTGGCGGGCGGATCGACGATCTTGTGATGCGCGATTACCGGGTGGCCGTCGAAAAGGATGCGCCGAATGTCGTGTTGCTGTCGCCAAGCGGCACGCAACACGGCTTCTATGCCCAATTCGGCTGGGTTGCGGGCTCTCCTGACATCTCAGTTCCCGCCGACGACACGGTTTGGACCAGCAGTGGCGGCACGCTGACGGCCGATAAGCCTGTCACGTTGACCTGGGACAATGGCCAGGGCCTGCTGTTCTCCCGCACCATTTCCATCGACCGGAACTATATGTTCGCGGTGACGGACAAAGTGGAGGCGACGGGGACCACAACAGCGTCGCTGTTTCCCTATGGCCTCATCGGCCGCGACGGCACGCCCCAAACATCCGGCTTCTTCATTCTGCATGAAGGCCCGATCGCCGTCTTCAACGAGACCCTGGAAGAGTTCGATTACGACGATCTTCAGGACAGCGGCACGATAAACTACGATAGCGCCGGCGGCTGGCTGGGCATCACCGACAAATACTGGCTTGCAGCCCTGATCCCCGACCAAAAGGCCCAGTACAAGGCCCGCATGCTGCACAGCATGGTGGAAGGGCGGGACAAATATCAGACTGACTTCCTGGCCAACACCGCCCTTGCCGTGGCACCAGGGCAGCCTGCGGAGGTAACAACCCGACTGTTTGCTGGCGCCAAGGAAGTCAATCTTCTGGATAGCTATCAGGAAACGTTCGGCATTCCTCTGTTCGACCGCGCCGTGGATTTCGGCTGGTTCTACTTTCTGACCAAACCGTTGTTCTATGCGCTGGATTGGCTCTACGGCATCGTCGGTAACTTTGGCATCGCGATTCTGATCGTGACTTTGGCCATCAAAATCCTGTTCTTCCCACTGGCCAACAAATCTTACAAAGCCATGAGCCGGATGAAGCTACTTCAGCCGAAAATGGCCGAGTTGAAAGAGAAATACGGCGACGACCGTCAGAAGTTCCAGCAGGAAATGATGGCCATGTACAAGCGGGAGAAGATCAATCCCGCCGCAGGCTGTATCCCGATCCTGATCCAAATTCCGGTGTTCTTCGCGCTTTACAAGGTTCTGTTTGTTTCCATCGAAATGCGGCATGCCCCGTTCTTCGGCTGGATTCAGGATCTGTCTGCGCCGGACCCCACCAACATCTTTGAACTGTTCGGGCTGATCCCGTGGGATGCGCCGAGCTTCCTCCATTTCGGTGTGTGGCCGCTGATCATGGGCGGCACCATGTTCCTGCAGCAACGCCTTAATCCGCAGCCAACGGACCCGATCCAAGCGCGCATGTTCCAATTCATGCCAATCATCTTCACCATCTTCCTGGCGGGCTTCCCGGCTGGCCTGGTGATCTATTGGGCCTGGAACAACTCCCTGTCGATCCTGCAGCAATGGATCATCATGCGCCGCGACCGGAAGGCGGATCGGGAGAAGAAGGCCGCTGCCCGCGTCTCCCCCGGCAAGGCGAAGAAAGGCAGTTGACGGTGCAAAGCGCACCCAACTCCTACGCCCCAGCCCTGCTTGATCCGGAGGATTATGAGAAACCGGAGGCGATTGAGGCTGGGCGTCTGCTGTTCGCGCGTGAGTGCCAATTCTATTGGGCTGCCGCAAAGCTTGGCAATTTGCCAGCGGCAGACCGGCCGGAGGTCGCATTTGCCGGCCGGTCCAATGTCGGGAAATCTTCGCTGGTCAATGCATTGACCGGCCGGAATACCCTGGCCCGCACTTCGCAAACACCCGGCCGGACCCAGCAATTGAACTTCTTCAACCTGGGTGAACGGCTGACACTTGTGGACTTGCCGGGCTATGGCTATGCCAAGGTCTCCAAACAGAAGGTGGCCGACTGGACCGAACTGGTGTTCGCATTCCTGCAAGGTCGGGCGGCTCTGGCCCGGCTCTGCCTGCTGATCGACAGCCGCCATGGCCTGAAGGACTCCGATCGGGAGTTGATGGACCTGCTGGACCGTGCCGCCGTCACATTTCAGATTGTTCTGACAAAGGCTGACAAGGTCTCCGCGTCTGCCCTGGAACAAACCACGGCAAAGACGCTGGCAGAATCTCGCAACCACGTTGCCGCTTATCCGGTCGTGCTTGCGACCAGTGCCGAGACGGGTATGGGAGTGCCCCTGCTGCGCTCCTACCTGGCCGGCTTGGCGCTACCGGCCTAAAGTCCATATTTTGGGGGGCAAAAAACGGCGCCAATTTATCCGTTTAATTGCTGCCTTAGCGTGCACAAAAATCATTGCAAGCGCCCATTGCCACGCTATATCTTGGCGTTAACTTCCTACACTCTATAGAAAGACGTGTTTTGATCTACATTTTCACTCTGGCAGTTGGCATGGTAATCGGTGGAAGTTCCGCATTCGCGCAAGCCGTCTGCTATGAACCACTTGCACCATTTTGCATGGAGCCATCGACCAATTTCGACAGCGATGCAGTCCGCGGCCGCTGCGAAGTCGACATTGCCGATTACATCGAGAAAATCGACGAATATATCACGTGCCTAGAGGGCAAGATCGAAACGGCTCGCGAGGACAAGGAAGGCGCGACTGAGCGCACACGCGAAATCCGCGAGATCATTAAATAGCACCGAAAGCCGATAACGCCGGGCCGTGAAGCCGCTGCATTTCACTCGCCGCACGGGCGTGTTAGAGGTTGCGGGGAATGCCGCAGCAAGGCTACATCCCCAAACAGAAACGGTGCCATACCGGCCGGGCCAGCCCAGGCTGCGGCACGGACTACCGACAAACGGGCATACTCCATGGCTTTGAGCGAATCCGACCTGACCCAAGTTCCCCGGCTGCTGTCGGAGGCTCTTCCGTATATGCGCCGCTATGCTGGCGCAACATTTGTCGTGAAATACGGCGGTCACGCCATGGGCGACCCGGAACTCGCCAACCTCTTTGCCCGCGACATTGTCCTGCTGAAACAGGTTGGCATTCATCCGATTGTCGTTCATGGGGGCGGCCCGCAGATCGCCCGCATGCTGGAACGCCTCAACATCAAGAGCGACTTCATCGATGGCCTGCGCGTGACCGATCAGTCGACGGTGGAGGTGGTGGAGATGGTGCTGGCGGGCTCCATCAACAAAGAAATCGTGACTGCGATCAATCGTGCGGGCGGCCGCGCCATTGGCCTGTGCGGCAAGGACGCCAATCTGATACAGGCGAAACGCCTTTTGCGCACCAAACGCGACCCGGACTCCAACATCGAAAAGGTATTGGATTTGGGTTTTGTGGGCGAACCGACGGAAATCGATGGTGAGTTGTTGCGTGAACTCTCGAGATCCGACGTCATTCCAGTAATTGCACCAATCGGCGTCGGTGAGGATGGAGAGACCTACAACATCAACGCGGATACGGCAGCCGGCGCCGTTGCGGGCGCGCTTCAGGCATCCCGCTTCCTCCTGCTGACCGATGTGGCGGGTGTGCTCGATAAGAATGGCACGCTCATCCAGGATATGACGCGCGCAAGGGCAGAGGAGTTGATCGCCGACGGCACGGTCTCCGGCGGGATGATTCCGAAGATCATGACCTGCCTGGATGCGGTCAAGGAGGGCGTCGAAGCGGCGATCATTCTGGATGGCCGCAGGCCGCACGCTGTGTTGTTGGAAATCTTCACGGAACGTGGCGCCGGTACGCTAATCCGGCCGGAATAGCGATAGCAGGGCCGCGGCGTCATGGCCCGGCCCTGAATTTCCTTCCGCAATCGGTTTGGCACACGCAACAAAAGTCGTAGAGTATCCGTCAACGCTTCCCGCGATTGATACGAGGATACGCTCCCATGAACGCCAATCCGCCCGAAAACAAATCCAACCCCTGGCAACCTGAACTGGACGAACTTGCCCAGCGCGAGGCCTTCGCCGAAAAACTAGGCGGTGAGGCCCGTGTCAAACGCCAGCATGACGGTGGGCGCTATACCATCCGCGAACGCATCGACCTGATGCTGGACAAGGGTACGTTCCACGAGATCGGCAAGATTGCCGGTCTGGCGACCTATGACGGCAAGAACGATCTGGAGGAGTTGGTTCCCTCCAATTTCGTGTTTGGCCGTGGCAAGGTCGATGGCCGGCCGGTTGTGATCGGCGGCGACGATTTCACGGTGCGCGGCGGCTCCGCAGACGCCACCATCAAGGAAAAGCACCAGCTTTGCGAGCGCATGGCGAATGAGTTGCGCCTGCCCCTGATTCGCATGGTCGAAGGCTCCGGCGGCGGCGGGTCGGTCAAGACCATCGAAACCACTGGCCGCGCCAACGTTCCCGGCGTTGCCGGCTGGGAAACAGTCGTGGCCAACATGGGCATGGTGCCGCGCGTGGGCCTTGGCCTAGGTTCGGTCGCGGGCCTTGGCGCGGCGCATCTGGCGGCAACGCACTATTCGGTCATGATCAACAAAAAGTCGGCGCTTTTCGTCGCCGGCCCGCCAGTCGTCGAGTGGACCGGTCAGAAGCTGACCAAGGAGGAATTGGGCGGCACCAAAATCCAATTGCGCGCCGGGGCCATCGACCACGCGGTCGATACCGAGGAAGAGGCGTTCGAGTGCGCCCGCAAATTCCTCTCCTACCTCCCCTCCTCCGTCTACGGCCTGCCGCCACGGGTAGAACCGACCGACGATCCCGATCGTTGCGACGAGAAATTGATTGAGGCGGTCCCTCGCGAAATCCGCAAAGCCTACAAGATGCGGCCGATTGTGGACACGCTGGTTGATCAGGGCTCTTTCTTCGAGATGGGCCGCTATTACGGCCGCTCCATCATCACCGGCTTTGCCCGGGTCGATGGCTGGCCGGTCGCAATGATGGCGTCCGATCCGATGTTCTTCGGCGGCGGCTGGACGGCGGAAACCTGCCAGAAGGTCGAGAAATTTTGCGACCTGGCCGAAACCTTCCACCTGCCGATGATCTATCTGGTGGATTGCCCGGGCTTCCTGATCGGCAAGGCGGCGGAGGAAAGCGGCGTCATCAAGCAGGGCGTGCGCGCAATGACAGCGATGTGGCAGACCACGATTCCGTGGTGCAGCGTGATCGTCCGCAACTCTTTCGGTGTGGCGGGCGCCGCCCACAAGAATGGCGGCCGGCTTGCGCTGCGCTATGCTTGGCCGTCCGGCCGCTGGGGCTCGCTGCCGCTGGAGGGCGGAATTGAGGCAGCCTACAGCGGCGAAATCCAGGCAGCCGATAATCCGGTTGCGAAAAAGGAAGAAATCGAGGAAAGGCTGGGCAAGCTCCGCTCGCCTTTCCGTTCGGCGGAGGCGTTCTGGATCGAGGAAATCATCGACCCGCGCAAGACCCGCCCCCTGCTGGTTGAATTCGCCAATCTCGCCGCTCCGCTGCGCACGCCGGGACCGAGTTCCTTCCACATGCGGCCGTGAGGATAGGCACGCACCGTTAGCGTCCGTTCCCCGGATGCCGCACGCGGCATCCGGGGCCGGAAAACGCAGGCTTGGCACAACCTAGGGGGTGACCTAGGCTGATGGTAAAACAAGCCATGCGAGGACGCTCAGCCCATGAATTTTGATTTCTCCGACGATCAACGCATGCTGCGCGATCAGGCACGCCGCTTCCTTGAACAACATGCCAAACCGCGGCAAATCCTGGAGGGCGACCAACCTTTCGATCGCAATCTTTGGAAAAATATCACCGATCTCGGCTGGATGGGCACCGGCATTGCCGAGGATGATGGCGGCATCGGCCTGACCCATATCGACCTTTGCGTGATCGCCGAGGAGATGGGCCGCTCGCTCGCCCCTGTTCCTTTCGCCTCGTCGATCTACATGGCGCGCGAGGCCATTGCACTGGCAGGCTCGCCGGAGCAGCGAAAAGCCTACCTGGCGGCACTTTGCGACGGTTCAAAAATCGGCTGCCTCGCGACGGCTGAAGGCAACGGGCCGCTCATGCCGAAAACCATCCGGGCGGAGGTCTCTGGCGGCAAGCTTTCCGGGACCAAAACGCCCGTGACCGATGGCGACGTGGCCGACCTTGCTGTTGTTGCCGCCCGGTCGGGCGGCGAAATCGGGCTGTTCCTGGTCGATCTTACCGGCCCCGGCGTCAGCCGGCAGAGCATCGACACCATCGACCCGACGCGCTCTCACGCCGTCCTCATCTTCAACAACGCGCAGGCGGAGCCACTGGGCCCCCTCGCTGACGGCTGGGCAAGCCTGGAAGCCACACTCGACCGCGCTGCGGTCATGCTGGCATTCGAGCAAGTCGGCGGCGCCCAGAAGTGCCTGGAGGAAGCGAAAGAGTACGCCCTGAACCGCTATGCCTTCGGCCGGCCCATCGCCAGTTTCCAGGCGATCAAACACAAGCTGGCAGATGTCTATATGAAAACCGAACTGGCGCGGTCCAATGCCTATTATGGTGCCTGGGCGCTGGCTACAGGCGCACCGGAACTGCCGGTAGCAGCGGCTGCGGCGCGCGTTGCCGGCTCCAAGGCATTCGTCTTTGCGGCGGAGGAAAATATCCAGACCCATGGCGGCATGGGCTTCACCTGGGAATTCGATTGCCACCTGTACCTGCGCCGCGCCAAGCATTTGGCGCTGACCATCGGCGGCGAGCGCAAGTGGAAAGACCGCCTCGTCAGCCAGCTCGAACAGCGCAACGCGGCCTGAGCCCCGGAAAGGACAAAGACCCATGGATTTCAGTGACACCAGCGAAGAAGCCGAGTACCGCGCGCACGTCCGCGCCTGGCTGGACCAGAACGCCGAGCGCCGCGAGCCGGGCAAGACGTTCCAACTGAAATACGGCCAGGATGGCCTCGTGCCGCTGGCCAAGGAATGGCAGGCGAAGAAATACGCCGGCGGCTTTGCCGGTATCACCATGCCGCAAGAGTATGGCGGCCGGGGCGGCAACCAGATGCAGCAGGTCATCTACAACCAGGAGGAGGCGAACTACGTCACGCCGCGCGGCGTCTATGAGATCGGCCTTGGCATGTGCATTCCGACCATGCTGACCTATGCGACGGAACAGCAGAAGCAGCGCTATGCCCCGGCCGCGCTAAAAGGTGACGAGATCTGGTGCCAGTTATTCTCCGAACCGGTGGCTGGTTCGGATGTGGCCGGCTCCAAAACACGGGCGGTGCGGGACGGCGACGACTGGATCATCAACGGCCAGAAAATCTGGACTTCGGGCGCGCACTTCTCCGACTACGGCATCATCGTGCTGCGCACCGACCCAAGCGTGCCAAAGCACAAGGGCATGAGCTTCTTCTTCCTCGACATGAAATCACCGGGCGTGGAAGTGCGCCGCATCAAACAGATCAGCGGCACCAGCAATTTTAACGAGGTGTTCTTTACCGACGTGCGCGTGCCGGACAGCCAGCGCCTCGGCAAGGTCGGCGAGGGTTGGCGCGTCGCGCTCACCACGCTGATGAACGAGCGCCTGGCGGTAGGGCAGACCCCTCCCCCGGATTTCGAGGAAATTTTCTCTTTTACCCGCAGCATCGAACTGGAAACCGGCCCGGCCATCCAGGATGCCAGCGTGCGCGAGAAATTGGCGGACTGGTATGTGGAGATGAAGGGCCTGGAACTGACCCAGTACCGCACCATCACCGCGCTGAGCCGCGGCGAAACACCGGGGCCCGAAAGTTCCATCACCAAGATCATCTCCGCCAACAAACGGCAGGACATCGCCAACTTTGCCATGGACCTGATGGAACAGGGCGGCCTCAGCATGGCCGACGATCAGGCCATGGCGGGCATGTTCCAGGAGGCGATGCTATCCTCGCCGTCCGGGCGGATCGCTGGCGGCACCGACGAAATCCTGCGCAACATCATCGCCGAGCGTGTGCTGGGGCTGCCGCAGGATATCCGCGTGGACAAGGACGTACCGTTCGACCAACTGCCGACCGGGCGATGAACTGGGGAACCGTATCCGATGGCTGACCGATACACGCACCATCGTTTGATGTGCGCGCCACGCCGCTGGCAGGCCGCGGCGGACGCGCTCAAATCCGGCGCCGCGGACCGCCTCGCAGCCGAAGGCGGCGTGCTGTATGGCGTTTGGCGCAGCCAAATCGGGGCACCGCGGGACGAGTTGAACGTTATCACCGCTTGGCCAGCCGGTACAACGGCGGATATGGCGCGGGCGACAGCCTTGCTGACTGAGGGCGTCGGAGACATGCGGTCCATCGAAAGCGTTGCCATGATACCGACGCTCCGCCCCGACCGGATCGATCCGCCCCGGCGCCAGGGCAATTTTGCCTTTCGCTGGTTCGAGACACCGGTGAAACACTGGCCCGAATTCCTGGATCTGTGCGCCGGTGCCTGGCCAGGGTTCGAGTCATCCTACGACTCCCAGATCATCGGGCTATGGCAGACGGACAACCTGCCGGGCAGCGGGCACCAGGACGAGACGGTTCGCTCCCTGCTGCTCACGCGGCGCCCGGACCTGGCCATGTGGGAGCGCTCGAAGATTCCTGCAAATCCGGAAGAAGAAGAAGTCCGCCGCAAGCTCAGCCGCCGATACGACCTGTGCGACTGGACAATGGTCTACACCACCACCCTGCTGACCGCGGAAGACAAGGCAGATACCGCACGCTGGACCTGAAAACCGACGCGCGCTGCGCCTCAACTCATCTTCATATCCAGAATGACGACCTCCGAATACAGATAGTCGATATTTTCAGGCTTCATGCGCCCGGCCATGTAGTAGCGGGGCACGGGGATCGGCTCGACCGCATCCGCTTCCACGCCGGCGCGTGTGAAGCGCCGGTCAAGCGACAAAACCGCCCCTTCCGGCGGCAAGAGACTGTCGGCAATGGCCCGTGAATGGCGGGCGAACAGTGACCGGTCGCCGACATAAAGAACTTCGAACGTCAGATAATCGTCGCGCTTGCGTTTGGCCGAGAATATCACGACGCAAAAGCCATCCGGCGTCTCCACTGCAACCCGCGACGCATACAAGCCCGCATGGTCGGCAAGAACGCGCCGGTCGGTTGCGCCGATTCCTCCGCCAATCCCGGCAAGGTCCGTATGTACCGGCAGGCGCGCGGCCACGGCTGACCGGGTTCGCCAGATCAGACGTTCACTGTCGAGCACGCGAAGCCCAGCACTCTCCACCACCGGAACCGCACCGCGGGAACTGGTGAAATTCGTAAGGGTCACGGCCGGGTCCGCGGCCGCAAGCGCAATCATACGGTGGCCGATGCGCTGGCCGCGGTACGGCGGCAGAATGTACCAGGATGTCATATTGGCGGTCAGCCTCGGCCCTTCCGCAGTCGGGCGTTCGACGGTAACCAGTCCCAATACGCCGACCAAGCGGCCGCCGTCACGCGCGGTAATTGCGTAGACATCTCCCGGATGGCTCCAGCGCGGGGCCAGCAGGGCGCGCCACCCCTCCAACGGCCATTTGGCACGTGGAAAAACCTTGTGCATAAACAGCGCGATCTCCTCGCGCTCATTCGGCCGGGCATGGGAAACTTCAACCATCGCGCAGCCTAGATTGCACCGAGAATGGAGGCCAACCGGGTCCATTCACCCGCGGAACGGTGCGTAAGGCGGCCAAGAAATTCCTCCAGGAACCCCCACACTGCCTCGTCGGTTTGAAGATGGTGGGTCGATAGCCCTGTCGGCTCGTCACAGTCGGTCAAGCCCGTACGGCGCATAAAGAGATGCTCCACCAAAATTTCGAGCGTTGCCTCAACGCCACGGAATGCAGCCCCCTGTTTCCAGCGGATCGGATCGACATGAATATTCACTTGGTGCAACCCCGGCGCGGGCGATGGATTGATCCTTGCGTGACAGGTCGAAAGTAAACGATAGCCGAGACTGGGCAAATGCCGCACGGTCCGATCCGCGATCCGGTTCCAAGGCGGCGCAAATGCCGGCAAGAGGTTCGGCAGTTGGGCCGACATCAGCAGGCTCCAGCCTTCGCGGAGGTCTCGCAACTGGCAGTCAACGGGCCGGTGCAGCCCCACTTCCGACGCTTTGGCGCCGGCAGGTTCGTGGTTGACGTGCGCATATCCATGCTGCAGCACATAAACATCGCCAGCCCCCGAAAGCCGGTCCGCAAGGGCGGGTGTAACAGCCTCGGGCACGACAGCCAAATGGAGTGGCACACCGTGCCGTTCCGATAGGCGGATAAGGCGGTCGAGCGCTGCGGTCGGCGCCTCAGCATCATCGTCGCGCCACCAAAATGTGGGCGTAACTTGCGCGCGCTGCCAAGCGCCCAATTCCCGCTCCAGATCCACCCAGGTCGCCATGTCACCGTCTAACCAAACCGCATGAGACCCAACCGCATAAGGCTATGCGCGCCCAGTCGGGCGTTATGCCGGGGCACCGGGCCGGCCGAAACGACCGGCTCCGGGCCCATGCGCCGCCTAAGCGGTTTTTGCCTTCAATTCGTCCAACTGAGCCTGCGCACCAGCCGCCATGCAGGCCAAATCCGAGGTCACCATCACCATATCGAAGCCGCGGTTGATGGCATCGGCTGCGAAGGCGCCGCTCGCGCAATGCATCACGGCCTTGATGCCGGCCTTGTGCGCCGCCGCCAGGATCTTGTTGCAGGTTTCCAGGTGCAATTCATCCGGATTGTCCGCCCGCGGCTCCAGCCCCAGCGCATAAGAAAGATCGGCCGGGCCGATATAGACCGCATCGACACCAGGCGTTGCACAGATCGCCTCCAGGTTATTGATGCCCTCTTTCGTCTCGATCATCACCATGACAACGATCTCGTCATTGGCCTTGGCCTGATAGCCAGCACCGCCATAATGCGATGCACGCACCGGCCCCGACGACCGCATGCCGACCGGTGGGTAGCGGCAGGCGGCGACAGCTTGGGCCGCTTCCTCCGCATTGTTGACCAGCGGCACGATGATGCCATAGGCGCCAAGGTCAAGCGCCCGCATGATCGCAGCCGGCTCGTTCCATGCGACGCGAACCACCGGCACCGTCTCGGTCTGCGAGATTGCTTGCAGCATGGGCAGCACGTCGCCCATTTCGTTGGTGCCGTGCTGCAGGTCTACGCAAAGCGCGTCGAAGCCCTGCCGGGCCATGATTTCCGCCGTGAAACTGTGGGAGACGGAGAGCCAGCCCAGCGTGACGGGTTTTCCCGCCGCCCACATCTCCTTGATCTTGTTTGCGCGCATTATTTTCCTCCAGAATAGGTCGTCGCGGCCTATGGCCGAAGAGCGGAGGATAGCATTCCCGGCTTCGGGCGCGCGGTTTATCTCGCCTGATTTGGGCGGCGCTACCGCCGGCGCCTCAGTCTTTCCGCAAGGCGGAAGCCGAAAGGCCGGATTGTTTGGTCGGCGGCCCTGACTCCAGATCCAGGCTCACACCGAGTGCATGCAATACCTTGTGAATTCGCTGCAGCAGGTCGTCGTCGTGCGATCGCATGCTCTCCTCCTGCTCCACCTCCAACTCGCGGGCATCGTATTCCCAGCGCCGCAACAACTCGATCTTGGTCTCATCATTGATATCCGCCCGCGCCAGCAGCGCCTCCGGCGTTTCAAAGTTGGAGGCGGGGTCCAACAGGGCAGCGTCAAGGTCAAACGATTGAGATCGATCGGTCATGATCAGCCTTCTATCTGGGGCATTTTGGTAAAGGACTCACGTTTCCAGACGCCATTCTATGCCTTTACAGCGACTATTCCGACAGCGGCAAGAATGCCCGCTGCGGCCGCACATAACGCTGTACCGGTGCGGCTACCACAGGGCACGGTCAACCACATAGGTTCTGTCCGTAAGCTGTAAGCGCTTGTGCCCGCCGGTTCTCAGCGGGTTCCCTCCTCTTCGCTACACACTTCGGAATCCGCCATCCGCCATGACGATCCCGCCGGTCACATACTCCGACAGGTCGGAGGCCAGGAAGATGGCCGGACCGACAATATCGCTTGGCCTGCCCGGGCGGCCCAGCGGCGTGTGGCTCATCACCTTAGCGACCATGTCAGGATTTCCCTCCCGTGCCGCCTTGTTCAGCGGGGTCTCGATCATGCCGGGGCCAATGGCATTGACTCGCACCCCGTCAGGTCCCAGTTCCGCAGCCAACGCGCGGGTGAAACCAAGGACGCCATGCTTGGATGTCGTATAGGCGGCTGAATTCGGCCAGCGCACATGCACGAACGACTGGATCGATCCGATATTGACCACCCGCCCCTTCGTTGCCCGCAACTGGTCGAGGAAGGCGTGGGTGATGTTGAACACCCCCTTGATGTTCAGGTCGATAATGTCATCCCAATCCTGTCGCACTTGGCTCTTGTCGCCAGTGATCGGGGTTCGGCGGTTGATGCCGGCATTGTTGACGAGAATCGAAATCGGGCCGAGCTGGCGCTCCACGTCCACCGCAGCGGCATCACAGGCTGTGCGGTCGGTGACGTTGAGTGTCAGACTGACCGCCTTGCCGCCAGCGCCGACGATCTGCCTCACGGTATCAGCCCCGGCCTCGGCATTGATATCCAGGATGGCAACGCTCGCCCCCTGTTCGGCATAACCCAGCGCAATCGCTTCACCAATACCGGAGCCACCTCCGGTAACGACCGCGATATGCCCATCCAACAGCTTATTCATGGCGCTTCCTCCTTTTGCCGACATTGGCTCACTCATCAAATACGCTACTAAAGCGCTACGATAGCTGATCGGAAGGGAAACGCATTCGCAAAAGTTGGCGCGCCCTGAGGGATTCGAACCCCCGACCCACGGAGTAGAAATCCGTTGCTCTATCCAGCTGAGCTAAGGGCGCACTCTTGATAGTTATCTTAACCGATCCCCCGCTGCCCGTCAGCGTTCCAGACTAGCGGTCCCAACGGAAGTTGTCCGCATAGCTTTTGGGTTTGATGATGCGGGTTTTTTCCGGCTCCACCTCAAAGGGAATGTCGTGCTTTTCGGCGTAAGCCTTGGCGGCTTCCAGGCTTGAGAACTGAAGACGAACCTGCCGGGTGGTGTCGCCGCCACCGGCCCAGCCCATCAGGTTATCCGGACGCAGGGCGCGGGCCGGTTCAAACTCCAGCAGCCAGCGGCCGGTCTTGGCACGACCCTGCTGCATTGCGGTGCGGGCCGGACGGAAAATGCGAGCTTTGAGCATGCGTTTAGCGGACCTTTTACGAGTGGCCGTCAGATTTCGTCACGTCCTCTATAGGCAGAGGATCGCAAAGCATCAAGATACGCGCCGCCGCAGGATGTCGAAACGCCAGATCAACAGACCGGCAACCAGGATGCTGGCGATCAGTCCGCCCTGGAACAGCCCCGCTACCCCCTGGCCCGCCGGAATCGCCAGTGCCCAGGAAAGCGTGGTCATCACGCCAAGATAACAGACAAGGTTAATGGCTGTCGTGACCCAGCCGTCATTCAGCCCCCGCACGGCATGGTGTACGGTGACCTGTGTCCCATCAGCCAGCAGAAACACCACCAGCCAGCCCATCAGGGCGGCGGCACCGGTGGCGGTTACCGTATCGTCCGTGAAAGCGGATGTGATGAGCCCGGCAAATATCCAGGCGAGCAGGCCGAAGCCGCCCATCAGACCGGTGCTAAGGATCAACGCCGCCCGCAACGCCAGCCGTGGACCATCCACGGGGTCATGCTCACGGGCCCACGCCACTTGTACACTCGTGGCGACGCCCACCGACAGCGCCATCATGAAGATGGTCGAGAGCACGTTAAACAGAATAGTATAAACTGCCAGCGCCGGCGCGCCCAGCCAGCCGGCAAAGATCGTCAGCGATGCAAACGCCGTCGACTCGCCTGCAAGGCTGGCCCCACCGGCAAAGCCAATGGGCCAAATGCCCCGCCAAACGGCGAGCGATGGCCAGCGCCATCGGCGCAGGCCATAGGCTTCCGCCTGCGGGCCGCCGACCAAAAGCGTCACCAGGACTGCCAGAATGCCGAGCCGGACCAGCAATGTGCCGAACAAGGCGCCGTCAGCACCCAGGCCGGCGGTTTCGTCGAATACCAGCAGCAGGTTCAGCGCCAGATTGACCGCGGCTGCCGTGGCAAGCGTGATGGCGCAGGCTCGGGCGCGGCCTGTCGCCTCCAGTACATAAAGGCTTGCGAATGCCGCAAAGTGGATCGGTAACGCCAAACCGAACCAACCGAGCAGGTGCCCGCCACCCGCGGCAACCGCTGGTTCCTGCCCAAGCATGGCCAGCAGCCAGGGGCCCGTCAGGCAAAGCAGCCCGCCGATGATGCCGGCGCCCACACCATAGAGAACCCCGGCCCGCCAGATATCACCGATGCGCTCAAAAGCGTTGCGGGCGCGGGCAGCACTGGATTGCACCAAACAACCGATCAACAGACCAGGCGCCAGCACATAGAGAATGCTGCCAAGGGCGGCAGCCGCACCCAGCCATGCCAGTTGATCGACGGCGTACCGACCGACCGCGAGCGAATCGCCAATAATCAGCAGATGCAGGCCCACCCGGCTGACAAAGGTGGAGAGCGTAAGTGCGGTCAGGGCGCGAAGATGCGCGAGCATGATTTTCCCTTGCTTCGGCGCACCGGCGGAGGCCTAAAGGCGCTTATGCCGGATTTCAGCCTCGAACACACCCTCATTGCGCGCCATGGCGGCCCCGTTGCCGGGGTCGATGAGGTCGGCCGCGGCCCCTGGGCCGGGCCGGTAATGACGGCTGCGGTAGTGCTGGCCCCGGATTGCCCGCAAGATCTGCTGGATGCGATCCAGGACTCGAAAGCCCTCAAGCCGGCAGAGCGGGAGGCATTGGCCACGGTGTTGCCCCGCCATGCGGCGATAGGAATCGCCGCAGCCTCGGCCAGGGAGATCGACCGGCTGAATGTCCTGGCCGCAACCATGCTGGCGATGCAGCGGGCCGTCGCCGCACTGCCGCTTCAGCCTGCTGCCGTGCTGGTGGATGGCAACCGCCTGCCGCCCCTGCCCTGCCCCGCAGAAACCGCAGTAAAGGGCGATTCGTGTAGTCTTTCCATTGCCGCCGCCTCCATCATCGCCAAAGTCGCGCGGGACCGGCTGATGGCCCAGCTCTCTACTCGGTATCCAGCGTATGCGTGGGAGCGGAACGCCGGTTACGGAACCAAAGCCCATCAGGCAGGCCTTGCGGCCGCCGGCGTCAGCCCCCATCACCGCCGCTCATTTGCGCCGATCCGGGAGCTGCTGAGTCAACTTGGCCGTTGACGGCGAATCACTTGCGAATCAGAGTGCGAATCCAGAGTCACCCAACGAATCGAGATGACTGTGGACATTCCTACCGACCGCCTCCTCATCGGCGACAGCTGCGAGACCCTGCGGCAGTTGCCGGATCAAAGCATCGACCTGGTATTTGCCGACCCGCCCTATAACCTGCAATTGCGGGGTGAGTTGCTGCGCCCGAACAACAGCAAAGTTGATGGCGTCAGCGAGGATTGGGACAAATTCGAATCAATTCAGACCTATGACGCATTCACCCGCGCCTGGCTGAGCGAGGCCAGGCGGGTGCTGAAGCCCTCGGGCTCGATCTGGGTGATCGGCAGCTACCACAACATTTACCGCTTGGGCGCGGCGTTGCAGGATCTGGGCTTCTGGGTGCTGAACGAGGTCGTCTGGCGCAAGACCAATCCAATGCCGAATTTTCGCGGCACCCGCTTCACCAATGCGCACGAAACGCTGATCTGGTGCGCCGTCAGCGAACAGGCGCGCTACACATTCAACTACGACGCGATGAAGGCGCTGAACGACGATCTGCAAATGCGGAGCGACTGGCTGTTGCCAATTTGCAGCGGGCCTGAGCGGCTCAAGAACGCCGATGGCCACAAGGCCCACCCGACCCAGAAGCCGGAAGCGCTGCTGCACCGCGTTATCCTCGCGTCCAGCAACCCCGGCGACGTCGTGCTCGATCCGTTTTTCGGCACCGGCACGACCGGCGTTGTCGCCAAGCGGCTAGGCCGGCGCTGGGTCGGGATCGAGCGCGACCATACCTATGCCAAAATGGCGATGCACCGCATCCGCACGACGGAGGTGGCAGACGACCCCTCGGTCATCGAAACGCCATCGAAACGCTCTGCGCCACGCATACCGTTCGGCGCGGTGGTGGAGCGTGGCTTGCTGCGGCCGGGTGCAGTTTTGACCGACATCCGGGGACGGTTCGAGGCAAAGGTGCGGGCAGACGGTACACTGATCACCGCAGAGCATCGCGGCTCGATCCACCAAGTCGGGGCCGCCGTCCAGGGCGCACCCGCCTGCAACGGCTGGACCTTCTGGCATTTCAAGCCGAAACGCAGCAAAGACCTCGCACCCATCGACATGCTGCGCCAGCAAGTACGGGCAGAACTGACCATCTCCGCCTGATTTTGTTACCGCAGCGTCGCCCATCAAACCACCAAGACCCGGGCTCACTGGCTGCGTGTGACTTCAGGCGGCTCGACAGCGCGTAGATGGTTCCGGCATAACCGCCGCTAGGAATCCGGCGTGCTTGGGAGGTTGGCTATGTCCGCTCCGATCCATAATGTTCTCGTCTGCGGCTATGGCACCATGGGCCGCGGCATTGTCCACCTGTTCACCCGCGGCGGCTTTCGGGTCACGGTTCTGACCCGTGACCCTGCCAGGATCGCGGGCGAGTTGCCGGAAGGCGCCACCGCCCTTGCCGACTTGCCGGCGGATGCGCCCGACCTGGTGATGGAGAACTATCCCGAAGACATGGCGGCCAAGCAGGCGCTCTATGCCCGGCTGGAGGCGGCCTATGGCGGTCACCCTATCATCTCCACCAACACCTCCGGCCTGAACCTGACGGAGCTGGCGGCCCCCCTTACTCACAAGTCCCAGTTCATCGGCGTCCACTATTTGCAACCGCCGGACGCCTTCCCCCTGGCCGAGGCCACCCGCATTGCCGAGACTTCGAACGAAACGGTCGAGCGGATGGTGACCGCGCTGAAACAGGTCGGCCAGGATGCGGTTATCCTGAACAAACCGATTGTCGGGTTTCTGTTTAACCGCCTGCAACATGCGCTGCTGCACGAGGCCTATCACATGCTGGAACAAGGTTGGGTGACGGCGGAGGATATCGACAAATACGGCCGTCTTGCCTTCGGCCCGCGCATGTGCGTGACCGGCATCATCGAGCAGAAGGACGTTGGTGGGCTGGACGTCAACGCCGCATCGCAACGCTCCATCATTCCGGCGCTGCATCACTCTCCCGAACCCGTGCGATTGGTGCAGGATATGGCGGCGCGCGGAGATCACGGGGTCAAGACCGGCAAAGGTTTCTATGACTGGGCCGGCGTCGACATGGATGCGTACAAGGCCAAGGCAGCGGATAAGACCCGCCGCATCCTGGCCATTATCCGCGAAAAAGACTGAGGAAGCACTAACATGACAGACGAAACGGCAGAAACCCACGAGACCGAGACAACGCCTGCGGCCGGCGCCGAAACCACCGCCACACGGACCGATACGATCGCCAAGGCGCAGTCTTTGGTGGATGACGGCGCATTCGAGGAGGTGATGGCGCAATGGGTGGCCATTCCCTCAACCTCGCAGGAGGCGGACAAGCGTGACGCGCTCGCCCAGTATCTGAGTGAAGCCATCGTTCCCGCCGTGGAGGCGCTGGGGTGCTACTGGCAGATGCACGAAAACCCGGACCCTACCGGCGGCCCCTTCCTCATTGCCGAGCGCTGGGAGGCCGACGACCGGCCGACTGTGCTGCTCTACGGCCATGGCGACACCGTGCAGGGTCAGGATGACCACTGGCAAGATGGGCTGGAGCCGTGGGTGACTGTGCTTGACGGCGACCGGCTCTACGGCCGCGGGACGGCAGACAACAAAGGCCAGCATGCCATTAACCTGTTGGCGCTGCTGACCGTGCTGGAGGCCCGCGGCAGCCTGGGCTTCAACCTGCGCATTCTCATTGAAATGAGCGAAGAGGTCGGCTCCCGCGGCCTGCGCGAGTTCGCGGAGGACCAGAAGGACAAACTGACCGCCGATGTGCTGATCGCCTCCGACGGGCCGCGGCTGAAACCCGACCGGCCTACCATCTTCCTCGGTTCGCGCGGCGTCGCCACCTACAAACTGTCGATCCATGCCCGCGAAGGCGCACACCATTCCGGCAATTGGGGCGGTCTGCTCTCCAACCCAGCGATCCAACTGATGCATGCCATCGGCACGCTTGTCGACGGCCGCGGCGCAATCAAGGTGGATGGCCTGAAGCCGCCGCCACTGTCCAACGCCGTGCGCGATGCCATTGCCGACTGCGAGGTGGACGGCGGCCCCGATGCCCCTGAAATCGATCCGGATTGGGGCGAGCCGGGCCTTACCCCGTGGGAGCGTGTGTTCGGCTGGAACACCTTCGAAGTTCTCGCCTTTGAGACCGGAAACCCTGCCAACCCCGTCAACGCCGTGCCGCCCAACGCAACCGCCGTTTGCCAAATCCGTTTCATTGCCGGCAGCGACCAAGCCGGTTTCGAACAGGCCATCAGGGACCACCTGAACGCCAACGGCTTCACCATGGTCGAACTGGAGTCCATGCGCATGGCCATGGCCGCCACCCGCACGGACCTCGACAATCCCTGCGTGGAACGCACCGTTTCCTCTCTGGAGCAGACCCTGGGGCATCGGCCTGCGGTGCTGCCGAACCTCGGCGGCTCCATCCCCAATGACGTGTTCACCGACCTGCTGGGTATGCCAACCGTCTGGGTGCCGCATTCCTACGTTGGATGCAGCCAGCACGCCCCCAACGAACATCTGCTGCTGCCGGTCGCCCGCGAGGGGCTGGGCATGATGGCCGGATTGTACTGGGATATCGGCGAGATGGAATATTCCCCAGAAAGCTAACCCGGCACTTCGTTAGCTTTTCTGTGATCTCATTAACAGAACTGCAAACGTCCCGTGGTTAGGGTGCGCCTCAAGGCGATGCGCGCAACCTGTGCATCTTACAAACGACAACGGGTGCACCATGGTAAGCTGGGACGAACTGATTGCGCCGGATATGACAGGGGCCGGATGGGACGCCGACGGCGCATCCGAACATCGCGCGGCGTCCCCCTGGTCGGTCATGGACGGCCTGGATATCGGGCTTGCCCTTTGGCGTAGCAACGGCACCCTGCTGCAATGCAACCGTCCGTTCCGGCAGCTGTTCGGCAAAGGCCAGGAGGCTTGCCGGCCTGGCGCCTCCCTCCAACAAATGCTGGTGCTCGCCAGCGCCGCCCATCGCGGGCGGGAGCAGGCGCCGACCGGAATGGGCGGGCTGCTGGACGCCCACCGCACCTGCAGCACTGCAGAATGGCGGGGCATAGACGGCCGGTGGTGGCATGCGCGGTTCAGCCTGCATGCCGCAGGGCAGCGGCTGTGCCGGGTGCTCGATATCTCTCACCAGAAACGGCTGGAACAGGAATGCCGCCAGTTGGCCGAAGTCTCTGGGCGCGAGGTGCCGCTGACCAAGGGGCTGGCGCATATGGGCCATGAACTGCGCACACCGCTCAACGCAATCCTGGGTTTTTCCGACCTGATCCGGTCCGAAGCCATCGGGCCGCTTGGCCATCCGAGCTATGTTGAATATGCGAACGATATCCACGACAGCGGCCAAGTATTGCTGACGGCAGTCGACCGCATTGCACTGCTGGTGAAGCTGGAATCCGGTCTCGTGCGACCGCAGTCGGAGGAAGTTTCGCACCGGGCGCTGATTTCGGCCGCCGTGGAAACGGTTCAGCCCATCGCAGCCGAGGCCGGCGTGACTTTGCAGGATTACAGCGGCAAGGCAGAGGTGATGCTGTTTGCCGACCGCTTCCTAGTCTCCAACATTCTGATCTACTTACTGGAAAACGCCATCGCCGCCACTCCACCAGGTGGCTCGGTAGAGGTGCATTGCCGGGTGAATGGCGATGGCTCACTTGCCTTCGAAGTGCGGGACCGGGGCAAAGGCATCGCCCGTGACGCAATCGAGTTGATTCGCGAGCCGTTCGTGCGCCGGGACAGTGCCAACCCGCGCTGCCCTGCCGGTGTCGGCATGGGTTTGCCGGTGGCTGATCGGATGGCTGCCCTGCTCAACTGCACCATCGTCCTGGATAACGCCCCGGACCAAGGAACGGCTGCCCGCCTGATCGTTCCGGCGGAGCGGGTGGTGCAAGCATCGCCGGACCTTTCCGCTGCCTGACGCCAGACAGGCTGTCGTCCGATCCCAGACGAAAAAGCCCCGGCACGATGGCCGGGGCAGCGCTTCATCCAAAGCCCGTGTTTATCAGAACTTGGTCACGCCGAAGTCGATGACGGAACGGACAACCTTGCCTTCCTTCATCGCGGTGAAGCCTTCGTTGATTTCCTCCAGCTTGATATGGTTGGAAATCCAATCATCCAGTTGCAGGCGGCCGTTCATGTAAAGCTCGACCAGATTGGTCATATCCGTGCGGAAGCGGTTGGAGCCCATGGATGAGCCCTGAATCTTGCGCTCACGCAGGAAGTCCGCGCCATGGACTTCCAGCTTCTGCCCGAACGGCACCATGCCGACAATGGTGGCCGTGCCACCAATGGCCAGCATCTCGAACGCCTGTTCGGCGGTGCGCTTGGTACCCAGGCATTCGATGGCATGGTCGACGCCCCCCGACGTCATGTCGAGGATCTGCTGCACCGGGTCGCCATCCTTCGGATTCACCAGATCGGTCGCGCCGAGTTTGGCGGCCAGTTGCAATTTGACCGGGTTGGTGTCGACCGCGATCACCCGGCTGGCACCGGCAATGTGAGCGCCATGCAAGGCGGCCATACCGACGCCGCCGCAGCCGATGATCGCCACCGTATCGTTGAACCGCACCTTGGCCGAATTCACCGCCGCACCGAAGCCGGTGATAACGCCACAGCCGATCAGCGCGCCGCGGTCCAATGGCATGTCCTTGCGCACCTTCACCACCGCGTTCTCGTGCACCAGCATCTGTTCGGCATAGGACGAGAGGTTGGTGAACTGGTTCAGCTTTTCCGGCCGGTCCCACTCGAACCGGTCGGCCTGCCCCGGCGGCTGCTTGACGGCAGTGTTAAGGCAAAGGTTCGGCCGGCCGGCGGTGCAGTTCTTGCAGGTGCCGCAGAACACGCTGAGGCAGGTGATGACATGGTCGCCCGGCTGCACGTATTCCACTTCGGAGCCGACAGCCTCGACAACGCCGGCGCTCTCGTGCCCCAGGATCACGGGCATGGGGTGCGGATAGAGCCCCTCCATGAAATGCAGGTCCGAATGGCAGAGACCGGCGGCGGCGGTGCGGACCACGACCTCGTGCGCTTTCGGATCGCGGACTTTGACCTCACAGATTTCGAGCGGCTTGTTCGGCTCGAACAGCACGGCGGCTTTCATGGGCGTTCCTCAATGTTTTCTGGTTAACAGTTCGCCGAAAGTATTGCACAGGCACGGTTCGGTTCAAAGGCTCAGTGAATCATGCCGCCGTCGATCAGGATCACCCGGCCGGTGACATAGTTGGAAAGGTCGGTGGTCAGGAACTCCACCACGCCGCAACAATCCTCAATCGTGCCCTCGCGCTTCAGGGCCACCACCTCGTTCGCCCGCGCCGCGCGGTCGCCGAGGCGGCCGGTGCGGATGATGCCGGGGGCGATGGCGTTGACGTTGATGTTGAACGGACCAAGCTCCTGCGCCAATGCGCGGGTGTAGTGGATGATCGCGGCCTTGGCCGTGCCGTAGGGGTGATAGGCGCCGCGGGCATCGACGCCTGCGGTGGACGATACGGTGACGATCTTGCCGCCGCCCGCCTGTTTCAGAAAAGGCGTCGCGGCCATGCAGGTGTACATGCAGGTCTTGACGTTGATGTCCATCACCCGGGTCAGCATTTCCTCCGGTGTGTTGGAGGGGGTGCCGGTGGTGACGTCGTCCAGCACCTGATTGGCCCCCTCCCCGCCCTGTTTCTCGTCGGCGAAGCGGACGGTGCCGCCGCCGGCGTTGGCAACGACGATGTCGAGCCGGCCCATCTGCTGCGCGATTTGCGCCACGGCTTGTTCGGTCGCCTTGCGGTCGGTCAGATCGACCTCCAGCCCCATGGCGCGCACGCCCAGCGCCTCGCACTCCGCCATGACGCTGTCGGCGGTCAGCAGGGCCCGCTCGAACTCGTACACCTCCGCCGCGTGCAGGTTGCGGTCGATGATGGCGACATCGGCGCCCAGTTCGGCGAGCCGCAGCGCGTAGCCCCGGCCCAGGCCGCGCGCGCCGCCCGTGACCAATGCGACCTTGCCGGCCAGTTTCTTCTCGCTCATCGCCTCAGGCTCCCAGGGCTGCAATTCGGTCGAGGGTGGGTTGGCGCACCCGGCGTTTGGTTTCGGCAAAGGCGGCGGGGTCGAGTTCCGCCAGTTTTTCCGCCGCAGCGGTGAGGGTGCCGTCGAAACCGGCGGCGTCGGCCACCTGATCGAGATAGCCGACCGCGATGGCTTCCTCCGGCGCATACAGCTCCGCATTGATGGTGGCGCGCTGGAAGGCCGTCGGCGCCAGCCGGTCGCGCCCCATCTCCAGCCCGGCAATCGGCAGAGACAGGCCGATACCGGTCTCGTTCAGGCCGATACGGAAGTCGCCGGAGAGTCCGACGCGCGCGTCACCGGCGAACAGCAGCAGCGCTCCCATGGCGACCGCATGCCCGGTCACGCCAAAGACAATCGGCAGCGGCGAGAGATAGAGGCGCTTCAGCAGCGCCATGCCATCGTCCCGCATCTTGGCCTTCAACGCCTCGTCATCGCCGCGGATGATCTTCAGGTCGAACCCGCCCGACAGCAGCCCCGGCCGGCCACGGATGATGACGGCGCGCGCGCTATCGCTAGCGGCACGGTCCAGCCCGGCGTTGAGCCCGGCGGACATGGCGGGCGCCATGGCATTCGCCTTGCCATCATCCATGGCAAGCGTGGCGATGCCGCCGGCAAGGCTGTAGGTGACAGGGTCTGGCATGGCGTCTCCGCATGTTTGCTTTGGGTTGGTTCTTGCTCTCGCCAGTGTGGCCCGGAAGGGCTGCGGCTGTTAAGGGGGCATCTGCCACTGGGACCGCAGAATCCCGGGATAGTGAAACAGGGTTTCCGCGGCGAAGAATTGGCTTCCATGTCAAAAGGCCGTCAACGTACGGCAGACGGCATCCCGCCAGCCGGCGTATTTGCGCTGGCGCTCGGGCTCGGGCATGGCGGGGGTGAAGCGGCGGTCGAGCGACCAGCGGGCGGCGAATTCCGCGGGTGGCGGGTAAAACCCGACGTGCAGGCCCGCCAGATAGGCCGCACCCAGCGCCGTGGTCTCCAGCACCTGCGGGCGGTCAATGGGGGCCGCCAGCAGGTCGGCGAGGCGCTGCATGGTCCAGTCGCTCGCAACCATGCCACCGTCAACGCGCAACACCATCCGTCCCGCCCCGCTGTCCCGCCCCTGCCCCCAGTCGGCGTGCATCGCCTCGACCAAATCGCGGGTCTGATAGCAGACGGCCTCCAGCGCGGCGCGGGCCAGTTCCTTCGGCCCGGTGTTCCGGGTCAGCCCATAGAGCGCGCCGCGGCAGTCCGAATCCCAATAGGGCGCGCCAAGGCCAACGAAGGCCGGCACCAAATAGACAGCCTGTTCCGGATCGGCCTGTTCCGCCAGCGCGCCAGACTCGGCAGCATTCGCAATAATACCCAAACCATCGCGCAGCCACTGAACCGCTGCGCCGGCAACGAAGATGGAGCCTTCCAACGCATAGGTCGGCCGCCCGTCGAGTTGGTAGGCGATGGTGGTCAGCAGCCGATTTTGCGAGGCGACCGGCGTGCCGCCCGTGTTCATCAGAGCGAAACAGCCGGTTCCATAGGTGGATTTCAGCATGCCCGGCTCAAAACACGCCTGCCCGACTGCCGCCGCCTGCTGATCCCCCGCCACGCCGGTAATGGGGATCGGCGCGCCGAACAGGCTCGGCTCGGTCTCGCCATAGGCGGCGGCGCTGTCGCAAACCGCCGGCAGCAGCGCGCGCGGCACGCGGAACAGGGCCAGCAGTTCGTCCGACCATTCGCCCCGGTGGATGTCGTAAAGCAACGTGCGGCTGGCGTTGGTCGCGTCCGTGGCATGCACCCGCCCGCCGGTCAGGCGCCAAAGCAAATAGGTATCAACCGTGCCAAACGCGAGCCGCCCTGCCTCTGCCTTGGCGCGGGCGCCAGACACGCGATCCAGCAGCCAGGCGATCTTGGTGGCGCTGAAATAAGGGTCGAGCAAAAGGCCGGTGCGGGCGTTGACCATGGCTTCGGTCCCGTCGGCCTTCAGCGCGGCACAGGCGTCTGCCGTGCGCCGGTCCTGCCAGACAATGGCATTGTGGATCGGCTCGCCCGTGGCACGGTCCCAGACCAGAACCGTCTCACGCTGGTTGGTGATGCCGATGGCGGCAATGTCGGCGGCGGAAGCGCCGGCCTGGGCCAGAGCCCGCCGGCAGGTGTCCAGCACGCTCTGCCAAATATCCCCCGGCGCATGCTCGACCCAGCCGGAGCGAGGATAATGCTGGGCAAATTCCTGTTGAGCCTGGGCATGAATGCGAGAGTTGCGGCCAAACAAAATGGCGCGGCTGGACGTGGTGCCCTGGTCGATAGCAAGAACGAATTGGCTCACGGGCTGCAGGCTCTTCGGCTGGAAATGCGGGGCGGTCCAAGAAGCTAGTGCCGCGCGGCAGCCGCGTCAAAGCCTGGCCGCACGTTACGCCGTTCGGCGGCCATGGCTGTTCGGCCGCAGACAAAATTCCTTGTTTTTGCAGGTGCGAAATGCTTTATAAGGCGTGTTCTCCGCGCGTAGACAGTGACGCTGCTTTTTGCGAACGGCCTTGAAGGGTTCACCGAAACCAAGGGGCCAGCCTGCATTTCAAGACTGCGCAATTGATCCACGGATGATCCAAGGGTGCCGGACTACGCAAGCGCCCCACCCCCGTGACCGGGTTGGCCCTCGTTAGACATGCGGCCGGACCCTCAGAAAGACTCAAGGTTTGACCACTTTTGACGAACTCGGCCTCGCCGAGCCGATCCTCCGCGCCGTTATTGCGGAAGGCTACACCCAACCGACTCCGATTCAGGCCAAGGGCATTCCGGCCGTCCTCACCGGGCGCGACCTGCTTGGCATCGCCCAGACGGGCACCGGCAAGACCGCAGCCTTCGTGCTGCCGATCCTGCACCGCTTGGCCGAAGAGGGCAAACGCCCGGCGGAAAAGACCGCGCACGCGCTGATTGTCGTGCCGACCCGCGAGCTGGCCGAACAGATCGGCGACAGCATCCGCAGTTACGGCCGTCACATGCGCATCAGCCATGCGGTCGTCATCGGCGGCGCCAACCCGCGCACCCAGGCCGCCAAACTTGCCCGTGGCGTTGATATCATCGTTGCAACTCCGGGCCGGCTGCTGGACCACATGAAGGCGCGCGTCGTCAGCCTCAGCCAGATCCGGCAGGTGGTGATGGACGAGGCCGACCAGATGCTGGACATGGGCTTCATCCCGGCCATCCGGCAGATCATGGCCAAGGTGAACACCGAGCGCCAGACCATGCTGTTCTCCGCCACCATGCCGAAGGAAATCCGCAAGCTGGCGGACGACTTCATGAACGATCCGCTGGAAGTTTCGGTTTCGCCGGTTTCGAAGCCGATCGACACCATCGACCAGCGCGTGATGCATCTGGACGGCGGCGCCAAACGCGGCGTGCTGGTCAGCCTGCTGCGTGAGGATGATGTGGGCCGGGCCATCGTGTTCACCCGCACCAAACGCGGCGCAGACCGGGTGGCGCAGACCGTCGCCAGTGCCGGCTTCACCGCCGATGCGCTGCATGGTAACAAAAGCCAGGGCCAGCGCCAGCGCACACTCGACGCGTTCCGCAGCGGCAAGCTGCAGGTGCTGATCGCCACCGATATTGCCGCGCGCGGCATCGATGTCGATGACATCTCGCACGTTGTCAATTTCGACCTGCCGATGGTCCCGGAAGCCTATGTCCACCGCATCGGCCGCACCGCGCGGGCCGGCAAAAGCGGCCAGGCCATCTCGCTCTGCGCCCATGACGAACGCCGGCTGCTGCGCGATATCGAAAAGGTGACGGGCAAGACCCTGCGTGTCGTGCAGGCGCCGGAGGCGGCCGAGGTGATCGAACAACGGCCGCTTCCAGCGGCAAGGCCTTCGGCCCGCATGCCGGCACGCGCTCCGGAATCGGACGACACTCCGCGCCGCCCCCGTCGCAAACCGGCCGGTAACGGCAGGCCCTTCGGCAAGCCGGGCGGCCAATCCGCTGGCGGCAAACCGAAGCCGCGCAGTGCCGACGGTGGTGACCAGCCACGGCGTCAGCGCACCGGTGGCAAGCTAGGCGGACAAAAAGCGCATGGCAATGGCCCACGTAAGAGCCAGGACCGTGACGGCCTCTCACGCATGCTGGGAAGCTCGAACGCCGCCTGACGTCGGCGCAAACACGCGCAGACGCTTGGCGCCGGGGGACATGCCAAACTCCCCCGGCTCCTCTAAGAAAAAGGCCCCGGAGACATGGTCTCCGGGGCCTTCTTTGTGCGGTTGTATTCCGCCTAATTGCCGAACACGCTTTCCACCATCAAGTCCGGCAGCCACAGGGCCACTTCCGGATAGAACAGGATCAGGATCAGCACCAGGCCATCCGTTATCAGGAACGGTATCGCGCCCTTCATCACTCGGGTCAGCGGTACGCCTGTCGTGCCGGCAACGGCGAACAGGTTGAGGCCGACCGGCGGGATCACGCCGCCCATCTCCACCGCCAGCGCGAACATGATGCCAAGGTGGATCGGGTCAATACCGAGCGACATGGAGATCGGCGCAATGATCGGCACGGTCAGCACCAGCATCGCAACGCCTGTCAGGAACATCGACAGGAACAGCAGCACTGCCAGCAAAAGCACGAGGAACATGAACGGCGACAGGCCGAAGCTGCCGACCCAGGCCGCCATATCCTGCGGCCAGCCCTTGTTGGCGAGCAGGAACTGGAACACGCCGACGCAACCGACCAGGAAGAAGACCACTGCCGTCAGGTTGACCGCGCGCTGGGTGCAGGGCAGCAACTCCTTGATGAACGCACCGCGTTTGGCGATCAGGCCATAGAGCAGCGCATAGCCGCATGCCGCCGCACCCGCCTCCGTCGGGGTGAACAGGCCGCCATAGAGGCCGCCGAGGATCACCACCGGCATCATCAATGCCGGCCAGGCCTCGGCCGTGCCTCTGGCCAGCTCGCACAGGCTGAACTTGCCTGCCGGCAGCTTCAGATACCAAGCCACGCCCAAAATGATGACCGCATCGCTGACCGCCAGCAGAATGCCCGGGGTAACGCCGGCGAAGAACAGCGCGACGATATTCTCTTCCGTCAGAACGCCGAACAGAATCAGGGTGATAGAGGGCGGGATCAGCAGGGCAATACCGCCGCCGCAGGCAATAACGCCGGCCGACAGCCATTGCGGGTAGCCGCGGCGGATCATCTCCGGGTAGGCGATCACGCCCATGGCCGCCGCCATAGCAGTTGAAGAGCCGCTGATGGCGCCGAACATCACCGCGGCCATCAGAGTTGCATAGGCAAACCCGCCCGGCAGCCAGCCGACCGCGGCATCGGCAAAGCGGAACAGCCCGCCGATCAACCCGGTCTTTTCCATCAGGAAACCGGCATAGATGAAGAACGGGATCGCCATCAGCGTGTAGCTGTTGGTGAAGTCGAAGAACGAGCGGAACACCACGCCCATCGACATCATCTGATCGTTCATGATGACCAGGAACGCTGCGCCCAGCAGCGCAACGCCAATCGGCGCACCCACCGCCAGCATTGTGGTCATCGATAGCCCAAGAAAACCCATCGCGCTTCTAACCCTTCAGGTTGCTACGCACGCAAGTGGCAAATGCCCCGGCTTGCATCAAATATCGAGTCCCTCTTCTGCGGGCGCCCAGGTGAACACCTTCTTGCCACGCACCGCCTGGAAATCCTGGTAGACTTGGAACACGCAGGTGATCGCCATCAGCGAAAACCCGATAATCAGCACCAATTGGAACGGCCAGATCAGCAGCACCATGCTTTGCGTCGTGCGCTCCAGCAAAATGTTCCGCTCGATCGTGGACCAGCCAAAGTAGACGATGGCCGAATAGAGCCCAATCGAGCCGATCGTGATCAGCAGGCGCACCCAGAGCACGAGCTGGTGCAGCCCCTTGGATCGGCAAAAGTCCATCAAGGCACTGACAGCCAAGTGCGATCGGCGTGCCTGGGTGACGGCAAAATAGAGGAAGATGGCGCCAACGGTGAAATAGGTCACCGCATCCTGACCCCAGTCGTAAACAGTGCCGAATAGGTAGCGGCGGATGATCTCCGCTATCGCCAGGATAACGCTGCCCAACATGATTATCGCTGCGCTGTACCCAATCAGGGTGTCGAGCATGAAACGGTACACCCTGTAGGTGCGATCCAATGCGGCCTCCATGACAGATCACGCTTATCCACTAGAAACTCCAACCGCTTGCAGCAATATCTGGCAAACGAGGATGAAGTTTGATTGGCATTCAGCAAACGGGCCGGTGCCAAACGCGGCACCGGCCCAATTGCGCCTACACAGAAATGAAGCTTACTGCTTCTTCGTGTACTTGTCGAACCACGGCTGCACATCCGAGCAGTCAACCGCAGCCAGCCAGTTCGGGTCGGCCGGGTTGGCTTTGGAAAGCTCACGCGCTTCCTTCACGAAGGTATCGACCCATTCGTGCGCACCGGACGGCGAGTTGGATTTGATCCAATCCTGCGTCGCGCTGCCCAGCTTTTCCGCCAGCACCTGGGCCTCTTCCGGCTTCATGACATAGATGCCGGGCTTGGAGGGATCATCGGTGCCGTACTGGTCGATCAACTGCTTGTCGTTGCACCAGTTGGCCTTGCGCTGGAATGGCAGCACCTCATCGACAATGATTGTCTCGATGATATCCTGCTGTTCCTGGTTCAGCGAGCTCCACCAGATCTTCGAGGCGCCGATCCAGTAGTAATCGCCAACGATGCCGTTAATACCGGCGACCGTGAAGTACGGCGCCTGGTCGCGAGTGGAACGGAAACCGCCAAGGCTGGTGAGCAGGCCGTCGATGACACCGGTCTGCAGTGCCGGCGGCACATCACCGAACGCCATGGTAGTCGGGTTCGCGCCCCAGGCATTCAGCGCCGCATTCTCGGCCGGCCCCATGGAACGGACCTTCTTGCCCTGGAAATCCTCCGGCTTCAGCAGGCGGCTTCCGGCGCCGGCGCCCATGAAGTAGCTGAGATCGCCGGAACCGAACACCTTGACGCCGTGCAGCTTGTCGAAGCGGTCGGCCAGCATCTTGAAAGTTTCGGTTTCACTGAACTTCGAGATTGCGCCCGGAGTGGTCAACAGCATCGGGCCAACGACGACGCTCATGTAAGGGTCAACCTGCGCGGTCTTGCCGAACTGGCCCCAGGTCATTTCCAGATCGCCATTGGTCATAGCCTCGACCGCGCCCGGAACCTTATAGAGCGAGGAAGCATAATAGAGGCGAACATTGCTGCCCGGAATCGCTTCCTCGACACGCTGCTTGAAGAATTCTTCCGCCAGCGCTGCCGGGTGTGGCGGGCCGTTGTGATCCGACGCCAGGCGGATGTTCACCGGGTCAACCGCTCCCGCGGGCTGCGCCGCAAAAGCTGCCAGCGCGGCAAAGCCGGCGGCGGCCATGAAGCGGGCGGTACGTGTGAAAACGTCTCGCATTGGTTTCTTCTCCCAAGTTTCTGATCGGGCGCCCCCGCCATACCTACATAGGCAGACAGGAAACGATCGATGCTATCAACGACAGCCAAGCTCAGAAGTCAAATGGGAAGGCGCTTCACAATGTGGAATTCTAGACCCATTCCACATTGTGAAGCGCACTGCGAGGGGGCAGAGAAGATGCCCCCTCGCATGTAGGCAGCGGGGAATTATTTACCCCGGCCAAGTATATCGAAACTCCCATTACCACATGACAAGCGGCGACCCAGTCGAACCGGTCGCACCTTTGATCGGTACCGGCGTATAAAAATAGGCGAACTCATAAACGCCCTCGTCTGCCAACTCCTTCAACCGCAGGTTTTCCTGGTTCACGATTCCATGCCGCGTTTGCAGGAAAGCGTGGACGCAGAAGATACAGCCGGGCGGCACCTCGCAATTTACCCCAGCGCCACAGACCGCATCGACCGGCCAAGTATCGCCGCCGGTCACGCCCGCCTTGACGTCCTCCGCAATCCAACGCGCGACCTCCATGCCGATACCCGGCGCGCCATTGTTGTATTTGGCATTGTCTGTGATCCAGTACTTTTCCCACCCGGTGCGGAACAGGATCGCGTCGCCTTCCTTGAACTCATAGCCTTCCATGCCCTGTTTTTTTAGGGCGGTTTTCACATCGGCCATGGTGATGACCTCACCGGCTTCCATGCTTTCAACACCCCGGGCGGCCGCGATGTCCAACAGGATGCCGCGCGCAGTGATCGGGTGCAGCTTTTCCGTGCCGAGCTTTTTCAAGCCTTCCGCGCCATGCATCTCCTGCATGGTAAACCCATTGTACCAGCGCATTTCATTCAGATCGCCGGGCTTGCCCATGGAAATGCCGATATGGCCCAGGCCGTCGAACTGGGTACCGACCTGGCCGATCTCTGTCGCCAGGAACTCGTCATTGTACATCACATGCAGTCCGCCATAAGGGCCACCGGTTGGCGAGCCGGGAATCCGCATCGAGAATTTGCGGGTGCCGAACAGGGGCATTTCGGCACTGTATTCATGGCCGATTTTCATGGTCATGCCCTGCTTTACCATGCCCATGGCACGCTGCACGACCTCCGGCTTTTTGTACCAGTTGGTCGACCCGGCCTCGTCGCCTTCGCCCCATAGCGGGTTGGGCCACCATTTGGAGCCGAGCGGCGTTTCCATCACATCGCCATCAACCCAGGGCTTGCCCTTGCAATCCTTCCAATCGCCATCGGCGCACCCGGCAAAAGCAGCGCCGGCCGTAAAACTTGCCAAGGCTGCGAGAGCTACAGTACGCATACCGGTTATCAGATTCATGTGTTTCCTCCCGCTATGGGTTGTTATGAAATCGGGATGTCACCGTTAGCGGACCGGCACCCCGCCACTATTAAGCCAGCGGCAGAGAAAGTCAGTCAAGGTCATTAACTCGTAGTACTGCCGCTTACAAGTGCAGGTAAATTCCTGGTGCATCCCCGGAAAAATGCGAGGAGTCGAGCGTGAACAATTGGTCGCCATCCTTCAAGGTTGGCTTTTGGATGACGGTGACTGCGATCGGCTTCTCGGTGATGCTGAACACGGTTCGACACCTGTCCGATGGCGGAATGGACGTGTTCGTGATCGCCTTCTGGCGCAACGCCTTCGCCGTGCTATTTTTCCTACCCCTGATCCCACATTACTGGACCAGCAGGCTCGGGGCCGCCCGCTGGCACCTCTACAGCTTGCGGGCGCTGATCATGGCCGTGTCCTCGGTCACCCTGTTTGCCGGCGCGATTCTGCTGCCAGTGGCGGAGGCGACAGCGCTGAGCTTCACCGCGCCATTATTCACCACAATCGGCGCCATTCTGTTTCTGGGAGAGACGGTTGGCTGGCGGCGGTGGAGCGCCATCATCATCGGCTTTTGCGGCACGCTGGTCATGCTGCGCCCGGGCGAGGATGCCTTTCAAATGGGTGCGCTGGTGGTGCTGGTCGCGACCATTACCTTCGCCGGCGTCACACTGATGGGCAAGGTGCTGGTGCGGCACGATTCACCGGGGCTGGTAACGCTGAACCTGTCACTTTACTCCCTGCCCTTCTCCTTGATCCCGGCGCTGTTCTTCTGGGAATGGCCGGCCAACGATCAATGGCTCTGGCTGGGCCTGATGGGTTTCTCGGCCATAGCCAACATCTACGGCATCAGCCAAGCGTTGCAGGCGGGCGATGCCTCTCTGTTACAGCCATTCGACTTCCTGCGGCTTCCGTTTACGGCGCTGGGCGCCTATGTCATGTTTGCACAGGTTCCAACCATATGGGTCTGGATTGGCGCAGGCATTATCGCCACAAGCAGCGTCTATATCGCCCAGCGGGAGGCGCGTCAGCACCGCAAATGAGATGGCTGAGTTTGAAAACCCTGGCGGCAGCTGCCGCCTTCGGCTCGGCGATCCTGGCGCCCGACAATGCCGGCGCGTTGGAGTTGGTGCATTGCCACGATCCAGCCCGCAACATTGTCACCCAAACGACAAACCATGATTGTGACGGCCGAATTGTATCGGAGCGCGAAGCCGAGGCCATTGCCGAGCGGCGCGCGCGCTATATCCGCAATGCCGTCCGCAACCCACCGCCGCCGCGGCCGCAAGGTGTCGGCTCCGGTTTCTTTGTTTCTGCCAATGGCGGCGTGCTGACCAACCGGCACGTTGCAGAGGGTTGCAGACAGCTTTCCGTGCTGCTGCCGGACGGGGAGACCGTGCGTGCAAACTTGGTTTCGGTCTCCAGCCTTTACGATGTCGCACTGTTGCAAACTCGAGCCAAGCCGGCGGCTGTGGCACGGATTACGACAGAGCCGCTGGCAGAGGGCGATCCGCTGACGATCACTGGTTTCCCGGTACGAAAACTGCCGCGGGTCCGCCCGTTGGAGATGAAAGGGCTGTATCTTGGCCGGCACCGATCCAATGCGGCCCAAGGCATGCTGGTGCTGGCGGCCACCATCTGGCGCGGCGCAAGCGGTAGCCCGGTCGTTAACGAGGGCGGCGCGGTGGTCGGTATGGTGTTCGCCCGAAACAACAAGGCCAGCCAGCCGGCTGCATCGCCCGACCGGACCTTCGCTGTCCCGGCCCGTGCGATGCTGACCTTTCTGGAAAATCGCGGCATCAAGTCAAACCGTGGCGCTGGCAGCGCCACGAAACCCGACCAGTTTACCGTTCGGGTCAACTGCAACTCTTGAGAAGGAATCCCGCCATGCGTATCGCCGAGGTCGAACGACGGATTAGGGACGCTATCGCTCCGGAATCTTTATTGGTTCTGGACCTAAGCCATTTGCACAAAGGCCATGCCGGCGACCGGCCCTATGGTCAGAGCCATTACCATGCAGTCATCACCGCATCCGCCTTTGCCGGCAAGAACCGAGTCGCGCGGCAACGCATGGTGTTTGCCGCGCTGGGCTCCCTGATCGGCAACGAAGTGCATGCCCTGAGTATGGCACTGCAGGCGCCGGACGGGCGCTGACGCGCCGCGTTTCTTCCAGACGAACGAACAACGCCTAGTTCCCGGCCCCTTTGGCGACTGCAACCATGGCCGGGCGTAGCAGCCGATCATGCAGCACATAGCCGGTTTGCAGCACCTGGGCGACATGCCCTTCCGGAACATCCGGCGCTTCGATCTCAACCACCGCCTGATGCACATTGTGATCAAACGGCTCGCCAACGCCCGGAACCTCCCGGACGTTGTGCTTATCCAACGTGCCGGCAAGATCCCGTTCCACCATGGCCACGCCTTCGATCAGGCTTTTGGTTGCCTCGTCGACATTGTCACCCGGAGCTGCAGCAAGGGCGCGGCCCAGGTTATCGGCGACGCTCAGCAGGTCGCGCGCCAGGCCAACGGCGCCGTATTTCAGTGCCTCCTCCCGCTCGCGCTGGGCCCGCCTGCGCATGTTTTCCACATCTGCCAGAGCGCGAAGCTGCTGATCCTTGGCACTGGCAAGCTCTGCTTCCAGTTCCGCGATACGCTCATCGCGCAGGTCGCCGGCTTCATTTTCGCCCTCAGAGGCAGCGGTTTCGGCTTGCGTCGCCGCAGCCTCATCATCAACCGCCTGCGGCTTGGGATCGTCGCCCGCCGGGCGGGAATTCTCGTTGTGTTGCATTTGATCAACCTAGTATACGTCGGATCACTTGAGCGGTGTAATCTACCATCGGAACGATGCGCGCGTAGTTGAGGCGCATTGGCCCAATAACGCCAACGGCACCCAGTACGCGCTCCTTTCCCTTGGCATCCTGATGGGTGCCGAACGGGGCCAGCACCATCGACCAACCGGCAAGGGCAAAAAGCTCGTGCTCGGCACCGATGAATATCTGCACGCCTTCGCCGCGCTGGGTGGCATCCAGCAGTTGGAGCAGCGCCTCCTTGCGCTCCAAAACCTCGAAAATCGCCTGCAGCCGCTCCAGATCCTCGATACCCTCGATGGAATTGAGTAACTGCGACTGGCCCTTGACGACAAGGGTGGCCGGCGCCGGATCGCCCAACCGCACAGCCAAACCGGATTTCACCACCCGCTGCGTCACCTCGTCGAGTTCGTTTCGGTGCAGTTCCAGCTCGTCGAGGATGCGGTTCCGCTCATCTCCGATCGTGCGGCCCTGCAGGCGGTTCTGCAGATAGTTGCTGGCCTGAATCAGCGCGGAAGCGGGCATGCCGGGCGGAACGTCGATGATACGGTTTTCGACTTGGCCACGGTCATCGACGATCACCACCAGCGCCCGCGACTCGGCAAGCCGGACAAATTCGATATGGGCGAGAGAACGCTCACGCTTCGGCGCGATCACAAAGCTGGCGTGGGTGGACAGACCAGAGAGCATGGTGCTCGCCTGCTCCATCATCGCCGGCGCGTGATGGCCAGCGGCAGCACAGCGGGCTTCGATATCCGCCCGCTCCTCCTCCGTCAGATTGCCCGCCTCCAGCAGGCCGGAGACGAATAGCTTCAGGCCCGCGCCGGTGGGCAGCCGCCCGGCGGAGGTGTGCGGGGCATAGAGCAGGCCCAAGTCTTGCAAATCCGCCATCACATTGCGGATCGTCGCGGGGGACAATTGCTGCTCCAACCGCCGCGCCAGCGTGCGGGACCCGACTGGGCCGCCTGTTTCCACGTAGCTATCGACGATCAACCGCAGAATTTCGCGAGAGCGCTCATTGAGGTCTGCGAGTGAAGGACCAGCCATAGCTTGATTTCAGTACCTGCGTTTCCAGATATTCGAACGATAGGGTGTTCCGCTAGGTAGGTATAGCATGGCGCGCCGTCAACCTGCCTGGACATCTGCAAGGCGCGCAGCTAGCGTCCGGCCTCCTGCTATCATTCGAAAGGTAAATTATGAGCGCGCGCCCGTCCGGCAGAGCCAACGACCAACTGCGCCCGGTGTCGCTGGAGCCGGGATTCAGCCTGCATGCCGAGGGATCGTGCATGGTGCGGTTCGGCAACACGCACGTGCTGTGCACCGCCTCCGTCGAGGACCGGGTGCCGCCGTTCATGCGTGGCCAGGGCCGGGGCTGGGTCACGGCCGAATACGGCATGCTGCCCCGCGCCACCCATACCCGCGGCGACCGGGAGGCGGCACGTGGCAAGCAATCCGGCCGAACCCAGGAAATCCAGCGGCTGATCGGCCGCGCCTTGCGTTCCGTTGTCGATCTGGTGGCATTGGGTGAGCGGCAAATCAAGATCGATTGCGACGTGATCCAGGCCGACGGCGGCACGCGCACCGCCGCGATCACCGGTGCCTATGTCGCGCTCTACCAAGCCTGCAGCCTGATGCAGAGCCGCAAGATGATCAAGGAAATCCCGCTTTCCAGCGAAGTCTCCGCCATTTCCTGCGGCATCTACAAGGACCAGCCCGTTCTTGACCTTGATTATATCGAGGACAGCAATGCGCAGGCGGACTCGAATTTCGTCATGACCGGCCGCGGCGAAATTATTGAGATCCAGGCAACCGGCGAAGACGCACCGCTGTCCAAGGATCGGTTCAACGATCTGATGACACTGGCGGAAAAGGGCTGCAACGAGCTGGTGCGCCTGCAACGCCGCGCCATCATGAGCATGTCGGGGTTGGGCCGCTGAGATGACGGGGCCGCGTACATTCGCCGAACACAGGCTGGTTCTGGCCAGCCATAACAACGGCAAGCTGGCTGAGTTTCAGCGAATGTTCGCGCCGCTTGGCGTGGAAATTGTAGGGGCCGGTGCCCTCGGCCTTACCGAGCCAGAGGAAACCGGCACCACCTTTATAGAAAACGCCTTGCTCAAAGCACGGGCTGCCGTCGCCGCCAGCGGGCTGCCGGCGCTCGCCGATGATTCCGGGCTCGCCGTCTATGCGCTCGGCGGGGCGCCCGGCGTGTATTCGGCGGATTGGGCTGGGCCAGGCAAGGATTTTGCGCCGGCCATGCAGCGGGTCCAGCACGAACTGGGCAGTGTGGCAGATCGGACCGCTGCCTTCGTTGCCGTGCTGGTTCTGGCATGGCCGGATGGCCACTACGAAACCGCCGAAGGCCGGGTCGAGGGAACGATTGTCTGGCCGCCACGCGGCACGGGCGGCTTCGGTTACGACCCGATCTTTCAGCCGAATGGGGAGAGCGAGACCTTTGGCGAGATGGCGGTTGGCGAGGTCGGACTGGCGCGCAAGGCCGCATTCAGCCACCGCGGCCGCGCCTTCCGCGCATTGGCGGCAAAATGCTTTGGCGGAGACCCAAGCCAGGGATGACCGCCCCTGCCCCACTCTCCCTGTACCTGCATTGGCCGTTCTGCGGCTCCAAATGCCCGTATTGCGACTTCAACAGCCATGTGCGCCCAGGCGTGGACGAACCGCGATGGGTCAAGGCGCTGCTGCATAGCCTGAGCGACTGGCATGGGCGGTATCCAACTCACGAAATAACCACCATCTTTTGGGGTGGCGGTACGCCCTCGCTGCTGTCGCCGGCCGCAGTGGAGCGCATTCTCTCGCACATTCAGAAACTCTGGCCGATGGCGGCAGATTGCGAGATCACGCTAGAGGCCAACCCGACCACGCACGAAACCGCCCGGTTCAACGATCTGCGGGCGGCCGGCATCAATCGCCTGTCGGTCGGAATTCAATCGTTCGAACAGGCCGACCTCGATTTCCTCGGACGGACCTATACCGTCGCAGAAGCGGAACGGGCGTTGGCGCACATCGCAGAGACGTTTCCGCGTTACACCTTCGACATGATTTATGCCCTGCCAGGTCACTCGCTGCCGCAATGGCAGGCACAACTGGAGCGCGCGCTGAGCTATGCAGGGGAGCATCTTTCGCTCTATCAACTGACGTTCGAGCCCGGAACCCGGTTCTATCAAGCCTTGCAGACCGGCCGCATGCAACCGCTGGACGACGATACCGCGGCCGATCTCTACGCCTGGACAGTGGCGCGTATGGCAGAGGCCGGGCTGCCGCAATATGAAATTTCCAACTATGCGCGCCCCGGCGCAGAATCACGGCACAATCTGGTCTACTGGCAAGGTGGCGAATGGATCGGCATCGGCCCTGGGGCGCATGGCCGGCTGGGCCGGAACGGCATCCGGCAAGCCATCGCCAACATCCGCTCGCCCGAAAAATGGTTGGGTGACATGGAAGCCCAACAGCGGGGAGTGGATAGCCATACCACCCTCGCGCCCGAGGAAATCGGCGAAGAATTACTGCTGACCGGCCTGCGGTTGGCATCCGGCATTGATCGCACCGCGTTTCAGGCCATTGCCGGATTTGACCTGGAGCAAACCACAAGCCGCGACAAGCAGGCCAGATTGGTGGACGAGAGCCTCGCCTGGTCGAACGCACAAGGGTTCGGCCTGACCTCCAGCGGCCTGATGGTGCTGGATTCAGCCGTGCGGTTTTTGCTGGGTGACGATTGAGTCAGAAACTCATCTATCGCATACGATTCTGCCTTCCGGATTGCGCATTTCCAAAGATGCGCCATGCACCTTGATGGCAAAATCCGAATAAAATTTCGAGTTTTTATATTATTAATATACAATAATATCGCTATTTTTGACTTTTCTTCCAATAGATTGTTCGACATATTTGAGGAGCGTCAAAATTCGTATTCTACAATGCGGCCAAAGGCGCCAATCAAAAGACAAAAGCCAAGCGTGGCATTGTCCCGACCTCCCACACCACCTTATGCAGCCTCCCTTAGGGAGGTTTTTTCTTGGGGTAAGGCTATTAAATCACTCCGCGCAACTGTCTTGCCACGCCAACTTAGCGCCTCCCTGTAGACCGGGGTCAGGCGGCCCATGCGGTCCACAACATGCTTGCAGATCGATAATGCGCCGCGCACACCAACCTTGAATATATCCGCGCTGTTGTGCATCGGGGTCAGAAAGAACTGCGCCTTGTAAATGTCGAACGAACGGACAAAACTGGACTTTGTGCCGCCGCGTTGCGTGGTAACCTCGACAAACGACCCGTGATAAACGCTAAAGCAGAAGGTGTACCTGTCCCCCAACTCCTGCCACTCATCACGCAGAGCGCCGGGTATGATCGCTTTGGACGGCGGCAGGTTGCGGTTGGCAATGTCGGTACGGTTGACCGGAACGGGGAAATACCGCCCTTCGCGCCAGTAAACATCTAGTCGGACGATCTCCCCGAACGCGGCAACCCCACCGCGCACCGCAAGGCCCTCTCGCGGAATACCGGTCGAGCCAGATACAAGAAGGCGGACCCGGCGAATTTGCGCACCGGATGGCGAGATCGGCAGCGCGTCCGCCGGCTTGCCCGCTTCAATCCAGTCGCGAAGCCGCTGGATCGTGGGCAGATTTGCCTCCGGGTCTGGCATGCGCTCCAAATCGCTGAGCCGCAGTTTCCAGACCGGCCGGCGCTCATAGAGCTGCGCGCCGCCTCCCGACGAAGCGGCTTTGGCCCTGCGCACGGTCATGCCGTGCGCCTGACCGCGTGCCCGCCGCAACTCCGATCGGCTTGGCACACTGTCCGCCAAGGCCCGGGCCACGTCTGCCCGAAATTCCGGCCAAGGCAGCGGCAGCGCCACCGTCCCGCCATGCCCATTTCCAAGGGCGCGGTGCAACGCCCCGATTGTTTTGGGGCCAGCCGCCGCAAGAACGATGGCATCCAGCGCATGATGGCGCGGATCATTCCGATTCTTATGCAACCCCCATGCCCTGCGCAGAAACGCCGTCAAATGGCCCGGCCGCGTGACCAGATGCCGTTGGTGCTGGCCACCAGGGTAAAAACCACGCAAAGCCGATAGCACGCATCGGGCCGCATAGCGGGTGTCATTCAGGTTGCGCTTCAACACCTGCCCTTCCCGTTCGGCGAAAAAACGCATCAGCAGATTGCGCCGCTTCTGGGAGGGCAGTCGAGATGCCTTCACCCGCGCCTGGAATTGGGCCCACCATGCGGCATCGCTGCCGCGCCATTCGAACGGCGTACGCTCGCCCTTTTCCTGATTGTCCCTGGCAAAGCAGACAACCCGATTCCGCCAGCCATTATCGCCACTGCGCATGCGCGGCAGTATGTGATCCACCTGGATAACCCCGCCATCCAGCAATTGCCGGATCGAGATCGGCTCGTCGCTGTAGATGCAGCGTCCTTGCTGTTCCTGCCACAGCAAATACCGCTCCAAATGCTGACTGCGGATGTTAGCAACCGGCATCATCCCGGCCAACGCGACCTTGGCGCTTTCCCACCGGCGGGCTGCGGACGCACGCGCAGCGGCAATTTCCGTCCGGCGCTGGCCACTGGCCGCCAAATCCTCCGCTGTTTCAATGTGGATGCGTTCCGGGCGGTATCCGAATTCCTGCATCACCGCCTGAACCTGACGCAGGGATTCCCGAACGGCGCGGATCACACAAGGGTTTTGAAGTGTATGGAGAATTGCGTTCTCCCTGGCCAGCGGATCGAGTCCCGCCGCAATAGCCGCATCGTGAAAAAGCGCGCCGCGCGCCAGATGGGGTGCCATGGCAGCCGCAGCAGCAGCAGACAGCGAAGCCGCGCCTTTCAGGCTGGCGAAAACACCACTTTGATAAGCCTGCAGCAACCGTTCAACCGTCTCCAGCGGCAGATTGAGACTACGCAGACCGTCCTGGATGCGGGCAGCGGTGTTGCGAAATGTCAGGATTGACATGATCGCGTCGATCCGGCCCGGCTCAGCTTCTGCCTGACCATGCAGCGGCAGACCGAGAACATGGCGGAGTGCGCAGGTACCCGCGGCCGCGCCAGCCGAGGTAACGAGATCTGCGTTGTCGGCGACCTCGCGGATCGGCCGGACCGAGGCGTCCCAGCCCAGCCAGGCTCGAAGATCGTTGAACGTTACGGACGGGATGGTACCAAAGCGGGCATCCGCCACCGCCAACTCATCGGCCGTAAGCCGCCGGATTTCCGGCCCCACGGTAACTTTCAACTTCGTCAGGGTGTCTAGGAAACGATAGCGTTCGACCGATGGTGCATGCCGCGCGCCGCGGCGCCGGTCTGGCAGAAAAGGGCAGGTACCGACCCTCGCCTCACCATCGGAGTGCCCACGTGCGGCAAAGGCACATTCCTTATAGGCAGCCTCGAAAACGCGACTGGCGGATGGATTGCCCGCCGCTCGCTGGGCAGCAAACAGCAATGTCACCTCGTCTTGATAAAGCGCCGCCGGGAAGGCCGACAGATAGGAGCCGCTGCGGTTGCGCTTTTGACTATCATAAGTCGCATCCTTGGCAAGCAATTCGCCAACGGTTCGGTAACCGGCCAGATCTGAGCGAGCGCCGGCATCGCCACCCGCGCTAGCGTCGCCGCCCCGCCGCTTGGCGATATGATAGAGTGCTGAACTCCATTGTTCCGGCAACAGCAACCGGTCCAGACCTTCTGCCCGCCAGGCATGCGGATCGGCCCTTTGCGTCGCCGCCAGCGGGTCAGGCAGGCCAGAGGATATGAGAAGCCGGCGCAAAGCGGCGCGGCGTTGCCGATGCCGGCGCAACCGGACTCTTGTCGCGCGCACCTGCCGGCGGTGCCTCTGCCGGGATTGGTTCTTATGACCCAAGGCCGCCGGCGCAAACAGGCGGGTGCCGCTGAAAACAATCCGGTCATCCTGAAGTAAGGCAAAGCCGCATGAGGCCGAGCCGATGTCGAGCGCCAGGACGCTGTTTCGCGCGATTTCAAGCGACGAAGCCTCAGCCGCGATTTTGGTGGCAAGTTTTACAATCGGCCTGGATGGCAGATTTGCCTCGACAAATTGGGTTGAAATATTCAATTTATGATTGTGGTTTGGTCGGGAGGAAGCCGCGCCAAGAAGGTTTCCTTCGCAGGGTAACCCCTCCTGCTCCTCACCGGATGGGAGGGGGATCCCTCCGTCCCAATCACCAAGTACCGACGCAAACGATCCCAGGCCATCCATCGCAAATCATTTCGTTTTCTGATTATGTCTCAGCCGGTCCCGATCATTTTTACCGGGTTGCAACTGTCAGTGATGCTCAACCATAACGCGGGAAAAATAAGTTATAAAACCTATAATGGCAAAATTTTGTCAAATGCGACTAATTTGCCTCACGGCACCGCAGACGCACTCTCTCATGAGGTAAAACAACCATCAGTTATCCCCGCTGAGCCGCCATACATCGCATGCTGCAAACCGATCCGATTTTTGGCCTGGCTTGCGCCCCGGTTGATCGGGATCTGGGCAAGCCGGATGAATTTTGCGATCCAAAGACAAACAGGCATGCTAGGCATGGCCTGATACCAATGTTTATGGCAAGGGCGCCGCCAACCAGCGTCCAACCGGACAGTAAAGGATTGAACCCCATGGAATTTTCCGTAGCAGCCTCCGTCGCCGGACTGCCGAATTTCCTGATTTATCTGGGTGCCGCACTGATCCTAACGGTCATCTATGGGGTGATTTATGGGTTGGTGACTGCACACAACGAGCTGACATTGATCCGCCAGAACAATGCCGCGGCAGCCATTGCATTCAGCGGCAGCCTGTTGGGTTTCGTCATACCGCTAGCCAGCGCCATCGCGAATTCGGTCAGCCTGGAGGATTGCGTGATCTGGGGCATGCTGGCGTTGATCGTGCAGGTGCTAACCTATTTCGCGCTGCGGCTCGGCGTCGACCGCCTGTCCGACCGCATTGCCCGCGGTGAGATCGGCGCCGGCACATGGCTTGGGGCCGGATCGCTGGCGGCCGGCGTGCTCAATGCCGCGTGCATGACCTATTAGGCTGCTTTATATACAAGTCCTGGCCGCTCACCCGAAGGAAGGCTTCTGCTGATGAAACGCTCCAAAGCCGTCGCGCTCAGCCTCATGAGCGTCAGCGCCATTCTGCTGCAATCCTGCGACGATCCCGCGGTGGAGGCGGACCTGTATCGCGACGTGCAAAACTGCCTGGACACTGGCGATTTGACCCGCGAACAATGCGTGCAACTGCACGATGCGGCACTGGCCAACCACATGCAGACCGCCCCGCGCTTCGAAAGCCGCGAGGAATGCTATGCCGCCTTCGGCAGGGAGCAGTGCGAGCAGCAACAAACTGCGGGAAGCGGCGGCAGTGGCATATGGATGCCGCTCATGATGGGTTTCATGGCCTCCCGCATGCTTGATGGCGTAAGCGGCCGTCAGAGCGCACCGCTCTACCGCACATCCAACAGCCCGGATACATTGCGCACCGGGCGCGGCCACCCAGTCGGAAGCAGCTTCGGCACCAGGACCACGCTGCCGGAATGGGCGTCCAAGCCAGCCCGCACCCGCACCCAATCGGTCAGCCGCGGCGGCTTCGGCTCGCGCTCTTACGGTTTCGGCGGATAGGCGGCCGGCCGGTTTCGGTCTCGCAACTGCCGGACCTTGTTGTATAAGCGGAAACAAGAAACTCACACCGATTGCCTGAGGAGCAAGCCCATGGATGGCGGACAGGCCCTGGTCCGGACTCTGATCGAATATGGCGTGGACACGGCGTTTTCCGTGCCCGGGGAGAGCTATCTGCCGATCCTGCGGGCGATCCAGAACTCCAGCAACGCAATCAAATTGATCACGCCACGGCATGAATCCGGGGTGACATTCGCGGCGGAGGCCTTCGGCAAGCTGGCTGGACGGCCTGCCGCGGGCTTTGTCAGCCGCGGACCGGGGGCCACCAATGCCTCCATCGGCGTGCACACGGCCTCCCAGGACTCAACACCGCTTCTGCTGTTCATCGGCCACGTTCCCACCGCAACCAAAGGGCGGGAGGCGTTTCAGGAGGTCGACTATCACCAGATGTTTGGCAAAATCGCCAAGGCGGTGCTGGAGCCGGAATCGAGCGCCCAGATCCCGGAGGTCGTAGCCCGCGCTGTCACTTTGACCACAGCCGGGCGGCCCGGTCCTGTGGTCGTCGTCATGCCGAAGGATATCATCGAGGGAGACGCAGGCGATACCGCCCTGCCGGCACTTCGTCCCCGCGCCCGCGCCGGCATGGCGCCGGGTGACGTGACGGAAGCCGCGGCGTTGATCAACAGGGCCAGGAAGCCGGTCCTGATTGCCGGCGAGATGATCGCTATCGACGACGCCACGCCGGCCCTCGTCGCCTTTGCCGAGGCAAGCGGCGTGGCCGTCGCTGCTGCCTACCGCCGGCAGGACACCTTTCCGAACGAGCATGCCGCCTATTTCGGCCATTTGGAAATCAACCGCGTCGCTTTCCAGCGCGAGGCATTCGAAGAAGCCGACCTGATCATCGCCATGGGTTGCCGACTCGACGGCATCTCCACACAGGAATTCACCATTCCCCGCGCCGATCAGCCTCTCATTCATGTGTTTCCGGACCGAGAGGTTCTGGCTCGCGGCTCTGCTGAGGTCGCAAGTGCGGCGGATGTCATTCCGTCATTGCAGGCTTTGACCGAGGCGGTGGCAGCGCCATCGCCGGAACGGCTGGCATGGCGGGATGGCCTGCACGCAGCATTTGACGCCTTTGCCCGCCCGGGCTCGATCCAAATTCACGGCCAGGTCGATCTGGCCGCCTGCGTTGCTGAAATGCAGAGTCAGGTACCGGATGACGCCGTGATCCTTTGCGACAGCGGCACATTTGCCCGCTGGGTGCATCGGTACTACAGGTTCAACCGCCCGCACACCCAGGCGGGACCGATGTCTGGCGCGATGGGCTATGCGGCACCCGGCGGCATTGGTGCAGCATTGGCCAAGCCGAACGCGCCGGCCGTGGCCTTTGTTGGCGATGGCGGTTTCCTGATGAGCGGGCAGGAGCTGGTGACCGCAGTGCAGCACGGCCTCAACCTGATTTGCATTCTCTGCGACAACGGCGCCTGGGGCTCGATCATGGTCTCGCAGCAGCGGCGCTATGGTGAGGAAGGCGTGCACGGCACCCGCCTGAAAAGCCCAGATTTCGCCAAGGTCGCCGAGGGGTATGGCATGCCGGCCTTCCGCATCGAACGGACCGCGGATTTTGGCGCTGCGTTCGCCAAGGCGCTAGCCGCCGATGGGCCGGCGCTTCTGCATTTGATTCTGGATGAACGGGATATCAGCCCTTTCACCGACGAGGTTAGTGTATAATAATTCTAAAAACCCCATGATCCTTGGGATGCACGAGAGAGGATTCCAAAATGAGCATGCCGATCGACATCGGCATTTCCGATACAGACCGCAAAGCCATCGCCGACCGGCTGTCGTGCCTGCTGGCGGACAGCTACACACTGTATCTCAAAACCCACAACTTCCACTGGAACGTGGAAGGCCCAATGTTCAACAGCCTGCACCTGATGTTCGAGGGGCAATATACAGAGCTCGGCGCAGCGGTCGATGAGATCGCCGAGCGGATCCGCTCACTGGGGCATCCAGCGCCGGGCAGCTACAGAGCATTTGCCGGGCTGACCTCAATTGAAGAGGCCGCAGACGAAGTGGCAGCCGATGAAATCGGTCAGGCAACTGGCACGCGACCATGAAACCGTGGCGAAAACCGCACGCCAAGTGTTCCCGCTCTGCGACAAGGCTGGCGATGAACCCACCGCAGACCTGCTGACCCAGCGCATGCAATTGCACGAGAAAACGGCATGGATGCTGCGCGCGATGACAGCCTGACCGCCTGCCTCTACATCTGAACGCAAGTAGACTCTAGCCCGGTTGGTCGTTAATTGCCGCCGGGCTTTGTCTTATTTCGCAAGGGCATAGCACGAATATTTCCAGCCCAGCCAAATGGCTTGCTGGCGGCTGCGGCACGCACCGTAAACATAGAAATCGTTCAGGCCCGCGACGAAGGCGAGCCCGCCGGGCGCAACCTCCGTCTCGCAGCCATCGGGGCAATTGCTGCGGTTGCGCCATGCAAACCGCAGGAACTCGCCACACCGATTGTGAACAATCGTGCCGGAAGCATTCAGCTCCAGGCACGCAATAGGGTTGGAAACGATTGTTACCTTGCCCTTCTCTGGCATTGTCGCCGCGGCATTCAGCCAGACCAGCGCGGCCACCCCTGCAAGAGCCAATCCTTTTCCGACCATGACGGCGATCCTCCCGCAGACGAAGGAGCATGCCGACCACCTCCGTAGAAGGAGATTAGTCCCGATTTTTTAACAATGAGTTATTCGGGCTGAACCACCACGGACCGATAGGCGTGCCAGGTTGCGTGGCCAATCAGCGGAAACGCCACGATCAGGCCGACGAACATGGTCGCCATGCCCAGAACCATGAGTGCCGCGATCAGGCCCGCCCACAACAGCATCGCCCGCGGATTTTGGGTCAACGCCTTGATGCTGGTGGCGATGGCGGTGAAAAAATCGCTCTGCCTATGCATCAATAACGGCACACTGACTGCCGAAAGGGCAAAGGCGACAATGGCAAGCACCGCGCCAACAGCAGTGCCAACGACCAGCAGGCCGACGCCATGCTGCGTCAACAGCAGTGTCGACGGCAGTTCCGAGAGCGGCGGAAATTCTGCATGGCCGAAAAACAGGGCGAACAGCATCATCGCCAGCCTGACCCAGAACAAAAACAGCAGCATCAGCGTCCCGCCCAGATAGGCAAGCTGCATCGGCGATGCCGTCCGCACGAACGCCACCCCGGAAAAAGTCACTGGCTCATCTGCGGTAATCCGGCGGCTCGCCTCATACAGGCCGACTGCCAGAATTGGGCCCAGCAGCAGGAAACCGGCTGCCAGCGTGACGATGATCGCCTGTCCACCCTGCATGAACAGGCCGACCAGCAAGGCCAGTGCCGCAATGGCGAACACTGCCCCATAGGTCAGCGAAATGGGCCAGACCCGCCACATATCGCGCCAGCCACCAGCCAGCCACTCCCAGGGAGCGTCAAACGGTATGTCGCGAACAGGCAGCCCTGCGCTGCCGGCAGCGGGGGTCGCACGCGTCGGTGTTTGGACTCGTTCTTGCATGGCATTGCCTCCTGGCATGGCGGCTGGACTCCGCCTACTGTAGCACCATACCGAGTGGGAGACACCGATGATTGACCGAGATCAAATGGAAGCTTGGCTGACCGAATGCCAAGCCTATCCTGGCGGAGCGGAAGGTGCGAACCGAGCCGTGCGCATGCTGGAACGCGCCAAAACCAGCCTCGAACAACTCGCGCCCGGCTCCATGTTCGACACCGAACCCGCACAGATAAACGTGGTGATGGAGGCGCTGAGCAATGACTAAGGCCAGCGATCCCACCCTTTGGACTTTGGTCCAAGCCGCAGATGCCGTTGCCGCGGGCGAGATTTCTTCGCGCGAACTGACCGAGACCTGTCTTGCCCGAATCGAAACTTGGCAACCGGCCATTAACGCCTTCATCCATCTGGAAGCCGACCTGGCATTGCAAATGGCCGATGCCACCGATGCCGCACGCGCCCAGGGCGCGCCGCTTGGACCACTGGCTGGCGTGCCGCTTGCACACAAGGACATGTTCTACCGCACCGGCATGCTGGCCACCTGCGGCTCGAAAATCCGCAAGGACTTTCGGCCGGATTATTCGGCCACAGTGATGGACCGGCTGGATGCTGCCGGCGCGCTCTATCTGGGCGGCCTGAACATGTCGGAATTTGCGCTCGGGCCGACCGGCCACAATGACCACTGGGGCCATTGCCGTAACCCTTGGAACCCGGCACATATTACCGGCGGCTCGTCAAGCGGTTCGGGGGCGGCCACCGCGGCGCGTCTGATATTCGGGGCACTTGGCTCCGACACTGGCGGCAGCGTCCGTTTGCCGGCAGGCGCGAACGGGCTCGTCGGCCTGAAGCCGACCGCGGGCCGCGTCAGCCGCTACGGCGCGATGGGCCTGTCTTTCACGCACGACAATATCGGCCCGCTCACCCGCACCGTGCGCGATAACGCACGGATGTTTGCCGCAATTGCCGGCGCCGACCCAAACGATGGTACCTGTAGCACACGGCCGTTGCCGGATTACGAGGCAACCTGCCTGAACCCGGATATCAAGGGCCTGCGCATCGGCGTGCCGGAAACCTATTATCGCGCATCGCTAGACCCTGCCATCGGCGCATTGATGGATGCCTCGCTGAAAGTCTTTGCGGAACTGGGCGCCATCATCAAACCGGTGGCAATTCCCAACCCGGAGGCCAACACTGACTTGGCCAACCTCATCACCGCCAGTGAGAGCGCCACCCTGCACGCCCATTGGCTGCGCACGCGTCCGCAGGATTACGGTCCGCAGCCACGGGCACGGGTGGAAGCCGGCTTCGCGGTCAGCGCGACCGACTACCTGACATCTCTCCAATTGCGCCCGCGCATCGTGCGGGAATTCTGTGAGGCTGCCTTCGCCGAATGCGACGTGCTGCATGCACCGACGTTCGACATGGAAATCCCGACGATTGCAGAAACCGACGTTGGCGACCGGCAAGGCTTTGCCGCCGTCATCGCCGGCATCAGCCGCTGCACCCGGCCGATGAATTACCTGTCATTGCCGGCACTAAGCGTGCCCGCCGGCTTCAGCCCGAACGGCCTGCCTGGCTCGTTGCAGTTGATCAGCCGGCCCTATGCGGAGGCGATGCTCTACCGCGCTGCCGCCGCATACGAGGCCGCCACCGACTTTGCCACCAAAACCCCAGAGTTACCGCAATGACCGAAACCGTCAAAGTGGAGATGCAGGGCGAAATCGCCCTGCTGATCTTGAACCGACCGGATAACCTGAACGCCCTGACGCAGGAATTGGCACGCGGCATCGCCGACACGCTCATCGCGCTGGATAACGATCCCGCCGTCAAGGGTATCGTGCTGACCGGCGCCGGCGAGCGTGCCTTCTGCGCCGGTGTCGATTTAATGGAGGCCCGCAATGTGCAACCGCACGAGGTCGAGGATTGGTTCGGGGCAGTCTGCAATGTTTACAAACAGATTCTGCTAACGGAAAAACCGGTGATCGCAGCGCTGAACGGCGTCGCCACCGGCGGCGGCTTCCAGATCGCGCTGGTAAGCGACCTGCGCGTCGCCCATCCCGGCAGCCGCGTCGGCCAGCCGGAGGTCAATGCCGGTATTCCCAGCGTTATGGGCAGCTATTGGATAAGCCTGAATCTACCCTGGTCACTGAATCAGGAGCTTTCCATGACCGGCCGAATGATGGAGGCGGATGAGGCCGAGCGTTTCGGTCTGTTCAATCGGGTGGTGCCGAAGGGGGAGGTGATCCCGACCGCCTGTGGGCTCGCAGAAGTGCTGGCGGGCAAGCTACCTACCGCCTTTGCCCGCACCAAAAAGCGCTTCCGCGAGGTGGCTTTGAAAGGCTTTGAGGAGGCATTCCGCGCCGGCGTTCTGGGTCAGCAGGAAGCGTTCGCCAGGGGCGAACCGCAAGGCTTCATCGACGCTTTCCTGGCGAAAAAGAAAGGGTAAACTGGGCAGGGTTGCAAAGGATGGATGGTCGTCACTCCGCCTCGTCTACCATTATCTCAGCAGTCCGCCGCCCCTCCCCGCCCAGGCGGGTTGCGACGCCGCCAATGATGGCGCCGACAATTGCGCCCTCCAACGTGAACCAAAACGGTGACAGGTTCATGCCCAGCATGACGACGAGCGCCGCCTGCATCTGATCATAGGCAAAGAAGGTCAGAACAAAGTTCATCCAGCCGCCGATGATCGGCGCGCGCACCCACCAGGGCATGGGCAACATCAGCACTGGATTGTAACTCAGGACGCCGAACACGCCGACAACAGCGCCCAGGGTCGTGTACCAGAACAGGATTCCCCAACGAAAAAGCGGGTCGACATCTGGCCAGAGCATCGGCAACACAACAAATCCGGCAAGGCCGATCAGAAAGCCGAGCCCCTTGCCAACCGCGATGCGGGTCAGGATGGAGGGCTTATCGTAAACGGATTTTACCATGGCTGACCTCTGTTGCTCCGGCAGTTTGGCCGCAAGCCTATCATCTTGCAGCGGCGCTGCCGACCGCGCCAATCGTGATTTTCGCCAATGCCTGGCCGGGACGCTGCTTTCCCGGTTTCGCAACGCGCATGTTCGGCGCTAGGATGCGCCTCTCTCAACGTATTCTGCAATTCCGAGGAAACGCCATGCTTTACGAACTGCGCACGTATTATACCCACCCTGGCCGCATGCCGAACCTGCTGGCCCGCTTTCGTGACCACACTTGCAAGCTGTTCGAAAAGAATGGCATCGGCAATGTCGGGTATTGGGTCGCCGAAAACGATCCCAACTGCCTGATCTACATTGTGCGTCACCCGGACGGCGATGCGATGAAGGCGAACTGGGACAAATTCCGGAACGATCCGGAATGGGTGAAAGCCAAAGGCGACAGCGAGGCAGACGCCCCGATTGTCGAGCGGCTGACCAGTGTCACGATGACACCAACCGACTTCACCATGCCCGGCACGGACTGAGCGGCGATGCGTGCCGCGTGGTATGAGCGCCTCGGCCCCGCGGCGGAGGTTTTGCGGGTGGGCGAACAGCCCACCCCGGCCGCCGGCCCGGGCGAGGTGCGGGTAAGGTTGGCAGCATCCGGCGTCAACCCGGCGGATGTGAAACGGCGGCTCGGCCAGGGGCGCTACACGACGATGGACGGCCCGCTGGTCATTCCGAACAGCGACGGCGCCGGCGTGGTCGACCAGATCGGCGCCGGCGTCGGCGAGCACTGGCTGGGGCAACGCGTCTGGCTCTACAACGGCCAGCGCGGTGGCCGCACTCATGGCACAGCGGCCGAGTATATCGCGCTGGATGCGGACCTCGTCACGCCCTTGGCCGACGATGTCAGCTTCGCCGCCGGCGCATGCCTCGGCATTCCCTGCATGACGGCGCATTATGGCGTGTTTTCGGATGGACCGGTTCGCGGCAAGACCGTGCTGGTAACCGGCGGCGCCGGCGCGGTTGGCCATTATGCGATCCAACTGGCGGCATGGGGCGGCGCCCGTGTGCTTGCGACCGTCAGCGGGCCGGAAAAAGCAGCGGAGGCAGAGGCCGCAGGCGCCGACGCCACGATCAACTACCGCCAACAGGATGCCGGCCAAGCCGCGCTCGGCCTGACCGGTGGTGCGGGTGTGGACCGGATCGTCGATGTGGATTTCGGCGGCAATCTGCTGGCCACAATGGCATGTCTTAAGCTAAATGGCGTAGTTACGGCTTACGCCTCCGACGGTGACCGGAACCCGCCGGTCCCGTTCGGCGAACTGATGGGCCGGAATGCGACGCTGCGGCCGTTCGTGCTGAACGTCCTGCCGCTGGCAGCCCGACAGGCAGCACAACGCGACATCACGCGCTGGCTGGCGGAAGGCGAGCGCACCCATCGCATCGCCAAGTCTTTCCCGCTGGAGGAGATCGCCGCGGCGCACATGGCGGTGGAGGCCGGAACCAAACGCGGCACGGTCGTCGTCGAGCCCGGGGCCGTCTAAAGCGACGTTTCCAGGCTGTGCAGCCGGCGGCTTGCCAACGCGCCGAAGGTAATGAGCAGCGCCTTGCGGCGGGCGGCAGACAGTTTGTGCACCGGCGCTTCCCGCACCAGCGCGCCGCCATAGGGGTCTACGATGAACAGGCCGCTGTCGGGCGGCAACAAGTCCTGCGGAAATTCCAGTGGCACGGCAAAGAAAAACCGATCGCAGAAGTCGCGGTATTCCTGCCATTTTGCATCGGTCTGGAAATCGGCAACGGACGATTTAACCTCCACCACGGTGATCTCGCCCCGTCCATCGATTGCCATGGCATCGACACGCCGGCCGGTGGCAAGCGGCACTTCGCTGATGGCAGCCCAGCCCTGTGCATGCAGCGCACGCAGAAGGCCACGGGTCAGGATCTGTCCAGGTCTGGGGTCAGGCATGAGCGGGCGGTTTGTTCTTCGTTCGTTTCGACCGGAACTTGGCGGCGGCCATCAATTCTGTCAATCTGGCATTCAGCACAATCGACGGAAGCGAACCATGCTCAACGAACCCATCACAGACCCGATTGCTTGGCGCGGCGCCGATCTGCCGGAGCGGGCGGGCTACCTGGACGTATCCGCAGAGGCCGCCGCGGAAATGGCCGCGTTGGCCGAAGAACTCGCCGCAAATCCCCTGCCGCTGGAGGCGTTGCGGCCCACGGATTTCGACCTGCCAGCCTCAGAGGCGTTGATGACGACGGCACGGCATCAGATCACAGACGGTATCGGCTTTGCCATCGTCGACCGGCTGCCGCTGGAGGCATTGGGCGAGCAGGTGCGCAAGGTCTACTGGCTGCTGGCAGGAATGGTAGACCGCCCGGTGGCGCAGAAATGGGACGGCACCATGATCTATGACGTGACCGATACCGGACGCCCGCCGGGCAATGGCGTCCGTCCCGACAAGACCAATGCGGAACAGAACTTTCACAACGACAACTCCTACAACATTTGCCCGCCGGATATGGTGGCGTTGTTCTGCCTGCGCACGGCGATGGAAGGCGGTGTCAGCCATATCGTCAGCTTCCCGAGCGTCCAAAACCGCCTGCGCGAGACGGCGCCGGACCTGCTGGCCAGGCTATACGAACCCTTCTGTTTCGACCGGCAGCGCGAGCATGCGACGGACGACATCAAGTATCTCTGGCATCCGTGCTTTGAGGCGCCGAATGGCCGCCTGCTGGCCCGACTTTCCCGTTTCCAGGTGAAAAACGGCTACCCGCTGGCAGGTGCAGAGATCGACACGCGCGGCGCGGCGGCCCTGGAGGCATTGGAAGAAGCAATGCGCGCGCCCGGGCAAGCGCTCACGTTTCATTTTGAGCCAGGCCAGATCCAACTGGTCAACAACCGCCTGCTGGGCCACCGCCGCACCGGCTTCCGCGACTGGCCGGAGGCCGAGCGCAAACGCCTGCTGGTCCGCCTCTGGCTACGCAGTTGGGGCCGGCCATTCTATAATGGATAATGTCCACGCGCCCTGCACCTAATGGCTTGGAGGTCAGAGAACGGGACGATACACTGACACCGGTCCACAACAGTGGCGGGGCAAAATGACGATTTACGTGAAAGAAATTCCCGGATTTGCGACAAGAGATGCGGCAGACGCGGAGGCGGAGATCTGGAAATTGCAGGGTCTCATAACCGAAACGGAACCGTGCCGATCAGGGGCACATGAAACCTTCTCTTTGGTGATTTACTTCCCCAAAACCCCTTTCGCCAACACGGACTTCGGCAACACTCACATCCCGCAGTGCCCGCTGCTCCGGCGCATCGCCAGATATATGACAGGCTTCAACTGGGATTATTGCGAGCCGGAACTGAACATCGATCCGGTTTCCCGGCAATCCCCTCGTCAGATCAATATGGCGATTTCCGCGGTCGATGAGTCGGCACGCGAATACGCCCGCGTCGGCTGTTTCGCGCTCCCGCTGGCGGAAATCCTTCAGAAAAAGGACTTTAATCAGACGCTTGCCACCGCGGACTTTACCCCTAAAAACCAGGAACGGATAGCCTCCACCTATCTCTCGGGCCTTTGGGGCGAGGCCGGAAAAGACCTTACATGTTTCGAAAAAAGGCTCGGCACGGTGTGGCCGAATATCGTGCCGGCAACCGACGAGAAGGCTGACAACGGCGATCGGTCATCTGACGACCGTGAGCCGGCAGGGCTAAACGCCCTCCAACAGGCGCTCAAGACCTTTACCGACACTCAGCCCAGTACGGACAAAAGTTAATCGCGCAACACCCGCGGCCGAACTGATGCGGCTGACCTTCGACCGTCACACCCGCAGATTGTCCCGTTCGATGAACGGCAACGGCTGGCTGCCATCTGCGGTGGTGAACACGAACGGGTCTTGCGCTCCATGCACGGACAGATTGGCCGTCGCCCGCCACATCGGCGGTGGCTCCGGCTTTGGCGGGGTTCCGACGAATGCCACCCGGATGGCGGTGTTTGCATTCTCCACCGTATTCTCCCGCAGATGGATTTGAGGGCCAAAATTGCCACGCAACTCAATACCCGCATCGAACACCAGGGCATCCCCCGCCGCCCGATAGACGATCTCATTGCCAGACATCATGGTTCGCTCGGCGCCACCGGCGAGAATGGCCTGCTCACCCCGCCTGGCCGAGAACGGCAGGGCCAGACCAATCCGGTTGCCGGAAACGGTGATGGAACCGGCCCGCGAAGGCTGGTCCGGCGTAACCGTACCTTGCACGCCAACACGGATCGCCTCCGCCACGCGCTCGAACACGTTGCCGGTGATCGAAACCGCCGGCAGCGTACCGCCCAGGCAGACAATGCCAGCGCGGACGACCGGCGCCAGCCGCACAAGCAGGCCATCGATATAGGGCCGGGCAAACGGCAGCCGGGCAATGAGGCGCTGGTCGGTCAGCAGTTTGCGGCCGGCATCGCGGACCGCGGCCTCTAGCATTGCGGTCGTGGTCACGCGCCCTGGTGGCACCACCTCCATCAGGTCGTTCCAATTGGCTTGGCTCAGATCCGAGTTGAACGCGATCTGAATGCGGCCGGCACTGACCGTGACATTGCGGCCAGTGTCATCCGGTGCCGCCGGTCCAATTGTAATGCGGCCCTCGCTTAGCACCAGCCGCTTGGCAATTTCCCGGTTGGGCTGGCGGATCGCCTCCACACCGCCAACCGCGGTAAGCACGCGCACCAGGCTGGGCGAACTGCGCGGATTGCTGGCGAGAGTATCGGCGACCCGGTCGATATATTTCTCAAACGTCGCCTCACTGGCCAGTTCGCGCTGGCTCGGCGGGTTGGCGCGCACGATGGCTTCCCAGTCCGTCTGATCGACAGTGGACGGCACGGTCGCCTTGAACCGCCCGGCGGAGACTTCCACCGTGCCGGGGGCCGGGCGTGTCGGCCGCACCGGTTCTGCGCCCGTCGCGATATCGCGAATCAGCCGATCCATGACGGCGTCGACCAAATCCGGCTGAATGACCTGCTGTTGCAACTGTGCAGTACTGGTTATGCGGTTATTGTCGATACTGATCCATTCCGCATCCTGCACCAGCACGGCATTTTGGGCGTTGCCGACGCGGAAACGGCTGTTATGCACCAACACCCGGTCAGGCAATCGCCGGCCTTCCGTGTGCAGCACCGCCAGACAGGCGCGGTAAGAAACGGTCGCGCCGGCGGTCATGATCGAGACATTCTGCACATCGACTTCGCCGCAGCCGGTCGCCATCACCACCGCCCCCGCCGCCGGCCGGCGCTCCTGCGGCCGGCCTTCGTCCGGCGCCTCGAATGCCAGATCGGCGATGCCAAGGCTGGCGCAATCGGCAAAGTCCAAGGCGCATTCCCCGCCGCGGATGACGATACGGCTGCCCGGCCCGGCTCCGGTCAGACGGATATGCCCAAGTTTGGCGAGCGTCACCCGGCGCCGCGTCTGAAACACACCCCGCTGAAAGCAGACGTGGGCATCCTCCCCTTCCTTCATCGACTCCAACACCGCCACCCAATCGGAGTCGGGCGATAGGACGTAGGTTGCGCAGCCATTGCCATCCAACTGGCAGAGCCGTTCGATGGCGGCCTGCACGGTACGGTCGCCAGCCAGCGGCGGGCAGTTTGATGGGTCGAACGACACTTCTGCCGCGCGGGACAGGCGGGCGTTGAAGGTATGGGTCAGATGCCGTTCCGCACCGCCTGGGCTTAGCAGAGTCGCCTGCACTGCCTGGTCGAGCGAGGTCGAATCCAGCGAAAAGCCGATGTTGGCCGTGCCGTCGCTGCCGGTGGTCACAACCTGCTCGACACCACCGCCAGCCAGACGGCCATTGCCGAGCGACACGCGGAACCGGACATGGGCATTGGCAACCGGATATTGGCCCCGCGCCACCCCAACCATCAGCGGCCGGCGCAACGGCAGCAACGCATTCGGCGTGGCCGGGTCCGGCACGGCTTCCTGTGCATCACCGCCAAGGGCGTCCAGCGTCAGCAGTTCGGTGGCCGCCGGAAATAAAGCACGGCAGTCGGCGATAAAGCTCCAGGCGCCGCCCTGGAAGTCCAGCAGCGCCAGGCGGGCGAAACGGTGCGACGTACCATGCCGCGGCACGACACGTGGCGTGTTGCCATCCATCGGCCATTCGACGCCAAAGCCGGACCGGGCCGGGATTGTCCAGAAATCGCCGGTGCGGTAGCTGCCATTGCCGAATTCGACCTCTACACCGTTCTCCAGCGCCAAGAAACCGCCGACGGTAATCGTCACCGCGCCCGGGCTATCCCAGGCACGGACCTTGGGCGTGGCGCCGAAGGCGGTGATGTCGAGCGTGCCGGTGGCTGTGGCCGGCTCGATCTCCAACACGTCGCCAACGACCCGGGCGACCCGAACCATCGTGCCCGGCAAACCGGCCAATTCGCGCGCATCGCTGGTCAGTTCCACCCAACCACCATTGCGGAAGCCGATATGCGCATCGAAGCCGGTGGTCGCCACGGTCAACTCGTTGCCGTTGCGCGCAAGCCACGCCGCCACGAACGAGCCATTGTCGCGGGACCATTTGAAGGTCGCGCCGTTCGGTTGGCCGGGATCGTGCACCTCCACTCGATAGAGGCGATGGTCGAGGCTTTGATATCCCGCGGTTTCCGGCAGCGTGCAGAGATTGCCATCATCCGCCACCGGTTGCGCCCGGGCGGCCAATGTGCCGGTCGGTGAACCTGTCATGGCGGTCCACGCCGCAGTACTGGTTTCGCAATGCTCCGATCCGCCAGGATTGCCGATCCGCAACCCACGCACCCGCCAGACGGTTTTGAGCCGCGTGGTCGTATCCGGCCCGCCCAGCGCCTTTTCCTTCAGCGCTGGCACCTCCACCGCGGTGGTGTGATGGTCCCAGGCCTCCAGAAAGAACAGGTACCGGCCGGAAGTCGGGTTGGCGATTGGGTTGCCATTGCTGTTCAGGAACACCGGCAGCCCGGCCAGATAGGGCTGGGCTGCAATGGCCACGGAAGCGGCCAGTTCCACCAATTGCCCTTCAACATAGAACCGGCCGGCACCGATTTGCAGACCGCCAGCGTCCGAAATGGCAAAACCGGCGTGGCTGACCGGCGCGCCGCTCGGCCCGATCACATCCTGCCGGGCGGTGCGGTCGAGATGGGCGTGAATGGCCTGCTGCTCATTCCAGTCGGCGTCGATATCAACCCGGCCCTGCTGGCGCAGCACCTGCGTGAATGCGCGGGCGGGATCGAACGTCAGTCGCGAAAAATCGCCTTTCATGGTCCTGACACCTTCAAATGACTAGGTTTCGTATACAGAGCCGGCGGCAAGGCCGAACGGCAGGTATTCTTCGATGGCAATCCGCAGATTGGTTTCACGCCAGCCAAGACTGAGGAAGCCCCACGCGCCCATGGCATCACCATCGCCCGCGCCGGTCCAAAGTTCGCAGGCCGCGCGGTCAGCCAGCCGGGCATAGTTCGGGTTGCTGAAACTGGTAGATGCAAACAGCGGACGCAGGCCGGCAATGATCGGGGCATGCTGCGCTGCAGGCTGGCCGGCCAACGCTAGGTCCGGCTGGCAGCGATAGCGGCGCGGCGTGCGGGAGCCCGCCGGGTGATAGGCCGAAGTCTGGACACAGCCTGCCTGCGTACGCTCCGCCACCAGACTGCCGTCGAACAGGCAGTCGGAAGCGAACACCTCGCCAATGCTGGCATCGCCGATGACGGTCGCAGCCTCCGCTGTCAGGTTGACGGCATTGGCCAGGATCGCTGGGCCGCCATTGCCATCGATAATGCTTTGGCGGATGCGCAATTGCGTTTCGACAGCGCCAAGGACGAGCGGACCGCAAATGCAGCGCTCCAGGTGCAGCGCACCTTCTATCTTGGGCCCGTTTAGGGTCAGGCTGCCGGCAGACGGGTCCATAGACATGTGGCTGAGCCTTACTTCGCCAAAAGCCATGCCAACAGCGCCGGAAAGGGCGAGCGGTCCGGCCATCAGCAGGCCATCAAGAGCAAACCGGCCAGGGAGCGGTGCGCCGAGCGCAACCTCGGTCACCACCTCCAGCGGCCCGATCAAAACCGCGCGCCGGTCGCGAGCCGCTAGCGTGCCGGTGCGGCGTTGCAGGCCGCCGCCCGCCGCCGGTTCCTGCGGCCAGTCCGCCGCAACAATGGCCAGCGCCGAGCCATCGCGGATGATGGGCGCATTTGGGCCGGTGAGATTTTCGACAAAGCGGTCGTTGTCCATCAGGACGATCAACCCGGCCTCCCCCGGCGGGCGGCCGTTCCAGATGCCGATGGCCTCCGCAATTGAGGGGACGATGGTTGCGCCATCGCTGGGCAGCCGCTTGGAAACGCCGATCTGGAAATCGGCAGCCCGGCCCAGCAGGCCCTCCACCGTCAACCGCCGGTCATAGGGCCCTCCACCCAAATCGCCTGGCGCGGCATAGGCATAGGTTGCGCGCAAGGCATTGGCGGTGCTGCCGGCAGGCAAGGCCACACGGCCGCGCACCGGGTCCAGCCCGGCCTGAATGGTCCGCGCCTCGGTCGCGCCGCTGGGGGTGGTATAGTCCTTGGCTGCTGGGGGACGCCGCCAGTCTCCGCCAGCAATGTCGTGCAGGTCGCAGATCGCGATTTCTGCCGGGCTTATGGCCACGAACGGGTCGCCCGGAGCCTGCTGAACTTCCAGCGCAACCGCGGGATTGGGCCCGAACCATTCATAGCCCGGGGTTGTCCCGTTGGTGATTGCCTGCCGCGCTTCCTCCAACTCGCGAAACAGCGGGCGACGGGCGAGCAGCACCGGCAGATCCAGCATGCTGGCGATGCCGATCGCGTCGGTCTCCGTCCGGCCCGTCCAGTACAGAGGCAGGTCGCGGCCCAGCGGGTCCACCGTGAACTGATAGCCGCTGATCCGCGCTACCTCGACCGTTGGCAGGCGATAGGGCTGCAACCGCCAGAAATGGACCGCGATATTGGGGATATTGTAACGGCCGCCACCACGGTCGATGCGGCGGACATCGACGCTGCGCGGCGTCCGGTCAAAAGCAGAACCGGTAAGCGCCATGGCGTCGCCATCCCGCACATGGGCCGCAGCATTGCGGTGTGGGCGAAGATGGTTCAGCCATTGGGTGGCCGAAAGCCGTTCGAACATTTCGTTCGCGCGTGCCGGCAGACCGGTCGCCTCCGCCGCCACCGCTTCGATCGCGCCCAGCGTACCCTTGCGCTGCCGGTTGCGAATGGTATTCCCGACCCATGCGCGGGGCGAGAAACCGCTTTCCGGCCCCAGGTCGTGCAGCGCGCGCGCATCCAGCAGTTGGCCGATATAGGGGATGGCCCAGGGCGGGCATGTCTCGATGAACCAGGTTTCAGCCAAACGGTGGATATCATCCTCGACCACATCGCCTTCCCGCTCCATCAGCGCAAACAGGGCTTGCAGTGTGCCCCCAGCCTCCTGGTCGCGGGTGCGGATGTGAGCCGGCAGCAAGTCGTAGATCGGGTTGGTCATGACGCAGCCTCCCGGACGGTCAAATCGTCGGGCGAGAGTGTCAGGAGTTCCGCCTTGTGATAGATGCCATTCTCGAAGCGCGCCGGTGCTGCCAACAACAGCGGCTCAACCGGCAGTGCAACCGCAGGCGACACCGGCGGTCGGTAGAACGCCAGCAGCGTGACGCCTTCCACTCCTTCCACACCCTGCGCCAGCGCCACGACCTCGCTGGCTGCGACCGGCTGGGCAAAGTCCCGATGGGCGAAGTCATAGGCCGCTTCCAGCGCGGCCCGCACATTGGCGAGCACTTTCTGGGGCAGGTAATCGGGATGCACCCAGATCTCCGCATCGACCGTGAACGGAACCACCGCAGCGCTGTCGATCCGGATTGGCTGACCGCGTGGACGCGCGAGATCGATGGCCTCCACCAAGTTCTGATAGGCTGTATCGCTGGGGCCAAGGGTCGTGCCATTGGCCCCAGCGATGGTCAAATGCATCAACGTACGCGCGCCATCCCAAAGCGGCGCAACCTTGGCCTTGGCAATGCCGGCAAAGGCGCGGGCGAAATCCTCGTAATCGGCCAGCGAGACGATGCGGCCCAGCGTCTTGACCGTAACCGGCGCATTCTGCCGGGCTGCCTCCAGCGTTTCCGGATCTTCCGCACCGCTGGTCGGCAGGGGGTTGGTAACGCTGCGCAAGCCAACCGGCCGGGTCATGGGCTGGGTCAGGCGGTCCTCAACCAACAGCCCATCCAGGCCAGTACCAACCCGGTATTCCGCCGTGATGTTGCCGCTTCCGGTCGGAACACGCGCGCCGGTAACGCTGTCACCGAAGGTCAGGCTGACCGTGCCTGCATTATCGATGGATTGGGTGAATACGCGGTCTTTCGGTCCGGCCTTGAGAAAGTTTGGCACTTCCCGCCACAGAATATCGTTCACCCGTAACGCCAAGGTTGACGCCCCGCCGGTTTCGCCGGGCGCGCTGACGTGAGTGAGCGGTTTGGCCGGCAGGTCGACAATCTGAAAACGTTTGGTGGCATCTCCGGAGCCGATGGGCTCCGCCCGGCTCTCACCATGGGATGCAGCCACGACATTGCCATTGATCCGCACGGTGTCACGACGCAATGGCGGGCTGAGTGCGCGGCTCAGCGTAATCTCGGTGGTATCCGACACCGCGTCCTGCATTTGAGCGCTGCCCTTTGCCGGGACCGAGCCGACCGACTCTATCACGGCAACCATTGCCGCCGGTTTGCCTGTTTCTGCTGCATCCCCGCGGATCGAGAGCAACTGTCCTTCAGACAGACCCTCCACCTGCGTTTCCAGGCGCAACGTCAAACCGGCAATCGGGTCGGTGATCGGCTTGCGCGCCCATGCCACCGCCTCGCTGGCGCCAAGGACGGTGGCATTGCGCGGCGAGAACTTGTCAAGGCCGGTTCCGGAAAGCTTCAGGCGCGTAACCTTGGCAGTTTGGTTAAAGTCCGAATGGCTGACTTCTGCCACTTCCTCGATGAAATAGAGTTCCTCGTCCGTGCCGCCGGAAACCGCCTTGCGCAGCACCAACCAACCGCCGGCAACAAATTTGTCGTAGACCTGATCGAGATAGACATAAGGATCTACGGCCGAAAACGATGCTTCGGCCCAACTGTACTTGCGGTCGGCAAATGGCCCTTTGATCAGGCTGTTGTTGGTATCCTCGATATACTCAAGGTTTTCAAAAATTGGCGACTTGAAGAGTCCGTCGACCTTCCAATCCATCGCCGATCCGCCCCCGACAGGTGCGCGCGACCGCATTACGGGCTGGTCTGTCCTGGCTTCTGCCGACGCATCGGTCATCATCAGCGGGGTTGCCACCATTTCCAGCGGCTGGGCCAGAACACTGATTCCTGGCAGCAACTCCCCCACCCGCAACGAGATCGGCAGGGTTGCCCAGGGCTGGGCGTTATGGCCGAACAGGCTCGCCCGCTGGCGGAAAGCAAAGGCACGGATACTGGTCTGTGGCAGACGGTCGGCACCATCCAGCGGCTTTTCCAGAGCGACGACCGCGCGGGCCGGCTGGTGCGAAACCGGATCCTCCGCCACCATCTCCGACGACAGCACGCGCCGCACCTGCCAGCGCCGGCTGTTGGCCGACGCCTTGCGCTCGTCGCCAAGGATAACGATCGCATCGCCCGGAGAGAGGCGGGCGGCGGCAACATCCAGGTACACAACCGTGTCCCCAGGCTGCGGTTCGATATAAAGCGCCAGCTCCAGGCGCATATCGTTGACCGCCGAATGGGCCAACAAGTATTCCCTGGTTTCGAAGGTCTGCGGCAGTTCCCCATCCTCGAAGGGAATGCTCTGCACCTTCGCGCCCTTGGGGATGCTGACCTCGGTTGGGCTGCCGGGGATTTGATCCGTGGTGAAGGCCAAATAGGTTTCGGCCGAAACGCCGGGGGCCAGTTCGTAGTCGATCAGCGTGGCCAGCTCCAACAGCGAGCGCCGCTCGACAGCCGTACCGAGAAAGCCCTCGTTGGCTATGCGCTCTTGATAAAAGGTCAGCGCATCCAAAACGGTTGCCCAGCTATCCAGCAACGCCATCGCCGGGTCGGACGGATCCCGCGTCGTCAGGCGTGACAAGGCTGGATCCGCGGCTATCCCTGCGGTCATGGTGATAAGGAAGCTGCCATGTTCGCCGACGCGGTATGCCAGTTGGCTCTGATAGGGCATCGGGTTCGCCGGCAACGGCGTCCGCGTGGCGGTGATACCACCACCGCAATCCTGCGTGAGGTCACTCATAGGCTCCCCTCCATGATCGCATCGAACGTGCCGCGCTCCGGGAAGTTGGGATCGTTTTCCAACTGCACGATTTCCCGGTCGCCGGGACGCAGCACGCCGGCCGCAATTTCTCCGTTCGGGGCGTGGCCCACACGCTGGAACGTGACAATATCGACCGACCCAACGCCATCCACTGCCATGGCCTCCCGGTAGATGCTGCTGGAAAACACCGGGTCACCAAAACTGAACCGGTCCGGATGAAAGAAGCCATTGCTTCCGTCGCGCCGGATACCCGCACTGAAACGATCGAGCAGGGCCGCACGCACCGCCGACTTTGCATGATCGCGGGCAACGCAAACGCGCAACTCCAAGCGGAGGGCCGCATAAATCGGGTCGCGCAGTTCAAGGTCGTAGCCAGCCAGCCGCGCGCGAGAGAGATGAGCGAGTATCGCCTCGCGAAATTCGGCATCGTGAATGGCCGAGCCACCGCCGACCCGGTCCACAGTGACGAACACGGTGTACCAACTGCCGGTCCAGCGCAGTTCGGCGGAGGCACGCTGCACCTCTGGATGCCGCAGTGCCCACTCGGCCCAATCCGCCTCTGTCACCGCGCGCTGCTGCGTGCGGATTGAGGGCGGAGCGAACAGGCGCGCCTCTGCTACCCGCTCGCGGTCGGTGCCACCCTGACCCGGCAACGGATTGGAAACGCCGAGAATGCCCGGTACCGCCGGGCCGTTCCAGCCGGTGACCGCGTGGGCCAGCACGTTCCGGCCGATATTGCCGCGGGTGCCATTCCCGACGCGGGCGGACAGGAAGAAACGGCTGAGCGGCGTTGGCTTGCGGCCGTTGATATCATCACCGAACCGCAACCAAGTGAATCCGCCCTCATCCACCTCCGCCACCACATCGTTTGCGAAGCGGTCGCTGGCCAACAAATCCTGCTGGAAGGTCCATTCCCCGGTCGCATCGGTGAGGCGCAGCTCCGGTCCCGCCGCGCGGGCGTCCGTCCCGAGTGCCGCGGCAGCGGAAGAGCGGGACGAATCGAAAGGCTGGGCAAAAGTGATGTTGGGCACAGTGATGCAAGGCCGGTAATCCCCCTGCAGCGGCGCCAGATCGGATGACAGGCCGGCTTGCAACCAAGCGCCGTGATCTGCCGGCGCTATGTTGCCCCGTGCCTCCGCCAGCGCCATATCGGCGCCATCCGTACCGACCGAGCCGACAAGCGGCAGGTCGAATGGCAGTGCATCGTCCCGCGCCCAAACAATCTCGACCACCGGCGTGTCGTCGAGCGGATCGAGAGACGGCGTGACACGGGTCAAGCGTACAACGTGCGCAACATCGGGGTCGGCGTCTGCCGCCGCACCCGTCTGCGGTCCCGCGGTCTGAATCAGAAGCAGGTAGTCACCCGGCGACAGCGACAATGCGGGATCGCCGGCGAGAGTCGCCGAAACAGCGCCTTTGGGCAGCCAGCAATCGCGGCGGCTCCAGGTGTGGAAGGCAATATGGCCGTGGTTGGCAAAAACGGTCACATCGCTGAGCGTTGCAAACGCCTCCGCCCCGCCGTCGAGTGCGGTCTGATAGGCATCCACGCCAATATCCGCGGCCAGACCTGCAACCTGACTGACAACGGGCGTATTCGCGCGAATGGTTTGGCCATTCGCGGCTGCGCTCACGTCGAAGGTTACAAAGGTGCGGGCATTGCAGCCGTTGTGCATGGTGTAGGCGACAAGGCGCGCATGGCGCCGTACGGAAATGCGGCTGCGCGCCGTCGCCAAATAAGCCTCCGCCCCGGCTGCATCCTGCATATAACTGAGCCGGTCGGCAGCATAGGCCAGCGTTTCGACAGCGCCGATGAATGGATCGGCGGGGCTGCTATCCTGCCAGCCGGGCATGAGCTGGCGCAGGCGGGCCAACATCAGGCTGCGGAAGCTGTCATAATCCTTGGCCAGATAGTCAATCACCGGCCCCTCGCCCGGCAGCGGCTGGCCGCCGGGGACCGGCGTGCACGGCAGATCTGTCGGGCAGGCCGCTTTGAACGAGAATGCCACCGCCGACAGCGTCGGGTCGAACCCCGACGGCGGCACGCTCACATCCGCGCCAGCCACCAACGCCAGCTTATAGGGCGAGAAATCGCCTGACTGATCCACGGTCACACGCAACACATTCGGCTGCGGCTGCGCCACCGCCAGCACCCGAACCGGCGTTATGCGCACGCCGCCGGTGATGCGCACATTCTCCACAGTCAACACCGGCCCAGCAGCGGGAACAGCCCCGCCTTCGCCGGGCAAGGGGTGGAGGAAGGTGACATCCAACACGGTCTGGCTGGCGTCGGCAACTTCCAGAAAGTCGATGCCGTTGATTGTTCCCGCCGCCCGCACGGCGCGGCGACGATCGTCGTCATCGCAGAGATAGGCCGTGCTCATCCCCGCTTCCTTTCGAAGGTGGCGACCTGGGCTTGCGCCTCGCCCCGCACGGCGAACCGCACCGCGATGCGCAGCATGGCCTCGTCATTCTCGACCTGGACGCCGGTCACCTCCAGCAGGTCGCCAAGGGTCTGGTTCAGTGATGCGTGAATGCCGATCTCCGCCGCACTGGCAAGGTCCGGACCGTTCGGCTGGAACACCATGGCGGTCGCGCCGCCCCCAAAGCCTGGACGCATCACCCGCTCGCCCGGCTGAGTGAACAGCACTTGTTCGATCAGACTGCGGATATAGTCGTGATCGCTGGCCGTCTCGGTCCGCCCAAGAGGGCCTGGTCGGAAGGGAAAGGCGATATGGCTCATGTTGCGATCACCCTCGGCTGAACGGCAGAGACAATGGGCGCCCCTTGCGGAATTTGCTCCGCCGACTGGCAGAGGCCGACGCTGGTGGACAGCACCACGGGCGACCCCATCACCTGAACACGCGTCGCTGGCACGGTGTATTGCACTTTCACGCAAGGTTGCGGCTTGGTGCCCGCGCCCACGGGAATTTGGAAGGGACAACCGGCGATCACATACTGGTCCGTCATGGTCGCGACCGGCTGCCCGAGAATTGTGACACGGGCCGCGCCGGGCGCAATGGTGACCTTGCCGCCATGCGGACAGGTGGCGGCAGCCGCGATGGTGAGAATGGGTCCAGGCATGGATGTGTCTCCCTTCCCGCCTCAGGTCACCGTCAGGGCGCCCTGGTTGATCGTCACCGCCGGGCCGTTGAGCGTGATCATCGCCCCTTGACCGTTCGAAATCGTGATGCCGACCTCGTTGATGGAGATCAGCGCACCGGTGGTGCTCTTCAACAGGATGCCGCCGGTCGGGCCAGGCGTGTCGCTCAGCATCAGCGTGTTCTGACCGGCGGTCTGAATCACAAAATTGGACGTGCCGGGCGGCGGCGGAATTTGTGCCAGCGCCGGAATCTCGCCGGCGTTATGATACCAGCAGCCGGTCCAGATTGGCTTGTCCGGGTCGCCCTGTTCGAACTCGACCCAGACGCCGGCGCCGACCTGCGGCAGCATGTAGACGCCCATCTGAATGCCGGTTGCCGGAAAACAGGGCATGGCCCAACTGGTCGGGATCACGCCGCCCACATCGCCCACCTGCACCAGCAGCCGGCCTTCCCGCATCGGGTCTTCGTTCGCGACGACGACGCCTCTGTACTTGCCGTAATACCGCCGGGGTTCGGTCATACCGCCACCTTTTCGCTGAAGGAACCATGCGCGTTGCGCGATAGGGTGAAACTCTGCTTGAATGAGCCACGCTGAATTTGAGTTGAGACAGACTGCACGTAGTAGGTTCCGTCGGAATGCGGGCCGGCGCCGCGCACGTTCACCAGCTTGCGCGGGCGCAAAATCTGACCGTAGCGCGCAACATCCAGCGATCCGCTGGCCGAAATCACGTTCGCCCCCTGCGCCGCCCGCCCCATGCCGCGCATGATAAGGGCGGCCAGATCGCTACTGCTCATGCCATCCTCCTCGTTCTGGCTGTTGCTGCCGCTGCTGGGCTTGTTCAGTGCCAAGTTCTTGGCATAGGGAATGAAACCCGGCCCTAGTGGCGGGTTGAAGGCCACATCCGGGAACGGGATCGGGATCACAGGCCCCGGTGCATCCGGATGCTGATAGAAGCCATAGACCAGGGGCTTGGACAGGCCGTCGAAGCTGACACTCAAACTCTCGATATTGCTGGCCGCATCCATGTTCACGGTCAGCGGCGGCAACTGATCGCCCGCTGCGGTTTTGCCCATGGCGATCAGCGTACCGATATCCGGGCCAAAATAGGCAAACTGCTGGCCCTCCGTCACGCCAGGCTCCAGCGAGAACTGATAGCCCACCTGCCTGGCCAGCCATTGGATATGTGCGTAATCCGTACCCTTCTGGCTCTTCCATTTCTCAATCGGATTGTCGACCGCGATCAGGGGAGTCGGCGTCACCAGCGGCACGATGCCGAGCGGGAGATACTTGGCCAGGATCAGATTGACCTGCGCAATCGGCGGCATGCCGGCGAGCGGGATTCCGGACAGGTCGATCTGGTCCATCAACTGCGTCGCATCCGTGCCGGTCAGCGACAGGGTCGCCTGGCCCGGCTCGTTCGACTGGGCAACATCGTAGCGGGCGATGTGGCCGTCCATCAGCACCTCGCGCACGCCATTGGTGATGAGGGATAGGATGATGCGCTTGCCGGGGGCAAAGAAGCCGGACGGCAGCAACTCCTGCTCGATCTCGCCACCCTTCTCCATCGCCATGGTCATCTGGAAGCCGGAGCGCTGTCCCGCTTTCTGTGTCACCTGCACGGAGCGGATCGCATCCACCACGACTTCCGGCGCGGGGCCGTAGGTAATGAAGCCAATCTTGACGGAAAGTTGCACACCGCTCATCGCTGGCTAGCTCCCGCTGCTCTCATCCAGGGTAAGGCGAACGCGCGTTCCCGGCTGGTCCACCACCTTGTCAGGATCGAACGCGCCGGCACCATCGGCCAGCCGCCACCACAACTCCGGCCGGCCGAGCGCAGAGGACGCGGCCAAGTCGCGGCGGTCCGGCGCGGAGGCAGTGTAGCTGCCGATAGTTTCCAGCCGGGCCGGCTGTGGCGGGAACCGGCGCAGCAGATACGGCAGCGGCGCACCATCGGCGGCAGTGTAAATTGCCGTGCCCGTGGTGTGGTAGCGGCTGGTCTGCGGGAAGCGCCGCTGCTCCTGCTGGGGCAGAAAAAACACCTGATTCTGGATCGGGCCAGTCATTCCAAGTCTCCCTGGGCAATGCCAAACGCAGAAAGATCACCGCTGCCGGCCAAGCCGGCCAGTTCGCTCTTGCGGCGGAAATAGCTCATGAAAATGCCGCCGCCACGGCTGGCGGGGCCGAGATCGTCGATATTCATGACCCGCAGGCCGAGCGACACGCTCAGGCGGACCGGGTTCAGCGCCGTATCGAACGCTTCCTCGGTCACCGAAAATTCGGTGATCTTGACGGGCGTGATGCGGTTACGGCTCCAGGCCAGCAAGGTGAGCGGCTCCGGCTCCGGCAGCACCTCGATCAGCCCCTGCCCGGCCAGATCGGCCGTGCGCTGCACGGCCTCGACACTGGGATAGATCATCATTTCCAAGGTTGCGAGTTGCGGCGCCAGCCCTTGAGTCGCGATGGTGTCGCCAGTCGCCGCGACTTCCAGCGCATCGGACGCTTCCAGGATCATTTCCAGGCTGATGGTCTCGACCGGCGGTCCGACCAGCCGCAAGGCATCCGCCCGCTGCCCCTCGCTGGATGCCCCGCGCGGCGTCAAGGTGCGGCTCACGGTTTCAGGATTGTACTGAAACGGCACGATGTTCTTGACGGCACCGCTTTCGCGGTCCACCCGGAACAGGCCAGCCTTCAGAAGCTTGGGGTTGATCGGGGATCGGGCCATTGGGCGCCTCGCCTCACTTCTTGCGCAATACGCCCAGGCTGATATCGAACTCCAGCTCCAGGACGGTAATTGGGGGGATGGTAAACGGCTCTTCCTCTCCACGCATGGCGCGGTCGATCTGGCCCAGCCGGTCGCTTTCTTCCAGGATGCCAGGGTATTCCTGGCTGAGGTGCGCATTGAACGCGCGTTCGGTCGCTGCCTGCGCCGTCATCGCCCCGACCAGCTTGCTGACCAGCCAATTGTCCACCTGGTCCGCGCTTTCCGGTATCCAAGGGTAAAGCCTACGGTGCAGGGCGTAGAGGTCGGCCAATTCCCCTGGCCCAACCAGCTGGATCAGGCTGAGACCGCGCGCATTGGCAGCGCTGGCCAGCGGCAGATAGTTGAGCCCGGCGGCGGGATTGACTGCTGCGGGTTGCTGAAACAGGTTGCTGGCCTGCCTTGGCTGCAAGGTCAGCGGCTTGGCCAGCGGAACACGGAAGCGCTGTGGCAGCACAGGGGCTGGCGGCATCGGAACGGTGACGCTCCCCGGGTCGGGCGGCGGCCGGTTGAACAGTTCGCTGGTGAGCGGATAAGGAGTCGGGCCAAGTGACAGCCGGCCAGTGCCCAGGCTCAAGGAAGGGAACGGGCTCGGCCGCGGCAAGCCGGGGAGCGTCAGCGGCGTTGCCGTGCTCACGGCCTTTTCCATGACGTCGATGCCAACGCGGCGGTTGTGGTCCGCGACGTCGAAGGCGTCGATTTCCCCGTGCGCGTGCAGGCGGATGACCGAGCCCTCCGGCAGCAGCGGTTGCAGCAGACGCTGCACGGCCACCGCGCGGTGTGCGGACAGGTTGACGTTGTAACTGCCCGGCCCCTCCGTGCTGGCATAACCATAGAGGTCGATTTCCACCGGGCCGCTCCAGGACTGGGCTAGCGCCTTCAAATCGGCGCGGGCGGTGGGTGTCAGGTCGGCGCTGTCAAAAGCAAAGGTGACGGCCTTATCCTCTGGGCCGAGACCGCTGCCGCGACTGAAATCGGCCTTTGGCGGCGCCTTGCCGATGCCGGTCCCGGACGCTTTCTCTTGCCGCAGCACACGCGGCAGGTCTGGATTGTCGGCTGCCTGGGCGAAATGCGCGGCCTCGTGCGCCAGGGTTTCCAGGGCATCCGGTTGCGACAGGTCTTGCACATTCTCGCCCAACACGACGTCGGGACCTGCAATTGCCGCCCGCGCGCCCATCGCCTCCGCCCGGTCGGAGGCTTCGCCGCCGGTATGGACGCGCAAGCCAGAAAGATCGACGCCCAGCGCACGGGAAAGATTGCCAGAGATAAGCGGTGGCAACGGCTTGCCAGCACCCAACCCACGAAAACCGGCAGCATGGAAACCGGCCGGCGCCGGCCGGCTGGCCGTATCCAGCGGACGCCCATGCAGCGCCCGGTCGGCACGGACATCCGCATCCCGCTCCAACCCCGCCACGTCGCGGGCATCCGGCACCTGCGGGGCAATCGGATCGGGGCGATTTTCCGGCAGTCGAGGGGCCATCCTCATTTGCCCTCCTCCTCGAAGGTCGGCAGATCGTCGTATTCGAACACCGGCGTTGGTGCCTCCGGTCCGTACAGACCGATCTCGTTCAGGTCGATCTTGATGCCCGTCAGAGAGACGTTTTTGACCAGCCCGGACAATTTCTCCGGAACCAGTCCCGAAAAGATCAGCGACAGGTCTTCAACGCCGTTGATCGAGACGGCACCGCTGGCCGATCCGCCCGCATAATTGCCGAAAGCCGGAATTTTCAGCGCCATGTCCGATACAGACAAAGAGCCCAAGTTCAGGTTTACGTAGCCGGGGCGGCTGGTGCTATCCATGTGCAGCGAACGGTAAATCCTCTCGCCCGCGATGCCTTTGAACGGCTCGAAATTGTACGGCTGGATCTTGCTCGAAATCATAAAATTGCGCAGCGCGTCCGGCGGCAGTGTGATGGACCCGAAGCCGCCCAGGCTGACCTGAATCGGATCTTCGTTGTCTGTGCTGAGCAGTAAATTGAAATAGTTTACCCGAAGGCCGGAAAACTGCTCGGCAATGCTTTCCGTTGGAATATCTTCATCCTCGTCCGGTTCCTCTCCAAATTTGGAATCCTTCACCTGCAACAGGCGGTCGATACCGATGCGGCGTGTGCTTTGGATCGTCCGCATCTCGTCGCTGGTCATGTTCCATTCATAGAGATTGGCATGAAGGTCCGCCTCCAGCGGCTCGGCCGGCGTAAACGGCCCTCCTAAACCCGGCGGCGGCGGGACAGGCACATAGCCGCCAATACCGAAAACCAATGTCGGCTCGCTGCTGTGCGGGTCGAACGCAAAGTTGGCGGCAGCGGTGGCAACAGTGGTCATGCCGGGTTCGTCGATATAGGTCAGTTGGTCTTCCAACTGGTCGAGATCGATCGAACCGTTTTCGATCCGCGTGTTCAACTGCGGATGCAGGGTGCCGAGGTCCGTGGTGACAGACCCTAGCTCGAATTGGACATCGGCGAACAGCGACCCTTGCAGGCTTCGGAACAAGTCCGGGTTGGCTTTAATCCAGTCGACCGCCGAACCAGGCAGCAGGCTCGCCTCCGTATCCGGTTCGGCGCTGGGGTCCGGGCTGCGATCCTTGCTGTGCAGCTTTTGCCTGATGTTCGGTCCGCCAAGCGCCGCAATCATGGCGTTGATATCGAGGATCAGCAGATAGGCGTCGTCGATATCCAGTTGCGATATGTCGATCGTATGGTCGGTATTTGTGGGATCGTCCGCGGATGGTGCGCGGTTATAGGCTATTTCCCCGTCTTCCGGCATGCGGACCTTTTTGACGATCAGCGCGAGGCCCAGATTTTGGTCGCGCAATTCGAAACCGCGTGCCCAGAGCTTCCGCAATTTGACGCTCAGGCTGCCGTCCTCGCCCATTTCAACATCGATCGACTGCCCGCCAATCCCCTGCCGGGTGCCGGTCAACGCGGTATCAGCGTAGCGGCCTGCGCGAATGCGGGTGCTGGTGCCTTCGCCCAGATATGCCAGGATGTTGGTGGCGCTCCAATCCGTCAGGTTGATTTTAATCGGGCCGGTTTTCTCGCTCCCCGCATTCGTTGATTCCAAAAAGCCGAGAGAAGCGGACTTTGCCTTGAAATCCAATCGTGCCCGCAGCCCCTCGCCCATCTGCAACCCGATCTGACGGGCGAGCAGCGGGCCGGTCACGACATTGCCAAGCAGCTTGGTTCCCGCCTCGTTAAACGAGATGCTGAAGGGTGTGTCTGGTTCCGGACCAACCAAGTCGATAGGGCCGATAGTGCTTTCGAGCCCGGCCGGAATGTCGATATAGACACCCATCTGGCGCAAATAGAGCCTGTACCCTTGCGCGGTGATCGAGTCGAAATGCAGCTTGCGAATATCGATCCGCTCGACCGCACCCAGATTGCTTTTCCCCTCCGCCGCGGCGGTTTCTTCGGTCTGCTGGCGCAGATGGATATCCATCTTCAACTCCAGCTTTTTCGCAATCACCTCGGATTCGATTGCGCTGGCAGTTGGGTCTTGCTCGTACTTTTTTTCCGCTGCCTGAGAGGCTGCCGGGATCAGGGCGAAATCGCCACTGTCGAAACTGAGACCGTTCAGTACGATCTCATCGAACACCAGACCTTCACTATCCTCCGGGCCGATGGAGATCATGCCGTTGCCGATCCGGAAACGGCCGATACGGCCATTGTCGGCGCTGAGATCTCCGCCGGCTGTTACTGCACCGTACGGCGCCGTAGCCGGATCGAGCGGGCCGGTCTGGCCGCCGCCGTCGAGCGAGATACTCTCCACCCCGCCCACAAGTTCGACGCCATCCTCGCTGTAGCCAAAGTCCTCGAAAGTAAAGCCGGAGACGGAAAGCCGGCCCAAGGCCGTCGCGTAACTCGCGTGTTTCGCAGGATCGGCGCCGCTTTCACCCTCACTGGAAAAGACCCCCAGAAAACCCGCTTGGTCGACCCGGCCCTTGCCACCTGACATGCGCAGGCTGTCCGCGCCCATGTCAATGGTGAGGTCTTGCAGCAACAGCCCCTTGATCAGTGGCTGCAATCCCTCCTCCGTAAATTGCGGCGATAGCGAAACCGACAGAGCCGGCCCGTCGTCATAGGTGATGCTGTCGGCTGTAAACGAGCCAACATAGAGTTCGTGCAGCTTGACCGTACTTTTGGCCTCGCTTTCCGTGATGTAATCGAGCCGAAGTCGGAACTGCCGCAGTGCCGCATTGGTCGCCTTCAGCACGCCGCCCTTCTTCGATGTCCACTGCAGCGATGGCATATCCAATACCGGTATGCGCAGCGTATCGACCTTGAACGTGTTGCCTTCCAGCGAAAACTCACCGGAAATTTCGGCTTTGCGGACCAGAACCCGGCCAGTGCCGCTGGTTGACCTCAGGTCGACCGCCCCCCTAGTCAGGTCGACAGAATCCAATGCCAAATCGATGGTGCCGCTCTCCGCGAAGCCAATGCTGATCGCAGGCTGCCCAACGCCCCGATCCTTCCGCCCTTCTTCCAGCGTGCCGGTTGCCTGAAAAACAGTGCCCATTTTTGCCGCGAACTTGACCCCATCCAAAGTCTGAACGGCAATGTTGCGAGTGCTTTCAGTTTCCCCGGTTTCTGGGTTCACCGTGGTGGCATCGGCGATGGTGATGTCGCGAAGCGATCCGCTCTCGACCACCACCTCCTTCGCCATGCCGCCTTTGGCATCATATCCCCGATAGCCCAGATCGCCGGCGGTGATGGTGGCGATGTGCAGACGCCCGACCTGGATATTTTTCAGATCCAGGCGGGAAAGCGCCGCATCCTCCTGCTCCCCGCCATCGGTGCCGTCGCCCTTCTCCCCGGTCACCTGCTTGAAGGGTATGGTCAGGTCGGCTTCGATACCGCTGAATACCGTGGTGCCGCGCGACCAAAGATAGAGCGAAGCCGTGCGGTATTGGGCATCTTCGACCGAGAAATCGGCGATCCGGAAATTCTCGACCACCAATCCGTTGGCGCTCATGCGGGCCGTGCCGCGGAATCCTTCGATCACCAGCTTGCCCGCACGGTTAGGGCTGTCGCCAATGCGCGCGTTGTCGATCACCAGGCTGTCGGCGCCGACAAAGGCGACTTCCAGGTTCTTGCCGGGTTCCTTGAGCCCTTCCAGGCCCGGCTTGCCAAGCTGGATGGCGGCCCGCAGATTGGTGCCGGAAATCCGGTCAACTTTGTACGCGCCATAGCCAACATCGGTCAGTTCCGCCGAGCCGATATGCAAGCCCGCATCCTTGCGCAGATCGGTCTCGCCCGCGGTGGAAGCGGGGATGGCCTCCGCCTGCGCTTCAGGGAATGCGCCCAGCGTCACCTTCCGCAGAACCCCACGGCCGATCCGGCCGCCGAACAATTCTGCCAGCTCACGGCGCTCGTCCATCAGATAACGCCGATGGGCCAGGCGCTGTGCAGGATCGGTCGGTTCCGGCTTTGCCACATTCAATTCATAGGCCGCCACGCGGCTGGCCAGTTCGCCCAGCCGCGCACGTTCGGGATCGAACGCCCTGACATCCTTCGGCAATTCACGAAGCGCGTCGAACAGTTCGTGGGACGGCGGGATTTCGGCTTCCACCACTATTCCGCCGATATCCACCAGGCCAAGCGACAAGGTAAAGCTTTTGTCCGGCCGGGCGGCACCTTGCGGGTTCAGTTGCAGCGCTTCCGGCCCGAATTGCACGAACCGATTCAGTTGCTCTTCTGTCGTCAATTGTTCGAGCGAGAACCCGCCCAGTTCGCGGAAGCTACCCTCGCCATGAATATCCTTTACCGAGAAATCGTCGGCGCGAACGGAGCCATCAAGCCCCGCTACCGTGATTTCCGCCACATCGACGATGGCACCGCCTTCGCCACCAACGGCCAGGTCCTCGGCTTCCTGTAACTCCGCCAGCCGTTCGGCCTCATCATCATCCAGTCGGCCGTCATGCCGCTTCATCTTGCGCACAAGCCGCAGATATTCCGCTTCCAACGGCTCCAGACGCTTCTTCTCAGCTTCGGCCTTGGCAAGGCGCTGGCGCAACAGCGCACGGTCGCCTTCGTCCGTTGTGTTATCCAACCGCTCTTGCAGAGATCGGATCAGCAGCCGCTGGTACATTGCGCGGTTGGTGGCTGCTGCAATCCGGGCGCCTTTGACCGTGAACTGGCCGACCTCAATGCCCCCCGAGGTCTGCACCTGGTCAACCGTGAACGAAGCGAAGCTGATATTGGCCCGGTCGAACAGCGCCGCATTGTCCAACGGATTGTCGATATAGGATCGGCCGCTGACGAACTGGCGCCAGCCTATCGCCAATGCCAGCCCGAAAAAGCTGCCGACCAATGGCGTCTTCATCTCCGCGCCAGAGAAATCCCCAATCCCGAGATTTAGGGTTGTCAGCACCGCCCGGCGCGCTGCGGCGGCAGCGGATGCGGTGGCAAAAACCGGCGTATCCACGGCCAACTTGCCAAGCGACGCCATTGCCCCCGTCAGGTCGATCAGGTCGCCACGGCGGAAATCGAGGTCCAGCCGCAAGTCGTCGATTTCAACCGAACCGCTGCGCAGCGTGAACCCGCCTGCGATGAAATGGATGTGCGAAAGCCGCAGCTTGGGGGCGCGGATGGAAAGCCGGTTTTCCTGCAGGTCCAGCAGAATATCGGCAATGTTGGGGGTGCTCGCCAGAAGCTGATCGCGGTTTTCGCTGGTTACCGCTTCGCGTTCTCCATTGGATTTGGCGACCTGCAGGCTGGAATGAATCCGTCCGCCCATCACCTCCTGCAACTGTTCCAGGTCGGCGGTGAGACGAACATGCGAAACCGACCGGTCCTCATAGTCGATCCCCATCATCCCAGACCCTGACGACAGCGAATCGCGGCTACGGGCGGTCACATACCGAAACTCACGCTCTTTCCAGGCCGAACCGAACAGCAGGGTTAGCGTGCTGCCCTCGCCCACCTCCAGGCTGGGCTCGATCGGCTCCGGTGCCAGCCGCTTTGCGGCGGGGTCATAAAGCCGGAAGCGTTCGGTAATGCCTGCCGGCGCCGGTTGCCCGGCGTCGTGCAGCAGTTTGGAATATGAAAACACATAGTCAAATTCACCCGCTGCGCGCGCCAGTTCGATCAGGGCAATCAGCCTGCCCTCGGCTTGGTCATCATGCGCGGCAGCAGCCCAGAGCCGGTCATCGTTGATGCGTTCGCGGATGGATGCAGCGGCTTCGGCGTTCCGGAAATACGTGTAACCCGCTTCCGCCAGCGTCTGGTTCGAAAGCTTGTCGAGCATCCTTGCCCACGGCTCGCCCTCTTCGGAAGCGGCAATGGCGACACGGTCCGCTTCCGGCAGGGCTCGGGCCAGTTGGAAGGCCAGAAACGCCTCGTCGGGCTCCACGCTGTCGGTGGTAAAAAACAGAAAATGCGACTCGCGCAGCAGGCGCATGATCTGCACCCGCCCCAGCACCGGGTCTCGCGCGTTCACAATGGCCGCTGCATACCGCCAAGTCTCGCGCGCGGCCAGCATTGCCGGCGGCAGGGAGGCCAGGAATGGCCCCAGCAGGCCTTCCGCATCCAGTCGCCGGACGACGGTGGCCAGCACGGCATCCGCCCGCGCCGGCCGTTTCGGGTCGAACACGCTTGGGTCTGCCTGGGCAATGGCGAGCAGGCGGTCCCAACGCGCCTGCGGATCTTCGGCATCCCCCTTCGCCGCCGCTTCGCGGAACAGGGTGAGGGTTTCGCCGACCAATTCCGCCTCGCTGCCGCGCAGGCCGCCGGGGGCATAAAGACGCTCGGCCTCGATCAGTCTGCCGTCGGCGTTGCGTGCGACCTCCGGCAGTTCGAAATCCGGTGACTCCCGGAAGGCTCGCGGCAATGCGTCCAGCATACGCCGCAGCGCCTTGCCATCCTCCAACTGGCGGAAACGGTCGCGCTGGCCGAACGGCATCGCCATGACAATGTCGTAGGCCAGCATGGCTTCATGCTTATCCACCCAACCGAAAATCCACCAGCCGGGGTCCAACAGGTCTTCTACCAGGGCCAAATTGCGGTGCGGCTCCCGCGCAGAGACCAGTTGCCGGAACGGCTCCCGAAATTCGGGCAGGCGCCGCGCCTCTTCCGGTAGGGCATCGATCAGGCGGTCGATGGCGTCTGCTTCGTCCAGATTGGCCGCGATGATGCGCAATGCAGCGGCGGAAAGCACCGGCGGCGATTTGGCTGGCTCCGATTTATTGGGCTTCGGCGATGGCGGGCTTTCTTTTTCGGTCTTGGCACGCTCGGCCAGTTCCTCGGTTTCAGCCTCAGTTGGCGCCGTGGCCTCGGCCTCGTTGCGCGGATCGTTCCGCATGCGAACGTTCAGATTGGCGATCAATTGCAGGGCCGCCTTCGCCCCCTCCGCGCCGGGAGACTCCAGCAGGCGCAGCAGTTCGCTCACCAGATCCAGCACGCGCGCTTTCACCTTTTTGTCACCCAGGACAACGGCGGACGAACGCTGCTCCTCGGCCAGCGCCTGTTCCCTGCGCGCCATCTCCGCGTCGTATTCGCCGGGAACGGTGCGGCGCAGCTCGCGGATGTCGGACTTGCGGTCGCCTTCGGCCAGCTCCGTCTGGGCGGATCGCGGCAGGTTGTGGTAGATGCGCTGCACCGCGATCAGTTCAGGCGCATTCAGATTGTCGAACGGCAGGTCGGCCAGCGCCTTTTCGTCCAACTGGCCGATATCGTCCTCCGTCAGGCCGGCGAGTGCGGCGATCACCTCGCGGCGGAAGCGGTCGTAATGGCCGGTGTTCACCTCGCGAATCAGGCGCAGGCGGGCCTTGTCCCCCAACGCGCCGACAAGCGCCGCGGCGGTCTCGAACGCCAGCGGCTCCAGCACCCGCAGCACGTGCTGGACCTCGCCATCGGTCACGATCAGATCGTCGAGGATCGCCTCGATCATTCGCAGTTCGCGACTGTAGTTCTTCGCCACCAGGCTTTCGAGCCTGACCACCGCCTTCGGTGGGCTTTTCTGGCCGGCGTCGAGGGCAGGCTGGGTCCAGCGTTCCAGCGGCCGCAGCAATGGCCGCCCCAGGCCCGCCGCCATGGCGTTCGCGTCTGCCTCCGCCTCCGCCCGGCGGAGCGAGGGGCTGCCGATGCCTTCGGCCAGACGCGCCTGCGCGGCATGGGTCAGTTCGTGCGCCAGCAGCGCGCGGCCACTGGCGCCGGTGGGGTCGAAGCCGGCGGGGTCGAGTTCCACCAGATTGCCGAGGGTCCGCCCGCGCGCGCCACGCGCCTTAACTGACTGCCCTGCCGGTTGGTCGATGGCAACGGTGAGGCCGTCCAGCTTCAGGCCCAGCGCGTCGGCAAAGGTGCGCACCAGGGCTTCCGTCGCCGCGGTCCGCACCTCCGGCATGCTGCCGTCGAGACGCAGCCGGCTGTCGCTGGCCTTTGCTTCAGCCGGCTCTAGGGTGGGAACCGTGGCGGTCTTGCTCATCGTTTGAGCCCCTTCGCCACCTCTGCCGCCAGCCTCCGCCCGAATTCCTCCGGCGGCAGCCGCGGCGAGGCGTTCAGGTCAAGGGGACAGAGCGCCGAGGGCCCGCGCAGGTCGCCAGTTCCCAGGCCCGCCAGCGCTTCCGGCAGTGCCGCCTCGAAGCTTGCCGCAGCCCGCAGGCCATAGGCGCGGCTGACGCCGGTGATGGCGAGCGTACCGATTTCGACCGTAACGGGCGGGCTTGTTGACGGGTTGGCCGGCTTGTCGTTCACGGCGCCCATCCTGCAATTTCCGTCGGGGAGACAGATTTCTCCAGGTTGGCGCATTCGATCAGCGCGCTTTGCAGCAGGTGATCCATGGCGATGGGCCGACCAGTGTCGGCAGCCAGAAAGGCCGCATTTACGGCGACGTTGCGGATATGGCCGGCAGTCAGTTCCAGCCTCGCCAGTTTCTCCCAGGCGAGTTCGTCCAGTTCCGCGCTGTCCGGGAACACGCCCTGCCAGATGCGCAGGCGGGCGGCGTAGTTCGGGAACGGGAAGGTCACGGCAAAGCGGATGCGGCGGACGAACGCCTCGTCCAGCGCGCTGCGCATATTCGTGGTCAGAATGGCGAGGCCAGCATAGGCCTCCATCCGCTGCAGCAGGTAGCTGACCTCGATGTTGGCATACCGGTCGTGCGCGTCGCCCACTTCGGAGCGCTTGCCGAACAATGCGTCGGCCTCGTCGAACAGCAGGATGGCGCCGGTGCCCTCGGCGGCGTCGAACAGGGCACGCAGGTTCTTTTCGGTCTCGCCGATATACTTACTGACCACGGCGGACAGGTCGATGCGATAAAGATCAAGTTGCAGCGCGCGGGCAATCACCTCTGCGGCCATGGTCTTGCCGGTGCCGCTTGGCCCCGCGAACAGGGCGGAGATGCCGAGGCCGCGGTTGGATTTTCCGCCGAAGCCCCAGTCCTGATAGACCTTGTGCCGGTGTTTGACCTGCGCCGCTAGGGTATGCAGCGTCGCCAGCGACTCCTCCGGCAGCACCAAGTCGTCCCAGCCCGCCACCGGCTCGATACGTTGGGCGAGATTGCCGAGCCGCGGACGGGCGCTGCCGCGGCAGGCCTCCCATAAGTCCTGTTCCAGATGCCGGTTATCCTGCCCAACCTTGGCGGCGAGCGTGCCGATCTCTGCCTCGGCCAGGTCGAAGGTTTGGGTTAGCGCGTCGATGGCGCCGTTCATCCGCCGCGCCTGCCCGCCTAGCGCACGGCGCCAGAGCTGAGCCTGTTCCGTGCGGTCCGGCGCCGGAATGTGCAGGGCAGGCCAAGCGGGGTCAGGGGCCGGCGGCTCCTGGCCAGCTATGACCACCGGGCCGGGCTGACCGGCTAGCAGATGGGCGAGCCGATGCGAATGCTCCTCCCCTTCCGCCTCGACCAGCAGCAGCGCGCCAGTCAGCCGGGCCTCGCGTTCCCAAAAGCGGGCGAAGGTTTCTCGCTCGGTCGCGGCGGCGGGCAGGTCGGCGGGCGCGAGGCGCCAGACCGGACACTCACCCGCGGCCTCGCCAACCGCCATGCGCAGGTCGGGGAGATGGCGGCCGGAAAGGACAACGCCCTGTGTCTGTGGCTGGGCCAAATGGGCGGCGATGCGCTCAGCCTGACGGCGGAGAGCTTCCGCCGGACGCGGCATGTCCGCAAGCCGGCGCAGGTAGGGCGTTAGGCGCTCGTCGATGCCATCGCCGCCAAACAGCGCGTGCAGCACCCGCTCGTCGATGCGCAATTCAGAGGCCAGCACGCGTTCCGGCGCGGTCAGGCTGACAAGGCGCAGGCGGCGGAGCGGCCGTTGCGGCGCGGTCGCGGACCAGTCCGGGTTTTCCAGCGCCGCCAGGGCGAGGCCAAAGCTGGCAAAGGTGGCGCGAGGGTCGCCCGCCGCCTTCGCGGCCAGCGCCGCAATCTCCGCATTCAGTTCCACCCCGATGGCGAAGGTAAGAACGTCGGTTTCGAACAAGGTAAGGCCGAGCCGCTCCGCCAGCGCCGCAATCGGGCCTGCGGTGCGGGGTGGCAAGGCCCTTTCCTCATCCAATGCACCGGCGATAGCATGGGCGATCCGGGTGAGTTCCACGCCGAGGGCCGTGTTGTCGGTGGCATCTGACATGGAAACCGGCATCAGAGCGTCACCTCCGGCCCGTCATAAACGCCATTGCCATCCACGGTCAGGGTACTTTCCGCACCATCGACCGATATGCGGATCAGGTATGGGCCGCGCTGCAAGCGGTTGAAGGCGAAGCCTATTTGAGTAACTTCGCCAATGTTGGCAGCGGCACCATTGTTCGGCGGCGCGGCGAGACGGTGCATTGGTCCGCCACCAGCCGTGTTGAGCAAAACGGAAACCTTCTGTTCCCGGCCAACCGGCGGGTTAACCGTCAGGCTGACAGTGCCGCTCGATACCGGCTGCCCGTCGGCGACATCGACGGAGGCAATGGCGACATTGCTGGCGGTGATTGCCGGGCGCAAGGTCAGCGGCAATGTGTTCGAGACTTCCACTGCCGGCGTTGTCGGCGCCGGTCCAAGCGACCGGGTGCGAACGGCGCGGATCGGCTGCAACCCTGCGCGCGGCGGCGGCGCCATCGCGGCCAAATCGAGTTGGATCCGTGCCGTGCCGACATCACCAACGGCTGGCGTCACCACAGCCTCGCCAAGTTCGACAGAAATCTCCCCCGGAACAAAGCCATTGCCCGCCAGAATGATCGTGGCGGCCCGGGTGATGGGATCATTGACGCCGGATGCCGCCACGACGCTGGCCAGTTCGACATTGGCCACGGGCAGCGCGCGGCCCGCGGGCGCGCGGACTGGCGGCGCAGAGGCACCGGCCGCGCGCGGGTCGATCAGAACAACGGACGCTTTGAAGGCCATGGTCGGCCGGTATTGGCCCTGGATCGCCGACCAAAGCCGGGACATTTCCTCGCTATCGACGGCTTCCGGCAGAATTTTGATGAGTTCGATCTGCGCCTCGATACCGGAATTGCGCAACGCAGCCGGCACCAGCGCATCCGGTGGGTTTGGCGAGAGGGCGCGGGCGATGGCGCGGCGGGTCAGCGTTGCGTTCTCGTGCAGGGCGAGCGCGGCATGGCCCAAAAGCATCTCCGCCCAGAACGGGTCGGTGCCGTACGCAGTGATCATGTAATGCAAGTCGAGCGCAAGCGGCGGGCCGGAGACCAAATCGCCCGCGGCATTGCGGCTTGGAAGGTCGGCATTTCGGAAAGCCGCGTTGGGTGTGACCTGATGCAGGAAAATGTTGACCTGGGTCGGCTCGGCGCCACCGGGCGGGATCACGCGGTCTGGTGGCATCGCTGTCACCTGGATGTTGCCGGTCACGTCCGAAACCTGCGCAGCGGAAAGCGCCTCCAGAATGGTGCGGCGGATGACGGCGCTAACCGCAGCGATGGCATATCCGTCGCTCATGACCGGCGCCCCTCCAGGTTGGCAAGAAAGCGGTCCAGATCGGGGGTGGCAGTCGGCTGGGCCGATCGTGAGGGGGCCGGGGCGGCGCGCGGCGGCGCGACACGAACCTCCAGCCGGTCGATGCGGACAACGACCGGCGCGGCTTGCAGCGGCTCCGGACTGGGCTCGCGGACCGGCCTGGCAGGTTCACGTATCGGCGGTGCCGGATGCTGCGGTACCGCCTGCCTTGCCTGCCGAATCTGTAGCTCCGGCGTCTGGGTGGGTGCACCCTGGCGCCGAACCGTCCCATCCGCCTCATCCGCGGCACGAATGGCCTGCGGCACCACCGGCTGAGTTTCCGGCGCTGGCTGGGAGCCTTCTGCGGTTACAACCCGCTCCATTACCCGCTCATGGTGGTAGTGATGCTCGACCGTGTGATTTGCCTCGGCCGGTTGCAGGGGGGCCGGTTGCGGCGGGGATGCCGGACCGGCCGGCGGTGCAGGCAGTCTCGTCTGAAAATGCTGCAATGGCGGCTCAGTTGCGGGGGCGAGGCCCGGGCGGAACCTGGTTAGCCCGGTTTGCGCAGCGGCAAGAGTGCCCGGCACCGGCGGAGATACGCCGGCGGGACCGCTGGTATCAGCGGCTGGTGCACGCTCGGCTGGGGAAGAGACGGGGGTTGCCGAGGGCGGCGGCGCGAATCGGGTCGATGCCGGATCAGGCGCTGACGGCTCGGACCAACGCTGCCTTGACGCGCGCACGTCCCGCTCCGCATCCACCTCAAACAATCCAGCCTCCCCAGCCAGACCGGGCACAGGCTCGAAGCGTGCCGGCGCATTCGGGCGGAGGCCGCTGTCTGATGCGGTGATGCGGGCGGCTAGTCGGGCGAGAAAGTCGGTCATCCGGCCGCGATCTCCAGATAGGCACGCCGGCGGATCGGCGACAGCGCCAGTATGTCCGCCTCGCGCCAGCCATAGGCCCGGGCGAGCTGATCCACCTCCCACAAAAGCCGGTTGGCAGCAGCGGAAAGCTCCTGCCAAATGAAAGCGGGCGGGTCGAACGGGGTTTCAAATGCCGTGCCGCATTCCGGACAGGTCAGCGTGAACACGATAGCTGCCAGCGGATCGAGCCCCTCCAACGCCTCCGCCACCGCCACGGCTGCATCCGCCGGAACGGGCGCGGGCTCACCTTCCACAGTCTCGCAATGGGTAACGCAGAAAGCGAGAAGCGCCGCACGAGCACTTTCGATATCGCCAAGGCCGTACTCAAAGGCCAGCGCCGCAAGGTCGCCTGCGGTTGGCGCGCGCACCGTCAACCGCAGGCCCGCGTGGACGAGTTCAACGGAATGCGGCGCCGCCGACGGTGCGGCGGCCACCAGATCCTGCACGGCAAAACTGGCCTCCACCTGGACAGCACAGGCCGGGCAATTGCCGCGTGCCTCGATCGTCTCTCCAATCAATGCACGGCGGAGTTCCAGCAGACGGCGGTCGCGCTGGCCAACCGGGCACGCCTCCACTGTGGCAAGCGGCTCGCTGACAGCGCTGGCCACAATGGCCGAGCCCCTGCGCTCCGGCCTGACGGCGGCGGCCTCCTCCCAGATCCGAAGAACCGCCGCGCCCGAGTCTTGCTCCAGCATAGCGGACTCTCCCCTATCGCCGGGTTCAGGCCGGCTCCACGAACGAGGGTTCTTCCGGTTCGCCGACCTCGTAATCACGTTCCCAACCCTCGTTTTCCAGCTTCAGCATCTGGATGGCGACGGCATTGGCGTTGGCGTCCAGATCGGGCAGGGCCTGGAATTCCGACACCCAGCAGCGGAAGATTTTGTAGGCAATCGCCTTCTGCCCGGCCTCGTTATAGACCTCCAGGATGACCGGCTTGCGGAAATCCTTGAGCGAAACCTCTTCCCCGACCGAGCCGAAATTCCAGACCTTGTTGGCCCAAATCTCGAATTCCGGGTCATGCGTAACGCCACGCTCCAGCGTGATCGCCTCGTATTCGGTGCGGCCGGGCGATTTGCGGCTGGTGGACGGGTCGCCGCCCTCGCGGTGTTTCACCACCTCCGTCGTGCGTTTCAGGGCGCTGACCTTGCTGACGCCAGCCACATAGCGGCCGTCCCATTTCACGCGGAATTTGAAGTTTTTGTATGGATCGAAACGGTTCGCGTTGACGCTGAATTGAGCCATGACTGTCTCCACTCACTCTATTAACTTATTGCTGGGCGACGATCTGCTGGATCGAAATGACGACAAACTCGGCCGGCTTCAGCGGCGCGAAGCCGACAACGACATTGACGATACCGCGGTCGATATCGAACTGCGTGGTGGTGGAGCTGTCGCAGCGCACGAAATAGGCATCGCGCGCAGAGGCGCCCTGAAACGCGCCCTGGGTGAACAGATCGTGCATGAAATCGCCGATGGAGACGCGCAACTGGGACCAGAGCGGCTCGTCGTTCGGCTCGAACACAGCCCACTGAATGCCGCGGCGCAGGCTTTCCTCAATATGGAGCGCCAGACGGCGGACCGGCACGTATTTCCATTCGCTCGCCTGCGCGTCTGCGCCGACCCGGGTGCGGGCGCCCCACGAGACGATGCCATAGACCGGGAAACTGCGGATGCAATTCAAGCCCAGCGGATTCAGCACGCCGTTCTCTGCATCGGTCATTTTGTAGAGCGGTTCCTGTACGCCGCGCAGACGGGATTCCGTGCCAGCGGGCGCCTTCCAGAGACCGCGGGCGGAATCGGTGCGAGCATAGAGGCCAGCGATGACACCGGCCGGCCCAAAGCCACGGGGCTTGAAATTGTTGGACGGGTCCGGCAGCCGGACACGCGGCCAATAGGCAGCAGCATTGGCCCCGCCTGCGGTAAGGCCGCCGCTGATCCATTCAACGGCGTCTTCCAGATCGCCTACTTCCGGCGGCGGATCGATCAAAAGGAAGGCGCGGCGGCGTTCACAATAGGCCGCAGCGGCGGCGTAAATCGCATTCGGGTCCAGGTTGGTATCGAGCCGATTCGGGTCCGCCACCAGCGGCCGGGTCGCATCGGGAATGCACAGAATGTTGAACACGTCGGCCCTGTCGAGCGCGTAAATACCCGTGAATGCGGCTTCCGAGCCGATAAGATCGGCATTCAGCGGCAATTGCACGCCATCGGCACCGGCCACCGCGCCAGCCTGCGCCGCTTCCGCCGCTCCGAGCCCCAGACGGTAGTGCGCGACATTGACCGATGCGGCATCCAGATGGAAGGCTGCCAGCGCATCCGGAGTGACATTGCCGAGCGTCAGCACCGTATCGATTCCCTGCGGGTTCAGGGCAAAATCGAAATTAGCGACAATTCGCAGGCCAAGTCCGCTGGCGCTGGGCGTCACGCTTACCGCGGCGCCAGGAAGCTCCGCGTTGAGTGCGCTGGAAATGCGGCGCTCCACCAGCCGGGCGAGGCTGATGACACTGGACGGGACCGTCTCGTTCTGCTGAACCAGCCTGACATTGACGTTGGCGATCTGTCCCGCTGGCCGCGATGCCGAGACCGAAATGTCAATGTTGGCATTGTTCGGGATCGTCGTGATCCTGCCATTCGAAAGCGTGAAATCGCCCCCGACGACGCCAGTCTGCACCGGCCGCCCGCCGGCGTTGGCGTTTGGCACGGTTGCATGCACCATGTTGGAGCCGCTGGCAGGATCGTTCACCACTACCGGAACGTAATTTGGCGAGACTGCGCTGACCGAAAGGTTAAGGAATCTCTCGCTTTCGCCCGTTAGCAGGTCGGTCAGGTGCAGGTTGAAAGAGTTCGCATCGGCAGCGCCGTTGTAATCGACCGAAGCCACCACGGAATTCGCCCAGGCGCCACGACTGCGGGCCGTCAGCGTGAACGAGACATCATCGCCGCCGGCCGTGCCGTCCAGCAGGTTGACCGCAGCGGCGACCGAATCCGGCTTCGGCGTGCGCACGATAATTGCCTGCCCGCCGCCATTGTCGAAGAAATGCTTGACCTGATGCGACACGAGACTGTCGCGGCTGATGCCACCGAACCTTCGCTCGAAATCGCCGAAGTTGAAAATGCGTGTGGCCAGATTGTCATGCCCGCGGGCGGTATAGCCAACGAAAGCCGCTATCGAGGTCGGAACCCCGACAATCGCGCGGGAACCGCTGGGAATTTCCTGGACATAGACGCCTGGATAACTGATTTGAACCGGCATGTTCCAACCCTCTGACAAAAGGTTTCGGGCGGGTTTGCGGCCTGCACTGACGAAGCCTGTGCACCCTCAACCCCAATATCTTAAGCGCTGATTGTTCATGCGATTGGTAAACGCTGTCAATAATTACAATTTAAATTCACTTGTTTTTGTTCATGGGATAATTTTTACATTCATTTTTATTGCATGAAAAACACCCCTTTGGCTTTCGAGGGAAAGCCAAAGCTGTTAGAATCGTGCGGCTGGCGCTTTGGATGATATGTAAATGCCAGTGCCAAAATCGCTGCTCTTGTAATTAGGCATGGCGAATTTGGCAGAATAATGGTTACGCCGCCCGTGACCCAAATCACAGGGATAACCGCATCGCCCCAACCAATTCGGAAGAGGCTCACACCCAGCATTACCCACCCAACAAAGAAGTCTGCGCCCGGTCCAAAGCCATCTGGCGCCGAACCCTCCTGTGCCTGGCAAAACGCCTTGATGGAAGCGGTTGCACGACCCAAGGTTGCCGTTTCCGCAGTGCGGAAAACGCGCTGACACGACGCACCCCTTGCCCTACGGTCGCACTCGCAACTGGACGAGCAGTTTTATAGCAAATGCTCAAATTGCATGCGGCTCAAGTCCAGGGAGGAAGCAAACGCCAAACACGCCATGTCCTTGTGACTTGGCAGAGGGCAAGGCCGGGTTCCCGGGCTTGCTTTCTTTTTTGAGCTATTGCTGAGTGTAGCCGCCGGCGATCTCTCGGAATGAGAAGACATCCATTTCAATCGCGATAAACAGCGCGCCCCAGATCGCCAGGGTGATCAGGGTCGTAATCCCCATTTTCAGCCACATCCGGTGCCGTACCGGCGCGCCATGATCCTCCCCCGGGGCTGGTGCCTGGTTGCGCTGAACTCCCCACGGCAAAACCGTGAACAGAACCAGCCACCAAATGATGATGAAGGCGACGCTGCCGGTGCCGATATTCATGGGGTCACGCCTGTTCCAATTCCACCAGGGTGCCACAGAAATCCTTCGGATGAAGGAACAGCACAGGCTTGCCATGGGCTCCGGTCTTTGGCTCGCCATCGCCCAGCACGCGCGCGCCTTCCGCTTTCAGGCGGTCGCGGGCCGCCAGAATGTCATCCACCTCATAGCAGACATGATGCATGCCGCCGTCTGGCGACTTGCTCAGAAAACCAGCGACCGGTGAGCCCTCGCCGTATGGCTCCAAAAGCTCGATTTTGGTGTTTGGCAATTCAACAAAGACCACGGTCACGCCATGGTCCGGCAGCGTCTCTGGCGCAGATACGGTCGCGCCGAGCATGCTGCGGTAGGTTTCCGCCGCAGCGCTCAGGTCCGGAACGACAATGGCAACATGGTTGAGACGGCCAAGCATAAAAAGGCTCCTTCAGAACAAACCAGTTGGCGGGTCATGCCGCAACGGCCGCATCGACCCGCAGCACGTGCACGGTCACGACCGGGCGTTTGTTGAACCGATGGCGCAGAAACCGGCGAACAGCGGTACGGACCTTGTCAGCCTTGGCATCGATGTTGCGCCCGCTTGCCTCGTCCAGCGTTTCCTCCACAACATCGGCGATGTCGTCGAGCAACTCCTCGTCATCGGTATCGGTCAGGCCGTGGGTGGAAATCTCCAGATCTGCGACCAGTTCTCCATCCCGATCAATGGCCGCGCTGATCAGAACTGCGCCATTCTCCAATACCTGCCGGCGATCCCGCAAGGTTTCACCGCCCAGGGCGACGGTACGGGAGCCATCTACAGCCTGCCGGCCGGTTTGCAGCCGGCCGATCTCGTCCGCATGGTCCTTCTTGATCCGCAGCACCGTCCCATCCGGTGCCTGGGCCACCGCCGGCACGCCGCATTCGGTGGCCAACGCGGCATTGGCAAGCAGATGTCCGGTTTCGCCATGGCAGGGCACGACCAGCCGCGGCTTCACCCAGCCATACATGTCGCGCAATTCCTCCCGCGCCGGATGACCGGAAACATGAATATGCGCCTGTTTTTCCGTCACAATGGTAACGCCAAGCGACAGCAGCTTGTTGCGCACGCGGCCAATGGCGCGTTCGTTACCCGGAATATCGCGGGACGAATACACCACCGTATCGCCCCGCTTGAGGGTAATGTGCTGGTGCGATCCGGCGGCCATGCGCGCCAGAGCGGCATTCGCCTCCCCCTGACTGCCGGTACACAGAACCACGGTCTGCTCTGGCGGCAGGTAGCCCAGATGGTTCTCTTCGACCAATGCCGGCAAGTCATCCGGCCAATAGCCGGTGGCCTGGGCAATATCATGCATGCGCCGCAGCGAACGCCCGGCCAGGCCGACCGACCGCCCCTGCTCCGCCGCTGCGCGGCAGATCGTGACCATGCGCGCGACATTGCTGGCAAAGCTGGTAAAAATGATCCGGCCCGGGGCCATGGCAATCTGATCGGCAATGCCGGTGGCAAGCTCCGCCTCGCTGCCAGTGCGGCCTTCGACCAGGGCATTGGTCGAGTCGCAGAACATGGCCAGCACGCCAGCCTCGCCAAGCTTCTCGAATCTTTTCGAGCGAAAACCCTTGCCGACCACCGGTGTCGGATCGGTCTTCCAGTCGCCAGTGTGCAACAAGGTGCCGATACCGGTCTCGATCGCCAGCGACTGCGATTCCGGGATGGAATGCGAAACCGGAAGATAGCTCAGCTTGAACGGCCCAACCTGGAATTCGCCACCGCTGTCGATCGTGCGCACGGTCACGTCGCCGTCGCCATCCTCCTGCAATTTGCGCTTGAGGAAAGCACTGGTGAAAGGGGTGGCATACACCGGAACGCCCAGACTTGGGCCGACATAGGGCACCGCACCAACATGATCCTCGTGTCCATGGGTGATAACGATTCCCAGCAAGCGCTTGCCCAGCGCACGGGCCGGCGCAATATCCGGGACGATGACGTCAATACCGGGGTTTTGATCGTCGGCAAAGGTAATGCCGCAGTCGACCATGATCCATTGGCCGGCATGGCCATAGAGTGCGGCGTTCATGCCGATCTCGCCAATGCCGCCCAGGGCGCAGAAAATCACCTCGTCCTTGCCGGGAATGGGCAGTTTGGAGAGGATACCGTCCTTGGTCTTTGCTTTGCTCACGGGCGGTTCAGCCGGTGAATTTCGAGAAGACCCCGCAGGGTCAAGTCCTTGTCAGTCAAATCGATCACATCCGTTGCGTTGAAAAAATGGGTGGAAAGGCCGCCGGTCGCAATCACCTTCACGGCCTGCAAATTCGCCTCTACCTTAATTCGGGCTACCAGCCCTTCAATCAAGCCCACATAGCCCCAAAAAATTCCAGACTGCATGGCCCCGACCGTATCGGTACCGATCACTTTCTGCGGCCTGCGAACCGCAATCAGCGGCAATTTCGCCGCCGCCATGTGGAGAGCCTCCATCGATAGGTTAACGCCAGGCGCGATAATGCCGCCCTCGTATCCGCCTTCGGCGCTCACCACGTCGAATGTGGTGGCTGTGCCGAAATCGATCACAATCAAGGCGCCAGGATAGGCACTGTGGGCGGCGACGGCGTTGACTAGGCGGTCAGCCCCCACCTCTTGCGGGTTGGGGACGTTGACCTTGATGCCAAGCTCAACATCCGGCTCCCCTACCACCAGAGCCGTCACGTTGAAATAATGGCCGCACAGGTTGGTCAGGTTGAACATCGCCGCGGGCACCACGGTCGAGATGATGGCGGCATCGATATCCGACGGCTTCAGCCCCTTCAACCCCATCAGCTGAATGAGCCAAACAGCATGCTCATCGGCGGTGCGGTGGGAGTCGGTGGCCGCGCGCCAGAGACCGCGCTGTTCTTCCCCTTCGTAAACAGCGAAAACCGTATTGGTATTGCCGGCATCAATGGCCAACAGCATGGCAAGCGTATTCCGTCAGCTAGAGGCAAGCGTAAAGGTCAGATGAAGATCTCGCCCGAAACGATCCGCTTCTCTACCCCGTCAGCATCTTCGATCACAAGGGCGCCATCGGGCGCAAGGCCCCGATATGCGGCCTGCAAGGTATCGCGGCCGATGGTGATGTTCAGGCGGTCGCCCGGTTTGTGCAGCGTGCGGGCGGTCCAGGCGGTGGCAATCATGGCGAAATCGTATCGCCGCCAGCGGCCCCACCATTTGTCGAATGCCGCCAAATACGCCGTCAGCGCATCTTCTGCCGTGACGGTGAGGCCAAGCGCAGCGAGATCGGTCGCGGGATGCCGGGTTTGTACAGGGTGATGCGCCAGATTGATACCAGTCCCAATCACAAGCCAACGGGTTGCCGTGCCGTCCGCCTCGCCTTCCATGAGGATTCCAGAAATCTTGGCACCATCGACCAGCACATCATTGGGCCATTTCAGGCGGATTCGATCCGGTGCGACGCCCAATGCCGGCAGCGCCTCGCTGATCGCCACCGCTGTCACCAGCGCCGCTTGCGGGGCAAAGGCCAGCGGCAGGCGAGGCCGCTTTATGACAGACACGGCCAAGTTGCCGGCCGGCATCACCCAATCCCGGCCGTGGGTACCCCGACCGGCAGTCTGGTTCGTACTCCAGAACACCGAGCCATCGACCGCACCCAAACGGGCGGCGGTCTTGGCCTCGTCATTGGTGCTGCCGACGGTCTCGAACCAAGCCGCGCGGTAGCCGGGCGGCAGGCGTAACAACAGTGCCCTAGCCTCCGAACAGTGAAGCGGCAGCAGCAGCCGCGGGTTGCGCAATCGGCCCCGGTATGAAGATGAACAGCAGGATCACGACCGAACAAACCGCCAGCACGGCCTTCATTTCCCCGCCAATATTTCGGTCGAGCGCTTCGGCAGCGTCGTCAAAATACATCAGCTTAACGATCCGCAGGTAGTAGAAGCAGCTCACCACGCTGGTCAGAACGCCGATCACGGCCAGGGTATAGAGTTCGGAACCAACTGCCGCCTGAAAGACATACAGCTTGCCCCAAAAACCCGCGAGGGGCGGCACACCCGCCATGGAGAACATGAATGCTGCCAGCGCAGCCGCCATCATCGGATGGCTGCGGGAAAGGCCGGCAAGATCGGAAATTCCTTCCACCATGCGGCCACTGCGGCGCATGGACAGGATGCACGCAAACGTGCCGACATTCATGAACAGGTAGAGCGCAAAATAGATTAGCACACCGGTCACGCCGGCTTGCGTACCGGCCGCAAGACCGACCAGCGCATAACCGACATGGCCAATCGAGCTGTAGGCCATCAGGCGTTTGATATTTGTTTGCGCCACCGCTGCGAAAGCGCCGACGATCATCGACGCCAACGAGACAAACACAATCACCTGTTGCCAAACGTCGACCATGTTACCGAACGGGCCATGCAGCACGCGAACCACCAGCGCCATGGCCGCAATCTTCGGCGCAACCGCAAAGAATGCAGTGATCGGGGTTGGCGCGCCCTCATAGACATCCGGCGTCCACATGTGAAAGGGAACGGCGGAAATCTTGAACGCCAAGCCAGCAATGACAAACACGATTCCCGCGACAACACCCATCGGCACGCCCGGCCCGCCCATCAACACGCCAGCGACATCCGCAAATCCAGTATGCGCGCTGAAGCCGTAGATTAGCGAACAACCGTAGAGCAGCATGCCCGACGACAAGGCGCCAAGCACGAAATACTTGAGGCCGGCTTCGGTCGACCGCAGCGAGTCGCGGCGGAATGCTGCCAGAACATAGAGCGACAACGATTGCAGCTCGATGCCCATATAAAGCGCGATGAAATCATCTGCAGAGACCATCAGCAGCATGCCAAGCGTCGCGGTCAGCATAAGCAGCGGATACTCAAAACGCTGCATGTCCTCCCGCCGGAAGTAATCCATCGCCATGATAATGGCGATGGCAGCACCGACCAGCGTCAGGACTTTGACGAAACCGGTGAAGCGGTTCTCCACGAACAGGCCGCCGAACGCACTGCCGCTTTCACCCAACACGCTGAGGATCAACACAGCAACCAACAGCAGCGACGAAAGTATGGCGACAAGGCTGGTATCCTTGTTGCCGCGAAACACGCCGAGCATCAGCAATGCCATAGTGCCGATGGCCAGCACCACTTCGGGCAGGGCTACAGTCCAAGACATCTCTGCACTGCCTCCTTAGTGAGTGCCGCCAGCGGCGGCCGCGGTTGCGGGAACATTGGAAGCGGCTGCCTCCAACGCTTGGCCGGTTTGGTCGACAATAGCCGCTACCGACGGGTGGATCAGATCAAGGAAGCTGGACGGATAGATACCCATCCAAAATATGAGCACGACCAACGGCACTAGGATCCCAAGTTCGCGCCAATTCAGATCCATCATGGTTTTCAGATCCTCTTTCTCCAGCTTGCCGAAAATCACCCGGCGATAGAGATAGAGCATGTAGGCGGCGCCCAGGATCAGGCCCGTAGCGGCCAACGCAGCCACCCAGGTGTTGTCCTGGAATACGCCCGCCAGAACCAGAAATTCGCCTACAAAGCCGCTGGTGGATGGCAGGCCAACGCTCGCCATGGTAAACACCATGAAGACAAAGGCATATTTCGGCATCCGATGGACCAAACCACCGTACCGCGAAATGTCGCGCGTGTGCAACCGGTCGTAAACCACACCGACACAGAGGAAGAGCGCGCCCGATACGATGCCGTGCGACAGCATCTGAAACATCGCGCCTTCGATACCCTGCACATTCAGGGTAAATAGCCCGATGGTCACAAACCCCATATGCGCAACAGAGGAATAGGCGATCAGCTTCTTCATGTCCTCCTGCGCCAAAGCGACCAGAGATGCGTAGATCACCGCAATCACCGACAGCCCGTAAATCAGCGGCGCGAAATCCGCGGACGCTTCCGGGAACATTGGAATCGAGAAGCGAAGGAAGCCGTAGCCACCCATCTTCAACAACACACCCGCCAGAATGACAGAGCCGGCGGTTGGCGCCTCAACGTGTGCATCCGGCAGCCAAGTGTGGACCGGCCACATCGGCATCTTCACCGCAAACGAGGCAAAGAACGCAAGCCACAACCAAGTCTGCATCTCCGGGCTGAACGCATGGACCAGCGCATCCGGAATGCTGGCGCTGCCAACATCCCAGTACATCGCCAGGATCGCGATCAGCATCAGGACTGAACCAAGGAACGTGTAGAGAAAGAACTTGAACGCCGCGTAAATGCGATTACCGCCGCCCCAGATCCCGATAATCAAGAACATCGGGATCAGCACGCCTTCGAAGAAGACATAGAACGCAAAGAAATCCAACGCGCAGAACATGCCGACCATAAAGGTCTCAAGCACGAGGAACGCGATCATGTACTCCTTCACCCGTATCCGGATCGCCTCCCACGACGCCAGAATGCAGATTGGCGTCAGGAAGGTCGACAACAGGACAAAGAACAGGCTGATGCCATCAATACCGACGCGGTAGGAAATATTGAATTCCGGGAACCAGGCACGCTCCTCCACAAACTGGAAGTCGGCAGTGCCGGGCTCGAACCCAAACCAGAGGAACAGTGAAACAACGAACGTGACCGCACTGGTCCACAACGCCACATACCGGGCATTGCGGGCGACAGTCGCTTCATCGCCGCGAACGAAAAGGATGAAAAGCGCACCGATCAGCGGCAGGAAGATCGTGAGCGATAACAAGGGAATGCCGGTCACCGGTCACGCTCCCGATTGACTGAAGTACCAGGTCAACAACAGCACAACGCCGATCAGCATGGCGAAGGCGTAATGATAGATGTAACCGCTTTGCAGACGGCTGGCGCCGCGTGCAGCCTCAACCACCCGCGCGGCGATACCGTTCGGGCCGAACCCATCGATGATCCGGCCATCACCGCCCTTCCAGAACAGGCGGCCGAACCACCGTGCCGGGCGGACAAAGACAGCATCGTAGAGTTCGTCGAAATACCACTTGTTGAGCAGGAAGAGATACACCCCCTTCGCGCTCGCGACGAACTCGGCCAACGCCTCGCGGTGGCGGATGTAGAGGATATAGGCGAGCCAGATACCGAACAGGGACACGACGATCGGCAACAGTTTCACCCAAAGCGGCACATAATGCGCGTCATGCAGGGAAGTGTTGCTTTCTAGGATCAGGATCGAGTCGCCCCAGAAGGCATGATAATCGTCCCCAACCATCATGCCCGCAAACAGCAGCCCGGCGAACAGGGCCCCGGCAGCCAGCACATACAATGGCACCAGCATGATCGGCGGCGATTCATGCACGTGCGCCATGACCTTTTCATCGGCTTTAGGCTCGCCATGGAAGGTCATGAACAGCAACCGCCAGGAATAGAACGCTGTCATGCACGCGGCCAAAATGCCAAGCACGAACGCCAGACCGCCAATCGTCGAGCCGGATGCGAAGGCACTTTCCAGGATGATATCCTTCGAAAAATACCCGGCAAAAAACGGCAACCCGGCCAATGCCAACGAGCCGATCCACATCAGAATATAGGTCTTTTTTATATGCCGCGAGATGCCGCCCATCCGCCGCATGTCCTGCTCATCCGACATCGCGTGAATCACGCTTCCGGCACCCAGAAACAGCAATGCCTTGAAAAACGCGTGCGTCAACAGATGGAAAATCGCAGCCGGATACGCACTGACCCCGCAGGCAAAGAACATGTAGCCCAACTGCGAGCACGTCGAATAGGCAATCACCCGCTTGATATCGGTTTGGGTCAACGCAACGGTCGCAGCGAAAAAGGCTGTCGATGCTCCGATAAACGCGATGAAGGCGAGCGTGTTCGGCGCATATTCGAACACCGGTGACATGCGGACGACGAGGAACACGCCGGCTGTCACCATGGTCGCGGCATGGATCAGCGCGCTGACCGGAGTCGGGCCTTCCATTGCATCCGGCAGCCACGTGTGCAGGCCAAGCTGGGCCGACTTGCCCATCGCGCCGACGAACAGCAGGAAGCAAATGATCTCCAGAGCCGGTAGCTGCATGCCCAGGAAGGCCAGCCCCTGCTCCACCATATTCGGCGCTTCACGGAAGATAACGTCGAATGAGATGCTGTCGAACAGCAGATAACAGCCAACAATGCCAAGCGCGAAACCGAAATCGCCGACACGGTTGACGACGAATGCCTTGATCGCAGCCGCGTTCGCGCTCGGCCGATCATACCAGAAGCCGATCAACAGGTATGAACAGACACCGACGCCCTCCCAGCCAAAGAACAACTGCAACAGATTGTTGGAGGTCACCAGCATCAGCATGGAGAAGGTGAAAAGCGACAAATACGCCATGAACCGCGGAATGCTCGGATCGTGGTGCATGTATCCGATGGAATACACGTGAACACAGGCGCTGACCACGGTGACCACGACCAACATGACCGCGGTCAAGGTGTCGAAATGCAGAGCCCAGCGGGCTTCGAACGTACCCGACTTGATCCAGGTTGCCAGATCGACGGTAACCGTGTTGCCCATCATCGCGACGTCGATAAACGCCACCACAGAGATCACGGCAGACAGGATCACCAGGCCGCTGGTAACCCATTGAGAGCCCTTGTCGCCCATGGCGCGGCCAAAAAAGCCGGCGGCGATGGCGCCGATCAGCGGCAAAAATATTGCGAGCGAATACAACATCTCAGCCCTTCATCAGGTTGATGTCGTCGACCGCGATAGAGCCGCGGTTGCGGAAATAGACCACCAGGATCGCCAGCCCAATGGCGGCTTCCGCGGCGGCTACGGTGAGAACGAACATGGCAAACACCTGCCCGGCCAAATCGCCCAAATGGGCGGAAAAGGCCACGAAGTTGATATTCACCGCAAGCAGGATCAGTTCAATCGACATCAAAATGACGATAACGTTCCGCCTGTTCAAAAAGATGCCGAAGATGCCGAGCGTGAACAGAATGGCAGCTACGGTGAGATAATGGGCGAGCCCAATCTCGAGCATGTCTCTCTTCCCCCTTACACGCCTTGACCGGATTGGACCTTGACGACCTCAAGCGTATCTTCCGGGCGACGCTCCATTTGCGACGCAACCTTCTGCTTCCGCACACCCTCGCGCTGGCGCAGGGTCAGGACGATAGCGCCGATCATAGCGACCAACAGCACCAGTCCCGCCGCCTGGAACAGATAGAAGTAATCAGTGTAGAGCACGTGCCCGAGCGCATGCGTGTTGCTCATCACGTCAAACGCTGGCGTGGGCTGCGCCCCGGCAACGCCTGCGGGCAACACCGCAGCCGAGCCAAGCAGGAAGATCAATTCCAACAGCAAAATGACACCGATAATGCCGCCGATCATGGCGTAATTGGTAGCGCCCTGCCGCAGGTTCTGAAAATTGATGTCCAGCATCATGACAACGAACAGGAACAGCACCGCAACCGCGCCCACATAGACGACCACCAGGACCATCGCCAGAAACTCCGCGCCCATGAGGACGAAGAGGCCTGCCGAGTTGAAAAAAGCCAGGATCAGCCAAAGGACGGAATGCACCGGATTGCGTGCGGTTACAACCATCAACCCCGAAAGGATTGTGATCGCGGCGAACACATAAAAGGCTATAGCCGGGATAATCATGTGATGTCTCTCTCAGTCCCCGGCGTCAACGATACGGCGCATCGGCTTCGAGCGCCTTGGCAATCGCGCTCTCCCACCGATCGCCGTTTTCCAGGAGCTTGTCCTTGTTGTACATCAGCTCCTCGCGGGTTTCGGTGGCGAACTCGAAGTTGGGCCCTTCGACAATGGCATCCACCGGGCAGGCTTCCTGGCAGAAACCGCAATAGATGCATTTCGTCATGTCGATATCGTACCGCGTGGTCCGGCGGCTGCCGTCCTCGCGTGGCTCGGCTTCGATCGTGATGGCCTGAGCCGGGCACACCGCTTCACAAAGCTTGCAGGCGATGCAGCGCTCTTCCCCATTGGGGTAGCGGCGCAGCGCATGCTCGCCACGGAACCGCGGCGAGAGGGTGCCTTTTTCATAAGGATAGTTCAACGTGACCTTCGGCTTGAACATGGTCTTGAAGGTCAAGGCCATGCCCGAAATCAATTCGGTCAGCAGAAAGCCGCGAGCAGTGCGGTCGAAAAAGCTCATCTTGCGCATCGCTCCTAGAGTGCGGGGGCCGGGACCCAGTCGAAGGCGACCAGTACGCCTGCGGTCAGGACAACCCAGAACAGGGAAAACGGTAGAAACACCTTCCAGCCAAGACGCATCAACTGATCGTAGCGATAGCGCGGAAACGTCGCCCGAACCCAGAGAAAACCGAACAGCAGCACAAACGTCTTGAGCAGGAACCAGACGATCCCGGGGATCCAATTGAACGGCGCCACGTCAATGATCGGAAGCCAGCCGCCAAGGAACAAAACGGTGCCGACCGCGCTCATCAGGATCATGTTGGCATATTCGCCAAGGAAGAATAGGCCGAACGTCATTGCCGAATATTCGACATTATACCCCGAAACCAGTTCTGCCTCCGCCTCCGGCAGGTCGAACGGTGCACGGTTAGTTTCCGCCAGTGCGGAGATATAGAAGATCACGAACATCGGGAACAATGGAATGCAAAACCACATCCCGCGCTGCGCCTCGACGACGGCCGATAGGTTGAGCGAGCCAACGCACAATAGAACGCTGATAATGACGAAGCCAATCGAGACCTCGTAGCTCACCATCTGCGCGGCCGACCGCAAGGCACCCAGGAACGGATAGCGGGAGTTGGAGGCCCAACCGGCGACAATGATGCCGTAAACACCCAGCGACGAGATCGCAAACAGATACAGCACGCCCACATTGATATCCGCCAGCACCCAGCCATCATCGAACGGGATCACCGCCCAAGCCACCAAGGCCAGGATGAACGTCACCATCGGCGCCAGAATGAACAGGAACCGGTTTGCCCCGGTCGGAATAATCGTTTCCTTGGTTAAAAGCTTGAGGCCATCCGCCAACGGCTGCAGCAAGCCGAACGGGCCGACGACGTTTGGCCCCCTCCGCATCTGCATGGCGGCGATGACCTTGCGCTCGGCAAAGGTCAGGTAGGCGACTGCGCCCAGCAACGGCAGAATAATTGCCAAAATTTGCAGAACGATGATGACGGCCGGCCAAACGTAGCCGCCCCAAAAGCCGAGTTCCATGGCGCTATCCATCGGTGCCAGTCGCCTTTGTTGCAGCGGGCAGCAATTCCTCAATGCAGCGCGCCATTGTCTCCGACGCACGGGCAATCGGGTTGGTGTGATAGTAATTCTGCACCGGCGATGCGAACGGTGCATCGTCCATCGGCCCGTCGCTGCCGAATGGCCCCCACTCTGCTTCCGCGAGTGCCTCTACCGCGCCCAAATGGGGTACATCCGCAATCATGGCCGCGCGCACGGCATCCAACGTGTCATAGGGCAAAGGCTCGCCCAGAGCGCCGGAAAGCGCACGCAGGATCGCCCAATCTTCCCGCGCATCGCCCGGCGGGAAGATAGAGCGGAAACCGTGCTGCGGACGTCCTTCCGTATTCACATAGGTGGCGTTCTTTTCGGTATAGGCGGCGCCCGGCAGGATCACGTCCGCCGCATGGGTGCCGCGGTCGCCATGGTGGCCCTGATAGATGACAAAGGAATTGGCCAGCTTCGCCGGGTCGATCTCGTCGGCACCGAGCAGGAATACGACCTCGACCTCGCCGTTGCCTGCGCCGTCGAGAATCGCACCGGTGTCACGCCCGCCCTCACCCGGTACAAACCCAAGGTCCAGCGCGCCCACACGGGCCGCGGCGGTATGCAACATGCCGAAACCGTCACGGCCACCGGCGTACTTGTCGGCTATTGCCCGGGCAGCCCCCAACACCGCTGCGCCATCCGGGCGGGCAAGCGCGCCCTGGCCAATGACAACTAGCGGACGCTCCGCCGATTCCAGCACCTTGGCGAATTCATGAGTGCCGTCCGCGACCTCTTTCAGTGTCTGCGGGCCAGCGCCCAGATACTGAGTCTTGTAAGTCAGGTCGGCATTCTCGCCGATCACGGCAACCTTGAGGCCATTTTCCAGCCAAGCCTTGCGGATGCGCGCGTTCCAGACCGGCGCCTCAGCCCGCGGGTTCGTGCCGATCAACAGAAGCGCATCGGCTTCCTCGACCCCGGCCAAGCCTGTATTGAGGATATAGCCGGCGCGGCAAGACGGATCGATAGCAGCGCCATCCTGGCGGCAATCCATCGATATCACGCCAATATTTTTCAATAGCTCTTTGAGAATGAACGCACTTTCACAATCCGCTAAATCGCCAACAATCGCGCCAATTTTGGTGGGATCCGTCGCTTTCAGTTTGGCGGCGACCGTCTGCAGCGCCTCTGGCCAGGATGCCGCACGCAGCTTGCCATCCTTGCGGACATAGGGCCGGTCGAGCCGTTGGCGCTTCAGGCCATCGCACGCGAAGCGCGACTTGTCGCCCAGCCACTCCTCGTTCACGTCCTCGTTGAGCCGCGGCAGCACACGCAGCACTTCACCCGAACGCGAGTCGATGCGGATTGCAGAACCCATGGCGTCGTGCACGTCGATGCTTTGGGTTTTCGTCAATTCCCAGGGCCGTGCCTCGAACGCATAGGGTTTCGAGGTCAGCGCACCCACCGGGCACAAATCAATCACATTACCTGAAAGTTCCGACGCAATAGCTTGTTCTAGCGTCGTAATTTCCATATCCCCGCTGCGGCCCAGTGCGCCAATAGTTGGCACGCCAGCGACCTCATCCACAAAGCGAACGCAGCGGGTACAGTGAATACAACGGGTCATGATCGTTTTGATCAATGGCCCCATATACTTATCAGCGACAGCTCGCTTGTTTTCCGAATAACGCGAATGGTCCATGCCATAAAGAAGTGCCTGATCCTGCAGATCGCATTCGCCGCCCTGGTCGCAGATCGGGCAGTCGAGCGGATGGTTGATCAGCAGCATCTCCATGACGCCCTTGCGGGCCTTCACGGTCATTTCGCTGTCGGTGAAAACTTCCTGGTTGTCCATCGCCGGCAGTGCGCAACTGGCCTGCGGCTTTGGCG
>JAWLBX010000006.1:171658-210650 GCA_041687435.1 Alphaproteobacteria bacterium
CCAGGCTTCACCTCTACCAAGCACATCCGGCAGTTGCCGGCGATGGAGAGGCGCTGATGATAACAGAAACGCGGGATTTCCTTGCCGGCCGCTTCGCACGCTTGCAGCACTGTGCTGCCCGGCGGCACTTCGACCTCGATCCCGTCGACCGTGAGCTTAGGCATTCCTTGAAACTCTCCTCAGGCCGCAACGGCTTTGCCGTGATACTCGGCGATGCGCGCCTCCATCACCGGCCGGAAATGCCGGATCAGACCCTGAATCGGCCAAGACCCGCCGTCGCCGTGGGCGCAAATGGTATGGCCCTCGATTTCCTTTGTGACCTCCCACAGCATGTCGATTTCCTCGACCTGCGCATTGCCCGTCACCATGCGCTGCATGACACGATGCACCCAGCCGAATCCCTCCCGGCACGGGGTGCACTGCCCGCAGCTTTCGTGCTTGTAGAAGTAGGACAGACGGGCGAATGCTTTGATAATGTCCGTCGACTTGTCCATGACGATCACCGCTGCCGTTCCCAACCCAGACTGCACGCCGCGCAGAGAGTCGAAATCCATCAGCACATCGTCGCAAATGCTCTTTGGCAGGACCGGCGTGGAGGAGCCGCCGGGAATGACTGCCAGCAGATTATCCCATCCGCCGCGCACGCCGCCGGCATGCTTCTCGATGAGTTCCCTAAGCGGAATCCCCATCTCTTCCTCGACATTGCATGGGTTGTTCACGTGCCCGGAAATGCAGAACACTTTGGTGCCGCTGTTGTTCTCCCGGCCCAGTCCAGCGAACCACTCTGCTCCACGGCGCAAAATCGTCGGTGCTACTGCGATGCTCTCGACGTTATTCACGGTGGATGGGCAGCCATACAGGCCCGCCCCCGCCGGAAACGGCGGCTTGAGGCGCGGCTGACCTTTCTTGCCTTCCAGGCTTTCTATGAGCGCCGTCTCCTCACCGCAGATATAGGCCCCCGCACCACGGTGGAGATAGACATCGAAGTCAAAACCGCTGTTGGCCGCATTCTTGCCTAGCAACCCGGCCTCGTAAGCTTCGTCGATCGCAAACTGCAGGCGCTGGGCTTCATTATAGAACTCGCCCCGGATGTAGATATAAGCCGCTGTCGCACCAATGGCAGAGCCAGCAATCAGGCAGCCTTCCACGAGCTTGTGCGGATCGTGTCGCATGATATCCCGGTCCTTGCAGGTTCCGGGCTCGCCTTCATCGGCATTGACGATCAGATAGGAGGGCCGGTTGCCGGTATCCTTTGGCATGAACGACCATTTGAGGCCGGTCGGAAACCCCGCGCCACCGCGGCCGCGCAGACCGGAAGCCTTGATGCGGTTGACCAGTTCCTCACGGCCGAGCTGGATCAGCGCTGCGGTGTTATCCCAATCGCCGCGCTTGCGCGCACCGGCCAGCTTCCAATCGGCATGGCCGTAAAGATTGGTAAAGATACGATCCTCGTCGCGCAGCATTGGCTAATCGTCTCCGTCTACGGACTGAAGTGTTGTACGCCCGCCGACCGGTGCGGAAGCTTGGCGCTCAACCTGAGGGCCGGGTGTCGGCGTCTCGCCGCGCATGAAGGCATCGAGAATGGCCTCAGTCTTAGGGCCATCCACGTCTTCATAATAATCGTCATCGATCTGAAGGATCGGCGCATTAACGCACGCACCGAGGCATTCGACCTCGTGCAGGGCAAACTGCCCATCCGCGGAGGCCTCGCCAAAACCGATGCCCAGTTTCTTTTTGCAGGCCGCGACGACATCATCGGAACCGCGCAGCCAGCACGGAGTCGTCGTGCAGACGTGAACATTGATCCGGCCGCCCGGCGTGGTGCGGTACATGGTGTAAAAACTCACCACCTCCCACACCCGGATTTCCGCCATGTCGAGCAGGCTGGCAATATGAGCGACCGCGGCCCGGGTCACCCAGCCGTGCTGGCGCTGCGCCAGATCGAGCAGGGCCATAACCGCGCTTTGCTGGCGGCCGGGCGGGTACTTGGCGATCTCTTTTTCAACTTTGACCTGATATTCCGGCGCGAAAACGAACGAGGCCGGCTGTTGTGCATCTTCAGCGATGCGGAAGTGACTCACCGGTCAATCTCCCCGAACACGATATCCATGGAACCGAGCACCGCGACACTGTCGGCCAGCATATGACCCTTGCAGAGATAGTCCATCGCCTGCAGATGGGCGAAACCGGGCGCGCGAATCTTGCAGCGGTAAGGCTTGTTCGTACCGTCCGACACCAGATAGACGCCGAACTCACCCTTGGGCGCCTCAACCGCAGCATAGGTCTCGCCGGCGGGCACGTGATAGCCCTCGGTATAGAGTTTGAAGTGGTGGATGAGCGCCTCCATCGAGGTTTTCATCTCACGACGCCGCGGCGGAGCGATCTTTCCATCGGTGGTCATCACCGGGCCTTCCGGCATCTGATCCAGGCATTGGTGAATGATACTAAGCGACTGCCGCATTTCTTCCACCCGCACCAGATAGCGGTCATAGCAGTCGCCATTCTTGCCGACCGGGATATCGAAATCCATCCGGTCATAAACATCGTAAGGCTGGGCCTTCCGCAAGTCCCACGGCACGCCCGAAGCGCGCAGCATCGGGCCGCTGAAACCCCAATCCTTTGCCTCACTCCGCGAGGCGATGCCGATATCAACCGTGCGCTGTTTGAAAATGCGGTTGTCGTTCAGCAGGGTCTCCAGATCGCGTATGAAGTTCGGAAAATTGTTCGCCCATGCCCGGATGTTATCGGCCATGTCCGCGGGAATATCCTGATGCACACCGCCCGGTCGGAAATAGGCCGCATGCAGGCGCGCGCCGGATGCACCTTCATAGAATTCCATCAGCTTCTCGCGCTCCTCAAAGCCCCAGAGCAGCGGCGTCATCGCACCAACATCGAGGGCGAACGCGGTCAGGTTCAGCAGATGGTTGAGAATCCGGCCGATTTCCGAAAATAGCACGCGAATATACTGGCCGCGTTCCGGAACCGTGATGCCCAGCAACTTTTCCGTCGCGAGGGCAAATGCGTGCTCCTGATTCATCGGCGCGACATAATCGAGCCGGTCGAAATACGGCAGCGCCTGCATGTAGGTCTTGTATTCGATCAGCTTTTCGGTGCCGCGGTGCAGCAGGCCGATATGGCTGTCGATGCGTTCGACAATCTCGCCATCCAGCTCCATCACCATGCGCAGGACGCCGTGCGCCGCCGGGTGCTGCGGACCGAAATTGAGAGTGTAGTTTTGAATATACTGCTCGGCCATCGCCTTACCCTTCGGCCTCCTCGCCCTGCTCGGCCTTTTCATCGCCAGGCAGAAGACGCTCGGGGCCTTCCCATGGGCTGAGAAAGTCGAACGATCGGAAATCCTGCGTCAGCCGCACTGGTTCATACACCACGCGCTTCTGCTCATCATCGTACCGAACCTCGACATGGCCGGTCAGCGGAAAATCCTTGCGCAGCGGATGGCCCTCGAATCCGTAATCCGTGAGGATCCGGCGGAGGTCCGGATGTCCAGAGAACAGGATGCCGTAAAGATCATATGCCTCCCGCTCGAACCATCCGGCACTCGAAAACAGGCCGACAATCGAGGGCACCGGCATATCTTCATCGGTGGCAACCTTCATGCGGACCCTGTGATTCTGCCGGTGGGAGAGGAAGTGATAAACAACCTCAAACCGTTCCTCGCGCCCCGGATAGTCCACACCGCAAACGTCGATCAGCATCTTGCAGTCGCACTGAGCATCATCGCGCAGGAACGTGGCAGCTGCCACGACGGAATCGCGCTTGACCCACACGACCAACTCCCCGCGCTGCACCTCGGTGCGCAGCACGGCGTCGGGCAAGCCAGCTTCAATATGGGCGGCTAGGTCTTGCAAGCGGTTCAATCCTCATGCCTGAAATCGAAAATGCGAAGCCCGGAAACGCCGGATCTAACGGGCGATGGACCCGGTGCGATTGATCTTTTTCTGCAACAGCAACACGCCATACAGCAAGGCCTCCGCCGTCGGCGGGCAACCAGGCACATAGACATCAACCGGCACAATGCGGTCACAACCGCGCACCACCGAATAGGAATAGTGGTAATAGCCGCCGCCATTGGCACAGGAACCCATCGAGATCACCCAGCGCGGCTCCGCCATCTGGTCGTAAACCTTGCGCAGCGCCGGCGCCATCTTGTTGGTGAGCGTGCCAGCAACTATCATCACGTCCGACTGCCGCGGACTGGGCCGGAACACAATACCGAACCGGTCAAGGTCGTAACGGCTTGCCGCGGTGTGCATCATTTCGACGGCGCAGCAAGCCAAGCCAAAGGTCATCGGCCAAAGCGAACCGGACCGGGCCCAGTTCACCAGCTTATCCATCTGCGCGACCACAAAGCCCTTGTCCTGGAGTTCGTCCGTAACGCCGCGCAGGATGATATCCTGCTGGGCGCCAGGGCCCACAAGGCCGCTCTGCGGAGCCGAAGCGGGGGTGATTACTCCCATTCCAGAGCTCCCTTCTTCCATTCGTATATGAACCCAACCGTCAGAATCCCGAGGAAGATCACCATCGACCAGAACCCCAGAAGGCCTATACCGCCGAGGGAAACCGCCCACGGGAACAGGAAGGCCACCTCCAGATCAAAGATGATGAACAGGATCGCCACCAGATAGAAGCGCACGTCGAACTTGCCGCGCGCATCGTCAAACGGCTCGAATCCGCATTCATAGGCGGAGTTCTTTTCCGGATCCGGCTTTTGCCGGCCGATCAACTGGGATGCGATGACCGCAGCGGCGGCCACACCGGTCGCGAGACCGAGAAACATCAGAATGGGCAGGTATTCTGCCAGAAGAGGCTCAAGGCCGGGCATGATCCCTCGCCTGCGGGCTGCGGAGACACTAGGACAATCGCTGCCGAACCGCCCGGGCGGGCCGTGAATACGGCCAGACGCTCGCGGTTGGTGATGCAACGTTTAGGGCATTCGCCCACCAAACGCAACGCGCACACATGCGCAAAATGGCCCAGAGAGCCGTTTTTTTTCAACAATGACTGGGAGAATGGCGGGAGTGACGGGGCTCGAACCCGCGACCTCTGGCGTGACAGGCCAGCGCTCTAACCAACTGAGCTACACCCCCGCAAAGGGCGCCGCGTGCCGTTGCCAATGCTTGGCTGGCCGCGTTTGAGGAGGCTGTATCTAGCCGCTGCGCCCGACGGCGTCAACGACCAAAACCGCCTTTTCCAAAACTTTCTTCAGGACAGGTAAACACCACCGTTCACCTGCATGACCTGGCCGGTGATGTAGGCGGCATCCGGCAGGCAGAGATGGCGGACCATGGCGGCGATCTCAATCGGCAAGCCCTTGCGCTTCAGAGGGATATGCTCGTTCCCAAGAGTGCCGGGCAAGGCACCTGCAGCAGTGCCGCGCACCGTATCGATCGCACCTGGAGAAACGCTGTTCACCGTTATGCCGTATTCGGCCAAGTCCATGGCCAAACCGTGGGTGAACCCTTCCAGGCCGCCCTTGGCGGCACAGACATGCGCGCGGTTCTTTGTGCCCAACCGGGTGGACACGCCCGACATGGTAACGATGCGGCCGCCCCGACCGCCGGCAATCATGTGCGGCACCGCCGCGCTGATGCAGTGGAAGGCTCCATTCAGCGCAACATTGATGACTTCCGACCATTCGGCGAAGTCCATTTGCGGGAATGGTGTTTGACGGCGCATCGCTGGATTGCTGATGACGATATCGATTCGGCCGAAATCGGCCGCGATCTGATCTACCATGGCCTTGACGGTCGGGCCGTCGGTCACGTCCGCCATATAGCCCCGGGCCGAGCCCTGGCCGTGTTTGGCGTTAATTTCCGCAACGACCGCGTCTACAGCGGCTCGATCCGACAGGCCGTTGACCGCTATCTGCGCGCCAACATCCGCCAGGCAAAGAGCGATCTCGCGGCCAATATTCTTTCCGCCGCCGGTGACCAAGGCCAATTGCCCTGCCAAAGCATTGGCATAGATACCGTTGGGCATAATCGATCCCCTGCGGCGCCACCGAGACGCACCGCCAAGGCTGCTCCGATTTGGCGCCGGGATTGCGAGAGGTATTTGGGATTGGAATGGTGGGCGGTGACAGGCTCGAACTGCCGACCTACTGGGTGTAAACCAGCCGCTCTACCAACTGAGCTAACCGCCCTGCCCCGAACAATGAACGGCGACGCGCTGAGCGCGCCGCTGAACTTGCATCCGGGTTTATCCAGATAGCGCGCCGGTCAGGCGCCGTTCAAAGCGTCCTTCAACCCCTTGCCAGCGCGGAACTTCGGCTGGACGGAGGCAGCAATCTCAATCGGATCGCCCGTGCGCGGATTGCGGCCAGTGCTGGCGGCGCGCTGAGACGCGGCGAATGTGCCGAAGCCTACGAGACGAACCTCATCGCCGGCCTTGAGCGCGTTCGTGATCGAGTCGAAAACAGCATCGACCGCCTTGGTAGCGTCCGCACGGGTGATGTCGGACGCCTCTGCTACGGCAGCAACCAGATCATTCTTATTCAACGGTGGTCTCCCTTTTTAACCTTACCCAGATCCCGTATCGTCATCCGCCACTGGCAACGCCCGCAGCAGTACCGGCAAGGATACGCGCGAAGTCTATTGGGTCAATCAAAGATGCGGGGGAATGCTGGCTTTTTTCATGAAAACGAGACCATCCCGGTGCATATCTGCACCGAGATGGTACTTTAGGATGATACGCGAACGCCATTAGTGGGTCGTGACTTCGGCACCACTTTTGGATGAACCGACCGGCGGCGAAGCTTCCGCCGTCCATTCAACAGCCGTCGGCAACTCTGTCAGAGCCAGGGCCAAGACCTCGTCCACGGTTCCGACCGGGATGATTTCCAGCCTCTGCTTCACGTTATCCGGCACATCTGCCAGATCCTTCTCGTTTTCTTTCGGAATCAGAACCCGCGTAATGCCGCCGCGCAATGCCGCCAGCAGCTTTTCTTTCAAGCCGCCAATCGGCAGGACGCGTCCGCGCAGCGTGATCTCTCCGGTCATCGCGACGTTGCGGCGCACGGGGATTCCGGACAATGCCGAGATGATCGCGGTGCACATTGCAACGCCGGCAGAGGGGCCATCCTTGGGCGTCGCGCCTTCCGGTACGTGAACGTGGATGTCGCTCTTTTCGAATTCCGGCGGAATAACGCCGTATTTCAGCAGCCGCGAGCGGACGAAGCTGCGCGCCGCCTGCACCGATTCCTGCATCACGTCGCCGAGTTTGCCAGTGTGAGCGACATTGCCCTTGCCTGGCATGGTCACGGCTTCGACCTGTAGCAGTTCGCCGCCAACCTCCGTCCAGGCCAACCCGGTCACGACGCCAACCTGATCCTCCTCCTCGATTTCGCCATAGCGGAATTTGCGGACACCGGCATAATCGCCAAGATTTTCCGCATTAATTGTGACCGACTTATGTTCTGAAACCGCCAGTTCCTTCACTGTCTTCCGCGCCAAATTGGCGATTTCGCGCTCCAGGTTACGGACCCCGGCCTCTCGAGTGTAGTAGCGGATCAGATCGCGCAACGCGCTATCCTCAACAATCCATTCGCCCTTTTTCAGGCCGTGGTCCTTCTGCTGCTTGGTGATCAGGTGACGCTTTGCGATCTCGATCTTCTCATCCTCGGTATATCCGGGGATGCGAATGATCTCCATCCGATCCAGCAAAGGCTGAGGCATACGCAGCGAGTTGGCCGTTGTGATGAACATCACGTCGGACAGGTCGTATTCCACCTCCAGATAGTGATCCATGAAGGTGCTGTTCTGCGCCGGGTCGAGCACCTCCAAAAGTGCCGACGACGGATCGCCGCGCCAATCCGCACCAAGCTTGTCAATCTCGTCCAGCAGGAAAAGAGGGTTCGACTTCTTCGCCTTTTTCATGCCTTGGATAACCTTGCCAGGCATGGAACCGATATAGGTCCGGCGGTGCCCCCGAATTTCAGCCTCGTCCCGCACGCCACCCAGCGACATGCGCACGAATTCCCGACCGGTTGCGCGGGCGATCGACTTGCCCAGTGACGTCTTGCCGACACCAGGTGGGCCAACGAGGCAGAGAATCGGGCCTTTCACAACGCGCGTGCGTTGTTGGACCGCCAGATATTCGACAATCCGCTCCTTGACCTTCTCCAGCCCATAGTGATCGGCATCGAGGATCTCCTCCGCCTTGCGGAGGTCCTTGCTAACGCGGCTGCGCTGCTTCCACGGGATCGAAAGCACCCAATCCAGATAGTTGCGCACGACCGTGGCTTCAGCCGACATCGGGCTCATGTTGCGAAGCTTTTTTAGCTCCGCGTTGACCTTCTCCCGTGCTTCCTTGGTAAGCTTGGTCTTGGCAATCCGCTCTTCCAGTTCGGCCAACTCGTCACGGCCGTCCTCACCATCGCCGAGTTCCTTCTGAATGGCCTTCATCTGCTCATTCAGATAATATTCGCGCTGGGTCTTCTCCATCTGCCGCTTGACGCGGCTGCGGATGCGCTTTTCGACCTCCAGCACATCGATCTCGCCCTCCATATGGGCAAATACGCGCTCCAGCCGCTCGCGAACCGGGATGGTTTCCAGCAATTCCTGCTTCTGCGGAATTTTTAGCGAAAGATGGGCTGCCACCGTATCGGCCAACTTGGCCGGGTCTTCGACCTGGTTGATCGAGACCAGAACCTCCGGCGGAATCTTCTTGTTAAGTTTGACGTAGGACTCGAACTGGGTCACGACCGTGCGGGCCAGCGCCGATTCCTCCGCACCAGCCGGCTCGGCGCCTTCCAGCACCTCGGCCTCTGCCTCAAAGAATTCCGCGCGCGAAGAAAACTGCTTGATCTCCACCCGCTTGGTGCCCTCAACCAGCACCTTCACGGTGCCATCGGGCAATTTCAGCAATTGCAGCACCGTGCCGATGGTGCCAACGGTGTAGATGTCCTCTGGCGCCGGATCGTCGTCGGACGCATCTTTCTGCGCGACGAGCAGAATCTGCTTGTCGTCTTTCATCACCTCTTCAAGGGCGCGCACGGACTTTTCGCGACCCACGAACAGGGGCACGATCATGTGGGGGAAAACTACGATATCCCGTAAGGGAAGAACTGGAAACGACTCGCCCATCGAACACCTCTCATGATGGGCCACAACAACCGAATGTGTGCGGCCAAGGTGACTAACAGATATGTGCTGCCCGCACCGGAAACAAGCGGTCAGACGATTGCACACGGACAGCACCCGAACCCGGCAGGCGGATGCTGTGCATCACACCTGCCAGAGCCGGGGCTCTTTCCACAACCGCGCGCGCCGATCCCTGCGGACCGGGCGATGGCTTAGGATGCCAGGTCAGGCCCGGCGCCGGCTTTTTTCTCCGCATAAATAGATAGCGGCGCGGCGCGCCCCTCCACCACTTCGCGGTTGACCACGACTTCCGACACGCCATCCATGGTCGGCAGATCATACATCGGGTCAAGCAGGATCGCCTCAAGAATTGACCGCAGACCACGGGCGCCCGTCTTGCGCTCGATCGCCCGCTTGGCCACGCTGGACAGCGCATCGTCGGTGAATTTCAGGTCGACGCCTTCCATATCGAACAGGCGCTGATACTGCTTCAGCAACGCATTCTTCGGCTGGGTGAGAATCTCAACCAGCGCTGCTTCGTCCAGATCTTCCAGTGTCGCCAACACTGGCACGCGACCTACAAATTCCGGAATCAGGCCGAATTTCAGGAGATCTTCCGGCTCTACCGCCCGCAAAATCTCACCGGTCTTGCGGTCGTCCGGGGACCGCACATCGGCACCAAAGCCAATGGCCATGCCCTGGCCGCGTTGCGAAATGATCTTGTCCAGCCCGGCGAAGGCGCCGCCGCAGATGAACAAGATATTGGTGGTATCGACCTGCAGGAATTCCTGCTGCGGGTGCTTGCGGCCCCCTTGCGGCGGGACGCTGGCAACCGTGCCTTCCATGATCTTCAGCAAGGCTTGCTGCACGCCTTCGCCCGACACATCGCGCGTTATCGACGGATTGTCCGACTTGCGGGAAATCTTGTCGACCTCGTCGATATAGACGATGCCGCGCTGGGCCCGTTCCACGTTGTAATCGGCAGCCTGGAGCAGGCGCAGGATGATGTTTTCCACATCCTCGCCGACATAACCGGCCTCTGTCAGCGTGGTCGCGTCCGCCATGGTGAAGGGCACGTCCAAAATCCGAGCCAACGTCTGCGCCAGCAATGTCTTGCCGCAGCCGGTCGGACCAATCAGCATGATGTTGGATTTGGCGATCTCAATTTCGTTCGCCTTACCTGCATGCGACAGGCGCTTGTAATGGTTGTGCACTGCAACCGACAGGACGCGTTTGGCATGCGCTTGGCCGATTACGTAATCGTCAAGTACCTCGGAGATTTCGCGAGGAGTCGGTACGCCATCGCGGGTTTTAACGAGGGTACTTTTGTGCTCTTCACGAATAATGTCCATGCAGAGCTCAACGCATTCATCACAAATAAATACCGTTGGCCCTGCGATCAGTTTGCGCACCTCATGCTGGCTCTTCCCGCAGAAAGAGCAGTACAGGGTGTTCTTCGAATCGCCGCCGTTGCCGGATTTGCTCATAGGCTTTCCACTTGGTCCGCGTACTCCACAGGGCATGTTGCCAGGGTTCGACCGCCCCGACAATGGGGCAGTGCGAACACATCGCAAAATGATGGGCACGGCGAGAGGCCGTGCCCAGTATCGTGGCGTAAAAATCTTTCTGGAATCAAAACCGGATTCTGTCTCAGGGCGCGATCAATCGGCTTCACTCGGTGTGGGACGCCGCGCCACCACCTCATCGATGATGCCAAACGTCTTGGCTTCCTCGGCCGTCATGAAACGGTCGCGCTCCAGCGCTCCCTCGATTGTCTTCATGTCCTGGCCGGTGTGATGGACGTAAATCTCGTTGAGACGCTCGCGCAGCGATAGGATTTCGCGCGCGTGAATTTCGATATCGCTCGCCTGGCCGGAGAAGCCACCCGACGGCTGATGCACCATGACCCGCGCATTCGGCAGACAGTAGCGCTTGCCCGGAGCGCCCGCCGCCAGCAAAAGCGAGCCCATGCTGGCAGCCTGGCCGACGCAAACCGTCGATACGTCACAACGGATGTACTGCATCGTGTCATAGATCGCGAGGCCGGACGAGACGACGCCGCCCGGCGAGTTGATATAGAAGAAGATATCCTTCTTCGGATTTTCCGCTTCAAGGAACAGCAACTGCGCACAGACCAGACTGGCGACACCATCGTGCACCGGGCCTGTCAGAAAAATGATCCGCTCCCGCAGCAGGCGCGAGTAGATATCGTAGGCCCGCTCGCCGCGGTTGGTGGTTTCAACCACCATCGGCACGAGCGTATTCATTGAGGTATCGCGTGCGTCATGCATGGCAACGCCAGTCCTTTTGTCTTTGCGAGCGCCGGGTCTCCCGGCTTAGCTGGCCGCGTCCGCGGCGGACTCATCCGTCTTGGACTCCGCGTCCGGATCCTCCAGCAATTCCGCCGGCGGAACTTTCCGCACCTCGACCTTGGCCAACTCTAAAATGTAGTCGACAACCTTGTCTTCCAAGATCGGCGCCTGGAGCTGCCCCAACATCTGGGGATTTTCCATGTAGAATTTCTGTACCATTTCCTCCTGGCCGGGGAATTGGGCAGCCTGCTGGGCGATCGCGCCCTGCATATCCTGAGTGGTGACCTCAATATTGTTGCGGCGGCCGACCTCGGACAGCAGCAGACCGAGGCGCACACGGCGTTCCGCAACCTTCTGATATTCCGCGCGCAGTTCCTCGTCGGTCTTGCCTTCGCGCACGTCCTCGGCGTTCTCGCCTTCCAGTTGCTGCTGGAGTTCGTTCCATATGCCGTTGAATTCCGCCTCTACCAGCGACTGCGGCAGCGGAAAATCCTGCGCCTCGTCCAGCTTGTCAAACAGGTCGCGCTTTACCCGGTTGCGACCGGCGGTGCCGTACTCGCGTTCCATGGTCTCGCGCAGTTTGTTGCGCAGGTCTTCCAGATTCTCCGCACCGAATTGTTCGGCCAGTGCGTCGTTGACCTCGGCCGGCGCCAGTTCCTTCAGGGCCTTCACCGTCACCGCGAACGAGGCTTCCTTACCGGCGAGATGTTCTGCGCCATAGTCCTCCGGGAAGGTGATGATGACGGTCTTCTCATCACCCACGTTCAGGCCAACCAACTGCTCCTCGAAACCAGGGATGAACTGGCCGCTGCCGAGGGTCAATTCGTAATCCTCAGCCGCACCGCCGGGGAATTCCTCGCCATCGATGGAGCCAACGAAATCAATAACGACCACATCGCCATCGGCCGACGGGCGCGCCTCTGTCACATCAATCCGCTCGCGCCGGCTCTCGGCCATACGACCAAGCGCTTCTTCGACCTCGCTATCGGGAATGTCCGGCTCCAGCTTGACGAGTTCCAGGGCAGAAAAGTCCATTGGCTCGATCTCGGGCAGAATTTCCGCCTTGATCGAGAATTTCAGGTCGCCGCCTTCCTCGTACTCGCCGATCATATCCACCTGCGGCTGGCCGGCCGGGCGAAGATCGCGGTCGTCAAGCGTGCTCTGAATGCCTTCGCGTAGTGCCTCGTCGAGGATTTCGCCGGTAACGGCGCGGCCGAAACGCTGGCGCAAAATCTTCATTGGCGCCTTGCCTGGACGGAAACCCGGCAGGTTCACCGTCGGCCCGAGTTCTTTCAGCTTCGCCTCGACCTTGTCATTGATCGTATCAGCCGCGATTACGCATTCGAACTCGCGCTTCAATCCTTCGTTTAGCGTCTCGGTGACCTGCATGGGCTGCTCTTCAATGACCTCTGGAGATTACGGCGTGTACCTGCGGAACTGGTGCGGGCGAAGGGACTCGAACCCCCACGGCCAAAGCCACTGGAACCTAAATCCAGCGCGTCTACCAATTCCGCCACGCCCGCATTACGGAAGCGGGCCGAATACCGCACGAATGAACTCAGCGCAAGGAAGAAGGCGTAGGCCCCATTAGCGCAGGCGATCGGTCAGCACTGCAGCGGCAGCGTCCAGGATCGCCTCGGCATCGAGACAGTGGGTGCGATAAAGGTCCGGGATGTCGCCAGACTGGCCGAATTGCTCGACACCCAGCGGCTTGATTGGCTGCTGCTGCACACTGCCCAGCCAGGAAAGCGTCGCGGGATGACCGTCGCAGATGCTGACCAGAGCAGCGTCCTTGGTGAGTGCCCCCAAAATCTCGGCAATCCACGAATCGCGCCCCCGCCGGCGCCAGTCCCGATGCAGGCGGCTGGGTGAAGTGACGACCAGAACACCGGCGCCGGGCGCGTCGTCCGCTAACTGATCGGCAGCTTCCAGCGCCTCCGGCAGGACCGCCCCCATGGCAATGATCGCCAGGTCGCAGTCGCCGGAAGGCTCGCGCAGCCAGTAACCGCCCCGCACCACCGCCTCCCCGTCGAGCGGCCGGTCAGGCTGGGCCAGAGTGCGGGTCGAAAGGCGCAGATAGACACTGCCGCCGTCCTCCGCCGCCTGCATATGACCGAAGCCCCAGTGCATGATTGCCGCCAACTCGTCCACATAGGCCGGCTCGAAATAGGCGAGGTTCGGCAAGCCCATGCCGATCAGTGGCGTTTCGATGGACTGGTGCGCCCCGCCTTCCGGCGCCAGCGTCAAGCCGGAAGGTGTCGCCACCACCATGAAGCGCGCATCCATGTATAGCGCATAGTTCAGCGCATCGAGGCCGCGCATGATGAACGGGTCGTAGAGCGTACCAATCGGCAGCAGCCGCTCCCCGAACAACGGGCCGGACAAACCCATGGCCGCCAGCATCAGGAACAAATTGTTCTCGGCGATGCCCAGCTCGATATGCTGGCCGCGCGGATCCATCGACCAGCGCTGGGCGCTGACCACCTGCTCCTCGCGGAACACATCCACCCGGGGCTCGCGCGCGAAAATGCCCTTGGCATTGACCCAGCCGCCGAGGTTCGTGGACACGGTCACGTCCGGTGAGGTGGTAACGATTCGGTCGGCCAACGGCCCGCCGGCCCGCGCGATATCGGACAGGATGCGGCCGAAGCCTTCTTGTGTCGACAGGCGCGCCGCATCGGGCACCGGCAGCGAGGCCGGCAGGTCGATTTTGGCCGGATCGTGACGGCGGTGGGCGCCCCCATCCCGGAGGAAGGGAGAGGCCCTGATCAGGGATTCGAGAGCCGAACGGTCATCCTCGACGCCGGCGAACTTCTCCCACTCCTGCCCCTCCGGCACCCGCATCTGCGAGCGGAAAGCTTCCATCTGCGAATTGTTCATGATGCCGGCGTGATTGTCCTTGTGGCCGGCGAATGGCAGATTGTTGCCCTTGATCGTGTAGGCGATGAAGCAGGTCGGCCGGTCCCAGTCGACGGTCTGAAACGCCTCAACCATCGCCGCCATGTCCTGCCCGGCCAGATTGGTCATCAGATTGGCGAGCGCGTCATCGTCGTATTTGGCCAACAATTCCGGAATGCCCGACACCTTGCCGATATCGCGCAGCACTTGTGCCCGCCAGGCCGCACCGCCTTTGTAAACCAGCGCAGAATATAGCGAGTTCGGACAATCGTCGATCCAGTCGCGCAGGGCATCGCCGCCAGGCTCGGCAAAGGCCGCCTGCAGCTTGCGGCCGTATTTCAGGGTGATGACATCCCAGCCCATCGCACTGAACAGCCCGTCGATCCGGCCGAACAGCCGGTCGGAGACGACCGCATCCAGCGATTGCCGGTTGTAGTCGATCAGCCACCAGACATTGCGGACATCATGCTTCCACCCCTCCAGCAAGGCCTCGAACACGTTGCCCTCGTCGAGTTCGGCGTCGCCGACGATGGCGACCATGCGACCCGGCTTGGCCTCCGGCTGCCATTTCATTTGCACGTAGTCCTGCACCAGTGCCGCAAAGCTGGTGAAGGCCGCGCCCAGGCCTACGGAGCCGGTGGAGACATCGACATCGTCCCCGTCCTTGGTGCGGGAGGGGTAGGATTGCGCGCCGCCCAGCGCCCGGAACCGTTCCAATTGGTCCTGGGACTGACGGCCCATCAGATACTGGATCGCGTGATAGGCGGGCGAGGCATGCGGCTTCACCGCCACCCTATCCTCAGGGGTCAGTTCCGAAAAATAGAGCGCCGTCAGCATGGTCGAGACGCTGGCAGACGATGCCTGATGCCCGCCGACCTTCAGCCCGTCCCGGCTCTCGCGTACATTGTTGGCGTGGTGGATCGTCCAGGAGGACAGCCAGAGCACCTTCTGCTCCAGCTGCTCCAACAGGGCGATATCGGCTTGGTTGGAACCGCGGGGTGCCCCAGCGTGCGTATCCGGCATGGTCAATCTCCAGCGTGCGTCGTGCCGGTTGTAACACACCGTTCCGTTCCGAACACCGGCAGTTGGAGCACACCCAACGAAGGTCGAGGCATGCTGCAGTCAGCCGCCGGCAACTCCTTGCGCGTTCACATAAAGCGCATAGACAGACTGGCTCGCCGCCATGAACAGCCGGTTGCGGTCCCGACCGCCGAAACAGACGTTGGCGCAGCGCTCCGGCAGATGGATATGGCCGATGGCAGCGCCATCCGGCGCAAACACACGCACACCGTCCAGTTCCGGCGTGCCCATACCCCAGCCGCACCAGAGATTGCCGTCCGTGTCGCAGCGCATGCCGTCTGGCGTGCCACCCGGCCCGGCGTCGATGTGCACCCGGCGGGTAGACTTCTGCACGCTCCGGCCGTCGCTGGACATGTCATACGCGAGAATCGTACGGGTCGGCGTGGAGCGGCTGGCGACGATGTAGAGAATGCTCTCGTCGGGTGAGAAGCAGAGGCCATTGGGGCCGTCGATATCGTCGGCAACAACCGTCATCCGCCCGGTTTCGGGGTCGAGGCGGTAGACCGCCCAGGTCAGCTCGCTCTCCGCTCTCTGTCCTTCATAGATCCCCATGATGCCGAAATAGGGGTCGGTGAACCAGACCGAGCCATCCGACTTTACCACCACGTCATTAGGGGAGTTCAGCCGCTTGCCCTGGTAGCTGTCGGCCAGCACCGTAATCCTGCCGTCATACTCCGTGCGGGTGACGCGGCGCCCATGCTCGCACGTGACAAGCCGCCCCTGCCGGTCGCGCGTGTTGCCGTTCGCCCAGTTGGAGGGCTTGCGGTACACGCTGGTCTCGCCCGTTTCCTCCTCCCATTTCAGGATGCGCTGGTTCGGAATGTCGCTCCACAGCAGATAGCGCCCGTCGCCAAACCAAACCGGCCCTTCCGCCCAGCGGCAGCCGGTGTAAAGACGTTCGACCGCGGCGGAGAAAATGCGGATCGGGGCAAATCGCTCGTCCAGAACTTCGACCGCGGGGTCGGGATAGCGGGGAAAATCGCGCCAGCCGGCGGAAGCTGGGTATTCGGTGGGCATGGGCGTATTCCTTGATCATTCTTGGTTGACGGCAAATCCTATCAGACCGTTCGCCTGTCTGAGTAGCCTTTGCGGCCGAGCGCGTCTCAGTCGGGCAGGACAATCTGCGAATCGTCCCGATTGCCCCACTCGCCCCAGGAGCCAACATAGTTGCGCACCTTCGGATAGCCGAGTGCCGTCAGTACCAGAAGCGTGCTGGCCGAGCGGTAGCCGCCCTGGCAGAAGGTGATCACCGTCTTGTCCGGTATCACGCCCTGCGATTCGTAGAGCGCCCGCATCTCGTCCGCCGGGCGGAAGGCGCCGTGTTCGTCCAGGTGATCCCGCCAGAACACATGCACCGCGCCCGGGACGGTGCCGACCCGCCGCGCGCGCTTTTCCGTGCCCTCGTGCTCGGAGCGGCGGCGCACGTCCAGGATGACTGTGTTCTCGTCACCGATGGCGTTGGCAACGTCGAAGCGCGTCGCCAGAAACTCCAGCCGCCGGCCGGCCGCGAACGGCGGCGGGGTCGGCGGCGCCTTGGCCGGATCGACCGGCGCTTCCGCCTCGCCCACCCGCACCAGCGGCTGACCGGCTGCGAACCAAGCATTGCTGCCGCCATCCAGCAGCCTGACATCCGGATGGTCCAGCACCGTCAGCAGCCAGACGGCACGGGCCGCCCGCTCGCCGCTTTCGTGGTCGTAGACGACCACCGGCCGCTCCCGCGACACGCCCCGCGCACCGAACGGCCCCTGAAACATCGCCAGAAACGCCTCCAGCGGTTCCGGTGCGGAGTTGTTGAGACTGAAGCCGTAGATGTCGAGATGCTTCGCCCCGGCAATATGCCCGAACGCGAAATCGTCCGCCGGGCGCAGGTCGAGAACGGTCACGTCCTGCCGAACGCTGGCCAGTTCACTGGCGGAAATCAGGTGGCGGCGGTCGGGGTAGCGGTCGATGCTCATGCGCTTGTCCTCCTGGCAGTCTCAGCGTACCCGCGCGATCACATGTTCGGCAAAGTTTTGGAAATTCTCGCGGATGCGGGTTACCCGCAACGCGGATCAACTCCGGTGTGATGAAGCGGCGTTCAGCCAACTTGGCAGTCTCGGCAAAGCATCTATATTCCGTTCACGTGCATTACAGTTCATCGTACCAGTTGCAAGCATGAGTAGATTTTACGGGCCGATCCAAAATTTCATCATCCGTGATCCCGTTGAAACGCGGTTATTGCCACCAACGCGGAAGGGCTCGTGCGCACTGGCGCCTAGAGTGAAATGGAGACAAGCAGATGCCTGAGTATGTCCGCTTGCTGCCGGGCGACCCTGCTCCATACTTCCGGCAGCGCACACCCGCAAATCCCGACTTTTCTTTTGATTCAATTGCCGGCCGCTACATCGTGCTCTGCTTCTTCGGTACCGCAGGCTCCCCACCGGCACAGGCAGCACTGAAGTCCGTGCATTCCCGGCCGGACCTGTTTGATGACGCAACGGCAAGTTTTTTCGGCGTTAGTTGTGATCCTGCCGACGAGGAACAGGGACGCGTTGGCGACCGGTATCCTGGCTATCGGGTTTATTGGGATTTCGACCGAAGCGTCAGCCGTCTGTTCGGTGCGGCGGCCCACACCGCCGGCCCCGACCCGCACCGTGCACCATACCGCTGCCTTTGGTTCCTCCTTAACCCAGGGTTACGGGTCATGCATGTGGTCCCGTTCGAGCGAAATGGCGGCGATATCGACAAGATCATGACGATCCTGGCGGAATTGCCTCCGCCCGATCGCTATCTTGGCTTCGAGGTTAAGGCGCCGGTTATTCTGATGCCGGACGTGTTCGAACCGGCCTTGCGCCAGCGCTTGATCGACACCTACGAAGCGCATGGCGGCAAGGAGTCCGGCTTCATGCGTGAGCAAGATGGCAAGACGGTCACCGTTACCGACTATCGCCACAAACGACGCACCGACTGCGAAATCACGGACCCAACCCTGCGTGGGATCATCCAAACCCGCATTCACCGCCGCATCGTGCCCGAGATAGCAAAAGTACATCATTTCCAGGCAACGCGGATGGAACGCTATATCGTCGGCTGCTATGCTGCTGCGGACGGTGGTCATTTCCGCCCGCACCGCGACAATACGACGAAGGGTACTGCACACCGGCGCTTTGCAGTCTCGATCAATCTCAACGCAGACTATGAGGGCGGCGACTTGAGCTTTCCCGAGTACGGCCCGCACCAATTCCGGCCACCGCCCGGCGGCGCAGTCGTTTTCTCTTGCTCGTTGCTGCATGCGGTTTCACGCGTCACGAGCGGCAAACGCTATGCGTTCCTGCCCTTTCTCTATGACGACTCCGCCGCCGTGCTGCGGGAACAAAACAATCCGCATTTGGCAGCAACCGTCCCAGCCTATCGCAGGTAGTCGGAAGTAACGGCGTTAGCTGCTCACCGCCAGCCGCTCCGCCCGATAGGCGTGCTCGATCACGCGCCCGGTCTTTGGGTCGCCCAGCTTCATCTGGAACAGGTCGCCGCCCCGAATGCCGCCATGCACCGGCAACGTGCCGAGCGGCATGGCCCAGCCAGCGGGCAGTTCGCCCGCCCCGCAGGCGCCGCGCACGATTTCCAGCGGCGGCAGCATCGCGGTGCAATCGCCATCCTGATAGATTGCGCCATCCTGCCAGCTTTGCAGGGTGAGCGAATCCCAGCGGTCGGCCACATCGCGGAACCACCAGGCGGCGCGCGCTACCGGCTTTTGGCATAACTGCTTCGACAACTGGACCGAATGGGCTTCCGCCACCCGGTCGGTGTGGTCGCTGGCGAGCGTCACCAGCATGCCGCGCGGCGTGCCAACCAGCATGGCCTCCACCTCCCCCGAAGAGCCGTCGCCGACGACCTGGATCGTATCGCCTTGCGTCAGCAGCGAGGCGCTGAGCGGGTAGAAGACCGGCGTCGAGGTCGGCGGTGCGACGCCCAGTTCCTGCAACTCGTCGATGTGTTCCTGCAACTTGGCCTTGTCGCGGCCGGTCCAGCCGGCGATCACCAGCCGGTCGACGGCCAACGGCAGGCGCTCGATCGCACCATCGGCGGCGGTAATGGCAAAACTCAACATCTGGACTCTCGCTCCTCGGCAATCGTTCAGCCTATAGTGCATTCCAGACACACAAAACGCCAAGCCCCAAGAGGAACGCCACATCATGGTTCAGCACATTACCTCCCCCGCTCCAGAGACGCGCGTCATCACCACCGGCCTGCGCTTTCCGGAAGGCCCGATCGCCATGCCGGACGGTTCGGTCATCCTGGTGGAGATTGAGCGCGGCACACTCACCCGCTGCAACCCGGACGGCTCGACCGAGGTGATCGCCGAGACCGGCGGCGGCCCGAATGGCGCGGCCATGGGGCCGGATGGCCGTGTGTACATCTGCAACAATGGCGGCTTCAAATGGCACTATGGCGAGGATGGCGGCATGCGCTCCATCGCCCAGGCCGATGATTACAAGGGCGGCTCGATTCAGGCGGTCGACCTGAAAACCGGCAAGGTCGAGACGCTCTACACCCATTGCGGCGAGGTGCAGCTGCGCGGGCCGAACGATATCGTGTTCGATAGCCAGGGCGGCATGTACTTCACCGACCTCGGCAAGACGCGGGAGCGCGACTGGGACCGCACCGGCATCTACTACGCCAAGGCCGACGGCAGCCACATTACCGAGATCGCCTACCCGCTGATCACGCCGAACGGAACCAGCCTCTCGCCCGACGAAAAGACGCTGTATGTGGCCGAGACCTGGACCGGCCGGCTGTGGGCGTTCGATCTGGAATCGCCGGGCGTGGTGAAAAAACAACCCTGGCCGGTGCCGCACGGCGGCCGCCTCGTCGCCAATACGCAAGGCTTCCGCAATTTCGACAGTCTGGCGGTGGAGGCCGACGGCCGCATCTGCATCGCCACCCTGTTCGACCCTGGCATTACCGTGATGACGCCGGACGGCTCCAGCGTCGAGCACGTGCCGATGCCGGGCGACCCCTATTGCACCAACATCTGTTTCGGCGGGGCGGACCTGAAAACCGCGTTCATCACCCAGAGCTATTATGGAAAGCTGGTCGCCGTCGATTGGCCCCGACCTGGCTTGGCGCTGAACTTTCTGAACAAATAAGGGAGGATCACCGCCACGATGTTACCCCGAAACTCCCTGACCGAACGGCTTGCCCTCGTCCATCCGATCATCCAAGCCCCGATGGCAAGCGCCACCACGCCCGCACTTGCCGCCGAGGTGAGTGAGGCCGGTGGATTGGGCTCGCTCGGTCTCGGCACCTTGACCGCGGATGCAGCCGCAGCGGAAATCGAACGCTTCCGGCAGAGAACGAACAAACCGCTGAACGCCAACTTCTTCTGCCACGAAGACCCTGGCGACGTCACGGGCAGCGGCCGCCACATGCGCCAGCGCCTCGCTCCGTTCTATCGGGACCACAACGCCGGCGATGTGCCGGAACCTAGCCTGCCCTATGGCACGTTTGGCTCCGATCACGCGGCCATGCTGGCCGCTGAGAAACCCGCCGTCGTCAGCTTCCATTTCGGCCTGCCCGACGAGGACTTGCTGGAAAAGGTGCGCGCCACCGGCGCTTTCATCCTCTGCTCGGCGACAACGGTGGCGGAGGCGTTGGCGCTGGAGACCGCCGGCGTCGATGCCATCATCGCGCAGGGTCTGGAGGCCGGGGGCCATCGCGGCACCTTCCTTGGCGGTGATTTGACAAATCAGCCGGGCCTGTTCGCCCTGCTGCCGCAGGTTTGCCGGGCCGTGAGCGTGCCGGTGATCGCCGCCGGCGGTATTGTCGACGGCCACACCGCCGCTGCCGCCTTCATGCTGGGCGCCAGCGCGGTGCAGGTCGGCACCGCCTTCCTGCGGAATGCCGACAGCAAGATCAGCGAGCCGCACCGCAGGGCGCTCGCCAATGCCGGCGACGAGAGCACCCGCATCACCCGCCTGCACTCCGGCAAGCCCGCCCGTGCCATCTGCAACCGCCTGCTGGATGAACTCGCGGACATGGAGGCCGAAGCCGCACCCTATCCTGCCCAGCGTTCGCTGGTGGCGCCGTTGGGGCCGAAGGGCGATGGCGCCTACCAGGCGCTCTGGGCCGGCCAGAATGTAGGCTTGACGCGGGAGATGCCCGCGGCTGATTTGGTCCGCACACTGGCCGAGGAAACCGCGGCCCGCCTGAAAGCCTTCGCTTAGGAGCCAACACCGATGACTGCACCCCGTCCGCGCCCCGTCTGGCGCTCCATGCTGTTCGTACCCGTCACGTCCGAGAAATTCATTGAGCGGGCGCCAACCTCCGGCGCCGACGCCATCATCCTGGACCTGGAAGATGCCGTCGCCGCGAACGCGAAGGACTCCGCCCGCGCTGCCCTGCCCGAGGTCGCCAAGCGCCTCGCCGATCAGGGCCTGGACGTGACCGTTCGCATCAACCGCCCCTGGCGGCTCGCCGTGAAGGATATCGAGGCCGCGGTTTCCGAAAGCGTCGTGGCCCTGCTGCTGCCGATGACCGACACCGCCGCCCACGTGAAGGAAATCGACAAAGTCGTCACGGAAGTTGAGGCAGAAAAGGGCCTGCCCCATGGCCACACCTTTTTCTGCCCGCTGATCGAGACGGCGGAAGGCTATCTGAACGCCCGCGAGATCGCGTCAGCCAGCCCGCGCATGATGTCGCTCTCGCTGGGATCAGAGGATTTTGCACTTTCCATGGGCATGCAATCCTCGCCGGAAACCCTCTACGGGCCGAAGCAACAGATCGTCGCCTGCGCTCGCGCCGCCGGCCTGACGCCGATGGGCTTCATCGGCTCGATTGCGGAGTTCCGGGATATCGACAGGCTCTACGAAATTTTCAACGCCTCGAAACGCGCCGGCTTCCGCACGGCAAGCTGCATCCACCCGAACCAGGTGAAGGTCTGCAACGAGGTCTACGGCCCGTCCGAGGCGGAGATCGCCCAGGCCCGCAAGATTGTGGACGCCTACGACGCCGCGCTCGCCGCCGGCCAGGGTGCGATTACCGTGGACGGCATCATGGTCGATGTGCCGGTCGCCGACCGCGCCCGCGCCCTTCTTGCCCTGGCCGATGCACTGGCCAAGCGCGGCTGAGCCCACCGCGGGGCAGCTTCCGTCACGTTCGCATGGTCGGACCGCATGATCTAAATCAATGAGCACCCCTTGCAGGTGCCTAGGCTAGTTCTCTGAATCGGGAGGACCGACCATGCTGACCTTGGAAGACTGCCTTGCCCTTTGTGATCTGACCCGCGAGGAAATCGACGCCATCGCGGAGCACGAGCACATCCCCGAAACCGTGGCGATGGAGCTGGGCGACTACCTCACCCACACCGACGACGGTCAGAAGCGCATCCGCCGCATGATCGAGGATGACATTGCCGACGCCCAGAGTCGCGGCGATTTCCGGCATTCTGCTGAGTTGAAGCTGGCGCTCAAGCACTTCTGCGAAACACACAGAAAAGCGTGAGGCTGCGCTAAAACCCCAGCACACGCAGTTTCGGCCAAGTCTCCGCCCAGCGCTTGTTCTGAACGCGCTGGCGGTAGACCGGCAGGCGCTCGCGGCGAAAGTGCGGGCCCGGCTGAAGCCGTAGTCCTAGCAAATCACCAACGCCGAGCGGCGCATTGATCTGCAACCGGCCGTGCCGGTCGAGGGCCACGCCAACCGCGGTCGGCGTCTCAACCCAATGGCACATCGCATCGGCTGTCGACCGAAACGGCGCAAAGCCGCCGATACGGTGCATGCGTGCCTGATTGCGCACCTGCCAAATGTGCTGGGGCAACCGCTCCGTCAACTGCGCCTCCAACGCCTGTTCGTCATAGGCGTGGTCAGGTGTGTCCAGGAAGAACAGCACGTCGATATCGGCCAGCGGCGTCGGCTCGGCATAGCCGTGCAGCAAATCCCAAACCGCATTGCGAACAAGCCCGGCTGCCACCCAGCAGTCGCGCAACCGCAGATCTTGCACGGCCCGCAACACCTCGTGCTGCCATTCACTGGCAATCGCTGCTGCGACCAGGTGCGGAACAGGCTTTTCCACCCACTCCATCAAGGCTGGCCCTAGCCGCGCAGTGTGCCGCCCGTTGCCTTCTGAACCGCGGCCACGACTTTGGCGCCCAGCGCCTCGATCTGCTCGTCGGTCAGCGTGGCATCGCGCGGCTGATAGGTGACCGAGAGCGCCAGCGACTTTTGCCCCTCCGGGACGCCCTTGCCGGTGTAGACGTCGAACACGGCAACGCCGGTGATCATTGCCTTGTCCGCCTGCCGGACAGCGCGCGCCAGGGCATCGGCCGTAACATCGGCGTCGACAAGAAACGCGAAGTCCCGCTCCACCGGCAGCAATGTTTCCAGCTTCAGCAACGTTCGAGCCTTACCGGCCTTGGCGCGCGGCAGCGGAATGTGATCCAGGAAGCATTCGAACCCAACTGCGGCGCTGTCAATGTCGCAGTCGCGCAGGATTGCGGGATGGAGAGCCCCAAAATAGGCCAAGACCATCTTGCCGAGCCGGATCGTGCCACTCTGCCCGGGATGGTACCAGGACGGCGCTTCCGCCACGACTTGAGCGGTGGCGACCGGAGCCCCTGCAGCCTCCAGCGCCGCCAGGGCGTCCGCCTTGGCGTCGAACGCATCGACGGACCGTTGAGCCTCCGCCCAGTGCCGCGGGCCGCTCTGGCCCCAACGCAGGCCGGTAGCCATCAAGTCCTGGCCGGTGTGGCTTGTTTCACGGTATTGCGGCCCGACCTCAAACAGGCCCGCAGAGCGTTGGCCACGGTCCCGGTTTCGGCGGGCTGCATCCAGCAAATTCGGCAGGATCGACGGCCGCATCTGGTTCAGGTCTTCCGAGATCGGATTGCCCACCGTCAGCGCATCCGCACCGCCGCCGAACTTTGCCGCCTGCGCCTTTGGCAGGAAGGAAAAGGTCACGGCCTCCATCAATCCACGGCTGGCCAGGGCGCGGCGGGCCCTCGGGCGACGGGCCTGGGCCTCGGTCAGGGCCGGTTGTGGCAGGGTGGTCAGGCGAGGCAGTGGCACGACAGGAATGGCATCGTAACCGTGAACACGGATGACCTCTTCCACAAGATCAGCCTCGCCATGCACATCCGGCCGCCAGGAGGGTGGCGAAACCTGGATGCCATCGTCTACCAGGTTCCACTCGAACCCCAGTTTGGTCAGAGTCTCCTCCGCCTCCTGCCGGGAGACATCAACACCGGTCAGTTCCTTCACCCGCTGCGGCCGGAAATGATAGGATCGTCGCCATGCCGGTTCCTCCCCCGCGATCACCGGTTCGCTCGCCTCGCCCCCGCAAAGCTCCTGGATCATGCGGGTAGCAGCCTCCGCACCTGGGATGAGGGATTGCGGATCGACTCCACGTTCGAACCGATAGCGCGCGTCGGAGTGAATGCCCAGCTTCCGGCCGGTCGCCGCCGTGCGGACGGGATCGAACCAAGCGCTTTCGACGAACACATTGACCGTCTCTTCCGAGCAGCCGGAAGGCTCGCCACCCATGATGCCGCCGAACGCCTCGCCAACCTTATCGTCGGCGATCATGCACATGGTTTCGTCGGCGGTGTAGGTACGGCCGTCGAGCGCTTCCAATGTCTCGCCCGGCTTGCCGAAGCGGACATGAATGTCACCATGCACCTTGTCCGCATCGAACACGTGCAGCGGCCGCGCGCGGTCGAAGGTGAAATAGTTGGTGATGTCCACCAATGCAGAGATCGGACGCAGACCGATGGCCTTCAGCCGCCGTTGCAGCCAGGCGGGCGAGGGCCGGTTTTTCACGCCGCGGATATAACGGCCGACGAACATCGGGCAAGCGGCGCCCGCCTCCAGATGCACCTGGATCGGCGATTCAAAGGTACCCACCACCTTTCCGCCATATGGCTCCGGCTTCAGCCGACCCAGGCCGGCCGCCGCAAGGTCGCGCGCAATGCCGCGGATACCGGCGCAGTCGCCGCGGTTCGGTGTCAGTCCGATCTCGATCACCGGATCGTCCATGCCCGCCACCTGGGCAAAGGGCGTACCAACCGCCGGGTCCAGGTCAGTCAGGTCGATGATGCCGTCATGATCCTCCGACAGCTCCAATTCTCGCTCCGACACCAGCATGCCGCTGGACGCCTCGCCCCGGATTTCGGCCGCCTTTAGCGTGATGCCGGTGCCGGGGATATAGGTACCTTCCGGCGCAAACACGCCCTTCATGCCTGTTCGCGCATTGGGAGCGCCGCAAACCACCTGAATCTCACCATCGACGGTTTGCACGCGGCAAACGCGCAAGCGGTCAGCGTTCGGATGCTGCTTCGCCTCAATCACATAGGCAACCCTGAACGGCGCCAGCGCCGCGGCGGGGTCGGTGACGCCATCCACCTCCAGCCCCAGCATGGTGAGGCTTTCGCAGATTTGGTCGAGCGTCGCCGTGGTTTCCAGATGGTCTTTCAGCCAGCCAAGCGTGAACCTCATCGCGCCAACCCTCCCAGCAGGCTCGGCACATCCAGCGGCATGAAGCCATAATGGCGCAGCCAGCGCAGGTCGCTGTCATACATGGTGCGCAGGTCCGGGATTCCGTATTTCAGCATGGCAATGCGCTCGATCCCCATGCCGAAGGCCCAGCCTTGATAGCGGGTCGAGTCGATGCCGCAATATTCCAGCACCTTCGGATGGACCATGCCGGAGCCGAGGATTTCCAGCCAGTCGTCGCCGGCGCCGATGGTGAGCCCACCACCCTTACGCGAACAGCCGATATCCACCTCCGCGCTCGGTTCGGTAAATGGAAAATGCGAGTTGCGGAAGCGCACCGGCAGGTCGTCGATGCCGAAAAATGCCCGGCAGAACTCGATCAGCGTACCTTTCAGGTGACCCATATGCGTCGACTCGTCGATCACCAAACCCTCGACCTGATGAAACATGGGCGAATGTGTGGCGTCGTGATCGCTGCGGAAGGTGCGGCCCGGAACGATGATTCGGATCGGCGGCGGCTGGGTCACCATGGTGCGAATCTGCACCGGGCTGGTATGGGTCCGCAGCACTGGGCGGCTGCCATCCGCCTGCTCGCTCAGATAGAAGGTGTCCATCTCCTGCCGCGCCGGATGCTCCTCCGGAATGTTGAGGGCGGTGAAGTTGTGCCAGTCATCCTCGATATCCGGCCCGTCAGCGACGACAAACCCCATCTCGCCGAAGATCGCCACCAGCTCGTCCCATGTCTGCATCAGCGGGTGCAGGCGGCCTTCCGGCTGCGGGCGCACCGGCAAGGTTACATCGACACGCTCGCGCGCAAGTCGGGTTTCCAGTTCTGCCGCATCCAGCGCCGCCTTGCGCGCTTCGAGTGCTGTGGCAACCTCGTCTTTCAGCGCGTTAAAGGCCTGACCGGCCGCTCGCCGTTCGTCCGGCGGCAACTGGCCGAGCGTCTTCATCTGCTCGGTGATCGCACCCTTGCGACCGAGTGCGGCGACACGCACGTCTTCCAATGCCGCACTAGACGCGGCGGCCTCTACCTGCGCGAGGAGAGATTCGCGCAGTTCGTCGATGGCAATAGCCATGGGATAACTCTCCAGCGGACTGATCAGCGCGGTTTGTCACGCCTTGCGCGCCGAAGGGCAAGAGACGAAATGCAGCGGGGCAGGATCGCGACGCCCCTGCCCTTGCCGACGCTGGCTTGCACGACTAGCTTGACGGCCCTACAAGCCCCGCCTGACCTGAAAAGCGAGCGCACCGATGGACGTCATTCTGATCCCGCTGCTAAACATCATCTCCACTGTGATCAACATTTACATCTGGGTCATCATCATCGGTGCAATCCTGACGTGGCTGGTCACGTTCAATGTCGTCAACACCAGCAACCGCGCCGTCTATGTGGTCGGTGACATCTGCTTCCGCCTGACAGAACCAGCGCTGCGACCCATTCGCAATTTCCTGCCAACGATCGGCGGCATCGACCTGTCCCCGATTGTGCTGATCCTCGCGTTGATTTTCCTGCGCGATGTTTTCCGGGGGATCGTGTATGCCGGCTACTGAGCCATCACCATTATCCAGCAATGCCGACGGTCTGAAACTGGCGGTGCGCCTGACACCGGGCGCCAAGGTCAACAGGCTGGAGGGTGGCGCGGTGGATGCAGCCGGAAAATCGTGGCTGCGCGTGCGCATTTCTGCACCTCCGGTCGAGGGCCAGGCGAACAAGGCGCTGGTTCAATTCTTGGCCAAGCGCTGGCATTTACCGAAATCATCTATCGCCATCGTCTCCGGGGCCTCCGCCCGCAACAAAATTCTGTCGCTGCAGGGTGACCCCGACCATCTTCGCAGCCTGATCGAGGCCGAGCTATGACCGCCACCCGCATCGACGGCAAAGCCGCCGCCGAATCGCTCCGCGCCACCGTCGCCGCCGCCGTCGCCGGTATGCGCGTCAAACCCGGCCTTGCCGTCGTGCTGGTGGGGGAAGATGCGGCGAGCCAGGTCTATGTCCGCAACAAGATCAAGGCGTGCGAAGAAGCCGGCATCGCCAGCTTCCACCACACCCTACCGGCGGATACCGCCCAGGCGGACTTGCTGGCCTTGCTTGACCGGCTGAACGCGGATGATGCTGTCCACGGCATTCTGGTGCAGTTGCCCCTGCCCAGCCATATTGACGAACAGACGGTGATCGAGCGCATCCTGCCAGAAAAGGACGTGGATGGTTTCCACCCGATCAATGTCGGCCGCCTGTCGCTCGGCCTGCCGGCGTTGGAACCCTGCACGCCCCGCGGCTGCATGATCCTGGCGCAGTCGGTACAAGGCGACCTGACCGGCCTGCATGCGGTGATCGTCGGCCGCTCCAACATCGTTGGCAAGCCGATGGCACAAATGCTGCTGGCGGCAAACTGCACGGTGACGGTCGCCCATTCCCGCACCCGCGACCTGCCTGCGATGTGCCGCGAAGCGGATGTACTCGTGGCCGCGGTGGGCAGGCCGCAGATGATCCGCGGCGACTGGGTGAAACCCGGCGCCATTGTGCTGGATGTGGGCATAAACCGCATCCCGCGCGAGGACGGCAGCGGCAAGACCCGCCTAATCGGCGACGTTGCCTATGACGAGGCAGAGGCCGTCGCGCGTGCGATCACGCCGGTGCCGGGCGGTGTCGGCCCGATGACGATCGCCTGCCTGCTGCGGAACACGGTGATTGCAGCCGCCCGGCATGCGGGAGAGCCGGTGCCGGACGCAATCAGCGGTTAACAGAAGCGCCTACCTCTATCGCCATCAGTGTTAGCAGTGCAACTTCGGGCGGGCAGTTATGGCGGCAGGGAATACCGGATACGCCGCCGCCGCTGGTGGTATAGCCCCACATCACGCCTTCCTGCCAGAGCCCACGGGCAAGGTCTGGCCGGCGGGTATTGGTGACGATCGGGCGCCCCTTTGGCAGACAGATCTGGCCGCCATGAGTATGGCCGCAAAGGTAAAGGCCCGCGCCGGACACCGCGGCCGCGGCAGCCATCTCAGGCGCATGCGCAAGCACGATGCGAAACCCTTCTGCCGGCTGCGAGAGAGCCTGAATCAATGGCTCATGCCGCTGTTCGAACGGGTCATCCAAACCAGTGAGCGTCAGGGCAGCACCGCCATGCACCAGCACGCGATGAGCGTTGATAAGCAGCATCCAACCGGCCTCGGCCCGCAGTGCGGCCGCCAGCCCGGCCGAATCATAATTCCCAAGGGTCAAGAAAATTCCATGCCGGGAGCGAACACGCCCCAGGATCCTGCGGAGCGCAGCCACCACCTTGCCCGGCTGTGCGGAATACCAGGGGGCGTAATCGCCCGTGAGCACGCAAACATCGGCCTCTACACCATCGACTGCCGCGGCAATCGCCTCCGGAACGCCCGCAAGGGAACCGAGGTGCAGATCGCTCAGGTGCAGGACACGAAAACCGTCCAGCCGTGAATCAAGGCCAGGCACCGGCACTTGCACCGAGGTTAGCCTCACCGCCCTGGCCTCGGCGAGACCCGCCGCGTGCTGCCGAATGCCCCACATGGCCGCTTCGAACAGATGCCGGCGGGCGGGCCGCCAGAACCGGCGGCGCAGGTATGCGCGCAGCGAGCCGCTGCTGCCCATCATCATGCCCGGCGGATATTGCCGAGCCTCTGCCCACGCCTCGAATGCCGCGTCATCCAATAGCCGGCCCAGCCCTAGTCGGCCAGCCCTTCCCAGAACTCTTTCACCTTCTTGAAAAAGCCCTCGGTATGCGGGTGCGACCCTTCCTCGCCAGCGTCATCGAACTCCCGCAGCAATTCCTGCTGGCGTTTGGTAAGTTTCACCGGCGTTTCCACCCGGGCTTCGATAAACATGTCACCAAAGCCGCGGTTGTGCAGGCGGCTCATGCCCTTGCCGCGCATGCGGAACTGGTGGCCGCTTTGCGTTCCGGGCGGGATCGTCACCTTGGCGCGATTGCCGTCAATGGTCGGCACCTCGACGGAGCCGCCCAGTGCAGCCGTCACCATCGGGATCGGCACCTCGCAATAGATATCCGCTTCCTCGCGCTGGAACATGGGATGCGGCCGCACCGACAGGAAGATATAGAGATCGCCGGAGGGCGCACCGCGCATTCCCATCTCACCCTCACCCGCCAGGCGGATTCGGGTGCCGTCATCGACACCGGCGGGAATATTCACGTTCAGGGTCTTCTCGCGCCGCACGCGCCCCTGGCCGCCGCACGCACCGCAGGGGTCGGAGATCATCTGACCGGCACCCTGACAGGTCGGACAGGTCCGCTCGACCGTGAAAAAGCCCTGTTGCGCCCGCACCCGACCGGCACCGTGGCACATCGGGCAGGTTTTGGGTGGCGCGCCACCTTCCGAACCGGAACCGTCACAAGATTCGCAGGCCACCTGGGTTGGTATTGTGACGGTGGTCTGCTTGCCGGCGTAGGCATCCTCCAGCGTGATTTCGAGGTTGTAGCGCAGGTCGCTGCCGCGTTGCGGCCCACCCCGGCGGCGGCGGCCACCAAGGTCGCCGAACATTTCCTCGAAGATATCGGCAAAGCCACCGCCGGCGTTGAAATCAAACCCGCCGCCAGGCCGCCCGCCGCCCTGCTGCGCACCACGGGTATAGGCTTCGTGGCCCATGCGGTCATAGGCGGCACGGTTGTTGGGGTCTTTCAGAACGTCATACGCTTGGTTCAATTCCTTGAACCTGGCTTCCGCCTCCGGGTCATCCGGGTTCCGGTCCGGGTGGAACTGCATCGCGAGTTTGCGATAGGCGGATTTTAGCGTTTTCTCATCGGCGCCGCGCTCGACGCCCAGCACGCTGTAATAGTCGCGCATCGGTTACTCCAGGAAGGACCGAATGGCCGGACGTGCGAACACCCCGGCCAGACGCCGGGGTGTTGCAAAGTGCCTGACTTGAAGACGAACGGACAGCATGTACCGTCCGATCAAGCGGATTTTTTGTCGTCTTTGACCTCTTCGAAGTCGGCGTCGACGACACCGTCATCTGCGGCGCCCTGCTGCGCACCGCCGTCCGGACCACCGGCATCGCCGCCTTCGGACTGCTGGGCTTTGTACATGGCTTCGCCAAGTTTCATCGACGATTCGGTCAACGCTTGGATCTTGGCTTCGATATCGGCCGCATCCTCGCCCTCCTTGGCGTCCCTCAACGCCTGAAGGTTGGCTTCAATCATAGACTTGTCGTCCGCGCCGATATGATCGCCGTACTCCGCCAGATTCTTCTCAACCGAGTGGATCAGGCTTTCGGCTTGGTTGCGGGCCTCGACCAAAGCGCGGCGCTGCTTGTCCACCTCGGCATTGGCCTCGGCGTCCTTGACCATCTGTTCAACCTCATCATCCGATAGACCGCCGGAGGCCTGGATGCGGATATTTTGCTCCTTGTTCGTCGCCTTGTCCTTGGCGGACACGTTGACGATACCGTTGGCGTCGATGTCGAACGTCACCTCGATCTGCGGCATGCCGCGCGGTGCCGGCGGAATTCCCATCAGGTCGAACTGACCGAGCAGCTTGTTGTCCGAGAACATTTCGCGCTCGCCCTGACCCACCCGGATGGTCACCGCATTCTGATTATCATCGGCGGTGGAGAACACCTGGCTCTTGCGAGTCGGGATCGTGGTGTTGCGGTCGATCAGGCGGGTGAACACGCCGCCCAGCGTCTCGATACCCAGCGACAGTGGGGTCACGTCGAGCAGCAGCACGTCCTTGACATCGCCCTTGAGCACGCCGCCCTGGATCGCCGCGCCGATTGCCACGACCTCATCCGGGTTGACGCCGCGGTGCGGCTCGCGTCCGAAGAACTTTTTCACCGTCTCGGTGATCTTCGGCATGCGGGTCATGCCACCGACCAGCACCACTTCGTCGATTTCGCCGGCGGAAACGCCGGCATCCTTCAGCGCCGCCTTGCAGGGGCCGACGGTCCGCTGCACCAAGTCGTCGACCAGGGCTTCCAGCTTTGCCCGACTGAGGCTGACATTCAGATGCTTCGGGCCGCTTGCGTCAGCCGTGATGAACGGCAGATTCACCTCGGTCTGAGTCGACGAGGACAGCTCGATCTTGGCCTTTTCCGCCGCCTCTTTCAGGCGCTGCAGGGCCATCTGGTCGTTGCGCAGGTCGATGCCCTGCTCTTTTTTGAACTCGTCTGCCAGATAATCGATGATGCGCTGGTCGAAATCCTCACCACCCAGGTGGGTGTCGCCGTTGGTCGATTTCACCTCGAACACGCCGTCGCCGATCTCCAGAATAGAGACGTCGAACGTACCGCCACCAAGATCATACACGGCAATCGTGCCGGTGTTCTTTTTGTCCAGGCCATAGGCCAACGCCGCCGCAGTCGGCTCGTTCACGATACGCAAGACGTCAAGACCGGCAATCTTGCCTGCATCCTTGGTCGCCTGGCGTTGCGAGTCGTTGAAGTAGGCCGGAACCGTAATCACCGCTTCGGTAACCGGCTCGCCAAGGAATGCCTCGGCGGTTTCCTTCATCTTCTGAAGGATAAAGGCCGAGATCTGCGAAGGCGCGTAGCTCTCGCCCTGGGCTTCCACCCACACGTCGCCGGAATCCGATTTCACCAGCTTGAACGGTGTCTTCTCATCGGCAATTCGCGGGTCGTCATACCGGCGGCCGATCAGGCGCTTGATGGCATAGAGCGTGTTGGCCGGGTTCGTTACGGCCTGGCGTTTGGCCGCCTGACCGACCAGCCGCTCTCCATCCTTCGTGAAGGCTACCATCGACGGGGTCGTGCGCGCACCCTCGGAATTTTCGATCACACGCGCATCTTTACCGTCCATCACCGCTACGCACGAATTCGTCGTGCCGAGGTCGATGCCAATTACTTTACCCATTGACTTGTAAGTCCTTTCCGTCATCGGCGAGCAGGCGAGGCCTGATGCCAGCGCATCGCCCGCCCCCTGGAGAGGTCCAGAGGAGTTGGTGTTGTCAGGACAGATTACGTCCTGTTGATCGCCATATAGGCAGGCAAAATCCGCGGTTCAACAGTGACAGCGCCCATGTTTTCACCATGCGGCGTCGCGCGCACCGCCAAACTGTGGCAAACAGGGGAAGCCATGATCGTTTCGGCAAGTTACCGCACCGACATTCCCGCCTTTCATGCCCGCTGGTTTCTGCAGCGATTGGCTGCCGGGGAGGCCTGGGTAGCGAATCCTTATGGCGGAAAACCCTATCGCGTATCCCTGGCGCCGCCGGATGTGGATGGGTTCGTGTTCTGGACCCGCAACCTGGCACCGTTTGCCAATGCCCTGGCGGCTGTCGAGCCGCTGGGCCTGCCGTATGTGGTACAATACACCGTCACCGGTTATCCAGAACCGCTGGAAACCGGGGTGCCGCCCGCCGATCATGGCATTCGGCAAATCGGAATGCTTGCGGCGAGACGCGGCCCCGGCGTCGCGGTATGGCGTTATGATCCGATCCTGCTCACATCGCTGACGCCGGCCGATTGGCACAAGGCCAACTTTGCAGCGATTGCCAAAACCCTGGCCAGCGCCGTGGACGAGGTGACGGTCTCGTTCGCCACGATATACCGTAAGACCGCCCGCAATCTTTCTGCTGCGGCCCGCAACGCAGGGTTGGATTGGTGGGATCCGCCTGCGGATGAGCAACGCGCCCTGGTCGCCGACCTGGCCGCCATCGCGAGCGGGCACCGGATGAAACTGACCATCTGCTCGCAATCCCATCTGGAACAACCCGGCGCCACCGGCGCAGCCTGCATTGATGCGGAGCGGCTCTCACAGCTAGCGGGCTACGACATCAGAGCCAAACGCAAGGGGAACCGCCCCGGCTGCCTTTGCGCGGAAAGCCGGGATATCGGCGCCTACGACACTTGCGCCCATGGCTGTGTCTACTGTTATGCGGTCAGCGACCACGCGCGCGCACAGCAGGCCATACGGCACCTGGCCCCCTGCACACCAATGCTGAAAGCCTGAGCCTTCTGCCTATGCCAGCCGCTGGCCGAGGCGGCCCGCCAAATCCTGTACATATTGCCAAGCCACACGGCCGGAACGGCTGCCACGGGTCACCGCCCATTCGGCCGCTTCCTTCCGCAGCGTCTCCGCATCGATCTTCAGGCCATGGGCTTTGGCATACGCTTCGACCATCGTGAAATAGACATCCTGGCTGCAATTATGGAAGCCGAGCCACAGACCGAACCGGTCGGACAGCGATACCTTTTCCTCGACCGCCTCACCCGGATTGATGGCGGTTGCCCGCTCGTTTTCGACCATATCACGCGGCATCAGATGCCGCCGGTTGGAAGTCGCATAGAACAGCACATTATCCGGCCGGCCCTCGATCCCGCCTTCCAGCACGGCCTTCAGCGACTTGTAGGAGGTGTCATCATAGTCGAACGACAAGTCGTCGCAAAAGACAATGGCGCGGCGGCCGGCGGCCTTGATGATCGCCAGCAGCGACGGAAGCGAATCGATATCCTCACGGTGGATTTCAATCAGCAGGATCTTGTCGTCGAGTTCCTGATTGACCTGCGCATGCGCGGCCTTCACCAGGGACGACTTTCCCATGCCGCGCGCGCCCCACAACAGCGCATTGTTGGCTGGAAGCCCTTTGGCAAAGCGGCGGGTGTTATCCAGCAGGATGTCGCGCACCCGCTCGATCCCCTGCAGCAGTTCCAGTTCGACTCGGTTCACACTGGGAATCGGCTGTAGCCAGCGGCGGTCAGCATGCCAGACAAAGGCATCGGCGGCGGAAAGATCGTTCTGGGTATCGCTGGCTGGCGCCAGACGCTCCAGCGCGTCGGCAATACGCGCGAGAACGGGCAGCAAATCAGGTTGATCCACGGGGCTTGGTCTCTCTGTCTGGAGGGCAAAGCAGGGTATTCGGCGGCACGCTTTATGCGGCGGTGTCGCAGGCCGTCAATACCGCAAACCGCGCATGGCCAAGGCTGACCGTCGCCCGCCACCCCGGCAAAGCCGCGCAGGCCGCGCGCTGTCCTTGCGCCCTGGCTGCGCGCCGCTATAGTCCGCCTTTCTTTGCCATTATCACGGCGCATGCCCTGTGCATCCGCTCGAACCTGCGTTTAGGAGCGCTCTTAATGCTCATTTCTCCCGCTTTCGCCCAGACCGGCGGCGACGCCGCCAGCGGCATCATGAGCTTCCTGCCGCTCATACTGATCTTCGCGGTATTCTATTTTCTTCTGATCCGTCCGCAGCAGAAGAAAGTGAAGCAGCACAAGGAAACCATCAGCAACCTGCGCCGCAACGATAAGATCGTGACCGGCGGCGGCATCATTGGCAAAGTCACCAAGGTTGTTGACGAGCAGGAGATCGAGGTGGAGATCGCGCCGAACACCGTTGTCCGCGTTGCCCGCGCCACGGTTGCCGACGTCATTTCCAAAAGCGCCCCCACCGGCGATGCCGGCAGGCCGTCGTCCAAGCCGGCTAACGACGCCGGCAGCGGGTCGGGCCAGGGCGGCCTGTCCGGATTCCTCTCCAAGCTCCGCGGTGAGAAGTAACGCACGCGGCAAGAGAGGGGATCGCGGCTCATGCTGTATATCGAGCGCTGGAAGCTCATCCTTATCGCCCTGATCTGTGCTCTTGGCTTTGTCTATGCGGCGCCCAACGTATTCCTGAGCCGCGGCGATGCGGACGTGCAGAGCGATCTGCCGTTTTATGTCCCCTACCGGACCATCAATCTTGGCCTGGATTTGCGTGGCGGGTCATACCTGTTGTTGCAGGTGGATACGGATGCGGTCGTGCAGGAACGGGTAGAAAGCCTGACGGATGTCGTGCGTTCGGCGCTGCGGGAAGAGCGGGTGCAACGCCAGAACCTCAGGGTCGAGGGGCACGGCGTTTCATTTGAGTTGCTGGATCCAACCCGTACGGACGAAGTGCGCCAATTGCTGCGCGACGAGGACCCGACGCTTGAGATCGAGACGACGCCGGAAGGCCGCGTCACGCTTTCACTGGCGGAAGATGACCTGGCGGAATTGCGGCTGTCGGCGGTCAATCAGTCCATCAGCGTTATCCGCCGCCGCATCGATGAAACCGGCACACGCGAGCCGATCATCCAACGTCAGGGCGACGACCGTGTGATCGTGCAGTTGCCGGGCGTCGATAATCCGCAACGCATGAAGGACGTAATCGGACAGACAGCCAAGCTGACCTTCCATCTGGCCGACACCACCACCAGCGCAGCGGAGGCCCGCCAGGGCGCTCTTCCACCCGGGTCCGTTATCCTGCCTGGCCAAGATACCGGCCGGCCTGGCGATCAAGCGGAATACGTGGTGCGCAAGCGCGTGATCGTCGGCGGTGAAAGCCTAATCGACGCGCAGCCGAATTTCCAGGACGGCCAGCCGGTCGTATCCTTCCGGTTCGATACGGTCGGCGCGCAAAAGTTCGGACGCGCAACACAGCAGAACGTGGGCAAACCGCTGGCCATCGTTCTCGACGGCAAGGTAATCTCCGCACCAGTGATCCGTGACGCCATTCTTGGTGGCAGCGGCATCATTTCCGGCTCGTTCACAACACAGCAGGTGCAAGATCTGGCACTACTGCTGCGGGCCGGTGCCCTGCCTGCCCCGTTGACCGTGCTGGAAGAACGCTCGGTCGGTCCCGGTTTGGGCGCGGATTCCGTCGCTGCCGGCGAATTTGCCAGTGCGATAGGCTTGGCGCTCGTGATCGTGTTCATGATCGCCTGCTACGGGCTGTTCGGCATATTCTCCGTAACGGCGCTGATCCTGAACCTTGTGCTGATCATGGCGGCGCTATCGATCTTGCAGGCAACGCTCACCCTGCCGGGTATTGCCGGCATCGTGTTGACCATCGGCATGGCGGTTGATGCGAACGTGCTGATCTTCGAACGTATTCGCGAAGAGTTACGCAACGGGCGAACGCCGGTCACCGCCATCGACTCCGGTTACCGCAGCGCAATGCGCACCATCATTGACGCAAACCTGACCACGCTGATCGCCGCAATCGTGCTGTTCAGTCTGGGTTCCGGCCCAGTCAAGGGGTTTGCAGTGACGCTTGCCATCGGTCTGATCACGTCGATGTTCACGGCGGTGTTCGTCACCAGGGCAATCGTCGTGGTCTGGCTGCGCCGGACACGGCCAAAAGCCCTGCCGATTTGAGGCGCGAGAGGATAAACGAATCATGAGACTCCTCCGCTTGGTTCCGGACAGGCCGAACATCAATGTCATCGGCATCAGGAAAATCTCGCTGGTGTTTTCCGCATTTCTGGTGGCCGCATCGATCGTGTTGGCCGTCACACCGGGCCTGAACTTCGGCATCGACTTCCGCGGCGGCACCGTCATCGAAGTGCGGATGCAGGGGCCGGCGGATCTGGCTGGTATGCGCACCCAACTCGCCGGGCTCGGCCTGGGCGAGGTATCGCTGCAACGGTTCGGCGCAGATACCGACGTGCTGATCCGGGTACAGGAGCAACCGGGTGAGGATCAGTCAATCGTCATTCAAAAGGTCCAGGAAACCTTGGGGGCTGGCGTGGAATACCGCCGGACCGAGTTTGTCGGCCCCACGGTTGGCGAAGAGCTGAAGGAGGCCGGTTTCATCGCGGTCGCCGTCTCTTTGCTCGGCATCTTCGCCTACATCTGGTTCCGGTTCGAATGGCAGTTTTCGGTGGGCGCCCTGGTGGCATTGATGCACGACGTCCTGGCCACGGTCGGACTGTTCGCCATCACCGGGATGGAGTTCAACCTGGCCACCGTGGCGGCAGTGCTGACAATCGCCGGTTATTCGATCAACGATACCGTCGTCGTCTACGACCGGGTTCGCGAGAACCTGCGCCGCTACAAGCGCATGCCCATGCCGGACCTGCTGAACCTCTCGATCAACGAGACGCTGTCGCGCACCGTCATGACCTCGCTCACCACCCTGCTGGCGCTGATCGCGCTTGCCACGTTTGGGGGCGAGGTTATCCGAGGCTTCTGTATCGCGCTGATCTGGGGCATTGTCATAGGCACCTATTCTTCGGTCTTCATCGCCGTTCCGGCATTGCTTTGGACCGGCGTAACGCCGGTTGGCGTCGGCGGTGGCTCTGGCCAAGACGGCGCGAACGATGACGAAAACGTCCCTGCAACCACCTGAGACTGAAAGGAGGCTGGAATGACGGATGTTTCCCCGATCATCCCAGCCGGCCGCCAGGTCATCGAGAGCTATGGCGGCGGCGGTTTCCGTATCACTGGCGAGCGGTATCACCACGCCGTCATCGTGCAGCCAACCGAAACTCTCGCCTGGGATGCCGCCACCTGGGACGCAGTGACGGCGGCCTCGCTCGCCGTGCTGTTCGACTCAGCCACCAGCGAGCCCCTGACACTGCTGCTTGGTACCGGCCCCACCCAATCCTTCCCGTCCCGCGCGCTGAAGCAGGAACTTCGCTCCCAGGGCATGGTGGTTGAGGCCATGGATACGGGCGCGGCCTGCCGGACCTACAACGTGCTGATGGCCGAGGGCCGCAAGGTCGCCGCGGCATTGCTGCCGGTGGAATAACCACCCCCCCTACGCTTGCCCGCCTGTCTCGCGTAGCCTTTCGCTTGGTCCGTTACGCAAAAAAGGGTCAGGCAAGCATGGTTCCGTCGCCTTCGATATCGGCGGTACCATTACCGGTTTCGCCCTGGTGGACCCGGCAAGTGGCCGTACGCTCACCCACAAGACGCCCCCCACCCCACCGAAGCGGCTATGCCGGCCGGTCGGATGGCGACGGGCCGGAGGGCCTCTCCCCCGTCATGAACTGCTCCAACATCCCGGTGGAGGTGCACGAGACGGTCAACCCGGTGCTGATCCACCGCGTCGAACTGATGGACGGCACCGGCGGCGCGGGGCGGTTCCGCGGCGGGAGTGGATTGCGCAAGGACGTGGAACTTTTGGCGGAGAGCGGTGTGCTGACGCTATTGGGCGACCGGCACGAGTCGCGGCCCTACGGGTTGTTCGGCGGCGAGCCGGGGGCGGTCGGCGAAACCGTGCTGAACCCGGACGGCAATGGCGAGAAGCTGGGCTCGAAGGAAATCCGCACGCTAAAACGCGGCGACGTGGTGAGTTTTCGGTTGAGTGGAGCTGGACACCCGTATTAACCATCATTTCATCCGCGGATGGCGATGGATGCAGGCAACCGAAGGCCATGGATCGATCTGACGGATAGGTTTCGGGTTTT
>JAWLBX010000007.1:0-167459 GCA_041687435.1 Alphaproteobacteria bacterium
CACCAGCCAAAAGAGCAAAACCGGCAGCCAAACGCCGCCAAATCACCCGAATACCCGCATCATCACCTCAAAAACCAGGTTCCCGGAGGTGTCCAGGTGGTTAGATCATTTGGCCCAGCAGCAGGCCGATCCCAAACACCGCTATCGCTGAAAAGAAAAAGACGATCAGAAAGGATGGCTTGGGCTCTCGCGGATTGAGAGCCTGCCATGTCGTTTTCAAGACTTGGGTCATCGCAGTCATTGATATGCTCCTTATCGAATGAGCGTTCGCGAAGATGTATGGTATCATACCAAGGTGTTTATGAGAAAACAACCTCATGATTTTTCGATATGTTCAGAAATTAAAATCGTTTTTTGTTTAATAAACTATCTCATGTTTATTTATACTCGGGTTAAATTTATTTATTTTGAAAAATTATGATTTTTTTTATGCAAGCCAAACAACGATCAATTTTCTCAATCGGCGGCCAAAAAGCGGGTTCACCCCTCCCGCTCGCTGCCAACAAAGGGCACGAACCGAACGGGACAAAACCGTTTGATTCTCGGCTCACGGTCCGGCCCGAGGGTAACGCGGACCAGATTCTCGCCGAATTCCGGTTCATCCAGGGGCATGACGAGCACGCCGTCGGGCGCCAGTTGCTCCATCAAATGCGGCGGCAGGCGAGGGGCGACCGCCGTGGCGATAATACGGTCGAAAGGGGCTTCCTCCGGCCAGCCGCGGTTGCCGTCGCCAGCGCGCACATGCACGGTGTTCAGGCCAAGCGCCGCCAGATCCTTCCGTGCGCGTTCCGCAAGTTCGGGAACAAGCTCAATCGTATAGACTTCCGCCCCAAGATGCGCGAGGACCGCGGCCTGGTAACCACTGCCAGTGCCAATTTCCAGCACCTTCAGGCCGGGCGCAACGTCCAGCGCCTCGGTCATCATGGCGACGACGCTCGGCTGGCTGATGGTCTGGCGGTAGCCAATGGGCAAGGCCGTGTTTTCCCAGGCCACGTCGCGCTGATCCACCGGCACGAAACGATCGCGCGGCACAGCCTCGATGGCCATCAGGACTCGCGGGTTGCGAATGCCGTCGGCTTTCAGATGTCGGGCGAGGCGCTTGGCCGGTGAGTCGGTCATGGGCTGAACCTTTCCGCTGGCGGGCAGGGAGGGCGACAGGGTGCTGGCAGCAGCGCGGTTCACAGATTAGCATGGCACCATCGAGTCACGAACCGGCTTTCTGCCGGCACCGCCATGCCCGATGATTTCATGCGCCGTTACCTGTGCGAGGCCCGCCATGACAGCCGTAAATGCCCCGGACCCGATCACCGTCTCCGTTATCCAACACCGGCTGACCGCCATCGTCGAGGAAATGGGAGAGGCGATGCTGCGAACCTCCTACAGCCAGATCCTGAACTCCAGCCGCGATTTCTCCACCGCCATCTGCGACGCAGGGGTGCGGCTGGTCGCGCAGGCGGAGCACATTCCGGTGCATGTCGGCGCGCTAACCTGGGCCTTGAAGGAGGTGGTGGAGCGGTTCGGCGATACCGTGAAGCCGGGCGATCTCTACCTGCTGAACGATCCCTATCGCGGCGGCTCGCATTTGCCGGATGTGACCGCGTTCGTGCCGGTGTTTGCGGGCGACCGGTTGTTGTTCTGGACCATCAACCGTGCCCACCATTCGGACATCGGCGGCACCACGCACGGTGCTTACAATCCAGAGGCGACGGAGATTTTTCACGAGGGCATCCGCCTGCCGCCGATCAAGCTCTACGATCAGGGCGTTTGCCGGGATGACATCCTCGACATGCTGGCGTTGAACGTGCGTCTGCCCCGCGATTTCCGCGGGGATCTGGCGGCGCAACTGGGCTCCGTCCGGCTGGGCGAGCGGCGGCTGGAGGCATTGTTCCAGGATTTCGGCGCGGAGACTGTCACCGCGGCAGTGGAACAAATCCTGGACGGCGCCGAACGGCAGGCCCGGGCCGCGGTCGCGGAATGGCCGGATGGCGTTTATGAGGGTTCTGCCTGGCTCGATGACGACGGATTTGGGCGCGAGGACATCCTGATCCACGCGAAGGTGACGGTGAAAGGGGAGGAAATCGAGGTGGACATGACCGGCTCGGCCCCGGAAAGCCGCGGCTTCGTCAACTCCTCCCACGCCAACACGCAGAGTGCCATCGCCATGGCGTTCTCGTTCCTGCTGGACCCAGAGACGCCGAAGAACTCCGGCACGATCCGGCCTCTGAAAGTGAAGCTGCAAAAGGGGACCATCGTCTGGCCGAACGAGGGAAAGCCGGTAACGATGTGCACCAGCCATTGCGGGAACGAAATCATCGAGGCGGTGATCGTCGCACTCAGCCAGGCAACGCCGGAACGGGCAATGGGCGGCTGGGGCCGGCGGCTCCGGCTTGCGATCCAGGGCGACGACCCGCGAACCGGCAAGCGATTCATCTGGCACATGTTCCATGCCCGCCCGGGTGGCGGCGCATCGATCAACGGCGACGGCTGGCACACGGCGGGTGAGTGGCATTCCGCCGGTGGCTTGAAGTTCGGTTCCGTCGAGGTCGCGGAAGTCCGCTTTCCCTTGCTGTTCAAAAGCCATGAGTTCCGTCCTGGCTCCGGCGGGCGCGGGCAGTTCCGCGGCGGCGTCGGCGCGGTGATGGAAATGCAGGTGGAGACCGCCGGCCCCGCCCGCGCCAATACGGCTGGAGACGGCGTCCGCCACGGCGCCCGCGGCATCGCCGGCGGCGAGGATGGAGAGCCCCACGATTACCGTCTGGTCCATGTCGCTGATGGATCGGTCGAAAAGCTCAAGACCAAGGTGGTGGGCATCGAGGTGCAGCCGGGCGACGTGTTCCGGGTGCATTCAGGCGGCGGCGGCGGCTGGGGATTGGCGGCAAAGCGCGATCCGAAGCTGAACACGCTGGATAAGGCATTGGGGCTGGTATGAGTGGGCGGCTGTTGCAGGTCCGCGGTCAGGCTCCTGGCTCGGTGGGTATTGTATCCAGCATTAAAAGGGCGGAAAGCTGCTGCCTGCTGGCCAGGAAATCGGCGAGAGTGTAACGGTCGAGCACGCCCAAAAACGCCGCCACCGCCTCGCGCAGGGCACAGTTGAGCCCGCAGGCCGGGGCAATAATGCAGTTGCCGCAGTCAACCAGACTGAAATCGTCCTCCATCCGCCGCACGACCTCGCCCACATTGATGTCTTCCGGCAGCCGTGCCAGCCGGATACCGCCAGCCTTGCCGCGTGTGCTGTTCACATACCCTTCGCGGGCAAGTTCGCTGACGACTTTCATCAGATGATTTTGCGAGATGCCGTAAGCTTTGGCGATCTCTCCGATTGAGCACATCTGCCCGGATCGTGTGCCCAGATAAAGCAGCACGCGCATGGCATAGTCGGTGTACCGGGTGAGGCGCATTGTCGATCTCTATCAGATTCCGCGACAAAGATGCAAACGATATGCGCATTTTAGGGGATCCATAATATGTATTTATTTTGCATATTATCCATAAGGCCGCCGATAAGCAGCCTTCCGTGACATTCCCTGCCGCCGAAAGAGGGTATCAATGCCCAAAGCACTCAGCGAAACGACGATCGCCACGGTCAAGGCGACGGTTCCGGCACTCGAGGCCCGCGGGCTGGACATCGTGCGCACGATGTATGCCCACATGTTTCAGAACCCGGAAATCAAGGCGCTGTTCAATCAATCGCACCATAGCGACGACGGCTCGCAGCCGCGCGCGCTGGCGGTCGCGATCCTGGCTTATGCCCGCAATATCGACAATCTGGGCGCATTGACGCCGACGGTCGAGCGGATCGCGCAAAAGCATGTGGGTTTGCAAATTCTGCCGGAACATTATCCCCATGTTGGCGACGCCCTGCTCGCCGCCATCGAGGAAGTTTTGGGCGATGCAGCGACGGCGGACGTCCTTGCCGCCTGGGGCGAGGCCTATTGGTTCCTGGCCGACATTCTGATCGGGCGTGAGGCTAGCCTTTACCGGGCGCTGGAGACGGCGGAGGGTGGCTGGTCCGGCTGGCGCAACTTCACGGTCGAGGACGTGCGGCCCGAGAGCGAGATCATCACCTCGTTCGTCTTGCGGCCAAGCGATGGAGGGCGGGTCGTGCGGCACAAGCCCGGCCAGTATCTGACCTTCTGGCTGGACTTGCCGGGGCAGGGGCCGCTGAGGCGCAATTACAGCATTTCTTCCGCGCCGAATGGCGAGACCTACCGCATTTCCGTGAAGCGGGAGTCGCATGGCGCTGTCTCGAACTGGCTGCACGATCATGCAAAGCCGGGTACGGAACTGCGGGTGGCGCCGCCAGCAGGCGACTTCTTTTTGCCGGAGAAGGCTGTGCGTCCGGTGGTTCTGCTCTCCGGCGGCGTTGGCCTGACGCCGATGATGGCGATGCTGGAGACGGTCGCCGAAACGCAGCCTGGCCTGCAAACGCACTATGTGCATGGCACGCTGAACGGTGCCGTTCATGCCATGGGGCCGAAGGCGCGGGCTCTGGCTGAAAAGACCGGTAATGTCCGCGTCACCACATTTTACGAGGCACCGGGCGCGGGCGATGTACCGGGCCGCGATTTCGACCGTTCGGGCCGGATCGATGGGGCATGGCTGCGGGCCGAAACGCCGATAGCGGAAGCGGACTATTATCTGTGCGGCCCCAAGCCATTCATGCGGGCCTTAGTATCGGAGCTTTCGGCTTCCGGTGTGCCTGCCGAGCGCATCCGTTATGAGTTCTTTGGCCCCGCGGACGAACTGCTGGCAGCCTGACAGCCGGCGCGGCCGTGGAGAGAACGAGAGAACGGACACAAAAAAGGAGCGGCGGGTTGCCTGTACCGCCGCTCCGTCCTTCATGGCTGGCCTGACGGACTGATCAGCTTTTGCGGCGGCGCAGCGCCACAACTCCGGCAAGGCCGGCGGCAATCATTCCGGCCAGTGCCGGCTCTGGCACATTGACCGAGTAGACCTCCGTCGATCCGCTGACCTCGTTCGCCACCAGCAACAAGGGCTGGCCAAGAGCGTTGTCGGCAGCATCGACGAACAGGAACCCTTCCGGTCCGAGCGCGAGCCCAAGGCCCGCAGCGAGATCTGCATTCGAGAGGCCGAAATCACGGTCGTTCTGATAGGTGCGGAAACTGGGGGCAAACGGGTCCGTGATGTCATAGACCATAATGCCGCCCATGCGCTCCAGCCCAATGAAAGCCAACGTCTGCCCGTCGATGTGGCCGATGGTCAGCGCTTCCGGCTCCGGCCCCTTTGCGTCACTGCGGGAATCGAAGCTGCCGTTCTCGTCATTGTTGGAGTTGAAATTCTTCGGGTACAGCGTTGCCAGGATCTGCTCGAAGGCGTCGCCGCTGTCGAAAACTAAGGTACCGGTCTCGTCGAAGATCGAGAACGAACGACCCCCATAGGTGTACAGAGCATCGTAGTCGCCATCCATATCCGGATCGCCCATCGTCGCGATCACTTCCAGGCGGCCGAGTTGATCGTCATTCTGGATGCTCGGATCGGGAAATGCGGTTGGGTCGAGGGTAAGGTCTTTGATCCGCTCTTCCTCACCGGGTCGGGCGTCGCCCTCGTTAGCCGTTACGATGTAGTTGGTGCCGCCGACCTCATAAGTGGCGATCGTATCCGGCTGATAAACGCCGAATACCGGATACTGTGCGATGGCAATGGCGTCGTCGCGATCGCTCGGATCAAGGGCGTTGCCGGGCTGAGTATAATCCTTGAAACCCAGGCCGAACAGGGCAGTCGCCATGCCGGCATTGATATCGATCACGCCGATGGTGTTCGTCTCCTGGTTGGAAACGAATGCTTTGGCACCGTCTGCGGAAATAGCGATGTATTCAGGTTCGACATCCTGATCAACGCTCGTTCCCGGCGCGAAGTTCGCACCCTGCGCGACCAATGCCGCCCTATTACCGTTGAACGCAGAGAAGTTGATGGAGGTCGCCCCGAGTTCCGGATCGGCAACGCCAACGCCGCCGGAAATGTCAATGATACTAACGGTGCCAAGCGGATTGATCGCGCCCGGTTCGCCCTCATTCGCGACCAAAACCTTGGAGCCGTCCGGCGTGAAGGTCAGCATATCCGGGAGGGCGCCAACCGTGACCGACTGCAGCGCGGAGCCTGCCGTATCGAAAAAGGCGACCGTGCCGGGATCGGTTTTCACATTGGCCTCGACGGCAACAGCGACAATGCCGTTTTTCACCGCAACGCTGTTCGGACCGCCGCCGCTAAGCGGGATCGTGGCGAAAGGTGTGGTGGGGCCGGTCAAATCGAATATATCGATCGTGTTCGCGTGGGAGTTTGTTACGAACAGCCGCTGGCTTGCTGCATCGAAACCGACGATCTCCGCAGCGCTACCGTCGAACACGCCGGTCGGGAAAATCTTTACCCGCTCCAGTTTCAACCCGTCTGCGAATGCGGCTCCCGCCGATAGTCCAACAAGTGCCAATGCGGCGGCCGCAGAAATTGCGGCGCCGAACGGCGCGCGGGTACCAGCCACAAGGCTATTCCGAAGTGACATCCGATGCTCCTGCACAAAAATATTCGTTGGTGGGATTTCTGTGTGCCCTTGCCGGGCAACATCAGATGCATGCTGACGTTGTGTGACTGTTTGACTGCAAACCGGTGACGGTTTTCTGACACTCGGCCCTATCGCAAGGCGCCCGGCCGTGTGCTAGCGTTGGGGTCAAACACCCGATTCCCCTGGATTTGCCCTTTTCATGGAACGCACGTTCACCAACTTCCTCAAAGCGCTGCGCGGCGCCGATGTGCCCGTTTCTGTCGCCGACACGCTGGATGCGATGGAAGTCGCGAAGCTGGTTGGCTGGGAAGACCGCGACCGCCTGAAAACCTCGCTTTCGTTCGCGCTCGCCAAGTCGGAAGAGGAGAAACAGGCGTTTAGCGACACATTCGACGACTTTTTCCGTGCCGACAGTTTCCGCAACCGAGAGGAAGAGGACGGCGAGCGGCCGCAGCGCGACCGCTCCGACGCCAGTAGCGAGGAGGCGGATAGCGCGCTGGCGCAGATGCTGATGGAGGACGATCAGACCGGCCTCGCGCTCAGCATGGAACAGGCTGCCGCCGCCATCGGTGTGGAGAACATTCGCTTCTTTACCCAGCGCGGGCTCTATGTGCAGCGCATTATGAACGAAATGGGCCTGCAGGACCTGGACGCGCAGATTTCGGAACTCGGCCGGGAAGGGGCGGGTGGCATGCCTGGCTCCGGCGGCGAGGGCATGGGCAGTGGCGGCCAGGGCATGCGCCAGCAGTTGCAGGAAGGCCGCGCCTATCTGTTCGAGCAGGTGCGGGACTTCGTCGAGCAGCAATTGCAACTGCACGGCGCCGCCACCTCCAAGGAACTCAAGGAGGATCGGCTGCGCCGCTCTCGCCTCGGCAATCTCGACAAGCGCGACCAGGAGGAAATGCGCAAGATCGTCGATAAGATCGCCAAGCGTTTGGTCGCGCTCTACGCCCGCAAGCGCAAGATCAAGGACCGTGGCCACCTGGATGTGCGCCGCACCATGCGCAAGAACTACGCCAACGATGGCATTCTGTTCAGCCTTGAATGGAAGATGCGCAAGCTGGACAAGCCGAAGGTCATGGCGATCTGTGACGTTTCCGGCTCGGTTGCCTCGGTCGCGCGTTTCCTGCTGCAATTCCTCTATGCCCTGCACGATGTCCTCAGCGGCGTGCGCAGCTTTGCCTTCTCCGGCAAGCTGATCGAGACCAGCGACTTCTTCGAGCGGCACTTGGTGGACGAGGCGGTCGACAAGGTGATGAACGCCGTCGGCTATATGTCCACCGACTACGGCCAGTCGTTGAGCGATTTCCGCGAGGGCTGGCTGGATCAGGTGGACAAGCGCACCACCATCCTGATTCTCGGCGACGCGCGCTCCAACTATTCCGACCCGCGCGCCGACATTATGAAGGAGCTGTATGAGCGCTCCAAACGCGTCATCTTCCTGAACCCGGAGCCGCCGCCGCTCTGGGGCACGGGCGACAGCGAAACCCGGCGCTACCGCCCCTATTGCCATGTGATGAAGGAATGCTCGACGCTCAATCACCTGGAGCGGCTGGTGGAAGACCTGCTGGAAAGCGCCAACAAGCTAGCTTGAGACACCAGCGGCAGCAAACACTTGCCGCCGGCTGCGCGCCGTGGGACGTTGCGAGCCTACGGAAACAACCGATACAATACGGAGACACACAAGATGAAGCTAGGGCTGCTGCTGGGGTATTCCGGCGCGTCGATGGATGTCGGCATGGACAAGGTTTTGGAGGCGGAGGGCCTCGGCTTCGACTCGATCTGGACGTCGGAGGCCTGGGGCTCCGACGCTATCACGCCGGCGGCCTGGGTGCTGGCGCAGACCAGCAAAATCAAGGTCGGCACCGCGATCTGCCAGATGCAATCCCGCACGCCGGCTCTGGCTGCCATGACGGCAATGACCCTCAACGCCATGAGCGGCGGCCGGTTCATTCTGGGCATCGGCGCATCCGGCCCGCAGGTGATCGAGGGGTGGCACGGCGTGCCCTACGGCAAGCCGCTGAAGCGGACCAAGGAATACATCGAGATTATCCGCAAGATTCTGGAACGCAAGGGCGCGCTGGAATACGAGGGCGAGCACTACCAGATCCCTTACACCGGCCCAGGTTCGACCGGCCTCGGCAAGCCGCTGCGGTCCATCCTGCACGGCGACCCGGCAATGAAGATCTATTCCGCCAGCTTCTCCCCCAAGGGGGTGGAGAATGCGGCGGAAGTCGCAGACGGCATCTTCCCGATCTTCATGTCTCCGGAGAAGTTCCACCTGTTCGAGGAGCCGCTGAACAAGGGCTTTGCCAAGACACCGGGCAAGTCCCTCCAGAACTTTGACATTCTACCGTTTGTCGAATGCGAGATGGGCGACGATCTGGACGCCTGCCGCAAGCCGATCAAGGAGCACATGGGCTTCTACATCGGCGGCATGGGCTCGCGCGAAAAGAACTTCTACAACGATTATTGCAAGATGCTCGGCTACGAGGATGCGGCGGTGGAGATTCAGGACAAATTCCTGGGTCGTGACCGAGCCGGTGCCGCCGCTGCCGTACCGGATGCGTTGGTGGACGAGGTGGCGCTGGTCGGCCCGAAGGAGCGGATCAAGGAGCGCCTGCAGGATTGGAAGGCCGCCGCGAAGGAGCGCAAGGTGGACAGCATGCTGCTGCGCGGCACCACGAGCGTCGAGGCCATGCGCGTGGTAGCGGAGGAGGTGCTGTAGGCGGCAGCCGTCATTGCGAGGCGGAGCCGAAGCAATCCAGCTTTGGACCATTTGGTGAAAACTCTGGATTGCTTCGCCCGCTTCGCGGACTCGCAAAGACGGAGAGTATCATGCTTCCAAACTTCACATCCCAGACCATCGCCATCGGCGAGAGCGAGCTTTACGTCCGCACCGGCGGCAGCGGCCCGCCGCTGTTGCTGCTGCACGGCTACCCGCAAACCGGCGCCATGTGGTACCGTGTTGCGGGCGAACTGGCGGCGCATTTTTCGCTGGTGATCCCAGACCTGCCAGGATACGGCCGCAGCACAGGCCCCGCCTGCGATCCAGACTTCCGCGCCTATTCCAAGCGCACAACGGCGCAGACCATGGCCGATCTGATGGCGCATCTGGGACACCGGCAATTCAACCTTGCCGGCCATGACCGCGGCGCCCGGGTGGCCTTCAGGCTTTGCCTGGATCACCCCGAAAGGGTCGAGAAATACGCGGCACTGGATATCATTCCGACGCTGGACATGTGGGAAGGGTTGAACGCGGATAAGGCCCTGGCAGGCTATCACTGGCAGTTTCTCGCTGTCCCCGCGCCAGTGCCGGAAAAGCTGATCGGCAGCAATCCGGATATGTATCTGGAACATCTGCTCCGCCGGTGGGCCGGCAATTACGATGCGCTGACACCAGATGCCTTGGCGGACTACCGTGAGGCTTTTCGCAACCCGGAGGTCATCCATGCCACCTGCAACGACTACCGTGCCGGAGCCTCCGTTGATCGGGCGGATGACCTGGTAAGTCGCGAGGCAGGGGCGAAAATCGCCTGCCCTGTTATGGTGATCTGGGGCCAAGGTTATCTGAACCGCCGCGCCGGCTCGCCTGCCGAAGTCTGGCGCCGCTGGGCAGAACAAGTCTCCGAAACGCCGCTGCCGTGCGGTCACTTCGTAGCCGAGGAACAGCCTGGCAAGTGCGCCGCGGCAATGCTGGCATTCTTCAAATCCTGATCGCCCTGCCACTGCGACCAAAGCCGCACGTCCTTCTACTCCGGTTGGCGTTCTTGTTGTAGGGTTTGGCTTCAGACCAAACCCTGCCAGCGATACAAGGAAACGCTTCCATGAAACTCGGTCTCTCCATCGGTTATTCCGGTGCAGAAATGAACCTGCCGGTCGAGCGCGTGCAGCTTGCCGAACGCCTGGGCTATGACAGCGTCTGGACGGCGGAGGCCTATGGTTCCGACGCAGTCACACCGCTAGCATACCTCGCCGCCAAAACGGAAAAGATCAAGCTCGGCACCGGCATCATGCAGCTGGCGGCGCGCACGCCTGCCAATGCCGCCATGTGCGCCGGCACCGTCGATGCCATGGCCGGGGGCGGACGTTTCATCATGGGCCTGGGAGTCAGCGGCCCGCAGATCGTCGAAGGCTGGTATGGGCAGCCGTGGGGTCGTCCCTATTACCGGATCAAGGATTATGTCGAAATCTGCCGCAAGATCTGGCGCCGGGAGGAACCGGTTACCCATGACGGCAAGGAGATCAGCCTGCCCTATACGGGCGAGGGCGCAATGGGCATCGGCAAGCCGCTGAAATCCATCCTGCACATGAACCCGAACATCCCGATCTTTATCGGTTCGGGCAAGGAGGCTTCCGTGCGCCTGACCGGCGAAATTGCCGACGGCTGGCTGCCATTGGGGTTCGTTCCGGGCTCGCTCGACGAATACAAACCCTGGCTGGAGCAAGGCTTTGAGCGGGCGAAAAAGAAGGGCGTGGACAAAGGCTGGCACAATTTCGAAATCCACGCGGGCGTTTTTGTTGATGTCGATTCGGACGTAAAGGCCGCCATAGACCGTCTGAAACCGCGTGAGGCGCTTTACGTCGGCGGCATGGGCCATCGGGACAAGAACTTCCACAACGACCTGATGTGCCGCCGCGGCTTTGCCGATGCCGCCGCCCGGGTTCAGGAACTCTACCTCGCCGGTCGCAAGAAAGAGGCCGAGGAAGCGGTACCCGACGAGTGGATCGACCTGAAATCCCTGATGGGCCCGCCAGCGCGGATCAAGGAACGCTACAAGAACTGGGAGGAATGCGGCGCGACCTCTCTGACAGTGCGCAGTGCGCAGGAAGAAGCAATCCACGTCATGGCCGAAGCCGCACGTCTGAACATGCCACGCTGAGCTCCATTCGGTTTTGAATTTCCGGTCGGGGCCGGGCCAGATTATGGCTCGGCCCCGTATTTTTCAGCCTTGTTTGACTCTGATTCGATCCAGATAGGCCAAAATCCGGCCTCCCGGTCCCGTCATTCGATATCGGGGAAAATTCAAAATTTTTGCAATTTTTCAGAATATTGAGCGGGTAGCCTTCGCAGCCGCAACGTGCATTTCCCTCGCGTTCTATCAATTTTTCACCCATACTTTACTGGCAGAGCAGGGTTTTCGCGCCCATCTGATTGAGATCATGGGACGTATAGAGCCCCGAGAGAGGAAACGCCAATGGGAGGGTTGGAACCGGTCTAGCGAAGCGCGCGCCAATGGTGCCGCTTGGAGGTGACAGAATGGACATTTTTGAGACCTACGCCGAAGGCTATGCACAGCGAGCCCAGGAGGAGATGTCTTTGCAAGACTATCTCCAAGGCTGCCGGTCCGATCCGTTGTTCTATGCCTCGGCCGCCGAACGGATGGTGGCCGCGATCGGCGAGCCTGAACTGATAGATACCTCGCAGGACCCGCGCCTGGGGCGGATTTTCCAGAACCGGACGATCAAACGCTATCCGGCCTTTTCCGAATTCTATGGCATGGAGGACACGATCGAACGGATCGTCGGGTACTTCCGCTATGCCGCACAGGGGCTGGAGGAGCGCAAGCAGATCCTCTACCTGCTGGGTCCGGTCGGTGGCGGCAAATCCACCCTGGCCGAGAAGCTCAAGCGCCTGATGGAGGAATATCCGGTTTACGTTCTGAAAGCCGGGGACCAAATAAGCCCAATTTACGAATCGCCCCTTGGCCTGTTCGATCCGGAACGGCATGGCCAATTGCTGGAAGAGAAATACGGCATCCCGCCCCGCCGCATCACCGGCCTGATGAGCCCATGGGCGGTCAAACGCCTGGACGAATTCGGCGGTGATATCTCGCGCTTCAAGGTGGTGCGAATGATGCCGTCCAAGCTGCGGCAGGTCTGCATCGCCAAAACCGAGCCTGGCGACGAGAACAACCAGGACATCTCCGCCCTGGTCGGCAAGCTCGATATCCGCAAGCTCGAGCATTACAGCCAGGCCGACCCAGACGCCTACAGCTATTCCGGCGGCCTCAACTGCTCGACCCAGGGCCTGCTGGAATTCGTCGAGATGTTCAAGGCGCCGATCAAGGTGCTGCACCCGCTGCTGACGGCAACGCAGGAAGGCAACTACACCGGTACCGAAAGCTTCGGCGCCATGCCGTTCCAGGGCGTCATCCTCGCCCATTCGAACGAGGCGGAATGGCAGCAATTCCGCAATAACAAGAACAACGAGGCCTTCCTGGATCGCATCTGCGTGGTCAAGGTGCCCTACTGCCTGCGGGTTACGGAAGAGGCCAAGATTTACGAGAAACTGCTGCGCGAGAGCGAGTTGGCGAACGCCAGTTGCTCGCCGGAAACCCTGACCATCCTGGCGCGTTTTTCCGTCCTGTCGCGGCTGAAAACGCACGAAAACTCCAACATGTACTCAAAAATGCGCGTCTATGACGGCGAATCGTTGCGCGACAGAGACCCGAAAGCAAAGTCGGTCAATGAATATCGCGAGGCCGCCGGGGTTGACGAGGGCATGACCGGCATTTCCACCCGCTTTGCCTTCAAGGTCCTGTCTGAAACCTTCAACTTCGACTCCAACGAGGTCGCCGCCGATCCGGTCCATCTGATGTACGTAATCGAGCAGGCGGTGAAGCGGGAACAGTTCCCGGCTGATGTGGAGAGCCGGTATCTGGAATACTTGAAGGCTGAACTGGCGCCGCGTTATGCGGAGTTTATCGGCAACGAAATCCAGAAAGCCTACCTGGAAAGCTATGGCGAATACGGCCAGAACCTGTTCGACCGATACATCGCTTATGCCGATGCCTGGATCGAGGATCAGGATTACAAGGATCCGGATACGGGCCAGATTCTCGACCGGGCCGTGCTGGACGCTGAGCTGGCCAAGATCGAAAAGCCGGCCGGTGTCGCCAATCCGAAGGATTTCCGCAACGAGGTGGTCAAATTCGCGCTCAGGGCCCGCGCCAACAACGACGGCCGCAACCCGCGCTGGACCTCTTACGAGAAACTGCGGGATGTGATCGAAAAGCGGATGTTCGGTCAGGTGGAAGACCTCTTGCCGGTCATCTCCTTCGGTTCCAAAAAGGACAGTGAAACCGACAAAAAACACCAGGAGTTCGTCGACCGGATGGCCGACCGCGGTTACACCCCGCGGCAGGTGCGCCGCCTGGTCGAGTGGTACATGCGCGTGAACAAGGCAGGCTGAACGCCTGCCAGAAAGTAGGGCCTTTATGCGCCACTTCATCGACCGCCGCCTGAACCCCAAGGACAAGAATCTGGGCAACCGGCAACGGTTTATCCGCCGGGCCAAAGAGCAAATCCGGCTGAAAATCCACGACTCCATTCACGGCCGGAAGATTGCAGACGTCGATTCGGGCGAGACCATTTCGATCCCGACCCGCTCCATTCATGAACCGCACTTCCGGCACAGCCGGCAAGGCGGCTTCCGCGAGGGAGTTATGGGCGGCAACAAGGAGTTCTCGTCCGGCGACCGCATCCGCAAACCTCCCGCAAGCGGCGGCAATGGCCAGGGCAAGGAGGGCGCCGACAGTGGTGAGGGCGATGATGATTTCCAGTTTGCCCTGACGCGGGATGAATTTCTGGATCTGTTCTTCGAGGATCTTGAACTGCCGGATCTCGTCAAAAAAGACCTGCAGGAAATGAACGCAACCAAGCCGCAGCGTGCCGGCTTTACCACCGCCGGCACGCCGACGCGGCTCGCCATCCGCCGGACCATGCGCAATTCCCTTGGCCGTCGCTTGGTTCTGCACCGCCCGGCCGAAGCCGAATTGAAGGAGGTGGAGGCGGAGATTGCCCGGATCGAGGCGGAGGAAGACGAGGATTATCCAGGCCTGGAAGCCCTCTATGCTCGGCAGGAAGCGCTATCGACCAAGCGCCGGCTGGTGGCCTTCATCGATCCGCTCGACATTCGCTACCGCAATTACCAGCCACGGCCGCAGCCGAATACGAAGGCGGTGATGTTTTGCCTGATGGATGTCTCCGGCTCCATGGGCGAACGCGAGAAAGACTTGGCCAAACGCTTTTTCATCCTGCTGCACCTGTTTCTGCGCCGCCGGTATGACCGCATCGAGTTGGTCTTCATCCGGCATACGCACGAAGCGAGCGTGGTGGATGAGGACACATTCTTCTATAGCCGGCAAACGGGCGGCACTGTCGTATCGACGGCGATTCAAGAAATGCTGAAGGAAATCGCGGACAAATACCCGGCAAACGAATGGAATATCTACGCAGCGCAAGCATCTGACGGTGAGAATTTCGCTGGCGATAGTGATTATTGCGCGAAGCTGCTGCTGGATAAGGTGATGCCGCAAATCCAGTATTACGCCTATGTGGAAATCCTGGACGAGCGGGAGATCGAATTATTCGCCAATCCGCAAGTTGGTGCCGCGCTCTGGCGGTCCTACCGCGGTGTTGCCGCGCGCCACGACAACTTTGCTATGAAACGGGTCGGCCGCGCCGCAGATATCTACCCCGTATTCCGTGAACTGTTCGCCAGGAAGGAGGGGTAGCAGCTCATGACCGTAGCCGCTCCGGCCGTCCGGCGTGCCGAACCGCTGTTCGAAGGGACCGAGTGGACCTTCGACCTGCTTCAGCGTCTCTACGAGGAAATCGAGATCGTTGCGCTGGAGGATTTGGGTCTCAGTGTTTATCCGAACCAGCTGGAAATCATTTCTTCCGAGCAGATGCTGGATGCCTACGCCTCGCTCGGCATGCCGATCCTTTATCGGCACTGGTCGTTCGGCAAACGCTTCGCCCGCGATCAGAAAATGTACCAGAAGGGGCTGACCGGCCTTGCGTATGAGATCGTCATCAACTCCAACCCCTGCATCTCCTACAATATGGAGGACAACAGCGCGGCCCTGCACACGCTGGTGATGGCACATGCTGCGTTCGGGCATAACCACTTCTTCAAGAACAATTATCTGTTCCGAGAATGGACCGATGCCGAATCCATCCTGGATTTCCTCGACTACGCCCGCCGGTTCGTCGGTGCGTGCGAGGAGCGCTATGGCCAGTTGGAGGTCGAGGCGGTGCTCGATGCCGCGCACGCGCTGATGGATCACGGCGTGTTCCGCTACCATCGCCGGCCGGAACCGACGCAGAAGGAATTGCAGGAACGCCGGCGCCGTATCGCGGAAGAGCAGGAGCGTTCCTATAACGACCTTTGGCGCACGGTGCCCCGCGATCCCTCGCGGCCGGAGCCAACGCTTGCCGAAATTGAAGCCCGGGAGCGCAAAAAGGCGCTGCACCTGCCGGAGGAAAACCTGCTCTACTTCCTGGAGTTGCACAGCCCCAGCCTGAAGGATTGGCAGCGGGAGCTGCTGTCGATCGTCCGCCAGCTGGCACAATATTTCTATCCGCAGCGGCAAACGAAGGTGATGAACGAGGGCTGCGCAACATTCGTGCATCACCATATCGTCAACGCGCTATACGATAAGGGCCTGTTGGGTGAGGGCGCGATGCTGGAAATCCTGCATTCGCATTCCAGCGTCGTGTTCCAGCCCGCTTTCGACGACCCGCGCTATTCCGGCCTGAACCCCTATGCGCTCGGCTTCAACATGATGAGCGACATCAAGCGCATCGTCACCGAGCCAAAAGACGAGGACCGGGAATGGTTCCCGGATCTGGCCGGAACCGGCGATTGGCGGGCCGCACTGAAACATGCCTGGGCGAACTACCGCGACGAAAGTTTCATTCAGCAGTATCTGAGCCCGAAGCTGATCCGCGACATGCGGCTGTTCGTGCTATCCGACGAGTCAGAAGAGGCGTTCTACCGCGTCGCCGACATTCACGACGAACGCGGCTACCGTCACGTCCGCCAATCCTTGGCGAGAACCTACGACCCTGGCACCGCCGACCCGGACCTTCAGGTGGTCGATGCCGACATGCGGGGCGACCGTATTCTGCGCGTCCAGCACACCGTCCGCGATGGCATCCCTTTGGACGACAAAGACCGCGGCCTGGCGCTGAAACACCTCCAGCACCTGTGGGGCTATGGGGTGTCGCTTGCCGCGGTGGATCGGGATTCCGGCGCCGTGTTGGCTGAGAGTTTCGAGGCTGGGGAGGGGTGAGGCGGCCGCCTCAGGCAAACAACCCCTTATGCGCCGCACACCAGTCGTCTACGGCGTCGACGAGGCCGTCGAGTTCGGCCTGCCCCATGGGCAGGCTCAGCACCATCATGTTGCGGCGGGCGACGTAAAATCCGCGCTCGATCATGCCGAGATGGAACAGGCCACGCGCGGCTGCCGGCACTTTGCCACTATCGACTGGGCCGGACAGAGGTTCATCCGTCAGGTGCAGCATCATCATTGAGCCATAGCCGGTAACCTGCCCCTTGATACCATGATCCGCCAGACGCGCGTTCAACCGTTCCCGCAGCGTATTTCCGGCCTCGTTCATCGCCTGCGCCGCTTCCGCCGTGAATATCTCGGAAAGACCGACGGTCGCGGCCGCCAGGGTCAGCACGTTATTGTTGAACGTGCCGGCATGGCTCAGATGCCCGGGCCGGCCCGGGTCGAAACGGGCCATGATGTCCTCGCGCCCGCCGAATGCGCCAAAGGTCAAGCCGCCGCCCAAATACTTGCCCATGGTCATCATGTCCGGCGTCACACCGCAAACCCCCTGATAACCGCCAGGGCCCAGGCGGGAGGTCATCACCTCATCGAAAATCAGGATAATTCCCAACTCCGCGGTCACTTCCCGCAGCATTGCCAGAAATTCGGGTGTCGCCGGGATGCAACCGCCCGAGCCGGTCATGGGTTCAACGATCACTGCGGCCAAGCTTTTGGCGCACTCGCGAATCATTTCCGCCGTGTCATCCACATTGTTATACGAGCCCATGATCCAGGTCATCGGCACGTTCATCTCTCGTCCGTAAGGACCGAACGACAGGACGCTGCCGTGGTACGAGCCTTGAAACACCATGACCGAGTCGCGCTTTGTAACGGCACGGGCGGTCTGCAGCGCCAGCAAGTTCGCCTCCGTGCCCGAGTTGGTGAACCGCACCAGATCCAGCGCCGGGAAACGTTGGGTGAGCATGTCGGCCAACAACGCTTCCTTCGCAGTTGGCCCACCCAGGGTGATGCCACCCTCCAACGCCTCACGCACAGCCGCTTTGATCCGCTGGTCGGAATGGCCATAGAGACCTGCGGTCTGCTCTGTCACAAAGTCGGTATAGCGGTGGCCATCGATATCGGTGACATAACAGGCGTCGCCACCTGCCAGGGTCAGCGGGTAGGGCGGGTAGAACAGGACCGTACGGGTATTGCCGCCTGGCATGGACCGGCTGGCAGCCGCAAAGGCTGCCTCGCTTTGCGGATTGGCCGCGCGGAAACGGTCTTCCGCCTCGTTCAGCGCGGACGTCAGGTCGAAATTACGGCGATCAGCAGGCGTGACGGACATGGCGGATCGATCCATATGGGCACGGGAAATTACGTGCTATTGTGCGTTGAAGTTTACAATCAATGCAATCGAATCCCATCAGCCGCTTGGCATTAGCCCGCAATTTGTCGAGGAAGCATGAAATGCCGGATATCCTCTTGAGCGGTGAAATCTGGGCGGCACTGTTGTCACTGACCGCGCTTGAGATCGTGCTCGGAATCGACAATCTGGTCTTTCTTTCCGTCACCGCCAGCCGCTTGTCGCCGCATCAACGCGCATCCGCGCAGCGGATCGGCCTGATCCTTGCGCTGGGCATGCGGATAGTCCTGCTTGCCAGTGCCGTATGGCTTGCTGGACTGACCGAGCCGCTGGTCGAAATGTTCGGGTATGCCGTATCCTGGCGCGATTTGATCATGCTGGGCGGCGGCTTGTTCCTGCTGGCCAAGGGCACCGCCGAAATTCACCATGCGGTGGAAGGCGATCATGCGGAAAAACCATCCACCAAGACCGCCACATTCGCATTGGTCATCGGTCAGATTGTGATTCTGGATCTGGTGTTTTCGGTTGACAGCGTCATTACCGCGATTGGCATGACCGATGTGTTCGGGGTGATGGTGGCAGCTGTTACCATCGCAATCGGCGTCATGATGTTTGCTGCCACGCCGGTATCCAATTTCATTCACGCGCACCCAACGGCAAAGATGCTGGCGCTCAGCTTCCTGTTGTTGATTGGCGTCGCATTGATCGCCGACGGTGCGCATTTCCACATCCCCCGTGGCTACCTTTACTTCGCAATCGCTTTTTCCATTGCGGTCGAGGCTCTGAATTTATGGACGAAGGCACGGAGCAAACGGCGGGCGGGCCGGAGCGCCGGAAACTGATATGAATTATTGTGTTTCCGGCACCTGATCCGCCCAAACCTTGAAATCCACCAGCGTGTTCGGTCCGAACGTATGAACCAGGGGGACATCGGCGGCGTCGCGGCCATAGGCAATCATGACCCTGCCGAACTGGATATTGTTGTTGCGCGGATCGAATACATACCAACGGTTGCCAAGGTACACCTCTATCCACGCGGCAAAATCCATTACGCCGTAAGGCGGCGGCTGGCCGATATCGCTGATGTAACCGGTACAATATCGCGCCGGAATATTGAGGCTGCGGCAGAAGGCAATGGCCAGATGGGCATAATCGCGGCAGACGCCCACGCCCTCACGATAGGCTTCCAAAGCGGTTCGCGTGGCGCGAGCGTGCTGATATCCGAAGGCGATGTGATTGTGAACGAAATCGCACACCGCCTGCACCCGCCCCCAGCCGGGCGGCGAATTGCCGAAAAGGCGCCAAGCTTCATTAGAGATCACATCGGTCTCGCAATAGCGGCTGCCCAACAGATAGGTCAGCGTATCTGTCGGAAGTTCTTCAACCGGGTGTTGCTGTGCCGACCAATCGACCGGATCGGACGTTCCATCATCCCGAATTACGCCATCGGTCGATACCGTAAATTGCCCGGGTGGAGCGACCAGGCGGTTGCACCAGTTGCCGAAGACATCGCGGTAACTCTCCACGGGAACGGCAGGTGAGGGTACCAGCATGTCTGGCCGCTCCAAATCGCCAGCGCGCGAGTAGTGGGCATTCAATAATAGGATCATCGGAGTATGCTGGGGTAAATCGTATTGAAACCGGCAGCCAATATGAATTCGCAATCAGGATCTCCAGAAAAACGACACTCTCTATGTAAAATCTACCGCGGATGCCTCTCCTTTAACAAGCCAAATAGGAGAGGGTGCGCCAAATCAAACGCACCCTTATTATCGATCCCGTTCAACGTCGGGCAAACCCCTTGTAGCCCTCGTTCACCACCTCGTCGCACTTGGCGATATAGGCGGGCAGCCCGCCGATATAGGGCATGAACACGCTCGGCTTGCCTTCGATATTGGCGCCGACATACCAACTTTTCACCTTGGAACGCAGCGACTTTCCGGCGACCTCGTTCACGTGCGCGACCCATTCGGCCTCGGCTTCCGGCTCCGGCTCGATCACGTTCTTCTGGGCCTCGCGCATGTCGCGGATTGCGTCCGTAATCCATTCCACGTGCTGTTCGATGGAGGGCAGCATATTGGTCAACACGCTGGGGCTGCCAGGGCCTGTCACCATGAACATGTTCGGGAAGCCGGCCACGGTCAGGCCCAGATAGGTGCGCGGGCCCGCATCCCAATGGTCCTTCAACTCCAGCCCGTCGCGCCCGCGGATGTCGATGCGCATGTAGCTGCCGGTCATGGCGTCAAAGCCGGTGGCATAGACGATGCTATCGACTGCATATTCCTTGCCATTGTGCAGCACACCATTGGCGGTGATCCGCTCGACCGGCTTCTCGCTGACGTCGACCAGATGAACGTGAGGCAGATTGTACATCGCGTAGTAGTCGGTATCGACGCACAGCCGCTTGCCGCCGATGATGTTCTTCGGGCAAAGCAGTTCCGCGGTTTCCGGGTCTTTCACGATCTCACGGATTTTCTCCCGCACGAACTCCGCTGCGTAGGCATTGGCTCGCTCGTCCAGCATGGTATCGGTGAAACCGCCGAGGAAGGCGAGGCCGCCGCGCTGCCAGCGCTCCTCCAACTCGCGCCGGATTTCCGACTCCGGCGTCTCCACGGCCTTGCGGTCGCCATAGTCCCAAAGCACGCCGGACATGATCTTCTTCGCATCGGCGCGGAACTGGCGATAGTTCTGCTTCACATGCGCGACATAGTCCGGCTTTTGTGGCGCGTTGTGCGCCGGAATCGAGTAATTCGGCGTGCGCTGGAACACCGTTAGCTTTTTTGCCTGCCGGGCGATCACCGGACTGGACTGGATCGCAGAGGAGCCGGTGCCGATCACGGCGACGCGCTGGCCGGTGAAGTCCACCTCCTCATGCGGCCACTGGCCGGTGTGGTAGCTGTTGCCCTGGAAATCGTCGATGCCCGCAATCTGGGGCATGTTGAAGGAAGAGAGGCAGCCAACCGCCAGCACGAAATACTGGGCACGGGTCTGCCGTCCGTCGCTGGTGGTAACCAGCCAATCCTCGCTGGCATCATCGAAATACGCGGCGGTCACGCGCGTCTCGAAGCGGATATCCTTGCGCAGATCGTACCGGTCGGCGACATGCTGCGCGTAGGCGAGAATTTCCGGCTGCGGCGCATACCGTTCGGACCATTCCCATTCCTGCTCCAGTTCCGGATCGAACTGGTAGGAATACTGCATGCTTTCGATATCGACCCGCGCGCCGGGATAGCGGTTCCAGTACCAGGTGCCGCCGACGTCCGTGCCAGTTTCAAACGCCACTGCCTTCAGGCCCATTTGGCGGAAGCGGTGCAGCAGATACATGCCGCCGAACCCGGCGCCAACAACGATAACGTCAAAATCGCGGGTTGCCATTTAAGGCCAACTCCTTGTCCCGTGTCAGATTGGCCAAAAGTATAAGGACCGTATCTGCCGCGGGACAAGGGTAGCGTGTTGCGGAAAGGGGGAAGGGTGCCTAGAGACCCAGAACCCGCTTCGCAATAATATCCCGCTGCACCTCGTTGGTGCCGCCGTAAATGGTGGCGGCCCGGCGCAGCAGGTGTTCCGTCATCACGCCACGGCCATGATCGGGCCCGACGGTATCCACATTGGTATCAATGCGCAGGGTTTCACGGTCATAGGGCTGTGCATAGTTGCCCAGGGCTTCCATGAAGGTCTCGTTCAGCGCCTGCTCGATTTCCGAACCGTTGATTTTCAGCAAAGACGCTTCCGGCCCGACGGTGCCGCCGCTGGCCTCCTGAGCCAGAATGCGCAGGTTGCTCATGCTGAGGGCGGCGAGTTTGGCATTGATCGTCGCGATCTGGGCACGGAAAGCGGGATCGTCCCAAAGCGTGCCGCCTTGGCCATCGCTTTCCTTCTTGGCGGCATCAATGATCGCGTCCAGCTTCTTGGCTGATTTTCCGACCTGGGCAACGCCCGTGCGCTCGTTCCCCAGCAGAAATTTTGCATAGGTCCAGCCCTTGTTTTCTTCCCCAACCAAATTGGCCGCGGGCACGCGGGCGTCGGTAAAGAAAACCTCGTTCAGGTAGTGGCCGCCGTCGATCGAGGTGATGGGGCGGATTTCGACGCCGGGCGTGTTCAGGTCGATCAGCAAAAAGCTTATGCCTTCCTGTTTTTTCGCCGCCGCCGGATTGGTCCGGACGAGCGCAAAGATCCACTCGGCATGATGGGCGTGGCTGGTCCAGATCTTCTGGCCATTCACGACATATTCATCGCCATCGCGAACTGCACGGGTTTTGAGGCTGGCAAGGTCCGAGCCGGAGCCCGGTTCGGAATAGCCCTGGCACCAAAACACATCGCCGGAAAGGATTGGCGGCAAATGCTGTTGCTTCTGCTCTTCGGTGCCGAAGGTGTAAATCACCGGGCCGACCATAGTCAGGCCAAAGGGCGAAAGGCGAGGGGCGCCGGCAGCCTGCACTTCCTCGTCGAAGATGTGCTTCTGAACCGCTGTCCAACCGGTGCCGCCATATTCCACCGGCCAGTTTGGAGCGATCCAGCCCTTGTTGTAGAGAATCTTGTGCCATTCCCGCGTCATCTCTTTGGAGACGTAGGACGGCGCAAGCTGCGTCTGCCGGCGGATGTGCTCGGGCATCGCGTCTTTCAGGAAAGCGCGGACTTCCTCGCGGAAGGCAAGGTCTGCTGGGGAATAGGCGGCGTCCATGGCTGGCTCCGTCGGGTAAAGGTCACGTTGCCGAAACTATAGACCGCTGTTTGGGAATTGGATCAATGGTTCACCCCGGCGCACCACCGCAGGGCAGGGCGCAGGGGTCTAGTGATTAACGGCCGGTGAACACCGGTTTGCGCTTTTCGACAAAGGCGAGGGCGGCTTCCTCATGGTCCTTGGTAGACTGCGCAAGCGCCTGGAAACCTGCTGCCATCTCCAACGAGGAGGCGAGCGATTGCGCCTCGCTCTCTTTCAGCAGGCGCTTGGTCATGCGCAGAGCTTCCGGCGGCTTTCCGGCGATTTTCTTGGCCATCGCCATGGCTGCGCCCATCAACTCGTCGTGCGGCACGACCTTGTGAACCAGGCCGATTTCCAGGCATTCGTCGGCCTTCAGCACGTCGCCAGTAAACGCCATCTCGAACGCCTTGGCCCGGCCGACAATGCGGGGCAGGTACCAGGCGCCGCCGTCGCCGGGGATGATGCCCAGGTTGACGAACACCTCGCCCATCAGCGCCTTGTCGCTGGCGATGCGGATGTCGCACATCATCGCCAGATCACAACCGGCCCCAATCGCCGGGCCGTTCACCGCGGCGATGATCGGAATCTCCACCTTGTCCAGGCAGAGCGGGATGCGCTGGATGCCCTCGCGGTACCAGTGGCGCGTGCCGTTGGGGAAGGCCTGGTTTTCCGCCGCTGTCTCGGCAAAGCCCTTCACATCGCCGCCGGAGGAAAACGCGGAACCCGCACCGGTCAGGATGATGCAGGACACCTCATGGTCCTTGGAAGCCTTCTCGAACACCGCCTCGAACGCATCCAGCATGTCGTAGGCGGAGATCGAGTTGCGGATTTCAGGACGGTTGATTGTGATCCTAACAATGCGACCGTCTTTCTCATAAAGCATGAGATCATCGGACATAAGTGACGCCTTTTGTTGATGTTTTGGGTAGGGTCAGGAGCTTCTTTGGCCCCCTGTTGCGAAACTCAGGGCAGACGGTAGAGACTATCCGGGCCGGGCGGGTCGTCAGGGCTGACGACGCGGCCTTCCTCCACCATGTGCAGCAGGTGGCTCAGTACGCTGCGCCCGGCCGCACGATGCAACTGTTCCGGTGTATTGATATAGATTTCCTTCACCATTTCCGGAATGTGCTGGGGATGATGTGCCAGGCAATCCAGGATTTGCTGTTCACGCTCGCCCCGGTGCTCGATAAAGCTTTCGACGAAGGCTTTCGGGTCATTGATCGGCCCGCCATGGCCGGGATAATAGATATGCTCCGGCCGGTCCAGCAGCTTGTGCAGGCTCGCCATGTAATGCGCCATGTCGCCATCCGGCGGCGACACGATGCTGGTGGACCAGCCCATCACATGGTCGCCGGTCAGGATGACGTTATCTTCCTTCAGCGCAAAGCAGAGATGGTTGGAAATGTGGCCGGGCGTGAAGATCGCCTCCAGCGTCCAGCCATCGCCCTCGATCAAGTCTCCATCGCCGACGCGAACATCGGGATCGAACGTCATATCGCCGCCCTCCGGTCCGGCAAACGGCCAATTGCGCCGGGCGCCAACGCCATGCGGGCCATAACCGTAGGTAGGCGCATCGCACCATTCCTTCAGCAACTGCACGCCGGGCGAGTGATCGCGGTGGGTGTGGGTGACGATGATATGCGAGATGGTTTCGCCATTCGCCGCCAGCACCTCGCGCAGCCGATCGATGTGCGCCTGTTCGGCCGGGCCGGGATCGACGATCCCCACCTTGCCGTGGCCCAATATGTAAGTGTTGGTGCCATGAAAAGTAAACGAACTGGGGTTAGGGCAGGTGAGGCGGCGCAGGCGCGGGGTCAGCGTCACAATCTCGCCCGCCTCGTGCGGGAATTCTTTGTTGAAAGGGATGACGGCCATGGCGGCGGATCTCCTGAGCATTGTTCGCAACGTCAGCCGTGAAAGCGGCACGGCGCGGAGGCGAAGTCAAGGGCCTCGCGTGGAGCTCCGCCGCCGGGTGGTGTTGATTTAGGTCATCGTCACGTGCCTGTCTGGCTGTAGGCTGCTCCCGAACACCGAACTGGCGAGGAGACTCCCGCCCATGTCGCAATTTTTTGAAGACCTGCTCGCAAAATGCGAGGGCCTGCCACCGATGCCGACGGCGGTTGCTCACCCATGCGACGCGGTTTCCCTCTGCGGGGCCGTGGATGCGGCCAGGGCAGGGCTATTGGAGCCCATTCTGGTCGGCCCGGAGCGCAAGATCCGGGCGGTGGCGAAGGCGGAAGGCATCGACCTGACGCCCTACCGCCTGATCCCGACCAAACATAGCCACGAGGCGGCAGAAAAAGCCGTGGCGCTGGTGCGGGACGGCACAGCCAGCGTGCTGATGAAGGGCTCGTTGCACACCGACGAACTGATGCACGAGGTGATGCAAAAGGAGACGGGCCTCCGCACCGGCCGGCGCCTCAGCCACATGTATGTCATGCACGTGCCAACCTATCACAAGCTGCTGATGGTGACCGACGCGGCGATCAACATCTACCCGACCTTGGAGGAAAAGCTCGATATCTGCCAAAATGCCATTGATCTGGCGCAAGCCTTGGGCATTGCCACACCAAAGATCGGCATTCTTTCGGCGGTGGAAACAGTCACACCGAAAATTCCCTCCACGGTGGAGGCCGCGGCTCTTTGCAAAATGGCCGAACGCGGCCAGATCACCGGGGGCATGCTGGAAGGACCGCTCGCATTCGACAACGCCATCAACAAGGAAGCGGCGGAAATCAAACACATACGCTCGGATGTTGCCGGCGATGTCGATATTCTGCTGGCGCCAGACTTGGAGGCGGGCAACATGCTGGCCAAGCAATTGACATTCCTTGCAAATGCAGATGCTGCCGGCTTGGTAGTCGGTGCCCGGGCGCCGATTATCCTGACCAGCCGCGCAGACAGTGTGCCGGCACGTCTCGCCTCCTGCGCGGTTGCGGCAATATTCGCCGCGGCGCGCCAGGGCATCCTGGATGCCGCGGCGCTGGAGGACTGAAGCATGCCAAATGACGCCATTCTTGTTTTGAATGCAGGATCTTCCAGCATAAAGCTCGCGCTTTACCGAATATCTGATGACGGGCTGGACCTTTCCTGGCACGGCATGCTGGAGGAGGTGCGCACGGCTCCGCACTTCCACGCAACCGCACCTGACGGCAGCACAATCGCCGACGAGAAGCCGGAAATTGCGCCGGAACAGGCGACGGCCTGGGTGCTGGACTGGATCGACGACCATCTTGCCGGCGCTACGCTGCGCGCCTGTGGCCATCGCGTCGTGCATGGCGGACCGGTCTATGCCGAACCCGTGCGGATTGACGATGATGTGATGCAAGTGCTGGCAACGTTTATCCCACTCGCCCCCTTGCATCAGCCGGTCAATCTGGCGCCGATCGAGGCAATCCGCGAAGCCCGGCCGAAACTCCCGCAGATTGCCTGTTTCGACACGGCGTTTCACCGCGGGCACTCGCCGGTCGTGAACACGTTTGCCCTGCCTCAACGCTATTACGATGCTGGCGTGCGCCGATACGGCTTTCATGGGCTGAGCTATCACTTCATTGCGACCCAGTTGCCCTCAATCGCGCCACGGCTGGCCAAGGGCAAAGTCGTGGTCGCGCACCTTGGCAATGGCTCCAGCATGTGCGCAATGGATGCCTGCCGCAGCGTCGATACCACCATGGGCTTTACCGCGCTGGACGGGCTGCCTATGGGCACACGCACCGGTCAAATCGATCCTGGGGTGCTGCTATATCTGATGGAGCATGACGGCATGACCGTGCAACAGGTGACGGACCTGATTTACCGACATAGCGGGCTCAAGGGGCTGTCCGGCATTAGCAGCGACATGCGCACGCTTGTGGAAACCTCGGAGCTGCGGGCGAAATATGCCATCGACGTTTTTATCCACCAGATTGCCAAGCAGACGGCGGCATTGGCCGGTAGCATGGGCGGGCTCGACGGCATGGTGTTTACCGCCGGTATCGGTGAGAATCAGCCGTTGATCCGCGCGGGCGTGCTGGAGAAACTGGGCTGGCTTGGATTCACGCTGGACCGGTCTGCAAATGCAGAAGGTGGGCCTTTGCTGACCGCACCCGAAAGCCGTTGCCAGGCTTACGCAATTCCAACGGATGAAGAGTGCATCATCGCCCAGCAAACGCTCGCGCTGATCTGAGCGGAGCGATCGTCATTCCAGCGACTTCAGATAATTGATCAACTGGCGTACCTCTTCGTCGGAAAACTGGAATTCCGGCATATCCTCGTGGCCAACCATGATGCCTTCCGAAAACGCCTCGCTGAGTGCTTCCGGCGGGTAGAATTGGACGATATCGGCAAAAGGGGGCGCACTGTCGTGCGGACTTGCCGCCGTGTTTTTGTCGATAGCGTGGCAGCGGCCGCACCGCTCCGCCGCCAGACTTTGGCCTGGAGCAAATTCCTGTGACGAGGCAGGCGTGGGGGAGTTGTCGCTGTGTTGCGGTTGGGGGGTAGGCGCTGCCACGCAAGCCGCAACCAGGATACTCAGACCGATCCAGCCGAAATGGTGCCGCATGCCTCAACCCAACCTGTAGACGCGACGAGCGGTACCGGAAAACATATCAGCCTTTTCCTCCTGAGATGCGCCAGCGGCGATTCGTTTGAATGCGTTCCAAAGTGCGCGATAGCCAATGCCCATCTTTTCGACCGGGAAATTGCTTTCGAACGTGCAGCGGCTGGCACCAAACCATTCAACGCACGGCTCGATGAAGGGACGCCACATCGCGGCCAGTTCGGAAGAATGCGGCGGGGCAGGGGCCGCGTTATAGTCGAAGGCCGCCAAGCGCATCATCATGCCGCCCAGCTTCATGGTGACATTGGGGCATTCCGCAATCGCCGGCATGGTCGAACGCCATTGTGCTTCCACCTCCGGAATCCGACCGGTGTACGGGCCATAACCGAGCGGCATGCCCGTGTGGTTCATCACGATCTGCGCCTCTGGGCAGGCTCGGGCAAGGTCCACCATATCAGCGTGTTGGGTGAAATAGACGAGACCATCCAATGCCAAATCGTGCCTGGCCAGCATGCGTAAACCGGCCCGGAAATCATCCCGCCGGTAAAGGCCTTCGCCGGTGCCGTGGTGGTTGATGCCAATCACCGGGTCCGGGTGCCACCCGGCCGAATGACGTATGCCACGCAACCGTCCGCCGGATGCTTCGATCATGGCTTCCAACACCGGCTCGACACGCTCACCGAGCGTCAGATCGGCGAAACCGACCATGCCAGCTGCGACCTTGGTCGTGCCGGCTCCGGCCTGTTCGCACTGTTCGGCGATGCGGGCCACGAACTCCATTTCGCCCACCGGCCGCATTTCCTCCGGACCTTTGGTGCGGTAGGCGGTGTGGCATTCGACGAACACGGTCGCCACCACGTTATGGCCACTTCCGGTATCGGCTAGAAATTCGTCCAGCAGATAGCGGTCACCAGGGCGGTCCCACAGGTGATGGTGCGTGTCGATGATTTTCAGGTCGGGCTCCAGCACATCCTCCGGCGGCGCCTTGACGAGCCAATCCGGCCGGGGCGGGAAGATGCGGCCATAGGCCGTCGGCAAACGGTCATTGCTCATTTTGGCTCTTCTTGCGCAGCGGCGGTGATTGGCGGATGGGGTGGGATTCGAACCCACGGTACGCTTACGCGCACGCCGGTTTTCAAGACCGGTGCAATCAACCACTCTGCCACCCATCCTTGTTTTCCGGCGACCCGCTAGTGGTAATGCGGCGCCAGCCTCTCCGTCAATCGGGTTTCGCTGAACGTACAAGATGTATTATGGGAAATATCATTCTCCACGCGGAAAACATCAGATCATCGACCGGTCGATCTTTTGGAACAGCCGAAAAAAATTATCGGTGGTCGCATCAGCGATGACATTCGGCTCTACGCCGCGAACCTCAGCCAGCCGTGCGGCCGTGAAAGCCGTGAAAGCCGGTTCGTTGGTTTTTCCACGTTTCGGAACCGGCGCCAGAAACGGTGCGTCGGTTTCGACCAGCAATTGATCGGCCGGCAAAATCCTCGCCGTCTCTCGGATATCCTCGGAATTGCGAAAGGTCATAATACCCGAGAAGGAAACATAAAGACCGTGTCCGATGGCATGCTGCGCCAGTTCACGGCTGGAGCTAAAGCAATGCAGTAAGCCAGGAACCGGACCCTTCTTTAACGTTTCGTCGAAAATTGCCGCTGTATCGGCATCTGCGTTCCGCGTGTGAACGATGAACGGAAGCCCTGTCTGCCGAGCTGCCTCTATATGATTGATAAAACTCTCTCTTTGCATGGCGCGTGGGCTTTTGTCGTAATGGTAATCTAGTCCCGTCTCGCCTATGCCCACCACTTTCGGATGTTCGGTCCATGATACGATTTCGTCGACCGGCAAGACACCATGTTCTTCGACACTGTGGGGATGGATACCAATCGCGGCATAAACCTGCGGATACCGCTCGGCAATGTCCAACACCGTTGGGATCGCCGATACGCGGGTGCAGATCGTCAGCATGCAGCCTATGCCCGCATTGATGGCCCGGGCAACGACGGAATCGAGATCGTCATAGAGTTCCGGAAAATCCAAGTGGCAGTGACTATCGACCAGCATAGGTTCAGGCGGCCTTCTCAACATAGCGTGGGAACAGGCCTTCGGGCCGCGGTAGCGTCGTGCCGGCCTTCAGTGTGCCCGCTTCGCCTGTGTGCGCGAACGTGCGGGCATCAGACGGAATTGCCAACTGGTCTAATATCTTCCCCGAAGTTTCCGGCATGTAAGGTGACGTTACCAGCCCCAGGTGTCGGATGGTTTCGGCCAGCACAAAGAGCACGGTCGCCATCCGCGCCGGATCGCTCTTCCGCAATGCCCATGGCGCCTGATGATCCACATAGACGTTAGCGGCACGTACAACCTGCCAGATGGCTTCCAGGGCCTCGTGGAAGGCTTGCCGGTCCATCAAAGGGCGTACAGTTTCCACTAGGTTTTGAGACGCTCCGAGCAACTCCCGATCAGCGTCGGTGAAGGTGCCCGCTTCCGGAACCTGCGCGTTGCAGTTCTTGTTAATCATACTGAGAACCCGTTGCACCAGATTCCCGTAATCATTGGCTAATTCGTGGTTCATCCGGCTGACCATGCTGGTGTGCGAAAAGTCGCCATCATTACCGAACGGCACCTCGCGCAACAGAAAATACCGTACCTGGTCCAGGCCGTAGCGCTCGATCAAGTCATAGGGTTTGATGACGTTGCCAAGGCTTTTGCTGATTTTCTGCCCCTCGTTCGTCCACCAGCCATGCGCATAGACCCGGTGAGGTGGCTGGACACCAGCAGCCATCAGAAACGCCGGCCAATAGACCGCATGGAACCGCAAGATATCCTTTCCAACCATATGAAGATTACAAGGCCAATATGTTGAAAACATTTCTGAATCTACATCCGGGTACCCGACAGCAGTTGCGTAGTTGGTCAGCGCATCCAGCCAGACATACATAATGTGATCCGGATCGTTCGGGACAGGAACACCCCATTTGAATGAAACCCGGCTGACGGAGAGATCCTGCAGGCCGCCTCTGACGAAGCTGATGACCTCGTTCCTGCGGGATGCCGGGCCGACACAGTCCGGGTTGGCCTCGTACCATTCCAGTAGGCGGTCGCCCCATGCTGACAGGCGGAAGAAATAGCTGGGCTCCTCAACCCATTCGACCGGCGCGCCCGACGGTGCGAGTTTCTCGCCGCCAAGCCCATCCGTCAGCTCGCTTTCTGCATAGAAGGCTTCATCCCGAACCGCATACCAGCCGGCATAGGACCCGAGATAGATATCGCCAGATTCAATCAGTTTCTGCCACAGAGCCTGGCAGGCGCGGGTATGTCTGTCTTCGGTCGTGCGGATAAAATCGTCGTTGGAGAAGTTCATCCGTTCCGCCAACTCGCGGAAATTCTGGCTTACCCGGTCCGTGAAAGACTGGGGATCCACGCCCGCAGCCTCGGCGGCCTTTTCCACCTTCTGACCATGCTCGTCAGTGCCGGTCAGGAAATGTACGCGATAACCGTCCATTCGCTTGAACCGAGCCAGCACATCGCAAGCCAGCGTCGTGTAGGCGTGGCCAATGTGGGGGTCGTCGTTCACATAATAGATCGGCGTGGTAATATAGTATGGCTGCGCCATAGCACCCTCGCATGCGCGGGTTAAATGATGTCTGGCATATAGCGCCCGACCCAGGCGAAGGGAACCCTAGGCAGCAGTCGCGCCCAGCGTCTCATGGAAGCGCATCGGCTGGCCCAGCGGCTTGCCCTGAACCTGACCGTCCCGCATCACAACATGGCCGCGGATAATGGTCGCCATCGGCCAGCCTTTGCATTGCACACCCTCATAGGGCGACCACCCTGCCCGGCTTGCGAGCCAACTTTTTTCGATCACCCGCTCCGCATTCATGTCAACCAAGGTTAAGTCTGCATCATAACCCATTGCAATACGACCTTTCCCGGCGATGCCCCAGACGCGGTTCGGCCCATGCGCCATCAGGTCGACGAGCCGCAGCAGCGAGAGCCGGCCTTCGTTCACATGGGTCAGCATCAGCGGCAGGGTCGTCTGCACGCCTGGCATGCCGCCATGCGTTTCCGGATAGACCTTTGCCTTCTCCTCTGCTGTGTGCGGCGCGTGGTCTGAGCCGATAATGTCCACGGTTCCATCCGCTACCGCGGCCCAAATCCGGCGGCGGTGGGCGCCGTCCCGCACGGGCGGGTTCATTTGCGCGCGGGCGCCCAGCCGCTCGTAGCAGTCCGGCGCTTCCAACGTGATATGGTTCGGCGTGATCTCGACGGTCACGATGTCCTTGTGGTGCTGGAGGAAATCCATTTCGTCGCCAGTGGAAATATGGAGTACATGCACCCGACGGCCCGTTTTATAGGCCAGATCAACGATCAAGCGGGTCGCATTTAAGGCGGTGATTGGGTCGCGCCAATTCGGGTGGGCGACCGGATTCTTGGCTTCCTGTGCTATGTGGAAGCGCTCGCGCAGGCGCTCCTCATCCTCTGCATGCACGGAAACGCGGCGATTGCCGTTCGCCATCACGGCCTCAATTGCGCCCGGCTCCTCGACCAACAGCGAACCCGTGGACGAGCCCATGAACATCTTCACGCCGCAGGTGCCGGGCAGGCGCTCCAACTCGGGCAGGTCTTTGATGTTATCCGGCGTCGCGCCGACATAGAAGGCGTGCTCGCACCACATCCGGCCCTTGGCCCGGTTGAGCTTATCCTCCAGCGCCGCCGCCGTGCTGGTCGAGGGATTGGTGTTCGGCATCTCAAACACGCCGGTAATACCGCCCAGAACCGCCGCTTTCGAGCCTGTGGCGAGGTCTTCCTTGTGTTCGCCGCCTGGCTCGCGGAAATGAACCTGCGTGTCGATCATGCCGGGCAGCACGGTCAGGCCGGTGGCGTCAAATTCCTCCGCCCCCTGCCCGGCCGGAATGCTGCCAAGAGCGGCGATACGGCCGTCGCGCACGCCAATATCGCAAGGCATCACGCCCGCCGGCAGCACTGCCATGCCGCCCCGGATCACAAGATCAAACATCGGAAACCCTCGCTAACGCACTGCGCTCAGTAGGCTTTGGACGCAGCGCCGGCCTGGACCGTCTGGCCCTTGTTGAACTTTTCCATCAGGCGCTTGGCTACCCGTGGCGAGACGAAATCGTCGATCTTGCCACCAAGTGAGCCGATTTCCTTGACGAAACGGCTGGAGATAAACTGATGGCGGTCACTGGCCATCAGGAACACTGTCTCTATCCCCGCGTCGAGTGACTTGTTGAGGCTGGCCATCTGGATTTCGTATTCGAAATCCGTCACGGCGCGCAAGCCACGGATCAGCACGGTGACGCCCAGCTTGCGGGCGCTATGCACCAGCAAGCCGTCAACCACGGCGACCGAAATATTGGCCGCCAGCTTCCGGTCGGTCATGGCGTCGATCTCGTCCTGCACCATGGCAACACGTTCTTCAACGTTGAACAGTGGCCCTTTGCCGGCGTTCCCTGCCACGCCTACATAGAGTTTGTCCACCACCGCAGCCGCGCGCATGATGATATCGGTATGCCCTCTGGTGGCGGGGTCGAAGGTGCCTGGGTAAAGCGCTATATGCCCATCCGGCATGGGAAATCTCTCATAGCCTCGGTATGCCACGATACAGCGCGTCGAGCGCCCTGCACCTTACTCGTCTGCGATCCGGGAAACTGAAACGACCCGCTCGCCCTCGCCAAGCGAGAACAGGCGCACGCCGCGGGTAGACCGCCTTGCTATACGGATATCCTGCACGGGCACACGAATCAATTGCCCGCCGTTGGTTACCAGCACCAATCCGTCGCTATCGCTAACCGGGAATGCCGCACAGACACCCGCACCGGGCATCAAATCCATCAGGTCGATGCCCTTGCCGCCGCGTTTGGTGACGCGATAGTCATAGGCGCTGGTGCGCTTGCCATAGCCATCGTCGGCGACGGTGAGGATCAATTCTTCCGCCGCGTGCAGTTCCGCAAAACGCTCCTCGTTCAAGGGCTGGTCATCAGCCAAATCGCTGGTTTCATCCCGGCGGCGGGCCGCTGCCATGCGCAGATACGCATCGCGGGTTTCCGTATCGATCTCCGCACCATGCAGAATGGTCATGGAAATGACCTTATCGCCATCGGCCAGTGCAATTCCTCGGATGCCGGTGGACGCTCGGCCTACGAAAACCCGCACATCGTCGACCGGGAACCGAATTGCTTTGCCATGATGGGTGGCGAGCAGAAAGTGAGAGGTCGGCTCCGCCAGGGCGACCCCGATCAGGCTGTCGCCGTCTTCCAGTTTCATCGCAATCTTACCGTTTGCCATCACATTGGTAAAATCGGACAACTTGTTGCGGCGGACATTGCCGCTGGCCGTGGCAAACACGATGTCCATGTCTTCCAGGCCGGGCGTATCTTCGTCCGGCAACGGCAGAACGGTGGAGATCGTCTCGCCCTGGGACAAGGGCAACAGATTGACCATGGCCTTGCCGCGCGCCTGCGGCGTGCCGATGGGGAGACGATAGGTTTTCAGCTTGTAAACCATGCCCCGGGACGAGAAGAACAGCACCGGCGCATGTGTGTTGGCGACGAATACGTCGGCGACGAAATCCTCATCGCGGGTGGACATGCCCGAACGGCCTTTGCCGCCCCGGCGCTGCTCCCGATAGCTAGTGAGCGGCACACGCTTGATATAGCCTTGGCGGCTCACGGTAATGACCATATCCTCGCGCTGGATCAGGTCTTCGTCGTCCTGGTCTGCGTCGGCATCCAGGATTTCCGTCCGGCGGTCATTGCCGAACTTGTCCCGAACCGCCTCCAGTTCCTCGCGCATGATGGTGATGACGCGCTCCTGGCTCCCCAGAATATCGAGGTAGTCCTCGATCAGGCTTACCGTCTCGCGCAGGTCGGTGTCGATCTTCTCCCGCTCCAGGCCGGTCAGGCGGTGCAGACGCAGGTCAAGAATGGATTGGGCCTGAATCTGGCTGAACTGATAGTTGCCATCATCGCGGGCGGTGGCTCTGTCATCCACCAGGGCGATCAGGGGCGCCACGTCGCCGGCCGGCCAGAGCCGCTCCATCAGCCGCTCACGCGCGGTGGCCGGATCGGGCGCTTCCCTTATCAGGCGAATGACGGCATCCAGATTGGCGACGGCGACGGCCAGCGCCAACAGGGTGTTAGCCCGCTCGCGTGCCTTGCCCAGTTCATAGGCGGTGCGCCGGGTAATGACATCTTGGCGGAAGCGAATGAAGGCGTGCAGCACGGCCTTGAGCGGCATCACTTCCGGCCGGCCGCCGTTCAGTGCCAGCATGTTGTAGGCAAAGTGGCTTTGCACCGGCGTGAAACGAAAAAGCTGGTTCAAGACCACATCGGCCACCGCGTCCCGCTTCAGCTCGACGACGACGCGAATGCCGTGCCGGTCGCTCTCGTCGCGGAGATCGCTGATGCCTTCGATCAGCTTGAGGTTCACGACCTCCGCAATGCGCTCCACCATTTTGGCTTTGTTGGTCTGGTAGGGAACATCGGTGAGGATAATGGCTTCGCGGCCGCCGGAACGTTCTTCGATCTCGTGCCGGGCGCGCATGATGACCGAGCCGCGGCCGGTCGTGAAGGCTTGGCGGATGCCACCGCGCCCCATAACCAGCGCGCCGGTCGGGAAATCCGGGCCGGGCATGATTTCCATCAGCTCATCCAGGCTGATTTCGGGATCATCGAGATAGGCAAGCGTCGCCGCCACCACCTCCCGCAGGTTGTGCGGCGGAATGTTGGTGGCCATGCCGACGGCAATACCCCCTGCCCCATTCACAAGCAGGTTCGGGAATTGCGCTGGCAGAACGGTGGGCTCACGCTCGCTTTCATCATAATTGAGCTGAAAATCGACCGTGTCCTTGTCGATATCCGCCAGAAGCGGCTCGGCTGCCTGGGCCAGACGCGCCTCTGTATAGCGCATGGCCGCCGCCGGGTCCGCATCCATCGAGCCGAAATTGCCTTGGCCGGAGATCAACGGCAGCCGCATGCTGAATGGCTGCGCCATGCGCACCAGCGCGTCATAAATCGCGCTGTCACCATGCGGGTGGAATTGCCCCATGACGTCACCGACGATGCGCGCAGACTTGCGATAGGGCCGCGCCCAGTCATAGCCACCGACCCGCATGGCATAGAGGATGCGCCGGTGCACCGGCTTCAGCCCGTCGCGCACATCCGGTATCGCCCGCGAAACGATCACGCTCATCGCGTAATCGAGATACGAGCGCTGCATTTCCTCTTCGATGGAAACGGGCGCGATATCGCGGTGCCCGTCCCGGGTTTCGTCGACCAAGAGTACTGTCCCTTTGCCCAGACCGTATGATCTCAACATCTTGGGGCTCAGCGGCGGGTCGGCCCGCTAAAGATAGTGGAACCTGCGCATCTGTCACCCTGCTGTAACCTAGCAGGCTAGGGGGCGAATGGCCAGAGGTTAGGCACTTGAACCGGGGCGGCTCCGGGGGATGGTCCGCCGCGGTGTGATTGGGCTCTGAGACACCCTCAGCGTGCAGCGTTTGCCATCGCGCGCAGGTCTTTCGCCTCCATCCCGCGCTGCCAGTAAAGAATGTCGAGCGGTGGCGGCTCCGCGCCTGTGACGATCGACAGGATGGCATGGGCCTGCCCGCGGTGGTGGGCGTGGTGGTTGAAGAAATGCGCCAGGACAGAGCACAGTTCCTGCGTATGGCCGGCGCCGCTGGTCGTGGCATAAGTCACGTCGCCGGCGAACCGTTCGGGCGCCAGACCGGCAATGTACGCCTGGATTCGCTCATCCTCCGCCGCCCTCGCGTCCGCCAGAGTCGCCAGATCATCATAGAGGATGGCATCCAGGCGGTTCGGCGAGTCGCCTGTGCCGGTCAGACGCTTCATCCAAATTCGATCTGCAACCAGAATGTGGTTCAGCGTTCCGTGCAGACTGCGGAAGAACGCGCCAGCATCGCGGCGGTAATCTGCGTCGTTGAGGGCAAAAGCGGCTTCATATAACCGGGCATTCGCCCAGGCATTGTAATCGGCCGCTCGGGTAAAGTGCTCTTTCAGCATCGTGCCGAGCCTCGCTTGGTCCTGTTTGCAGGTGCGATCATCCTACGGTTTTTGGCTGCGGCGATGGCGTGAGAAATTCTCGACAGAGGATATCAGAAGTGTTGGATTATCCGCAGTCCAACATGAGAATAATTTGCCGACTATGATCGGAAAACCGTTACCGCTGCCTACCCTGCCTACCCTGCCTTCCATGCGGGCGCTGCGCGCGTTCACACTGGTCGCGGAGCAAGGCAGCTTTGTTGGGGCGGCGGCGCGCCTGGGCGTGAGCCGATCGGCAGTTTCGCATCTTGTGGCCGATCTGGAACGCCAACTGGGCGCGCCCCTGTTCTGGCGTGGACCCGACGGCATCCGCCTCACAGATGAAGGTGCGGCACTGCTGCAGGGCCTGCGCGAGCCGATCGACCGGATCGAAAGCGCCCTCGCCGGTTTTCGTCGCGACCAGCGGGAGGTGCGTCTCAGCACCATTTCAACTTTCGCCTCATTCTGGCTGATACCCCGCCTGCCCGCCTTTCACGCCGCCCGGCCGGAAGTGCGGGTTGCAGTCTCGACCTCGGTGCAAGTGGCGGATTTTGAACGATCCGGCCTCGATTGCGCCATCCGACATGGCCGCGGCGGTTGGGATGGCCTCGATTCAACCCTGCTATTTCATGAATCGCTGGTCGCGGTCGGCCTGCCGTCGATCATCGCTGCAGCCAGGCCGGGTGAGCTGGGCGGCCTGCTGCATGAAACGCGGGTGATTGGCGTTTCGACTCGCCCGGACGATCTGCGCACCTGGTGGCAGGGGGCTGGGCTTGATGGCCCACTGCCGCAACCTGCCCTGACCGTGGAAACCCGTGCGCAGGCGATAGCCGGTGCGCTTGCCGGGGCCGGTATTGCGTTGGCGGATCCGCGGCTGATTCAGTCAAACACCCAGGCGCGAACGCTGGCCATCCTGCCCTTGCCGTCTGTGCCGCTGGCGACAGGCTATCACTTCGTGACCCCGCCGCGCTCACGCAGCCGCAAGAATGTGCAACTGCTGAAGCAGTGGGTGCTGGCCGAGGCTGCTAGGGAAGCGGTGGACCTACCGGCGTTGGAGGCGGGCTGTTAACATGGCCAGCGCGTTATTTTCAGGGTAAGCGCGGCGCCCTTGCACGACCAAGGGCGATCAGACCAACGATACACAAAACGCCCAGCACCGCGAATCCAGCGGTCGCCGGAATCACCAGATCATAGCCACCAGCCTGCCAAATCAGCGACCCGATATGCGGAGCAAACGCAAACCCGACCAAATACGGCAAGGCCAGCCAGCCGGCTATGGCTCCATACCCGGTTCGGCCCAGGAATTCTGCGGTAATTGCCGGCTTGATGATGCTGGTCAGCCCGTAAGCAGCACCCTGGAAGATCGCAAAGCCGAATGCCAGGGACGGCGAAGCCCCTGCCATCAAGAGCAGAAACGACGCGACCACAACGCCGGTAAACGCGAACCCAGCCACCCCCAGCGTGCTGACATGCCGTTCCACCATTGCGAGTACGACCCGCCCGGCAACCTGCATCGGCCCGATCGTGGAAGCGACAACCACGGCTGTTGCCTCCGGAATGTTTCGCTCCGTCAGCAATGGCATGATGTGGTTCAACAGAATTCCGTGATTGAGCGCCATCAACGGAAACGCCAGTGCGATGATCCAGAATTGCGGCTTGCGCAGGGCAGCCATCAGCGCCGCCCGGTTCTCTGCCTTTGGCGTGGGCCTAGCCAGTTCACCGGCCGCCTCTTCGAGCAAGGCCGCACCGGCATACAGCATCGGCGCGGCCAGGCCGACAGCAGCCGCGGCGAACACAAGCGCCGTGGTGCGCCAGTCCGTGGCCTCTACCAGAGACGCGGCCGAGAGAAAGCTGACGGTGGAGGCAAAGCCGGCCATCAGAGTGATTCGCGTAATCGCCGGGCGGGCATGAGCGCCCTTGGCCCGGGTGACGACCGAGAAGCAGGGTTCGTAGAGGCAGAAGGCCTGCGCGGCACCCATCACCACCCAGGCAGCGAGATAAGTGGCGACCGTCTCCGCCTGCGAAAGTCCGGCCAGGCCCAGCCCGCCGACCAACGCGCCCAGGCCCAGCACCCGCCGCCCGTGCCCGGCATCGATCAGCCGCCCGGCCACGGGCGAAGCCAGCGCCGCCACCAGGATCGCCAAGGTCAGGCCCAGGGTGAGATCTGCCTTCTCCCAACCCAGGTCACGCTCCCAGGGCAACAGCAGGGCCGCAAACACATAGAAAATGCAAGCCCAGATAATCGTTTCGCCCAGCCCCAGAAGCCAGACGCCGATGGCTGCCGCCCGGTCAGGCCGGGCAGACGCGAAAGCGCTGAAAGTCATGGCGAGTTGTTATGCCGGCTTGAACATTGGCAGAGTCACGTCTTCCGTCACGTCATCGAAGCAGATCTTGACCGGCATACCGATCCGCACGCTTTCCGGATCGCAATCGACGATATTCGTCATCATGCGGGGGCCCTCCGCGAGCTCCACGATTGCCAGAACAAACGGCGTCTTCGCCGCAAAACCCGGATGACCGGCGCGATAGTTAACGGAGTATGAATAAACAGTGGCGTTGCCGGACGCCTCTTCCCACTCCAAATTGCTGGAAAGGCAGTGGCTGCACACGCCGCGCGGGTAGAACTGGTGCTGGCCGCAGTCACCGCATTTCTGGAGAACGAAACGGTGCTCCTTGGCGGCCTGCCAGTAAGGTTCCGTATCCTGATAGGGCTTCGGCAGGGGAATCTGGCTCATGATTATTCCCTCCCGAGAATGATGGTGCCTGTGGATGAAAGCACGCCGCCGGTGCCGTTCGCCAGCGCGACCTCTGCGCCCCCGACCTGTCGCGGCCCGCACTCACCGCGCAACTGCCGCACCGCCTCGATCACCGTGAAAATGCCGAACATGCCGGGGTGGGTGTAGCTGAGCGCGCCGCCCTGGGTGTTCATCGGAAAATCGCCTCCGGGCGCCGTACGCTGATTCTCTACGAACGCCCCGCCCTCCCCCTTTTTGCAGAAACCCAGGCTTTCCAATGTCAGCAGCACTGTAATGGTGAAGCTGTCGTAAATCTCTGCCACGTCAATATCCGCATGCGAGACCCCTGCCCGCTCGAACGCCAGCCGGCCGCTGATTTTGGCGGCTGTTTCGGTCAGGTCCGGCATCTGGCTGATCATGCGGTGCGTGTGCGCCTCACCCGTGCCCAGCACGCTGACTGGGCGTTTCTTTAGATCGCGGGCGCGTTCCATGGAAGTCAGAACCACCGCGCCGCCCGCGTCCGTCACCAGGCAGCAATCCAGCAGGTGCAAGGGTGAGGCGATCATGCGGGAGTTCAGCACGTCCTCAATCGTGATCGGGTCGCGCATGCGGGCGAGCGGGTTCAGGCTGGCCCACTTGCGCGTCGCCACCGCGATTTCCGCCAACTGCTCGGACGTGGTGCCGTACTCGTGCATGTGCCGCTGCGCCGCCAGGGCATAGCTGCCGACGGTGGAAACACCGTAGGGCTCCTCGAACTGGGCCGGGCCGAAGACCGTTTCCTTGCCAGACACCGGCCCCGCCTTGCCGCCGCGATCGGAGATATTGGTGGAACCGTGGCAAATCAGGGCGACATTACAGAGACCGGTCGCAATCGCCATCGCCGCATGCTCGACATAGGCCACGAACGAGGAGCCTCCGATGGAGGTTGAGTCGGTATAACGGGGTTTGATGCCCATATACTCCGCCATCAGCATAGAGGAAAACTCGCCGCCCTCCGTAATGATGGTGGTGAAAACGCCGTCCACGTCGTCCTTGGTCAACCCAGCCTCATCCAGCGCCTTCTTGCTGGCCTCAGCAGAGAGCTGGAACTTGCTTTTGTGCGGTACGCGGCCAATGTCGCTCTCTGCAACACCGGCAATCGCCACCTTGCGGTAAAGGTTATTCAGGTCCAAAGGGCGGGTCCTCCTTCGTTTTCCGGGCCAGCGCGGCCGAACGTTTGGCCGCAAGTTTACGCCCGTTGCCGTAAAACGATAGGGGGATCAGCGCCGGCGGAACAGAATGAGCAGGATAAGGCCAATGCCAGCCAACGTGGCCATGGCCGGCCACAGCAATACGGTCTGAAGGCCAGGGTCCCAAATGACCGGCGACAGATAGCGCTGAACAACCGCCTGCAGCAGGTTAAGACTGTCGCGATGCACCTGAAACCAGATCTCTCCGCCGCTGGAAAAACGAAAGATGCCGGATTCATGCCACAGCACTGCATCCCGGATTGCAATGATCGCCCCCGCCAGGACGAAAACCCAACCGATCAAACGCCCGAAAAGCATAGTTTTCCACCCCGCCGAACCGTGAACCGTCATTTTCAATGAAACTGCGACACCTTGCCGGGAGATTTCGCAACCGGCGATGCGGCACGGCGTTGCGCCCGCGCCGCATCGTGGCTATGTTGCGCCCCTCGTTCCTAAAGGGGAGGTGGCCGAGTGGTTGAAGGCGCACGCCTGGAACGCGTGTATACGGTAACCCCGTATCGTGGGTTCGAATCCCACCCTCTCCGCCATTTCTACCTGATTTTATTGTGAAATTTCCGCTTATAGCGTTGCGTTCCCCCAATGGCTCCCCGATAGAGGGGTTGCTATCCCCAACTTCTCACAAATAAATTAAATAATGTACCCGAGCGCCAAAGGTGCGGGCGCCAAATCGCCAAATGCGGGTCCGGTTGACTGAATGAGCCTTGCTATGTGATGCTGATTAAGTCGGAAGCGTGCCGACCCGTTATACGAGTCACATATCTGAATATGATATGCCGTTTTTCAGCAATTGCCATCATGTGCATGGTCGTGGCGTTACCGGCTCAGGCTGCTGAGTTGAAGCCGCTGCAAGAGTTGCCCGGCACAGCTGCGCCTTACATCCCAACCAGATGCGCAGCGTTGACACAAGCATTGATGGAGTGGGTTGGAAAGGATCGGATTGGTAGCAAAGATTGGTCTGTAATGGAGAGTGGATTAGTTGCGAATTTGATGATGGCATCAAATCTGTCCAAAAAGAATGGCATGGATGGTTCTGATGAATATATCATGAATATAATTTTGCGTGATGTGCGGAATATTGCGAATTTGTATATAGATCGGTTCAAAAATAACTACGCAATTCAAGGCGAGGCTTTTGCAAATGATAGAGTTATGATTCTAGATATGTTTTTTTGTAAAGAGGTCACGGAAAATTCTTATTCTAAATTTGAGAATTGAATATATTATAGTGATCTTGTGTGATTACGTTAAGATCGGCTCCCGCTTTTTAACGATATAGCCTCAGGGATATTTTGTGTCGCTAGCAGGCAAGCGTCGGTGACGTGGTACCGTCTCAAAGGCCCGGCAATTAGGGAATTTCGCGCTAAAGTACTGACAAGTCGACGTTATTTTGCTTCTTGAGTGTGCCTTAACCTCTAAAACGGCGCTTTTCCCTGTATTTTCGCTGTTTAACAGGCGGCCGCATCGGAGACGAGTTCGCAGCAGACTGCCTGCACCGCCATGCCAGCGAACCTTCTGACATCCCCCGTCATTGCCAATTTTGCGCGCGCGCATTGCATTGACACCGATGGCCTCCGGTTGCCATTCTGACCGTCCAATCAGGAGGAAATCACGATATGTCTCGCGTTCATGTTATTGCGGTCATCACGACCAAGCCCGGCAAGCGTGAGGAGGTGTTGAACCTGTTCCGTGCCAACGTGCCGACGGTTCTTGCCGAGGATGGCTGCCTGGAATACGGCGCCACGGTCGATTGTGCGGATGCTGGGTTTGCGACGAAATATGGAGAGGATACGTTCGTCGTCATTGAGAAATGGGCGAGCCTGGCCGCACTCGGCGCTCACGCGGCATCGCCTCACATGAAGGAATATGGCGCCAAGACCAAGGATATGCTGGCCGACCGCGTTATTCATGTGATGTCGGACGCCTAACGAAGAGTGCCATCCCGTCTGCAGCGCAGGCAAATAAAGGGGAGATGCCATTGCCCATGGCCCTCCCCTTTATCTTGTCGCGGGCCCGAGAAGCAGACCGCCTTTTTCAGCGGCTGCGCGCTGCGGTCGAGGTTTATCGCTCTCTGGCGATTGCCCCGGTAGACTTTCGTCGTTAGCGTGGCCCCATGCAAGGCCAACAGGAAACGCTGGCGCAAGAGCATGTTTGTACCGCCCGGCGTTCGATTTTTTTGAGGGATTCCGTCATGTCAGATCAGCCCAATCCGGCAGCCACGGTCGACGCCGTAATTGTCGGCGCCGGGTTTTCCGGCCTTTACCTGCTGCACCGCTGCCGCAAGGCCGGCATCTCTACCCGCTGTTTCGAGCGTGGTGATGGGGTTGGCGGCACGTGGTACTGGAACCGCTATCCCGGCGCGCGGTGCGATGTCGAGAGCATGCAATATTCCTATGGTTTCGATAACGACCTGCAGCAGGAATGGGATTGGCCGGAGAAGTTTTCGGCCCAGCCCGACATCATGGCCTATGCCAATCACGTCGCCGACCGGTTCGACCTGAAACGCGATATCGATTTCGAGACGGAGGTCCGCGCCGCCCACTATGACGAAGCCAAGCGGCTTTGGCAGATCGAAACCGGCACCGGAGAGCGCGTCAACGCCAAGTATTTCATCATGGCAACCGGCTGCATTTCCACCGCACAAATCCCGAAATTCGAGGGGCTGGCGGACTACAAGGGCAAGACCTATCACACTGGAGCCTGGCCGCACGAAACGGTGAGCTTCAAAGGGCAGCGGGTGGCGGTGATCGGCACCGGGTCATCCGGCATTCAGGCTATCCCGGTGATCGCGCAGGAAGCGGATCATCTGACAGTATTCCAGCGTCAGGCAAATTTCTCCATTCCCTCCCGCAATCACCCGATGACAGCGGATTATGCGCAGTCCTGGAAACAGGACTATCCAGAAAAACGCCAGGAAATGCGGTACATGCCGAACGGCGTGCTGCGCGAATTGAACGATCAGTCGACGCTGGCGGTCAGCGAGGAGGAGCGCAATCGGGTCTATGAGGAGCGTTGGAAGATAGGCGGTTCCGGGTTCCTGGGGGCGTTCAACGACATCCTCACCAACAAGGAAGCCAACGACACGATGGCGGAGTTCGTGCGCAACAAAATTCGTGCCACCGTAAAGGATCCGGTAACGGCGGAAATCCTGTGCCCGAAGACCCACCCGATCGGCACCAAACGGCTCTGTGTCGATACCGGATATTATGAGACCTACAACCGGGACAATGTCGAACTGGTCGATGTCAGCCAGACACCGATCGAGCGCCTGACCGAAAAAGGATTGATCGTCAACGGCCGGCAGTTTGAATTCGATGCCATCGTGTTCGCGACCGGCTTCGACGCGATGACAGGCACGCTGTTCAATGTCGATATCCGCGGCCGCAACGGCTTGGCGTTGAAAGACAAATGGTATGCCGGGCCACGCACTTATCTGGGCCTGATGACTGAGGGTTTCCCAAACCTGTTCATGGTCACTGCACCAGGCAGCCCGTCGGTCAAGAGCAACATGATCACCTCCATCGAACAGCATGTCGACCTGGTGGCAGACACCCTGATTCACATGCGCGATCACCGGTTGGAGGTGATGGAGCCGGACTTGGAGGCGGAAAACGAGTGGGTCGACCATGTGCAGGAGGTTGCCTACAAGACATTGTTTCCGCAGGCAAACTCCTGGTACATGGGCGCCAATATTCCCGGCAAGCCGCGCCTGTTCATGCCCTATATCGCTGGCGTCGGCGCCTATCGCAGGATTTGCGAGCAGGTCGTGGCGGATGGCTATCGCGGCTTCCGCTTCGAGGCAGCGCAAGCGCTTGCGGCTGAATAACTTCCGCCGCCAGTTGAAGCGAACCCGGATTACGTCCGAGTCCGCAAGGCTTTTCTCAAGGCGCGCATGCCGCCTTAGCAGATGCGCGGCAGTTGCTCGCCGTTCGGCAAGCGCAGGCGGCGACTTGAGCCATAGGGGCTTTTAAGCACGACGGCACCGGTTTGATCCTCGCTTACCCGGCCGATCGCGCGGGCTCCACCGAAACGGTGCATGATGGCCACCGCTTCCTGCGCTTGGTTGGCTGGCACATAGGCGATGAAACGACCTTCGTTCGCCACATGCATTGGGTCGAGCCCGAAAAGTTCGCAAGCATTCCGCACCGGCTCGCTGACCGGGATCGCGGCGGTTTCCACTTCGAGCGCCAATTGTATGGCCTCGGCGATCTCCACCAAGCCCGCCGTCAGACCGCCGCGGGTCAGGTCGCGCAGGCAGTGCAAATCGATCCCGTGTTCGATCAGCGCCGCTACTGTCGGCCATAATGGGGCACAGTCGCTTTCCAACGGCCGGTCGAACGAAAGGCCAGCCCGGGCGGCCATGATGGCGATGCCATGCCGGCCGATATCACCCGACAGCAGGATGGCATCGCCGGGCTGCACCGCCTCCGGCAACGGCCGGGCCGGAGTCCGCACCCGACCAATGCCGCTGGTGGTGACGAACAGGCCATCGCCCTTGCCGCGCTCGACCACCTTGGTGTCGCCGGTAACAACCCTGGCGCCGACCGCCGCCGCGGCCGCTGCCATCGAGGCGATTACCGTCCGCAGGTCGTTGATAGGAAAACCTTCTTCCAGGATCAGGGAAACGGCGATTTGCCAAGGTTCCGCGCCGCACATGGCCAAGTCATTGACAGCGCCATTGATGGCAAGCGTACCGATGTCTCCGCCGGGGAAAAATAGCGGCTGCACGACATGCCCATCTGTCGTGAAGGCCAAGTCACCTTCTCCACCCGGAAAGATTGCGCCATCGTGATTCTGCTCCAGAAGCGGATTGCGAAAGGCGGGCATGATAATGTCGCGGATCAGATCCTGCATCATGCGGCCGCCACCGCCATGGGCCATTTGGATTCGGGGGATGTCCGTGTCCGATAGCGGGCAATTCAGCCCGGCTTGGTCGCCACTCATACTGCGGCACCCTCCCATTTTCGGTAAAGGTGATAGGCTGCACAAGCTCCCTCCGACGAGACCATGGTGACGCCGAGCGGATGCTGCGGTGTGCATTCCCGTCCAAAGGCCGGGCAATCATCGGGCCTAGCCTTGCCCTGCAGCACCAGACCGGCGATGCATTGCGAACCAGCGGGCTCATGGCCGTCGACGGGGCCGAAACGGTGTTCGGCATCGAATGCCTTGAATTCCGGTCGAAGCGCCAGGCCGCTGGCTGGAATTCGGCCAAGCCCGCGCCAGTCGCGGTCAACCTGCGTGAACACCTGTTCGATGAGTTGGCGGGCGGACATGTTCCCTGCGGCAGCAACGGCCCGCTCGTAGACATTCTCCACTCTGGCCTCGCCGGCTTCCAACTGGCGGACGGCGGCAAGGACACCGGCCAGGATATCCACGGGCTCGAACCCGGTCGCAACGATCGGCACATGGCGCGTTGCGGAAATCGGTTCGTAGGCGGAGGTGCCCATGACCGTGCAAACATGCCCCGCTGCCAAAAACCCATCGATCAGGTGGTCTGGCTCGGCCAGCAGCGCTTCAAGTGCAGGTGGCACCAGAACCTGCGCCACCAGCACGGAGAAGTTGCGCAAACCCTGGTCGTGCGCCAGCCGGACTGCCAAGGCGTTTGCGGGCGCGGTCGTTTCGAAACCGACGGCAAAGAATACGACTTCGCGATCTGGCTCCTGGCTCGCTATTCGGACGGCATCGAGCGGCGAATAAACCGGGCGCACATCCGCGCCGCTGGCCTTCATTTCCTCCAACGTGCCCGTCGTGGCAGGTACGGGCAACATGTCAGCGAAGGTGCAGAACACGACGCCCGGCTCGCCCGCAATTTCCACTGCCTTGTCCAACACCGCCGCAGGCGTGACACAGACCGGGCAGCCGGGGCCGTGCAGCAGCTTCACCCCCTCGGGCAGCAACTGGTCCAGCCCAAACCGCATGATGGCGTGGGTCTGGCCGCCGCACACCTCCATGATTGACCAGGAACGGGTAACCGTCTCGCCAATGGCCTTGGCCAGATGAGCGACGGCGTCGGGCGCGCGGAATTCGTCGCTGTACCTCATTCGGTGATCCCGGCGGCGTTCAAGGTTTCAAACGTTCGCGCGGCAGCAGCCTCGTCAAGGCGGGCGATTGCGACACCGACATGGACGATAACATAGTCATAAACCACCGCATCCGGCACGAAAGCCAGGTTGACTTCACGCACCACACCGCCGAAATCTGCGCGGCCCGTACGCTCCAATCCCTCGCCCCAGATATCGGTCAGGCGTCCGGGCACGGCCAGGCACATGGTTCAGCCTCCCGACGCCAAGTGGCGGCGCGCAATCACGGCCTGCCCCAGCGCCAACCCGCCATCGCCCGATGGCACGCGCCGGTTGAGATAGACGCGAATTCCGTCCGCCTGGAGCAGCGCCATGGCGCGTTCGGTCAAAAGCCGGTTCTGGAAACAACCGCCGGAAAGCGCCACGGCCGGCGCGTCGAAATGGCGGGCCGCCGCGGTGATGATAGCGGCCATGGTTTCATGCAGATTCAACGCGATGACATCGACGGACAGGCCGCCGGCAAGATCGTCGGCCATGCCGCAAAGCAAGGGTTGCCAGTCGATCTCTGGCAGTGTTGCTGTGTCGCCCTGCGACAGGGTGAAGGCATAGCAACCCGGAACTGCGCCATTTTCTGCTGCAAGTCTGGCGCGGTATTCGAGCCGCATCGCAGCCTCGCCTTCGTGCCGGTTGATGCTCGCCAGCCCCAGCAGGGCGGCGGCGGCATCGAACAAACGTCCAACACTAGAGGTACGAGGGGTGTTCAGGCCCGCCTCAAGCAGCTTCCGGAGCGATGTCTTTTCGTCAGCGCGGAGGCGCCAGGACGGCATCAGATCCGTCCGTCCGGCTTCGTGTAACATCCCATAAAGCGCACGGCGCGGCTCCCGGATCGCCTGTTCACCGCCTGGCAGAGGGAACGCCCGCAGACGGACGACCCTTTCCCAGCCATCCGGGGTCATCCAAATTCCCTCCCCACCCCAAACGGTACCATCGGTGCCGTAGCCGGAGCCATCCCATGCGAAGCCGAGCACGGGATCCGTCACGCCATTTTCGGCAATCACGGAAGCAATGTGAGCCGCATGATGTTGCACCTGCACCAAGGGCAGGCCAAAACTCTCGGCTAGGTGCGTGGTAGGGTAGTCTGGGTGCCGGTCGCAGGACAGAACCTCCGCGCGGCAACCATGCAACGCTTGCAAATCCTCAAGCGCGCGGCCCAACATTTCCTCGGCAGCGATCGACTCGATGTCGCCAGTGTGCGGGCCGAGGATCGCCTCACGGCCACGCAATAGGACTGGCGCTGTCTTCATATTGCCGCCAAGGGCCAGAATTGTCGGGCCATCGGGGACCAGGTCGGTAGAAAGCGTAATGACGTCCGGTGCAAACCCTCGCCCCAGGCGCAAGACCTGCGGCACACCCGCGAACGTGCGCACCACGGAATCTTCGACCGGCCGGCGGATGCGCCGGTTGTGCGCCAGAAAGCGGTCGGTGGCGGCCTGCAGTCGGCGCCGGGCGCTGCGGTCGTCGAACATCAGAGGCTCACCAGCACTGTTACCGCTGGTGACAGCGAGCGGCCGGTCCAGGGCATGCTGAAGCAGATGGTGGACGGGCGTATAAGGCAACATGAGCCCCAGTTCCGCACAATCCGGTGCGATCAATGCAGAAACCGGCGCGTCAGTCCGGCGTGCGGCCAACACGATTGGCGCAGCCGGGGACTCCAGCGCTTCCACATCGGCAGCGGACAGATGGCAGAGGGCATGCGCGGCCTCAATGGACGGCACCATCAGGGCCAGCGGCTTGGTTGGGCGCTGTTTGCGCCGGCGGAGCTTGGCGACTGCCGCATCCGCGGTCGCATCGGCAACCAAGTGATAGCCGCCCAACCCCTTTACCGCCACGATCTGGCTGGCCTGGATGTCTCGCACGGCGGCATGCACGGCCTTATCGCCCTCGGCCAGGCAATCGCCGGCCGCGTTCAGGAAATACACACCGGGGCCGCATTGCGGGCAGGCGATCGGTTCGGCGTGAAAGCGCCGGTCGCTTGGCTCCAGATATTCGCTGCCACACTCGGCACACAGCGTAAAGTTCCGCATGGTCGTGCGCCGGCGGTCGTAAGGCAGAGCCTCCAGGATTGAAAACCGAGGACCGCAGGCCGTGCAGTTGATCAGCGGATACCGGTACCGGCGGTCTTGTCGGTCCAGCATCTCCGCAACGCAATCGGGACATGTCGCCAAATCCGGCGGCACCCTCAGGCCAGCCAAGGCTACGGGCTCGCTTTCGAGCACCCAAAACCCCGATTCCCATGCTGGCGGCAGCGGTTCCCGGTGGATCGTGTCGATCCTTGCATTGGCGGGGGCATCGGCCGGAATGGCCTCAACAAAGGTCTCGATGACCGCCGCGGCCCCCTCCACCTCGATCCGCACACCCTCGCCGGCGTTCAACACATGGCCGGCCAAGCCCAGGGACCGGGCCAACCGGAAAACGCTTGGCCGAAAGCCAACGCCCTGCACCACACCGCGCACCGTCAAACGGACGCGGACCACTTCCAGAACCCCATTCATCGAGAGGTCGATCATTCAGTCCTCCGTCTCGATGCTGCGCAACAGAATAGCCTCCGCATTGGGATCAGTGATGTCGTCCGAGGTTTCGCACGTCAGGCGCGCCCCCTCTGCCAGCGTACCGGCGGCGGCTTGGTCGAAATGTTCCTGAAAATGCGCCGGCGACATGTGCGACATCGCACCCAGCCAGACCGAAACGCCGGTAATGCGCCGGGCGTCAGCTTCTGCTGCGAGATCCGTGATCTTGTGCATCAGATCGCGCATCAACCCAGCTTCGTGCATGTGGCTTCTCCGATCATGTGCATGATTTCTTGGACGAGGGTTTCTGCCGCTGCCTTAACCGGATGGGACAATGGCGCGCCGGCATCGAAGCTCTCGGCCTCGACGCCGTAGACCGTCAACGCCAGCGGCAGGCAATCGATTGCGCGTGCCAGTTCGATAGCAGCGCCCAGGCCGAATCCGTGGGTCGAAACGGCACCGAACACTTCGGGCAGAGCCGTGGTTGCGGCATTGAAACGGTGGATCGTGCCGGGTTCCGTGCCACTGGCGCAGGCATCGACAACAATCACCCGTTGCCACCCTTCCCAGGCGGGCAGCAACTCGGCGGGGTCGCCCTGCAAACAGAGCGTCCCGCCTCCCGGCAGATGTTCTTGCTCCAGGCAGGCGACGACGAACGGGCCGACACCATCATCGCCGCGTTCGGGGTTGCCGATACCGATGACGAGTGGCGTCATGCAGCCCCCTTTTCATCGCGCTCCAGCGTCAACTGCAAAAAGTGAGTGGCGCACGAGATACAGGGGTCGTAGTTGCGAATGGTCTGTTCGCAGCGCTGGCGCAGTGCATCATCGGACAATGCCAGATTGGTCGCGATCACACCGCGCAGATCGTCCTCGATACTCGGCTGGTTCTGCGAGGTCGGCGGCACGATCTTGGCCTCGCGGATCAGCCCGTCGGCGCCTATGTCGTAGCGGTGATAAAGCAGCCCACGCGGCGCCTCGGTCGCCCAGCAGCCGCTGGCCTCGGATGGCATCACCTCGATCGCAGCAAGTTCCGGCGGCGCGTAGGCCTCGACCAGCCTTAGCGCCTCGCCAAAAGCGTAGAATACCTCCACCAACCGCACCAGCAGGCTCTGATATGGGTTGCAGCAGACCGGGCCGAGACCCGCAGCCCTTGCCGCGGCCTGCACGTCCGCAGGCAGGCAATCGAAATTCAGGGCGTAGCGGGCGAGTGGGCCGACCAGATAGGCGCTGTCATCGGCAATCAGGTGCGAGTGGAGCGCGGTCGATTGCGGCTCATGGGATTCCGCGAAATGCTTTTCGTATGCATCGCCGGCAATATCGAGCCCGCGGGAAGAGACAATTCGGCCCGCGTTCATCGGGTATTCGTCCGCGGCGCGCAGGCTGACGAACTGATAATCGCGCTCGAAATCCGGATAGTCGAGCCCTGCCGCCCATTGCAGCGCCTCCGCCGCGGCATCCCGGCTCCAGGCGATTTCATCGCGCAGCGCTGCTATCTCATCCCGCCTCGGCGTGCGGTAGAAGCCGCCGACCTTGACGTTGATCGGGTGAACCTCACGCCCGCCCACGGCGGCGATGATGGCGTTCCCTGCCTTTTTCATGCGCAGAGCCTGCTGCACCAACGGCGCGTTGGTCTTAGCCATCTCCACCACGCTGTCACAGCCGAGAAAATCCGGCGCATGCAGCATAAAAACATGCAGCACGTGGCTCTGAATCCACTCGCCGCAATACAGCAGCCGGCGCAGGTCTCGCAGCGGTTGCGGCAGGCTGATGCCGCACGCAGCCTCCATCGCATGAACAGCGCTCATTTGATAGGCGACCGGACAGATGCCGCAGATGCGCGCAGTTATATCAGGCGCTTCACGGAAGTCGCGGCCGCGCAGCAACGCTTCGAAATAGCGGGGCGGCTCGAAAATGTTGAGCTCGACATGCTCCACCTGACCGTTCGCTATGCGGGCGTGCAGCGCGCCTTCGCCTTCCACCCGGGCCAGATAATCGACCTTGATGGTGCGCTTGGTCATGATGTCCCCTTCCCGCCCGATGCGTCGAGGCGTTCGCTTTCGGCCCGAAAGGCCGGAGCGTTGGCATTGAAGGTACGCAAATAGCGTGCAATTTCCCCTGGCTGCATGCCATGGGCCGCCAACATGTGCGAAAGCGCCGGCATGGCCGCACCAGCGCTCGGACCAAAGCAGCCGTAACAGCCGCGGTTGTAAGCGGGGCAGATCGCACCGCAGCCCGCATGGGTGACCGGGCCAAGGCAGGGCGTGCCATGGGCGACCGCCACGCAGACATTGCCGCGGCGCTTGCACTCCGTACAAACGCTATCGCCACTGAGAACCGGCTGTTTGCCGAAAAGGAACGCGCCCACAACCTCCAGCAACTGGTGCTTGTCCACCGGGCAGCCGCGCAATTCGAAATCAACCGCGACATGGGCGGCAATCGGGGTGGAGGTAGCCAGCGTCTCGATATAATCCGGCCGGGCATAGACCGCGCGCGTGAATTCCTCCACATCGGCAAAATTGCGCAGCGCCTGGATGCCGCCAGCGGTGGCGCACGCGCCAATCGTCATCAGCGCCTTCGACTGCTCACGAACATGCAGGATGCGCTCTGCATCGTGCGATGTGGTGATCGAGCCCTCGACCAGCGAGAGGTCGTAGGGGCCTTCAACAACCTTGCTCGATGCCTCCATAAAATAGGCGATCTCCACCGCGCCGGCCAGCGAGAGCAATTCGTCCTCCAGGTCGAGGATCGAAAGCTGGCAGCCATCGCAGGAAGCAAACTTCCAGACCGCGAGTTTTGGTTTGGTCCGCGGTGCCGTGGCCATCATCGCCTCACACCTCCGCCACGCCGAGCAGCGGCGCGATGCGATCATACCGAAACACCGGCCCCTCGCCGCAAAGGAAATGGGGCCCAAACTGGCAGTGTCCGCAACGGCTGACTGCGCATTTCATATTGCGCTCCAGAGAAAGGTGAATAGCATTGGCTGGCATGCCGAGCCCGATCAGCGCCTCCGCCGAGTGGCGCATCATAATCTCCGGCCCGCAAACACACGCCATGGCGTTGTCCGGGTCGAACTCGGCCCGCCGAATTTGTTGGAGAATGGTGCCGACATGCCCCGGCCAATCCGGGCTGGCATGGTCGACCGTCACGAGACACTGCACGCCCCGCATCCCTGTCCACCCTTCCAGTTCATCCCGGAACACCAGATTCTCGGGGCTGCGGGTTCCGCAGATGATCACCAAGCGGCGATAGGCTCCGCGGTTGGCAAGCGCGTGACAGATCGCCGGGCGAAGCGGCGCCAAACCAAGCCCGCCTGCCAGCAGGATCAGATCGCGGCCCCTCGCGTCCTCCAATGGCCAGGCGCTGCCATAAGGGCCGCGCAGGCCAATGGCCGAGCCGGGCTCAAGCCCGGCCAGGATGCGGGTCACAGATCCGACTGCGCGGATGGTGTGAACCATGGTGGCGGGGGATGCAGGGTCGCCGCTGATGCTGATCGGCACCTCCCCGACGCCAAACGTGTAAAGCATGTTGAACTGGCCGGGAGCGAAACTTTCGGTGAAACCTTGAGGCGGCGGTGACAAGGCGAACGTGACGGTATTCGCTGTTTCCCAGCGCCGCTCCTCCACCCGCCAGACCGCGGGAACATAAGGTTCCGGATATCGCGCGACGGTGTTCACGGCCTTGCCGCCTCCGGCGCATACAGGTCCAGCGCCTGCATGCGGGCATGGGTCAGCCGTTCCACCATGACGGGAACGAAGCGTTTCATCAGCTCATAGCCAAGGTGATGATCCTGGTCACACTTTCCGCGCAGACAGACCGCATCGAAGGCAATGGCCCGCGTTACCTCCACCGCGCGCGCATCCGAGGCGCAGCGATAGGGAGGCACCAACCAGGAGGCATTCAGGATGTCCCCCTCGCCCACTGTTTGAAATACGATGGCCTGGCCGGCGCCCGGCATCTCCAGCGCCACCTTGCCGTGGCGGATAACGTAGAAGGCGTCGGCTGAATCTCCCTGGCGGAAAATCCACCCCCCCGGCTTGAAATGCACATTGCGGCCACACCCCGCGATCAGGGCGCAGATATCTGGCGAGAGACCTTGGAAAAACGGGTGACTGGCGACGATCCGATCGAGCGGCGTAGTTTCCATGGCTCAGGCCTCTCCTTCAACCGCATGGCGCAACGCCCTGGCCTCGTCAGTTATGTCGATTCCAGCCGGGCACCAGGCGATGCAACGGCCACAACCGACACAGCCGAAATCCCCAAATTGATCGACCCAATGCGCCAGCTTGTGACTCATCCATTGCCGGTAGCGGGCATCGACACTTTGCCGGACCGGGCCGGAATGCAGGTGTGAGAAATCCAGGCTGAAGCACGAATCCCAGCGCTGCTGCCGCTCGCTCGACTGGCCGTCCAGTGCCACGGCATCCCCTGTCGTATGACAGAAGCAGGTTGGACAGACAGCGGTGCAGTTGGTGCAGGCAAGGCAGCGCTCGCCGACCGATTGCCAATAAGAATGTTCCTGATTTTCTTGAATCAGCTCTTTCAGACTATCTGTTTCCAGGTGCCGGCCCATGCTTGCCGCGGCAGATTCTATACCCTCTGCGGCAGATTCCCGGTCGCAGTCCCTTGCCTTAAGCAATGGCAAACGCGTGGCAACCGCCTCCCCACGTTGGCTGCCGATTTCGACCAAAAAGACGTGGCGTCCTTCGTCGATCATCTCGGTCAGCGCAAGATCGTATCCGTTAACAGCCGCAGGGCCTGTCTGCATGGAGGTGCAGAAGCAGGTGTCGCCTGCCTCCGTGCACTGAACAGCGATGACCAAGGCGGCATCTCGCCGGGCGGTATAATCGGGATCGGGCCGTTCGCCATGCATGAACACGCGGTCCTGCAATTCCATCCCCGCAATTTCGCAAGCGCGCGCGCCAAGGAAGGCGAACCTTGGCACAGGCTCGTCCTGCTGCTGGACGGTAAATGAACCATCCACCGTCTTTTCCGCCCGCCAGAGCGTGCGGGAAGGCGGAAAAAGATACCGTTTCCAGGACTGGATGCCGGAGACATAACCGAACAGGGCCGCATCCTGCCGCCGTTCCAGCCGATACTGCCCGGCATCCTGCCGACTGCCCCAGCCGGCGGGCAGATCGTCGATGCTCCGGACCTCGCAATAACTGACCGCCCCATTATCGACTGTCGGTCCGATCACGGTATAGCCTTCACTTCGCAGCACTGTAATCAGGCGGCCGAAGCCAAGCAGATCAAGCAGGCCCGCAGGCCTGTCGGTGCGCAATGCGCGAGGACTCATAAACAAACACCCGTTGGTTGAAAGGGGCTTCCGTTGGCCAACTTGGCCTTCAATATCCCGGAGAAGCCCGGCAAGCCCATGATCTAAATCAAACAACAGTTTCGTGAGCGGGGGTAGCCTTTTCCCACAGCAACCAGCCTCCAATATGCAGGGCGAAAGGGAGTCGGAACGGATGAAGAAAACTGCGTTCACCGCGGAAATTTCGTTTCACCGATACCTCGATGCCGATGGAGATGCATCGTCCGGCCTGCCGGCGTTTGCCACCAAGGCAGAGGCACTCATACCCCTCTACGAAGCGATGGTGCTGACCCGAATTGTGGACGAGCGCGCAGTGGCGATGCAGCGAACCGGCCGGCTTGGCACCTATGCCTCGTCGCTGGGCCAGGAGGCGGTCGGCGTAGGTGTGGCGAGCGCCATGACCGAAGATGACGTGCTCGTGCCGGGATTTCGCGACCAGTCCGCGCAATTGTGGCGGGGGGTCTCCATCGTCGAACACCTAGCCTATTGGGGCGGCAGCGAGCGCGGCAGCAACTTTGCCGGGCCCCGGCACGACCTGCCGGTCTCCATCCCGGTCGGTACGAATTTCCCGCATGCCGCCGGTGTCGCCCTCGCTTTCAAACGGCGTGAGGAAAAGCGCGTAGCCGTAGTCATGGCTGGCGATGGCGCGACATCCAAGGGCGATTTCTACGAGGCCATGAACATCGCCGGTGTCTGGAAACTGCCGGTTGTTTTTGTGATCAACAATAATCAGTGGGCCATCTCCGTCGCCCGTGCGGAGCAGACTGCGGCCGAGACGCTGGCGCAAAAGGCCATTGCTGCCGGTATTCCGGGCGAACAGTTGGATGGAAATGACGTCATCGCCGTCTGGGACCGGGTAACCACTGCCCTGGACCGCGCGCGCAATGGGGAAGGCCCGACCCTGATCGAGGCGATCACCTACCGCCTGAGCGATCACACCACGGCGGACGACGCCAGCCGCTACCGCGAGGACGACCAGGTGCGCGGCCATTGGAAGGAAGAGCCCGTGGCACGCTTGCGCACCTACCTGGCGGCGCAAAAGGTCTGGGACAAGCAGAAGGAGGAGGCTCTCCTTTCCGATTGCCGGGACAAGGTCGATGCGGCAATGGAGGAGTATGAGGCGATGCTGCCGGAACCGTTGGAAGCCATTTTCGATTCCACCTATGCCGAAATGCCTGCGGATGTTGCAGCTCAGCGCGCTACTGCACTGACCGCGGCCGGAGATTGAAGCCATGCCGGAGGTTACTCTTGTCGAAGCCGTGCGCATGGCGCTGTCGCGGGCGATGGAGGATGACGAGCGCGTCGTCATTCTGGGCGAGGATGTCGGCATCGACGGCGGCGTTTTCCGGGCAACCGACGGTCTGATCCAGCGGTTCGGCTCCAGCCGGGTTTTGGATACGCCGTTGTCGGAAGCGGTGATCGCCGGGGTGGCCGTTGGCGCTGCAACCCAAGATTTGCGACCGGTGGCGGAAATCCAGTTTATGGGCTTCGTTTATCCGGCCATTGACCAGATCGTGAACCATGCCGGGCGGCTGCGCACCCGTACGCGGGGCCGTCTCACCTGCCCGATGGTGCTACGCGCGCCCTATGGCGGCGGCATCCACGCGCCGGAGCACCATTCCGAAAGCGTCGAGGCAATGCTAACGCATGTTCCCGGCATCCGGGTGGTGATTCCCTCCACACCCGCCAAGGCATACGGCCTGCTGCTGGCAGCCATCCGCAACCCTGACCCCGTCGTGTTTCTGGAGCCAAAGCGGCTCTACCGCACCGGCAAGGAGCAGGTCGAGGACAATGGCGAGGCACTGCCGCTCGACAAGGCGTTCATTGCGCGGGAGGGAAGCGACCTGACCCTGATCGCCTGGGGCGCCATGATGAAGGAGACGCTGGAAGCAGCGGCGCAACTGGCAGAGGAAGGCGTGGACGCAGAAGTGTTAGACCTTGCCACACTCAAGCCATTGGATCAGGCAGCGATCCTGGCATCGGTCGAAAAAACCGGCCGGGCGGTGATTGTGCACGAGGCAGCACTGACTGGCGGCTATGGCGGTGAGATCGCGGCCCGGATTGCCGAGCACGGCCTGCTGTCTTTGATCGCGCCGGTGCGCCGGGTGACCGGCTATGACACGGTGATCCCATTGCCAAAACTCGAACATCATTATCTGCCATCCGTCGATCGTGTTTTGACGGCTGCGCGCGAAGTGATGACCTACGCATGAAGACGTTCAACCTTCCCGATCTGGGTGAGGGCCTGGAAGAGGCCGAAATCGTCCATTGGCATGTAAGCACGGGCGATCATGTCATGGCCGACCAGCCGCTCGTCTCGGTTGAAACGGACAAGGCGGTGGTGGAGGTGCCGGCACCATGGTCCGGCACCATCGCCAAAACCTATGGCGAGCCAGGCGAAACGCTGAAGGTCGGCTCGCCACTTGCCGACTATGACGAGGGCGATCGGGCCGATTCCGGGTCCGTCGTGGGACAATTGGAATCGGAGCCGCCCAAGGAAGAACAGCCCGAAGAAGCCACCGAACCGCAAACCAAGGCCAAGCCGGCAGAACCGAGAAAACCAACCGGTCGCGCTGCACCGGCTGTTCGGCAATTGGCGAAGGAATTGAAGGTCGATCTTGACAGCATCCAGGGGTCCGGCCCGCATGGCGCAATCCTGCGTGCCGATGTCGAAGCCGCCGCCGGCCAGAGCAAGCCGGAGAAGCGGGAGCCATCAGACGCCGATTGGGAGCCGTTGCGCGGCATACGCCGGACGATGGCCCGCAGCATGACCGCCGCCCTGGCCATCCCCCGCGCCACCGTGACGGAAGAAGCCAATGTCAGCCATTGGCCGGAAAGCCCGCAAATTACCCTGCTGTTGGTCCAGGCCATGCTGGCAGCGCTGGACGCCGAACCGTCGCTCAACGCCTTTTACGATGGCGATCGGGAGGCCCGGCGGCTGAACCCGGATGCAGCAATCGGCATTGCCGTCGACACTGCGGCCGGGCTGATCGTACCGGTTCTGCGCACCCAGAACTTTCCGGATCCGCACGATCTGCGCGGTGAGTTGCAGCGGCTGATAGAAGGAGCGCACCAACGGTCCCTCCCGCCCTCGGACCTCCGCGGCGCTACAATCACCCTGTCGAACTTCGGGGCGATTGGCGGTTTGTTCGCGGAATTGGTGATCGTACCGCCGCAGGTCGCGATCCTGGGCGCAGGCCGGGCACGCGCCGGCATGTTGCCGCTGTCGCTGACCTTCGATCATCGCGCCGTCAGTGGCGGCGAGGCAGCGCGCTTCCTTGCTCACATCAAAGCCCAACTCGAACAAACCGCCTGAGGAGCAAAGACCAATGTCCTTCGCCTTCACCGATGAACTAGGCCCGGAAAAGGTGGTGGAACTCTATGATCCCGGCGTTGGTCTCAAAGCCATCGTCGTGGTGGATAACACCGCGGCCGGCCCGGCCATCGGCGGCACCCGGATGGCACCGGATGTGACGCTGGAAGAATGCTTCCGGCTGGCGCGCGCCATGACATTCAAGAACGCCGCGGCCGGCCTGCCGCACGGCGGCGCCAAAAGCGTTATCGCCGCCGATCCGAACATTCCGCCCGCCGACAAGGAACGCCTGATCCGCGCCTTTGCCAGTGGCTTGCGCGAAATCCGGTCCTACATTCCCGGGCCGGATATGGGCACCGACGAGACCGCAATGGCCTGGATCCATGACGAGACCGGCCGCTCGGTCGGGCTGCCGCAGGTGCTGGGCGGGATCCCCCTCGACGTAATTGGCGCGACCGGTTTCGGCCTCGCAGCCGCCGCAGAAATTGCCGAGAAATACAGCGGTGTTGCGCTGAAGGGCGCGCGAGTAGCGGTACAGGGCTTCGGCGCGGTCGGCTATCATGGCGCCCGCTTTCTGGCCAAACACGGTTGTGTGCTGGTGGCTGCCGCCGACTCGCGCGGCATGATCCATAATCCCAACGGCCTCGATATCGATGCGCTGGCGGCCCATGCCCGCATCGGCCAGGGTGTCGCCACCTTCACAGGCGGCACTGCGGGGAAGCGCGATGATATCGTCGGCGTCGATTGCGATATCTGGGTTCCGGCGGCAAGGCCGAATGTCTTGACGGCGGACAATGCCGATACGGTCAAGGCCCGGTTGATCCTGCAGGGCGCCAACATCCCGGCAACGCCAGAAGCCGAGACTAGATTGCACGAACGCGGCGTGCTCTCTGTACCCGACTTCATCGTCAATGCTGGCGGTGTGATTTGTGCCTCGGTCGAATACCATGGCGGCACGGAAACCGGCGCATTTGCAACCATCAAGGAAAAGATCCAGCGCAACACAGACGAGGTGCTGGACCGGGCAAAGCGGGAGAACGTGCTGCCGCGTACCGCCGCCGTCGCCATGGCACGGGACCGGGTCGAGCAGGCAATGAGTTTCCGCCGCGATCACCATTAGCTTAGAACCTATCGGGGGCAGCATGAAATCGCGTTTGATATGGATCGTTGCCGCCCTGCTGTTGGCCGCCGGTGCCGGCTGGTGGTTCTGGTTTGACGCCAAACCGTCGGTTACCGTTGCCACCATAACCCGCGGCACCGCAGCGGAAATCGTCTATGCCACCGGCGTGGTCGAGCCGGCGCATTGGGCCAAGGTGACCACCGTCGTCGCCGGCCGGATCGTCGAAAGCTGCAATTGCGAAGGGTTGGATGTTCGTAAGGGCGACCTGCTTTTCCGTCTCGACGATACGGAAATGCGGGCACGCGCCGATGAAATTCGCGCACGTCTGGAATTGGCGGAAAAGGAACTGGCCCGCACCAGCGACCTGTTCGAGCGCGGGGTCCACACGCGCGAACGCTACGATCAGGCATTTACGGAGGTCGCAAAATTGCGCGCTAATCTTGCCGCGGTTGAGAGCCAGGCTATCGATCTGGCAATTCGTGCACCGCTCGACGGCCAGGTACTGCGGATCGAGGGTGAAGTCGGCGAAGTCGCAATCCTGGGCGAGGGTCTCGCCTGGGTGGGGCGGCCCAAGCCGCTTCTGGTGATTGCCGAGGTGAACGAGGAAGATGTGCCGCGTGTGGCCATCGGCCAACAGGCCCTGCTCAAAGCCGATGCCTTCCCCAGCCAAGCCCTGCCTGCAGTCGTATCTTCCATCACCCCGATGGGCGACCCCGAGTTGAAAACCTATCGCGTCCGCCTCGCCCTACCAGAGGATACGCCGGTGCTGATCAACATGACGGTCGACGTCAATATCATCATCCGCACGATGGATGATGCCGTTCTGGCCCCGGCGCCCGCACTAATTAACGGCGCGCTGCAGGTGCTAACCGATAGCGACCGGATCGAGCGGCGCGCGGTCGAAACCGGCATTGCCGGGGCCGCACAGGTGCAAATCGTCAACGGCGCCAACCCGGGCGAACGAGTCGTCTCCCCTGCCCTCGATAGCCTAGCAGATGGTGACCGGGTGCAGGTGCAACGGGGAGCGGAGCCCGCAAGCCCGTGAACCTGCTGCTGGAGATCGCATTCACCCATATTTTGGGCCGCGGCCGCCAAACCATCGTCTCCATAGCCGGTGTTACCCTTGGCGTCGGATTTGCGATTGCCATGGCTGCGCTGATGCAAGGCAGTCAGGAGGACTTTGTTGGCAAACTGATTGATGCCATGCCACACGTCCAGATTACCGATGAACGCCGGCAGTTGCAGGCGCAGCCGGCGGATGAACAGTTCGATGCAGTGGCATGGTATGGATTGCGCCCACGCGATGACGTGCGCGGCATCCTGAACCCGGTTGCCACCATTGCCGCCCTGGAAGGCTGGGTTCCCGGCATCATTTCCGCCGGCCTGAATGTGCAGGGCGTTGCCCGGTATGGCGGCACAGAGCGGGGCGTCAGCATCATCGGGATCGACCCGGCCGACGAGGTACGCGTTTCGACCATCGCCGAGGATATGACGTGGGGCAGTCTCCAAGACCTAAACGCCACCTCTTTTTCCGCTATCATCGGTGAACGCCTTGCCGAACGCTTGTCGGTCGCCCCCGGTGACAGCATCCAACTGATTGCGGCGGGCGGTGTCACCCGGCGGTTGAAGGTGGTCGGCCTGTTCCGGACAGGTATTGTCGGCACCGACGAAACCCGGATCTATACCCGCCTGCGCACAGCTCAAATTTTGGCCGGGCGTTTCAACGCCATCAACGATATCCGGATTCGCCTGAAAGACCCCGATGCCGCCGCCGCGGTCGCGCGGCGGGCAGAGGCGATGTTCGGGTACAAATCGGTATCGTGGCAAGAGGCAAACGAGAGCCTTCTGGAAGCGTTCGAAATCCGCAATATCATCATGTACACCGTTGTTGCCGCGATCCTTCTGGTTGCCGGTTTCGGAGTGTTCAACATCGTCTCTATCATCACGCACGAGAAGGCGCGCGATATCGCAATTTTGAAATCGCTGGGGTTCCGCAAGGGTGATATCCAGCTGATTTTTGTAACCGAGGGTGCGCTGATGGGCGGGTTCGGTGGCGTTTGTGGTATGGCTTTGGGCTATGGCCTTACGCGGATGCTGGGCTCTGTCACGTTCGAGATGCGCCAAATGTCAGAGGTCAGCACCTTGCCGGTGACCTATGATCTCCTGCATTACGCAGTTGCGGTTTCACTGGCATTATTTACGGCTGGAATCGCCGGATATCTGCCCGCCCGCAAGGCCGCAAAGGGCAACCCGATCGACATTATCCGCGGGGCATCATGATGAGGGTCGGCCCGTCTGCCTCCCTGGTTTCGGCCCGGTCCGTCACCCGCATCCTTACGGAAACGGTACCGGTGACGCTTGTGGAGGATGTGACCCTCGAAATCGGCCGCGGCGAGTTTGTGGCAATCACCGGCCCATCCGGTTCTGGCAAATCCTCCCTGCTCTATCTCCTGGGCTTGCTGGACGCACCGACCAGTGGCGAAGTTTTGTTTGAGGACCGCGCGACGTCGATCCTGACGGAGGAGGAACGGGCCGAAATCCGCTTATCCGGCATCGGTTTCGTCTTTCAGTTTCATTTCCTGTTGCCCGAATTCACCATCCACGAGAACGTGCAGATCCCGATGCGGCGGCTGGCCCGCTGGTCAAGAGCCGAGGCGCGAGAGCGAGCTGCGCATCTGCTGGACCGGCTTGGGCTGGGCGATCACCTGCACAAACGCCCAGACCAAATTTCCGGCGGACAGCGCCAACGCGTGGCGGTGGCCCGTGCGCTCGCCAACGATCCACCACTGATCCTGGCTGACGAGCCGACAGGTTCGCTCGATTCCGTTTCGTCCGATCAGGTTTTTCAAATCCTGTCTGACATTGTCGCGACTGGTGAAAAAAGCATCATCGCCGTCACCCATGACCTGGATATGGCAGCGCGAATGCACCGCGGCATTCATTTGGTGGATGGGCGGATCGTCCGGGATGAGGCTCAGACCGCGCCCGATTAGCGGTATCTTCCATTCGGAGGTGAACCGCAGACCGGCAAAGCATAGACTTGCCGTCTGACTCCGACGCTGAACCACAGGCCCATCCCTCCTAGGGCCGCGTTGACCATGCCGATAAACTTAGCCAAGCCGAAATGGACAACTATCGCCACGGTAAAGGCATTGAGGCAACCATCGACCGTCAGGTGACGCACTTGGCCATAAGACCGCCGGTCAGAGGTTCAGATAGCGGAATTCCGCCGTCGGTTCGAACGACAGTGCCAGAATGCCTAGAAACAGTGCTGCGTACCAAAGCGCGCATAGCGCAATTGCCAGGGGCCGCGGCAGATGTTCGGACAGCAGACCGAAGATATTGTACATCACAGCCACCAATACACGAAGATCGTGCCGTAAACATCCAGTACATCTGGAAAAGTTGGCTCGCGGACGATAACAAAGCTGAGCCAGACAAAATGTACGGTCAGAAGAATACAGAAAGCATCCCGGAATGGCCGTAGCACCGGGTTCCGGATGGCAATGCCGCGCCGGTCCTGGAAATTGTTCACGGCCGCCCAAATCATGGTCGCAACGCCGTGAACGGCACCCCAGACTAGATAACGCCAACTCAATTCGTGCCAGACGCCAATAAATACCATAGTGCCAAAAATCGCGGCATACTGGTTTCGGGACATTGCAAAAACCAGCGAGAACACATGCTCACGGGCAAAACTGGTCAGTGAAATATGCCAGTTGCGCCAGAATTCGGAGATGTTCTTGGCGAGGTAAGGCCAGTTGAAATTCTCCATAACCCTGTAGCCCAGCAGCAGCGCAAAGCCAATGGCCACGTCGGAAAAGCCTGAAAACTGGAAATAAAGATTCAGGCCACGGATGACCACATCCAGATAGGTGGCGAGCGCCGCATTGGTTTCGTGTAATGCCGCCACATGCGACGCCAACACTCCTTCGATCAGGTAATTGCCCAGGATCACGATCTTGGCGTAGCCATAGAGAATGCGCTGTAATCCGAGTGAAATATTGCTGGCATCCCAGCGCTTGTATTTCAAGTCGTTAAAGAACGCCGGAAAACGATGGATTGGCCCGACGACAATCGTTGGCAGAAAGAATTGATAAAGAAAGAAATCTTTAAGGCGATGCGTCTCTAGCGTACCCTTGTACCGGTCAATGATATAACTCAGGAAGCGGATGGCATAATATGCCATTCCCAAAGGCATGACGAAATCACGAACAACCCCGGGCTCCATATCCATGCTGGGCAACATTGCTTTGAAGCCGAGCAGTATTGCAATGACCAGTCCGCCCGCCGCCATGGCCCGCCATCCGGCCAACGGATTGGCATTGCACAAGAAATAGACGGCTACGGTCAATCCGGTCAGCGACACGGCCGATATGGGCGAGTACAGCGCCAGAAAGCCCAGCGTGATGACGCCCAGAAACACGTCCCGCCACGCCTTGGGCAGGATCCAGTAGACCGAAACCACGCCAAACAACCAGCCCAGCCATTCCACGGACAGAAAATGCACGCTATCCCTCCGTCCGCCATTCGCGTGGCAGGCTTGTTATCAAATGCCAGCGGCAGCTGACCGCCATTAGATCGCCAAGCCCGGCAGGCTGATCCCCGCTAGCCACAGGCCGACGACCGCCACCCCAACACCGCCTATCAGAAAGACGGTGAGGAACCATACGATCAGCGGTGGCGCCTGCGGTGGTTTCTTCATCGCTGGTATTCCATCAATTTCGCCCATACAGACAACATCAGCCAGCCGGCTTCATCTTCCGCTCGACCAGATCGACAACATCACTGATTTTGCTGACATTCATGATCTCGCGTGGCCGCAGCTTGATGGAGAAACGTTCTTCGACGGCGGTCAGAAACTCGATATGCGCCAGCGACGTCCAGCCCGATAAAGTATCGGGATTGGATTGCAGCGTGACAGTCTCCGCCGGACATTTGAAAAACTCGGCGGCCACCTGCGCGACACCGCTCAGAATATCCGAATTGTCGTTTGCCTGCGCGGAACTGGCATGAGCGTTCCGGAGTTCTTCCCGCACCGCCTCGATCAAAACCTTGCCGGCCGGGCCGCGTGGCAGTTCGGTCATAAAATGGACGGTTCCGGGAATTTTCTCCCGCGCCAACCGCTCTGCACAGTGCGCGGCCACGTCGGCGACCGTGAGTGAGGGACCGTCAGGCACCTCTAGGCAACACGCAAGGCGCTCGCCCCAGATTGGGTCTGGCATGCCAAAGGTCACGGCATCCTGCACGCCGGGGATGGTGCGCAGGACGGACGTTACATCTTCCGGATAGACGTTGATGCCGCCGACAATGATGACATTCTTCTTGCGCCCGACGATCCGGTAGAAGCCGTCTTCGTCTAACGACGCCAGATCGCCGGTGTGGAACCAACCGTTTTTCAGCACCTCCGCCGTTTCCACCGGGGCGCGGAAATAGCCGCGCATGACATGGGCGCCGCGCAGAACCAACTCGCCAACACTGCCTTGCGCAATGTCGTTGCCCTCATCATCGACAATGCGGGCCTCGCAGTCGATTGGCTTGCCGACGGTGCCGATCTTCCGGGTTTCCGGCGTTGGCCCACAATACAGCGCCTCGCAAACCGTTTCCGTCAGGCCATAAACGTTGACGACCTGCACGCCGTAGCCGTTTTCGATCCGCTCCCAAATGGCGGGGTCGAGGAAGGCTGCGGTCGAGATGATGAATTTGAAATCACCCGTGCGCAGGCAACCCCCGCACTCATCGACCAGATTCCCCATCAGGCCGAGAATGGTCGGCACCGTGATAAAATGGGTAATTTCCAGCGTGTAGATGCTGCGAAGGACCGGCTCCAGCGTATCGACACGCAACGGCTGCGGTCTGTGCAATGTAGCACCGGCACAGAATGCCAGCACCGCGCCGTGGGTCAGACCGTCCGTGTGGTGCATCGGCAACAGGTTGAGCAAGTTTACCTTCTCATCGAAACCGTAGTGCCGCACGAAGGTCTGTTCCTGAGCGAACAAATTCTTGTGCGTGATCTCGACACCTTTCGGCCGCGATGTCGTGCCGGAGGTGAACAGGATATATGCCAGCGCATCGTCGGTCAGGTCGCCAGGCAACTGCCCCTCTTCCAAACCGGAAAGGCATGCGGGGTAGGTCTCCGCCGCCGGGGCGCTTTGACGGCGGAAAAGACGTCCGATCCCCGCCTTGCTTTGCGTTTCCGTAGTGCCGCCATCGATGCGAACCGCCACATTCGGTGCACCATCCGACTGATCCAGCGCATGCCGGGACAGGTAGGATGCATCCGCGAACAGCCCCTGTGCATCGGACGCACGCATCAGCGATTCGGCTTCCGATAACGGCGCGTGCGGGTCCAATACGATGGTGGTTAAGCCGAGGCGCAGGAACGACAGAAAGAGCATGATCAGCGAGCGATCATCCTCCGTGATCACAATCACTCTGTCGCCAGCCTTCAGGCCCAAATTGGAACACAGGGTCGCCGTTTTCCGCACGCCGGCGAAAAGCTCAGCATAGGCCAGTGGCCGCGGGCCCGCCAGCAGGGGCTTGCGGCGTGGCGTGGCCTGCTCAAGCCGCTCGAACGCGGCAATCCAAGGAGAAAGAGCCATGGTGATTGCGTCGCCTTTATTGGATTAGCCACAAGCGGCGCCGAACTTCGACCCGTTGCTCTCGATCACATCGGCAAGCCGGTCGCCGATGGCGGCGCCATAGGCAGCAGCGCCTTCAGGGGCAAAATGGTTGGAGTCGGCGAAGTAGGATGGTTTCGGCAGGATCAACTCCCACCACCGGATGACCGGAGTTTGATAGGTCTGACCGAACTCGGTCAACGCGGCATCGAAGCGCTGACGGGTATCGATGAGTCCTTCATACGACATGTAGGGCATGAAAAAGACATCGGTTTTTGCAGCCTCTTCAAACAAACGCGGGTCCAGTCCATCCCGCAGCCAGCCGGGGATGGACATGACGACCGGCAGGGCGCCCGCACCGATCACAACATCCCGCATCGCAGTCAGTTCGGCCGTATAGTCAGCGGTCAGGTCATAGCGACTGGCATCCAGCTTTCCGGCATTCGAATGGGCAGCGCGTTGCCGGCGAATGACCTCTGCATTCATTTCCAACTTGGCCCAAAAGCGGGAAACTTCCGCCAGCATTGACGGGGAATAGTGCGGGTCTCGGTGCAAGTTTGCGGCAATCGCCAAGTCGTCCAGCCGCGCGTTGAACCCGCCCGCCCATACAACGACAAGATCGGGTTCAGTCTTCGCGACGTTGTGCTCGAAATAGGTGGTGGTTTGCGGCAGGCTGAACCCGGGAACGCCGGCGTTTAAAAAATCGAAACGGCAGTTCGGCAGGCGGTCCCTGGCGGCCGACATGGCCTGCGCCACCCAGGTCTCGCTATCGTCGGTTACGTAAGGATCCAGCGTGCTGGAGGTGCCAATAAACGCCACCCGGATGCGCCCGGGCGGCTTGGGCATGTCCAATTCCTCACCCCGGAATCCTAAGCTGTTGAATTGCAACTTCCCAAAAGCCGCATTTGGCCGGGGAATGCGCAAGTCGGTTTCCGGATCGATGAAAAAGGTCTCGGACTTTTCCACATCGGCCTGACCGCCGAATTGTCGCCATTGCTGCAGGAACAGTGCGACCTCACCGGCAAGAACCCAGCCAAAAGCCAGAGCGGCAATGACCAGACCAGTCAGAATTTCCTTTTGCCGCAGGGTTAAAATCAACGCTCTTTCCCCAATTTCGAACGAATTTTCGTTAAGGGACTATTCATAATCGAACGCCTGTTTGCGAGCCCGGCTTCATCGGGACGTGCCAGACGCCGACACTGGCGGTGACCGGATACAATCCTGAACTAACCTAAAAACTTTACATTTTCCGACCAAAACGCGCAAGCTGCTGAACTTGCTACCGGAAGCCGCGATCTCTCGGAATGGGCACGGCAAGCCGGAGCGCGTCCGATCGGGCGCTGAAGCGCGGACCCGCTTCGGGTATTTGCCGAGCGAGGCAGCGATTTGATAGAGGAATCGAGGTGCAAAAAATAATTAAGGCAAATTATTGCTTTTTCCAATTTATACTTTGAATATTTATATTACTATTACAGATTATGAACAAAAAAAACTCTATTACTACAAATAAAATTCCGTTTTATCCTAAAATTCCCGTTGATATTTGCGACGCCGCAGTGATCGATCGTCTTGCGCCCCCGCTCAAAAGGATGCACTAAAAGCCATGAACAAGCTTTCTGCCGGGAGACTGACAAAATGTTGAATTCGGCTTCGACATTTTGCGCATGGATGGAACGCCACGCGACCGAACACCCGGATAGGGTAGCAATCGCGTCACTCGATCAACCGCCGCTTACTTATCGTGAGCTTTTCGCTGCTGCACAAGATTTACGCAAAGAGTTGCTGGCTGCGGGCGTGGGTGCGGATCAGCGTGTTGCGCTGGTCGTTCCTGATGGCGTGCAAATGCTGTATGGCATGATCGCAGTTGGCGCCACGACCCAGACTATTCTGACACCTGCCACCATGGCAGAAAATGAATTTGCGGAGTTGTTACGGCGCGCATCCTGCGACTTGGCCATTATTCACGAAGCCTCACCAGAGAATTTCCGCCGTGCGGCGGCCAATTGCGGAACCCCGATCTGGACCGTGCGTCACGCGCCGGATGCGCCGGCGGGACTTTGGCGCATTGTGGATGCCGAAAAGGCCCGTTCTGGCGCGCCGCCGCGAATCCCGGATGTCGATGACGTCGCCATCATCCTGAGTTCGTCCGGCACCACCGGGCAGGCGAAGATCGTGCCCCGTACCCATCGCAATGTCTGTCACTTTAGCGACGCAATCATCAAGGACCTCAACCTAACGCCGGACGATATTACCATCATTGCCACCCCCAACCATCTGAGCATGGGAAGCCAGGCTACAGGGCTGTTGAGCCTGCGTATGGGCGGGCTGGTGGTCTGCAACGATGGACCTTACGAACCAGCGAACTATCTGGCCCTATTTGAACGCTACAAACCCACCTTCATAACGGCCAGCCCCGTCTATTTCCGCAGCATCCTGGCAACCATCGACGCCAAGACGCCGCCCGTCGACGTTTCCTCAGTGCGGGCAATCCGAGCCAGTTCCGACCTGATGCCCGACGACATCCGGCATGCGCTCGAGCAGAAATTCGGTGTCTCGGTCGACTCCAGCTATTCCTCCAGCGAGGCTTTGAGCATCGCAGTGCGCACCAGCGCCGATAACGACCGCCCGCCAACCTATCTGGGCCGCATCACATCGGGTTCTGTCCGCATTCTGGACGATAATGGAAACCAGGTGCCCCAGGGCGAGGTGGGCGAAATTGCCGTTTCAGACCCCGCGGTGTCACCCTACTATATCGATGATGAGGAACTGACCGCTCGCGCCTTCAAGGATGGCTGCTATCGCATGGGCGATCTGGGCTTTATCGATGCCGAGGGCGGATTGCACTTCGTCAGCCGCAAGGCCGACATCATCAACCGCGGAGGCTACAAGATCGCGCCGAGCGAGGTGGAGCGCGCGCTGAGCGATCACCCAGCGATCGCGCAGTGCAGCGTTTTCGGAGTACCGCACCGCCGCCTGGGCGAGGATATCGCCGTGGCGGTCGTGCCGAAGCTGGGCCAGACGCTAGACGAGGCGATGATGCGGCAACATCTGGCAAGCCGGCTTGGTCCCGGCAAGTGGCCGCGGCGCCTGTTTTTGGTCGACGACCTACCTCGCAATACCGTCGGCAAGGTTTTGCGGCGCGAATTGACGGCAAGGTTTTGCGGCGAGGCTGCCCAAGAGGCTGCCAGCACTGGCCCGGCCGCCTGGACCTCGCCCGAAGTCTCCTTGGTTATTGGCCTGTGGTCCTACATTTTGGAGGTTCCCACAGTCGGCGCAGATACCAGTTTCATCGAGGCCGGCGGCGATTCACTCCAGGCCGGCATTCTTCAGGCAGAAACATCGGCATGGTTCGATTTGAAGCTGGAGCCGGACTTCATTCTTTCGCCAGACTGCACACCGCGCGCGATTGCCGAGCGGCTGCAGGCGAGCAACGCATCTGCTTGAGTTTGATCAACAAGGCCCCCGTTCTGGTATAGTAGACTACCGTTGGATTTCCGTGCTGGCGTTTGATTGCGCCGGCTAATCTCGACGATAGCGCGATCCCAAGCGCCCGCTTTGCAACCGAAAATACAGGTACGAAGATGGCCGCCTCAACCAATGATAATATCCGCTGGCCCGACCCGATTACCGCGGCCGTTGTCCACCTGTTCGCCTTCCTGCTGGAAAAGCCTGTGCCCAAGCCCGATGAAAGTTTTTCGGCGCTGGGCGGCGATGCGGCCTTGGCCGAGCGGCTGCGGCAGGCAATTGCCGGCTCGTTCAGGGTAAGCTTGCAGGAGCACGCGCTGGCTGACCTGACATTCACCCCCGCAACAATCGCCGGCGAAATCATGGCGGCGAAAGCGGTAGAAACGGAACAGTCCGGCCCCACGGTCGCCCGCACTCGGGACTGGCTGCCCGCCCTGCCCTCGCAAGCCGGCCTTTATTCCGTCGATCGCGTGACCCGCGGCGAGGCTCGGCCGACCGTTACCGGCGCCCTGATCGTAGAAGGCAACTTCGACCGCGTCCGGCTGGACGCTGCGGTTCAGCAGGCGATGATGCGTCACGACGGCCTGCGCCTGCGCTTTGAAACCCAGGACCGGCAAGTCATGATCCGGCCAGAAAAAGACGCGCCCGGTATCGAGGATTTCAGCGCATCCGCAAACTCGGAAGCCGACCTGATCCGTGCAGCCGCTAGCCATGCGGCCGAAACGCTGGACCTGGATCAGGGGCGCGGCGTCCGCTGGCTGCTGTGCGAGCAGGGCAGCGGACAACAAGCCCTTATCGTCGTGGCTCACCACGCCGTCGCCGACGCCATGTCGAAATCGTTTCTGTTACGCGAGGTTGGCGAGACTTATGCAGCGGGCGGCTCACTCAACAGCATGCCGCTTGCCCCATCCTTCATGGCCATCGCGGCGGAACGGGCTGCCATGCTGGCCAGCCCCAAGGCGGCACAGGACGAGGCCTATTGGCGGCAATACCTGAACCCGCTGCCAGGCGATCTGGCCGTTCCAGGTATGATCGAGGAAAGCGAGGGCGCGGAGTTTGAGCGCCGGGTGATTGCCTTTGATTTGGACACAGCGGCCGTCGAACGGTTGGTTGCAAATGCGGCAGCGCAATCAGCCACGCCCTTTATTGCCTTCGCCCGCGTCATGGCCCGCTGCTTTGCGGCAGAGCGGGATGGCGTTGTCTCCGTCCCGATCAGCAACCGCGACCAGCCAGGCCGGCAGAATGCCATTGGCTGCCTGATGCAGACCGTGCCCCTGCGCCTGTCCGGCCGGGACGGCGCACCCTACCCGCGGCTGCGGGAGGAGGTGTCGCAAATGCTTTCCCACTCCGCGCTGTCCGTGGAGGAATTGCTAACCCGTGGCGTCCTCGCCCGCAAAGGCCTGTTCGAGGCGCCGATTGGTGTGCAGTTCCAGCTGCGCCGCGCGGAATCTGAAGTGATTGTCGACCGGGCGGACCTGCGCCTGCGGCGGGTCGATCCGGTTCTGGGGATCAATAACCTGCTGCCATTGTCCATCGATATCAAACGCGGCGAAACCACCACAATGTTCTGCGATTACGACCCCGGGCTGGTTGACCCGTCCGGGCTCGACTCCATGATTGCAGCTGTCAACGCAGAGCTTTCCAAGGCTTAGAACCCTACCGCAACAGTTGCACAAACGCCGGTGCGCCTCTCACAGCAAGACGAGGCATTCTGTCTGCCTTTCGGGAAAATACTGGACAGACCGGGTACAGACGCGGTCGAATAGAGGACCTCCTGCTTCCGGGGCCCCTATGAAACCGCAAATTCTATCGACATTGCCGCACTATACGCGTGCAACGTTCCTGTCTGACCTGATTGCCGGCCTGACGGTTGCCATGGTCGCGCTGCCGCTCAGTCTCGCCATCGCCATCGCCTCCGGCGCCGATCCGGCCAAGGGTTTGGTCACGGCCATTGTTGCCGGCTTTCTCATATCCCTGCTTGGCGGCAGCCGGGTGCAGATCGGCGGACCAACCGGCGCCTTTATCGTCGTCGTTTTCGGAGTCATCGCCCAGCACGGGTATGACGGGCTGGTCATGGCGACTTTCATGGCTGGTATCATCTTGGTGATCGCCGGTTACATCCGTGCCGGTGCCTTGATCCAATTCGTGCCCGAAGCGGTGATCAATGGCTTCACGATCGGTATCGCCGTCATAATCGCCACCAGCCAGCTGAAGGATTTCTTTGGCTTGAGCATGGCTTCAGTACCGGCGGATTTCCTGGAGAAGGTGCCTGCGCTTTGGTCCGCCGGCGCGACGCTGAGCCTGCCAGCGCTCGGCATAGGCCTCACGACAATGGTGGCGATCGTGGCGCTGCGGCGGATGTTTCCGCGCTTTCCGGGCCTGATCGTTGCAGTCGCCGCCACCTCCGGAGCAGCGGTCCTGCTAAGCTTGCCGGTGGATACGATCTTTTCGCGCTTTGGCGCGCTGCCGGATACGCTGCCGATGCCCGCACTGCCGGATATCAGCGTCGAACGGTTCGTCGAGCTGCTGCCATCCGCCTTCATCATCGCATTCCTGGCAGGTGTCGAATCCCTGCTTTCCGCCATGGTCGCGGACCGGATGATCGAACATACCCACCGCCCGAACGCGGAGGTGCTGGCTCAAGGCTATGCCAACATCGCTTCCGCCCTGTTCGGCGGCTTGCCGGCAACCGGTGCCATTGCGCGCACAGCCACGAACGTGCGGGCGGGCGGAAAAACGCCGGTTGCGGGACTGATCCATGCCCTGGTCGTGCTGGTGGTGATGCTGGTAGCCGCCGACCTGGCTGGCTATCTTGCCCTTCCTGCATTGGCCGGGCTGCTGATGCTGACTGCCTGGAACATGAGCGAACCGCACAAATGGCGCAGTTATATGCGGGCTCGCCCCTCTGACCGGATGCTGCTGATCCTGACCCTGGTGCTGACAGTTGTCGCCGATCTGACGGTCGCCATCGGCGTCGGGGTTGCCGTCGGCCTCGCGATACGCCTGCGCCGCCGCCATGTGCCGCCAGCCGACTGGAGGACCCCGGACCGATAGGCTCAGTCCAGCTTGCGGAACACCGTATCACGCTCGATCTGTTCGACGTTTTCCGGTCGGGAGAATGGCTGAGGCGCTGGTTCCCCAGCGTGGCGCGGACGGCCGATGGCTTGAAAGAAGGGAGACAGGCCGCCTGGCAGCAGCGTCCAGAAAAACCGCATCGGCGCATCGCCGGTGTTGCGGAATGTGTGGCGGCTGTCCTTGGCCAGATAAAGCACCGTGCCGGGCTGCATGCGGTGTGCCTCGCCATCGACGACGGCTTCCCCCTCCCCTGCAAATACCATGATGAGTTCCTCGTTTTCGCCGTGAGCATGCTCGCGCACGTAGCAGCCGGGCGCGACTTCCTGCACACCACAGTCGAAATCCGCCATGCCCTCGCGGCCGCCCTCGACCTTGACCTCCACATGGCCGTTGGCGGGGACGGGTTGCCAGAAGCTGGCGCCCTCGTCCGGCTGGACGACGCGGGATTTTGGCATGGCAGCCTCCTTTTCTGTTCAGACCTGGGGCGGCACCGGCGTCAGCACCGGTTTGCCGCTGAAATGGGCCTTCAGGTTATCATAGACCAGATCGCCCATGGCCCGCCGCGTCTCGTGCGTGGAACTGGCGATGTGCGGGGTCAGCACGACATTCTCCATCGCCATCAGGGCCGCCGGCACCTCCGGCTCGCCATCGAACACGTCCAGCGCTGCGCCGGCAATCCGGCCGTCCTGCAATGCCCTGACCATGGCCGGCTGGTCGATGATCGGTCCGCGGGCGGTGTTAACCAGGAAACCGTCCGGCCCGAGCGCATCCAGGACCTCCGCATTGACCAGGCCGCGGTTGGCCTCCCCGCCCTCGCAGGTTACCAGCAGGATATCGCTCGCCTTGGCCAAGTCTAGCAATGTCGGGTAGGAGCGGTAGGTCAGGTCGCCCAAAGGTTTGATGTCGTGATACTGGATGTGCAGTCCGAACACCTCGGCCCGGCGCGCTACCGCCATGCCGATCCGCCCCAGGCCCAGAATACCGAGGCGCTTCCCGCGCACGGTAGTAGCCAGGTCCATGCGGCCTTGCAGCCATTTGCCATTGCGCAGAAAACGCTCGGATTCGCCAATGCGTCGGGTCACCATCAGGATAAAGGTCATGGCAAGGTCCGCGACGTCACCCGTCAGCACCTCTGGCGTGTGGGTGACGATGACGCCCCGCGACTGCGCTGCCACCACATCCGTCGCATCGAAGCCGACACTGAACGATGCGATGATTTCCAGATTCTCCAGGCGGTGGATCAGATTGGCGTTTGGTCCCTTGGTACCGCCCGCGACGATACCGCGAATGTGGGGGCCGATCTGGTCCAGCAGGCTATCCGGGTCGGATGGATTGACGAAATCGTGCAGGGTGAATTCCTTCTGCAAACGCTCCGTCAGAAATGGGGGAATCTGGGCGACTTGCAGAAGGTCGGGCTTGGCGGCCATAGGGCGGTCCTCTCTGGTTCAGGCTTCGGCATGAGAGAGCACGATATTGCCGTGTGCGTCCAGAGGACGCCAACCATTCCCCTGGCGGTCAGGGGAACCCTTCGGCCCCCACCTTGCCAGTGCAAAGGGCCGGATGTTGGATGACGGCCGCCCCTAATTGGTGAGAATCATGGGCGACGGCACTTTTGGCCCTCTTTCCCGGATCCATCGCCTGTTCTAGGAAGAGCCGCATATCGCCTTTGCCCGGAGCCTTCTCCCATGCCCCTTTTCGACGCCGATGCCCAAAAACGCGATGCCGCAGAAGCCGCAGTCCGACTGGTTGAGCATGGAATGACACTTGGCCTTGGCACCGGCTCGACCGCGGCATGGTTTGTGCAACTGCTGGGCGATCGGGTGCGGCAGGGGCTTCGCGTGCGTGGCGTGCCTACCAGCGAGGAGACGGCGAAGCTGGCAGGCGAACTGGGCATCACGGTGATCGGCCTCGACGAGGTCGGCTTCGCGGAAGGGCGCCGCATCAACCTATGTGTCGATGGCGTGGACGAGGTCGATGGCGAAAAACGCGCGATCAAGGGCGGCGGCGGCGCCCTGCTGCGCGAGAAGATCGTCGCTGCCGCGTCAGACCGCGTGGTCTATATCGCCGACGCCTCAAAGCGGGTGGAAACCCTGGGCAGATTCCCACTGCCGGTAGAGGTAATCCCCTTTGCCGCCACATTCGTCGCCAGCCGCATCGCAGCGCTTGGGTGTGAGCCTGTGATGCGGCGTTCGGCGGACAGCGCGGTGTTCCGCACCGACGAGAACAACATAATCCTGGACTGCCCTTTCGAGGTGATCGAAGACCCGGAGAGCCTGGCGGCGGAACTTGCCCTCATTCCCGGAGTAGTCGAGCATGGGCTGTTTCTTGGAATGATTGACGAGATGGTGATAGCCGGGTGATGTGATAGCGCAGCCGGCGCACGGCCTTTGAACTCAATCCGGCTCTGCAATTCCGATCACAAACCAACCGGTCGTATTCACCAGGACGTCGGCAATATTCAAGCCAATCAAGTCGCCATTGCGAACCTCGCAAATGGCGAATTCCTGCTGCCAGGCTTTCCAAATTTCCTTGGCATGGGCTTCATCTCTTGCTTTTTGAACCCGGATTTTCTCCATCGGATCAAATCCCTTTCATCCATTCATGATATAGCCGCGGCGATATGAGCCAGCTCCCATTTGGAGATTTCCGAACGCACGGCTTCTGTGTTCCCTGACTGAATCCGCAGCTTCATCAACTGCACGACTTGCGCGGATGCTCCGCCAGGGTTCGCGTTGCTTTGAGCGGCTTTATCCGCCATGGCATTGCATGCAGCCTGATTTACAGAGCCGCCCGGGGCGCATTTCGCCATGAATTGCGCAACAAGCCCAGCCTGTTCCTTTTCAAACCGCATCAACTCCTGATTCGAAATCCCAAGCCGCTCCTGCTGGGCTTGCTTCAGTCCTTCGAATAATTCCTCGTCCGTCGGCTGGACGCTGACCAGCCTCGACCCAGCTTCCGCCAGCTTCCGGGCAGCCATACCGGTTGCGAAGTATTGCGCAATTCCGGCCGCGCCCCGGGCCTCGCCACCACTGGCGTCGGCCCCTGCACCACCTGCAAAGTCCGCACCGAATGAGGCCAGAACCGAATACGTGTCCTCATCATGGCTGCCGTTTTTGCCAACGAACTTCGAACAGGAATCGCCCGCGCCACCAGTTTCGGCATTCACAATCCGAGTGCCATCAGAAAGTGTCGTGGTCGTAATCCCGCCCTCGCAAGGTATGAGGGTACCCTGCTGATCCGCCACATTCGGCATCAATGGCATCCAAACCCCTTCCTGCCGCGCATAGCCCAACGTGAGCGATGGGGTCTGCGTGATCTGGTCCGAGGACACGTCGAACGCCACCTTGGTGTTTGTGCCAAAAATCAGCGTGTTGCTGTGACGGGGAGTTTCGCAAGCCGCAAGCGCCAGGGCCGACAATGCTGCCGCTAGGGTGATACCGCTACGCATAGATTCCCCTGCAAATGTTGGAGTTGCTCAATGGCGTGGTCCAGTTGGGTTTTATTCTCCACGACAATAACCAAGTTGCAAGCTTCGTGCCCGATTTCGTCAGGAAGCTCAGCATCGTTTCCCAGTGGCAAATATAGATAGCCATTGCGCTTGTAACCGATGGTCAAGCCATGATCCGCAACGATTCCGGTGGTTTCAATCGCCTGGAGCCGAATATTTGGATTCCGCGAATCGAACGGCGGCAGGATATGACGAACATAACCGATATGATGGGTTACAGCGCTGCCATCCTCGTTGATGGTAGTCCCCAATGTGCAACCGGCGCCTGACAGGCCAAGTGCCAGGGCCACCAGAAGCCTGTACCGGTGGGGGTGGAGTACCATGCAGGCTATAAGGTCCCACCTGTTTTCATCGACATGGCCGGGCATAGCCCAGATCGCTTTCGCCTGCGAACAACTGCCGGAAACACTCGCCATTGGCGCGAAGTTGGTTGGTGGGCATGGCTTGGCTGCTCGACTGTTCAAAGACAGGGAACGGCCAGGATAGCGCTACGCGCGGACGCGGTCATCCCTCGTCATGACAACGCCTTCAATCTTCCAATCCCCGCTGGCTTGAAGGCCCAGCAAGTAGACGACGGTCAATGGCGGGCCGCCTTGCCATTCGATACGGACCGGCTGCATCACGCGGCCATCGGCCTGCGTTGCGGCCGTATCGAAACTGTAGTGCGTCGGCCGGTATACGGCCGGATAGCCATAGCGAACGACATGGAGGAACAAGGCCGGATTCCGGAACTTTGCCTTGATCGATGGCGCAGCGTGAGCATAAGCCGCCGGGGCGTCGTCGCGGCGGAAAGCCTCTATCTGCTCGACGATGACCGTTCGAGCGGCGATCACATCGCGGTTCTCGTTCGCATGTCCAGGCAGAATTGCCACGAACAGAGCCAGCACCGCCCATATCACAATCAGCACACACAGGCGTGTGCCGAACGGCGCCATCCGAGTGTTTAAGCGCGTGGGATACATGCCAATTCCTCCACTTGCTGCTGTCTTTGACCTTTTGACCTATTTACGCCAGGGGCATAGACGTGGATCACAGGGACTTGCCTCGTTGGAGGCTCGCCCCTTGACAATCCAACACCAAAATGGACGGTGCGGGTCTCACAATTACGCGAGGGGGATATCGATGCCGGCAGGTAGCCGGCGATATGGACGCCCTCGCGCCTCAGCCAGTTCAAACCGGGCCACACCCATGACCAAGATCTATCTGCAGAATACGCTCACCCGCAAGAAGGAGCGCTTCATCCCGCAAGAGCCGGATCGGGTGACCTATTATGTGTGTGGCCCCACGGTCTACAACTATCCTCACATCGGCAACGCGCGGCCGGCGGTTGTGTTCGATGTGCTGTACCGGTTGCTGAAACGAGAATTCCGTGAGGTAAAGTTCGTCCGCAACTTTACCGACGTGGATGACAAGATCAACGCCGCGGCCGCCGAAAAGGGCGTGCCGATTGGTGAGATCACCGAAAATTTCATCAAAATTTATCAGGAAGAGACCGACGCACTCAACATTCTGCGGCCGACGGTCGAGCCGCGCGTAACGCAACACATCCCGCAAATCATCGCGCAGATTCAGACGCTGATCGATGCCGGCAATGCGTATGTGGCGGAAGGCCATGTGTTGTTCAACGTGCCATCCTACAAAGACTATGGCGCCCTTTCGCGCCGCGGCCGGGACGATATGATTGCCGGTGCCCGTGTCGACGTCGCCCCGTACAAGCGCGACCCGGCGGATTTTGTGCTCTGGAAGCCATCCGACGAAAACCAGCCCGGTTGGGACTCGCCCTGGGGCCGTGGCCGGCCTGGCTGGCACATCGAATGCTCGGCGATGGCGGAGACGCATTTGGGCGAAACGATCGACATTCACGGCGGCGGCAATGACTTGGTGTTTCCGCACCACGAGAACGAGATCGCCCAGGGCACCTGCGCGCACCACGGCAAGCAATACGCCCGCTATTGGGTGCACAATGGCATGGTGCAGGTCGAAGGCCGCAAGATGGCCAAATCGGTCGGAAACGTTCTGCTGATCAAGGACTTGCTGGAACAGCACCATCCGGAAGTGCTGCGCTTTGTCCTGCTGTCTGCCCATTACCGCCAACCGCTTGACTGGACCGCCGACGGCGTCGCCCAGGCGAAAGCCACGCTCGACCGGCTCTATGGGCTGCTCCGCGACGTGGCGGATGTCGAGGCTTTGCCTGTCAGGGATGGAGACCCCGATTTTGAGCGGTTCGAAGCGGCGCTTGCCGACGACCTCAACACACCGAAAGCGTTTGCGGAACTGCACGCAATTGCACGGGCCTTAAGCTCCGCCGCCGGCAACGAGGCAGAACAGGCCCGGCTCAAAGGCGTTCTGCTGGAAGCCGGGGGAATGCTGGGGCTGTTGCAGCGCGATCCGGCCGAATGGTTCGGCAACACCTTCGACGCCAGCGAGGCGGAGCGTATCGAGGGGCTGATTGCTGCCCGGCAGGCGGCCCGCAAGGCCAAGGATTTTGCCGAGGCCGACCGCATTCGCGATACCCTGGCCGCCGAAGGCATTCTCCTGGAGGACGGCCCAAGCGGCACCACCTGGAAGCGGGCGGGGTAACCTCAGTCCGGCGGCAACCCGTCGCCGGCGTAACCGGGCGGCTAGACCCTTTATCATCGTGCGGGCCTCTGCTTTGCTAGGTGCAGTCGGAAAGCCGTTCCGCCGCGGAGCTCTATATGCCTGCGGAACGGTGCCTAACGTGATCCAAAGGACCAATCATGACAGCAACCCCCGGCCGATTTGCAGGCAAGACCGCCCTTGTCACCGGTGCCGCGTCGGGCATCGGCCACGCCATCACGGAACGCCTGATAGCCGAGGGCGCACGCGTCGTCGGCGGCGACGTGAACGAGCACGGCCTGAACGCCCTGGCCCACCAGCTGGGTGATGCCTTCGCGTTCCGGCTCACCGATGTCACCAAGGAAGCGGACGGCGAAGCCTTGGTGACTCTGGCGGTGGAGCGCTTCGGTGGACTGGATGTGGCGTTCAACGTCGCCGGCGGCAACAGGTCCGGCTATTTGCTCGACCAGCCGGAAGAGGATTGGCAGTGGACCATCGACCTCTGCCTGAAGGGCGTTTTCCTTGGGGTGAAGCATCAGGCACGGCAGATGGTGCGCGGGCGCAACGGCGGCGCCATCGTCAATATCGCCAGCCTCAACGCGCATGTGCCAATGTATGCCGGTGCGGCTTACGCCACCGCCAAGGCAGGGGTGGAGATGCTGACCAAGAACGCCGCACTTGAGTTCGCGGACCACAACATCCGCGTCAACGCCATACTTCCGGGCTTGGTGCAAACGCCCCTCACCCGCCGCCATTTTGATAATGAGGACGCGCTGTCCGCTTTCATAGAGCGCATCCCGCAACGCCGCCCGGCCCAACCGGAGGAAATCGCCGCGCCCTCGCTGTATCTGGCCAGTGACGATGCCAGCTATGTCAACGGCGCGAGCCTGCTTGTGGATGGTGCCTGGGCAGTCAGCGGTTATCCAGACATGCGGCCCTTCCGTGGCCCCGTGCAGTTCAACGACTGAGCATGGTCATTAACATGAGTCAGATCTGACTGGACAAATATAGGATGCGGAAATGACATATTACGTCTATGAGAACTGGACGCTTGACCGAGCGCTTCTTCATCGTGCCGCATGCGGCTATTGCAATGACGGGAGAGGAACTCAGCCTTCAGACTCGGGCCGCAATGGTCGATGGCATGGGCCGTTTGAGGATCGAGACATGGCTGAGATTATCATGAAACGACTTAAACGTGCTGACAGTAAGGCATGCGGAAATTGTAGACCCTAAGAAGCGAATTCTCGGAAAATCCGACATCCCCAAAAGAGCCCGGACCAATCATCCGGGCTCTTTCGCGTTGTCACGTTCGCCGCTCAGCGCCCCCGTGGCGGACCCGGCCGGGTGCGTTCGTCGTCAAACAGGTCGGTGAGCTGCGCCATCATCGCCCCGCCCAACTGATCCGCATCGAAAATGGTCACAGCGCGGCGGTAGTACCGGGTCACATCGTGACCGATACCGATTGCAATCAACTCCACCGGCGACCGGCGCTCAATATACTCAATCACGTCACGCAGGTGCTTTTCCAGGTAGTTGCCCGGATTCACCGAAAGTGTCGAGTCATCGACCGGCGCGCCGTCGGAAATGACCATGAGGATACGGCGGTCTTCCGGACGGTTAACGATGCGGCTGTGCGCCCACAGCAGCGCCTCACCGTCAATATTCTCCTTCAGGATACCTTCGCGCAGCATCAGCCCCAGGTTCCGGCGCGCCCGGCGCCAGGGTGCATCGGCTTCCTTGTAGATGATGTGGCGCAGGTCGTTGAGCCGGCCAGGGTTGGAGGGCTTGCCCTCCGCCAGCCATTTCTCCCGGCTCTGGCCGCCTTTCCACGCCCGTGTGGTAAAGCCCAGAATTTCCACCCGCACACCGCAACGCTCCAACGTGCGCGCCATAATGTCAGCGCACATGGCGGCCACGGTGATTGGCCGGCCGCGCATGGAGCCGGAATTGTCGATCAACAGGGTCACGACCGTATCCCGGAACTCTGTCTCCCGCTCCATCTTATAGCTGAGCGAGTGCGTCGGCTGGGCAACAATGCGGGCCAACCGCGCGGTATCCAGGATGCCTTCTTCCAGGTCGAAATCCCAGGATCGGGTCTGCTGGGCCATCAGCTTGCGTTGCAGACGGTTGGCAAGCCGGGTGACGACGCCCTGCAATGCCGCCAACTGTTGATCCAAATGATGGCGGAGACGGCCAAGCTCGTCGTCGTCGCAGAGAGCCTCCGCAGTGACAATTTCATCGTACTGCGCAGTGAAGGGACGGTAGATTGCGGCGCCGCTGTTGGACCGGTCCATCGGCCGCTGCTGCGGCGTCGTGGAGCCATCCATCTCATCCTCGCCGAGGGCTGCGTCCTCGTCCATCTCCATCTCGCCCTCTTCCATGGACGAGTCGTCGCTATCGGAGGAATCCATCTCCCCCTGGGCGGACATGGAGGATGTGTCGTCGCTTTCGCCGGAATCGTCGGACTCCGATTCCTGCTGGTCTTCTGACTGTTCGCCTTCTTCCTGATCGTCGGTGTCGTCGCTGAATTCCGCTTCGAGATCCAGCTCCTGGAGCAGTTCGTGCACCATGTTGGCGAACGCTGTCTGGTCGTGCGCCGAATCGTTCAGGTGCCGCATCGAGTCCATCGCGGAGTCCGACACTTTCTCCCGCAATTGATCGACCAGGGTACTGGCATCGGCCGGGACTTCCTGGCCGGTCATCGCCTCCCGGGCCAGCATGGCCAACAGGTCGGGCAACTGACCGGCTTCCACCTCGGTCATGCGGGCATATCCCTTGCGCCGGCACTGTTCTTCCAGCGCCGCCTGAAGGTTCTCGGCCACGCCCGAACGGTGGCGGGTGCCAAGTGCCTCGCACCGCACCTGTTCGACCGCATCGAACACCGCGCGGGCGGTCTTCGATTTCGGACTGAGTTTGCGGTGCATTTTCGGATCGTGGTGCCGTTTCTTCAGCGCCATCGAGTCCGACTCGCCCCGGATCTGAGCGACCTCGTTCGCGGGCAGGTTGCGCGCTGGCATTTGCAGACGCGCCGTATTGCCATCCATGCGAGCAGGATCGGGGCCGAACACGACCTCGATCTCGTCATTCGTCTTTGCAAGCGCACGCATGGTGGAGGCGGTCGCTCGCTTGAAGTCCTCAAGCGCTGATCGCTTCTCGGGCGTAGCCATAAGCCCTCCTCCCTATCGCGGCCCTACTCGGCCGCGCGCGCGACCACGGATTCCGGCAGTTCCTGGCCAAAGCAACGCTGATAATATTCAGCCACCAGAGAGCGCTCTGACTCGTCGCACTTGTTCAGGAAGGTGAACCGGAAAGCCATGCCGATATCACCAAAGATCTCGTTATTTTCGGCCCAGGTGAGCACCGTGCGCGGCGACATGACGGTGGAAATATCACCCTTGATAAAGGCATGACGGGTCATATCCGCCAGCGCAACCATTTGCGCCACCAGCTTCTGGCCCTCTGGCGTTTGCAGTGCCGGCACCTTGGAAGAGACGATCTTTACCTCCTCCTCGGCTTCCAGATAGTTCAAAGTCACGACGATATTCCAGCGGTCCATCTGGCCCTGGTTGATCTGCTGCGTGCCATGATAGAGGCCGGTGGTGTCGCCAAGGCCGACGGTGTTGGCCGTCGAGAACAGGCGGAAACCCTTGTGCGGGCGGATCACGCGGCTTTGGTCCAGCAGGGTCAGTTTGCCCTCGACTTCGAGAACGCGCTGGATGACGAACATCACATCCGGGCGGCCGGCATCGTACTCATCAAACACCAACGCGGTCGGGTGTTGCAGCGCCCATGGCAGCAGGCCCTCGCGAAACTCGGTCACCTGCTGACCGTCACGCAAAACGATGGCATCCTTGCCGACCAGGTCGATACGGCTGACATGGCTATCGAGGTTGACGCGGATACACGGCCAGTTCAGCCGCGACGCCACTTGCTCGATATGAGTCGACTTACCGGTACCATGATAACCCTGTATCATCACGCGCCGATTGTGGGCGAAGCCCGCCAGGATCGCGAGCGTGGTCTGCGGGTCGAAATGGTAGGTATCGTCGAGATCCGGCACATGTTCGCTGCCTTCGGAGAAGGCCGGCACGATCATATCGGTGTCGATGCCAAAGGTCTCGCGAACCGAAACCTGGGTATCCGGCATCCCGGTTGGCATGCCAGTGGAATCTTTTTCAACGCTCATACGGAAGTTTCCAACGCACTTTGGGCTTAGGTCGATAACGGTCGTAGCAGTGTCATATACGCTTCCCGCAATTCTTTGAAGCGCTCTTCTGCATGCGGATCGTCAGGGTTCAGGTCCGGGTGCGCCGCTTTTACCCTGCTGCGGTAGCAGGCCTTCAGCGACGCTTTAGTGTACGGGGTCGCTAACCCCAGAGTCGATGCTGCACGGCATTCTGCCGCAGTTGCTGGGCGACGGCCGGTTTTGGGGCGCCGGTTTGTCGCCGTTTTCCCATGCTTTCCGGCGCTTGCACCGGGGCCATTGCCGCGGCTGAAGGGCCAGGTTGGCCGCTGCCAGATGGTATCCCTGCGCCGTTCCTGTTCGATCTCATCGGCAGACATGCCGGCGAAATAGTTCCAGGCGCGGTTGTATTCGCGCGCATGTTCCTTGCAGAACCAATACCGGTCAGTCAGCCGGGTGCGGCTCCGCGGCGCAGGGTGAGGGCCATCGGCCTCGCAGCCTTCCCAATCGCATTGCCGAATATCCTCGGCAGTCTGCCCGTCGGGATTCTCCGTTTCGACAGCGGCAAATGCGAATTGTTTCATCGGGTCGGTCACGCGGCCAGGGCCTCGTTTCAGGGCACCGTTCGGGTTCAGGAGGGCAGGTCTAGGCGGTTTGCTCGCGCACCAGTTGGTCGATGGCATCTGCAAAAGCGTCAAGGGTCTGCCGGACATCGGCTTCTGTGTGCGCCCAACTGATGTAGTGCTTGCCCTCGCTTTTCAAAATGCCACGCTCTCGCATCAACTGATTCCAGCGGGTGGTGAGCACCGGCTCACTCTTCGACGAGCGGTAGTCGACCACATCCTTATCGGTGAAAATCACGTCGAACATCGGCGCATCGCCAACCACCCGGGCCTTGAGGCCGGCCTTGGCGAGCTTTTCTGTATAGCCATCCATCAGCGCCCGGCCGACCGAGAAAATGTGATCATAGGCACCGGGTCGCTTCAGGATTTCCAGGGTCTTGAGACCGGCCGCTGCCGCTACCGGGTTTCCGGAAAGCGTGCCGACCTGGGTCATGAATTTGTCCTCGGCCACGGCTTTCTTGTCGAAATGGGCCATGATTTCGGCACTCGCTGCGATAGCCGCCAGCGGGAAGCCGCCGCCAATGGCCTTGCCCAGCGTACAGATGTCGGGGATGACGCCGTAATAGGCCTGTGCGCCGCCATAGGCGAAGCGGAAACCAGTCACCACCTCGTCGAAAATCAGCAGCAGGCCATGCTCCTTGGTGATACGGCGCAGGCCTTCCAGAAAACCCGGCTTCGGGGGAATCAGGCGTTGGAACGGCTCGGCCATGATCGCCGCGATTTCATGCTTGTGCTCCTTCACCAGCGCCTCGACCGTTTCCAGGTCGTTGTAGGGTGCCACCAGCATTTCCGCCTGGACGCTAGCGGGGATACCCGCGCTATCCGGCACGCCTTGTGGAAAGTTGCTGAATTTGGTGGGCGCCAGGCTGATCAGACCGTAGTCGCTCATGCCGTGATAGCCGCCCTCGAACTTCAGGATCTTGTCCTTGCCCGTATGGGCGCGGGCGAGCCGCATGGCGTAAGCGTCGGCCTCCGACCCGCTGGAGACAAAGCGAACCTGTTCGGCACAAGCAACGGCATCGACGATTTCCGCAGCCAGCAGAATGCCATCGGCATTGTTAGTGAAATAGGTCGAACCCTTCGCAACCCGATCCTGCACGACTTCGGTCACTTCCGGGTTGGCATGACCGACGATCATCGGACCGGAACCGATCAGGTAGTCGATATATTCGTTGCCCTCCACATCCCAGACATGTCCTGCCAAACCGCGTTCTATGATGATGTCATAGCCGACATTGCCAAACCCACCGGCTGGCATCGCCTTGCGGGCGATTGCAACCAGTTCGGCCTGAGAAAGACCGGAGGCGCTCGACATTTGGGTATCCGGCATGAGGGGGTATCCTTGATTGACGGTTAAACTGCGGATGCTCTATCCGCCGCGTCCGAGCGGCGGGCACCAGCCTGACAATTGGCAGTATCTGCGGCAGCGATCGAAAACAGGTTGAGGCCGAAAACCTCCACTTCCTCCATCATCGCTTCCTCACCCGGTGAAATCGGGATGGTGATATAATCCGTTATCAAAGGGCCTTTCTGCAAGCGTTTCCGCACGGAACACGCGCACGCAGAGCGCGACAATGACTACGCGCAGATTCGCAATAGCCACGTTCGATCGGTCTAAGAATCAGAGTCGACGGTTGCCACAAGTGTCAGCAAAGACCAGATATGAAGGGGAGTTCTGAGATAGCGATGCCAGAATTTCATCGCGCAGCTTGCGGCGGGCAAGTGGGTCGGCAGCATGATTCTGGCGTTGGCAGGACGGCACCTGCTAACGTTTCCCCCAGCCCCTTTGCGAATGGAGCATGCATGAAATATTTGGGCGATGCTCCAGCCGGAAAGACATGGTTCCGGTTGGAAACCGAGGCCGAGGCGGAATTGGAATCCGCCGCCATGGGCCACGCCGTGGCCAAACACTTCCTGCGCGCCATGGCAGAGGCTCGGCGCAGCTATGTGCCAACGTCCTCAGTCTCGTTCGAGGCGAACATTGGGTTGAACGCCCATTTGCAGCGGACCATGCCTTTATTCGTCACGCTGCGGGATACGGATGGCGAGACCCACGTCACCGCCATGCTGCCGCCAAACGGACAAGATGACCCGCGCTTTCGGCCGGTTATCGTCGGCCGTAATAACAGCGATCCCTACCCCGACCATGGCGAAGCAATCGAGGCGCTGGCGGCTATCTACGGTCTCCGCCTGGACCGGGCGCGATGTTATCCTTACGGTCGGTAGGCCGGTTCAGCGGCCCTGGAAAGCAGGCTTACGCTTTTCCATGAAGGCAGTATAGCCTTCCGTATAGTCACGGCTGGCAAAGCAGGCTTCGACCATTTCTGCTACGGCGGCGAGGTTGCGGGCGCTTTCGTCTTGAATTGCAGCGTTGACCGCAGCCTTGGCGGCGCGGATGGTCATCGGCGCGTTGTGCTTGATGATGGTGCAATATTCAAGGACCGCTATCTCCAACTGATCCGTCGGCACGACCCGGTTGACCAGGCCCATGATGCGAGCGTCCTCCGCCGTGAAAGGCTTGCCAAGGAAAAAGATTTCCTTGGCGAAAGTCGGCCCTACCAGGTCGACCAACTGGCGAATGCCGTCATAGCCATAGCCTACGCCCAGCTTCGCCGCCGGCACGCCGAAATGGCTGTCGTCCGAACAGATGCGGATGTCGGCGTCGAGGGAGATGGCTGCACCGCCGCCCATGCACCAGCCCCTGATCTGGGCGATCAACGGCTTTTCCAGCGCGCTCATGGCGGCATGCGCACGGTCGCCGGAAAGATCGTATTCCCGGGTCTGTTCCGGAGAGGAACGCATGCTCTCGAACTCAGAGATATCGGCGCCGGAAACGAACGCCTTGTCCCCTGCCCCTTTCATGACGACCACGCGCACGTCCGGGTCGTTCTGGAACCGATCCATGATCGGCGGGATCGCCTCCCACATGGCATAGGTCATGGCATTGCGCTTTTCCGGCTGGTTAAAAATCATCCAGCCGATACCGTCGCGCTTCTCGGCGATCATGCGGCCGCCGGCGTATTCGGTCGTGGTCATTGTCATTTTCCAAACTCGTCATTGCGAGCCCCGGCCATAGGTCGGGCTGCCGCAATCAATTGGCGGTTGTCTTGGATTGCTTCGTCGGCGCCGCCTCCTCGCAATGACGGCGAGGAAGAACCGCACGCTTCGGACCTACACCACACCCTTGTCGTGCATGCCCTTGATCGAGGCTGCGTCATAGCCGAGCTCCGCCAGGATCGCATCCGTATGCTCGCCCTGCTCCGGCGTAGCTGTGCGGATCTGATGCGGAGTGCGCGAGAGGCGGATAGCTTGGTTGACCACACCGAACTCGCCAAGGCGCGGATGCTGTACCGGCGTCGCCATTTCCAAATGCTTCACCTGCGGATCGGCGAACATTTCCGCCATATTGTAGATCGGGCCGCAGGGCACGCCCTTTTCCTCGAACAGTTCCACCCAATACTGGCTGGGCTTGTGCTGCGTTACCTCGGCTATGACGGCGTTCATCTCCTTGCGGTTTTTCGAGCGCTTTGGCGCGGTGTCGAAACGCTCGTCCGTCAGCCATTCCTCATGGCCCATGGCCTTGCAAAAGCGCTCGTAGATCGGACCGCCGGCCACGGCAATGTTGATGTGGCCGTCGGAGGTGGGGAATACGCCAGTGGGAATGCTGGTTGGGTGGTCATTGCCGGCGGTCTCGGGAATCTCCCCTTCCTTCAAATAGCGGGCGGCTTGGAAGTCCAGCATCTGGATCTGGGCCTGGAGCAGGCTGGTCTTGACCCACTGACCCTTGCCGGATTGCTCGCGTTCCAGCAGCGCCAGCAGAATGCCCTGCGCGCAGAACATGCCGGCGCAGAGGTCCGCGACCGGAATGCCGACGCGCATCGGCCCGCGGCCCGGCTCCCCGGTAATTGACATGAGGCCACCCATGCCCTGCGCGATCTGGTCGAATCCCGGCCGGTCGCGATATGGCCCGTCCTCACCAAAGCCGGAGATCGAACCCAAGATGATACGCGGGTTCACCTTGGCGAGGCTTTCGTAGTCGATGCCGAGCCGGAATTTCACGTCGGCGCGGTAGTTCTCGACCACCACGTCGGCATCCTTCACCAGCTTCATGAACACTTCGAGCCCCGCCGGCTCTTTCAGATTCAGAGTGAGCGAGCGCTTGTTGCGATGCAGGTTTTGGAAGTCGGAACCGTCGCGCGCCCCCCCCAACCCCTCCTTGCCATCCGGCGGGGTCTCGACCTTGATCACATCCGCGCCCCAGTCGGCCAGTTGGCGCACGCAGGTAGGCCCGGCGCGAACACGGGTCAGGTCGAGCACTTTGAAGCGCGAGAGCGGCAGGCCGGTGGTGGCGGTCGCGGGCATGGAGGGGGGTTCCTCGTCAGGGGGCAATAAAAATGTCACCTGATGTGATAGCGCACCCAGCCGCACCCTGCCAAGCGGCTGGAGCCTCTACCGACCGACCGAACTGGTCTTGCTTTTACACGTTGGACCCTTTGATCGCTTCGATCACCGCATCCGTCACTTCCCGCGTCGTCGCCTTGCCGCCCACGTCTGCCGTCATGATGCCGGCACCGCAGACCTGATCGACGGCCCGCATCAGCCGCTCGGCGGCGGCGGCTTCACCCAGATGCTCCAACATTTGCGCGCCAGTCCAGAAGGTGGCGACCGGGTTGGCGATGCCCTTGCCGGTAATGTCGAAGGCGGAGCCATGAATAGGCTCGAACATGGAGGGGAAATGACCTTCCGGGTTGATGTTAGCCGTCGGCGCAACTCCGATGCTGCCAGCCAGCGCACCGGCCAAGTCCGACAGAATGTCGGCGTGCAGGTTGGTGGCGACGATGGTGTCAAGGCTTTTGGGGTTGAGCGTCATGCGCACGGTCATGGCGTCGACGAGCATCTTATCCCAGGTGACATCCGGGAATTCCTGCGCAACCTCGGCCGCGATCTCGTCCCACATCACCATGCCGAAGCGCTGCGCATTCGATTTGGTCACGACCGTCAGAAACTTACGCGGGCGCGACTGCGCAATCCGGAAGGCGTAGCGCATGATCCGGGTCACGCCGGTGCGGGTGAAGATGGCGACCTCTGTGCCGACTTCTTCCGGCTGTCCGCGATGCGTTCGCCCACCATTGCCGGAATACTCGCCCTCTGAGTTCTCGCGCACAATCACCCAGTCCAGGTCGCCAACCTCAACATTGCGAAGCGGTGAGGTGATCCCGGGCAGGATTCTGGTAGGCCGCACATTCGCGTACTGGTCGAAATTTTGGCAGATATTGAGGCGCAGGCCCCAAAGCGTAATGTGATCCGGCACGTCCGGCGCACCGACGGCGCCAAAATAAATGGCGTCAAATGGCTTTAACTGATCCAGGCCATCCGCCGGCATCATCACGCCATTTTTGCGATAATAGTCCGTACCCCAGTCAAAAGTACGAAACGAGAATTTCACGTCGCCGATGCGTTCGGCCAACGCCTCCAGCACGGCGATACCGGACTCAATAACCTCGGGGCCGATTCCATCGGCGGGAATAGCGGCGATCTTGTGTTCACGCATGGGGTTCCATTCCTGCTGGGAATTGTATGACGCGGCCTGTGTGCCCCGGCGGGCGCCGCAAGTCACGATGGCATTTGGTCGGGCCGAACCGGCGGGATTGCCGGCCCGGCACCGGCCATGTATTCCGGAGCCAACCGCCACGAACCCGCGCGAGGTCCACCGTTGAGCCTGTTCCTGAAATTGCAACACCGCGCCGAAGTTGGCAAACCGCTGCGCGTCGGCCTGATCGGCGCCGGCAAATTTGGCTCCATGTTCCTGGCACAGGCGCAGCGGGCGCCGGGTATTCATATCGTCGGCATCGCCGATATTCGGCCTGACGCCGCGCGGTCCAACCTGGAATATGTCGGCTGGACGGCTGAGCAATATGCAGCAGCCAATCTGGACGACGCGGCCAGGACCGGCGCAACCTGTGTGACCGACGATGCCCAGGCGCTGATCCAGCATCCGGCCGTGGACATCGTGATCGAGGCGACCGGCCACCCGCCCGCCGCGGTCGAGCATTGCCTCTCCGCGTTCACCCACGGCAAAAACGTGGTCAATGTCACGGTAGAGGCGGATGCGTTCTGCGGTTACGGTTTGGCATTACAAGCCGCGAAGGCGGGCGTGCTCTATAGCATGGCCTATGGCGATCAGCCGGCGTTGACTTGCGACCTGGTGGACTGGGCGCGCACCTGCGGCTTCATCGTGACCGCCGCCGGACGCGGCCACAAATGGCTGCCGGAATACCGGCAATCCACACCCGAAACCGTATGGGACTATTGGGGTTTAACCGCCGAGCAGGCGGAACGCGGCCGGCTGAACCCAAAAATGTTCAACGCTTTTCTGGATGGTTCGAAACCGGCCATCGAGTCCGCCGCCATCGCCAACGCCACAGGCCTGGCGGTGCCGCAAAGCGGCCTCCTGCTGCCGCCGGGCTCGGTCGACGACATTCCCACACTGATGCGCCCGAAGGCTGAAGGGGGCGTGCTGGAGCATGAAGGCATGGTCGAGGTCGTCTCCAGCCTGACGCGCGACGGCACGCCGATCGCCAACGATATCCGCAAGGGTGTCTGGGTCTGCTTCCGCGGCGATACGGATTACATCAAGAACTGTTTCGAGGAATATCAGGTCACCACCGACCCGAGCGGTCGTTATATGGCGCTCTACAAGAAATGGCACCTGATCGGGCTGGAACTGGCTTATTCCGTTGCCTCCATCGGCCTGCGCGGCGAGGCGACCGGCGTAGCGCGCCACTTCAACGGCGATGTGGTGGCGCTAGCCAAGCGCGACCTCGTCGCGGGGGAAATTCTGGACGGTGAAGGCGGTTACACCGTCTCTGGTGGGTTGCGGCCCGCGGCAGCGTCGGTGGAGGCCGGCATGATACCGCTTGGCCTCGCGCACAATGTGAAGCTACTGCGCCCGGTCAAGGATGGCCAGCCAATCACCTGGGCCGATGTGCAGGCCGATGAGACCAGCGCCGCCTACAAGCTGCGGCGTGGAATGGAGCAGACGGCGTTCGGGCGCTGATACTGGCGGCGGCTCCCGGGAACACCGCTATTCGTAGGTGCGGGTATCCTCTATGACCTTGCCATCGTTCGGCAGAGAGCCGATCGCCACCAATTCTACGTCCGCCCGGATGCGGATTTCGGCGTCTATCGCCTGGGCGATCGCATCGACCAAGCCCTGCCGTTGACCTTCGGCCTCCGCCCTGAACAGCATGGTGTCACGGCCATCTTGACTGCCGATTACCACCCGCGCCTTCGCCACCTCTGGATGACGTTTCAGCACATTGGCAACCTGGTTCGGCCGCACGAACATGCCGCGCACCTTGGTTGACTGATCTGCCCGGCCCATCCAACCGCGAATGCGCGGTGCCGTGCGACCGCACGGTGAGAGGCCCGGCAGCATCGCCGACAGGTCTCCGGTGGCAAACCGGATCAGCGGATAGTTCTTGTTCCATACCTGGGTGACGACCACCTCCCCCACCTCTCCGTCTGGCACCGGCTCGCCGGTGCCAGGGCGGACGATCTCAACGATCAGGCCTTCTGAGAGGATCATCCCTGCCATCGCCTGGCTCTCGTAGGCGACAATGCCCAAATCCGCAGTGCCGTAGTTCTGCACGCACGAGACGCCGCGCGCGATGATTTCCTGCCGCAGTGATCTCGGCAACGCGCCTGCGCCGACCAGCGCCTTTGTCATACACGAAATATCGGCGCCCAGTTTATCCGCCTTCTCGATAACGGTCTTCAGGAAATCCGGCGTGCCCATGAAGCCGTTGATACCGTACCAGTGGATTGCCTCCACCTGCCGCGCCGTCTGGCCGACGCCGCCCGGAAACACGGCGCATCCCAACGCGCGTGCCGCACTGTCGGTCAACAGGCCCGCCGGCGTGAAGTGATAACTGAAGGTGTTGATCAGAATATCGCCCTTGCGGAACCCCGCCGCAAACAGCGAGCGCGCGCCGCGCCACCAGTCATGCCCTCGCCCTTCCGGCTCGGCGATCGGTCCTGGCGAAAGAAACAGGTGCAGCATGTCGCCGGGCGCCGCCGCGCTCATACCGCCAAAGGGCCGGTTGGCCGCCTGCGCCTCGATCAGGTCGGCCTTGTAGGTAACGGGCAGTTGTGCCAGCGCCGCGCGGCTGGTGATGTCGGCCGGGTTCACATCGGCCAGTAACTTGCCGAAAAATGCCGTCCTTTGCTTTGCGTGCGCGATTTGCCGCGGCAATTCCGCAAACAATGCCGCCTCCCGCACCTCCGGCGGTTGAATCTCGTAGGTGTCGAAGAATTCGGTCATCAGCGGCGTCCTCCCGGCAACGAATCGCGTTGGCGGAAAGTGTAGCGGCATCGCCGAAAGGCCACCAGGAGCCAAGGTCAGGAGACAAAGCGCAAACCGCCGATTTCGTGCGGCTCGGCCGCCGCCGGCCCGCTGGAGCCGAGCGGCAGCACCGGCGAGCCTTTCAGACGCACCAGTTCCGGCTTGGCAAAGTAGTAGCCCTGGAGAAACGTGACCCCGGCCGCCGCCAGCAACATCGCATCCTGGGCCGTCTCCGCGCATTCCGCGACGGTATCGAACCCGCAACCATTGGCCAGCGTTAACAGTGCCTTGAAGAACAGTAGGTTGTCAGGATTTTCTGCCAAGCCGCCCGTAAACAGCCCGTCGATTTTGACGATATCCACGCTCAGGTTTTTCAGATGCTTGAATGAGGAGTAGCCAGCCCCGAAATCATCCAGCGCGACGCGGGCGCCGGTGGCTTGCACCGTTTCGATAAAATGTTGGGCAGTTTCCAGGTTGCGCATCGCCGCCGTTTCCGTGATCTCGACGATCAGCCGGCGCATGATGCCCGGTGTCGCCCGGCTCAACGCATTCAGGCGCCGCAGCCACGCCGCATCGCCAGTCGTATGGGCCGAGACATTGATGGCCAGCGTCGTGTGCAGGTCCAGTGCCAGTTCGGCAACGGCTTTTTCCAGCACCACATGGTCGATCTGGCGCATCAGCCCAAGATCCTCGACCACTGGCACGAACTGCCCCGCCGGTATCACCGTGTTGTTCGGCGTGCGTAAGCGCAGCAGACATTCATGGAAGACCGGCTGATGGCTGCGTGCGCTGACAACCGGCTGATAGGCAAACATCAGCCGGTTTTCTGCGAGCGCATCCTGCACGCGCCGGGCGATCGTCAGATTGCGCCGGTGTCCGGCGCGCCGGTCGTCCGCCAGCGCATACAATTGGTAATAGTTGCGCCCAGCCGCTTTCGCGCCGGCCACCGCCAGATCAGCGCGGGCCATTGCCTCCTCCGCGCTGCATGCGGCGATGGGGAACACGACCGCGCCGATGGAAACCGTCACCACGATATCTTCGCCACCGATAAGAGGGGCCTCCGCGATGGCACGCACCAGACGATCCGCCAGAGCCAGCGTGCCCTCCTCGGTCAGCCCCTCGATGATGATGCCGAAACTGTCGCCGCTGTCCCGGCCGAGCAAAACACCGGATCCCAGCAACCGGCGCAGCCGCTCAGCCAAGGCGACCAGAACCATGTCTCCCGTCCGGCAGCCATAGGCGTGGTTCAGCAGGCTGAAATTATCGATATCGACGACCAGATAGCTGCCGCCGCCGCCTACAGACAGCGCCTCTGCCACAACTCGCTGCAGTCCCTGGAACAGTCTTTCGCGCGTAAAAACACCGGTGAGCGGATCATACGCACCGCCACCGTCCAGGTCGGCCAATTGCGCCTCCCCTTCGGAGAGTGGCCAAAGTTCTCCTTCCAACACGCTGGGCAATCCGGAAGCCGCCAGGCGCTCCCGTACCCAAAGCCAGCCCGAAGCTGTTTTCAGGCGAAACCGAACAAAAACCGGGGTATCCGAGTTGCCGGCTTTTGCCAGCACCCACCCGCGTTCCGCATGGTCTGCTGGTACCAGCAAGTCCGCCAGATCGCGGCCGCAGCCCGGCAGAGGGGCCGGGAGCGCGGCCGCCCAATCGACCGGCAGGGTTTCCCATTCCAGGCGGTCGGTACCACGGTCCCAGCGGTACCGCGCTGGCATAGCGGAGCCGGAGCCGTTGGCTGTCTGCTGGGCGCACATGAAGGCCATCCCTACAAGCTGTGTCGTGGTCATTCCCATCCACAAACAGGCCGTGGACGGGTGCCCTGCAGAAAATCCGATTTTTCAGGATATTACTGCAAAAGCCTCGATGGATTCGTCAGCATTGGAATGCATCCGTTTCCGTCATTCACAGTTGTAAGGATTCGTCCCTTAAGGGGCCGTTACCGAAATGCTGAAGCAGCGGCCCCATTCAGGGCCGCTGCCTGGGGGTCAATCGAGCGTGCGCAGAACCTTGCGCAGTGTCTCCACCATGGTTTCAATATGACTCGCCTCGGCAATCAGAGGCGGCGAGAAGGCCAGCACATCGCCCGCCAGACGGATGTACACGCCGGCCTCATAGGCTTTGAGAAACGCATCGTAACCGCGTTTACCCGGCGCGCCTGGCACCGCCGCAAGCTCCACCGCAGCCATCAGGCCGATGTTGCGAATATCGATCACGTGCGGCTCGCCTTTCAGGCTGTGCACGGCATCTTCCAGCACCGGCGCCAGCGCAGCGCCGCGATTGAACAGGTCATCCTCCTTATACACGTCCAGGGTGGCGAGCCCAGCCGCCACGGCCAGCGGGTGCGCGGAGTAGGTATAGCCATGCGCAAACTCGACCATCCACTCCGGCCCCTGCATCAGGCTTTCATAGATTTCCGGCTTCAGCACCACGCCGGAGGCCGGCACCGTCGCATTCGTCAGGCCCTTGGCGATGGTCATCATGTCTGGCGTGATGCCGAAATACTCGCTCGCAAAAGCCTTGCCCAGGCGACCGAAGCCGGTGATGACCTCGTCGAAGATCAGCAGAATGCCGTGTTTTTCGGTGATCTCCCGCAAACGCTCCAGATAACCTTTCGGCGGCACCAGAACGCCGGTTGAACCTGCTACCGGCTCCACAATCACGGCGGCAATGGTCGATGGGTCATGTAGTGCGCAGATGCGCTCCAGGTCGTCCGCCAGATGCGCGCCCCATTCCGGCTGGCCGCGGCTGAATGCCATTTCCCTTAGATTGTGGGTGTGCGGTAGGTGATCGACATAGGGCAGCATGCTGCCAAACATCTTGCGGTTGGCGCTGATGCCGCCGACGGAAATACCGCCGAAGCCGACACCGTGATAACCGCGCTCCCGGCCGACAAAGCGAACCCGCTGCGCCTCGCCACGGGACCGATGGTAGGCCAGAGCGATTTTCAATGCTGTATCAACAGCTTCCGAGCCGCTGTTCGCAAAGAACACCGTGTCCAGCCCTTCCGGGGCCAGAGCTGCGACTCGCGAGGCGAGTTCGAACGCGGCTGGGTGGCCCATCTGGAAGGTCGGGGCAAAATCCATGGTCGCAACCTGCGCCTGCACCGCCTCGACAATGCGCTTGCGGCCGTGGCCTGCGTTCACGCACCAAAGGCCGGCCGAAGCGTCCAAAATTTGGCGGCCATCCTTGGACGTGTAGTGCATGCCCTCCGCACTGACGAGCAGCCGCGGCGCCTGCTTGAAGGAGCGGTTTGCCGTGAACGGCATGAACCATGGATCGAGATCGTTGGCATTGGCGTGCGCGATTGACGCAGCTGTGATGGTCTCAGACGCCATGGTTATCTCCTCTGGCCGAATCGGTTTAAGTGTTGCGGAGGCTATCACAGCCGTGATTTTGCTGGAATGATAACGTGCTGCGACAATCTCTAGGCTAGCATCATGCTGAAAAATCGCTGAAATGCGGCACAATATCTAGATTTCCACAGATATATGACCACCATTGCTAGGGAAATGCTGGCCTCACCGCCCAGCATCTCGTAGGTTTGCGTCGTGAGGTCGCTAGATATAGCGGCCGCCCGGAAACCCTGGAGGTCACCGCCATGAGCTGGACAGATACCCAAATCGCTGAATTGCGCAAGCTCTGGTCCGAGCCGCATACCGCCGCGCAGATCGGCCGAAAGCTGGGGGTCTCGAAGAACGCGGTCATTGGCAAGGCTTACCGCCTTGGTTTGCCGCCGAAACGCGGCGAACGGCAAAAGGGCGTGCGCTTGGTCGCCACAAGCCCGGCGCTATCCACCCCGCGCAGTTGTGCCTGGCCGGTCGGCGATCCCACCAAACCGGATTTCCACTTCTGCGGTTCTGCCGTGGTCCCGGGCCGGCCGTATTGTGCAGAACATTGCGCCGTGGCCTACACCCACTACCGTAATGAGGCAGAAGCCACCGCTGCGACGGAAAAGGCTGTAAAGGAAGCGGTCGCCTAGCGACCGTTTTTTTTCAAAACAGGCATTGCCGAGGGCTGCCGTCAGGGGCGGATGCGAACTGTCGCAACGCCTTGGTATAAGCATCGCTGGCCGCTATCTCTGAACAGTCGATACGATTGACGCAACAGAGGAAATTGCAATGCGCACGATTATGGCAGCCGCCATCACCGGCTTGCTACTGGCGGCAGGTGCCGCCCATGCCGGAGACCCGCAGCAGGGCGCAAAAGTATTCAATAAATGCAAGGCCTGCCACATGGTGGGCGAGAATGCCAAAAACCGTGTCGGCCCGCCAGTGAACGGTGTCGTTGGCCGCGCATTCGGTGCGGTCGAGGGGTTCAGATACTCGCCCTCCCTGATGGAACTCGCCGATGCCGGCCGGATCTGGGACGAGGAAACACTGGACGCCTACCTGCAAAACCCGAAGAAAATTGTGCCGAAAGGCCGAATGGCGTTTCCTGGCCTGAAGAAAGCCGAGGATCGCGCCGATGTCATCGCCTATCTGAAGCAGTTCAATGCCGATGGCAGCTTGAAGTAGCGACCAACCGCCACAGCCCCCGGTAAGGGACGGTCGCCAGTTAGCGTTCGTCCTTTTTCGCGAGCGATTCGACCGCTTCCTGAAGCGCAGCAATGCGCTGGCGCAGGTCCGTAATTTCCTCATCCGATTTCGGCGCGGGTGGGGGCGCTTCCGGCGCTTTCGTACCGGCTGCGATACCCGGATTGAACATCTTCACCGCCTGATCGAACAGCGCCAATTGCTGGCGCTGCATTTCTTCCAGTGCAGACGGCATCATGCCGCCGAACGATGAGCTGACCTGACGCTGCACCTCCTGCTGATGCCGGGCGTACCAGCCCATGGCCGTTTCCAGATATTGCGGCAGGGTCCAGCGCATATTGTCTTCGTACATGGCAATGATCTGGCGCAGAAAGCTGATCGGCAGCAAGTTCTGCCCCTTGCTTTCCTCCTCCACGATAATCTGCGTCAGGACCGAGCGGGTCAGATCCTCGGTCGACTTGGCGTCGATCACGCGGAACTCCGTTCCCTCCTGCACCATCTTGCGCAGATCGTCGAGCGTCACGTAACTGCTGGTCGAGGTATTGTAGAGTCGCCTGTTGGCGTATTTCTTGATGATCACGTCACCCGCTTCCGAACCGCTTTTTGCGCGTTTCTGGGACATGGACACGGCCTCCTGGGTGCGGCTCACTGGCGAAGGTGCGTTGAGCATGCGCACAATGACTCAATAACGGTGTTAGCCTCACGTCTCAAGGGTGCCGGCGCCGTGTTTGTGCGATTGCGCTCGCAACCGCGAACAGGCAACAGTCTCGATCATGGCTTCTGAACCGGCAAAAATCTCCCCGTATCCCCGAACTGGCCCACGTCCGTTGTGGCTGCATCTCGGAACAGCGGCAATGACCTGGAGCAGTGCGGCTTTCCCCGCAGCCATGTGGTCCAGCATCTTGCGCGGCACCGATCCGCGCAGCGAATTTCTGACGATGGTGCAGATCGCGTCGGACCGTTTCGCCCGGCTGATGCGAGGCATCGACGCATATCAGCAGCACCCCTATCGCCGCACCCTGCCGGAACCATCGGTATATTGGCAGTGCGAGGGCATGCAGGTCCTGGATTACGGCCTGCAGTCCAAGCCGGATGCGCCGCCTCTGCTGATTGTGCCCTCCCTGATCAACCGTCACTACATCCTCGACCTGCGCGAGAACCACAGCTTCGTCCGCTTCCTGGCAGCGCAGGGGTTTCGCCCTTTGGTGGTCGCCTGGGACGGATTCGGACACGTGGCAGAGCCGGTCACCATCGAAGCCTGCATCACCCGAATGCTGGAGCCGGCGTTGATCCAGATATTAAGGCAAACCGGCCAGCGGCCCGCCCTGATTGGATATTGCCTGGGCGGGTTGCTGACGCTCGCCCTGGCAACACGCCGCCCGGATGGCGTCGCCGCTCAGGTGTTCATGGCAACCCCTTGGGATTTTCACGCCGGCAACTGCCGCCTTGCCGAAACCGCAGCCAACGCGCTTGCGATGATTGAGCCGACCTTGCAGGCCCTTGGCTCCATGCCAGTGGATGCCGTGCAAGTGCTGTTCTACGCCATCGATCCGTTCCATGTGATTGAGAAGTTCTTGACCTTCGCCGACATCGACCCGGCCTCCGACGAAGCGGCGGCATTCGTGGCGCTGGAGGATTGGCTGAACGACGGCCTGCCTCTCACCGCGCCAATTACCCGCACGCTGCTGGGCGCTTGGTACACGGACAATGCACCGGCGCATGGAGAGTGGTCTGTTGCCGGAACGGTCATAAGCCCTCTGGCAGCCTATCAACCGGCCTATGTCCTGGTGCCGCAGCAGGACCGGATCGTGCCGCCAGCCAGTGCCGAGGCACTGGGCGCCATGTTACCGAATGCCGTCACGCAGACCGTCGAGACCGGCCATATCGGCATGGTTTCGAGCCACCGCGCGCCGGTCCTGGTCTGGCAGCCACTGACCGCCTGGCTGCATAATCGGCTTGGAAGCAACGACTCGGCTCCCTGATCGGGAAATGGCATTGTGCGCCGCAATATAAAGCCATACATTGCGGATCACGGAGCGCCCAAGCTGCCCGCGCATGCCCCAGGAGATTAGCCGATGAGCAATGAAGTCGTTATCGCCCATGCCGCCCGCACGCCCATCGGCAGCTTTGGCGGTACCCTGTCCTCGCTGTCCCCTGCCGAGCTTGGCACCATCGCCGTAAAGGAAGCCCTTGCACGCGCCGGCATCGCGCCGGAGGACGTGTCGGAAGTCATTCTCGGCCATGTGCTGACGGCCGGCCAGGGCCAGAACCCGGCCCGTCAGGCCGCGATTCGCGCCGGCCTGCCGGACATGGTGCCGGCCTACACCATCAACCATGTCTGCGGCTCTGGTCTGAAGGCCGTCGGCCTTGCCGCCCAGGCGATCCGCGCGGGCGACAGCAGCATTGTCGTCGCCGGCGGTCAGGAAAGCATGAGCCAGGCACCGCACGCCATGTATCTGCGCAATGGCGTGAAAATGGGTGACGGAGCCATGGTCGATACGATGATCCGTGATGGGCTCTGGGATGCCTTCAACGGCTATCACATGGGCAACACCGCGGAAAACGTGGCTGAGAAGTACCAGATCAGCCGCGAGGAACAGGATGAGTTCGCCTGTGCCAGCCAGAACAAGGCAGAGGCAGCGATGAAAGCCGGCCGTTTCGCTGATGAGATCATTCCTGTGACAATCAAGCACCGCAAGGGCAACGTGGTGGTCGATACTGACGAACACCCGCGCCACGGCACCACCATGGAAGCGCTGGCGCGCCTGCGTCCGGCCTTTACCAAAGACGGCTCGGTGACTGCCGGCAACGCCTCCGGCATCAACGACGGCGCTGCCGCGCTGGTGATGATGAGTGCCGAGGAAGCGGAGAAGCGGGGCGTGCAGCCGCTTGCCCGTATCGTCAGCTTTGCCCAGGCCGGCGTCGATCCTGCGCTGATGGGCACCGGCCCGATCCCCGCCTCGCGCCGCGCGCTCCTGAATGCCGGCTGGTCGGTCGATGACCTTGACCTGATTGAGGCGAACGAGGCGTTCGCCGCGCAGGCGCTGGCGGTCGGCAAGGATCTGGGCTTCGATCCGGAAAAGCTGAACGTCAACGGCGGCGCCATCGCCATGGGCCACCCCATTGGCGCATCCGGCGCGCGCGTGCTGACCACCCTGCTGTTTGAAATGCAGCGGCGCGATGCCAAGAAAGGCTTGGCGACACTCTGCATCGGCGGCGGCATGGGCGTTGCCATGTGCGTGGCGCGCGATTGAGCCGGCCTTTATAGTCCGGCTGCATGAGTGACCGCCTCTACCCTTCCCGCCCCTGGTCGGCGGTCGGCGTGGTCGTCTGGAAAGGCGACCACGTTTTGCTGATTCAACGCGGCAAGGAACCCCGCCGCGGCGAATGGAGCATCCCCGGCGGCTCCCATGACCTGGGCGAGACGGTGCGGCAGGCGGCCGTGCGGGAAGTGATGGAAGAAACGAACGTCACCATCCGGCTCGGCCCGATTGTCGACGTGATCGACACGATCCGCTGCGATGAGGATGGCCGGGTCGTAACCCACTTCACGCTGACCGATTTTGCGGCCACATGGGTCGCGGGCGAACCGGTGGCTGGCGACGATGCCATGAGCGCCGAGTTCGTGCCGTTCGAAGATGCCCTAACCCGCCTGAACTGGAGCGAGACCGCGCGCGTCATCCGCGAATCGCGGCGGCTGCTCGCTTTGGACTGAGCGCCAGCAGGAGCAAAAGCATGCCGCTGTCAGATCTATGGAAACGCCACCAGGATAGCCCGGCGGTCATAGCCCTGCCACCGGTTATCTATGGCCTGGGTTTCCTCATCGGCTATACGTGCAACCTTTGGTGGGGCTGGAGCTTCGGCGTGGGCGAGGCGACGGTGCTCGGCTGGCTGCTGGTTGGTGGCGGTGGCCTGCTGGCCATTTGGGCCGCAATGCATTTCCGTCGCGCCGGCACCGCGATACCGCCCCACCTGCCGACCACCGCCATTGTCGCCGCCGGCCCTTACCGCGTCACCCGCAACCCAATGTATGTGGCGCTTGCGACCGTCCACATCGGGCTCGCTGCCTTGCTGGACGCGCCGGCTGTCCTGCTGGCCCTGGCGGCTACCCTGCCGGTCATGCACTGGGGCGTGGTGCTGCGCGAGGAAGCCTACCTCGAAGCCAAATTCGGCGAGACGTACTCACGCTATAAACGGGCGGTGAAGCGCTACCTCTAAAGATCAGCCGGAAAGGTTGCATCGGCTTTGCCCCGTTCCGGCCGAATGGCAGATCTCAGGCCGCCGCCTTATGTTGCCGCCAGGCACGCACGCCCGCCGCGCCCATTGCCAGCATGGCGATGGCCGGCAAAGTTGACGCCGGCTCCGGCACCTGGGCCGCGCGGGTTCCGACATGCACCGGAGTATCGGACGAGTTTTCGTAGGTCCATTCGACGACCGTCAGCCGATTGTCGATGGTTACGCCCAGATCGAGCTGCGCCCAACCGTAATGCGTATTGCCGCCTGACAGAAACGAGAACCCGACGTTGACGGGTCCGGTCGCCCCACCGAACCCCATCCCCGGATCGACGATCGTCGACGTTATATCGGGCTGTGTATTCGGTGGTACGTACAAACGTTCCGAGACCAGCACTTCCGTAGCGAAAAGTCTTGCATTGCTTGCCGGCAGATAGGCAGACAACGTTGCGCCAACGCGCGCGCTGGATGCCAAGGGACGGGCGAACGACGTGGACCCCACAAAACCCATCCCGTTGAGGCGAGTGCCGCCTGGCAAAAAATTCGATAGAATATTGCGGAACTGGCCATACCGGAACGTGCTGTAAACACCGGCCGTTTGAGTGCGCGTATTGGAGAAGTTCAAGGCAAAGTCCGGGCCATTGACGCCATCGACATCCCAGGTCGCCGCATTTCCAATACCGATCATTGTGAAGTCCTGCGCCCGCACACTGACCGGACTACCCTGTACCGTGACCAAAGCCGCATCTGCTGCGGCCGGCGCAACGATCACCGATGCAGCACCCGCAGCCATACTCACCCGTTGCGTAAAAGACAATTCCACCTTCATTGCCCAGACTCCCCAGAATTTCCAATCCGACTTACCCGTTTCGCCGAGTCTTATTAGGCTTACAAATGGATGCGTCATCGTCAAACAAATTATTGCGACGTTAATTCTCTATTTGATAAATTTCAGAAAATTCAGAGACTTTTTATTAATTGGTACCATGAACGAGAATGAAGGAAGGATGACCGGCCGGAATTGCCATAATTTTACGAAATCCTCAAATTTACCGAGACAATCCATCCCTTTTCAGGATATATCCTTGAATTATTTGAAAAATAGCAACATCAATTACGCCTTTACGATAGATATCGTACTGGATTTCGTTGCTCCCCGGAACAGATCAAGGCCTTGCGAAACCGGAAATAGACCGGTGCGGCGCCGTTCGCGTATGCCGCCCCGATCAACTCCCCTTTTGCCAGCCCTGGGTCGGCGTCTCTGCCTGAAGGCCGAGGGTTATTTGCCGGCCATGGCCTCGATCAGCGCGCGCACCGGTGTATCGGCTGGCGCATCGAGCACGAGCGTTTTCAACGCCTTGCCCTTCTCGCCCAACAGCGCGTCGTATTTGGCGAGCAGGCCGGCCCTGTAGTCCGCTGAATCGTGCGCACCCGAAGGATTGTCGCGGTCCACGCGCACCACACTATCGGCGGTATGCACCTCGACCCAGCCGGGGTATTTTTCCGGGTAGATCGCATCCAGCCGCTCGTCGCCGACAATCTCGATGCGCTGGGCTAGCGCCACCACATCCGGCGAGCGCATGCGCTCATCCGTAAATTGCTCCGGCAGAACGGCGCCATCCAGCAGCGCCACTGCGATACAATAGCGCGCCGACATCTGGGCAAACAGCGCAGTGCCCGGCTCATAGGGGTAGCCGCACTGCACGTCCACCACCTTCGGCAGCCCCACCACGACACGCTCACTCGCCTTCGGTGCGCGGCCCAGCGTATTGCGGATGGCAATGGCGCAGTCGTTATAAGCATGCACGGAGCCGCAACACGCATAGGGCTTGAAATTATTGGTCAGCAACTCCCAACGGCTGCCGATACCGTCCAGCAGTTTACGGCCGTCGGCATGGTCGCTGAAGGCTGTCAGGAAGCTGCCGTCCTCGGTCTCCAGCACTTTGGCCGGGCCGGAAAAGCCGCGGGAGGCCAGTTCCGCCGCCATCACACCGCTTTGCGCCGCGCGGCCGGGATGAAAGCGTTTGCTCATGGCGCCGTCGGCGTTGAACGCGAACAAGCCCGAACCTTGCGTCGCGCCCAGCCCAATGGCCCAGGCCGTTTCCTCCCCGCCCAGCCAGAGCAGCCAGCTTGCCGCGGCGGCAGCGCCCACGGGGCCGCAAACCCCGGTCAGGTGCCAACCGCGCAGCCGGGCTTGGTTCGGGTCCAATGCCTTGGACAGGCGGATCATGGTTTCGTAACCGAGCGCGACGCCGCCGAGCAACTGGCCAAGATTGCACTTATTGGCCTCTGCCACCGCCATTGCCGCGGGAATGACCACGGCACCCGGGTGCAGCTTCTGACAGAAATCATCCAGCTCGAACGCGTGCGCGGCAATGCCGTTGACGAAGGCCGCATCGGAGGTGCGCAGCAACGCCTCCTCCTCGCCCCAAATGGTCGCGGCGTCGTCTAAATCGGGGGCTGTGGCACCATAGGCCCACTCGCGGGCGATTCCCGTCCATTCCTCGTTCTGACCATGCACGCCGACACCGAGTGTATCGAGCAACGCAAGCCGCATCGCCTGCTGTACATTGGCCGGCAACTCCCCCCGGTCGAAGCCGCTGATCCAGTCGGCAAGGTCCCGGGTCAAATTGGGCGGCAACACGGTAGGGTTCGAGGATGTGTCAGACATGGGTTAAGTCCTTCAATCAAACGTCATCGTCATCAACACAGTTCTGGACGGTTTGGGCAAGAGGGCGAAATGTATTCGGGCTGCGGTTGCGGCCCGTTGCACTGCTCGCCCTCAGGCAAAAGGATTTTCCACCTTTGGCCAGTAAGGCTGGGTAAACACCTTGAACGGGATCGCGCCGTAATGCGGGGCAATGGCGCCGGGCGTTGCGCAATAGAGCACCGCTTCCGCCATCGGGTTGAAGCCGGCATAGAAGTGCTGAGAGCTTTTCACGAACACCATCCTTTTGGCGCTCAGGTCGATGCCCAGCTTGGTGAAGGCGTCCGGGTTAAAGACTTGGGTGCGCTGGGTATTCAACACCAAATCGATATCGCCCTCCATCTGCACCCACACCGCGGTGCCTAGCGGGTTGATGGACGAACCAAAGGTTTGTTCGGCATTGCGAGCAATCTTTTTGACCGTCACCCTCAGGTCGAGTGGCAGACCGCTGGCCTTGCCGACCTTGCCGCCGATGCGCAGGTCCAACGTCGCCCCCTCGCCGGATTCTTCGCAAAACCGAACCGCGGTCGGGTCCCAGTAGAGGCCGCTAGCGATGCCCGTCAGCCCTTTCTCCAGCGCCGCCGCCAGCAGATAGGTCGAGTCGGACGGTGCACCGCCACCCGCATTGTCGCTGGTATCAGCAATCACCACCGGGCCTTTGTTATGCCCAGCCGCCTCGTCCAGAATGTCGTTCATGTCACGGGGCGGCATGGCCGTAGCCTCGCGCATGTCCCAAACTTCCCTGCCAAGCTGTTCAGCCAGGGCCGCGGCCTTGGCCTCGTCGCCATCGGCCACTACCAGGATTTTGGCGCTCGCCTCCGGCACGTCACCCCACGGAAAGCCATGGGCGAAGCTGATGGAGAGAATACCGTCCTCGCCCTCCAATGATTGCAGCTTGTCGACAAAGCTGCGGGTCGGCTCGAACGGTGTTCGCCAAGTGTTGATCATGCGCAGGTCATAGCGGGCCATCATCGGGCGCACCTTGCCCGCCGCCGTATCGGCGCAGAGGTCGAACAACTCCTTGGCGCGTTGGGGGGCGTCGATGTGGGGGTATTCCTTGAAGGTGATGAGCGCGTCCGCCGCGCCGACCATCTCGCCCGTGATCGAACAGTGCAGATCCAACTCCCCTCCCAGCACGCGGTCCGGTCCGAGGATGGCGCGCACGCGCTGCAGCATGTCGCCCTCGCAATCGAGATAGCCCTCCGCCACCATCGCGCCGTGCATGTTGATGAGAGCGATATCGACCGGCATGGCCCCTTCCAGATCGCGTAGCATCTCGTCCCGCAGGCCCTCATAGACCGCGCGCACACAGACGCCGGCGGGCTGGGCAAAGGCGGCAATGCTCTCGATCACATCCCAACCTCGCGCCTTCGCCTCCCGCCGCCAGACATGCAGCGGCTCGGAGAACAGCAGCGGCTCATGCTCGGTCGCCTTGTCGCCATTATGAAACAGCATCGTGTCACGAAATGTCTCCCAGCCGGTCGGCAGGGGGGAAAATGTGTTTGTCTCGGTGCCGAGGCAGGCGATGAATACGCGCATTTAGGGGCTCCATCGGAAATTGGCGATCGCCCCAACGCTAGCCGCAATCGCCGCTTGTGCGCTAGGTTGCTTTGGACGCGGTTGCGCAGGCTGTCGCATCTGCGCAGTTGCGGCGGGGTGGCGAAGGGTGTTCGCCAGCCCAATATCCAGACAATCCGAGGCGCGGACTCGCCGATTTGCGCCCAAAACCACAGACAAAGGAGGCGGCATGGCGGGACCATCGATGCAAATACCCCCCTGGCGCACCAACGACGCAGGCGAGCAGCGGCGCGTCGGTGTGGAATTGGAATTTGCCGGCATTGATCTTATTACAGCCGCGCGTGCGGTGTGTGACACTTATGGCGGAACAATCGCCTGGCATGACGCACACAGTATCCTGATCTCCGGCACCGATTTCGGCCAGTTCGAGGTGGAACTCGACTCCGACTTTGCCCACCCGAGCGCGCGCAATCCGACGGAAGGCGATTTGATGGCCCGGACCGCCGCGATCGCGCGGGCCGCCATCGGCGACGTGATCGAGCACTGGATGCCGCGGGAAATCGTGACCCCACCGATGCCGCTCGACGCGCTGCCGACGCTCGATGATCTTTGCGGCCGTCTGCGGAATCTGGGTGCAGTTGGCACCGACGCCAGTTGGCGCTACGCCTTTAGCGTGCAACTGAACCCGGAGGTGCCGAGCCTTGCCTGCGACAGTGTTCTGAGGGTCTTCCGCAGCTTCCTGGTCTTGAGCGACTGGCTGCGTGCAGTCACCGCACGCAGCATGTTGCGCCGCGCCTTGCCGTTTGCACAACCGTTCCCGCGCAACTATGTCGGGGCCGTGCTTGCTGCTGGATACTGGCCCGATTGGCCAGAATTCATTCACGATTACCTGACCGCAAACCCAACCCGCAACCGGGATCTGGACTTGTGCCCGCTGATGGCACATGTGGATGAGGCGCGGGTGCGAGCATATTTGGACGACCCACGGATCAAGTCCCGCCCGACATTCCATTACCGGCTGCCTGACAGCAGGATAGAAGACCCATCCTGGAGCGTGATCACCGAATGGAACCGCTGGGTCGCGGTGGAACGGCTGGCCGCCGATCCGGAAGCGCTGGCCGAACGCACGGCCACCTATGTCCGTTATTTCATAGATGCCCCGGAAAGCGACTGGGTGCAGGAGATGAGCATATGGCTCGAACGCCATCCCGGCGTCCTCGTATCGGAATAACAACACAGCGGCGGGGCGGCCGTGCCATGTGGTGGTTCAACCGGTTCGCTGTCTGGCGGGTCGGCGGGAAGCCCGTCCGGATCTCGCCCGACCGTCTGGTTCCACTGGATACGCTTGACGGCCTTCTTGTTGGTGGCGGCGACGACATCAGCTTCTCGCTCTACATGCCGCAGGAAAATTGGCCGGAACTGCGCCCAGAGGTGCGGATCGATGTGGAGCGCGACCATGTGGAGCGCGATCTGGTCAACGAGGCCATCGCGCGACATCTTCCGGTGCTGGGGATTTGCCGGGGTGCCCAGATGATCAATGTCGCCCGTGGAGGAACGCTGCATGCGGATATCTATTCCGCCTATGAAGGCGTGCGGGCCATGCGCACCCCTCTGCCCCGCAAACGCATCCAGATCGAGCCGGGGTCACGGCTGCATGAATTGCTGGGAACGATGACCTGCCGCGTCAACGCCTTGCATCACCAATCGGTCGACGAACTTGGCCAGGGCATGCGCGTCGCCGCACGCGACGAATACGGCATCATCCAGGCTATCGAAGCGCCAGGGGAACCATTCCTCCTCGGCGTGCAATGGCATCCGGAATTTCTCGTATTCGACCGCGGCCAGGTGCGTCTGTTCGAGCGGCTGGTGGCCGCAGCACGCAACCGCAACCGCTCCAAATCGGTTGCGGCGGCTGCATAAATATTCAGACGGCCGACAATGGATTTCTGCCGCTTCTTGGGCCTCCACATGACCAATTCTTGAGCAGGATGGCAATTCGGGCTGGCGGATCGGATATTCTTCGCGTTAGGCTGCAACACTCGAAGTGTTTCGTATCTGGGAGGAAATGTCGGGTGCAAGGCCTGCTTGGAAATTTGGCACGGTACTTGCTGGCTTAACAAATGTGCCGTTTGCGGCACTTCAACTGCTCAAGGGAGGGTCAGGGATGCGCCTGCTATCGAAATTGGCCAAAGGCATCGGCATTGCTGCACTTGCTGCGGCCATGCTGGGCCCGGCCAACGCCGAAAAGGTCTTGCGGGTTGTGCCGCACGCCGACTTGAAGAACGTGGATCCCATCTGGACTACGGCCTACATCACCCGCAACCATGGCTACATGGTTTACGACACGTTGTTCGCTGCGGACGAAAATCTCAAGATTCACCCGCAGATGGTCGGCGAATATTCGATCAGCGATGACGGGCTAGTCTATACGATGACCCTGCGGGACGGCCTGAAATGGCACGATGGAACCCCGGTCACATCCGAGGATTGCATTGCCTCCATCAAACGGTGGGGCAAGCGGGATAGCGCCGGTCAGAAGCTGATGGACTTCATGGCCAGCATTGAGGCGGTCGATGACAAGACGTTCACGCTGACCCTGAAGGAGCCCTATGGCTTCGTGCTCGATTCGCTCGGCAAGATCAGCTCGAACACCCCGTTTATGATGAAGAAGGAACACGCGGAAACCGACGCTTTCACGCAGGTTTCGGAGATCGTCGGTTCCGGCCCGTTCAAGTTCTCTCAGGACGAATGGGTTCCGGGCTCGAAAGTGGTCTACCTCAAAAATGAAGACTACGTTCCGCGCGACGAACCGGCATCCGGCGCTGCCGGCGGCAAGGTCGTGAAGGTCGACCGAGTAGAATGGATTTACATTCCCGATCCGGCCACCGCGATGAACGCGCTGATCAATGGCGAAGTGGATTACTGGGAAACCCCCGCCGTCGATATGGTGCCGCTGCTACGCAACAATCCCGCCGTGGAAGTGGCGGTGATCGACCCCCTGGGCACGCAAGGCTGGCTGCGGCCCAACCATCTGCTGCCGCCGTTCGACAATCCGAAGGTGCGGCGGGCGCTGCAAATGGGGGTCAATCAGGAAACCTACATGCAGGCGATCGTCGGCGATCCGGAATTGTACACGCTCTGCAAGGCGTTTTTCATGTGCAATTCGCCGAACGAGTCGACCGCCGGCGACAAGGGGTATCTTGAGGGCAACATGGAAAAAGCCCGCGAGATGTTGAAAGAGTCGGGCTATGATGGCCGCAAGGTCGTGATGATGCAGCCAACCGATGTGCCGTTGCTGAACAACGCAACCCTGGTGACGGCGCAGGTGCTGCGCGACATGGGTTTCAACCTGGAAATCCAGGCGATGGACTGGTCAACCCTGACCTCCCGCCGCGCCATCCAGAAACCGGTTGACGACGGCGGCTGGAATATCTTCCACACCTATTCGACCGGTGCGGATACCAACTCGCCGGTGTTGCATTCCGCCGTTTCAGGCGCCGGTCCGGAACGGGCCTGGTTCGGCTGGCCGACCGATGCCAAGACGGAAGAACTGCGCGACGCCTATGCCCGCGCCACCGATCCGGACAAGAAAAAAGCCATCGTGGATGAGTTACAGGCGCGCCTGTTCGAGGTGGTGCCGTTCGTCAACTACGGCCAGTGGTTCCAGCCGGTGGTTTGGCGCAAAGGCCTGGAAGGCGTCCTGGTTTCGCCGGTGCCGTTCTTCTGGAACATTTCACTGCCGGAATAAGCCTGCGCTTGAAGGCAAGGTGCGCCCCGGCAATGATGCCGGGGCCGCCAGCCGCCGCGCTCCCAGCCGATAGCGCCACAGGGTTCAACATTTTCCTGTTCTGCCCTGGGGAACAAACGCTTGGTGTCCCGTAGGCCAAGGCAAGACGCATGTATGCCTATATCATCCGACGGATTCTCGCCACGATCCCGGTCATGGCTGTTGTGGCAGTGTTTGTGTTTCTGCTGCTCTACCTCACTCCGGGAGACCCGGCCGCAGTCATCGCCGGCGACTATGCCCGGCCAGAGGATATCGCCCGCATACGCGAACAGCTGGGGCTGAACAGACCGCTTTACGTTCAATTCTTCACCTGGGTCGGCAACATTTTGTCCGGTGACCTGGGCATTTCGATCTTCTCCAACCTGCCGGTCTCCAGGCTGATCGGGCAACGGCTTGAGCCGACCCTCGCTCTGGCAATCTGCACCACGATCTTCGCAATTGTCGTCGCCGTGCCGCTGGGCGTACTGGCGGCGTGGAAGGCCCATACCTGGGTGGATCGACTGGTGATGATCGTTGCGGTCACCGGCTTCAGCGTGCCGGTCTTCGTCATCGGCTACATGCTGATGTGGGTGTTCTCGCTCAATCTCGGCTGGTTCCCGGTGCAGGGCTACAAACCGATCAGCGAGGGCATCGGGCCGTTCCTGTCCTCCATCGCCCTGCCGACCCTGGCGCTCGGCATCGTCTATGTCGCACTGATCGCCCGCATGACCCGCGCCAGCGTCATGGAGGTGCTGACCGAGGACTATATACGCACGGCCCGGGCCAAGGGCGCCTCCAACCGCTCGCTGCTGATGCGGCATGCGCTGAAAAACGCCTCTGTCCCGATCGTGACCATCATCGGCGTCGGCGTGGCGCTGCTAATCGGCGGTGTGGTGGTAACGGAAAGCGTGTTCAATATCCCCGGCCTTGGCCGCCTGACCATCGATGCTGTGCTGCGGCGCGATTACCCGATTATTCAAGGCGTCATCCTGATTTTCAGCGGCATCTATGTGCTGGTGAACCTTTTGATTGACCTGTCCTATACCATGCTGGACCCGAGGATCCGCTACTGATGACGGCTGTCACGGAAAGCGCCGCCGCAGCCGGCCTGCCGCCGCGCCCGCCCCTCGTCAAACGTATCGGCCGGCTGATCCGCCGCCATCCGACCGCGGTGGTGGGCCTGGTCATCCTGATCGCGATGAGCCTGCTGGCAATCTTTGCCTACTGGATCACGCCTGACCCGCTGCGCATCAACCCCATCGTCCGGCTGAAACCGCCGGGGTATGACGGGCCGCTTGGGAGTGTCGGGCCGTTCGGGACCGATTTTCTGGGCCGCGATCTGTTCGCCCGCGTCATCCATGGCGGCCAGATTTCGCTGGTGGTCGGCCTTTCGGTCGCCGCCGTCGCGACGATCATCGGGCTGACCATCGGCCTTATGGCCGGCTATATCCGCTGGCTCGACGCCATTGTTATGCGCATCATGGATGGGCTGATGGCCATTCCTGGCATTCTCGTCGCCATCGCCCTGGTGGCGCTGGCTGGAGCCAGCATTACCAATGTCATCATTGCCATCACCATCCCGGAGGTGCCGCGCGTGGTGCGGCTCGTCCGCTCGGTCGTGCTCACCATCCGCGAAATGCCGTATATTGAGGCAGCGGTGGTCTCCGGCGTCAGCCTGCCGCGGATCATGATCAAACACCTGCTGCCGAACGCCGTCGCGCCGCTGATTGTGCAGGCGACCTATGTTTTCGCGTCCGCGGTGGTGTTCGAGGCGATCCTGAGCTTCCTTGGCGCCGGCACCCCACCGGAAATCCCGAGTTGGGGCAATATCATGGCGGAGGGCCGTACCTACTTCCAGATTGCACCGTGGATCATTTTCTTCCCCGGGGCATTTCTGGCACTGACGGTGCTGGCGGTGAACATTCTGGGCGATGGCCTGCGCGACAGCCTGGACCCGCGCATCGCCAAGCGGATGCGGTGATGACCGACGCACGCCCTCTCTCGCTCGCCGGTGGCGGTTTCGCCCTGGTTCGCAACCGGTTTGCCGCCAAGGAGCCAATTCCGGCCCCGCCGCATCTGCAACCGGCACACTTCGCCGCCGCGGCCGACGCCATTCGTGGCTGGGAGGGCTACGCACCCTCCCCGCTCTATACCCTCGGTTGGGCGGCAGAGGTGGCTGGCATTGGTGCTGTGTCCTATAAGGACGAGTCCACCCGCTTTGGCCTGCAAAGCTTCAAAGCGCTGGGCGGTGCCTACGCGGTCGGGCGGCAGGTGGCAGCCTGGCGCGCAACGGGCAAGGGTCCGGAAAGCCTGACGGTATGCTGCGCGTCCGACGGCAATCATGGCCGGTCTGTCGCGTGGGGCGCTCAACGGTATGGCTGCAAGGCCGTTGTGTTCGTGCCGCAAGTGATGGCGCCGGCGCGGCGGGCAGCAATAGAAGATTTCGGCGCCCGTACCGTGACCGTCAGCGGTTATGACGAGGGGCTGAGAGAAGCAGCACGGCAGGCCGATGTGCACGGCTGGATCGTTGTTTCCGACACCTCCTACGAAGGCTATACGGAAATTCCGCAGGATGTCATGGCCGGCTATGGCCTGATTGCCGACGAAGCGGTCAGGCAGTGGGATGCTCCGCCAACGCATCTGTTCCTGCAGGCCGGAGTTGGCGGCATGGCGGCTGCGCTGACCTTGCGCTTTCAGCAACTCGGCATCTCCCCCCACTTGGTGGTGTGCGAGGCAGATGGTGCCGCCTGCTGGTATCGCAGCATAGCCACGGGGGAATGGCAGGCGGTGGAAAGCCGCGGCACCATCCAGGCCGGCCTGGATTGCGGCGAGCCATCCACTTTGGCCTGGGACATGCTGCACCACCATGCAATGGCAGCCTGCTCCGTCAGCGACAGGCGCGCCGAGGATGCGATGCGAAGGCTGGCGCACGGCACGCCCACCATCGCCGCCGGCGAATCCGCTGTTGCCGGGCTGGCCGGCCTGTTGGCCTCTGCATCCTCCAAAGCGGGGCGGGAGATGCTGGCGCTGGAGCGCTCCAGCCGGGTCTTCATCCTGGGCAGCGAGGGCCCGACCGATCCCGACGGCTATGCCAGGGCCTTTGCGGCGGCATAACTTGCGGCTTGCGGTCACACTGGGGCGTTGTTACCGTCCGTATCGGGAGGCAGGGGCGTTTCCCAATATAGGAGTGATGGTATGCCCAGATATGTCATAGAACGCGCAATCCCCGAAGTTGGCACCTTCGAACGCGATCAGTTAAGGGATGCCGCCCAGGCATCCAACAGCGTGCTGGCTGCGATGAAGGCGGAAGGCAAAAACATCCAGTGGGAACATTCCTATGTGGCTGGCGACAAGACCTTCTGCATCTATATCGCCGACAATGAGGGCTTGATTGCGGAGCACGCCGAACGCAGCGGATTTCCGGCAACCGTCGTCACTCCGGTCGGCAAGATGATCGACCCGGTGACCGCCGAAAGCAGTTGAACCCAATCTCACGCGGTCTCCATGCAGATTTTGCCGGAGACCGCCCCGGTTCCTACCGTTTCACCCCGATAACAACATCGTAAAAGATTTCTGTTCCGTTCGAGCTTTTGCGGTGAAAGTGGGAGCCACGGTACTTTTGATCCAGCTTGCCGGTCGCAACCTTCTGATCGACCCAGCCGCAGAGTTCGATACATTCCGGATCCGGGTCGTTCGGCTTGACGTGGAAGATGAACCAACCGCCGCGCACCAGCAGATCGAAGCTTTGCTCGAACCCGGCAAGCGGGATGTGGTTGCCCCATCCGGTGGCAGATGCCATCGCAACCACGTTGAATTCGGAGGCGTACAACGACGCCTCGGTCTGGGGCGACAGGTCGGTCAGATCATCCACGTGATAGGCGTTGTAGAGCTCCGGCCGGTCCCGCTCTGCCGCCTCCGCTGCCTCCGGACAGATGTCGATAGCCTCGATGTGCGGGATATGCAGCGTATGGCGCAGTTCGTGACCAAAGGCGCCGCTTCCGGCCCCAAGCTCCAGGGCGCGCAGCCCGCCGCGGTCTACGCCCAGATCGGTCCAGACCTTGTCGATGGCCGCCGACATCTCGGTCGGTGTGCGGCAGGCGAGGTTGTGGTAAAGCGCAATGTCATACAGCCAGGGAATGCTGTAGAGCGTGGCGTAGTCGTGAATGTTGAACCGCTTGCGCTCGCCGTCAATGGTTGCCCGGAAAAACTCATCCGATTGGCGGGTGGTTTCGGGTGCCTCGAATTCGACGTCGTAAAGCTTCGGGATGTAATTATAAGCAGACATTGGGCTTCGTTCTGATCCTGCACGGTTCGAAGTGCCGACATTTGAGCCGGCCAGAAACGGTCTGCCATACGCCGCCAGGCTGTTGGCGTCGAGCGTAAATCGCGGACCATGACATTCATACGTTTGCCAGCACCAGCCGGATTAAGCCATATCAAAGCGGACCGCCGGCAAGCCAACCACCAATTGCGATCAGGACCGAAGGTCGGTTCCCGCGACGAAAACACTGGTATCCGTTGCCGACAATGCCAGAATTCACCCCCTGCCAAAAAAAATGGACCCCGCCGATCATCGACGGGGTCCATCCGCATCAGGAGCCGCTTGGGAACACCGCGTCTCCCGAATACGCGATTGGCAGGCTAGGCCTTAGGCCGTCCGGCGGCGGAAGATCGCCACGCCGACAATGCCCATGCCCATCATCGCGATCACGGCCGGCTCCGAAACACGCGGCGGCTGGGTGATCACCTCATCCACCTTGATGTCGATGAAAGCTGCCGTGAAGGATTCTGCCGTCAAACCGCCAGCACGAAGCTGGTTGAGGTCCCATGCCGCGCCGCCGGTGGCCAGCGCAACATCGATATAGTCAACGATGGTGCTGCCGGCTCCACTGACCGCAACACCGCCGGCGGATGTCGTGAAACCACCAAGGCCATCTGCGAGGTAGGCATCACCAGCGTTGTCAATGCCCAGAGCCGTATTGTTCAGGGCGTCCTCGAGGGACGCATTGACGACGGCGTTCAGGATGATGCCGTTGCTGATCAGAGTGGACTGGATCGACGCAGCGGTCAGCGCACCATTACCGTTGTCGCGATCTTCATCCGTTACCAGGATAAAATTAACCGCTTCGCTGGTCAGCGCATAGGTGCTGATCGCAAAATCAATGGCGCTGTAGCCGTCTTCAAAACTTCCGGTGGTCACCAGACTGCTGAGTGCGGTCGTGGCAGGTGCCAACCCGACCAAGCCACCGCTGAGGTCTCGGCCCAGGTTACCCGCGCCACCGGCTCCGTATCCGACAACGCCATAATTCCGCGTGCCAACGCCTGCAGTGCCGAGAGCGGCATCGAGATCGTTGATCACGTTTTGCAGAAACGCGTGTTCGCCACCCATGGACCCGGATTCATCGACGAGAAAGACCACGTCCGAGGATGCCGGTACGGCGTTGGCCGTGCCAACGGCAAAAAAGCTCGCCGCGGCTGCGGCAATAAGCACACCCTTAAATTTCATTGTGCCTCACTCCTAACAACAGATCATCAGCGCAACATTGCGCTATCAATGTGTATGCAATTGGTATGCTAATCTCGCACGGACGCATAAATTTTTCTGAATACTTCGTTAATTCAATATATTATACATAACCTCAGAATACCTCTTCCGTACCCCCTATGGATCGCTTCCTGTAAAAGTGTAAAATTTGTATTACACTTTAGCGCTGCCCGACTAAACTCCGACACTGAACAGTCACGACGTTATAAGGATACCCAGACCCATGGTCAGCGCCGATGCTATTGATACCCCTGCCGTCGTGATCGACCTGCCGACGGTGGAGGCAAACCTCACCCGGTTTCAGTCCTATTGCAATACGCATGGGCTGGCGGCGCGCCCCCATATCAAAACCCACAAACTGCCGGACTTCGCCCATCGTCAGGTCGAACTCGGCGCCGCAGGCATCACCTGCCAGAAGATCGGCGAGGCAGAAGTCATGGTTGCGTCCGGCATCCGCGATGTGCTGCTGACCTACAACATTCTGGGCGCCGCCAAACTGGCCCGCCTGAAAAGGCTGGCGGAACACTGCAAACTTTCCGTCGTGGCAGACAATGAGGTGGTGTTGCAGGGCCTGGCCGAGACCTTTGCCGGCGGCCCGCCGCTGACCGTATTGGTTGAATGCGATTCCGGCGGCGGCCGCTGTGGCGTACAGACGGCGGGCGACGCCGTCCGGCTCGCCCAATGGATTGACCGCGCCGACGGCCTGCGCTTCGGCGGCCTGATGACCTACCCTCCGAAACGCCGGATCGAGGTGGTCCGCGACTGGCTTTCCGAAGCCATGCATACCTTCCAGCGCGCCGGCATTGCCTGCAAGGTGGTCTCCAGTGGCGGCACTCCGGACATCTGGCGCGCGCATGAGGTCAGTGCGGCGACCGAGCACCGGGCCGGCACCTATATCTACAACGATCGCATGATGGTCGACGCGGGCGCGGCCACGTGGGACGACTGCGCGTTGAGCGTGCTCACCACGGTTGTCAGCCGCCCGACCGACACCCGCGCGGTTCTCGATGCCGGCTCCAAGGCCCTTTCCAGCGACCTGGGTGGCCTGACCGGGCACGGGTATATCCGCGAATATGCCGGCGCGGTCATCCCCATGTTGAGCGAGGAACACGCAGTCGTCGATCTTTCTGCCTGCACCGGGGCGAAACCGGCGGTGGGCGAACGCGTGCATGTTGTGCCGAACCACGCCTGCGTCGTCTCCAACCTGTTCAACCAGGTCCACGGCATCGCCGACGGCCGGATCGAACGCGTCTTTACGGTCGAAGCGCGGGGGCTGATGCAATGAGCCGCCGCGTCCTCTACGTCGGCGCCGCCCAACTCGGCCCTATCGCCCGCGACGAGCCGCGCGAACTGGTCGTCAGTCGTATGACCGCAATGCTGGAGGAAGCGCGTGCCCGCCGGGCGGATCTGGTGGTGTTTCCGGAACTGGCGCTCACCACATTTTTCCCGCGCTGGTTTTTCGAGGATGAGGCCGACCTGCTACCGTTCTACGAACGCGAAATGCCGAACGCAGCGGTACAGCCGCTGTTCGACGCGGCAAAGGCGGCCGGGATCGGCTTTTACCTCGGCTATGCGGAACTGACACCAGAAGGCCGCCGCTTCAACACCTCGATCCTGGTGGACAAGGGCGGACAGATCGTCGGCAAGTACCGCAAGGTGCATCTGCCTGGTCATGCGGAACACGAGCCCTGGCGGCCATTCCAGCATCTCGAAAAGCGTTATTTCGAACCCGGCGATCTTGGCTTTCCCGTGTGGCAGACCATGGGCGGCACGATGGGCATGTGTCTCTGCAACGACCGGCGGTGGCCGGAGACCTACCGGGTGATGGGGTTGCAGGGCGCCGAACTGATCTTGCTTGGCTACAATACGCCCACCACCTATGCGCCAGTACCGCAACACGACCATTTGCAGGGTTTCCACAATCATCTGTCCATGCAGGCCGGCGCCTACCAGAACGGCGCCTTTGTGGTGGGCACTGCCAAGGCGGGGCTGGAGGAAGGCTGTATGCTGCTGGGCCAATCCTGCATCATCGCGCCAACCGGGGAAATCATCGCCCAAACGGCAACGCTGGACGATGAACTGATCGTTGCCAGGTGCGACCTCGATCTCTGCAGGGAGATCAAAGAGCACGTCTTTAACTTCGCCCTGCACCGCCAGCCGCAGCATTACGGCATCATCAGCGCGCCGAAGTCATAGTATCCCGCGGAAAGGCTAGCGTCGCTGCGCCCGCTTCATCGCATCGGCGGTTTTCTCGGCAATCATGATGGTGGGGGAGTTGGTGTTGCCGGACGTAATCGTCGGCATCACGCTGGCGTCGATGACACGCAGCCCTTCCAGCCCATACACCCGGCATTCCGTATCCACGACGGCCATGCGGTCACCCTCCGGTCCCATCTTCGCCGTGCCAACCGGGTGGAAAATGGTCGTGCCGATATTGCCTGCGGCCTTGGCCAGCTCCTCCTCGCTTTGAAAGGAATTGCCGGGGCGGAATTCCTCCGGCTGGTATTTGGCCAATGCCGGCTGGGCGACGATCTCGCGCGTGATGCGGATCGAGCGCGCCGCCACCGTCCGGTCGCCCACGGTAGAAAGATAATTCGGCGCGATTTCCGGCTGCTGACGCGGGTCGGGCGAGGTCAGGCGCACATGACCACGGCTTTCCGGTCGAACATTGCAGACGCTGGCGGTAAACGCCGGAAACGGATCCAGCGGCTCGCCGAACTTGTTCAGGGAGAGAGGCTGGACATGATATTCCAGATCGGGCGTTTCCAGTGCCGGGTCAGACTTGGTAAACATGCCCAACTGGCTCGGCGCCATCGACATCGCTCCGCGGCGGGTCAACAGGTACTCAAGCCCAATCTTGGCCTTGTTAAGAAGGCCCTGGGAGGACTGGTTAAGCGTCGTAACCCCCTGCACCTTGTAGGCGCAGCGCAGTTGCAGATGGTCCTGCAGGTTCTCGCCCACGCCCGCGATATCGTGCTTCACGGTAACGCCGTTTTCCTGCAACACCTGCCCGGGCCCGACCCCGGAGACCTGCAGCAGGTGTGGCGAGCCAATGGCGCCTGCCGCGAGAATTACCTCCGCCTTTGCCGAAACCTGATGCGGCTGGCCTGCGCGCGTGAATGCGACGCCGGTGGCCCGCTTGCCTTCGAACACCACGCGGTCGGCCTGCGCACCGGTCATCACTTGCAAATTCGAGCGGCTTTTGATCGGCTTCAGGAAGGCGCTGGCGGTGTTCCAGCGCCAGCCGGAGCGCTGGTTGACCTGGAAATAGCCAACGCCCTCATTGTTGCCCTGGTTGAAATCGCCCGTGCGCGGGATCCCGTGCGAGACACAGGCATCAGCGAACGCGTCCAGGATCTCCCACGAAACACGCGCCGGCTCCACCCGCCATTCGCCGCCGGCGCCATGCAGATCGGTCTCGCCGCTGAAGTGGTCTTCCGATTTCCGGAAATACGGCAGGCAGTCGTCCCAGCCCCAGCCGGTGTTACCCAACTGCCGCCACTGGTCGTAGTCGCGAGCCTGCCCGCGCATATAGATCATGCCGTTGATCGAGGAGCAGCCGCCGATCACCTTGCCCCGCGGATATCCCAGCGAACGGCCGTTCAATCCCGGCTCCTGCCGAGTATTGAAAAGCCAGTCGGTGCGCGGGTTGCCGATGCAATAGAGGTAGCCAACCGGGATCTTGATCCAGATATAATTGTCGTTGCCGCCCGCCTCCAGCAACAGAACCTTTGTATTGGGATCTTCCGAAAGCCGGTTCGCCAGCACGCACCCGGCGGAACCGCCGCCGACAATGATGTAGTCGAAATCGGGAAGGGTCTGCATGGGCGTGCTCCGGCTGTTTCGGCATGGGCTTGTGCAGCCGGTGTTAAGGGGTTGCGCGCGGAATGTTAAGGGGCGGGATTTTTGCGAAAGTGCCGTTACCGGCTCCCGGCCATCTCCCGGCTCATATCCCAAAGCCGTTCCGCAGCAGCATCATCCAGGGCGGCGGCATCAGGCCGAGCCTCGCCACCCTTCACATAATAACCACCGCTCTTGCCCGCCACCGCTGGCGATGACGCCAGGAAAATAGGGGTCTTTGCCCCCTCCTCCACGCTGATCGCCATTGCCGTCATGGCGAGCCGCAGGCCGGCACGGAACAGCGTCGGGTTATCGCCGCCAAAGCGCGTGCGCACGAACCCCGGATGCAGGGCATTCGCCGTGACGGTCGAGCCCTCCAGCCGCTTCGCCAGGGCGCGGGTGAACAGGATATTGGCCAGCTTCGACTGCTTGTAGGCTCTCCATGCCTTGTAACCGCTGGTCAGGTGCAGGTCGTCGAACAGCATTTGCGCGCCCACATGTGCACGGCTGGCAACATTGACAATACGGCCAGAGGGCGCCTCTCTCAACTTTTCCAACAGCAAGTTGGTCAGCAGGAAATAGTTGAGGTGGTTGAGCGCAAAGGTCCGTTCATAACCGTCCTCTGTCTCCTGCCGCTGGCCAAATATGCCGCCGGCGTTATTCACCAGAACATCGAGTTGCGGCTCGGTCTCGGCTATGGTCGCGGCGAGCCGGCGAATGTCCAAAAGGCGGCTGAGGTCGGCCCGATGAAACGCCAGGTCCGCCCCCTTTGCCGTTTGCCGAATGGCGGCAATCGCCTGTTGGCCTTTCTGTTCGTTGCGGCCCACCAGCAGAACGCGGGCGCCCTGCCCCGCCAGTTCCCGCGCCGTTACCAGCCCGATGCCGTCGGTCGCGCCGGTCACCATGACCGTTTTGCCATGCATGCTATCCGCCATGCGTCTACTCCTTTGCCGCCGGTTGCAGCCGCAGCACATGCGCCGTACGGTCCTCCATCAGCGGGCCGAGCGTCAGCATGTCTCCGCGCGCCCAGAGCGGCAGCAGGTCGGCATAATAGCGTGAGAAAATATTGCCGGACTGTCCGACCGCCTGGATAAAGCGCGACCGATCCAGGTCCGCAAGATCATAGACGGCGCGATAGCCGGCACCGTGAATCTGGCGGAACAGACTGGCATCGTCAAAGCTTACATAGCCGGCATTCGGCGAATTGCGGCCGCCATCGTGCGGCACGGACCGATCGAACAAATCGCGCAAGCCCGGGATGAAGCCGAATAGCATGTGCCGGAATCGCGCCTGATGCGCCTCGCCCCACCGCCAATCTTGCCAGTTCCCGCCATAGCGCGCCTGCAAGAGATTGTAGGCGTCCGCAAAGGCCGTGCGGACCGCCGTCGTGCAATCCTCTGCTGCCGGCGTAGTCCGGTCGTCGCACCAGTGCGGCGCTTCCGTCAAAGTATAGATGACGCGGTCCACATCGTCGGAGTTCAGACGCTCGAACCGGTCACCCAGTTCATCGGCATAAAGGCCGCGCACCAATTCACGCAGGAAAGCGTAATAGACCAGCGGCTCAGGCCGGTCGCGCAGCATGGCAGCGTCCCAGGCCTGCATGGCCTCGGTCAGATCGACCGGCAATGCATCGCCGACGGACTGCCAGTCCACCAACGCCAACAACCGGCGCGCAGCCATAGACGTTGTGTCGGCCTGAATCGCCTCGGATACAGAAACGGTGTGCGGGGCGGCCGACCCCATCGCCGCCGCTATCCTCTCGGCCCGCCATGGCGAGGCAAAGGCATGGCCCAGATCATATGGGAAATCCGGCCCGACCAGCCGGTTGTTGGCGTTCATGATCTCCCCGGATGCCGGGTCCAACACTTGAGGCACATCCTCGTACGGGATGAAACCCAGCCAATCATGGCTGCCATTCCAGCCAGGCACCGGCAGCGGTCCGGTCGGCGCCTGTCGCAGAGGCACCTTTCCTGCCGCGATCATGCCCAGATGGCCGTCGACATCGGCAATGCCGATATTCTGCTGCGGCCCCTGCATGAGCCGGAGCGCTGCCATCGCCTCCCCAACCGAGCCTGCCTGCTGCGCACCCAGCAAAGCCGTCGGCGTGCGGTCGCCCGGGATCAAACCGGTGTGTGCCAGCGCCAGCACCGTGCCGTCGTCCATCGGCGGCACCCCGCTGCGGCCCGGCGCATCCGAGATCACCGGACCGTGCCGGGTCCGGCGCACGGTCAGGCGTTCCACGTCGCCGAAACGGACAGCCAGCTCCTCCTCCCGGGTCTCGAACGGTTGCGAGCCATCGGGCGTCAGGTAGCGCGCCGGATCGGCTGGGTCGACGCGCTCTACAAAGATATCGGCGGCGTCAGCGTAGCCATTGGTCAGCGCCCAGGCGATCCGACCATTATGGCCCAGCACCAGCAGCGGAAACCCGGGCGCGGTTGCACCTGCCAGAATACCTTCCGGCGTTTCGATCCGTACCAGATACCAGACATTCGGCACCGTAAACCCCAGATGAGGGTCGTTGGCGAGCACCGGCTTGCCGGTATCGGTGCGGCTGCCGCTGAAGCCCCAAAGATTGGAGCCCGCCCCCGGCTCCACCGCGCCAGCAAAGGCCAGCGCCCGCTGCACGGCATCCTGTGGTGGCAGGCCCGCATAGCTGACGGGCCCCGGCAATTGCGGATACAACTCCCGCAATTCCTGCTCGCTGAGCCTGCTCGCCACCGCCGCGCGCTCCAGTTCGGTCGACCAATCGGCGGTAAGACGCAAGCCCATCAGCTTCAGCCAAAGCAGCGCGTCGGCCACGCTCCACGGCGACGGCGCATCCGGAATTGCCAGAAACTCCGGCGGCAGGGCGCCCGTGCGTGTTTGCAGAAAGGCATTCACCCCATCGGCATAAGCTTGAAACAGTGCCCGCGTTTCCGCGGGCATCGTTTGGGCATCCGCTCCGGCCAGTTGGGCGAGACCGAATGTGCGCATTTGCCGATCCAGACCCAGCGCGCTCCCGCCGGCGATTTCGGCCAGGCGGCCGCGGCCAATACGCCGCGTCGCCTCCATCTGGAACAGCCGGTCCTGAGCGTGGAGGAAACCGAGAGCACGGTGAGCGTCGGCCATGGTCTCCGCCCGAATATGCGGAATGCCGTGCCCATCGCGAACAACCGTTACCGGCGCTTCCAGGCCCGGCGCGGCCACCGTGCCATCCAATTGCGGCAGGGATGTCCGAAGCCAGAGCATCAAGCCGGCCGTCGCCAAAAGGGCCAGCACCGTCAGGGCCAGCAAACCGCGGCCCAGCCACCGGAGAAAACGCCTCATCAAAACTCATCCATTGAAAAATTTACTCTATACGACGTGATACTGCTGCCAGCCGGAGTCAACGCGACACGCCCGCCGCTCAACGAATGCAACGGAAATTAGAACATTATAGCAACCATATGTTGACTCCATAAATATATGCTAGTATTCCTATTTTTGCCATCGCCGGGTCGCCCGCGCCACACAGGAGCCATCAAACCATGCCCTACCCCCATGATCCGATCCGCCTTGCCCGGTGTGATGTTTTTGTTTGGCGAGCTGCTATCGACCAACCGGTCGAAAATGCGTTCGGCAAGCAAACCGCGCGCGCGACTGCCAGCATCCGGCTGGAAGATGCGGATGGCGCAATGGGCTGGGGGGATATCTGGGGCAATTTTCCAGCGCCGACGCCCGACTACCGCGCCCGCCTGGCTGCGGCGGTCGTACTGCCGCGGCTGATGGGTGAAACCGTGTCCGACATCCCCGTCTTTTTCAGCCGGATGGAATACATGACCCGCGTGCTAGCCTTGCAAAGTGCCGAGCCCGGCCCGTTCGCGGCCATCTGTTGCGCGGTCGATGCCGCACTCTGGGATCTGGCGGGTCGCAAGGCGGGCCTTCCGGTGCGCAACTTGCTCGAACCCGGTTGCGCCACCACGACTGTTCCCTGCTACGCCAGCGGCATTAACCCCGGCGGCGCAGCGGAGACCATCGCCCGTTGCCAAGCCGAAGGCTTCCACGCCTACAAGGTCAAGATCGGCTTCGGGCGCGACCACGACATCCACGCCCTCACTCACGCCCGCGACCAGGTTGGCGAAGACGAGGCATTGATGACCGACGCCAATCAGGGGTGGAGCCCGGACGACGCGGCGGTAATGGCCGCCGTCCTGCGTGATTTCGATCTGGAATGGCTGGAAGAGCCCATGCCGGTAGATGAACCGGCAGCCAAGTGGCAGCGCCTGCGTGCAGCCATGACCATGCCATTAGCCGGCGGCGAGAATATTCGCGGGCTCGCCGATTTCGAAGCCGCCGCCGCCTGGCTCGATGTCATCCAGCCGGATATCGGCAAGTGGGGAGGGTTGAGCCGGTCCTTCGAGATCGGGCGGAAAGCGGTTGCTGCCGGAAAGAGGTATTGCCCGCACTGGCTGGCCGGTGGCATTGGCCAGATCGGCTCAGCCCATGTGCTGGCGGCAGTCGGCGGGACGGGACGTCTGGAGATCGACGCGAACCCCAATCCGCTGCGCACCGCACTGGTACCCGAGACCACACGCATCGGCGACGGCTTGTTCCACCTGCCGGATGGCCCTGGCCTGGGCATAGAGCCCGATACCGCCGCGCTTGCCGGCGACCTGGTGTTTCATGCCGAGGTCACCGGCTGATGCCATACTGGCCGCTATTTGCCCTCAGGCTCGGGCGAACCGACGATCGCCTTAATGATGGCAGTATAATAGCGGTCGCCAAAGCCCATCTCTGCCGCGCGCTGCAGCACGTCACGGATCGCGTAGGCACCTTCCATCTTCACCCCACTCTCCTCTGCCAGCCGGATAGCGTAGGACAGATCCTTGATAATGTAATCGACCGGAAAAGCCTGCGTCGGGTGCGTATCTGACAACATCGACTTCATGCCATGGTTGCGCAGGACAAAGCTGTCGGCAGAGCTTTTGGTCATTGTTTCGAACAAAACATGATCATTGACCGCGCCGCTCGCACGCGCAACTGCCAGGGCTTCGGCAATCGCGTGGACGGTCTGGACCACGACCATATTGTTCATCAGCTTCACCGCCTCTCCCGCGCCCACCGGCCCGCAATGGGTGATCGCCTCACCCATGCAAAGAAGCAACGGCTCGATGCGCTTGAACACGGCCTCCGTACCGCCGACCATGATGGCAAGCGTACCGTCACGGGCGGCCTGGGCGGTGCGTGCGACCGGCGCGTCCGCAAAGTCCACCCCTTTGGCCTCGCATTCCGCCGCCAACTCACGGGCAAGCGATACGGGGCAGGTGCTGGTGTCAACCAGGGCCTGCCCAGCATGCATCTTGGCCAGCAGGCCGTCCGGTCCTTGCACCACCCCACGCACCTGCGGCTCGCCCGGCAGGCTGAGGAAGATGATGTCGGCGCGGGCAGCCAGATCGGCCAGGGAAGCGGCACTTTCCACACCATCTTCCGCGGCACGTTGCAAGGGCTCGGGCCGCAGGTCGAAGGCCAGCACTTCCCGGCCACTCTTTTTGGCAAGGTTCCGGCACATCGGCTCGCCCATCACGCCCAGGCCGATAAACCCCAGGGTCACGTCATTATCACTCATCGGGCACTCCCGTTTGTCTTGTTGATCTTCGATAGAGACAGGATGGCTCATGCTACGCTGCCTGCCCGCCGTTGTCGCTGGCAACGCCGCCGCGCCGCGGCCAACCCACGGACCAACTGACTCAGCCGCAAATTCATGTTCATCATTTGTTTAATTAAACACAACCATAATTAGTATTCATCGACCCAAACCTCAAACTCTAACAAGCCCACCCCAAACGCAAAAGAGGCAGCTGACGATGGCAAACACAACCGAATTTTCGCTTCAAAAAGAACAAATCAGGTACAAATTGAGCAATTTTACCCAGGACGATGCCTGCCAGTTGCCAGATTTATTCCGCCAAATTTACGGCGAACACTATTTATCCGCCGATGTCTACGACCCCAAAGCATTCTGCCGCGCCAATGGCGACGGCAGCAGCCAGTCGTTGATTGCTCGTAGCGGCGATGGCAGGGCAATCGGCCATCTCGCCATTCTCAAATCCGCCCCCAATCCCGGGGTGCGGGAACTGGGACAAGGGGTAGTCGATCAAAATCACCGCCAACACGGGCTTCTGGGAAAATTGATTGACAGCTGCATACATCTCGCCGACCGCGACCCGGCCTGCTGCGGCTTGTTCGGCGCGGCATTGACCAATCATGTGTTCTCGCAGAGGGCGCTATGGCATGCCGATTTCGTCGATGTCGGGTTCGAGATCGGCTATGTTCCGGCACGCATGATGCAGATTAAGGCGAACACCGCCGGCCCAACCAGCACCGTTCTGCAATACCGGGCGCTGGACGACACGCCCGCACAGATCACCTACCTGCCCACGGCCTACAGCGACCTCATGCTGGCGCTTTACGATCAATTGCGCCTCACCCGCGCCTTCGCCAGCAGCGACCAACCGCTCGACCTTGCAGGGCAGAGCCGGATCGAGATTGTGGACCTGCCGCGCTTCGACATAATGCGCCTCAATGTCTGGCGCATTGGCGCGGACCTGAAACGGCAGGCCGCTATGGCCGTAGCCAACGCCCGTAGCAACGGCCGCACCATGGTGCAACTGGTTCTGGCACTCGACTCGCCTTCGGTCGACGCCGCGATAGACGCCATGCGTGACACCGGTTTCTGGTTCGGTGCGTTGCTGCCGCGTTGGATGGGAAAAGACGCCCTGCTGATGCAGCGAGCCATAGGCACCCCATGCTTCGACGGTATCAACCTGTTCACGGACGACGCCAAGGCGCTGTTGCGCTTCGTCCAGCAGGACGCCACCCGCCAGCCCGCGCTGGTTTGAGGATGGTAGGCGGTGGCGGTTGCGGTGCGTACACTGCCAAGCGAACCAGCATCGAGCCGACAAGGAACTCCCAGCCATGACGGTCAGCCTCCAGGATGTCCAGGCAGCGGCGGACGCTATCGAAGGGCAGGTGGTGCGCTCGCCCATGCGCCCTTCGCCTTCCATCTCGGAACTGACCGGGGCGGAGGTATGGCTGAAGCTGGAGAACCTCCAATTCACCGCCTCGTTCAAAGACCGCGGCGCTCTCTACCGCATCCAGGCACTCAGCGCGGTGGAGCAAAGTCGGGGCGTGATTGCCATATCCGCCGGCAACCATGCGCAAGGCGTCGCCTATCACGCCGGACGGCTCGGCATTCCGGCGACCATCGCGATGCCAAAGGGCACCCCCTTTGCCAAGGTGTCCCGTACCGAGAGTTTCGGCGCACGGGTGATTCAGGAAGGCAATGAAATCGCCGATCTGGAGGCGCTGGCGGCCAATTTGGTCGCAAAGGAGGGGCTGACCCTGATCCACCCCTACGACGACGACCGTATCATCGCGGGCCAGGGCACGGTGGGGCTGGAAATGCTGGGTTCGGCACCGGACCTGGATACCATCGTTGTACCGATCGGCGGCGGCGGCCTGATGGCCGGTATTGCAACAGCAGTCAAGGCGCTGAAACCTTCGATTCGGCTGATCGGCGTACAGGCCGCGGCCTTCCCCAGCATGTCCTGTGCGCTTGCAGGTCGGCAGGCACCGGCAGGCAAGCCAACTATTGCCGAGGGGATCGCCGTCAAACACCCTGGCACCCGCACCCTGCCAATCATCCGCGAGCATGTGGAGGAGATCATCATTCTGGACGAGGCAGCAATGGAATACGGTGTCCAGGAGCTGGCGACGGTCGGAAAGGTGGTGGCTGAGGGTGCCGGGGCGGCACCGCTGGCCGCATTGCTGGCCTATCCGGACAAGTTCAAGGGGCAAAAGGTCGGGCTCGTCATCTCCGGCGGCAATATTGATGCGACGCTGCTCGCGTCCTGCCTGATGCGAAGCCTGGTGCGGAACAAGCGGCTGGTGCGCCTGCGGGTCGAAGTGTCGGATGCGCCTGGGAGCCTCGCCCAGGCTACCCGCGTTATCGCCGAAGCCGGCGCAAACGTGCTGGAGGTGCAGCACAACCGTCTGTTCTTCGACGTACCGATCAAGCTGACGGAGATCGACTTCGTGCTGGAGGTGCGCGACGCGGCCCATTGCGACCGGCTGCTGGCAGCACTGACGAAAGAAGGCGTGACCGCCCAACTGCTCGCCACCCATGCCCATAGCCTCCCGGTGCCTTGAGGCGCTAAGGTGCGCACGCATTATTGTTAATCCGGAGAGGATGATTGTCATGAAACTGGGCGTAATCGGCGCCGGCGGCCGCATGGGGCGAATGCTGGTGCAAACCGTGACCGAGACTGAAGGCGCGACAGTTGCCGCCGCCTGCGAACAGCCGACGAGCCCGTTCCTTGGCCAGGATGCAGGCGTGTTAGCGGGCGTTGGCGAGCTTGGCGTTATCATTGGCAGTGACGCCGAAGCGGTGTTCAAAGCATGCGATGCGGTGATGGAATTTTCCGTCCCCGCCGCCACCGTCGCCCACGCACGAATGGCCGCGGCGCACGGCACCGCTCATGTCATCGGCACCACCGGCCTTTCGGCGGAGGACGAGGCCGTGTTGCGCGAGGTCGCAGACAAAACCGCCGTCGTCCATGCCCCGAATATGAGCGTCGTCGTCAACCTGATGTTTGCATTGGTGGAGAAGGTGGCTGGCCTGCTTGGTCCAGAGTACGACATCGAAATCGTCGAAATGCACCACAAGCATAAGATTGACGCCCCATCGGGCACTGCCGTCGGCCTGGGCCAGGCGGCCGCGCGTGGGCGGAACGTCGATCTGGGCGCCGTGGCGCAATGGAGTCGCGAGGGCCATACCGGCGCCCGCCGGGCCGGCGATATCGGCTTTGCAACCCTGCGCGGCGGCGACGTGGTGGGCGAGCACACCGTAATGTTCGCCGCTCCCGGTGAGCGGCTGGAAATCAGCCACCGCTGCACGGACCGGCAACTGTTCGCCCGCGGCGGCGTGCGTGCCGCACTCTGGACCAAGGGCAAGGCGCCCGGCCTTTACACGATGAAGGATGTACTGGGGCTCGACCTTTAGCCAGAGGCCTCCGGCGTCATCGTTCCGCCCGGAAAAGTCCGGGCAGCGCGCAACGCGTCCTTGAGGGTCTGGGCGAATTCGACCCGTTCATCCGGCGGCAGGAAGGCACCGATTTCCAGCCGCTCGCGGCCGCTGGCGAGGCGGAGGACGCAATCGTGCTCCTCCGGCTTCAGCAGTTCAACCCGCGCCCAGGCCGGCTGGAAGCTCCAGGTTTCGCGGCGACCATCCGGTTGCACCCGCTGCACCGTCAATTGGTGCCGCGTCACCCGCACCACCTCGCAAAGCCGGCCGCTGCGGTAGGACAGGCGGAACGCCCAGTAGAACAGCAGCACATCCAGCCCGAAAAAACCCATCACCGGCCACGCCCCCATGCTGGCGAACATCAGGCCGGTGACGAAGCTGACGCCCGCGACCGCCGCCATCAGGATCATGAATCCCTGCGGCGGCAACGAGCGGTGCGGATACAGCACAGCATCCAGGAAAAAGGGCGAGCGATTGGGAACGGTCATGGTAATTGGGTACGCGCTTGTTTGCGGACGTTGCGAACAAAAGTTCGCAATATTAAAGGGTATTTGGTCATCATAATGCGAATTGCAGTGGTGGCAAATTGCACCAAACAGCCCTCAGAGCCTTAACTCAGAAAGTGGCGGAAACTTGGTCGGCAGCCCTCTGATATTCAACGGCAAATTCGGAGGGAGATCATCAACTGCTTGATCCAATAACGATCGTTTATCAAGAAACCTAGTCGTCAGTTTCATATATCGTCGAAGCACCAGCAGTGGCGGGAACGAACATCGGACAGCGTACCAATCCAGCAAATTCTTGGCCCCTTTCGAACTGTTGCACGACCGGCAAGCAATAACTAGGTTCTCACCCTGATCGCCTCCCCCTGCCGAACGTGGCAACAGATGATCAAGACTAAATGCAGTTGCACTACCACAATAGGCACATTCAGTGGCATTCTGATACTTCAGTTTTTCGTCATCGAAGATCGACCGCATTAACAACGCGCCAGTGCGCAAGCCCTTAAACAAGCGGGCGCGGATCATATGGTCGGTCCGTATGTATTTCGTGCGCCCATCCGCAAGGGCCGCACGGGCTCGTGCCAGATTGGAATAGCTCCATGCTATATAATCGCGGGCCGAAACCAAGTCCGGAATTGCCCTATCCTCTCACCTTATTTTCAGTAGCATTTAAGTGGAATTACCTGCCAAACGGAAAACGCTCCACCAGGAGGAAGGGCGCAGTGCGCGTTTCTTGGCGGTAGAGGCAGATCGCATCGACATGCAGCGGATGCTCAGCGAACCGCCGGGTCAGTGGCTCCAGATAGGCAGTGACGGTGGCATGTAAGGCCTCGTCCCGGGTGGAGCCTAGCATGGTCATGTGAAAGCGGAATTCCTCCATAACATAGGGATAGCCCCATTGTTGGAGATACGCTTCCTGCCTCTCCGACAGGCCACGCCCGCGCCGCTTTGCCAGTTCATCGGCAAACGGCGGCGCGCGGAATCCATCGAATTCCCGGATACAATCGGCCGCAAGAGCGTCCATCTTCGCGCATGGCCCGGTCAGGGCAAATGCCTGAAATCGGCCGATACGTTGCAAGCTCACCGGCGGCGCATCAAAGGGCTTGCGGGAGGCGGCAAACGCCTGCCCCGCCTGGCGCACCTCCTCCGGACTTGCGCCATCAGCCAAATGGAACGGTGGCTTCAGCGTGGCATGGAAGCCATAATTCCGCGGCGACTCGGTTGCAGCAGCCAGCGCCTCAGGGAGAAGGCCGGGAACCTGCGGCTGCGGCAGCAGCGCGCCGGAGACCGGGTCGCGCCCCAGCCATTCGATACCGAAACGCCATAGCGGAGTATCCTCTGCCGGCGCAAAATAAATGGCATAACGGTCCGTGCTCCCCATCGCCTAGTTTGCCCCCAACGCCGCACGAACCTTGGGGAACACGTCGGCGGCCAGCCGGTGCATGGTGTCGAGTACGAGTTCCTGCGGCATGCCGGGCCACTGAACGCTCATCACCACATGATTGACCCCGGTTTCCTGCCCCAGAAGCGTCAGCTTCTCGGCCACCTCATCAGCTGCGCCGATCAGGAAGCGATCCTTCAGCAAATCCTCCAGTTCCTGGCCAAGATTGTTGTCTCCCTCCGGCATCGCCTTGGACTGGCCCCAGGCGTGATAGGTCTTGTACTTGTCGGCAAGGTAAGGCTTGCAAATCTCGATCGCTTTCTCGCGCGTTTCCGCGACGAACACCTCACGCCGGATCGGCAATTCGTCCGGAAACGGCTTTCCCAGCTTGTCGAGCGCTGCCTTGTAGACCTCCAACTGGCGCTTGATTGTGCTGATCGTGTTGTGCGGATTGATGTACCAGCAGGTGCCGATGCGCGCCGCGCGCTCGATGGCCTTGTCCGCATTGGCGCCAATCCAGATTGGCGGGTGCGGCGTCTGAACCGGCTTCAAGGGGCAGGACGCGCCGGCAAGCTCGAAATGGCTGCCGACCATATCCACGGTTTCTTCCGACCAAAGGCGCTTGATCGCCTCCAGTGCCTCCTCAAACCGGCGTACCTTCTGGCGCGCGGTCGTGCCGAACGCCTTGAACTCCACATCGCGATAGCCCAAGCCAGCGCCGAAGATCAACTTTCCGCCGGTCATCACGTCCAGCGTAGCCAATTGCTCGGCCAAATCCTGCGGCTTGTGCAGCGGCACCAAGACAATGCCGGCGTTGATGCGCAGATTCGGCGCTTCCGCCGACACTCGGGCCAGATAGGGCAGCTGCTGGAAATCCTGATAGGGATGGGCCGAGTAGTGCGAACCTTTGGTCAGCGAAGCAAAGCCGAGCTTGTCCGCCAGCCGGGCTTGCTCCATCAGCTCGCGGAAACGCACCTGCATGTCGTCGCCGGGATGGAACTGGCCGCGGGTCATCAGGCCGAATTGCATGGTGGTCGATCCTCGGGGGTACGGTTGGCGGGTTGTGCCTGAATGTTGGGGTCGAAGTTTAGCAAACGCTGGCGGCGCAGGACAAACGGGAAAGGCCGCGATGCCATGCAGCCCCGTCAGCCCACGCCGGCCTCTCGCGCGCGGTTAATGAGGTATTCGCGTCCTGTCAGCATGTCCTCCAGACCGCCCCAGCCGCACATGTAATGACCCTGGAAGCCCACGCTCTCTATCCGCCGGAACATATCGACGAAATCCACGGTGCCGGTGCCGGGGTGCATGTGCAATTCGTATTGGCCGTTATTGTCGGCGATACGCACCTCGGCACAGCGGCTCATGTCCATGGCATCGATCCAGCCGCCGATGCCATCGGCATCATAGTGGGCATGGTTGATGGTGAACGCCCATTGCAGATTGGGCGAGGGAATCGCCTCGAACCATGCCAGCGCGTCCGCCAGCGTATCCGGCATGTAGTGCACCTCCGCCCGCCCCGGCTCCCCATTCAGGTTTTCGAGCAGCAGCAGCACGCCCTGCTCCTCGGCATGCCCGGCAGCCCGTTTGAGGCGGTCGATGCTCGCCTGCCGGCGCAGGCCGTAGTCGTCCGTAAAGTGGTAGCCGCCATGGACGACAACCCATTCCGCCGCCATCGCCTTCGCCAGATCGATATAGGCCCGGAGATAGGCGTCCGCCGCATCCCGCAGGAAAGGCGAGACCTCCGCCACGTTGACGGCGCTGAGCGTGTGCAGGCCCAAATGCAGGCCATCGCGTGCGCATCCCTTGCGGATTGTCGCACACGTAGCGGCGTCGAAGCGCTCCAGCGCGTTCGGGGCGATGTCGCACTGGATGTCGAAATAGCGGACATCGTTGGCAGCGGCCCAGGCAACCGCCTGCTCCGCCGGCAGCTTGCGGCCAATGTCGATGCCGATACGGTCGCGGAATCCCATGACATGCCTTCCATGGTGCCTGTTACAGGGCAATTTTGCCTAAAGCGCCGCTACAGTCCACTCGTCCCGTCGGATAGGGGTTCACCGATGGCCGCTTAGCCCCTTTACTACCCTTTAATTCCCCTGCCCCTGGATCAAGGCAACAAACCCGTCATGCCCCGCGAACTGCTCATTAACGCCTTTCACATGAACTGCATCGGCCACCAGTCGCCCGGCCTCTGGACGCATCCGCGCGATACCTCCCGCCAGTACAACACGCTGTCCTATTGGACCGATTTGGCGAAAACGCTGGAGCGCGGGCTGATCGACGGGATATTTCTGGCGGATGTTCTGGGCGTCTATGACGTCTACGCCGGCACGCCCGATGCAGCCCTGCGCGCCGCCATTCAGGTGCCGGTGAACGACCCAAGCCTGCTGATCCCGGCGATGGCGATAGTGACGGAGCATCTGGGATTTGGCGTCACCTGCACCCTCAGCTTCGAGCCGCCCTACACCTTTGCCCGCCGCATGACGACGCTGGACCACCTGACCGGCGGGCGGATCGGCTGGAATGTCGTTACCGGCTACCTGAACAGCGCGGCGCAGGGCATGGGCCAGGCGCAGCAGACCTCCCACGACCTGCGCTATGAGATGGCCGAAGATTACATGCAGGTGGTCTACAAGCTGTGGGAAGGCAGTTGGGAGGATGGCGCGGTGCTGGCCGACAAGGCCGCCGGTGTCTTCGCCGATCCGGCCAAGGTCCACCGCATGCGCCACGACGGCCCCTACTACCAACTCGACTCGATCCATATCAGCGAGCCTTCGCCGCAGCGCACGCCGGTGCTCTATCAGGCCGGCGCGTCGCCGAAAGGGCGGGAATTCGCGGCGGCCCATGCGGAATGTCTGTTCATCGCTGGCCCGTCGCAAAAGACGATCAAGAGCTACGTGGCCGACATGCGCCAGCGCGCCGTTGCGGCCGGCCGAACTGCGGACGACCTCAAAATCTTCTCACTTGCAACGCCAGTCGTTGGCGAAACGCACGCAGAGGCGGAGGAGAAGCTGGCCGAATACCGGCGCCACGTCAGTTCCGAGGGTGCGCTGGCGCTGCTGTCCGGCTGGCTGGGTGTCGATCTGTCGGAACTGAGCCCTGACGACACCCTTGGCGACGTCAAGACGGAGGCAATCCAGTCGGCCATGGACAGCCTGACCAAAGGTGGGGCGGAGCGGACCTGGACCGTGCGGCAACTGGCCGAATACGCCGGCATTGGTGGCCGCAGCCCTCTGTTCGTCGGCACCGGCGCAGAGGTGGCAGAGCAGATGATCGCCTGGGCGGACGATACCGGCATCGACGGCTTCAATCTCGCCTACGCGGTCATGCCGGAAACATTCGAGGACTTGGTGGACAAAGTCGTGCCCGAATTGCAGGCCCGCGGCCGCTTCAAGACAGCTTACCGCGAGGGTACGTTGCGCGAGAAACTTTTCGGCCGGCCGCGGCTGGCGGCGAACCATCCGGCGGCATCGGTACGGATCGGCTAAGGCCTCTCAGACCGCACCTTTCGTCCGAAGCGCCGCCACATCCAGGCCCAATGCCCCCAAAACCTCATCCGTGTGCTGGCCAAGACGGGGCGGTGAGTGGCGGGGTGGCACGGTCTTGCCATTCGCCTTGAAGCCGAGACTTGGCAGCGCGACTTCCCGCGCGAGGCCGTCGAGGGCCAGCGGTTGCATCAGTCCGCGGGCGGCGAGTTGCGGCTCGCTCAACACCTCGTCCATTCGGCGGACGCGGACGCCGGGCACGCGGGCCTCGTCAAGAAAGGCTTCCCACTCGGCCGCAGTGCGGGTGCGGAAGATCGCTGCGAACTCGGCCCGCAGCGTGGCGGCGTTCTGCTTGCGCGCGGGCGGCGCGGCAAAGCGCGGATCTTCCAGAAAATCCGCCCGGCCGATGGCCCGGCAGAGTGTTTGGAACTGCCGCTCGTTGTTCGCAGCCAGCATCAGCAGGCCATCCCGGGTTTCGTATGTGCCGGAAGACGGCGAGCCGCTGAATGCTTCGTTCCCGGTTGGTGGCGGTGGGTTACCGGTCGCCATGGTAGAGACCGCCAGCGAGGCCATCAGCAGCATGGCGGTATCCAGCATCGCAACATCAACCCGTTGCCCCTGTCCCGTCCGCTCCCGCTCCAACAGGGCGGAGACCACGGCAAAGGCGCCCATCAGGCCGGTGGCATAATCGACATACGGGCTGCCAACCTTGTTAGGTACCGTCTTCGGCGTTCCGGTGGTGTGCATGATACCGGCCATGCCCTGAATGATGTGGTCGTAGGCCGGACGATGGCCGATCGGCCCATCCTGGCCATAGGCACTCAGCGAAGCATAGACCAGTCGGGGGTTCAGGCCTTTCACCTCCTCGTAACCGATGCCAAGGCCATTGGCGGTTCCAGGTTTGAAATTCTCGACAAACACATCGGCGGTCTCGAGAAGCTGCTTGAGCACCGCGACGCCGTCAGGCTGTTTCAGGTTCAGCGTCACGGATTTCTTGTCGGCGTTCTGAGTCAGAAAGCTGAGAGAGAAACCCGCCGCGCGCAGTTCGTCGTCATTGCCGCCCGCTCGGGTCCAATCGCCCTGTCCCGGCATCTCGATCTTGATGACCTCCGCGCCCATAAGTGCCAGCTGATAGGTGCAATAGGGCCCGGCGAGCACCTGGGTCACGTCGATGACGCGCTTGCCGGCAAGGGGCTGAAACATCAAAAATCTCCACTGGTTTCCTGCCAAGGTCGCACCGATCCAGAACCGGAAAGGTGCGACCTGGCCAGAGTCGATGCCTGCCTGAATCCGTCAGTTCGGTGGCTCATAGCCGGACTTCTTCACCATATCGCCGAGAGCCTGGTTGGAATTCTGCACGAAGGCGGTAACGTCTTCACGCCCCATATAGCTGATCGGCATCATGATCTTGGCCGAAATGTCTTTCATCTCCGGCTTTTCCACCGCTTTGGCCACGGCCGAATCCAACTTCTGGATAATCGCAGCATCCGTGCCCTTCGGAAACGCGAGGACGGTCGGCGCGTCGGCGGCCCCCTCGTAGCCGAGTTCGGTCAGGGTTGGCGCGTCTGGGCTCTGCGCCTGGCGTTTGGTGGTGGTCACGACCAACGGCTTGATCCGATCCGGATAGCGGGAGTGAATGCCACCGGAATAGGCCGCCATTACCTGCTTGCCCAACAACAGCTGCACAACACCAGCACCGCCCTTGGTTGGAATGTAATTCACTTCCAGCCCCTCTTTTTCCGCGATCAACTGCATCAGAATGCGGGCATAGGGGCTGAGCGCCGCGTATTTGACACCAGGGTTTTCCTTCGCGTGGGCGACAAATCCGGACATGTCGTCGAACGGGGCATCGACAGGTGCGACGATGGCGGCTTGGAATTCCGTCACGGTGCAGCAATAGTCGAAGTCATCCCACCTGAAGGCTAGGTTCGGATTCAAATGCGGGTTCAGCGTCACACCGGTGACGGCACCGAAAAAGAAGATGTTGCCGTCGGGCTCCTGATTCTTGAGCCACAACAGAGCCGTCGCCTGCCCGCCGCCGGGCTTGTTGATCACCTTGACCGGCACGCCGAGCTCCTCGCCCAACAGCTTGGCCAGAACCCGGCCCTTGGTATCTGTGCCGCCGCCGGCCTTGTAGCCGATCAGCATGGTGAGCGGGCCTTCGGGCCATTCCGCTTTCGCCGGCAACGCTGCCAGCGCCACACCGACGGCGGCGACCGCGGCCAAGCTCAGGGATTTGAGGATACGCATGGGCATTCTCCCTATTCTGCGGCCTTATCGGCCGGTTTGGTGGAAACGCTTTTGCGGCGCAGCACGGCGGCCACGCCCAAAATGGTGAGCACTCCGAAAACAATCGCAACCGGATGCTCAACGATTGACTCCGGAGAGCCTTGCAGCAAGCCGATGCTTTGACGAAGCGCCAGTTCGAACCCGTCACCGACCACAAAACCGATCAGGAAGGTGACGAAGCTAAAATCGAACTTCCGGGCGAAAAAGCCAATCACCGCGAAAATCGCCATGATGTAGAGCCCGAACATGCCGCCGCCCTGCATGTACGCCCCGAGACAACAGAGGAAGACAACCGTCGGCAGCACCAGGCTGGGCGACAGCTTGATGATCCGGGCAAACATGTTCTGGCCGAAATACCCGATCACCAGCAAAATCAAAGAAGCCACAAGCATGGAAGCGTAGATGCCCTGGATCAGCTCCGCCTGCTCCAGAAACATCAACGGCCCCGGCGTTACGCCGTGAATGATGAACGCGCCGATCAGAATGGCAGCGATCACGCTGCCGGGAATGCCAAGCGCGAACAATGGCACAAAGCTGGCCGGCACCACCGCATTGTCCGCGCTTTCCGCTGCTGCAACGCCCTCGATCGCACCATCCCGCTCGAACGAATCCGGGTCATTCGCGGCACGGCGGGCCATGCCGTAGGAGAGGAAGGAGCCGGTGCTGGCACCCAACCCCGGCAGGATACCGATGAAAATGCCGATACCGGTGCCACGGATGATGGCCCGGGCGGATTTTTTCCAATCCTCCAGCGTGACGCGCGCATCCGCCGGCTTGCCGGAGCCGCGCAACAGGTCGGCCTGCTCTTCCAGGCTGCGGCGATTGCCAATCTGTACCATCATCTCGCTGAGCGCCAACATGCCGATGGCAACGGGGATCAGCGGCAGTCCGTCATATAACTCGAAATTGCCAAAGATCAGCCGCTCGGTCGAGGTTTCGATCTCCAGCCCGACCGTAGAGCACAGTATGCCGAACAGCCCCGCGATCAGCCCTTTGACCAGAGACTTGCCGGATAGTGCCGCAATGAAGGTCAGGGAAAACGCCAGGATCGTCACCAATTCGATAGGCCCGATTGCCAGCGCGTATTCCGCTAACGTCTGGGCCATCAGGATCAAAGCGCAGGTGGAAACGAAATCACCGATAACGCTGGCGAACAGACCCATTTTCAGGGCTTTTTGCGCCTTGCCGGCGCGGGCCAGCGGGTAACCCGCCAATGCCGTGGGGGTGGATGACGGCTCACCCGGTGTGTTCATCAGGATTGCGGAAACGGCACTGCCGGCGGTCGATCCCTTGGAAATTCCGACCAAAAAGGCAATCGCCGCCAATGGCGACAGATAAAAAGTCACCGGTATCGCAACCGCCGTCGCCGTCCCCTTTCCCAATCCGGGCAACGCGCCGACCAGGTAACCGATGGCCACGCCAAACGCGATGAAAGCGATGTTGTAGAGCGTCAGGGCGGCGCCAAAGCCGGAAACAAGAGCATCCATCATTGGATCGCCGTCCCCAGCACTTCGTAAAACAGCAGGTAGACGGCCAGGACAAGCGTTCCAGGCAAGGCCAACAACAAATACCAGCGCCGCTCACCCATATACAGCATGGGCGCCAGGCAGACAAAAAAGCCGGCAGCGGCAGGGTGAACATACTCAAATAGAACAGCCCCCACGATGACGACAATCACGATTGCTACCATCGCCGCCCATTCAGTTCCAGCCGGCACCTCTCCGGCGGGCGCAGTGTTTCGCGCCGCGCGCACGGTCAGAATTGCGGCCAGAACCGCAATGCCGATCGCGCAGATGTTTGGCAGCAGGTCCGGCGGCACGGCGGCGCCAGTGTTCTGTTCCGTCTGCAACGGAATGATCCAGAACAGTAGCGCCAAGCCTATGGCCGTCAGCGAAACGCCGGCGATCAGGTCAGCTTTGGGCATATCCTCACCTTGGCATAAATTTTTAATTGCGTTGATTCTTGGCAACTACCCTAGACGCGGGAATGGCATGCGCCAACCCCAAGGGCGCCGTTCGCGTCAGTCCGGCAACGCCTCGCGCAGCAGGCGGCCGAAGCAGATCATCTGCGGGCTGGTGACCTGGTAGGTCTCGATGGCGGCCAGGATGTGCTCTGCCGGTGCATTGGCAGGCGGTGGCGGCACCGGAGGCAGTACACTCAGGAATTCCGGGACGGCGGCGGTGATGCGCCGGCGGACGCCATGACATTCGGTGGCGACGACCGCGTCCTCGAACAGCGGCCCCAGTTCGGTTGCGATATGGGCCATATAGGCTGGCCAATGGGCCAGTTGGCGGTAGAGGCCAGGCACGAAGGTCTCGCCATCCATGTCGGTCGCGAGTTGGAGGAGGACCATGCGGACATCCTCCGAAACCGCGTCCAGTCTCAAAGTTGCCGGTGGGTTCGGAAACCTGTGCTGCGGCCGCCATTCCCAGGCCGGCGGCGGGCGCGTGCCGCTGGTATCCGCGCCGTGCAGCAGCGCGCGGACCGTGCCGCCCATAGCCATGTTGAGCGGCGCCACCGTCTCGAACGAGCGGCAGACGGTGCGGATAGTTTCCACCGTCTGCTTATCGACGCCCATTATCGACAGCGCTGCGGTCGATAGTTTCGGCAGGGGGCGCAGATCGACCTCCGCTGCCAGCGCCCAGGCGCGCTCCGGCAGAACGCCACAGGCGAAGGCTGGACGGACGGCGTCCCATGCCCATTCCAGAACCCCCGGCAAAGTTGCCAGATGCCGCTGCAGGGAGGAGACATAGGGCACGCCATAGAAGTGCCGGATTTCGGCGTAGATCTCCGCGATCCGGCCCGTCGCCTCCGCTTCCGGGAGTTCCGTGAAGGCGGTCAAAATGGCGGCACCTCACCCGGCCGCGGGTCGATGGGCAGCAGTTTGTTGAGGCCAGTCATTTCCTCGAACAAAGCCGCCACCGCCAACAAGCCGGCCTCATCCTGCGGTGGGCCGACGAGTTGCAGACCGATGGGGCGGCCAAAATCATCGAAGCCCGCGGGCACGCTGATCGCCGGACAGGCTGTCAGGGAAATGGCTGAGGTGGTGAGCGAACCGGCGATATAATTTTCGATCTTCATGCCATCGACCGTATCGACATACCGCAAATTCACGTCGAACGGTGGCACGTTAACGACCGGGCAGGCGAGAAAATCATAAGTCTCGAAGAAGTCCAGCACCCGGCCATAGAACGTTGCGCGCTCACGGTCGGCCCATGCGAGTTGCTCCGGCGTCTGGCTCAGCCCCTTCTCCGTGTTCCAGATGATGTCGGCCTTCAGCTGGTCGCGGTGATGCGCCATTTCCTTGTGCCGGTTCACCACAAAAATCTGAGCGCGCAGAATCTGGAACGCTTCAGCTATGCCGCCGAGCTCGGGATGGGCTTCCTCCACCGTGCAACCGAGTTCCTGCAGGCTGAGCGCGGCCTTCTCCGTTACCTCCCGCACCGCGCGGGAAACCGGGACTGTGCCGCCATAATCGATGGTGAAGGCAATGCGCTTGCCGGCCATCGCCGCCCGTCCATGCGCTAATGCCGCCATGGTGGTTTCGAAGAAGCTGCGGGCCGGCGGGTGGATGGTAAGGGGGTCGCGTGGGTCACGCCCGCCAATCGCATCCAAAAACAGCGCCAGATCCGGCACGTCGCGCGCAAGCGGCCCTTCGACCGACGACGGCGAGAACAGGTTGCCAACGGTCCCGCGCGTAACCCGACCCGGCGACGGGCGTAACCCCACAACCGAGCAAAAGCTGCCGGGCTTGCGCAGGCTGCCGCCATGGTCGGAGCCATGCGCCAGCCAAATCTCCCCGGTCGCCAGCGCCACGGCCGCGCCGCCGGACGAGCCGCCGCAAGTCAGCGACGTATTCCACGGGTTGCGGGTCTTGCCGAACACTTCGTTGAAGGTCGAGCCGCCCGCGCCGAACTCCGGCGTGTTCGACTTGGCGAGAACGAGGCCGCCGTTTGCCTCCAGCCGCTGCACCATGCGGTGCGATTGGGTCGGTACGTGATCGGCATAGATCGGCGAGGCATAGGTGGTGCGCACGCCTTCCACATCCATCAGGTCCTTGATCGCTACGGGCAGGCCGGCAAGCCAGCCGCGCCCGCTTTCCGGCCGGATCGGCAAAGCCTTGGCCTTCTCCCGTGCGCGTTCCGGGCACAGGGTGGGCAGCGCGTTGACCGCAGGCTCCACCTCCGCAATCCGGGCAAGTGCGGCATCGATCAGTTCGAGCGCGGACACCTCGCCCACTTCCAGAAGCTGCACGGCCTCGCGGGCGGAAAGTCGGGTCAGCGAAAGATCAGCACTCATAGGGTAAAACGCTCCCGCAAAAAACCTGTCATGGTCGCGAAGGCGGCGCGCGACCTCTCACCCGTCAGCCGCGCACGCATGAAACCATGAATCAGCCGCGCCGCGCCGTGATAGGTCACGGGCACCCCCGCGGCGCGGAGCCGGTCGCGGTATTCCACGCCGTCGCAATAGAGCGGATCGTATTCCGCCGTCATGATAAAGGCCGGCGGCAGGTTCTTCAGATTCTGCGCTTTCAACGGGGTTGCGTAGGGATCGGAGGACACGACCCCTTCCCCCAGATACCAAACCCAGTAATTGCCCATGCTTTGCCGGGTGAGGCCGGGTGGCTCCGCATTATAGGCGTAGGATGGGGCGGAAAGATCGTCCGTCAGGCAGGGATAGATCAGCGCCTGCGCCAAAAGCCTTGGCCCGCCCTTGTCGCGAGCCGCCAGCGCCACCGCCGCGGCAAGATTGCCACCGGCGCTATCACCCGCAACAGCCAGACGCGCGGCATCAACGCCGAGCGACGGCCCGTTCGCCGCGATATGGCAGAGCACACCGTAGCAGTCTTCGAAGGGCACCGGATATTTGTGTTCCGGGGCCAGACGGTAATCGACGCTGACGCAGACGGCCCGGCTTTCAATGGCGAGGCCCCAGCCGGTCGTATCCGACGACTGCGGCGAGCCCTTCACGAAGCCGCCGCCATGATAATAGACAACACACGGCGCACACGCCTCCAGCCCCTTGGGCCGGTAGATGCGCACCGGCACCGGCGTGCCATCGACGGACGGCATGGTGGTGTCCTGCACCTCCAGCCCATCCGGCCGCGCCGGGGTGTTGGCGGCGGCATAAGCCTCCCAGTTCCTACGGATCTCCGGGAAAGTGTCGGCAGGTGGAAGGGAGGCAGCGGCGGATATCAGGGGGTCCATCTCGGGATGGACGTCATAGCGGCCGGGCATCGGCATGGCTCCAAAGCGGTCGGTGTGCCCGGGAGGATAGCCGCAAGCGGATGGGGAACGCCAGAGCCGAGGCCGGCATTCGTATCGCACCACCGGCGCTCCCCGGAACGCCGGGTCAGGCGGAAAGCCCGTATTGCGATGCCAAGTCCGGATCCTTGGCCGCGACCAGGCGGGCCAGGTCGACAATAACCTTGGCCTGTTTCCAGGTGGCATCATCCTGCATCTTGCCGTCAATCATCACGGCGCCGGAGCCATCGGGCATGGCCTCCAGGATGCGTTGCGCCATTTGCACGTCCGCAACCTCCGGACTGAACACGCGTTTGGCGATTTCGATCTGGCTGGGATGCAGGCTCCACGCGCCGGCACAGCCCATCAGGAAGGCATTGCGGAATTGCGCCTCACACGCCGCGGGGTCGGAGAAATCGCCGAACGGCCCATAAAACGCCTTTAATCCATGAGCGAGGCAGGCATCCACCATCTTGGCAATGGTGTAGTGCCAAAGGTCTTGTTGGTAGAAGGCGCGCGCCGCATCGCCAGCGGCCTCGGATAGGTCTGCCAACACGCCATAGCCGGGGTGGCCGCCGCCAACGCGGGTCGTTTTCATCCCGCGGGAGGCTGCCAGATCCGCCGGGCCAAGGCTCATGCCCTGCATGCGCGGGCTGGCGGCAGCGATTGCCTCCACATTATTAACGCCCTGAGCGGTTTCCAGGATCGCGTGGATTAGGATCGGCTTGCCGACACTGTGTTTCGCTTCCAGTTGCGCCAGAAGCTGGTCGAGATAGTGGATGTCCCACGGCCCCTCGACCTTCGGCAGCATGACCACGTCGAGCTTGTTGCCGACGGCCGCGACCAGTTCCGTCACATCGTCCAGCATCCAGGGGCTGTCGAGGGCGTTGACGCGGGTCCAGAGGCCGGTTTGGCCGAACTCATTGGCCTTTGCCACCTCGATCAGGCCGGCGCGGGCCGCTTCCTTGGCATCTGCCGGAATCGCATCCTCCAGATTGCCGAGCAGCACGTCGATATCCCGGATCATCCCCGGCACCCGATCGCGCATTTTGGCAACATGCGGCGGGAAAAAGTGGATCATGCGCTCGATGGCAACCGGCATCTCCCGCAGCGGTTGCGGTGCGCCGATGGCGAGCGGTTTGTAGAAGGCTTTGCTTGATTTCTGCACGGGTACAATTCCCTTCTAGGCGGTGCGGCGGGGCATCAGCGCCCAATAATCGAGGTCCAGCAATACGTCCGGCTGGTAGCGGCCTTCGGAGTTCTTCAGCGGGAAACCGGTTCCCGCTGGCCGGTCCTTCAAAGCGACCAGCCGCAAACGCAGCGCGCCGAGTGTGGGATTGGCGGTTTCCGCTTTGTCCAGCACCTCGCTCCACGCAAAGACCGTGTCGCCGGCAAAGGCAGGGTTGGTGTGGCTGCCCGCATTGATGGCGGCGATCCGATAGGCATTGGCCAGACCGTTGAAGCTGAGCGCGCGCGCCAGGCTGATGATGTGGCCGCCGTAAATCAGGCGTTTGCCGAAGCGGCTGGATTTCTGGGCGACGGCATCGAAGTGCACTTTCGCCGTATTTTGGTAGAGGCGCGTCGCCAGCATGTGCTCCGCGTCCTCCAGCGTCATACCGTCGATATGGTCGATGCGCTCGCCAACCGCGTAATCCTCCCACAGTGCCGGAGAGCCGGCGAGCGTGGTGTCATAAGTGCTGGCGTCGATGGCGGGGGGCACTGCAAGATCGGCGATGTCAACCGCGGCCGGCAGTTCAGGCGGCGGCGCAGAGTTGCTTGTCGGCGTTTCCGGATCGCGCTTATGCACCATCACCCAGCGCGCGAATGTCAGCACCGTCTCGCCCTGCTGGTTGCGGCCTTCGGTGCGGACATAGACCACGCCTGTTTTGCCGTTCGAGTTCTCGCGCAGGCCGATCACCTCCGACTCCGCATGCAGCGTGTCGCCCGGGTAGACCGGGGCCAGGAACCGGCAATCGGCATAACCCAGATTGGCCACTGCGTTCAGCGACACGTCCGGCACCGATTTGCCGAACACGACGTGGAATACCAACATGTCATCCACGGGCGCACGCGGATAGCCCAGCTTGGCCGCGAACGCATCAGCAGATTGTACGGCAAAACGGCTGCCATAGAGCGCTGTGTAGAGGGCCTGATCGCCCGCCGTCACCGTGCGGGGCGTCGCGTGACGCAGCACTTGACCGATACGAAAATCTTCAAGGAAGTTACCGGTGGTCGCTTTCGAGATGCCAGGGATGGCACACACTCCTTCTTGCCAAACTCTTACTCGGTTCCCCCTGTTCCCAATCCGCGTCTGTCGGCGTTTTGCGTGCGATGCAGCACAAACACTGGTGCGCACGCCAGAAAGCACATTGCCGCGCAGCGCAAAAGCAGCGGTGAAATACCGTAGCATCGCCTGAATCACCATAACAGGGCGCTTGCCCGATCAACCTGTAAGGTCGCCTGAGCCATGCCCATGAACCCGCTACGAACATGCTGCACCTATGGCGAATCGGTGCGTAGGCTCGCCCTATGATACGCTTTCTCCACACTGCCGACTGGCAGATCGGCCGCAGTTTCGCCTCGATTCCCGGCGATGCAGCGGCATTGCTGCGGCGCGCCCGGATCGAGGCGGTGGACCGTCTGGCAGAAACCGCGCGGGCGCATGGCTGCCCGTTTGTGCTGGTAGCCGGCGACGTGTTCGACGCCGAGCACTTGGCAGAGGCAACCTTGCGGGCTCCATTGGAGCGAATGGCGCGAGCACAGGATCTGATCTGGTACCTGCTGCCCGGCAACCACGACCCGGACCGGCCGGAAGGCATTTGGGACCGCATCACGCATATCGGCCCGCCGGATAACGTCAGATTGCTACGCGCGGCAGAACCATCGCCGTTAGGCGAGGATGCGGTGTTGTTACCGGCCCCCCTCACCGCCCGCGATCACAGCGATGACCCTTCCGCATGGATGGATTCCGCTGCAACGGCGGAGGGGGTCACGCGCATCGGGCTTGCCCATGGCAGCATCCGAGACTTCGGTTCGGGCGAGACGGCTGTGCTGGAGCGGGGGGCGTTGGCGCCCGATCGTGCGGCCAAAGCGGGCCTTGCCTATCTGGCGCTGGGCGACTGGCATCGCGCCCAGCGCATCACGCCAAACACATGGTACGCTGGCACACCGGAGCCCGACCGCTTCTATGCGCCGGGCGAACCCGATGGAGGCGAAGCACTGGTCGTGTCCATCGTAAACCCGAACGCCCCGGCAGAGGTGCAGCGCGTGCGGACAGCCCATTACACTTGGGCCCGCCTGGATGAGACTTTGCACGACGCCGACGACATCGCGGCCCTCATAGCCAAAATCGAGACGCTGGCGGGCGATCCGGCCCGGCTGTATCTGAGACTGGCCTTGCGCGGTAGTGTGCCCCTGGCCGTTCGGGAGCAGGCAGAGGACGGGCTGCGGCGGCGGCTGGAAGGGCTTCTGTTCGCGCTAGACCTGGACGACGACCGCCTGTTGCCGGAGCCGACCGCCGACGACCTCGACGCCATCGACCGACCAGGCGGCATCCTGCGCCTGGCGGCAGAACGCCTGCAAGCCATGGCGGACCATCCCAACGATACCGAAGCCGCCACGAATGCGCGCCGGGCATTGGCACGGCTTTATCTCGAAGCAAGGGCCGCACAGTCATGAGCCGCCTGGTCATTACAGACCTGATGGTTGAACACTTCCGGAAGTTTGACCGGCCGCAACACCTGACAGGCCTTGGCCCCGGCCTGAACCTGCTGGCAGCGCCGAACGAGGCTGGCAAATCGACCCTGAAAGCCGCGCTGGATGCAGCGCTGTTTCAACGTCACCGGGTCTCCGGCTCGGGGGCCAGCCAGTACGTCAACCAATGGCACGAGGCCCCACCGGCGGTGCGCGTGGTTTTTGAACTGGACGGCGCCAATTTCAGCCTCGCCAAACGATTCTACAAACAACAAAAGGCCGTGCTGCAACGCCCCGACGGGTCCAGTATCGAAGGCGACGCAGCGGAGCGGGAGTTGCAGGCGCTGCTCGGCTTCCAAACACCGGAACGCGGCGGCATGCGGGCGGAGTTGCTTGGGGTTTGGGGCCTGCTCTGGGCCAGCCAGGGCGATACCATCGCGCCGCTGGACGTCAGCGACACCGCACGCGACTCCCTGGCGGAATGTCTGGCGGCCGGTGGTGTCGCGGCGGTCGCAGGTGGGCGGCGGGGCAGCGCTGTCCCCGCAAAGGTTCGGGAGGCGCTCGCCGCCTATGTGACACCGGGCCGTGGTCAACCGACCGGACGTTACAAGCAGTTGCTGGACAGCCGGGCGGACCATGCGCAGGCTCTGCAGTCGGCAGAGGAATTGCAGCGGGAACTGGCCGAGCAGACCCAGGCATTGCTTGCCAGCCGGCGCGATCTCTCCGCCGATCGGCGGGGTACGGATGAGGAGGCGGAGAGCGAAGCGATCCGGGCGTTGCGCGCACGCCTCACCGAGGCGCAGAGGCTGGCCCAACAAATTGAAAACGCCACCCTCTCCGTCTCGCTGGCGGCGCAGGATGTAACAGCGGCACAGGACGCTGCAAAACGCCGCCAGGAAACAATCGCCATGGCGGACAACCAAGCTAAGGCTCTGGCGGAAGCAAACTCACAGGTCGGGGAGGTTGACCAGACCGTAGCTACCGCAGCCGCAGCCCAGACGGCAGCCGATAAAGACGCCACCGCCGCAGAAACCGCTGCCAAAGCAGCTCGCACAAATGCAGAGCGCATTGTCCGGCAACGCTCGCTCGTCGAACGGCAAACAGCACTGGCGCGCGAGACTGCGCGTTTGCGCCAGGCGCTGGATGCCGGCCGGGAAGCCCAGAACCTGAGCAAGGCGGCAAAGGCCCTGCCCTGCACACCGGAGGCGGTCAAACGCCTGCGCAGTCTTGCCAGCGGGCAAGCCACCGCCGCGGCAGCACGCGAGGCCGCAGCCACGGCGGTGCACTTCAAGCTGACGCTGGAAGGTGCCGCCACGCTCCGTCTGAATGGCGAGGCGCTAGCACCGGATGCGGTAGCCGATCTGCTGCAACCGGCGCATCTGGACCTGGGCGCCCTCGGTGGCGTGGACATCGTGCCCCGGGTGCAGGATGGCGAAGCGCTGGAGCGCAACTTGCAAGCGGCTGAGGCTGCGCTGGCCGAGGCTCTCAAAACCCTGGGAGTCGCCGATCTCGCCGAGGCCGAGGCTCAGGCCGAACAACTCGCCGGGCTCCAAGCCGACGCAAAATCCGCCGCCGACCGAGCCAGAACCCTGGTCCCGGAAGCCACCAGCGTTGCCGATCTCGGACTCCGCCTGCAACAGGCCGAGACCGATTTGCAGGAAATCACGGCGGCGCTGGAGGGGATGGATGATATACCCATCGGCGAATTGGCCGGGGCGGAAGACCTAGCCAAAGCCGCAGCCGTGGACGCCGACGCGAAGTTGCACGCAGCGCAGGAAAGGCTCGGCCGGGCGCGGCAGACACTGGCACTGGCCCGACAGGCAGCAGAACACGCTGCAGACAGGCTCTGGACCGTGCAATCCCAGCACGATGCCGCCACTCAAGCCCTGGACGCCGCCCGCTCCGTTGCGCCCGACAACACTCTCACTGAACGAGTTGAGGCAGCCGAGGCAAAATTGGCGGCCGCCAAGACCGGTCTGGCAGAGCTGGAAGCGAAAACTGAGGAGCTCGGCACACCGGACCGCATCGCCACACAATTGGAACGGGCGGAAATCGGGCGAGATCGGCGGCGGGAGCGGATCGAAAAACTGAGCCTGACCATTGCACGCCTCGAAGAACAGGTGCGCGCGGTGTCGGCAAAAGGCCCGGACGAAGCGGTGGCGGAGGCCCGGCAGAATCTGGAACGGGTTAACGCAGAAATTGCCCGCATCGAGCGCGACAAGGACGCCCTGACACTGCTAGGCCAAGTGCTGGGCGAGGCTGCCAGAGAGGCGGAAGCGCGTTATCTCGCCCCGCTCACGCGCCACCTGCGCCCCTATATCGCCGACCTGCTGGGCCAGGCAGAACTGGAATTGACCAGCGGCTTCAGCCCAAGCGGCCTCAACCGCGCTGGCGGTCAGGAGAAATTCGGCCAACTGTCCGCGGGTACGCAGGAACAGCTATCGATTCTAACGCGGCTTGCCTTCGCCGACGTGCTGGCCGCACAAGGCCGGCCGGCCGTGCTGCTGTTAGATGATGCGCTCCTCTATTGCGACGACGTGCGGCTGGAAAGCATGTTCACGGCGCTGGAGCGTGCGGCGGAACGGTTCCAGGTCATCGTATTCACCTGCCACGCCCGCGCCTTCGACGGCCTGGGTGGCCGTGCGCAGCGGCGGCTTTCGATCGAACCGGCAGAGCCGATCGAATTTTGACCGGTTACTCACGCCGCAGGATCTTATCGACGATGAAACTGGCGACACCGCTGTCATGAAATGACTGAGCAAAGGTTTCCGGATCATAGACCTCGTCCACCCATTGCAGGAACCGGCTTCGATCGCCGCCGGTATCCGCCCAATACCGCTCGAGAAAGAAGTCGAGCATGCCGGTACGTGCATAACGGATATGGCCGAAACGCAGCGAAAGCTGCCGCATCGCCACCTCCATGGGCTGGCCCTTGTGCAAGTGCATGTAGAGCACAGACATGAGCCCTGCCCGGTCCGCGCCGGATTTACAGTGCATCAACACGGGATATTCGAGATGATCGAACAAGTTTGCCATCGCATGAACCGACTGCTTGTCCGGCATTCCACGCGACCGAGTGGGAAAATTGACGAGCCGCAGGCCAAGCTCCTGGCAGGCATCGCGTTCCGTCAGGTAGGTACCACAGTCCAGCCGCTCACCCCGTAGGTTCAGGATCGTGCAAATCCCCGCATTCCGCGCCCAGCGCAACGCCCGCCGCCCCGGCTGTGCAGAGCGCCACATCTTTTCGTCCAGGCGGTGCCGGTTGCTATAGATCAGGCGCAGAAAGCCGTGATCGACCAGGCTCATGTTGCGCTCGGCCCAGCGCCGCGTCGCCGGGTCCAACCGCGGCGCCGGCAGGGCCGTAGTGGGCAAGTCTCGGATCAAATGCAGAAAACCTACTCAATGCTCAGGCCACAATGCCTTTCCGTTTGCAGCGGATACCCGGTTCAGCCCGCGTCGGCAACGCTTCTAGCCGCCGCACTGCGAACCGGGTACAAGGCAGGCCGGTTTCCAGGAGACAGGATATAGGATGGCGAACCGCGCCCCGCACCCTCTGACCGACCAAAACTCGTTCGCCCTGCTGAAACGGCTGTGGGGCGAAGCAGTTCTGCCCTATCGCAAGCGCCTGATCGCAGCGGCCGCCTGTATGGTCGTCGTCGCCGCCACGACGGCAGTGACGGCGTGGCTCATGGACCCGGTCATCAACGAACTTTTCGTCGAGCAGGACCGCAGCATGATCTGGATGATCGCAGCCGCGGTGCTGGTCACGTTCGTACTTCGCAGTGCCACCACCTTCGCCCAAGAAATCCTGATCGTCTATACAGGCCAGCGCATTGTCGCGGATATCCAGAACCGGCTGTTCGGGCACCTGGTCGCGCAGGATGTTGCAACCCTGCAAGGGCACAATTCCGGAACGCTGCTGTCTCGGTTCACCTATGACGTCAACACCATGCGTTTCGCGGTGAGTGACGCGGTTGTCGTTATCGGGCGGGATATTCTGACCATCGTCTTTCTGATTGGCCTGATGTTCTATCAGGATTGGATGCTGGCCACGATTGCCTTCGCCGGCGCACCGCTGACCATCTACCCGCTGCAATTGCTGGGCAAGCGCGTGCGCACGATCACACGCGAGACGCAGGAGGAAATGGGCGCGCTGACCAGCCGGCTCGGCCAGACCTTCCAGGGTATCCGCACGGTCAAAGCCTTCCGCATGGAGGCGCACGAGCAGGAGCGGGCCGGGAGCATGATCGGCCGTATTTTCGAACTCAGCTACCGCTCCGCCCTCGCAAAAGCGGCGACCCAGCCGATCATCGATGCGCTGGGCGGGGTCGCCATTGCCGCGATCATTGTCTATGGCGGCCTGCGGGTGATCGATGGCGACACAACCGCGGGTGCGTTCTTCTCGTTCATTGCGGCGTTGCTGATGGCCTACCAGCCGATGCGGGCGCTGGGCAAGCTGAACGCGCGCATCCAGGAGGGCCTTGCGGCGGCGGAGCGGGTCTACAACCTGCTGGACCACATGCCCAGCATCGTGGACAAGCCCGGCGCCAGGGCTCTCCCACGCGACGCAGGTGCGGTGCGGCTGAAGGATGCATGGTTCAGCTACGATGGTGAAACCCAGGCGCTGAAAGGGGTCACGCTGGAGGCGCCGGCAGGCAAGACGACGGCGCTGGTCGGGCCGTCCGGCGCTGGCAAGTCCAGTATTTTTGCGCTGATTCCGCGCTTCTATGACGTGCAGGCGGGATCGGTATCCGTCAATGGCATGAACGTGCGCGACGCGACGTTGGCCTCGCTGCGCGATGCGGTGGCGGTGGTCAGCCAGGAGGTTGTGCTGTTCGACGACACGGTCGCCAACAACATCCGCTATGGCCGCTGGAACGCCACCCACGCGGAGGTGCAGGCGGCGGCCAGGGCAGCCGCAGCGCACGACTTCATCAGTGCCATGCCGGCCGGTTATGAAACCGTGGTCGGCGAGCAGGGCATGAAGCTTTCCGGTGGCCAGCGCCAGCGCATCGCCATCGCCCGCGCGATTCTAAAGGACGCGCCCATCCTGCTGCTGGACGAGGCGACCAGCGCGCTCGACACCGAATCAGAGCGGCAAATCCAAACTGCGCTGGCGAAGCTGATGCAGGGCCGGACAACCATCGTGATCGCGCACCGGCTTTCCACCGTGATCGACGCCGACGTCATCCACGTATTGGACGGCGGGCGGCTGGTCCAATCCGGCCGGCATCAGGCGCTGCTGGAGGAAGGCGGGCTCTACGCCCATCTGCACGCCCTGCAGTTCAGCGAGGCTGCCGCTTAGAATTTTTTGCTATTGGATCACGGCCTTCGTAAGAATTTTGATCAGAGCGACACGCCCGGCAGGTCAATATTGCGATGAATATTAAAAATATTCATAATCCCAACTGCGCCTTGGCAATGATGTTGTGCTGGATCTCGTTGCTGCCCGAATAGATCGAGACTTTGCGGAAGTGGAAATAGTTCGGTGCGGCGCCGTTTGCGTATTCCGCCCCGACCGGCTCCTCGTTTCGCCAGCCCTGAGTCAGTGCGCTGAACACGTAGGGATTGGCGTAGTAGCCGAGCGCGTGGACCTTCAGTTCGGTCAGGCGCTGCTGGATTTCGGTGTTGCGAATTTTGAAGTGGTTTGCCTCCGTGCCCAGCGTCTGGCCGCCCAGTTCCCCGGCCCGACCCACCTTGTCGATGGCGCGGAGGTTGAAGGCCTCCAACGTGCCGAGTTCGATCTCTATGCTGGCGATTTCGCGTGCGAAGGTGGCATCCTCCAGCAGCGGCGCCTCGCCGCCGGCGCCCTCCTGACCCGCAATGTGCTTCAACTGCCGCAGCAGGGCCTTGTGCTGGCCGAGCGAGCCGCCGCCCATGCGCTCGTGCGCCAGCAGGTATTTGCCGATGCCCCAGCCCTCGTTCTCGACACCGACCAGGTTCTCCACCGGCACGCGCACGTCGGTGTAGAAGACCTGGTTGGTCTCGTGCAGGCCGTCCAGCAGGTGGATCGGGCGGATTTCGATGCCGGGCGTCTTCATATCCACCAGCAGGAAGCTGATGCCCTGCTGCCGCTTCTCGAACTTGCCTGTACGCACCAGCAGGAAACACCAATCGGCCCAGTGAGCCTTGGTCGTCCAGATCTTCGAACCGTTGATCACGTAATGGTCGCCGGCCCGCACCGCCTCCGTCTTCAGGCTGGCAAGGTCAGAGCCCGCGCCCGGCTCGCTATAGCCCTGGCACCAGATCCTGTCGCCGGCCAGCATCGGCGGCAAGTGGCGCTGTTTCTGCTCCTCCGTACCATAGCGCATCAGCACAGGCCCGCACATGTTGATGCCGAACGAGACGATGCGCGGTGCACCAGCGAGGCCCAGTTCCTCGTCGAAAATGTATTTCTGAGTCAGGGTCCAGCCGGGGCCGCCATACTCCTTCGGCCAGTTCGGCGCGACCCAGCCTTGACGGGCCAGGGTCTTGTGCCATTCCAGCATATCCTCGTATTGCTGTTCGACCCCGTTTTCGACCTTGTAGCGCAGCCGGTCAGGCAGGTTTTTTGCCAGAAACGTGCGGACTTCCTCGCGGAAAGTAGCGTCCTCTGGGGCGAAGGCGAGGTCCATGGCGGTAACTCCTCTGTTAAAGCGCAGGCGCCTCCCGAATGCTCTTCGGTATGCTGCGTTTGATGTACTTGCCGTCGGAAAGGGCGCCGTGGAACTGGCCGTCCTCCACCATCACCTTGCCGCGCAGCATCGTCATCACCGGCCAAGCCGTGATCGGATGGCCTTCCCACGGGGTGTAGTCGGTCTCGTGCAGGTTTTCGGCGCGGACGGTGCCGCGGGCGGTCGGGTCCAGCACGCAGATGTCGGCGTCAGAACCCGCTGCAATCGCGCCCTTCTGCGGATACATGCCCATTACCTTGGCCGCATTGGTCGAGACCATGTCCACAAACCGCTCCAGCGAATAGCCGCGCTTCGTCACGCATTGGTGGTACATCACGCCGACCCGCGGCTCGCAGCCGGCATTGCCGCCGGTGGTGTCGTCGATGCTGGCGCCGATGGTCTTCATGTTGAGATTGCAGCAGATCTCATCGGTCGCGACGCAGTTGATCGCGCCATCCAGCGTGCCGCGCCAGATCTCATCCTGATCCGCCTGCGTCTTCAACGAGGGGTAGGTGTGGTACATCTGCCCGTTGGGGCGTTTGTAGTCCTCCTCCGTGTAGCACATGTACTGGTGCAGGCTTTCGCCATAGATCGGCTGGCCTTTCGCCCGCGCCTCGCGGATCGCCTGCACGCCGGTCGCCGCCGAGACGTGCATGAAATAGAGCGGCGTCTTTTCCGCCTCCGCCAGCCGGATCACCCGGCGGAAGCTCAAATCCTCTGAAAGCTGGTTGTGCACTTCGGCGAGGTTGTGGAAGCTGGTGCGGCCCTCGCGGATCAGCTTCTCGTACATGTGCATGACGATGTCGTTGTCCTCGGCATGGATGACGCCCAGGCCATTGTGGGCGGTCAGAACCTTGAACAGCTCCCATAGGTCGCCGAAATGCACCAGCCGGCCCTTGCGCGAGGGCGTGATGTTAGTGGTGAAAATCTTGACGGTGGGATAGCCGGCCTCGATCAGCGGCGGCAGCTCCGCCAGCGTCTCCGGCTCGATGTCGCCCAGCAGCATGATGTGATAGGCGTAGTCGCAATAGCACTTGTCGATCCAATCGCGATCCCGCTCCGCGATCACCTGGGGGAGCGGCTTCGGCTCCATGTTGGCGGCGAAGTCGATCAGCATGGTGGTGCCGCCCCAGAGTGCGGCGCGGCTCACATCCTCCGGCGGGCCGCTGGTCACGGCGGAGCCGTCCGGCAGCGGCATGTGCCAAGCGCAATGCACGTGCGGATCGATCCCGCCCGGCATGACAATCTTGCCGGAGACATCCTTCACCCGGGCGGCCTGATCGTCGGGAATGGCGTTCGGCGCGGCCACGGCCGCTATCTGCTCGCCCTTGATGGCAACGTCATAGAGACCGGGCCCCTGTGGCGTCACCACCGTACCGCCTCGAAGGATGAGATCGAACATGAGCCTGCGCACTCCACCCTGAAAATTCATTCTGGAGGAAGTCTTGCGCGCATTGACGCGGAGCGCAAGCGCCACGCGTGCGGTTCCCAACAACCGGGATTACGGGCTCACACTGCGAGCGAATGCCGCCCGGATTGCCGCTGCAAATATGTGTCGAACGCGGCGGCGACGACGCGAACCAGCGGCTTGCCGTCTGCCGTGAGCACCAGCCGGTTCCCGTCATACTCCACCAGTCCGTCGCGAGCCATGGCAGCCAGTTCCTCATCGGCGTCGGAAAGTGCGTCAGGCAAAGCGCGGAACCGGGCACGAGCCGCCGCAAGATCGACGGCGCCCTGACACATCAATTCCTCGATCACGTGGGCGCGCAATGGCTCATCCCCTCGGTAGGCATGACCTTTTGCAATCGGCAGCCGCCCTGCCTCAACCGCTCGCGCCCAGGCACCGGTTTCGGCAACGTTCTGGACATGGCCAAACGGAGTCCGCCCGATGGATGTGGCACCGACACCCAGCAGGGAGGAGGCGCGGTCGGTCGTATAGCCCTGGAAATTCCGATGCAGATGCCCTGCTGCAGCTGCCACAGCCAGGTCATCTTCCGGCAATGCAAAATGATCGAGGCCGATAGCGACATAGCCTGCCGCGACCAAGGTTTCAGCCGCTGCCGCCGCCTGCTCCATCCGCGCGGCGGAGCCAGGTAGCGCGGCCTCGTCAATCAGCCGCTGTTTCTTCGCCATCCACGGCACATGCGCATAACCGAACAGTGCAATCCGGTCCGGCCGCATGGCGACACATTCGGCTATGGTATGCTCCAGACTGAACGTTGTCTGATGCGGCAGGCCGTAGATCAGGTCGAAATTGATATTGCCGACGCCGGCCGCACGCAGTCTTTCCACCGCCTGGCGCACCATTTCCGGCGGCTGAATACGGTTGATCGCGGCCTGTACCTTGGGATCGAACTCCTGCACGCCAAAGCTGGCGCGGGTGAAGCCGAGCGCCCCGATCCTGCCGATCATTTCTGCGGATAAGGTGCGCGGGTCGCTTTCGATTGCGATCTCTGCGCCGGGCATAAAATCGAACCTCGCCCGTACGGCCGCCATGATCCGGGCAAGATCATCGGGCGCCAAAGCGGTCGGCGTGCCGCCACCGAAATGCAGATGCGAAATCCGGAACCGCCCGGGCAAGCGGTCGGCCACAAGCTCGACCTCATGGATCAGCGTATCCGCATAGCGGGCAATCGGCTCGGCGCGCGTCGCCAGCTTCATGTTGCAACCGCAATACCAACACAGTTGCCGGCAGAACGGCACATGCAGATAGAGCGATATGGGCTCCTCCGGCGAAAGCTGGGCGAGCCATTCCGCATAGTCGTCCGGCCCAACCCCGGTGCCAAAATGCGGCGCGGTAGGGTAGCTGGTGTAGCGCGGCACGGCACGCGCCGCATATTTGGAGATCACGCTGACCATGCTTCCCACCTAAGCCGCGGCGCCAGACATTGCAAAGCGGCAAATTGGGCCATCAGATCTTCGGTGGTGTCACCAGCATCGCCAGCGCCGTAACAGTTGAGCCCACGGCCATTAACAGAAATCCGGTGCTCCACCCGCCGACGCTTTCGGCGCCGCCGCCGAAGTCTATGGCAAGGCCGACGGCGACCGGCCCGATAAAGCCGCTAGTGAAGCCGGCAAAGCCATAGACCGCCAGCCCGGCACCCCGCTGTTGTGGTTTGAGCGACATGGCGGCGCCGCTGGACAGTGCCGCCACGTCGGCAAAGCTGGTGATCTGCAAGGCTGCCAGCAGCACCAGCAGCATCAGTGACGACCCACCGGCAGCGGCCGCGATGGCCAGACAGTTGGCGACCGAAACGACACAAACCGCGATGATGACCGGTCGATAGCCGACGCGATGCGCAACCTCCGCCACGGCCATACTGACCGGAACGCCCGCCAGCGCTGCCAAGCCCGATACAATGCCGAGAGCCGGGAGGGATAATCCCTCGCCAGGCTGCGACAGGCTCCAAGCCAGGCAAGCGACGAACCAAGTGCGGATCGCGAATACCTCCCACGTATTGCCGGCAAAGCCGATGGCGTAGCCAAGCAGCGTCTTGTTCCGAAGAACGCTCCACATCGGCGCGCGCTCTGCTGTGTTTGGCCCGCCATTGCGGGGCTTCGGCGGCAACAGCAACAGCAGCAGAAGGCCGATTAACGGGCCGACTCCGGCCGCGATAAACGCAGCGCGCCAATCCAACCAATCCATTACGGCGCCGGCCAGGAAATAGGAAAAAGCGCTGCCGGCGGCGTAGACGGAGGTGTAGACAGCCGCGCTTCGCGCCTGATGCGGGCCACGCACATAGTCCAGCAGTAACTTCAAACCTGGCATATGCACGCCGGCTACCGCTATCCCACCCAGAAACCGCAACACCAGGGCCATCGCGAATCCGTCGGCAGCGAGTGCGAATGCTAGGCTGCTGATCCCACCCAACGCCGCACTGGCACCATAGACAATGCGCGCATCAATCCGGTCGGTCGCAGCAGTCAGGAACAGCACGGCCGCGGCATACCCGGCAAAATAGATCCCACCCAACCAACCGGACTGCGAGGCACTGAGCCCCCATTCCGCCGCTACCGTCGGCATGACCGTCGGAAAGGTCATCAAGGGCGAAAGCCCGCCGAGTAACCCGAACGACAGCAATGCCGTTATCCAAAACGCGTTCACCGTTGCCAAACCTGTTGCCGGAGAAATCCCAGGAATCCGGGAAACGAGAGAAAACCGTCCGCAATCATACTGCCCCCCCCTTCTGCCTATGCGCACCGGGCGCTTGCGCACACCGGGGGGAGCGCGCCAGTCTGGCCATCCAGAATATCTGCCGGGAGAAACGCCATGTCCGCCCCCACGCCGCGCACCGCCGCCGATGCCTTTCTGCTCAGTCTGAAACAGGCCGGGATCGACCATTTCTTTGCCAATCCCGGCACCGACTTCGCGCCGATTATCGAGAGCTATGCCCACGGCGCCACCCGGAACTGGCGATTGCCGCAGCCGATCCCTTGCGCCCACGAGACGGTGGCGATGGGGATGGCCTATGGCATCACCATGGTGACGGGCAAGCCCCAGGCGGTGATGCTGCACACCAATGTCGGCCTCGCGAACGGCGTCATGGGCCTGCTGAACGCCTGGAGCGACCAGGTACCGATGCTGCTGTTCTCCGGCCGCACGCCGCTGACCGAGACCGGGCGCGCTGGCCGGCGCGATGCCGGCATCCATTGGGGCCAGGAGATGCGGGACCAGGGCGCGATGATCCGCGAGGCGACCAAGTGGGATTATGACGCCCGCTACGGCGACCAGATCCCGGCCCTGCTCGACCGCGCCCTCGCCATTGCCGAGAGTGCGCCGCAAGGCCCGGTCTACCTCTCGCTCGCGCGGGAGGTGCTGGGCGAGGCTTGGCCGGAGGATACACCCCTGCCCCGCCGCCGCCTCTCCCCCGCCACGACGACCCGGCCGGCTGCCAGCGCCGTGGAGCAAGCGGCGGATATCCTCGCCGGCGCCAAACGCCCGCTGATCCTCTGCCAGCGCTCCGGCACCGATGCCGCCGCCTGGGAACTGCTGGTAAGGCTGGCGGACGATTACGGGTTGCCGGTGGGCGAGCACTGGGCGATCCGCCCGAGCTTTCCGACCGGCCATCCCATGCACGCAGGCTTCACCCCCAGCGCTGCGATTGCGGAGGCGGACGCGCTGCTGGTGATCGATTCGATGGTGCCCTGGATTCCGGCCCACACCGAATTGGCCGACGATTGCCAGGTGATCCAGCTGGGTGCCGATCCGCTGGTCTCGAAGGTGCCGGTGCGCGGCTACCCAAGCGACCTATCGCTGGCGGGCGATGTCGGCCTGACCCTGGCGGACCTGCACGCGGCCCTGGCAGACCGGCTGGCGCCGAACCAGGCGAGTGTTGTCGCCCGCAAGGAGAAGCTGTCAGCCGAACACGCCAAGGCTCGGCAGGCGCTGATGGCGGTTGCGGAGGCGGGTAGCGGCTCGCCCATGCATCCGTTCTACGCGACGCTCTGCATCAACCGGGTTTTTGGGCCGGATGCGACCTATGTCTCCGAACTGGCACTCAATCCCGGCGTGATGGACCTGCAACGCCCCGGCCAGTATCTTAGCCACGCCATGAGCGGTGGGCTCGGCTGGGGCGTGCCGGCGGGTTTGGGCGTGCAGTTCGCGAAGCCCGGGGAGACCGTGGTGGCCTGCGTCGGCGACGGCAGCCACATGTTCGCCAACCCGGTCGCAGCACACCAACTCGCCGAGTCGCTGGAGCTGCCGCTGCTGATCTGCGTTTTCAACAACGGCATCTGGAATGCGGTCCGCCGCGCGGCGCTGAACATGTACCCGGATGGCGACGCGGCCAAGGCCAACGTGATGCCGCTGACCTCGCTCCGCCCCTCGCCTGACTTTGCCGCCGTAGCCAAGGCCAGCCGAGCCCATGGCGATCAGGTGCTGGATGGGAAGGACTTGCCGGCAGCGCTGGAGCGGGCCAAGGCCGCAATCAAATCCGGCCAGCCCGCCCTGCTCGATATCGCGGTGCGGCTGCCGTAAACCGCAGCACGGAAAACCGGCTGCCTGGGCGCAAGGCCGGCACCGCGCATAACCATCAAACGACGGTGCCAAAGACCGCGCCGATTATGGCGGTCGCTGCCATCGCAAGTGCGCCCCATACTGTAACGCGGGCCGCGGCCTTCAGGGCACCGGCACCGCCGGCCCAGGCGGATAAGGCCCCCAGCGATGCAAGGCTTAACAGCGATACTGCGGAAACAACCGGGATGGCATTCGAGAGCGGCACAAGCGCTGCCGCTGCCAGCGGTAGCGCGGCGCCAAGCGAAAAGGATACGGCAGAGGTCCATGCCGCCTGGATCGGCTCAAAGGTTACGGTCTCCGAAATACCGAGTTCGTCGCGGGCATGCGCAGCCAGGTCGTCATGCGCCATTAACTGCGCCGCCACTTGGCGGGCCAGGTCAGTTTCCACACCACGCTCGACATAGATCTGGGCCAGCTCCTCCAACTCTTCGTGCGGTGATTCCGCAAGCGCCTGCCGCTCCGTCTCAAGATCTGCCCGTTCGGTATCCGATTGCGAGCTGACCGAGACGTACTCACCTGCCGCCATCGACATCGCACCGGCCACCAGCCCAGCCACGCCCGCAATCAGAAGGCTGTCCCGGTCGACCGCAGCCGCCGCGACACCGACGATCAAGCTTGCGGTCGAGACGATGCCGTCGTTGGCGCCCAGCACCGCCGCCCGTAGCCAGCCTATCCGATGGACGAAATGGTGTTCATTGCCCGGCGGCAGACCTGCCGGGCCGGTCGACCCTGGCTTATCTGCCATGCTACCCTGCCACAAATTCCATCAACACACCGCAGGCATCGGCTGGCTGCACGCGCAAGCTGCCATCGCCCAGCGTTACCGCCTCGACCCCTTGGGATTCAAGGTGGGCGGCAGCGGCTTTCACGTCCTCCACCGCGATCCGCATGGCGTACCAGCGCGGCAACGGCACCGCCGGTACGGAAGCGCCGGGATGCAGCTTGCCGAACGATTGCGGCGTCGCCACGTCCACGCGGCCGCGCGGCAGGCCCACACCCAGTCCGTAATTGGTATCCTTCACACTCTCCGCGCCGTAGACCCTGCCCAGCGCCCCGCGCGCGAAGTCCAGGTCGCTCACCACCGCCGTCACGGATGCCAGCGCCACCGCGCCGTTGGCATGGCGGAGCCAAACCGGCGTGCGCATCAACTCTGGCGTGCGATGGCAGCAGAAAAACGTCCAGATGCCCGCAGTCTGCTCCTTAGGTATAAGGACATTGTGGAACGTCACCATGCCTTTCGGCTCGTCCTGAGGGCGTTCCAGGAGAATCGGCCCTTGCACGTCAAGGCCACGCGCACCCAATTCCACAGCGATTTCATCCGCATCCGGCGTACCATTTGCGAGGCGCTGGAACCCCTCGCCGCGGGTGGCCAGGAACTCCTTGAACCCGTAATCGGGCAGGTCCGGCTGGTTCATGCCAAGCAATTCCAGATAGGTATCCGGAAACATGATGCAGTAATTCGCCGTTGCCCGGTTCTGGTGGTTCCCCATAGGTACGTGTGTGAAACCGAGACGAGTGTAGACATCCCTTGCGGCATCGAGGTCATGCACAGCGATCACCGCGTGATCCAGGCCCAGAATCGCTTGGCTCATGGCCAGTTTCTCCCCATAATAGGCGCTTGATACGGGAGCTTAGGCGACTGGTTCGCCGGCAGCAAATCGGCATTGCCTATGGATCAAGAATAAATGCGCCGTTTGGTGTTGCGGATCGTTGGTTTCGCGTTTTTCGGCGCTGGTATGGTGATTTTCGCCTTGCCGCTGCCCTTTGGCTTGCTGATGATGGCCATCGGACTGGTGCTGGTGGTCGCCAACAGCGCCTGGGCGGCTGGGCAGGTGCGCCGTGCTCGCATACGCTCCCCGCGCTTTCACCGGAGCCTGCGCCGGGCCGGCCGCCGGATGCCCCGGCGTTTTTACAGGGTTCTGGCCGCGACCGATCCCCGCCGTGCACAGAAGCAGATTGGCCTATGACCTCCCGCATGCTGCCCAAAACTGACCGCTATTTCGTCTCCAACCAATCCGTTCCGGCCGAACCGGTCAGGATGTTGGAGGGGATGGCAGAAGGAGAAGGCGGAGGCTTGGCGATCAAACCCTTGATGGTCGGCCAGGATATGATGTTAATGGAAGCGCACCGCAAAAAAGGGCTGATCGATCCGGAACATGCCCACCCGGATCACGACTCGATCTGCTACCTGGTCAAAGGCAGGATGCGTGTCGTCATTGCGGGTGAGGAGTTCGTTGCAGAGCCCGGCGACACCTGGATCCACCCTGCCGGCGTGCTGCATTATCATGAAGCGCTGGAGGATTCAGTGCAGGTAGAAATCAAATCGCCACCGAAAAAAACATGGGCTTGAAAACCGTCTCAAACACCGGCCACACCGCCGGCCATCCGGCCGACCTGCGTTCCCTGCCAACCGCGCAGCCTTTGGTGGAAATTCGGGATATCACCGTGCGCCACGACGGCCGCGCGGTGCTGGAGCATGTGGACCTTGCCGTGCGCAGTGGCGAGATCGTCACACTGATCGGCCCGAACGGCAGCGGCAAGACCACTCTGATTCGCGTACTGGGCGGTCTGCTGGAACCTGACCAAGGCAGCGTCCACCGCCGCAATGGCCTGCGCATAGGCTACGTGCCGCAAAAGACAAACATCCGGCCGAGCCTGCCGATGACCGTCGCCCGGTTCCTCGCGCTCGGCAGCCGCGTCCCCCGGCGCGCTGTTGCCGATACGCTGGAGGAAGTGGGCGCCGGCGGGTTGGCATCTGCTTCGATTCACAGCCTGTCAGGCGGGGAAGCCCAGCGTGTTGCACTAGCCCGGGCGCTGCTGCGTTACCCGGATTTGCTGCTGCTGGACGAGCCTGCGCAGGGCGTCGACCTGGCCGGCCAAGCCCAGCTGTACGAACTGATCGACAGGCTGCGGCGTGAACGCGGCCTTGGCGTCGTACTGTCCTCGCACGATCTGCACCTGGTCATGGCGGCGACCGACCGCGTGGTGTGTCTGAATGGCCATGTCTGCTGTGTCGGCTCTCCCTCCAGCGTGGCCAGCGACCCCGCCTTCCGCCGCCTGTTTGGAGAGGCAGCGGCAGCGCTGGCAGTTTACCGGCACGACCCCACCCACGACCATAATCATGATCATGAACACGACCATGGCCATGATGGCCAAGACGTTCCGCACGGCTAGAGCCCGCCAGTGATCGATACTTTCCTTCTCTACGCGCTTGCCGCCGGCATCGGTGTTGCTTTGGTAGCCGCCCCGCTCGGGTGTTTTGTCGTCTGGCGCGGACTGGCCTTTTTTGGCGATGCGCTGGCGCATTCGGCCCTGCTGGGCCTGGCGTTCGGTATCGGGCTTGGCATCGCGCCCGGATTTTCCGTCCTGGGCTTTGCCATCTTATTTGCGCTGGCACTGGCGCTGTTGGAACGCTGCGGCCCTCTGGCCAGCGACACCTTGCTGGGCATATTGGCACCCAGTGTGTTGGCCGCCGGCATGGTCGCTGCCAGCCTTCTGCCCGGTGCGCGGCTGGACCTGATAGGGGCGCTGTTCGGCGATGTTCTGGCGGTCGGCCCAACGGATCTTGTTTGGATTTACGGCGGCGGCAGCGTGGTGTTAGCCGGCTTGGCTTGGCTCTGGCGCCCGCTCATCGCCGCCACCGCCGACGCGGAGGTTGCCGCGGTCGAGGGGGTTGCCGTCGGTCGCCTCAACCTCACGCTATTACTGCTGCTGGCGCTGACCGTGGCGCTGGCGGTCAAGGTCGTCGGTGTCCTGCTGATCGGGGCGCTGTTGGTGATCCCGGCGGCAGCAGCCCGCACCCTCGCCCGCTCTCCCGAAGCGATGGCCGCGATTGCGGCCAGTATCGGCGCCAGTGCTGTCGCATTGGGGCTTGCCGCGTCGTTTGTCTGGGATATCCCAGCCGGCCCGGCTATCGTCCTTGGTGCAGCGCTGCTGTTTGCGGTCACGCTTGCCGCTGGCCGTGGCAGGGGAGCTGTTGCCTGACCGCGGCGGGGCTAGGCCGCCAGTGTTCGCTCTACCCAATCGAGCCGATCCTGACCCCAGAACAGTTCCCCGTTCACCACATAGGAGGGAATGCCAAACACATCGTTTTTCAGTGCATCCTCTGTGTTTTGCAGAAATTCATCCTCGGTCATCGGATCCTGCGCCGCCTGCACCAGAATATCGCCCGGCAGCCCGGCCTCGTTGGCAATCGCCTCCAACTCACGCCAGTCGTTGATGTTACGGTCCTGCGCCCAAACTGCCTGGGGCAGCGCGAACACCAGCTTGCCCGTATCCATGCCAAGCCGGTCGCAAGCCACCGTCATCAACGCCGCGCGGCGTTGACTGACTGGATAGTATTGGGGCTTCTCGCTCAGCGGCAGGCCATAGAACTCCGCCCAGCGCTGCATCTCCCGCTTGCCGTACTTGCGGTGCAGTTCGCTGCGCGCCGGCGCCTCCTCCTCGCCCAGCAGGCGGATCATCATTTCGCGCAGGTCCACCGGCCAATAGCGGATGCGCGCGCCAGCCTGCTCCGCTATCTCCTCCAGCCGGTGCTGGGCGAGGTAGACCCAGGGCGAATTCAGGCAAAAGTAATAGTCGATCTTCTTGTCGCTCATGCGCGCAGTCCTCCAGTGGCCTATTTCGATTGCAGCAGGACGATGATGCCAAGCGCGATCAGCACAACGCCCACCGTCTCCGCCTTGTTCGGGCGTTCCTTGAAGATGAAGTAGGACGAGGCGAATGTGAAGATCAGCTCTATCTGCCCCAGCGAACGCACATAAGCGACGCTTTGGATCGTCATGGCCGTGAACCAGCAGACAGAGCCCAGCACGCCGGCAATTCCCACCAAGCTTGCGGGTTTCCAAGCCCTCGCCACCGCCATGGTCTGTCCCGGCTCTTTCCACCGCATATAGGCCAGCATGATCACGGTCTGGAAGATCGTCGCCCACATCAGCGTATAGCCGGCCTGCATCATGAACGTGTCCGGCCCGCCGCCCAGCGCCAGCGAACCGCCGCGATAGCCGACTGCGGAAACGCCAAACATTGCGCCACTCAACAGGCCTATCGCCGCGGTTCTAGAGAAGGTGGCAGCGATCAGCGATGCCGGCCGCAATGTCGTATGTGCGACGGAAATCAGCAGGACGCCGGCAAAGCCGATGAGAATGGCGATGCCCGCACCAAGCGACAGAGGATCGGCCAGGAGGACGAAGCCGAAAATGGCGGCCTGAATCGCCTCTGTCTTGGAATAGGCGGTGCCGACCGCAAAATTGCGGAAACCGAACAGGTAGACCAGCAGAAAGGTCGCCAGAATCTGCGTCAACCCGCCCATGATGACATAGATCACGAACTCCAGGTTCGGCTCCGGCCAGGGCAGGTTCAGCAGATAGTGCAAGACCAGCACATAGATGACCGCCACTGGCATGCCGTAGCCGAAGCGCACAAAGGTAGCGCCTGTCGTCGACAACCTGCCCTTGAGGTGCTTCTGGATCGCGGACCGGACATTCTGCAGGAAAGCGGCCCCAATCGTGACCGGGACCCAAAGCTCAATCATGTTTCTGGAAACTTGTCGGAAATCGGAGGCGGATGGCGCACTTTAGGCCTAGGGTGCGCCCGGCGCCAGCGCGGCGATCAGCAAACTGAGCGTCAGGATGCTGAAAACCGGGTGACCTTCTCCGCGAAAACCGGGCCGTTCGCGCGGAGGAATACAGCACCATGTCCACGGTCTCCGCCTTGTTCGAGCGTTCCTTGAAGATGAAGCGGATGTGAAGATCAGTTCGATCCGCCCAGCGATCGTAATAGGCAACGCTCTAGATCATCATTGTCGTGAACCAGCAGATCGAGCCCAACACACCTAAAGATAGCAATGACCTTGTTGCCCCTAGTTTCTTATGATTTCGTAAAAACGAAACCTTCGCGTCGAATTTCCTTGCCCAGGACAGGTAAAAGTTTGAACGATTTTCGGGGTGTCCGAAAGTCAAAATTCAAGTCATCCGTGAAACCACACGCAGCTGCCATCCCAACCAGCGCGTCCTTACCCATATAATATACACCTACACCAGCAGTATTTGCCCCAAGCGACTTAGTAATCGGCGCCAATATTTTACTAGACGTTGATTTGTATAGTAAATATGATGAAATATTTTCGCTCAAATAACTATACAAAATATTCTCAAATACAACAAGACAACCACCATCTGACAGAACAGAGTATGCACGTTTTAAGGATTGATTAATCAAATCAATACTATCTTTTACTGATGAAGAAACCATATGGTGAAGAACATAATTAAGACAGACAACATCGACGGACCGACCGATATCAAAGTCAAGAAATGAACTGTGAACCAAATGCTTACGTTCATGTGGCGTATTGAGCGAAAGCAAATCCGCAGAAATATCAATGTTATAAACAATAGCATTCGGAAACGCATCTAGCAGAATATCACAAAATGCTCCATTCCCCCCTCCAAAATCGGCAATGCAAATCTTATCGCTCGCTTCAAATTTTTGCCGCAAATATTGATGCAGGCAACCAAACTCTTTTTCATTTACGTAAACGTTATTGAAATTTAAAGATTGGTTTTTGGAAAGAATTTTTTGATCTGTTACTGTTGTCATGATGTCCTCTGATCGATCTCTCGTAAAATGTTCCGGAAAACCATTAATCTTGAATGTTTTGCATATGGCACTCTGTGTTTTCACAATACCAAATAAGCCCTAGATATGCAACGCTGCACTCCATGAATGACCTCTTGGTTTACCGGCAATGAGACTATGGTAATCATAAGATATACAAAGCTTAATCACGAATAGTTCATGTCATGGATCCCAGCCCGAAACCGCAAAAAAGAGAACATGATCACCCCACCCGGCTTTTGACCAGCCCCGTTGTCGGTTGCCTCTGCCTAACGCTTTCTAAGCGCCCGGCATATTGGGGGAACGTTGGCCGCGAGGCATCCAGCATTCTCAACTCACAGGCTCGCGCTGAAATTGTCAGCGCGACGAGGTAATACAACATAGGTTGGAAGGCGACGCCAATGAATGCACCGCCGCTCATGAAAACCGCCATGCAGATCATCAGCGCTCGCCCAATATCCGATACCCAAGCCATTTCAGGATTCCGGCGGTTCCTGCGGTAAAGACCCCAGTCCATTTTGACCGTAGTTAGCAGGATTGCCAGGAAAATCGCAAAGCCAATGTAACCGTGTTCGCCCAACACCTCGAAATAAATACTGTGGAAGGCTCGGGGATAATCGTTGCCCGGAATATGACCCAGATTGGCAATGTAGGCGACGAACCCGCCGCCAAGCGGATGGCTTTTCACATATTCCCAGGTCCAACCCCAGATCGCCAGCCGATCGGAGGCTGACTCATCGGACGTTGGCGCCCGGATGGTTTCCATCCGCTGAATCCAATCATCCGTGATAAAGAAAGTCCCGATGGCCAGAACGATCATAAACAGAACCGCAAGGCTGATTTTGTACCGCGAATACCACCAGAAGGCCGCGGCCATCACCGCCACCGTGACCAATCCCGTGCGCGCATGCCCGCCCACAGCCGCCAAGAGGCATGTCCCGATATAGCCGGCGACCGCCAGAGTCGCGATCCAGTTCCGCGGCATTATCAGTGTGTGCTTGCGCAAAAATACTACGAGGACGATCATCATCGTCGCATACATGGCAAGCGTGCTGCTCTCGCTCAGGCCGACATTCGATTGGCCAACCAAAGGAACGGCGCCGTAGCCGCCGCCGCCCAATGCAGCCTTCAGGCCAGCACTCACCACCAGAGGTACGGTGCCGATGGTCAAGACATAGAGGACCGCTTCGATATGAACCCGCGTGCGGATCACCAACGGAATGAAGCAGGCAAACGCGATTTCCTTGAACGCCCAATCCCACTTCCACCAAGCGGACTCGGGAAATTGCGCGATCGTGGTCGTGAAGGTAATCCAGCCCGCCCACAAGACCAGCAACGCATGCACTGCGGTAAATTTCGGTAAAGCGCGGCGGTCGATCAGCGCATAGGTTGCAAACGCCAGCAGCGCGAAAACCATGGCGATGGGAATCGACTTGAAGAATCCGTAGGACAAAACCTGAGGCTTCAGCAGGCTCGCCCACATATAGCCCAATGTCATGATGAACGGCGCGGAAATGCCAAGGGCGATGATCCCCAAGGCAAACAGAAAGAAAAATGCGTCCTTCATGCCGGCGGATTGTTCCGGAACCGCGGCTGGAACCGTTTCGAACCAACGCGCGGCCGTTCCTGCCGCTTCCGTTCGGCGACACCCGGACCTTTACCCTCTTTTGTCACTGGCCGATCCCGATTGCGCTCTACCGGCTCGAACCAGGGCAGCGTCCGGTCCAGCACTACCGCGCGGAACAGGATGTAAGCCAATAACCCATGGCTGACCAGCACTGTCAGAATGTCAATCATCGTCCAACAATCCCCGTCACGGTTCCACACGCAGCAGAACACCGCTGGCAACTACATCCTGCGTGTCCAAAACCGGCAGAACGATAAGCCTAAAAAGCTACCAGACGGCGCACATCCAGCGGTAGTCCTGCAAGGGATTATGCTTCCAAATGTCCGGCAGTTTACAATTCTAATTGCGAGTCCGTGCATACTCCGCCGCGAACTTGCCCGCGCGTTGACCGAACACGGCACCACTCATCAGGCCAGTGCCGCCTGGATAGTTTTCGTAGAACAGCCCGCCAACCAATTCGCCCGCCGCATACAAGCCTGGGATTGGCCGGTCGGTGATGTCCTGAACCTCGTTCTTATCATTGATCTTCACCCCGCCGAACGTAAAGGTGATGCCCGTGGTCGTGACATAGGCAACATAAGGCGGCTTGTCGATCGGCAACGCCCAATTGGTCTTGTTCGGGTTAAGTCCCGCCGTCGTCACGCCATCCAGCACCGCGGGGTTGTAATTCTCCGCCGGGCCGCAGGCTGCGTTATAGGCATCTATGGTCATCCGCAGCTTGGCCGGATCGATGTCCAGCCCTTCCGCCAGTTCCTCAATGGCGCCGGCCTCGACCTTGGTCACTTCGCGGATGCGGTATTCGTCGCGCAGGCGGTCCACGGTCTTTGCATCGAAGATCTGCACGGCGGTGCGGTGCGGCTGGCTCATGATCGCCCGGCCGAAGCGCACATAGGTCAGGTTGCGATAGTCCTCGCCCTCATCCACGAACCGCTCGCCGTTCAGGTTGACCATGATGCCGAGCGGGTAGGAATGTTTCTGGAAGTTGTCCAGAATCCAGCGGTCGCCATAAGGCGGGGCGGAGATATCCCAGCCGACGGAATGGCAGCCGCTCCAATTGCCATAGGCCTGGGCGCCGATATCCAGCGCCATCTTGATGCCGTCGCCGGTGTTGTGGCGCGTGCCACGCACCCGGCAGAGATCCCAGCCCGGCCCCAGATAGCGCACCCGCATTTCCGGGTTGCTCTCGAACCCGCCGCAGGCGAGCACGACGGAACGGGTCGGAATATCCTCATACCCGTCCGGCCCGCGCACGGTAACGCCGCTGATCTTGTAGTCTTGATCCTGAATCAGCTTGGTCGCGCCGCACTCATAGCGGATTTCGATACCCAGCTTGTCCGCCCGTTCCAGTAGAAAGGTGACGAGGCCGGCGCCGCCGCCCACGGCCTCTATATTCACACCGCCATAGAACACATGCTTGCCGTCGACCTCGTAGGACTGGCGGCCGTACATCGGGATAAAGCGCACGCCGTTCTCGCGCAACCAGGCCATTGCCGGCCGCGATTCGTCGATCAGGATCCAGGCCAGTTCCTCGTTCGCCTGATGATGCGTGACCTTCATCAGAGTGTCATAGAAGAATTGCCGGTCATGGCTCGGCAGGGTGATCTTTTCCCGCTCCCCCTCCGACAGGTCCGGCATCACGTCCTGGCAGACATCATCCAGGCCGGTATGGCAGAATCGGAACCCTCCGGCGGTGAAATAGGAGTTGCCGCCCTTCTCATGCTCCGGCGCTTTTTCCAGAACCAGGACACGGGCGCCGCCAAGGTGGGCATTGATCGCGGCACAGAGGGCAGCATTGCCGGCGCCGGCAACGACAACATCATAAGGGTCCGTGGTTGGCATGAGATGGGCGTTCCATTCTGTCCTGAGTTACAGACCTGCTTGGCAACAGGCGCGATTCCCTTATTCTAACGTCGCAGGCTGTTCCAGACCAATAGGGCAGCTTGAAGATTTCCGCCGCATGGCCCGGCGGGGTTGTGTTTCCCCATTTGCGACCAATGGCGAATGGGCGCAGCGCAACCCCGCCTTCGGCTAACGTAGGATAGCGGCGGATGAACCCTTGACCCGACTGTAACCGAGGCATTGACCATGGCTGGCTTCCTGATCGTCGACGACCACCCGATGATCCGCGCAGCCCTAGAAACGGCGCTGCTGCGCGCCTACCCGCAAAAGCGGGTATTCCATGCGCCCGATATCGCATCGGCAGAGGAAGTGCTGACCGAACAGGGCGCGCTGGACCTGGTGCTGTTCGACCTGAATATTCCAGGGGCGGACGGTTTCACCGGGTTGATACGCCTGCGCAATGCGTTCCCCCGCGTGCCGGTTCTGGTTGTCACCGGCCATGACGACGCCCCCTACCGGCGGGAGGCGCGGGCAGCCGGTGCTGCGGGCTTCGTTTCCAAGGCAGACGACACCACAACCATGCTGAAGGCCATTGCCGCGGTAATGGCGGGTGACGGCTTCTGGCCCGATGAAAACGACGCCGGCGCCACCTCCTCTGTCGCAGACGAGGGCATTGGCAGTGCGCTTGCCTCGCTGACGCCGCAACAATTGCGCGTGCTGGAATTGTTGGGTCAGGGCCTGCTCAACAAACAGATCGCGCATGAGCTTGATATCGTCGAATCAACGGTGAAGGCGCATGTGTCGGCGATCCTGCGAAAGCTGAACGTCCATTCCCGCACCCAGGCGGTCCTGCTGGCGCAAAAGCTGAATTTCAAGCAGCTGGGGCAGAGCGCGCCCTAACAGTCTCCGCCAGCCGGCCCGAAACAAAAGTCGACAAACGCCCGCAATTCCGCCGGGCGGATTGGTTTGGTGAAACGCTCGACCCGCAGCGACGCGGCACGCTTCGCCGTTTCGTCGGACCGGTCGGCTGTGGCCAACGCTGCGGGTACTCCGGGATAATCCTCACGCAGAAGTTCGATCGCCGTCAGGCCGTCAATCGCGGTATCCAGATGATAGTCGGCGATGATGAGATCCGGCACGGCGTCCTCATCCGCCAGCCATTCCGCCATTTCCTCGTAGCTGGCAGCGGTCAGCAATGGGCAGCGCCACCGGGCGAACAGCATTTGCATGCCCTTTGCGATCTCCGCATCGTTTTCCAACAACAACACCAGCCGGTTCCCCCAGCTTGAGGAGGGGCCCATGGCCTGCTGGGCCAATGGCGGTGCAACCGCTTGTGGCAACGCCGCCGGCAGGGTGACCCGGAAGCAGGTGCCCCTGCCCGGCCAGGAGCGCAGGCTAACCGTATGCCCCAGCAGATCCACCGCCCGCCGCACGATGGAAAGACCCAGGCCTGCGCCGGCTCCCGCCTTGGTGTCGAGATGAGTGCCGCGGCGAAATTCCTCGAAAATCATCTGCTGGTCTGCCTCCGGGATACCGGGGCCAGTGTCCCAAACTTCGATCCGCCAGTCGCTGCCGTTCCGCCGCGTGCCAAGCACCACGCGCCCCTCACGCGTGTATTTCACGGCGTTGGTCAGCAGGTTCAGCAAAACGCGGCGCAGCAGCGCCTGATCGCTTCGCACCCAGGCGGAGGTTGGCACTGCCCGCAATTGCAGGCCCTTTTCCGCCGCGATACCGGCGACCGAATGCGCCAGCCCCTCCAACACCGGCTGCACGGCAAAATCCGTCACCACCGGCTGGATCGCGCCAACATCCAGCTTGGAGATTTCCAGCAAAGCCCCCAGCAGATCCTCCACCGATTGCAAGGCGCCAGAGAGCCCGTCAAGAGTCTGCACCGCCGGGGCCGGCAAGGCACTGCGCTCGGCCTCCAGTGCGCTCATGTAGAGCCGCGCGGCATTCAGCGG
>JAWLBX010000008.1:0-162989 GCA_041687435.1 Alphaproteobacteria bacterium
CGCGCGTTTCTCGATCGTAACGTGCCATGGGCAATCCTCCTCAAGCACGCTTGAACCCGATTTGACCAGCTTTGGGAAACCCCGATGATCGCTAATGAGTGTACGGCCTAATCTGCCCGAAAGTGCTAAAAACAGCGGAAACAGGGTTTTCAGACACCACAAACCGAGCGCTCACCCTGATACACGTGCCACAATGGCCAGTCCTCTGGCCTAAATCGCCAGCACCCATGGTTAATGCGGGTGTCCAACTGCCGCCTGGCAAGCCCTGTTTGCGGTACCAAAATATGGCAATAGGTACATTCCGAGCCTGCCAGTGAACCTGTGCCGCACATACTATTTTGACGAATATTAACTTGGGTCCAAGGCGTGCAGGAACCAAGCGCCAAACCTGAACTGTGGAAGGCGGCATTGGCGCCTGTTTTTTTGTCCATCGTGGGAGAAGTGCGGTGAGTTCGCAAACCGTAATCGGTTCGGATACAGGTAGTTTGCAAATTTTTCTTAATATAACCTCGGAAAATAACCTATTTTTTGGTATTTGGTATTATAATACATGTTATAAATATTGGGAAAAATTCCAAATGTACTCCAAAATATTTCTAAGGACAAAATCTAAGCAACGCGGATATTTTCAGCCCAACTGCAAGCAGAAATTGCACATTCAGATCAATGCCAACGAGAATGTAGAAGGTGGTGAAGGCCTTTCCCCCCAGATTTCGGCTTCGATCCACAGTCGCCTGGACCGCTTCAGCCAGTATATCACCCGTATCGAAGTGCATCTCAGCGATGAGGATGGGAACAAATCCGGCTCCGATAAGCGTTGCCTCATCGAAGCACGCCTGGAGGGTCGTCAACCGGAAGTGACCAGCGAACGGGCCACCACCCTTGAAGGCGAATATTCAGGCACGGCCAAAAAGATGCCGCGCGCTTTGAAGACGACCGTCGGCAGGCTCAATCATGTAAAGGGCACCGACAGCATTCGGACCGGAGATCGGTGGGAGATCACTGCCGCCAGATACGCAAACCTACGAACCATGGAGGAATCAGATCATGGTTGAGAAACAAGCAAAGACGCCAGCCCCGAAGAAGAGTCTCCAAAACAAGCACGATCTGGGGAAACCCGGAGACAATCTCGCAGACGGTTCACCGGAATCCGTTGCCGTTGATCGACCCGGCTTCGACCTGGGTGGTTCAACTGGCAAGACGAGCGCGGGAACGGGCCTGGGGTTCGGCAAGGACGCGGCTGAAAACCGCCGTGATCGCAGCCTGCCGGGGCGGCGAGGGAAACGCACATAGAGGACAGTCCGCTGACGAACCCTTTCTCGCTTCTTTCGCGTTCAAAGCGCGCCCCATTCTCAATCTAGCGCACCTCACTCCGAACGGTGCGCGCGCGACTCGCGCCCTGAAGTCCCCAAGAGGCGGCAGAGTTGCTTGAACGAGATCCATCGTTGAAGGCGATAATGATGAATACCGATCTGTGGCTCATGCTCGCCCAGGGAATTTTGGTCCTTGTATTCATTTCGCTCGGCGTACGCGCCGGCGGCATGGCGATTGGGCTCTGGGGCGGTGTCGGAGTGCTGGTCTTGGTTACTGTCTTCGGTGTGGAACCGGGGGCCGTACCAATCTCAGCCATGCTGATCGTCCTCTCCGTGGTGGCAGCAGCAGGTGCTATGCAGGTTGCTGGCGGCGTCCGATATATGGTCCGCATCGCACAGAATATCATCCGCGCGAACCCGAAGCGGGTTACCTTCATCGCGCCATACGTCTCCTGGTTTTTTACGCTCGGTGCCGGAACCGGAAACGTCTACTACTCCTTGCTGCCGGTGATCTACGAAGTCGCCTATAATAATAAAGTTCGCCCCGAAAAACCGTTGGCGATTTCTCCAGTGGCCTCGCAGATGGGGATTACATCAAGCCCGGTATCGGCGGCTATGGCGATAATGGTCGGGCTGATGGCGCCGGTCGGCTTCAACATCATCGATATCCTCGCCATCGTGGTTCCCGCAACAATTGTTGCTATTTTCTGCGGCGCTCTGGTCATGACATTCGTCGGTAAGCCGCTCGAGGACGACGAGGATTACCAGCACCGTCTGGCGGCCGGCGAAATTTTGCCGCCAGACCCGGTCGAGGAGTCGCCGGAGGCGCTGAGCCCCGAAGCCCGCCGCTCGGCATGGGTCTTTATCGCCGGCGTTGTTGCGATCGTAATATTCGGCGTTTTTCCAGGCTTGCGGCCTTCCTATACAGATCCGGCAGGTGATGGGCAGACCATGGCCATGACCCAGTTGATCCAGGTTGTGATGTTTACTGCCGCGATTGCGATCGTGTTATTGTGCAAGGCCTCTCCGAAACTGATTCCCCAATCGAAAATTTTTACCAGCGGGGTGATTTCCGTAATCGCGCTGTTTGGCGTCGCGTGGATGGCGAACACGTTTATCGGTGCCCACCGCGAAGCGATCATCACCGGGCTTGGCACCATGGCGGCTCAGTATCCGGTCGCCATCGCTTTTGCATTATTTGCTGTCGCAGCGCTAACCACCAGTCAGTCGAGCACGACGCTAGCCATCATCCCGATCGGGCTCACCCTCGGGATCCCGCCCCAGTATCTGATTGCGATGTGGCCGGCGGTCATCGGCATCTATTTCTTCCCGGCCAACGGCAGCCAGATCGCCACCATCAACATCGATCAGACCGGAACCACGAAGATCGGAAGGCTTGTTCTCAATCACAGTTTCTTCTTGCCCATGATCGTCTGTGCCGTTTCTGTGGTTGGGACCGGCCTCGCCATCGCCACGCTCCTATACGGTGCTGGCGGAGTCGGAGTGTCACCATGAGCGTAACCGATGGCTTCGAGCAGGACGGCCCTGGCCAACCGGTCTGGCTGCCGGCCGGGGCGCGTTTTGACTTCGACGATCTCGTGTTTTTCGCGCGCAAGAATCGTTCCGATTTCGCCGACGTCGCTGCCGATGTCGACCTTGTGCTCACCGGACCCCATGCGTCGGCGGCGTTGCCGCGAGAACTTGAGCCGTTTGTCGACCGGTCGCTGACCCAGCGACTCCAGTTCGACTATTCCGACATCACGACGGACTTGCTGGCGCGACGTTGGGCCGAGATCGATCCGCGGGTGGTTTATGTCCGCAACCCGGTGAGCCGCTTGATCTTCGACCAGAACCGGGCGCGACCGGACGATCCGGGGGCGGACCTGCGAGAGGCATTCGCCCGGATCACCCGCGCGCAGCCCGGAGAGTCGGTATCCTTCGCTGGCATCGACGCAATCCGCCCGGTTACCTTTGCGGGTAAGCCGGTGCTGGTCGAGCCAATGGATAGCGCTGGCTACGCAAAGGTAGTGGAAACCATCGTCACCTGTGCCGGACGGACATCCTGGTCCTATGGGGCCGCCCGTGATCGCGTGCTTGAGACCGTGTACGAAAGGAAGGCCGCCGCTCTGCGCGACCTGCCTCTCGGTTCAATCGACCATGCAGCTTTTCACAGCGCGACCAATCTCCAGGTGCAATGTGTCCACGACACGATGAACTGTACCGCCCGCGACGACGGCGCGGTGGCCGAATACCGCCCGGTGTCGGCACAGCTTCCAGGCCTCGTCTCTCTCGCCAATCGGGGTGACCTTCGGGGCGAAGCGCGGGCGCCAGCGGAAGCCGGCCCATTGCCGGTGGAGAATGCACTAACCATGGCCCCATCCCGCCTGCGCAGCGTCGCGCGTGCGTTCCAGCTCGGTTTCGAGATCGACGAAGCACGGTGCATGGATGAGATTCGCCTGAACACGCCGTATCAGGGCGCTTGGGAAGTGCAGGCGATCGGCCGGCGCCTTCGCGACATGGCCCCGCGGACTGCAATCCGTCATCGTAGCGGCGGCGGGGTCCTTCATTTGGCGTTGGGCGCCTATCAGGCCGAGTATCTGCGCGAGACACTCTTGGGACCGCAAGCCCTTGCGCACATCCAAAGACCAGGATCCGATTGGCCCGCGCCGGACAACGCTCTGATCGATACCCTTGCGCAGAAGCTCAAGGCAAGCCAGGATTTGCTTCGCAACTGGGGTTTTTCACTCGCCCGCTGATGTTCGTGACGACCTAGGGCAGTTGAGACCAAATTGGCTTAAGCCAAGTGATAGCGGTCCTCAAAATCATCATTTGAGAAATCCATTCCTTTATCTCGACAGGTCCAGTACGGCGCCCGCAAGGTCTGGCATGCGCTGCACCGGGAAGGGCACGACATTGCCCGCTGCACCGCCGAGCGATTGATGAAAGCGATGGGGCTGCAAGGCGTTGTGCACGGCAAGAAAGTCGTCACCACCAATCCGGACACCTCCCAGCCCTGTCCCGACGACAAGGTCAACCGGACCTTCGCTGCCGAAATGCCGAACCAACTCTGGGTCTCGGACTTTACCTGCGTCTCGCCTGGCAGGGCGTTGTGTCCGTCGCTTTCGTCATCGACGTGTTCGCCAGGAAGGTCGTTGGCTGGTGAGTGTCTACCTCGATGACCACAGCCTTCGTGCTGGACACCCTGAACCAAGCCATCTGTCAGCGGGCGCCATCGCGCGCCGACGGCCTATCCATCATTCAGACCGCGGCCAGCCAGTACCTGGCGATCAAGGACACCGAACGCCTGGCCGACGCCGGCATCGACCCGTCGGTCGGCAGCGTCGGCGACTGGGACGACAACGCTCTGGCCGAAAGCATCATCGGCCTGTTCAAAACCGAGGTCATCAAGTTCCTGGGGCCCTGGAAGTCCGTGGCCCTGGTCGAGTGGGAAACCCTGAAATGGGTCGCCAGGTACAACGCTGAACGCCTGCACAGCGTCATCGGATACAGCACCCCCAAGAAGCGGGGGGACACCTTCTATGCAACCCTGAACCCCCATGCTAAAGCCGCCTGACTCTTGAGCTTCATGCTCTCCGGCAAACCCGGGGCGGTTCAGTCGACGGGAGCGTCACGCAGACTGCCGGTACGGCGGCGGGTAAGCGCCGCCTTGTTCAGTTCGGCATCGATTTCATTATGTGCGGCCGACTCACTGAGAAGCTCCTTAGCCGAAGTCGCTAGCCGGTGCATCTGTTCGACGCATGCATCGGCCATGGCTGGACGCGAACCGACCATGGCAAGATCTGCGAGGATGCCCAGGGCGTGCAGCGTCACAGTCCGGTCGCCAGCAACATACTGCCGCATTCTGTCAAAGGATCGGTTCAACATGTCTTCAAAGGTAACGCGCCGATAGAGTACCGGATCGTCGCTCTTTGCTGGTTGCACCGGAGATCGCCTCGCGAATTCAACAAGACCAGAGCGCAACCAGTTGAGGCACAGCATGGCTGTATAGGGGTCGTTAATACCGGAAGAGAGGGCGCGCCCGAGCACCTCCACAAGCTGATCGGATAAAAAGAGGACATCCTGAACATCCGTCCTGTTGGCACCTTGCGTATAGCAAGCGCGCATACGCTGCGCGATCGGCCCATCGCCACTCCTCACGGGCCGCGCGCTCATGATGGTCTTGCCACTCACGACAAAGTCTCCGGGAGCCCGGTGCAGGATGATCTGAATCTTTTTTTCACGTGCGAGATCAGCGAGACTCTCCAGGTCGATCTGCTGAAGGTACCCTGATGCCTGTGCGCAAACGATTGCCCCACTTTCATCCTGCGGCTCGCTGAACCATGGCTCGACATCGATGGCGTCCATCTCTTCCCGTCCACGCCGATCTTCTTCGTCCAACATCAGCCGGACCGAGCGATTCAGCTTGTCGCCGATCTTCGCAGTCAGATTCATGATATTGATGGATTCAGGTATGTGATGAATGTAGGCGATTAGTGCGCCGACGGCTGCGAGTGTCAGTACCAGCGCCAGTAAAACAGAAAGCTGGGGAACGAAAGCTTCGATCATCGTTCCTGACATTTCGACTTGTGCGTGCACTGTACTGAGAACGGTGATGCAGTAGATAAAGGTCGCGACGAATACTCCAAGGACGACCTGGTTTGTCCTGTCGCCCATGAAATTGCCGATGAGACGGGGCCCGTAGTTCGAACTCGCAAACGAGACTGCGACAATTGTGACCGAAAACGCGACACCTGCGACGCCGAGTGTCGCGCCGGCGAGCGTCGTGAGGATCGCGCGTGCGCCCTCGACTTGGGTACCGCGGATAAAACCCACGGACTTAATCCATTCCGAGCCCAGCCGTGAGTCGAGGTACGGTAGGAGGAAACCAAGGATCACCGCACCAAGCGTCATTACGCTTGGCCAAAACCAGTAGTTCTGTCGGAGGTTGGTGATCCTGCGAAAAATGAAATTATGCATCGACTATGCCGGACAATAGAATGCCTTATATGCACCGCCAACCGTGATTCCGTGTAGCGCATTTGTTGGATGTCTCATGGAATTCTCCTTGATTCCGGATACCGGGATATCTGGCAAAAGAAACCCCAAACAGCGTCGTAACCGGAGTTTGGATGTTTGCTGAGAAGCCTTTCGCACCCGCGCCGGGCACGTCCGTTTCAACCAACAGAGGTCACATAAAAAGAACGCTTGCCGGGGGGACTGCGTTCCAGGGTGATCCGAACTCGGAACGATTGACCCGGGAGGAACCAGATCATTCGAGCTGACGCATCGGGCCCCTTGCTGTCGGTAAAGGATCCCGCCACGCGTCCCCGGGCTAGGCGTGACCCGCGGCTGAGAACGGGTGGAGGGACGAAAATACAAGGGCAGATCAGGCAAGATCGCGGATCGTCGGCTCGCGATGCCAATATCGGCGCTTCGCGGCGGCGACAAAGCCGTCATTCGGCACGACACCGTTATCGGCCGCGATGTTGCAGTAATCTAGCAATGCCTTCGAGCCCTGGCAATGACCGATGGCTTTTAGATGCGCATGGGCGTCGCTGACCCAGGTGCAGGCGGCAGCATCCATTTTCAGCTTTTCCACTTGATCGGGCATCAGCACCATTGCGACCGCATCGAACAGGACCGAGGGCGAGCCGGCCAGCTGGCCATCCGCCGCCAGGGTGCCGCCCTTGACCGTCAGTGGGCCGATCTTGGGCGCGATCAGCGCCACGCTGCCGCCCTCGGCTTCCACCTCGGCCTTGATCTTGTCGATGGCGGCCTTGTCCGAGCCTTCTGCAAAGAGAATGCCGACCTTGCGGCCCTTCAGCGTCTCGACCCAGTTCTTCTGGATTGATAACGCATCCGACGGATCCAGTTCCAACGGTTCGCGGAAGGGCCGGGCCGCCGCCGGCAGTTCAACCCCCAGAGCATCGGCCACGCGCTGACCCAGTTCCGGCGCGATATTCTGGATCACCGCCAGCACCCGCGAGCGCACATGCGGCAGCGAGACCTTAGACAGTTCGAAGGTGATGGCGCTGGCGATATGCGCCCGCTCATTGTCGGTCTGCGAGTTCCAGAATAGGCGCGGCTGGCTGTAGTGATCGCCAAAGGTTTCATCCCGCTCGCGCAGCTTCCGCGAGGCATCATTGCCCAACTCCTCGTTGGCCTCGTGCGTGTGGAACACGGTACCGGTCTCGCGGGGCCCCGCATCCTCGCCGGCCTCGGCCAGACTGTTCGGCTCGTAGTTCGTACGGCCTTTCGGCACCAGCACCTGCATCAGCCCGTCGCGCTGCATGTTGGCAAAGGGGCATTTCGGCGCGTTGATCGGGATCTGGTGGAAGTTCGTGGTTCCCAGCCGCGATTTCTGCGTGTCGAGATAGGAAAACAGCCGCCCTTGCAGCAGCGGATCATTGGTAAAGTCGATCCCCGGCACGACGTTCGACGGAAGGAAGGCGGCCTGCTCCACCTCCGCAAAGAAGTTGTCGGGGTTGCGGTCCAGGACCATGCGGCCGACGACGCGCAGGGGCGCCAGTTCCTCTGGCACGATCTTGGTCGCATCGAGTACGGAATAGGGCAGGCTCTCGGCCAGTTCTTCGCTGATCACCTGAATGGCCAGATCCCATTCGGGGTAGTCCCCAGCCTCGATCGACTCCCACAGATCACGGCGGTGGAAATCGTTGTCGGCGCCCTGCAGCTTGGCGCTTTCGTCCCAGACCAGCGATTGCACGCCAAGGCGCGGCTTCCAGTGGAACTTGACGAAGGTCGATGCGCCCTTGGCATTTACCAGCCGGAAGGTGTGGACGCCGAACCCCTGCATCATCCGCAGGCTGCGTGGGATGGCGCGGTCGGACATCGCCCAGATCATGGTGTGCATGGTCTCCGGCATCAGCGAGATGAAATCCCAGAAGGTGTCATGGGCGCTCGCTGCCTGTGGAAAGCCGCGGTCGGCCTCCATCTTCACCGAATGGATCAGATCGGGGAACTTGATCGCGTCCTGGATGAAGAAGACCGGAATGTTGTTGCCGACCAAGTCCCAGTTACCGGCCTCGGTATAGAACTTCACGGCGAAGCCGCGCACGTCGCGCGGCGTATCCACACTGCCGGCTCCCCCTGCGACCGTGGAAAGGCGGGTGAAAACCGGGGTCTTCTTGCCCGCTTCAGAGAACAACCCGGCCATGCTCAGATCCGGAATCGGATCGGTGCATTCGAAAAAACCGTGCGCAGCCGAACCGCGGGCATGGACGATGCGTTCGGGGATACGCTCGTGGTCGAAGTGAAAGATTTTCTCGCGCAGAACGAAATCTTCGAGAAGCGTCGGCCCAAGCCGCCCGGCCTTCAGGCTGTTCTGGTTGTCGGCGACCGGAACCCCATGGTTCGTGGTCAAGCGCACGCCGCCGTCCCCTACTGTCTGGTGTGGCTCACCGGCATTGCCTTCGGATTTGGACTTCTTACTCATCGGAACTCTCCCACCTGATCGAACGTCTCGCCGAGCGCACCACGCCAGCCCGTTCTCTCAGATCAACGCGGCGTTGAAGGGAAAGGTTCCAAATATCAGCGTCGGCTAGACTGAGATCCGGGTGTGAATACACTGGGCGCGCGTATGGGGAGCAGATCGCTCAACCTCATGGTCTTTCTGTTGGGTTTGGTCGCTATGGTCGGGCTCAAAGTAGCTACAGTGCTGGCCAATGATCTCCGCGATTTCGACAGCGATGCGCGCAATCGCTTCTTCAGCCATTCAACGCGTCGGGCGCAACCTGCTGGAAGGCAGCTTTTCAATCGGTGAGCTTTGGGGTGGCGTACGCATAGCGCTTGCTCCTGAACGTGAATACCTTACTGTGGAACTTTCTGGTCCTTGGGAGCGATATCGCGCCACGCGATCACTTCCATCGCCCGACGGTAGTTGCCAGAGCGACTGAAACCCTTGGCAAGGCTCTCGGTCTCCTTGCCACGCTGTGCGAACAGAATGCCGGGCACGACGAAGACCGTCCACGCCGACGGCATTCAGCATTGGGCTGTAAAAGCCTCTGGCTGTGTGACGTCAGCGCCTGTCGGACAGAATTGAGGGTTTGAGGAGCGGAGGATTTCTGCTTGATACAACGGACCTGCTACGCGTCGGGCCAGGAAGAAAGAATAATATCAATGGTTTTGTGCGGAGAAGGTTGAATATCAGGCCCATGTTGCCGAGGCGGTCACGGGCGCGCGCTGCAATTGAGCAGGACGGCCAAACCTCATCTTTGTCTTCCATGACGCCAGCGCACGTCTCCGTGCCAGTGGCAATCAACAGGAACGAGGTACGCCGCAATGCGTTTCATGAATATCAGCGCGTTCCGCAGCGGGTTGGGTTCCAATACAGCCTTGGCGAATGGAGATGTTGGTGTCGTATCAGGTGAAGCTGCTTTCCGTCGGAACGGCGGTGCCCCTTCATGTCATCAACCAGCGCGACGCGGCGCATGTTGCGCGTGACATTTTTTCGGCGCGTTACGAAGATTTTGAGCGCCTTGTGAAAGTATTTGAAAGTTCCGGCATCCTGCGCCGTTACCTCGTCAAGCCGCTTGAGTGGTACGTGGAACAGCATGGGTGGTCTGAACGCAATGCCGCCTATCTGGATGGCGCCTGCGCCTTGTTTGTCGACGCTGCGTCACGAGCATTGGCGGATGCGGGGCTGAGTGCTGCCGAAGTCGATACCGTCGTCACTATATCATCGACCGGCCTTGCTACCCCTGGCATCGACTCGCGGGTGGCGGAACAACTCGGGTTTCGCAGCAATATCGAACGTGTCCCGGTCTTTGGTCTGGGCTGTGCCGGTGGTGTCACCGGATTGGGCCTCGGTGCCCGTCTGGCACAGTCGCGCCCGGGCAGCTGCGTTCTCGTCGTAGCGGTCGAACTCTGCTCGGTCGCGTTTCGTCTGGACAAGCTGACTAAGGAAAACATCGTGGCGACCGCGCTGTTCGGCGACGGGGCAGCGGCCTGTGTGCTGCGTGTGGGTGATCCGGGAATTGCGGTCGTGGAGCTTTCCGGTCAGCACACCTGGCCCGGAACTCTGGATATCATGGGGTGGAGCGTGGATGACACCGGGCTTGGCGTGATCTTTGACCGTGCCATCCCGCCCTTTGCCGAGGCGAACATCGCCCCCGCCGTTGCCGGCATTCTGGCCCGCCACGGTTTGGGGTTGGCCGACGTGGACAGATTCGCCTGCCATCCCGGTGGGGCAAAAGTGATCATTGCGTTGGAGGGTGCCCTTTCCTTGAATCAGGGGGCACTGGACCATGAACGCACGGTGCTGGCCGAATATGGCAACATGTCGGCTCCGACCGCCCTGTTCGTTCTGGAGCGGATGGTGAAGTCCGGGCTGCCGCCGCGCACCTTGCTTACAGCAATGGGACCGGGCTTTACAGCGAGCTGTGTCTCTCTGCTGGCGGCGGCATGACGTTCGCGGCACTTTTGCTGGCGCTCGTCACCCTCGGGCGGCTGGGCGAACTGTTACTGGCGCGCAAGAATACGCGGGCGCTTCTTGCAAAGGGCGCTTATGAGGTGGCGCCGGAGCATTATCCAGCGATTGTGCTTTTGCATTCCCTTTGGCTCGGAACACTCTGGGTGTTCGGTTCAGGACAGCCTGTCGATCCCATCTGGCTTGCCATCTTTCTGCTGCTACAGGTCGCTCGGGTATGGGTTTTGGCCACACTCGGTTCCCGCTGGACGACGCGCATCCTGGTCGTGCCGGGCGAGCATCTGGTCGCGCGTGGTCCATATCGGTATGTCAACCATCCCAACTATCTTGTGGTGATTGGCGAGATTGCCGTCCTGCCGCTGTGCCTTGCCTTGCCGTGGGTCGCCGTCGGTTTCACGGTTCTGAATGCTGCAATCCTGGTAATCCGCATCCGGGCGGAAAATGCCGGGCTGATGACGTCGCGCCAGGATGTACAAAGCTGAGTCACCGCCCGTGAAGACAGTGCCCTTCGCGACCTGGCTAGGGTTCGGGGCGATGTGCGTCGGCATGTTCATGGCGATTCTGGATGTGCAGATCGTCGCCACCTCGCTGCCGAACATCCAGGCGGCGTTTGCAATTGCACCCGACCAGATGAGTTGGGTCCAGACTGCCTATCTGATTGCCGAGGTCATTGCGATCCCGCTCACCGGTCTGCTGATGCGGATGCTGACGATGCGCTGGCTGTTCGTCGGGGCAACGACAGTGTTTACGCTGGCATCGGTCGGTTGTGCGGCTTCAGGCAGCTTTGCCGAACTCATCCTTTGGCGCGTGGTTCAGGGGCTGGCGGGCGGCACGCTGATCCCCGCTGTCTTTGCCGCCGTTTTCCTGCTTTTCCCGCCCCGCCGCCAGGGAATCGCCACGACGCTGGCCGGTGTGCTGGCCGTTCTCGCCCCGACAGTCGGCCCGATCGTCGGTGGGTGGATCACCCAGACCTATTCCTGGCACTGGCTATTCCTGATCAACGTGATTCCGGGGATTGCCGCAATTGCCGTCGCAGCGATGGTATTGCCGCGCGCGCCGCTGAGGATGGCCATGATCCGAACATTGGACTGGCTGTCGCTCGGCCTGCTCGCCATCGGCCTTGCGGCGCTGGAGATAGCGTTGAAAGAGGGCCCGCAACGTGGCTGGATGTCGGGGCTAGTGATCGGGCTCCTGGTCCTTGCCAGTGTCAGCGTTGGCGGCTTTGTCCGACGCAGCCTGTTTGCGGTGCCGCCCGTCGTCGAACTGCGCAATTTCGCCGACCGCAACTTTGCGGTGGGCTGCATCCTCAGCTTTGCCCTCGGCATCGGACTGTTCGGATCGGTCTATCTCATGCCGGTCTATCTGGCCTTCGTGCGCGGGCACGGGCCGCTGGACATCGGGGCGATCATGCTGGTGACGGGTGTGGCCCAGTTGCTGATGGCACCTGCCGCGGTGGCACTGGAGCAGCGGGTCGATGCGCGTCTGCTGACCGGGTTCGGCTTTGCACTTTTTGCCGCTGGCCTTGGCATGAGCGGTTTCCAGACACCGCAAACCGATGCCGAAGGCATGTTCTGGCCGCAGGTTGTGCGTGGGCTGGCGATCATGTTCTGCCTCTTGCCACCGACCCGTCTTGCGCTCGGAAACCTGCCACCCGACCGGGTCCCGGATGCCAGCGGATTGTTCAACCTGATGCGCAATCTCGGAGGTGCCTTGGGTCTGGCGCTGATCGACACGGTCATCTATTCCCGCAGCCCGGTCCACGGGGCAGAACTGCTCACGCGTCTGCAGCAGGGAGATGCGGAAGCCGCGCGGTTCCTCGGGATTCCCGAAGGAATGATGTCGGCGCTACCCTCTGGGCCGCTGCCGGGGACAGCGATGGCGCAGCTTGCGCCTTTGTTGGAAAAAGCGGTGCTGACGTCTGCGATCAATGAGGCTTGGTTGGTCGTTGCGATCATCACGGCTGGGGCGTTGCTTTGCGTGCCGTTCGCTCGACCGGGAACTGACCAACGTTCCAAAAGCGATGCATAGCCCGGCCCTCTTCATGAACATGGCACAGAAAGCGGTGGCAAAATTGGGCGGTTCTATTGGAGCGGGCTTGGCTCGACCTTTGCCGCCCCTCGAGCCGTCACCAACTTTCGGGCATTTTTTTTCGCGCTTGTAAGTCTACAGCCTAGGCGCCCTTGATGGCCTCAAACGCCGCCAGCGCCTGCTCTCGCGCTGCGGTGTGGCTGACAATGGGCGGGATTCCGGCGGCGCCGGGCTCATAGCTTTCAGCTTCCGGCTGCCAGCGGCGGCGATAGTTGCCGCTCTTGTCGAATTTAGCGCCTTGGGTGATTGGGTTGAAGATGCGGAAATACGGGGCCGCGTCCGCGCCACAGCCGGCCACCCACTGCCAGTTGGCGATGTTCTGGGCCGGGTCGGCATCGACCAGCGTATCCCAAAACCAAGCCTCGCCTGCCTGCCAGGGCAGCAGGAGATGCTTGGTCAGGAACGAGGCAACGCCCATCCGTACCCGGTTGTGCATCCAGCCCGTATGCCAAAGCTGGGCCATGCCGGCGTCGATCCAGGGATAGCCGGTGCGGCCCCTTTGCCATGCCTTTAATGCGTCCGGATCGTCTGCCCATGGGAACCGGCGGAATTTGTCCTGAAACGGTCGTTCCGGCAGTTCCGGAAAGTGATAGAGAAGGTTTGCGCCAAAATCTCGCCAGACCAACTCGCGCAGAAAGGATTCGGCACCGTTCTCAAGCCGCGGTTCTGCATCGGCGGCATGGCGGGCTGCATGCCAGATCTGCCGTGGCGACAACTCGCCGAAAGCAAGATAGGGCGAGACGGCAGACGTGCCGTCCAGGTCCGGCCGGTTGCGGTTGCTGGCGTAGTGTTCTGCTGCATCCTCCAGAAATGCTTGCATGCGTGCTTCGCCTGCTCCCGCTGCGGCAGGCCAAGTTGCCCGCAGCCCGCTGGCCCAGTCGGGGCGGGTCGGCAGGAGGTTCCAATCGGCCAGCCGTTCGCCACGGATGCCGAAATCAGCCAGTGCCTGCCGGGTCGGAGCCGGCAGTGGTGCGGAGGGGGTGCCGAGGGCCATGCTGGCCTTGTAAAATGGGGTGAACACCTTGAACCAGCCGCCCTGTTTGGTCTCAACCTCCCAGGGCTCACGCAGATAGGCCGATGCGAAGCTTTTCGCCGCCACCCCATGCCGCTTGAGCGCGGCCTTCAGCGCCTTGTCCGCCGCCACGCCCCAGGCCGTATAGCGCCGGTTCCAGCAAACAGTGCCGGCTTCCAGTGCCGCCGCCACGCCCAGCGCTTCTGTGTTCTGATCGCCGCGGCGCAACAGCAGGGGCACACCGATCGTTTCCAGCCCTTCCGCCAGCCGGGTCAGCGCCTGGTGCAGCCACCAGCGTCCGGCGCCGCCGAGGGGGCGGCCGTCGGCCGAATCGTCCAGCACATACAAGGCCACGGTCGGGCCGGATTGCATTGCCGTGGTCAACGCCGGATTGTCGGCAACGCGCAGATCGCGGCGGAACAGAACCAGGGATGGCGCGGCCATTGTTGTCTCCCGACCGAGGGTGTCTCGGAATCGTCATGCCCGTTGATTACGCACCGTGCGCCGTTTAGACCGTTCATAGACCCGCGACCGAGCGCCTCGCCGCGCGCCTGAGTGCCACCATGCTGATGACACACATTCTGCGCTACCGCACCATCTGGATTTCCGATGTGCATCTGGGAACAAAAGGGTGCCAAGCGGACCTATTGCTGGATTTCCTGAAGCATACCGAAAGCGATACGCTTTATCTGGTCGGCGACATCATTGACGGCTGGCGGCTCAAAGGCTCCTGGTATTGGCCACAGGCGCACAATGACGTGGTTCAGAAGATTTTGCGGAAGGCGCGCAAGGGCACGCGCGTTGTGTTCATCCCCGGCAATCACGATGAATTCGCCCGCCCCTTCATCAATCACACGTTCGGCGGTATCGATATCAAACGCAACACCATGCATAAGACCGCTAACGGGCGGCGGCTGTTGATCATGCATGGCGACGAGTTGGATGCGGTGGTCAAATCCGCCAAATGGCTCGCCCTTGCCGGGGATCGGGCCTACCGCTTCGCGCTGGTGGCGAATGTCTATTACAATTGGGCCCGCAAGAAATTTGGTTACGATTACTGGTCATTGTCGGCGTATCTGAAATACAAGGTTAAAAATGCCGTTGCGTTTATCGGCAAATACGAGGAATCGGTAGCGGAATATGCGCGCGACCGGGGCGCTGATGGCGTCGTCTGCGGCCACATCCACCACCCGGAAATGCGCGATGTCAATGGCACCCTGTATATCAACGATGGCGATTGGGTGGAGAGTTGCACGGCTCTGGTGGAGCACGAAGACGGCCGTCTGGAACTGTTGCGCTGGATGGTGCCGCTTGCTGTGCGGGAGGCGGCAGGGCAGGACGCCGAACGGCTGGATGCGGCCGGCATGCCGGTGCGGGTATAGGGCTTGCCGTTGCGCCTGCTGATCGTCACCGACGCGTGGTTTCCCCAGGTCAACGGCGTGGTGCGCACACTTTCGACCATGGTGGAGCAGTTGCGCGCCCGCGGTGACATTGTGGAGACGGTGACGCCGGCGGATTTCCGCAGCACGCCATGCCCGACCTATCCCGAGATCCGCCTGGCGGTGTGCAGCCCGCGCGCCATGGCCCGCCGCATCGAAGCCTTTCAGCCGACGGCGGTGCACATCGCGACGGAGGGGCCATTGGGTTTTCTCGCCCGGCGCTATGTGAGAAAGCGTGGCTGGCCGTTTTCCACCAGCTTTCACACGCGCTTTCCTGAATACATTCATGCCCGCACCCGCTTTCCGGTGCGTTGGAGCTATGCAGGGCTGCGCTGGTTCCACGGGGCGGCGGCATCGGTGATGGTGCCGACCGCGGCGGTGCAGCAGGATCTGGCGGCGAGAGGGTTCCGCAATCTGAAGCTTTGGACCCGCGGCGTTGACACGGCGCTGTTCCGGCCGGGGCCGCGGCCCGGTTGGGCGGACGGTCTGCCCCGGCCGGTCATGCTCTATGTCGGCCGCGTGGCAGTTGAAAAGAGCCTGCCAGATTTCTTGGGGCTGGCGCGGTCCGGCACCAAACTGGTGGTCGGCGACGGCCCGGCGCGTGCGGCGCTGGCAAGGCAATTCCCCGAGGGGCTGTTCCTTGGTGCGAAGTTTGGCGAGCGCCTGGCCGAGGTCTACCGTGCCGCCGACGTATTCGTGTTTCCCAGCCGGACCGATACCTTCGGCCTTGTCATGCTGGAGGCGCTGGCGAGCGGCGTGCCGGTGGCAGCCTGCCCGGTCATGGGGCCAATCGACGTCATCGGCAAAGCCCCGGTCGGCTGTCTCGATCACGATCTGGACCGGGCAATTGGCGCAGCGCTCCAGATTCCGCGCGACGCCTGCCGGTCCCATGCGGAAGGTTTTTCCTGGCTCGCCTGCGCCGAGCGCTTCCGCGGGTTTCTGGTGCCATTCGGCTGAGGTATGGAAACGCCTCTGGCGTCTGTTTGTGCGAACCCGTACAACGCCGCAATCATTCGCAACCAGACGAGGCTCCGCTCATGAAACTCTCGACAGAAAAGATGATCGGCAAAAAAGACGGCCATATTGGCTGGATGACCTTCAACAATCCCGAGCGCCGTAACGCGATGTCGCTGGAGATGTGGGAGGCTGTCGGCGAGATCATGGCTGACTTTCAGGCCGACGAGAATATCCGCGTCGTCGTCATGCACGGCGCGGGCGACAAGGCCTTCGTTTCCGGCGCCGACATCAGCCAGTTCGAGAAGATGCGCGCCGACGCCGCAATGACCGAGAAGTACAACGCCCGCGCCGAGGCAGGACGCAAGGCCATCCGCGATTTCGACCGCCCGATCATCGCCATGATCCGAGGTTTCTGCATGGGCGGCGGCCTCGGCATCGCCATGTCGGCCGACCTGCGCTTTGCCGCGGAAGGCTCCACCTTCGGCATTCCGGCCGCACGCCTTTCCATCGCCTACACGGGCGACAACATCGTCAATCTCTACAACCTGGTCGGACCGTCGCGCGCGAAGGACATTCTCTATAGCGCCCGCCGTTTCGATGAGCAGGAGGCACTGTCCATCGGCCTGATCAACCGCGTGTTCGCCGTCGACAAGCTGGAGGACGAGACCCGCATCTATTGCGAGACGCTGGCCGACAATGCGCCGCTCTCGATCAAGGCGCACAAGGTCATTCTGGGCGAGTTGTCGAAAAAGAATCCGGACCAGTCGAAGATCGACGCGGTCGCAGCCATGTGCTTCGATAGCGCCGACTACAAGGAAGGCCGCACCGCGTTCATGGAGAAGCGCAAGCCGGTCTGGCAGGGCGCCTGATCGACTACCGGAGAGCCTGAAGAGGTGACGAGATGACCAGCCTGATCGCGGCGACGCTCTGTTTTATCGCCATCCACCTCTTCGTCTCCGGCACCCGGCTGCGCGACCAGCTGGTCGCGATGCTGGGGGAGGGCACCTATATCGGCCTGTTCTCTGCCGCATCCTTGGCGCTGATCGTCTGGATGAGCATGAGCTATGGCCCGGCGTTGACCGCCGATGGCAATGCCTTTCTCTGGCAGGCGCCGGCGTGGTGGGCGCATCTGGGCGGGATCGTCATTCTGATTGCCTTCCTGCTGGGGGTGCTCGGCATGTTATCGCCGAACCCGGGTGCGGTCGGCCAGGGTGCGCGCGCGGCGGAAGGGCCGCGGGGCATTCAGCGGGTGACGCGCCACCCTTTCCTTTGGGGGGTGGGCCTCTGGGCTGCCTTTCATCTGGTGGCGAATGGTGACCTGGCGAGCCTGATCCTGTTTGGCGGCTTCACAGTGCTGGCATTCGGCGGCACCCTGTCCATCGACGCCAAGCGGCGGCGCAAGATGGGAACGGTCTGGGAGCAGTACGCTGCCCAGACCTCCAACATTCCCTTTGCGGCCATCCTGGCGAGGCGGCAGCGTCTGGCGCTGGGCGAGTTCGGCTGGTGGCGGGTTGCGCTGGCCGTGGCGGCCTATGCCGTTACGTTCGTGCTGCATCCTGCGCTGTTCGGCGTATCGCCAACCGGCGGTTGACGCGGCGGAACGGCGGGACCAAGTGACGGCAAAGTGGCAGACAACCGAAAGGATTGGTTATGCAAATCGAAATCGTTTGGTGTGCGCCTTGAAACTACGAGCCGAGGGCCCGCCGTGCGCGGGACTTGCTGCAGGCGCAGGCGCCCGCAGCGGAGATTCTACTGATCAAGGGCACTGGCGGCGTGTTCGACATCACCGTCGACGGCCGGAAAGCCTACTCCAAGCACGATACCGGCCGCTTCCCAAGCGATGCGGAGGTGCTTGCCTGCCTGTGATGGAAATCTTTACTTCCTCCCCTGACCCTTCGAAGGGATCAGGGTGAAGTGAAACAGGCGTGCTCGGTTAGACGTTTCGGCGCCGTTAATCCGAGGCCGCCTCGATGGCTGACAGAACCGCGCCTTCCGTCAGTAACTCCGGCAGTGTGATGCCGCCGGGTGCTTTGGGGCCGTAGACGACGTTGAAGGGAATGCCGTAGCGTCCGAAACTCGCCAGATAGGTCTGGATCGCCGGATCGGGACGGGTCCAGTCGGCTTTCAGCGCGGCGACCGTCCCATCCGAAAGTTGGGCCGCCACCTCACCACGGTTGAGCACGGCAGCCTTGTTGGCCTGGCAGGTGATACACCAATCCGCCGTCACGTCCACCAGCACGGTTTCGCCGTCGGCGACCAGCGCCGCCAGCCGATCCTGGCTGAACGGCTGCCAGACGCCGGCCAGCGCCTCCTGCATGGCCGGGTTGCTGGTGGGCAGGGCGGTGGGAAAAACCACGCCGGCAATCACCAGCGCCAACGCACCCGGCAGCCGCCAGCGGGCTGCGGCCTGCCAGAGCCAGACCAGGATGACGGCGCTCAGCGCGGCCAGCGCGACCGCCGGCACCTCGCCGGATAGGGCGAGCAGGACGCTGCCGAGCCAGATGGCCGTGGCGATCAGCGCAAAGCCCAGCACGACGCGCAGCCGCAGCATCCAGCGCCCCGGCCTGGGCAGGGCTGTCGCGATTTTCGGACGGATGGCGACGGCGAGATAGGGCAGGGCCAGCCCCAGCCCCATCGCCAGAAACACCGCCAGCGTCTCCACCCAGCCATGGCCGAGTGCAAAGGCGATAGCGGTGCCGACAAACGGGGCCGAACAGGGCGTGGCCAGCAGAGTGGCGAAGATGCCGGTTGCAAAGGCGCCCGCCCGCCCTTCGCCCAGGCGGCCGAAGGCGGCGGGCATCGGCACCTCGAACAGACCCCAGAGATTGGCGGCGAACAGCACGCAGATCAGGGCCATGAAGGCGATGAACACCGGTTCCTGAAACTGCATGCCCCAGCCGACCGCCACGCCGGCCGCGCGCAGGCTAATGGCGCCGACGGCGAGCACGGCAAAGCTGACCAGAATGCCCGCTGCGGTGGCGAGGAAGCTGGTGCGGGCAGCCCCTTGTGCGCCGCCGCCGTGTTTGATCAGGCCCAACACCTTGATCGAGAGTACCGGTAGCACACAAGGCATCAGGTTCAGGATCAGGCCGCCAGCCAGGGCCGTCAGCAGGATCAATGCCCATGCAGCAATCCCTGCTCCGGCGCCGCTTGCCACTGCGGTCACGGTGACGGTCTGCTCGAAGGCGCGGTTGCCGTCTGTGAGGGTGATAATCAAAGGCTCGCCGGCCAGCGCTGCCGGTTCGGTCTCTGCGTAGAGCACCGGCAGGCGAAACCGCGTCGGGCCAAGCCGCTCCGGCGCGCCAAAGGCGAACGCCTGACCGGCCGCCTCGATGAACGCGTCGGGTTTTTGGAGGGGGGTGCCGGTTTCCAGTTCCAGCCACCAGCGGCTGCCATCGCCGGGGCGGACGATGGCGCTGGTCACGGCAAAGCCGGCGACGGCCGGGCCGGGAACCTGCCCCCGCGCCTTGTCGATCGCAAACGCCTGTTCGCTTGGTGCCGCCGGGCCGGCCGGCAGGGTCAGCGAGAGGTCGGCGCGCTGAGGAATGCAGACGTCCTTGCAGGTCAGATAATCCAGGCTCAGATTGGCGGTCACGGCTTCGCCGCGCTGTTTGGGCGTGACGGTGATCGGATAGATCACCCGCTCTTCATAGCCGACACTGTCGATGCCCAGGATCTGGAAGCGCTTCGGCGCGGGCCACGCAATCGCTGTTTCGGCCAGGTTTTGCGAGCCATCCCATTCCAGCCGCGGCGGGTAGCCGCCTTCGCCGGGCGTGCGCCAGTAGGTTTTCCAGCCGGGTTGGAGTTCGATCTCCAGGCCAAAGCGCAGCTGGTGCTGGTCGCCGACAGCGTCGGTGGCCGCGATCAGCCGCGCGCGCGCCTCGGTACTGCCGACCCATTCGGACGCAGCGGCCCAGACCGTGCCGCCCGTGGGCAGCATGGTAAGAAGCAGGGTAAGAAATGCGATCAGGCGCAGGAGCATGGCAAACGGTCCGGTCTTCGGCCAGCCAGAACAGGAGATGCTGGAGAATAGCGTTTAACAGGCTGGCGTCATCCCGTGCTCACGACAAAGTGCTGCGGATCGGGCGCTTGCGATGTCGCACCGGCCCGCTTACCTTCGGGGCATGCCGAAATCCAACATCGACTCCGACTATTCACTGACCGGCCGCTTTCTGATTGCGATGCCGCATATGGGCGACCCCCGCTTCGCCCGGTCCGTTGTTTTCCTCTGTTCGCACGGCGAGGAGGGCGCTATGGGCCTCATCGTCAACAAAGAGGCGGAGAACATCAGCTTCGACGATCTGCTGGATCAGTTGGAGATCGACGATGTGACCGTCAACCAGTTGACCGTCCACAATGGCGGGCCGGTGGAAACCGGCCGCGGCTTCGTGCTGCACAGCCGCGACTATTTCCAGGAAGGCTCGATCGGCGTTACCGACGACGTGGCCCTGACCGCGACGGTGGAGATTTTGCGCGCGATCGCCGCCGGCGGCGGGCCGCGCAAGCGCCTGCTGGCGCTTGGCTATGCCGGTTGGGGCCAGGGGCAGCTGGAAAGCGAGATCCAGGCCAATGGCTGGCTGATTTCGGAGGCTGACGAGGACATCCTGTTCGGTTTCGACCTGGAACGGAAATGGGACCAGGTGCTGGCCAAGCTGGGCGTGGACCCGGCGGCCCTTTCCGGAGCCGCCGGGCGGGCCTGATCCAATCTGGCCTATCCCTGGTTGAACACCGGCTTCCGCTTCTCGATGAACGCCTGCACCGCCTCCCGGTGATCCGGGTGGGCCTGTAGCGGGATCAGGCGTTCCGCCTCGCGGTCGAGCGCCTGTTCGAAGGTGATATGCGGGGCGTCGTCAAGGTTGTCCTTCATCGCGGCCATGGCGGCAGCGGGGCCGGTCGCCATTTCCTTCGCCCATTCGAACGCCGCTTGCTGCAATTCCGCATCCGGCACAACCCGGTTGATGAGGCCGAGGGCAAGTGCTTCCGCGGCAGGAACGCGGGCGGCGGTGAACATCAATTCCCGCGCCTTGGCGCTATTGACCAACTGGCTCAGCATCCAGGCGATGCCATAGTCGCCAGGCAGCGCGACATTGCGGTATCCGGTGGTGAGGAAGGCGCTTTCCGCAGCAATACGAACGTCACAGGCCAGCGCCAGCGCCATGCCGGCACCAGCGGCCGCGCCCGGCAGCGCGGCAATGGTTGGCTTGCGCAGGGCCCGCAGTGCGCCGGTCAGGCCGCGTTCGCGCGCCTTCAAATCGGCGATGCGTTCGGCCGGAGTCATGGTCTGCGCCCTGTTCGCACCCATGCCCTTGACATTGCCACCGGCGCAAAAGGCCGTGCCCGCGCCGGTAACGACGATGGCGCCGACCCGATCGTCACGGCCCCGTTCGCGGATTTGCTCACGCAGATAGGGGGTGATCTCGTCCCCCATGGCGTTGCGGACTTCCGGCCGGTTCAGCGTGATCACCGCAACCCGCTCGCGGATTTCGCAGAGCAGCGTGGGCGCGCCGGTGTTGATCGCGACGGTTTCGGGCATGACGGTTTAAACTCCGTTTCGGCTACCAGTTTTCGCCGAACGGCCGCAATTCCAACAGGAATGTGCGGGCAGAGCGGGGCTGGTGGGCAAGGTGATAGATTTCCGCCGCAAGGTCGGCAGTTTTGGCGTAGAAATCGTCCGGCTGGTCCGGCCAGCGGCGGCGGGCGTAAGGCATGTCGATCACCGCGTCGATGATGACATAGCCGACATGCACGCCCTTCGGCCCTAGGTCGCGGGCCAAAGCCTCCGCGACCATCCTTTGGGCGGCCTTGGTCGGGGTCCAGCCGATATAATTGGGCTTGCCCCGTAGCGCGCCGGTGTTGCCGGTACAGATCAGGGCGCCGTCGCCCCGCTCGACCATGGCGGGGCAAAGGGTCTGGGCGACGGCCAGCAGGCCGGTGGTGTTCACGCGGAAATTGCGCTCGAAATCGGCGAGGGGAATTTCCGCATAGGTGCCGCGGGATGCAAGCGTGGCGTTGTAGATGACGACATGCGGCGCGCCGCGTTCCGCCTTGATGCGCTCCAGCGTGGCGACGAATGCCGCCGTCTCGCCAATGTCGGCGGCGTAACCAGTTGTGCCTGGAATCTCGCCCTCCCAGGTTTCCAAGCGTCCGGCATGGCGGGCGATCATCGAGACGCGGTAGCCGTTGGCGGCAAAATGCTTGACGATGGCAAGGCCGGTGCCAGGGCCGACACCGATGACGAGGCAGTGTTTTTGCGGGTCGCTTTGCGGCATTGGACGATCCGGGCGGTTCACAGGAGATCGCTCAAGGCTGCCGCATATTCTGCGCGTAGCCTGCTTCCAAGTTGGCCCAGCGGGCGCTGATTTACGTCTGCGATGTTCTGCCGGGCCGCATGGACCTGATACAGTTTCACCTTGCGGTCGTCGGTCAGCTGGCCGCGGTCTCTAAGCGTGCGGGCCATATCCAACGGGCCGTTGCCGTGCAGGATGTTCGCCCCGCGTAGCGGATAGAGCTGCGGATGTCCGGGTATTTGATGGGTGCTGTAGGTGCGGCCGTTTACCGTGAACTCCACCCGCTGATCGAGGCTGTTGTTCCACTGCCAACTCACGCCACCCGGCACGATGCCACCGGTCCGTATTGCCAGCAGATACGCGTTGATTGCCAGAACATCCGCCTGCATCGTTGCCCGCGCACACAGCGACCAGCCGTAAACATGCGCGGCAATGTCGTTGTATTTGCTTGTTATCAGTTCCAGGCGATGAGCGGCGCTCGGCTCGCTGACAGCATAAACGATGTTTGCCATGAACCCGTCCGACCGTGCGGCGAGCACAGGCGCGGCAATGTTCCGGTCGGCCATGGAATGGCCAGCGAGCGCCATGGTCAGATCGCCATCGTTTGCAAATTGCCGGTTTGCAGCGCTCAGCGCGAACACGGCATCGCGGTAGGAATCGTGCCAGACAAGGCCATCGTCATTGTCCTGGCCTCTGAGCCAGAGCCTGTGGATCAGCGCGCCGGCATTATAGGCCACTCCGGCGACCATGACCTGCCGTTGTAACACTGTTGCCGCCGCCGGCATGCTGCGGGGAACGGCGGCGTTGGCTGCCATTTGCTGCCAGACCACGGCATGCCGTGCCCGCGGGCTGCGGTGCGCCATGGCCGCTATTCCTTGCAGCGTGGCGGCGCTGGTGGGCAAGCGGCTGGCCTTGACCGGCTGAACAGGCAGGGAAGCGCGAGGGCCATGGGGTTGCGCGCGGCTGCGGCTTTGGGCAGTGAGGCTGCGCATATGGGCTTTCCTTGCCAACGGAGGACAGGCAGACGGTCAGGGTAGCCTGTACCGGTCAGTCCGGCCAAGCCGCATCTTCGATGTGGAATTCCACGGCATCGCCACCGCTCCAGCGGTCGCGGCGCAGGCGGCCGGCCAGATGCAGGGCGCGGCCCTGCGCCGACAGCAGCGCCTCGCCCAGCGCCGTGTCGCGGGCGCGGAAGGCGATCCCCTTGAGTTTGCCCTGACCAACACCGCCCAGCCTGACGCGGACATGGCTTTCGCCCACCGTGTCGGCAAACGCGATTTGGGCGTTCTGGATGCAAAAGCGGGGCTCGGCATTGCCCGGGCCATAGGGCCCCAGTTGCTCCACCATATCCGCCAGCGCGGCGGTGGCGCCATCGACGCTGAGCGCGCCTTCCAGGGTCAGGGAAGCCTCTTTCTTGGCTCCGGCAATGGCGTCGCCCAGGCGCTCGTTCAGGAAGGCGTGCAGATCGGCTAGCTTGTCGCGCTCGATGGTGAAACCTGCGGCCATGGCATGCCCGCCGCCGGCCAGCAACAAGCCGGCCTGCCGGGCGTTGATGACCGCCTGGCCGAGATCGACGCCCGGCAGCGAGCGCCCGGACGCCTTGCCGGTGCCGTTGTCTTCCCAGCCAATGACGCAGGCGGGGCGGCCCGTGCGCTCCACCAGCCGGCTGGCGACAATGCCGATGACGCCGGGGTGCCAGCCATCGCCCGCCACCAGCACCACCGGCGACTCCTGCGCTGCCGCACGGTCGAGGGCGCTTTCCAGCACCGAATCCTCAACCGCCTTGCGTTCCGCGTTCAGGGCATCGAGTTGTTGGGCGATGGGCCAGCAATAGGCCGGGTCGTCCGACGACAGCAGCCGCACGCCCAGCGACGAGTCGCCCAGGCGGCCGCCGGCGTTGATGCGCGGGCCGAACAGAAAACCCAGGTGATAGGCGGACAGCCTGTCCTTGATGCCGGCGACATCGGCCAGTGCAGCTAGGCCACTGTTCTGGCGGCTCGCCATCACCTTCAGCCCCTGCTGCACGAAGGCCCGGTTCAGACCGGTCAGCGGAACCACATCGCAGACCGTGCCCAGCGCAACCAGATCGAGGAGGCTGAGCATGTCGATCCGGTCTGGTTTGCCAACGGCCTTCAGCGCCCGGTTGAGAGCGACGCAAAACAGGAAGGCGACACCGCACGCCGCCAACTGACCGAAGCCGGGTTCTTGATCCAGCCGGTTCGGGTTCACCAGGGCAAGGGCAGGGGGCAGCACCGGCTCTGCCGTGTGATGGTCGAGGATGACGACCTCCAGCCCCAACTCTTTGGCGGCTTCCAGCGGGGCGAAGGCTGTGGTGCCGCAATCCAGAAAGATCACAAGCCGGACACCCTGCTTCGCCAAGGCCTCCAGGGCGGGGGTGTTTGGGCCGTAGCCTTCCATCAGCCGGTCGGGAATGTGGACCGCTGGCTCGCAGCCGGCAGAGCGCAACAGGCGCAGCAACTGGGCGGAGGAGGTGGCGCCGTCCACGTCATAGTCGCCGAAAAGAGCAATCTTTTCGCCCGCCGCCACGGCCGCCGCCGTGCGCTCCGCCGCTGCATCCATGCCAAGAAAGAACGATGGGTTCGGCAGCAGGTTGCGGAGCTTCGGCTCCAGATAATCCGCCACGCCTTCCAGCGAGCCGGCGCGCGGCGCCAGCAGACGGCCGGCCAATTCGCTCACCCCCTCGCGCTGGGCGATGGCCTGGGCAAGACGCGGATCGACCGCACGCCAGCGCCAGCGCCTTCCGCCAAGGGATTGGGAGACGTTGAGGGCTGGTTGGTCAGTCACTGCACTGAATCGTCATTGCGAACCGTCAGGCGGAGCAATGCAGCACGGCACTGGTGTGTGCTGGATTGCTTCTTCGCGCCGCTCCTCCTGAGATAGTGGCCCTGCGCGAGACCGCCGGACGGATGGCCGCTTACGCAAACCGCGCAAGGCGCGGGTTGCTGCCAAAACGGTGTGTGGCGGTGATCGTCCGCACGGTGCCGGTGGATGACAGCATGGAGATCGACTGCGTTTCCACGCCGCCCGGAATGCGTTTGACGCCCCGCAGCATCGTGCCGTTGGTGACGCCGGTGGCCGCAAAGATTACGTCGCCGCTCGCCAGTTCTTCCATGGTGTATTTGCGGTTCAGGTCGGTGATGCCAACGCGGTGGGCGCGCCCGCGTTCATCGTCGTTGCGGAACAGCAGCCGGCCCTGAAATTGGCCGCCGATGCAGCGCAGCGCTGCGGCCGCCAGCACGCCTTCCGGTGCGCCGCCGGAGCCCATGTAAATGTCGATGCCGCTGCCCGCCACCGTGGTTGCGATCACGCCGGAAACATCGCCATCGGTGATAAGGGCGATGCGAGCGCCGGCTTCACGCGTTTTCGCGATCAGTTCCTCGTGCCGCGGCCGGTCCAGAATCAGCGCGACCAGATCGGACACTTGGCAGCCCTTGGCCTTGGCCAGGCTCGCCAAATTTTCCGCCGGTGTGGCATCCAGGTCGACGATATTGGCCGGCAGACCGCCGCCGACGCCGATCTTGTCCATATAGACATCGGGTGCGTGCAGGAATTTGCCGTGATCGGCGAAGGCCAGCACGGCCAGGCCGCCAGCCATGGCTTTTGCGGTGATCGTGGTGCCTTCCAGCGGGTCCAGCGCGATATCCACTTTGGGGCCGCCGCTGCCGACTTCCTCGCCGATATAGAGCATGGGCGCCTCGTCGCGCTCACCCTCACCGATCACTACCCGGCCCGAAATCGGCAATTCATTCAATGCGGTGCGCATAGCGTCAACGGCAGCCTGATCGGCCGCTTTCTCGTCGCCGAGGCCGGTCAGGCGGGAGGCCGCCAGTGCTGCGGCTTCGGCCACACGCACGGCTTCCAGCGCCAGTTGATGGTTCATGCCAGTCATGGTCGATAATTTCCCTGCTTACTCTCAAAGGCCTTCGATACGGATCATGGTCGGCGGCTCGACAACCGAGTCGAGGTGCGAGATTTCCGCCAGGGCGGCGCGCATGGCCGCTTCCTTGCATTCATGCGAGACCATGACGATCGGCACGACCTCCCCCGGGTCGCGGCCACGCTGGAGCATGGATTCCAGGCTGACGCCGTGCCGCCCCAGGGCGCCGGCAACGCCGGCGATCACGCCCGGACGGTCCCAAACCATCAGGCGGACGTAATAGGCGCTGACCAACTCATCCATGGATGCGGCGGCCTCGCCCTTCAACATGGTGTAGGGCACGCCGAAAGTCGGCGTGCGCCGGCCCGCCGCGATATCGACAAGGTCGGAAAGAACAGAGGAGGCCGTTGCGCCTGCGCCTGCGCCCGGGCCGGTCAAAACCACGGTGCCGACGGCAGAGCCCACCACTTCGACCGCGTTGGTCACGCCCTCGATCTGGCCGAGCGGTGCCGTGCGGGCGATCATCACCGGGTGGACGCGCTGTTCAATACCGGCTTCGGTACGCCGGGCAATGCCCAGCAGCTTGATGCGGTAGCCCAGTTCATCCGCAAAGGCGATGTCGTCTGCGGAAACGGAGGTGATACCCTCCAGATAGACTGCCTGCTCTTCCACTGGGATGCCGAAGGCGATGCTGGCCATGATCGCCAGCTTCTGCCCCGCGTCGTTGCCGTCGATATCGAAGGCCGGGTCGGCCTCTGCATAGCCCAGATCCTGCGCTTCCTTCAGCACGTCGGCAAAGCCGCGGCCGGTCTCGCGCATGGTGGTGAGGATGAAATTGCAGGTGCCGTTCAGAATGCCGTAAATGCCGGAGATGTGGTTGCCGGCCAGTCCTTCGCGCAGCGCCTTGACGATGGGAATGCCGCCGGCGACCGCGGCCTCATAGGCCAGAACCTTGCCGGCCCGCTCGGCCTGGGCGGCCAGTTCGACGCCGTGCTTGGCCACCATGGCCTTGTTGGCGGTAACCACATCGCGGCTGGCGTTCAGCCCGTTCTGGACGATTGCGTGCGCGGGGCCATCGGCACCGCCCACCAGTTCGACGACGATATCAACATCGGCCTTGGCCGCCATCTCTGCCGCATCATCGTGCCAAGTATATGGTGAAAGATCGACGCCGCGGTCGCGGTTGCGGGTGCGGGCGGATATGTCGGTGACAACCAAGGGTCGGCCGGCACGCGCCGCCAGCATATCCGCATCACGCGCCAGAATGCGGACCAATTCCGCACCAACGGTGCCGAGACCGGCAACGGCAATCTTCAATGGGGAACTCATCCGCTCACTCCGCGGCTTGGGCCATCCGGGCTTGGGCGCCCTTGGCCAGGAACGACTTCAGGTTTCGTGCGGCCTGGCGGATGCGGTGGCGATTTTCCACCAGCCCAAGCCGCACGTACCCTTCTCCGTATTCGCCGAAGCCAACGCCGGGGGCAACCGCGACCTTGGCCTCGGTCAGCGCCAGTTTGGCAAATTCCATCGACCCTATGTCCTTGAACCCATCGGGCAGCGGCGCCCAGCAGAACATGCTGGCAGGCGGTGGCGGTACGTTCCACCCCGCCTGGGCGAAGCTTTCCACCAGCACGTCGCGCCGGGCCTTGTACATCTGCCGGATTTCCGCGACGCAGTCCTGCGGGCCGTTCAGCGCCGCCGTGGCCGCCACCTGAATCGGCGTATAGGCGCCATAATCCAGGTAGGATTTGACCCGGGCCAGCGCCGCGATCAGCAACGGGTTGCCGCAACAGAAGCCGATGCGCCAGCCGGGCATGGAATAGGTTTTGGACAGGGACGTAAATTCGACCGCGATATCCTTCGCGCCCGGCACTTCCAGGATGGAGGGCGGCGGCGTCTCGGTGAAGTAGATCTCGGCATAGGCCAGATCGCTCACCACCCAGATGCCATGATAACGGCAGAAATCCACCACCTCCGCATAGAAATCCAGGTCCACCACCTTGGCCGTTGGGTTGGAGGGGTAGCAGATGATCAGGCCGACCGGCTTCGGCACGCTGTGTTGCACGGCGCGCTTCAACTCGGTCATGAAGTCATAACCATCGGCGACCGGCAGGTGGCGAAGCGAAGCGCCGGCGATGATCGCGCCGAACGGGTGGATCGGATAACTGGGGTTCGGCACCAGCAGCACGTCGCCGGGCGAGGTTATGGCCTGAGCCAGATTCGCCAAGCCTTCCTTCGAGCCGAGGGTGACGATCGCCTCCGTCTCTGGGTCGATGGAGACGTTGAATCGGCGCTCGTAATAGGCGCTGATCGCCCGGCGCAGACCGGGAATGCCCTTGCTGGTGGAATAGCGGTGCGCGCGCGGGTTCAGCGCTGCCTCACGCAGCTTTTCGACGATGTGCGGCGGCGTCGGCTGGTCCGGGTTGCCCATGCCGAAATCGATAATGTCCTCGCCAGCCTGCCGCGCGGCTGCCTTCATGGCGTTTACCTCGGCAAAGAGGTATGGGGGCAGGCGCTTGATCTTGTGGAACTGCTGTTCCAGGCGGTCGGTGAGGGCGGACATGGCGTTTCGCGCTTTGCGGTTGGTCAGGTTGCAATAAGGGGCGGGAGGGTTCGGTTATCCACCCAATGTTTGAATCAGAACGCGCTGCTGCGGCTGCGTGCGGTAACGCACGTTGATCCGCTGCCGTGGCAAACCGTTGGCGAGCAAGTGATCGTAGACGGTGCGGACGGGGTCAACCGAAAACTCCGACCCTTCCATCACCAGCAGAACGCGAGCGGATGCCACAGCTTGTTCCTTAGCATAATTAGCCACCGCTGCGCGTGCTTTTGCATCAAACCATCCGGGGCCAGAAGTCGCGAATGTCAGATCGGGCTCTACCACAAAACTGGCGGGCAATGGCACGGGCCGGAAAGCCGGCTCCTGCGGTGCCCTTTGGCCGACCACGCCAACGCCGGGGATCGTCAGCGGCGCGATCCTGGCCGGGGGTGGCCCGCCGAGTGTTTCGGCATCGGGCCGGCCGGTGCCATCGGCCCCGGCCAGCGCCTTGTCGCTGCGCAGTGTCTCGATCGTTGCCGCGGTCGTTTCGTCCGTTGGCAGGTCGTCAGGACGGGGCGGCACGTCGTTCAATTTCGGCCACGGGCGCTCGTCCAGTCCCGGCTGCTTGCTGAGGCGCCATTCCGGTGCGGGTGGCGGCGGTTCGACCTGGTTCAACCAATCGGATGTCGACTGTAATGTTTCTGTAACACTATTGTCTTGCGGGGCGCAGGCGCTCAAGACTAAAGTTGCAATGGCGGTTGCCGCGGCGAAACGCCGGTCACATATGAAGAATTGGTCGAATAGACGGCGAAAAATCATTGAGTTACTCTTGGAGTCATAACGCAGCCTCTGCGGTCAACGCTTATCTTTACCCATAACTCTGCCATAGTTGCTGCGAAATCAGGGCGCGGAAAGGACCCAATCGCCATGTCGGAAAAGCCGGTTCAACCAACGGACATCAGCAAGGAACTGGGTGAAATTGCCAAACGTTCGCAACACCTCGTTCAGGAATTTCTCGAGAAGTCGGCCAAGGAAGGCCCGCAACTGTCAAACGACCTGGACAGCCAATTCGATCCGTCCGGCATGGGCCGCGCGTTTATCGAAATGACACAGCGGATGCTATCGAATCCATCCAAGCTCGTCGAGGCGCAAACCGACCTGTGGCAATCCTACATGAAGCTCTGGGAGAACACCTCCCGCCGCATGATGGGGCAGGAGGTCGATCCGTTGATGGCGCCTGCCCGGGGCGACAAGCGCTTTGCGGACAAGGAATGGTCGGAAAATTTCATCTTCGACTATATCAAGCAGTCGTATCTGCTGGCGTCGCAATGGATGCAGCATCATGTGGGCGATGCGGATTTTCCCGATGCCCACTCCCGGCAGAAGGTGGATTTCTATGTCCGCCAGTTCATCGACGCGATGGCGCCAACCAATTTTGTCGCCACCAATCCGCGCGTTCTGAAGGAAACCGTGGAAACCCGGGGCGAGAACCTGATCCGCGGGCTGAACAACCTGTTGCAGGACCTGGAGGCCGGTCACGGTACGCTGAAGATCAGCCAGACCAAGGCGGATACGTTCGAGGTCGGCAAGAACATCGCAACCACACCGGGCAAGGTGGTGTACCGCGGCCGTTTGATGGAGTTGCTCTGCTTCGAGCCGCAGACACCAAAACAATTCAAGCGCCCGCTTATGATCGTGCCGCCATGGATCAACAAATATTACATCCTCGATCTGCAGCCGAAGAACTCGTTCGTGCGCTGGGCGGCGGAGCAAGGGCACACGGTTTATGTGCTGTCCTGGGTCAATCCGCATGAGGAACTGGCCAACGCCACCTTCGAGGATTACATGCGCGAAGGCGTGATGGAGGCGCTGGACGCGATCGAGCGCGATATTGGCGAGCGGGAGGTCAACGCGGTCGGCTATTGCCTGGGCGGCACGCTGCTGGCTGCCACACTGGCGCACATGGCGGCCATTGGCGACGACCGGGTCAAGAGCGCCACCTATTTCGCCTCGCTCGTGGATTTCTCCGAGCCGGGCGAACTTGGGGTGTTCATCGACGAGGAGCAAATCAAGTCCATCGAGGAAATGATGGAGAAGAAGGGCTATTTGGACGGAAACCAGATGGCGACGACCTTTAACATGTTGCGTGCCAATGATCTGATCTGGTCATTCGTGGTTAACAACTACCTGATGGGCAAGGATCCGTTTCCGTTCGACCTGCTGTACTGGAACAGCGACGCGACGCGCATGCCGAAGGCGATGCACAGCTTCTATCTGCGCAACATGTATCAGCAGAACCAACTGGCCCAACCGGGCGCGCTGACCCTGCTCGGCACGCCGCTGGACCTGCGCGCGATCCAGACGCCGACCACGGCAATCGGCACCAAGGAAGACCACATCGCGCCCTGGAAGGCGGTCTACAAGGGTTGCCGCAACTATTCCGGCGACAAGCAGTTCATCCTGGCCGCGTCCGGCCACATCGCCGGCATCGTCAACCCGCCGGCCGCCAACAAGTACGGCTTCTGGCTGAACGACGAATGGCCGGAAGATCGCGACGAATGGCTCGCCAATGCGACGGAACATAAAGGCTCCTGGTGGCCGCATTGGCAGGAATGGGTTGCGAGCTTTGCCGGCGAGAAGGTCCCTGCGCGGAAGCCGGGGAAGAGTGGCTTGGCGGCGCTGGAAGACGCGCCAGGCAGTTTCGTCAAGATGTAGTGACGATGCGCGGCTGCCGTCCGAAAGTGCCGGCGGCCGCCGCCAGCCGGCGCTGGATGGTTTCCCCGGCCAGCAGGGGGGCTGGCCCGGTCAGCGTCAGGTGTTCGTCACTGAGCGATAGGCTCGTCAGTGCAAGGCCTCTGCCGGTGGGGGAGACTGCTTGGCCCATGCGCAGGACGACGCCCAGCCGGATTGCGCTTTCGATGCCAGCGTCCGGTGTCAACTGCCGTATATTTTTCAACGTATCCGATTTCGGAACGCCGCTGTAGCGGCAGCCGATGGCGGTGGCCAAAAAACCGCGCTGTGCATGGTCGATGGCAACGGTCGGCAGGTTCAAGGCACGGGAACAGCCGATGTAGGCGCGCCGGTCCGGGTGCTCCCGGCCCGCCAGGTCGGCAAGCCAGCAGGCGGCCTCCAACATGCGCGGCGGAATTTCCGGGTCGTTCGCGAACACGGGGGCGCACCAGTCCCGGATGATCGGGCCGGCCGGTGCGATGCGGGCGGTGGCGGCGCCGGTCAGTCGGCAATAATCGAGCAATGGGTCGCCGTCTGGCATGCCGAAGCGGTCGTGGACGAACCCCTCGCGCAGGCCGTGGCCGGAGGCGATGACGGTGTCCGGCTTGGCCTGGGCGATCACTTGCGCCAGCACCCGGGCCGCGTAAGGCATGATCGCACGGCGCCGTTTCGATATGGATTCCAATAAGTCGGCCGAGCGCTTGCTCATCAGCGCCATGATATCCGCAATGTTCCGGGCGCTGTCAGCGGGCATCACATAGTGGTGGATCACCGGGAGCGGATAGTTCTGCTGCTGCATGTGCGCCCGGGCGAAAGAGCGCCAGGCGCCGCCGACCAGATAGAACGGCTGGCCGCTGCACCGTGGCAGCCATTCGACGCTGGCCAGCGCATCGTCGATCCATGCGGCGGTCTGTTTTGTCAGGATGCCGGACGGGCGGCGCAGGGCGCCGATGGGCAGGCTGACCTGTTCGCAGACCTGCCCGCGGTCCAGGCGGACCAATTCCAGACTGCCGCCGCCCAGGTCGCCCACCAGGCCGGTGGCGCCAGGAATGGCGCTGGCCACGCCTTCGGCTGCCAGCCGGGCTTCCTCCAGGCCAGAGATTACCTCAATCCGCAACCCTGTTTCGGCTGCCACCTCGGCCAGGAAGGACGGACCGTCGGTTGCGTCGCGCACTGCCGATGTCGCGAAGGGGATCAGCGATTCCGGTTCTTCGTCCGCAGCCACCCGGGCGAAGCGGCGCAGCTCCTGAATCGCCTGCCTGCGTCCTTCCGCATGCAGCATGCCAGTTTCGGAGAGGTCGCGGCCGAGGCCGCACATCGCTTTCTCGTCAAACAGCGAGATCAGGCTTGCGCCTTCGATGCCATAGACCACCAGGCGGATGGAATTTGAGCCGATATCGATTACCGCGGCTCGGCGCATGACCAATGTGCTCGTCTCAACATGTTGGAAAGTGTTCTAGGCTTTCAGGATCAGATCGTCTGTCGGCGGCGACTGCTCCAGTGCCCGCCCCCGGCCGGAAAGGCTGGGGTTGGTCATGAAGTAATCGTGTGCCGAAAACGAATCGGCATCCGCTTTTGCCCGGATATAGCTGCCGTCCCGCTGCAAATACCAGCTTTGGGCGCGGTCGTTCAGGTTGGCAATCATAATCCGGTCCAGGATTTGACGGTGCACTGTCGGGTTCTCAATCGGAACCAGGGTTTCGACGCGGCGGTGCAGATTGCGCTGCATCCAGTCCGCCGATGAAATGAAGACCTTTGCCTTCGGATGCGGCAAGCCGTGGCCCGCTCCGAAACAGGCGATACGCGCATGTTCCAGAAACCGGCCGATAATGCTTTTGACCGTGATATTTTCGGAAAGGCCAGGCACACCTGGACGCAGGCAGCAAATGCCGCGGATGATGAGTTCCACGTTCACGCCGGCCTGGCTGGCACGGTAGAGCGCGTCGATGATATCGGGATCGACCAGGGAATTCATTTTGGCCCAGATCGCCGCCGGCCGGCCCTCGCGGGCGTGCTGAATTTCGTCTTCGATGAGTTGCATCAGCTTGCGGTTCAGGGTGACGGGCGACACCGACACCTTTTCCAGGGAATCCGGCGAGGCGTAGCCGGTGATGTAGTTGAACAGCCTGGCCATATCCCGGCACAGCACCGGGTCGGAAGTGAAGTACGAGAGGTCCGTATAGATGCGCGCCGTGATCGGGTGATAATTGCCGGTGCCGTAATGGGCATAGGACCGCAGTTCGCTGCCCTCGCGGCGGACGACGAGGCTAAGTTTGGCGTGGGTTTTCAGGGTCATGAACCCAAACACCACCTGCACGCCGACCCGCTCCATCTCCCGCGCCAGCAGGATGTTGTTGGCCTCGTCGAAACGCGCCTTCAATTCCACAAGGGCGGTGACGGATTTGCCGTTTTCCGCCGCTTCCATCAGCGCGGCGACGATGGGGGAGTTCTGGGTGGTGCGATAGAGCGTTTGCTTGATCGCCAGCACCTGCGGGTCCGCCGCGGCCTGGCGCAGGAACTGCACCACCACGTCGAACGACTCATAGGGGTGATGCACCAGAATGTCCTTGGCCCGGATCGCAGCCAGACAATCGCCGCCGTAGTCGCGGATTCGTTCGGGAAAGCGCGGCTCGTAGGGGGGGAACAGCAGGTGCTTGTGTTTCGGGTTGATCATCTGCTTGGTATCGACCAAGCCAACCAGCCCATCCAGAACGAAGATCGCGTCCTCCTCCACCTGCATTTCGTCCGCCAGATAGCGGCAGAGATGGCGGGGCATGGCGGAATCGACCGTCAACTGTACGACATGGCCGCGGCGCCGTTCGCGCAGGGCGGATTCGAAGTGACGGACCAGATCCTCCGCCTCCTCGTCAATTTCCATTTCGCTGTCGCGGATCACGCGGAACGTGCCTTGAGCGTCCACCCGGAATTGCGGAAACAATACGTCCATGCACTGCAGCACCACCGATTCGATGGTGACGTGCCGGTCGTCTGAGCCAGGCAGCAGGATGAACCGGTCCAACTGCTGTGGGATCGGCACCAGCGCCGTGATCGAGCGCATGTCGCTTTCGCGCGTCAGTTCCAGGATCAGCCCGAATCCGAAATTCGGAATGAAGGGGAAAGGGTGCGACGGGTCGATCGCCATCGGCGTCAGCATTGGGAAAATCTGGTCCAGAAAATAGGCGCGCAGCCATTTCCGGTCATGTGCTGCCAGATCCTTCGGGCTTTGCAGGCTGATGCCTTCGTTTGCCAATTCTTCCCGCAAGGTTCGCCAGAGCGCCTGCTGCTTGTCGGCCAGTTCGCGCACCTTGACGGCGATGGCTGCCAACTGCTCGCGCGGGGGCATGCCGTCGTCGCTCGGGGTGGACACCCCAGCCGCCACTTGGCCTTTGAGGCCGGCGATACGCACCATGGCGAATTCGTCGGAATTGCTGGCGGAAATCGACAGGAACCGCAGCCGTTCCAGCAGCGGGTGGCGCGGATTTGCCGATTCTTCCAACACCCGCTCGTTGAAGGATAGCCACGACAGTTCCCGGTTGATAAACCGCGACCGGTCGTCGGGATCGACCGTCGGCAGGGCGCCGGCCTGATCCGGCTCCTGGCTGAAATCGTTCATCGCAGCGGCTCCAATGATTTGCGATGGCGGCATGCTATCGGCACGCTATGGTATCTGAAGATAGGCTGCAATTGCGCAGACTGTAACAATTCGGCCGAAAATCGCTGGGAGGGAAAGGTCTGTCCATGCTGAGATTGAGCTTGGTTCGTCACGCCGAAGCCGCCTCTACGGCGGCGGGCAGCCTGGACCGGCATCGCTTGCTGACCGAGGCGGGGCGTGCTGACGCCGCTGCCCTGGGCCGTTTCCTGGCGGGGGAAGGACAGGTGCCCGATCAAATTCTGTGTTCCGATGCGGTCCGAACGGTGGATACGGCGCACCTGTTGTTGAGCGGCGCCGGTGTGGCGCGACCGGTTGTCGTGCTGGACGATCTCTATCGCGCCGACCCAGCCGAGATTTTGATGCTGATCCGGGAGAATGGTACGGAGAAGGCGCTGCATCTGATGGTGATCGCGCACAACCCGGCCATCGGCGCGCTTGCCGATATGCTGGCCGGCCGGGGCGGGCAGGGCGATGCGCGCGGCGTGCGCCAGTTCGCACCGGGCACGTGTGCCCACTTCGCGGTGCAGGCGCTGGATTGGGAGAGTTTCGACCCATCCCACGCCACGCTGCGCCGTGTGCTGGCGCCTGAAGACTACTCTACCGGTTGAGAGAGCTTGGCGGGTGGCAGCACCTGCCCCCAAATGTGCAATACGCTTTGCCACGCGGCGGTTTGTCGTTAGTCTTTCGTCGAATTCTCCCGCGGATAGTGCAACGGTGCAGAGCTCTTATGTCTCAAAATCTCTCGATCAGCGGCGTCGATTTGCAGGTCGTCGAGCGTGGCAGCGGCCGGCCGCTGTTTTTTTTGCACAACGGCGAAGGCTTGGTGCCGGAACGGCCCTGGCTGGATGCGCTGGCGGCCAATTACCGGGTGGTTGCGCCCTGTCATCCCGGCTGGGGCGGCTCCGCGCTGCCGGGCTGGATGTCCAGCGTCGACGATCTGGCCTATCTCTATCTGGACCTTGCTGCGCACTATGACCTGAAGGACGCGGTGATCGTCGGCAATTCCTTCGGCAGCTGGGTCGCGGCGGAGGTGCTGGTGCGCGATGCCTCGCGCTTTGGCGCTGCAGTGCTGGCGGCACCCTTCGGTTGCAAGTTCGGGGCGCGAACGACGCGCGAGATCACGGATATGCATGCGTTCGACCGGCAGACGCTGATGGCAAGGCTCTGGGCCGATCCGGCCCGCGGCGCGGTGGATTATACGGCGCTGCCGGAAGCGGAACTCGCCCGGATCGCCCAAGGGCGGGAGGCGCTAGCCCTGTTCGGTTGGAAGCCGTACATGCACAACCCGCGCCTGAAGCACTGGCTGCACCGCATCCAGACGCCGACGCTGCTGCTCTGGGGCGAGCAGGATGGCATTGTCGGGCGGGATTACATGCAGAACTGGGCGGCGAAGCTGCCGGACGCCCGCCTGGAAACCCTCGCCGACGCCGGCCACTACCCGCAATGGGAACAGCCGGAGGCGTTTGCGGCCAGCGTTGCCGCCTTCGCCAAGCCCTAAGCCCTTATCCAACGCGAAAGGAGCCCGATCCGATGCGCGTCTTCTATTTCTCCGAAATGGCCTACGACCCCGCCTGGGACAAGGCGATGGAGCAGGGTTCCATGCGGATTAACTTCGCCAACAAGCATTTCGACCCCGAGGTTGGCCACCAGATGCTGAACCGGTTCCTGGACGAGTTCCGGCTCTGCGACGAGGTCGGGCTCGATATCATGGTGAACGAGCACCATTCGACCGCCACCTGCATGACCGTTTCGGCGCCGATGGCGCTGGCAGTGATCGCGCGCGAGACCAAGCGCTGCCGCCTGCTTTCGCTCGGCTCGCCCATCGCCAACCGTCCGGACCCGGTGCGGGTGGCGGAGGAGATAGCCTGGCTCGACGTTCTGTCCGGCGGGCGGCTGGAAATGGGGCTGGTCAAGGGCGCGCCCTATGAGATCGCGCCCGCCAATTCCCAGCCCGCCCGGCTGATGCAGCGGTATTGGGAGGCGCACGACCTGATCCTGAAGGCGCTGGCGACCACGGACGGCCCGTTCAACTGGGAGGGCGAGCACTATCACTACCGCAACGTGAATATCTGGCCGCGGCCGATCCAGCAGCCGACTCCACCGGTTTGGATGACCGGTCTTTCCGAAAGCACCGGCCGGGCGGCGGCGGAAAAGGGGCATGTGGCGGCAACGCTGCTTTCCGGCGCGGTCGCCAAGCCGATGTTCCAGGCCTACCGCGACCGCGCGGCGGAATTGGGCTGGACCGCCGGGCCGGACCGGCTGGCCTATGCTGCCGTGATCGGTGTCGGCAATACGACCGCCGAAGGCAAGCGCCGGGCGGATGAGATCGCGGGCTATGTCCGCACCTCTCCCGTGGTCTACGAGCCGTTCCGCAACCCGCCCGGCTACAACACCATCGGCGCGAACGTGTTCGCGATGAAGCATCCGGACAAGATGGCCTTCGTACGCACCCGCGACGGCGCGCCAGTGGATCACCTGACCGCCACGGTGGACGATTTCATGGCCGCCGACACGGTCTTTGCCGGCACGCCGGACGAGGTGTTCGAGCAGATCAAGAGCTTCTATGAGTGGTGCGGCGGCTTCGGCAACCTGCTGTTCTTCGGCCAGGGCGGCACGCTGAACCATGCGGAAACCTGCGACAACATCCGCCTGTTCGCCAAGGAAGTGTTCCCGCGCCTGCAGGAACTGACCGCCGACGCCCCCGCCTCCACGGCGCCGCCGCTAACCATGGCGGCGCAGTAGGGGGAGCGAACCGTGGCTGATATCGACTCCGGTCTGACCGCCTGGAAGCGACGGACCAACCACAACCGGATGATCGAATTTCAGGCGATGGACCTGCCGCCGCCCGGAACCGCCGGTGACGTGGAATTGGCGTTTTTCGGGTCATCCGCCTTTCGCGTGACGGCGCCGTCCGGGCTTTCCGTTATGCTAGACCCCTGGCGCAACCATCCGGCGCGCAAGTGGGATTGGTACTTTCACGACTTCCCGCTGACGGAGGTCGATATCGGCGTTTCCACTCACGCCCATTTCGACCATGACGCGCTCGACCGGCTCGATGCGAGCGTATTGCTCGACCGGCCTATCGGGCAGTTCGAGTTTGGCGACGTGCGCATCACTGGCATTGCGGATAAGCACGCGACGGATTTCAGTCAGGCGCCCTACGACGCGGGCAAGCTCTACATGGCCTTTGATGGCATCGATGTGCGCCCGCCGGACAACCCGCGGTCGTGGGATCATTGCCTGGTGCTGGTGGAGACCGGCGGCTTGCGCATTCTGCATTGGGGCGACAACCGGCCGGACCCGCCGGAGCCGATATGGCAGGCTCTGGGGCGGATCGACGTGTTGCTGATGCCGATCGACGATTCCCGGCATGTTATGGGCTGGGATGCAGCCGAACAGGTCATCAGCCGTCTGAAGCCGAAGGTGGTGGTGCCGCACCATTATTATATCTGGAACGTCGTGCAGCGGCAGAGCACGCTGCAGCCGGCAAGGGGGTGGGTGGAGACGCAGGCCGACGCGATGTATCTGGAAAGCGCGCATGTCACGCTGGACCCGGCGGCAATCGGCGATCTGGAGGCACGGGTGGTGCATTTCGGCGATCATGTTGCCTTTGATGTAGAGGCATGGCTGCGCGGGGAGGCGGCAGGCTAGAGCCGTTGTCAGATCAATCCATCAAAGCTGCTGTGCTTGTCCGCGGGGTCTGCTAAACCGCGCCGTTCATTCTGTTCCGAAAGTCAATTCCAACCATGTCTGCCGCCGCTGTCTCCCCGATTGACGGGCCTTATGCTTGGGTCCGTCTGGCCATTACCGTGCTGCTCGGCACCATTGGCAGCATCGGCATGTGGGTCGCCATTGTCGTGCTGCCGGAGGCGCAGGCGGAATTCGGTGTCGACCGGGGCGGGGCCTCGCTTCCATACGCCGCCACGATGATCGGCTTCGGCCTGGGCAATATCATCATCGGTCGGTTTGCCGACCGGCTGGGCATCACTCTGCCGGTCATTATTGCCGCACTGACGCTGGGCGCGGGCTTCGGTCTGGCGGCGCAGGTGGAGGCCATCTGGCAGCTCAGCCTGGTTCAGGGGGCGTTGATCGGCTTCGGGACTGGCGCGGGCTTTGGCCCGTTGATTGCCGATCTCTCACACTGGTTCCGAAAGCGCCGCGGTCTGGCCGTCGGTTTTGCAGCCTCCGGCAACTATCTGGCCGGCGCGATCTGGCCGACGCCGGTGCAGGCTCTGGTCGTCACCGAAGGTTGGCGGGACGCCTATGAGTGGATCGGGATCATGTGCGTCGTCACCATGATCCCGCTGGCGCTGATGCTGCAGCGCAAGCTGCCGGCCGCGATGGGGGCGGACGGGCGACCTGCGCCGCCGGAGCCGTTGCTGCAATCGCCCTATTCGCCGCGCACCCTGCAATGGCTGCTGGCGCTGGCCGGGATCGGCTGCTGTGTCGCCATGTCGATGCCGCAGGTTCATATCGTCTCCTACTGCATCGATCTTGGCTATGGCGCGGCTGTAGGGGCGGAGATGCTGGCGCTGATGTCGGCGGGCGGTGTGGTCAGCCGGTTGGCGAGTGGGGCACTGGCCGACTATATCGGCGGCGTGCGCACGCTGTTGCTGGGCTCCGTCCTGCAGTGTGCAGCGCTGTTCTTCTTCCTGCCGTTCGATGGGCTGATGTCGCTCTATGCGGTATCGCTGCTGTTTGGGCTCAGCCAGGGCGGCATCGTGCCCAGCTATGCCATTGTCGTGCGCGAATACATGCCGGCGCGCGAGGCAGGCGGGCGTATCGGCATCATCATCTGTTCCACAATCCTGGGTATGGCCCTTGGCGGCTGGATGAGCGGCGAGATCTACGATCTCACCGGTTCCTACCAACTGGCCTTCATCAACGGCATCGCCTGGAACGTGCTGAACATGGCGATCATCCTGTCCATTCTCTGGCGGACACGGACGCCCGCGCCGTCGCAAGCGGCATTGGCCTAGGGCGCGCTGCACCCCAGGCCGTAGCCGGATGTTCAGCCGATGTGCGCGACCTTCCGCTGCCGTGTGGCGGGCGACAGTTCGCGCGGCTGGGCAACGCCGAACCGGCCGGGGTTGTTGGCCTCCAGGATGGGCCGGACCCATTTGCCGAACCGCTCCGCCTCCTCGTTGTGGAGGTAGCCGGACAGGCAAAAGGAATGGCAGCCGGCGTCGATGAACTGTTGCAGCGTCGCCGCGCACTGTTCCGGATCGCCGACAACGGCGATGCCCGCGCCCGGGCGGAAGCGCGTCAGGCCGCTCCAGAGGTGCGGGGCAATCCACATGCCTTTTTCCGCCGCTAGCTGCTGCACGCGCTGGTTCGCCTTGGATGCGGCGGTGAAGCGTTTCAAATCCTCGCGCGCGGCTTCCGGGATGTTGCGGATCAGCTTGTCCGCGGCCTCCATCGCTTCCGCTTCGGTTTCGCGGCAGATGATCTGCAGGCGCATGCCAAAGCCGATTTCATCTTCTCGCCCATGCGCGGCGGCACGTTCGCGGATGTTGGCGATGTTGGCGCTGATGACCTCCGGCAGGTCGCCCCAAAACAGGTGGACATTGGAATGCTTGGCCGACAGGTTCCAGGCTTCTTCCGATCCGCCGCCGAGGTAGAATTTCGGGTGGGGGCGCTGCATCGGTTTCGGCTGGATTTCCGCGCCCTTGAGCTGATGGAAGCGGCCGTCGAAATCGATCGGGCCGTCGGCAGCCCACAGCGCTTTCAGGATCGAGACCTCCTCGTCCATGATCGCATAGCGGTCTTCCTTGGCGAACTTGATGCCTTCGGCCTGGATTTCCTGTTCCGCCTGGCCGGCAATCAGGTTCACGCAGATGCGCCCGCCGGACATCTGGTCGAAGGTCGCGATCATTTTGGCCAGCAGCACCGGGTTGATATAGCCCGGCCGTGCCGCGATCAGCGGGGCGATGCGCGTCGTATCCGCCGCCATGAAGGCGCCGGAGATATAGGCCTCCCAGCAATAGCGGGCGACGGGGATCAGCATGTAGTCGAAGCCGGCATCCTCGGCCGCGTGGGTCACCTTGCGCAGGTGTTCCGGGGTCGTGCCGATGGTCTCTTCCTCGACGCCATAGGCCTGGGTGTCGCCACTGGTCGGCAGGAACCAGCCAAATTCGAGCGGTTGCATGAGGGCGCTCCTTGAGGGTGATTTTTGCGAATTGTCTCGCAGAATTATGAGCGCTTGCCCGGCGTAGCGCCAGAGGCTGCATGTCTCGGCGCTACCAGTTGCGAATAATCAACTCTACCCGCCGGTTCTGTGCGTGTGCGCCAGCCGAGTCATCCTGGGCCAGCGGCATGGCGGAGCCTATGCCGCTGGCATAGAGCCGCTTGCCTGCTACGCCCTGGCGTTGCAAGGCTTCGACCATGGCCAGTGCCCGTTCTGCCGAAAGGTGATGGTTGGAGCGGTAGGCGCCGCCTTGCATTGGCCGGGCGTCGGCGTGCCCTTGTACCTCGATCCGCCATTGTCGTCCGGATGTCGCGCTGTGAGCTTCCCAGGCTTTCAGCGTTTCCGCGATCTTGCCGATCAGCGGGGCGGCCTCGTGGCGGATGCGGGCGGAACTGGCTTCGAACAGGGCGTCAGCGCTGACGATCAGCCGGTCGGCTTGCGGCGATGGCGCCGGTTGTGGCGTTGCTGCCGAGCTGCTTCGGCCTGCTGCGTTGCCTGCTGCGGGGGCGCCCGCCGCAGCGCGTGCGCTGGCGATGCGCGCGGAAATCGCATCCGCTTCAATGGCCAGCTTGTGCAAGCGCCCCGCTGCTGCTGCCTGAGCCAGCAGGGCGGCTTGCTGCCGGTCTTGCAGGTCCGACGCAGACTTGCTGGCCTCGATCAGTGCCGCCGTGGTCAAAGCGGCCTGATCCGCGGCGAAGGCGATACGCCGTCCATCGCGGCGCAGTGCTGAAAGGCTCCGCCGGCCCGTGGGAAGGGTGGCCGGCTCCGGCAGAGGCAATCCCGGCTGCGTTGCAGGCCGGGCATCTGCCAGCAGGGCGCCTTCGGACACAAGATCCTGGTAGCGCACCGATGCCGCTTCGCGGTCCCACACCGGGGTGATATCGAACCTGGTGCCGTCCGGCGTTTCTCGCCGTACCGTCTCGATCGGCAGATAGCGGATGTTCGCCACCTCTAGCTTGCCTGCCGCCGAGCGGTTGAAACCCAGATAGAGGATGATTGAGGTCCGGCGCCGATCCTCCCGTTGGGCGCTTGCAAAATTGCCGAGCGAGTAGGCGATGACGCCGGTGCGCCCGGCGCTGGTCCGGTAGGTCTCGACCGGTTGGACAACGTGCGGGTGGGCGCCGATCACGGCTGTAGCGCCGGCCTCCAATGCCTGAAACGCGAACTCGCGCTGTTCGGGCGTCGGCTTCACCACATATTCGTTACCCCAGTGCGGCAGCAGTACCACCGCGGCGATATCCGCGCGGCAGGACAGGCGCGCAATGGTGGAAAGCAACGCCCTACGGTCGGCAAAGCACAGCGGCGCTTGTCGGTCCTCCGGGGTTGCAACATTGAAGCCGTAGGAACAAGAGACGAACGCCAGCCGATCGCCGCCCCGGCTGACGGCAAGCCCCCAATCCGGGGCCTCTGGCGGTGCTTGCCGCCGTTTGCCGCCGGCATAGGCGAGCCCGGTTTGCTCCAGAGCATCGATGGTTGCCTCGAACCCGACCGTGCCACGGTCGTAGCTGTGATTGTTGGCAATTGAAACCAGATCGATCCCCGCCGCTGTCAGCGCGTGCAGTGCGGCCGGCGGATAGTTGAACAGAGGGTAGCCGGTGTAGACATGGTTGTCATAGTGCCGGACTGGTTTGGGCGCCCTGGTTCGGTTCGGCTGAATGTCCTCGGCCACGGGGCCTTCGAGATTGGCGATGGCGATGTCGGCGCCAGAAAGCAGCGGCTCTGTCTGACGCCAGAGGCTGCGGAAGCCGGCCGGGTCGGCAAAGCCCTGCCGCTGCAATTGCGAATGCAGCAGCACGTCGCCAACGGCTGCCAGGGTTACGTCCGCAGCGTCGCTGCCTTGAAAGGCTGCTGCCGGCATACCCTCATCCTGCTTCGCACGGGCCGAACCAATGGCAGCCGCCGCTGCAGCGTTCGGGCATATGCGTGCCCCACTGCCCAGACTGGCGGGTAGTTCCCCCCATGACAGCGCATCCGCGCCGGTTGCATCTGAAGGGGGGGGGGAATCACAAGGCTCACGATCAGGCCAAGCGCGGCGAGCATCGGCCGCGCCGGTGTTGGCGGGGTCATGACGGCTTCTCCTCGCCGCATCTATCGATGCACCGTTTGTGAAATCCCGTCTGGTGAGACGATCGCGTCTACCAGCCGGGAGACGGCCCCCCAGTCACCGACAATCAGATACTCTCCAATGGTGATGCGGTGGGATGCGAGGTGCTGCCGGTAGGCGCGGACGCCCGCGGCCTGGGCTTGAACCGCAGCTGCATTGTTGCGGGCATCTGTCAGAATTTCGTTCCAGACCCGCAGGAGGGCGGCCCGGTCTTCTTCCAGGATGGGTGCTTCACGGACAGCGGTGGCGCGGTCGGCGGCGAAGCCGATCAGTGACTGCATGGCCGGCAGGCGGCCTTTGTCATCCAGCAAAGCCTGTACCGCCGCAGCCCTGGCGTCCAGGTTGTCGATTGCAGCAAGAAACGCTGTTCGGAATGGTTCCGGCAGTTCGGCAGGTTCCCACTCGCTCAGTGTTTCAGCCGCGCGCTGTTGGCTTGCCAGCAGAGCGGCCTGGGCTTGCTCCAGCGCCGCAAACTCGCGGTCGACGGTTTCTTCGAAGGAGTGGAGGGAGGCGGTGGCGGCGGGCGTTTCCGCTGCCGCCGGCATCGACAGACTGGTTATCAAAACCCCAACACCCGCCAGCATCGCGCTCCGAACAGCGGGACGTGCCTTTATGCCGTAGCCTGTCATGCCCAAGCCCAACCTTTACCTTCAGCGATGCGGATACGCATCGCACTGCCATTGCAGAAAACCTTACCCGAGACCAACGTTTGGTGCCAAGGTGTCCGTAATCGGTGACCGCCCCGTCCGGCCGTTTCCGCCGGACGGGGCGGCGGACAGTGCGCGTTGGCCGTTCCTGTTCAACGTGACGCACCTCTGGAGCAAAAAAAGCGGAACCAGCCGCAAGATCGCCCTTGCCAAGCGTGGCGTGATCAATATTATCCGCCGCTCTAACGCCTGCCCCGGCGTGAGGGATGCGGGAGTAGCTCAGTGGTAGAGCATCACGTTGCCAACGTGAGGGTCGAGGGTTCGAACCCCTTCTCCCGCTCCATCCTTCCGCTTCCGCCGGTCAAGCGGTGGCAGGGGCGCGGTGCGTTAGAACTGGGATGCGGGAGTAGCTCAGTGGTAGAGCATCACGTTGCCAACGTGAGGGTCGAGGGTTCGAACCCCTTCTCCCGCTCCATCCCCGCCGCCTGAACAATCATTCCGCGACGTTTCCTGCGTACCGCCACCCTGGCGATGGCCGTGTTCTGTCTGCAGCCGCTCAGGCCGGGCGGCACCAGAATTGGTACATATGGTGGAATAGGTCAGGATGCTGGCGTTCCAGCGCATCCCACCGGGCAAGGTCGGTCATCGCCGGGTCGTCCGGATAGGCGTTGCGGTAGAGTTGCTGCGGCTCTGGCGTCACGGTCTCAAAGCCCAAAAACTCCAGGTGCAATTCGGCCAGCATCGGTTGCAGGTCCAACGGTGTGAAATCATGTTCCTGCACATGCGCCAGGGCATCGCGAACGCCGTTGAGGGTGTAGAAATCGAGCTCGCGTGCGACTGCCGCCGCCGGGTGGTTTGAGGGGAGGGCCAGGATCGCCTGGCGCAGCGCCCGGAGACCGTCCGCATCGTGAGGATAGTCTTTTGCCATGCGCTGCGCTGCCTGAATCGCTGCCCTGCCCCGGCGAGCGTAAAGGCCGATGCGCATTGTGCCGCGGCCGGTCAGCAAACCGCGCAGCACCCGCCAGCCGGCCATTGGTTCGCGCAGATGGTGCAGCACGCCCATCGCCTCGATATGGTCGAAGCGTTCGCCAAGTCCGCCGAGTGCCAGAATATCCGCCTGGGCAAAGCGCACGTTGGCAATTCCCATCCGCTCTGCCTGTGCTTTTGCATAGCCGAGGGAGGGACGGGACAGGTCGATCGCCAGAAGGTCCGCATTGGCAAAGCGGGTCGCCACCTCCGCCGCATGCTTGCCGGTGCCGCAACCGGCCACCAACACGCGAAGCGGGTTCGGGTCGGACGGCAGGTCATGGGCAGCGCTGCCTTGCGGCAGCAGCCCGGCAAGCACCTGCCGCCGAGGCCGTGCCGCAATTGCCCGTGTCGCCAGCCATCGCGGGTAGGGCAGGGCGGTGTATTGAGCCTGTACCGCCTGCGATACGGCGTCATCCACCGCTGTCATGGCCGGAATCGCTGCGGCAGCGGCCTGTTCGGCCAGGGGGCGGCGGATATGACGGTCGACGAAGGCCGACCATTCCTCTGGCGCGGCCAAGGCCGGCGATACCCCTTGCAACGGCCCGTATAGTGCGAGGCATACATGCGCCGCGGTCAGGTCCGGCCCCGCAAGGTCAAGCGTGGCCAGCATCGTTTTTTCTGACTCGCTGATTGGCCAGGCATAGTCGGTCGCCAGCATTTGCGCGGCAAGCGCCCGGACCAGAGGGCCAGCCGCATCCTCCAGAGAGTAAAATTCCGTCAGCAGAAGGGCGCGGAGACGGGTCAGCAGCCGTTCCCAGGCGGCATCGGCCAGAACCGTGCGTTCCAGCAAGGCGAGCAGCAAGGGCGGCGGCGGTTCTTGGGTCAGGATCGTGGCGTCGCAGGTGTCGAGCGCCTGCCGGATATGTGGGGTCAGCGCCAGAAGGCTGAGCCCGGCACCAGCCAGCCGCTGGCCCTCCACATCGTCCCGGCGGACGAGGGCCGTTACCAATTCTGCCAATTGCGGGTCGGCCTGGGAAAACCGCAGCGCTGCCAGGTTCGCAATCAGTCCCGACAGGCTTGCCGCGTCGTCCGGCTGGATGCGGAATGCGGCGAGCCGGTGGTGCAATGCCTGGCCGCCGCGGCCCGAGCGTTCGAGCAGGTCGGCAAGAACCGCATGGGCGCTGGCGTAGGCGGGGCGCAGCTTCAGCGCCTGCACCAGTGCCTTTTCGGCCGCCTTGATCTGCCCGGCTGCTTTTAGTGCGACGCCCAGATTGTGATGCGCTTCCGCAAAGCCCGGCGCGGCGCGAACGGCGGCACGGTAGGCCTGGATGGCATCGCCAACGCGTCCCGCGCGGTGGGCCGCCACGGCCGTTTGCATCGCTTTCAGGGCGGCGGGCGGCGACGCACCGCTTCGGGTGGCGCTTGGTCGCTTGGACACTCGGCGCATGGGGACTCAAAAGCTGATTGCTGGCATGATCACCATTCTAGATTCCTCCGCTGCCGAAGGCGAGAGCTCCTTGTTTGCACCTGTCGCCATTCTGTGCCTGCTCGCTGTGCTGCTGCTGGCATTTGTCAGCGGCCGCTGGCGGTTCGATGTGCTGGCGTTGCTGGGTCTTGGCGCCGGCGTGGTGCTGGGGCTGGTGCCGGAGGATCGGGCATTCACGGGCTTCAGCCATCCGGCGGTCGTGACCGTTGCCGCTGTGTTGGTATTGAGCCGCGGACTCGCGCTTTCCGGAGCAACTGACCGTCTGGCCCGGCTGCTGCTACCCCGTCAGCATGGGGCGATGCAGATCGCCAGCCTGGGCGGGGTCGGTGCGATATTTTCCAGCGTCATGAACAATGTCGGCGCGCTGGCGCTGCTGTTGCCGATGGCATCGGCCAGCACACTGCCGCCGGCGCGCATTCTGATGCCGTTAGCGTTCACGACTATCCTGGGCGGCATGATCACGGTGATCGGTACGCCGCCCAACCTGATCGTCGCTGCGGCCCGCGACGAGATCCATGGCGAGCCGTTCGGGATGTTTGCCTTTGCGCCGGTCGGTGTCGTTGTGGCGGTGATTGGCACGGTATTTATCGCGGTGATTGGCTGGCGGCTGGTGCCGAACCGGATCGGCAATCGCCCGGCCGGCGGCGATGCGTTCGAGATGGAGGATTATCTGGCGGAAGCCCGCATTCCGGAGACGAGCGAGGCTGCCGGCAAGACCATTGCCCAACTCGACCCTTTGATTGCCGACCTGGATGTGAAGATCGTCGGCCTGATCCGGGGCGGGCGCCGGGTGCCGGCCGTGCCACGGCTGGCCCAGTTGCAGCCGGGTGATATTTTGATGCTTTCGGCTTTGCCCCGCGATTTGCAGCCATTTCTGAAGAAGCTGGGCCTGGACCTGATCGATCCGGGTGCGCCGATGGCGCCGTTGCTGCAGTCCGACGATGTCGGTCTGATCGAGGCGATTGTCACGCCCGGCTCGAAGCTGGAAAATCGTACGGCGCTTTCCGCCCGCCTGCAGCGGCAGTACGGCGTCAACCTGCTGGCAGTATCGCGCCAGGGCAAACCCTACCGCGGCCGTTTGCGGGCCTTCCGGTTCGAGGCGGGCGACGTGCTGCTGTTGCAGGGCGAGGCTGACCGCCTGCACGACGTCGTCGGCTCGCTCGGCTGCCTTCCCCTGGCAGAGCGGGGCTTGCGGCCGCCTCCGAAGCGCGCCGACCGCAGTCTGCTGGCGCTCGGCTGCTTTCTGGTGGCGATTGCGGTGGCGGCCAGCGGGCTGCTGTCGGTCGCTGTCGCGCTGACCGGCGGCGCGATGGCGATGCTGGTGTTCCGCATCTTGCACATGGGGCAGGCCTACGAGGCGATCGAATGGCCGGTCATTATCCTTCTCGGCGCCCTGATTCCTCTCGGGGAGGCGCTGCAAACCAGCGGCGCAACGGCGATCATCGCGGATGCTGTGCTGCTATCGACCGACAGGCTGGCACCCTGGGTTGTGCTGGCGGTTTTCATGGGCGTGACGACGGCGCTGACCAACGTGCTGAACAACGCCGCGACCGCCGTGGTAATGGCCCCGCTGGCGAGCGAATTGGCGTTGTCGCTGCAGGTCAACCCCGATCCGTTTCTGATGGGGGTTGCGGTCAGCGCCTCCTGCGCGTTTCTGACCCCGATCGCCCATCAGAACAATGCGTTGGTGATGGGGCCGGGCGGCTACCATTTCGCCGATTACTGGCGCCTCGGGCTGCCACTGTCCATTCTGGTGCTGACCGCAGGTCTGTTCATGATCCTTTGGGTCTGGCCGCTGTAGGGCGTTAGCGGGCGCGGGCCTGTTCGTTGGCAACTTCGATCAGGTTCTCGTCCGGATCGTAGAAATAGACGCTGACCAAGTCCGCCCGCGCGCCGGACCGCTGGGCCGGGCCGCTGATAATCTCGACCTCCGCGGCCTCCAGGTGTTTCACGACGGCGTCGATGGGCGTTGTCGTGATAAAACAGAGATCGGCCGAGCCGGGCGTTGCATGGCGTACGTTCGGGTCCGGCAGGTTGTCGGCCTCGTGCAGGTTGATCTTCTGGTTGCCGAAATGGAGGGCGGTGCGGCCCTCGCCAAACAGCGCCCGCTTCATGCCCAGCACACGTTCATAAAAATCGCACGCCCGCCCGATATCCGCGACGGTGAGGACGAGATGGTCCAGATGGGTGACGTTGATTGTCATCGAGGCGGCCTTGTCGCATGTGGGAATGGGGCTGGCGGTGCACAGCGCTTAGGTTCAAAATACCTTGACGCTTTGCAAGCCGTTTGTGTAGCAGGCGCGACCCCTCTTCGTCCATTTTTCGAGAAACCGATCAGCCCATGTCTTCACCGACGCTTGCTCCGCGGATGAGCCGCTTCCAACCGTCTCCCAGCCAGATTGCGACGGCCCGTGCCCGCGACCTGGAAGCCCAGGGCCGCAGCATCGTCAAGCTGACGGCGGGCGAGCCGGACTTCCCGACACCCCGCCATGTGAAGCAGGCGGTGCTGGACGCGATGGAGGTGAACAACACCAAATATACGCCGATCAATGGCACCATCGCCATGCGTGAGGCCGTTTGCGCCAAGTTCGCGCGCGAGAACGGGCTGCAATATGCGCCGGACCAGATCACGGTCGGCGCTGGCACAAAGCAGATCCTGTTCAACTGCCTGATGGCCAGCGTCGGCCCAGGCGACGAGGTGATCGTGCCCGCGCCCTACTGGACCAGCTATCCGGATATCGTAAAAATCGCCGGCGGCACCCCGGTTTCGCTCGCCTGCGGCCAGAATCAAGCCTTCAAGATGCGGCCGGAGCAATTGGAGGAGGCGATTACGCCGGCAACCAAGTGGCTGATTCTCTCCTCGCCAAACAATCCGAGCGGCGCCACCTACACAGCGGACGAACTGCGGGCGTTTGCGGCCGTGCTGACGAAGCATCCGCAGGTCTGGGTGCTGACGGACGATATTTACGAGCATCTACTCTACGATGGCCGGGAATTTTTCACCATCGCCCAGGTTGCGCCGGAACTGTACGAGCGGACAATTACCTGCAACGGCGTCTCCAAGTCCTATTCGATGACGGGCTGGCGGGTCGGTTATGCCGGCGGGCCGAAGGAAATGATCGCCGCCATGTCGAAGATGCAGTCGCAGAGCACGGCTGGCGTTTCCTCCATCGGCCAGGCGGCGGCGGTTGCCGCGCTGAACGGCCCGCAAGGGTTCGTAAAGGACCGCACGGCCAATCTGCAACGCCGCCGCGACATCCTGCTGGATTATCTGAACGCCGCGCCCGGCCTGTCTTGCGACCGACCGGAAGGGGCGATGTATATCTTCTGTTCCTGCGCCGGTGCGATCGGCAAGCGCGCGCCGAACGGCAAGATGATCGAGACCGATGGCGATTTCACCATGTACCTGCTCGACAGCGTCGGCGTGGCGGTGGTGCAGGGCGAGGCCTACGGTCTCTCCCCCTATTTCCGCGCCAGCTTCGTCGCGCCCGAGGAAGATCTGCATAAGGGTGGAAAGCTGATCCAGGAGGCATGTGCAGCGTTGCAATAGCCCTGGCACCCTGCTAAACGCATCCGTCTTGGCACCGCGCGCCCGTAGCTCAGTGGATAGAGCGTTCGCCTCCGGAGCGAAAGGTCGCAGGTTCGAATCCTGCCGGGCGCGCCAAAATCCTTTTGCTGTTGAAAAACTTTCTGATTTTCAGAAAAAACAAATGATTTTTGGGGTTTGAGCACCCTGACTTGGCCGGCACGCGTTCGATTGAACCCATTGCGATCCGCGCCGCCGCGACCTCGCGCGATGCTCAAAGTTTTTTCCCTGCCTGCGGCCATGAACCGGAATGATCTGAAAATTCTGTAGTCCCTTGCGCGGATTGACGGGCCACACTCGGCACATTATGTATCGTTGATCGACGATAACCGAATATGGAGCGATTCATGACAGCGTTGGCAACTCGACAATCCCTCCAGACCTCGTCGGCATTTAGTTTCGAGTTCAGCAATGAAGATGTGGCTGCCGTCGCAAAGGCGCTTGCCCACCCCGCGCGCATCCAAATCGTGCGGCTGCTGCTGGAGAAACAATCCTGCATCGGCTGCGACATCGTCGAGGAGGTCGGGCTTGCCCAGTCCACGGTTTCGGAGCACCTGCGCATCCTGAAAGCGGCAGGCGTGATCACCGGCGAGGTAGAGCACCCCCGCGTTTGCTACTCGCTGAACCCAGATCGCCTGATTCCTCTGGCCGGCCTGCTGAACACGGTGTTCGAGCAGAGCAGCCGGGGCGAACTTAACGGCTCCATCTGTTGTCCCTCGTCCTTGTGAACGCCGGAAATCATTTAATTTTCAACAAGATTAATCAATGCAAGCCTTGCCGCGGCAAGGGCCAATCATCCACTGCTACATCAGAGAGCGGCTTCGGAACTTCCGCAGATCGCGAAGGTGCGCGATGGTCTCTCGTCGCGATATGCTGTCGTGCCGATGCAAGCTGAAGAGCCGGTCGGCGCTGACCACCTGATCGCATCAGGCCGGGGGATGACGGAGCCAGAAACCAAGGAACGTCAACGTGTCGCTATTTGATCGCTATCTCTCGCTCTGGGTCGCCCTGTGCATCGTGGCGGGCGTAATCCTGAGTAACCTGCTTCCGGGCGTGTTTCAGACTATCGCAGGCTGGGAATACGCCTCGGTCAATCTGGTCGTGGCCGTGCTGATCTGGGCCATGGTCTATCCGATGATGGTGGCGGTGGACTTCGCAAGCCTCCGCCACATCCACAAGCGGCCGAAAGGGCTGGTGATCACGCTGGTGGTGAACTGGCTGATCAAGCCCTTCACCATGGCGGCGCTCGGCGTGCTGTTCTTCGAGTACGTCTTCGCGGACCTGATCGACCCGGCGGACGCGGGCCAGTACATCGCCGGGCTGATCCTGCTCGGCGCCGCGCCGTGTACGGCCATGGTATTCGTCTGGTCCCAACTGACCCGCGGCGATGCAAACTACACGCTGGTGCAGGTGTCGCTGAACGACGTCATCATGATCTTCGCCTTCGCGCCGATCGTGGCCTTGCTGCTCGGTGTTACGGACATCGTGGTGCCGTGGGAGACGCTGCTGCTGTCAGTCGGGCTCTATGTTGTCATCCCGCTAGCCGCCGGCGCGGTAACCCGGGCCATGCTGGTCAAACATGCGGGCGCTGGCGCGCGGGGCGAGGCCCGGGTTGCGCGATTTACCGGCGCGGTGAAGCCGTTTTCTATCCTGGGGTTGTTGGCCACCGTCGTGCTGTTGTTCGGGTTCCAGGGGCATATCATTCTCGACCGGCCGGTACTGATCGCGCTGATTGCCGTGCCGCTGCTGATTCAGTCCTATGGCATCTTCGCTATCGCCTATGCGGCAGCCTGGGCATGGCGGGTGCCGCACAATGTCGCCGCGCCCTGCGCCATGATCGGCACGTCCAACTTCTTCGAACTGGCCGTCGCGGTCGCGATCAGTCTGTTCGGATTAAATTCCGGGGCCGCACTGGTCACCGTGGTCGGCGTGCTGGTCGAGGTGCCGGTCATGCTGTCGCTCGTCGCCTTTGCCAATCGGACCCGGAATCACTTCCCCGCGGCGGAAGAGGATACGGCCGCTTCGGTCTTGCGCGCCGAGGAGGCGCGGCGATGACCATTCTGTTCCTGTGCGTGACGAATTCCGCGCGCAGTCAAATGGCAGAGGGGCTGGCGCGCGAGCTCTTTGGCAGCCAGGCGACGGTCATGAGCGCTGGTACTGAGCCGTCGCATGTCAGCCCCCATGCCATCGCGGCCATGGCCGAGATCGGTATCGACATTTCGAACCAGCGCTCGAAGGCGGTCAAAGACGTCGATCCGGGCAGCGTCGATCTCGTCGTCACGCTTTGCGCTGAGGAAGTCTGTCCGGTTTTTCCGGGCCGGGTGCGGCGTCTGCATTGGCCAATCGCCGATCCGGCGGTCAACGCCCCCTCGCTCAAGCCGGAAGAGATCCTGTCCCGGTTCCGCGTGGCGCGGGATCAGATCAAGACGCGGCTCGAAATATTGCAAGGGCTGCTCGACCTGCCCGAGGGCCCGCCGTCCCAGGAATTTCACGGCAGCATTCGCGTGAGGAGCCTGCCCGAGAGCGTGCGGTTCTATGCTTGGCTGCTCGGCACTTGGCCGAAGGAATGGACCCACCGGTACGCCATCTTCATACGGCCCGATCTCAATCTGAATTTCGTGCTGCTCGTGTCGGACGGCAAGGAACTGCACCACGATACGCTTTACCATCTTGGCATCGGTGTCGCCGACCGGCCGGCCGTGGTCGATGCGTACCACCGCGCCGTGGCTTTCGGCGCGCGTGTCGAGAAGCCACCGCGGACCACCTGGAAGGGCACGCCCCTGCACGAGCTCTGGCTTACGGATCCCGACGGTACGCTGATCGAGATTTACGCGCGATTGACCGACAACCAGCTTGCCGCCAAGCCGGCGGACGAGTTGCCAGAGTATCTGGTTGCCGGGACGGGATCCGCGAACTGCGGAGAAAACAATGTTCAAGAAAGGCCTTGTCGGCGTTGACCAGTCCCCGGCTGAGGAATCGTTTCTGTCTTGCCTGCCTGATCTCAAGTCCTGGGGCGTCGAAGCGGTCACGCTCGTCTACGTGATCCAGGTCGGCTATGGGCAAGGCGCGGGATACGGCCACGAAGACGAGTTCAAGACATGGCTGGAAGAGGGCGCCGGGCCGCTCCGTGAGGCGGGATTGAACGTCACGACTTCGATTAGGGCCACTGGCGATCCGGCGGATGAATTACTGGCTGTCGCCAAGGCGGAGGGCGCCGATCTCGTCGTGGTCGGCTCGCGCAGCCACAACTTCCTCTACGAGGTATTCCTCGGCAGTGTCGCCAGGGAGGTCATCCGCAAGTCAGAACTGCCGGTCCTGATTGAGCACCTGGAGCCCACCCAGGCCGGCCAGGCCGAAACTTGCGCCGCTGTCTGCAGTCGTGCCCTGGACCGCATATTGCTTGCAACAGACTTGTCAGATCAGTCCAGATCGGCGGAAGATGCCGCCATGCAATTCGCGGCAAGGGCCGGCCAGGTCGATTGCCTGACCATTCTGGCGAAAGATGCCAGCCAGAACGAGCGGCGGGCGGCCAAAGAAGGACATGAAGATCTCGTCCGGCGGATTGGAGACGGTGGCGGCAAGGCTGGCTCCAGGATCGAGCAGGGCGACGCTGCCGAGACCATTGCGCATCTGGCGAAGACGGGAGATTATTCGCTGATCATCGTCGGCAAGCATGGCCAGAACTGGGTTGAGGGCAAGATTATCGGCAGCACGGCAGCCAGGCTCTGCGAAATCGCCCGGCGCCCGGTGCTGATGGTGCCATTGCAGAAGGAATAACGGGGAATGCTGGAATATTCCGTCCACGCCAAACGCATCGTCAGCCATGGCAGTCTCGCCGCCACGAAGTTTGCATTGAGATTTTGCAAGATATTGAGCCAAAACTGGCGGCAATATGGAGAGCCAGGTTGGGCCGACACGACAACAGCGAAGTAAGGCAGGAGGAACGCCATGAAATGCAGCCGTCTGGTCGAAGTGGGGCGACGTCAGTTTCTGCGCGGGAGTCTCATAGCCTCCGCCGGGGTCGCGGCGGCGACGGTCGCCGGGGCGGGCGCGGCCAAAGCCCAAGCGGCGCTGGCCCGTGTCGAATATCCGGCAAACAGGCTCGCAAATATTGCGGATCTGACCGTGAATGAGCCTCTGGATGTGACGTATCCGGATGCCGACAGTCCTGGAATGCTGCTCAAGCTGGGAGAGCCGGTCGAGGGTGGGGTCGGGCCGGATGGCGATATCGTGGCCTACTCCGTGCTGTGTCCGCACAAGGGATGGTTCCTGATGTACAATGCGCAGGATCGGACCCTGAACTGTCCCGGCCATTATTCGCGGTTTGATGCCGAGGGCGGCGGCCAGCAGGTTTGGGGACATGCCACGCAGAACTTGCCGCAATTCGTGCTGCGCGTGGATGACGCCGGCGATATTTACGCCGAGGGCGTGGACGAGTTGATCTTCGGCCGCCTGTCGAACGTGCTCTGAGGGAGGAAGACCAGTGGCCTACAAAAGACAGATCGACCGTCTGCCGATCGTTCCCGCGGATGCGAATGAGCATAACGCCGTTTGCCACTACTGCATCGTCGGATGCGGTTACAAGGCATACACATGGCCGATGAACAAACAGGGCGGCACCGCCCCCAGCCAGAACAAGTTCGGAGTCGATCTCAGCCAGCAGCAATATCAAGACACCGAGGCGTGGTACGCGCCGTCGATGTACAACATCGTCAAGCAAAACGGCCGTGACGTGCATCTTGTCGTCAAGCCAGACGTGGATTGTGTCGTAAATTCCGGTCTCGGCTCGGTGCGCGGCGCGCGGATGGCGGAAAACCACCCGTCTGCCGTGACGGGCACACAGCAGCAGCGGCTGACCGATCCGCTGGTCTGGCGCTATGGCAGCTACCAGCCGACAAGTTGGGAAGATGCGTTCGACCTTGTTGCGCGGGTCACGGCGCGGATCGTGGCGGAAAACGGCGAAGACGACCTTATTGTTTCCATGTTCGATCATGGCGGCTCTGGCGGCGGCTACGAGAACACCTGGGCTACGGGAAAGCTCTATTTCGGTTCGATGAAGGTCAAGAATGTCCGCATCCACAACCGACCGGCCTACAATTCGGAAGTTCATGCCACCCGCGATATGGGCATCGGTGAGCTGAACAACGCCTACGCGGACGCGGGTCTCGCGGATACGCTGGTGGCCTGGGGCTGCAACCCGCTGGAATGCCAGACGAACTACTTCCTCAACCACTGGATCCCGAACCTTCAGGGCATCACGCAATCCCGCAAGGAAGAGTTGATGCCGGATGAGGCGCATCCGCCGGCGCGCATCGTCTTTGTCGACCCGCGGCGGACCGTTTCGGTCAATGCGGCGGAGCAGGCAGCCGGGCGCGAAAACGTACTGCATCTGGCGATCAAGTCGGGCACCGACTTGGCGCTGGCCAATGCGATTTTCACCCATATCGTCGATCAAGGCTGGCACGACCAAGCATTCATTGAGGCCAGCACTCTGCGCGACGCCAAGGATCGCCCGCCGCTCTTCCCCGCGCGTGGCGTGGCCGACGGGCAGCCGGGTCATCTGTCGAGCTTCGAGGATGCGGTCGACGCCAATCGGATGTCGCTGGCGGAGGCCGCAAAGATCTGCGGCGTGCCGGCGGAGGATATTCGCAAGGCCGCCGAATGGATCGCCAAACCGAAAGAGGGCGGATCGCGCCGGCGGACCATGATCGGCTACGAGAAGGGCATCATCTGGGGCAACGACAACTACCGCACCAACGGCGCCATCGTGAACATCGCGTTGGCCACACACAACATCGGCCAGATGGGCGGTGGTTGCGTTCGCATGGGCGGCCACCAGGAAGGGTATTTCCGCCCCGGCGAATCCCATGTCGGGCGTCCGGCCGCGTATGTCGATCAGCTGCTGATCAACGGCAAGGGTGGCGTGCACCATGTCTGGGACTGCAACCAGTACCGCACGACGCTGAACGCGACCGAGTTCAAGCGCGCTTACAACCGCCGTACCAACATGGTGAAAGAGGCGATGGACGCCGTCGCCGGCGGCGGCCGCGAGGCGCTGGTCGATGCCATCGTGGTGGCGATCAAGCAGGGCGGCCTTTTCGCCGTAAATGTCGACATCATCCACAACGAGATGGGCAAGCAGGCGCATGTGGTGCTGCCCGGCGCACAGCAGGGTGAGATGAACCTCACCTCAATGAATGGCGAACGGCGCATGCGGCTGGCGGAGAAATACATGGACCCGCCGGGCAACGCCAAGCCCGATTGCCTGATTGCCGCCGGCATTGCACAGCACATGGGCCGCGTGCTGGGAGAAATGGGGCTGGAGACCTATGCCGGACAGTTCGAGGGCTATGACTGGCGGACAGAAGAAGACGCGTTCATCGATGGCTACCAGAGTGCCAATCCGGACGTGACCTATGGCCGCCTGCGCGCCATGGGGACAAACGGCTTTCAGGAACCGCCGCAGGGCGTCGATGACAATGACCGCATCATTGGCACCGAGCGGCTCTATGCCAACGGCATGTTCTCGACCGATGACGGCAAGGCACGTTTCATGGCCGGGCCATGGCGTGGTCAGGTAACGCCGGGCAAGGCGGTGGAGATGGACAAGTTCCCCTTCTTCATCAACAACGGCCGCTCCAACCTGAATTGGCAGAACTGGTTTTTGGATCAGGACAACGACTTTGTCCTTGACCGCTGGCCCTATCCCTTCATTGAGATGCACCCCGCCGACATGGCGGACCGCGGCATCACCGCAGGCGATCTGGTCGAAGTCTTCAACGACAATGGCGCCACGCAGGCGATGGCCTATCCTACCGATACGGCCCGGCGCGGAGAGACCTTCATGCTCTTCGGCAGCCCGCGGGGCACACATGGCAACATCGTTAACGAGGGCGTGAACGAGTTGATCATCCCGGTCTACAAGCAGGCCTGGGCGGATATCCGCAAGATCAGCGACACGCCGATGGTCGCGCGCGGCATCTCCTTCAAGTCGAAGGAATTCAGTTTCGGATAGTTCCGGCGCCCGGCTGGCCTGGGCAGGGCGACCGAAATGGCGGCGCGAAAGCGATTGGGTCCGCTTTAAACCTCGGTTGCACTGGGTGAGGAACTGGAACGACAGTGAATATGGCGTTCCTGCGGCGACATCGCGCCCGGTCCAGAGAGGGCTTTCAGATCGTCGTCGTCGCCGTCGGCAGCCGGACCCGGGCCTCGAAGCCATCCGCTGCGCCCGGCCTCGGTGAAACAAGGGTGAGCCTGCTTCCGGTTCGCTTCGCGATTGCCCAAACGATATAGAGGCCGAGCCCGTTGCCGTCTGCCCCATGCCCGCCGTGTTGGAAGCGGTCTGTCAGGCGGGCCAGACGATCCGGCCCGACGACCGGTCCGTCATTCGCGACAATCAACTCGCCCTCCGGCGTCAGCGTCACCTCGACCGCCCGTCCGCTGCTGCCATGGCGAAGCGCGTTCTCGACGAGGTTGCGGCAGAGGATGCCGAGCGCGTCGGGGTCGAGGGATGACAGGACCGGGGCCTTGGGCAGATATAGCGCGATGTCCGGAGCCTCTGGCCCGCGTGCCATGTCCTCGATCACAATGCGCACGGCCGCTCGCATATCCGCAACATGGTCCGACTGCAATCGCCCACCCTCGGCCCGGGCAAGTTGCAGCAGGCGTTCGGTGCGGCGGGTAAGCCGTTTCAAGGTCTCTTCGATATCGGCTGCGCGCTGCGCTGCCGCCTTGTCCGCGGTTTCGGACCGGAGCCGCTGTGCCTGTGCGATGGCCCCCGCGAGCGGTGTCCGCAACTCGTGCGCGGCATTGGCAGCGAAACTCCGCTCCGCCTCGAAAGCCTCACGCAGCCGATCCAGCAGGGCATTGAGCGTCGTCGCCAGCGGATTGATTTCCGCGGGAAGGTCGTCTGCGGGAACCGGGGAGAGATCCCGCGCGCCGCGCGCCTCCAGCCTTGCCCGGAACCGGCGCAAGGGATCGAGGCTCAGACGAACGGCGACCACGATCGCCGCCAGTGCGACCGGAAGGACAATCAGCAGCGGCAAGCCGAGACCCAGCTGGATCTCCCGAGCGACCGCCGCGCGATGGTCTAGCGGTTCGGCGACGGTTATGCGGATCGTTCCCTGGAGCGCCGCGTCGCTGTATAGCCGATGGGTGGCGGTTTGGCGGAAGCCGCGCCCGCCCCATGGTGGGAACACGGCCGGGTCTGCCGCGTGCGATTGCAGCAGAATGCGGGCCTCGGCATCGCGCACGACATAGGTGAAAAACTCGTCGTGCTCCCGGATCGGCGCGAGCCTCTGGGTGACGCCTTCGTCCTCCCGCCCGACGATGTCGACGACGGCAAGCGGCAGGATGCGTTCGGCGGTTTCGCGCAGGGCGGAATCGAAGACTTCGTCCATCTCGCCCCGCACAATGACGGCTGTGATCGTGGCGGCGAGGAGCCACAGGAGCGTCAGCACCAGGCCGATTGACAGCCCGAGGTGCGCTTGAAGGCTTCGCGGCAGCCTCATGGACGGCCCAACCGGTAGCCCATGCCGCGTTCGGTCTCAATGACGGCGCTTCCCAGCTTCTTGCGCAGGCGGCTGACATGGACCTCGATGGTGTTGCTCTCTACCTCGGCATCGAAGGCGTAGAGCTTTTCTTCCAGTTGCGCCTTCGAGAGAAGCTGACCGGGGCGCGACAGGAACGCTTCGAACAGGGCCCATTCGCGTGCCGTCAGCTGGACGGGCTTGCCCTCCCGGCGGACACTACGCGCCGCGAGATCGACCTCGAGCGGCCCGTGGGTCACGATCGGGTTCGGGTTTCCGGAGTAGCGCCGCGCCACCGAGCCAATCCGGGCAGAAAGTTCGGCAAGGTCGAACGGTTTCACGAGATAATCGTCAGCGCCCGCGTTCAGCCCCTCGATCCTGTCCGATACTTGGTCGAGCGCGGTCAGGATGATGACGGGGGTCACGTCACCACGCGCGCGGCGGCCCTTCAGGAAGCCGATTCCGCGTCCGTCCGGCAACATCAGGTCAAGCAGGATCAGGTCGTAGGACGTACCGCGCACAGCGTCGCCTGCCGCATCCAGTCGGGTGACCCAGTCCACCGATTGGCCGTCGCCGGCGATCTGGTCGCGCACCGCGGCGCCCAGAACCGTGTCGTCCTCAATCAGCAGGATGCGCATCGCTGTTTCGCTCCTCTCGTGATGACCCTTTGTGATTTGTCTGGCTGACGCAAAGCTGACGCTGGCGGTCGATCCCCTTCAGGCTCTCGTCAGCTTCGCCGCGCATAACCTGCATCAAGCTGGTCGCAATCGGGAGTTTGGCCCATGACGAAGATATTGACAATTCTGGCCTTTCTCGCGGTCTTTCCGGCCGGTGCGGCACTGGCGGACGACGACTGCTTCGCTCCGATGGCGGGCTGGCAGCCGCGGCATGTGATTGCTCAGCTGGCCCAAGACAACGGCTGGACAGTGCGCCGCATCAAGATCGACGACGGTTGTTACGAGATCGATGGCCGCGACACCGACGGGCGTCGGATCGAGGTGACGGTCCATCCAGCCACGCTCCAGGTGATCGAGTTCGAATACGAGGACGATGATGACGATGACGATGACGATGACGATCGTCACCATCGGGGCCGGGAGGGGCGGCGCGGTGACTGATGTCGCGGAACGCACAGACACAGACAATGTGCGATTGGTGCCAAGCCCCCGGTCCATCTACCCGTTTCCAACCGCAGGCCACGCCCTGACCTTGATTGGGCCGATACTGGCCGCACTTTCGTGCATAATGGTGGGGTTGCTTGGTTTCACCACTTACGTGCCCTATGGCCTGGATACTGCCATCGGCATCGCCGTTGGGGCCGCGGCCGTTGTTGCCATGAGCCAGACCCTGATCCTCGCCGCACGTCCCCGCCTGCTGGAGTCCTTGTTTGGCGGGCTCGACCGCATGTATCGGATTCACAAATGGCTGGGCATATCCGCATTGATCCTGATGATCCTGCACGACCAGTTCGAGCCCGATTTCGAGCGCACTGTCCGCGAGACTGGGTTGGGAGAGTTTGCCAGTGATGCGGGCGAGTTCGCCTTCAACGCGCTGCTTGTCCTGATCGCGGTTAGCTGGTTCCGGCGGCTGCCGTTCATTCCGTTGGAAATCCCCTATCAGTTGTGGCGGTTCAGCCATCGTTTCATGGGCGCGCTGTTTGCCATTGTTGTCTTTCACCAGTTCTTCGTCGACATGCCGGCCGGGGTGGATCCGCTACTCTCGGCGCTTCTGAACGCCTTTGGCTTCGCCGGAGTCATCGCGTGGGTTCATACCGAATTTGTCGCCCCGCGGCTGCGCCGTCGGGACTTTGCGGTCAGCGGCATCAGCCGACATGGGGATACGACAACGGTAACGCTGACGCCAAAGGCGCGCGCCATGCGCTGGCGGCCGGGGCAGTTCGCCTTTATTCGCGCGCCGGAAGCGGGATTGGCCGAGCCGCATCCTTTCACGATTTCCAGCGCCCCGCGCCCTGATGGCGCGCTGACCCTTTCCATCCGCGCGCTCGGAGGTTGGACGCGGCGCCTGCCCGGCGCCCTGCGTGAGGGAATGAGTGTTCAGGTCGAAGGCCCCTATGGCCGGTTCAACTTCCGGAAGGGTGGCGGGCGGCAGATTTGGCTGGCGGGCGGCATCGGCATTACGCCGTTCCTCGCCTGGGCCGAGAGCCTTGCGGATACGGAGCGCCGCGACATTCACCTTGTCTATAGCGTCCGCAGCCCTGAAGAGGCGATTGGGTTGGAGACATTGCAGGCGGCGGCCGCACGCAACCCGCGGTTCAGCTTTGAGGTGGTCGCGACTGCGCGCAATGGCCGGCTGACGGCCGACCGGCTGATCGGATCGGCCCCGTTCCCTGTCAGCGAAGCCGATCTTTGGTTCTGCGGTCCAACGGGCCTGAAAGCCGGGATCCTCAAGGGCCTGGCGGCTCTGGGGCAGACCCCACGGCGGGTACGTTTCGAACATTTCGAGTTCGCCTGAGGCGCAGCCCGCCGCCTTGGCGGCGGGCTGCGCCTCAGCGCCCGCTACGCCCCGCCATCCCGGCCGGGCGTTTTTGTTCCTGACGGCAAGCTGAAGCGGGAATCGCCGTGCCGTCAGGAAGCCCTCAGGTTGGATCTCCAGATTGGCTTCAGCAGACGAAAAGGAGACCCTGCCATGAGAAAAACCCTCGCAGCACTTTCCCTCGCAGTACTTTCTATCGCAGCCCTGTTGCCAGCAGGCGCGGCTATGGCTGGTGACGATGACTGTTCCGTGCCCCGCAGCCAGTGGCAGCCCCGCGAGGCCGCACTGCAACTGGCGCAGGATAACGGCTGGACGGTGCATGAATTCGATATTGACGATGGCTGTTATGAGATCGAGGGCCGCGACAACAACGGCCGGGAGATCGAGGCGAAGCTCGATCCGGCGACGCTGCAAGTCATCGAGTTGGAATACGAGGATGACGATGACCGCAGCGGCACCCGCAATTCCCCGCCCGCCGGCACCGTCGCGCAGCCGCAGAACGGGCTCTTCGGAAACGGTGCTCCGCCGCAGGTTCAGGTGAAATGAGCCTCACCGCAGCATCTTTCCGAACAAGGATATCCTCGATGAAATCGCTTCTCGCAACGCTCGCGCTCACCACCGCGCTGACGCTTCCCGGCGCCGCCATGGCGCGGTCGGTGACGCTGACCACCACGCTCAACAATTATGGTGGCGACGGCGCCTATCTCGCACTCTATGTCACCGACGCTGCCGGCACCTATGTGGGCAGCCTGTGGATGGCCGGCGGCAAGTCAAAATACTACGAACACCTGCGCGACTGGTACCGCGCAACTGGCGGCGACACCGCGCAGGTCGATGGCATCACCGGCGCCAGTGTCGGCGCGGGCCGGACGCTTGAGATCACGCTCGACCTCGCCGATGCGCTGTTCGACACGGGCTATACCCTGCACATGGACGCCGCCGTCGAGGACATGCGCGACAGCCCGAAGGAAGTGGCTGTCCCGCTGACGACGGAGGGCGCGGGTACACCCGTGAAAGGTCGCCGTTACGTTGCCAGCTTCACCTACGACATGTGAGGGGGCAGGGCCATGATCCGCGCGCTCCATCGCTGGCCGGGTCTTCTGGCCCTGGCTCTTGTCACTGTCCTCGCGCTCAGCGGTGCGGCGTTGTCAGTCTTTCCCGCGGCCGAGCGGCTTGCCGCGCCGCAGGCCGAGGCGGGCCTGAGCGTCGCCGCGCTCGCTCAGCGCATCCAGACCGCCTATCCGGGCGTTGAACAGATCCGTCGCGCACCATCGGGACGGATCATTGCCTACTGGTTCGATCAGGGCATGCCAGGTGCCGCCGTCGTCGATCCTTCCACCGGGCAGGGTGTGGCCACGGCTGACCCCAACCAGGCCGAACGCTGGCTCACGAACCTCCATCGCTCGCTGTTCCTCGGGGACGAAGGGCGCATCGCCATGGCGGCGGGGGCGATGGCGATGCTGGTCCTGTCGCTCAGCGGCGCGGCGCTGGTCGCGCGGCGCGCGGGCGGCTGGCGTCACTGGTTCGCGGCCCTGCGCGGACCATTCGCCGGGCGGTTTCACGTCGAAATCGCCCGGATCGCGGTGCTTGGCCTTGTTCTGTCGTCCGCCACGGCGGTGTGGATGACGGCCTCCACCTTCAACCTGCTGCCCGATGGCGGCGCTAAGCCTGCATTTTCGGCCGATGTGAGCGGCCAGACTGGCGTGCCGCTCGCGCGGCTGGCGTTGCTTGGCGAAACGCCCGTGACGGAACTGCGCGAGTTGACCTTTCCCTATCCCGGCGACGCGACCGATGTTTTCACGCTGAAGACGGATCGCGGAACGGGGTATCTCGACCAAGGCACCGGAGAGCTGAAGGGCTGGACCGATCTGACCGAATGGGAGCACGTTTCGGAAACCATCTACATGCTGCACACTGGACAGGGCGCGGCGACGCTCGGCCTCGTGTTGGGGTTCATGGCGCTTGGCGTTCCGGCGATGGGCGTTACGGGCGTGCTGATCTGGCTTGCCGGGCGGCGCAGTCGGCCCGTCATTCGTGGCAACCAGCCTGCAAGCCGGGCCGAGACGATCATTCTTGTCGGTAGCGAGGGCGGCAGCACCTGGGGCTTCGCTGCCACGCTTCATGCCGCGCTCACGGAAGCCCGCCAAAGCGTGCATACTGCGCCCATGTCGGCCTTCGCGCCGGAACGCTACGCCCGCGCCGAACGGATCATTGTCCTGGCTGCGACCTATGGCAACGGCGATGCTCCCGCCTCGGCCAAGGGCTTTCTTAACCGGCTGGCGGCGCTTGACCATGTGCCCGATGCGGCCCTGGCCGTGCTCGGTTTCGGCGACCGCAGCTTTCCCGCCTATTGCGCCTTCGCGGAAGCCGTGGCCGCGGCGGCGGAGGCGAAAGCCTGGCGGGAACTTCTGCCACTCGACATGATCGACCGTCAGTCGCCGCAGGACTTCGCGCGCTGGGGCCGTGTGCTCGGGCAGGTGCTGGGGATCGACCTTGACCTGGTCCATCGGCCAATTCTGCCCGCAACCGAGACGTTGACTCTGGCCTCGCGCCGAGACTACGGCGCCGAGGTGCAGACGCCGACGACGATCCTGCGCTTTGCCCTGCCGCGCGCGACGCTCTGGCAGCGTCTGACCGGAACCGGCTTTGCCGGTTTCGCGGCCGGCGACCTGATCGGCATCCTCCCCGAGGGTAGCTCCGTGCCGCGCCTCTACTCCCTTGCCTCCGCGCGCTGCGACAGGTTTGTCGAGATCGTGGTCAGGAAGCATCCAGGCGGCCTCTGCTCCGGCCAACTTACCGCACTGGAGCCTGGCGACACTGTAACCGCCTTCCTGCGCCGCAATCCCCGCTTCCAGCCCGGGAAGGGGCGCGAGCCGCTGATCCTGATCGGCGCCGGCACCGGCATCGGGCCGTTGGCGGGGTTCGTGCGCGGGAACGCGCGGGGGCGGGCCATCCATCTTTTCTTCGGAATGCGCCACCCCGACAGCGACTTCTTCTACGGCAAGGAGATGCCCGCCTGGCAGGACGAGGGCCGTCTGGCCCGGCTGGTCACGGCGACTTCGCGCGGGGCGCGGCCGCAGTATGTCCAGGACGCGCTCCGTGGGGACTCTATCAAGATCGCACGGCTTATTTCTGCCGGCGCGCGGGTCATGGTCTGCGGCGGGCGGGACATGGCGGCTGGCGTTGCCGAGGCGCTGGCGGAGATCCTCGCGCCCACTGGGCTTACACCCGCTGTCTTGAAGGCGGAAGGACGGTATGTTGAAGATGTCTACTGACGTGACGCGCCACGCGTTGAATGGTCCGACCATGGGTTCGCGCTGGTCCGCGCTGTTCTTTGCGGAGCCGGGCCTGGACCGGGGATCGGTCCACGCTGCGCTGCAGGCTGCCGTCGATGAAGTGGATGCGCAGATGTGCACCTGGAAGCCTGATAGCGATTTGATGCGCCTCAACGCGGCGCCGGTGGGTGCGCAGGTAGCGGTGCCGGAACCGCTGAGAGCGGTTCTGCATCTCGGACTCGAGATCGGTCGTGCCTCGGACGGAGCCTTTGACGTCGGCATGGGCGACGCGGTTGCAGCCTGGGGTTTCGGGCCGGAGACCGCCGCGGCCGACTGCATCCGCAACGCGATGGCCGCGCCGCGCAGACCGGCGCATGACGTGCTGGAGATCGGCGAGCTCCATGTCCGCAAGGCCGCTCCGATCACGCTCGATCTGAACGGCATCGCCAAGGGGTATGGAGTGGATCGGCTGGCCGACAGCCTTCGCGCACACGGCATTAAGTCCGGCCTTGTCGGGATCGATGGTGAGATGCGCGCGCTCGGGCTGCGGGCCGACGGGCATGCCTGGATGATCGCGGTGGAGGCGCCCGATCATGACCGCCGCGCGCCCCATTCCGTCCTCGCGCTTCAGGATGCCGCCGTAGCGACTTCGGGCGATTACCGCCACTGGGTCGAGGTTCAGGGGTGCCGTCTTTCGCATACCATGGACCCCGGCCGCGGAGCGCCGCTGATCGCCTCGCCCGCCTCGGTTACCGTTGTGGCCCGCACCTGCGCCGAGGCCGACGCCTGGGCGACCGCGCTCATGGTGCTTGGACCCGACACGGGAGCAGCATTCGCAAGAAAAGCAAGTCTCGACGCCTTGTTTCTGCTGCGCGATGATGACGGGAGCACAAGAAGCGTAGGAGTCGGCCCACTGTTTTCCGAAGAGCCACTGTTGACACCGAATCAGGCATTTGGGCCGGTCGGCCGTTAACGGCCGCAGCCGTTTGCCCTGCCCGCACTGAATATGATCGCTTTCACGGTCAGAGGCTCTTGCCGATGACAGGCAGATGGACGTGGTTTGGCTTGTAGAATACCGCGATAGAGCCGAGCATGACCTGTTGGGTCTTTTTGATCATTCGGCAGGTTCCGCACGGTATCCGCAGGAGAAATCCGCTTGGACTACAGATCAAGGCTTATGGCGGTGGATTGATTCATTGTTGCGCCGCCGTTGATGCTCCGCTCCTCGCGGAAACGCTCAATCCCGGACAAGGCTTGATTCCGCAATCTCCGGATCCAGTTCGAGGCCGAGGCCCGGCGCATCCGGTGCCAGCAGGAAGACGCCTTCCGGTGTGACCTCCTCGTGCAGGGCCGGGCCGGTGAACAAGCGGGTCTGGAAAGCCAGCAGCGCGTTGTCCGGCATGAAATATTCGATCCACTGCACGTTCGGCAGTCCCGCCGCCATATGCAGGTGGATCGCCTGCAGGTTCCAGGGTGAGACCGGCAGACCGTGCGCCGTCGCCAGGCTGTGGATGCGCAGCCAGTCGGTGATGCCGCCGGTGATCGCCGCGTTTGGCTGCACGATGTCCACGGCCTCCGCCGCGATGAGCTGCCGGAACTCCGAAAGCCCGACATGCTGCTCGCCGCCGGCAATATAGGTCCGGCCGGCACGGGCCCGCACGCGGCGGTAGCCCTCGATGTCGTGTGGCGGCACGGGCTCTTCGAGCCAATATACATCGTAAGGCTCCCACGCTTTCAGCTGCTGAATGGCCGTATCGACATCCCAACTGCCATTCACATCGACCATCAGCCGCACATCCGGGCCGATCGCCGCGCGGACCTGGCGAACCCGCTCCGTCGCCTCGGCCAGGGTTACGAATGTGCGGGTGCCGCGGATCTTGAGGGCACGGTGACCCCGCGCGACATCTGCCGCCGCCCGTTCGGCCAGCGCTTCCGGCGGCAGGTGATGCGCGCAGTTGGCGTAGGTGGGGATGCGCTCGCGCCGGTCGCCGAGCAGGGTGGAGACCGGCACGCCCATCGCCTTGCCCTTGATATCCCACAAGGCGAAGTCCACCGCGGCCATGGCAATGCGCATCAGCCCATCGCCGCCGCGCCGCGGAATGGCCTCGTACATGCGTTGCCAGAGCCGCCCGGTCAGCCATGGGTCCTCGCCGACGACGGCGGGCGCAATCAGCTTTTCGATCATGGTGGTGACGATCGGACCTGTGCCCGCCGATGCGGAGGCAAAGCCCATGCCCTCCGGACCGTTATCGGTTGCGACACGCACAATGAGAATTTCGGCCGTGTAGCCCGCGGCCGATCCGTTGTCTTCCGGGCGGTATCGTTGAACGGCAATGTTCGAGATTTTCATGGTCGGTCCTTTCCGGCTGGGTTCTGCCGCTTCGGCTTCTCAATGGGGCATCCGAATTGCGGACCTGGGATCGGATGCCCGCCGTTCCCTGTCCGTCGCAGCTACGCCAGATGGCATGCAACCCAGTGGCCGTTCCGGGTTTCGCGCAGTGCCGGCTCCACGCGCCTGCATTCCTCCGCGGCGAAGGGACAACGCGTATGGAAATGGCAGCCGCTGGGTGGATCGAGCGGGGACGGCACCTCGCCGGTAACCGTGGCGTCTTCGTTGGCGTCGTCAGGGTGGTGGGGGAGAACGGCCGCAAACAGCGCCTTGGTGTAGGGGTGCTGGATATTCCCGATCAGGTCTTTTGTCGGCGCGTACTCGACGATCCGTCCAAGATACATGACCGCAACATGGTCGGCCATATAGCGTACCGTTGCGAGATCATGGGCGATAAGAAGGTAGGCGACATTGTCCCGCTTCTGGATATCCTTGAGAAGATTCATCATCTGGGCGCGGATCGATACGTCCAGGGCCGATACCGGCTCGTCCAGCACAATCAGCTTGGGGAAGGAGGCGAGGGCGCTGGCCAGGGCGACCCGCTGGCGCTGCCCGCCGCTGAATTCGTGCGGATAATGGCCGGCTTGCTCTTCACGCAGGCCGACGTGAACGAGAAGTTCGCGCACGCGGTCTGCGATTTGGGTGCGGGTTCCCCATCGGTTCACGACGAGGGCCTCGCCGATGATACGGCCGACAGTCATGCGGGGGTTTAGTGAGGACCATGGGTCCTGGAAAACGGCCTGCACGCGAGAGCGGTAGGACCGCAGCCTTTCGCCTTGCATCTCGTGCACCGGCTCGCCCTCCAGCAGCACCCGGCCAGCCGTCGGCGTCTCCAGGTTCAGGACAATCTTGGCTGTCGTGGTTTTTCCGCAACCGGATTCGCCAACAATGCCAAGGGTTTGACCCGCGGCAAGCGAGAAGGAAATGCCATCCACAGCCTTGACCTGGGCCAAAACGCGCGACAGCAACACCCCCTTGCTGAAGGGATAGTGTTTTCGAAGGTCGTTAACCTCCAACAGTGTTTCCGTCATGCTGCGGTTGCCTTCCAGCACTCAACGGTATGATCCGGGCCGACCGTCAGTCGGTCGGGATAGGCCGCGCGGCAGCGCTCCTCGACAAAGGGGCAGCGGGGTGCGAACCGGCAACCCTGCGGCAGGGCATAAGGCACCGGCGGTTCCCCCTCAATCGCGTATAGACGGTCCGTATCGTCGTCAATCTTGGGGACCGATGCGATCAGGGCGCTGGTGTACGGGTGCGCGGGCCGGTCGAAAATCTCCCGTACCGGGCCCGTTTCAACAATGCGGCCGGCGTACATGACGGCGACGCGGTCGCACATGCGCGCCACAACGCCGAAATCGTGCGTGATAAACAGCATTGCCATATTGCTTTTGCGTTGTAGCTCTTTCAGCAGGTTCAGGTATTGCAGCTGGATTGTCGGGTCGAGTGCGGTCGTCGGTTCGTCCGCAATAAGCACGCTCGGCGCGCGGTTCATCGCAATCGTGCCCACTACGCGCTGCTTCATGCCGCCGCTCAACTGGTGCGGATACTGGCGCAGCCGCTGCTCCGGTGCGGAAATCCGGACGCGCCGCAGAGCCTCTAATGCCTGCGTATCGAGGCTTTCGCCATCAACGCCGCCATTCCGATCCAGAACCTCCATCAATTGGTTGCCGATGGTGAAGACGGGGTTGAGCGACGTTTGCGGGTCCTGGAGAATCATCGAGATGCGGCGTCCCCTGACCTCGCGCATCTTGCGCTCGCTTTTGGTCAGCAAATCCTCGCCTTCCAGCAGAACCTGACCGTTGACAGTGCGCGCCGATTCCTTGGGCAGGAGCCGCATCAGCGACAGCGCCGTCATGCTTTTGCCGCAACCGGACTCGCCGACAAGGCCAAGCACTTCGCCACGGCGCAGCGAAAAACTGATCCCGTCCACGGCTTTGACGATACCACGGCGAAGGAACAGGTGTGTGTGCAGGTCGCGGACGTCGAGAACGAGACCGTCGTTCATGGCGCCCTCCGGCGGCGGGGTCGGTGCATGGGCCGGTTCCTCCCTCATAACTGGCGTAATTTCGGGTCGAGCCGGTCCCGCAGCCAATCCCCGAAGAGATTGAAGGCGAGCACGACGAGCGTGATCGCAAGGCCCGGCAGAAGGGAGAGCCACCAGGCGCTGGTGATGCGCCCGCGCCCTTCAGACACCATCAGCCCCCAGGCCGGCGTAGGCGGCGGTACGCCGGCGCCGAGGAAGCTGAGCGATGCTTCGGCCACAATGACAACGCCGATGTTGAGCGTCGCCAGCACCATGAATGTATTCATCACATTCGGCAGGATGTGGGTGGCCATGATCCGCAGCGGTGAGCAGCCATGCACCCGGGCGAGCGAGACGAAATCCCGCTGCTTCAGGGCCAAAACCTCGCCGCGGATTACGCGGGCGAAGTTGGCCCAGAGCAGCAGGCTGATCGCAATGATGAGCGTGTTAAGGCCTTGCCCCATCGTTACCGCGAGCAGCAGCGCGAACAGGATGGCGGGGAAGGTGAACGCGGCATCCACAAGCCGCATCAGAAAGGCATCCAGCTTGCCACCCACATAGCCGGAAACGATCCCGATGGTGAGGCCGACCCCGCCCCCCACCAGCAGCGAAAGCCCGACCACGATCAGGCTGATGCGGGCGCCGTAGAGCATGCGGGCAAATACGTCGCGGCCGAACTGGTCGGTCCCGAGCAGATGTTGCATGCTGCCGCCCTCAACCCAGAATGGCGGCTTTAGCCGTTTGATCAATGACTGATCGGTCGGGGAGTGTTCCGCAAGGATCGGGGCGAACACCGCCATGATGACCATGGTGGCGATGATTGCGATCGGTAGCCATGGAAGACGTCGCATGCTGGTGCCGTTCCTCAGCCGAAGCGAATGCGTGGATCGACGTAGGCATAAAGAACGTCGACCAGAAGGTTGATGACCACGATCAGGACCGCAGCCATGATGATGACGCCCTGCAGCAAGGGGAAGTCGCGGAAGATCACGGCCTCGTAGGTCAGGCGCCCGATGCCAGGCCACGCGAAGACGGTTTCGGTGACAATGGCGCCGGTCACAAGGCCCGCCATGAACACGCCCCACAACGTCAAGACCGGGATCAGGGCATTGCGGAGGCAGTGCTTCCAGATAACCCGGAATTCGGACAGCCCCTTGATCCGCGCCATCTTGACGAATTCGCTGTCGAGAATTTCCAGCATGCTGGAGCGGATCAGCCGCATGAAGCCCGCGACCAGGAACGTGCCGAGTGTGATCGCTGGCAGGACATAATGATCCGGCCCGCCCATGCGCCCGGACGGCAGCCAACCGAGTTGCACGCTGAACAGGAAGATCAGCATGATGCCGAGCCAGAAATTCGGCGTCGCAATGCCCAGTACGGCAATGGTCCCCGATACCCGGTCCAGCATGCGGCCCCGGCGCAGGGCGGAAAAGACCCCAAGCGGAACCGCCAGCAGAACGGCAATGATCATGGATGGGGTGGCGAGCAGGATTGTGTTGGGCAGCCGGGAGAGAAAGGTCACCATCACAGGCTCATGATAGCGAATCGACGTTCCCAAATCCCCCTGAACCGCGTTGAAGGCAAAGATTGCGTACTGCTCGTGCAGTGGGCGGTCCAGCCCCAATGCCTCGATCAGGGCAGCGCGGTCAGCGTCAGTGGCATCCTCAGGCAGGATCATGTCCACGGGATTGCCCGTCAGACGGCCCAGAAAGAACACGACGGTAGCGACGAGAACAACCAACACGGCTGCCTGAAGAAGCCGCTGAACGATGAAACGTCCCATTTGTGTAACCGTTCCCCAATCAGGGCCGCAAGGAGGTGCCGCGGCCAGGCCGCGGCACGTGAAGGCTTACTCCCAAGGCTTCTGTTCGGGGCGGGGCATGCGCTCAAAAACGTCGCCGAGTTCGTGCCGGCCGGGGATCGGATCGAAAGCGCCGACCAGTTCGGGGTTGACGGCCCAATAGCCCATTGCCTCAAGGATCGGCACGGCCATCCAGCTATCGGTCGTCAGCTCGATCATCTGATCGGTGAGTGCAGCGCGTTTCTCGTCGTCGCGCTCGACCTCAATCGCCTCGTTCAGCTCGGTATATTTCTGGCAAACTTCATCGCATTTGCCGGGAATGCCGAGCAGACGGTGGGCACCTTCCGGGTGGAAGGCTGCATGATAGCGGGTCGTCGCGATTGGTCGCCCGGCCGTCCGGTACATTGACACCCGGCCCACCAATTCCGGCTGGTCGCCCTGGGTCAGGGACCGGAATGCGCCCCATTCGTAGTTTTCAAGCTCGACATTAATGCCGACCTGCTCCCAGAAATCGGCGATAACGAGGCCGACATCGACCATCCACGGCGTGCCTGGCAACGCGGTGTTGGCAAAGCTAAGCGTGAAGCCGTCCTTGTATCCCGCTTCTGCCAACAGTTCGCGTGCGCGATCGGGATCGTAGCGCAAGGCCTCCTGTGACCACTGCCGCCAGCGGTCGACATCCATATCCAGGCTGTAGCCGAAGGTGGCAAAGGGGAAGGGCATGCGTGCCTCACCCTCCATGATATGCTCGATGATCGCCTTGCGGTCGATCGCGAGCGAAAGCGCCTCACGCACTCGCACGTCGGTCACCGGCGAATCGGCCACCTCGTCACGGAACAGTCCGTAAAATTGATAGATCGCTTGCGCGGTCGCCGGGACAGAGACCAATTTCAAGCCCGCGCTTCGCACTTCCCCGATGGCTTCGGGGGTGATGGAGGCGATTGCGGCCTCGCCTGTGCGGATCATCGCCATGCGTGTGCTTTGCTCGGGCACCTGCATGATGACAAGGCGATTGAACTTCGGCTTACCTCGCCAATGGTCTTGCTCCACAGCCGCATACTCAACAAAATCGCCTGGCACGCTGCGCACGAACTTCCACGGCCCGCTGCCAACCGGATTTCTGCGGAATTCGTCTGCGCCGACTTCCTCGAAGTAATCTTTCGGCATAATGGTGCCGTCATGGAAGATGGCGCGGCTGAATAATGTCGGAAAGTAAACCTGGATGCCGTCTGTGTCGAAGCGGACTGTCAGGTCGTCAACGACTTCGATTTTTTTGATGGTGCGGCGGAACGAGGCCGCCTGCGCCGTAATCGATTCCTCCGACATGATGCGTTCGATGCTGAACTTCACGTCCTCGGCCGTCAGTGCCTCACCGTTGTGAAACTTCAGGCCGTCACGGAGGTAGAAGGTCCAGCTTTCGCCATCCTCGGAAATTTGCCAACGCTCGGCAATTCCTGGCCCGATGCCGCCCTCTTTGAGGTCGAACCCGACCAGAGCATCATACAATGGAGCGTGGTAGTGGGCGTGGCCGGGGCGGCCTTCGAGGATCGGGTCGAAATTCTGCGCCGCCAGCGACTCGATGGCGACGACCAGCGTTCCTTCATTGTCCTGGGCCAGCGTTGGCGCCGCAGCGATGCCCAAAGCAGCGGAAACCACAAGCCGGGCAAGCATATTTTTGTAAGTCATCGTTTCCTCCAGCACTGTCGCGTGCCATTTTTGTTTGGAACGTTATTTTTTGTTTTGGCGTTTCGATCGAACACCTTTTCTGAGTACCGAATGGCTCCGAACGCAACGCTTTGTCGCCTAATAATCAAAGCTTATCCATGCGGATAACTGCCGGTCAAGCTCCGAAACGCACCATGGCGCCGGATTGACCTTATAGGGTTGATGCCTTCGGGTTTATGCAGTGCAGATGGAATTCATGCCGGTTTCCCCGATGAACCCTTGCCAAGCCGCGGTATTATATTGCCGGACGAAGGGAATGATTGCGGTGGACAACGAACCCTCTGCCCCTGATCTTCGATCGCCGGCATCCCTGAACCCGGCCAGTTGGAACCGTAACAAAGGCCGTGACCTTCGCGGCCGTCTCCCGTAATTTCCCGCACCAGTAACTGATACCCCCAGACTGAACGAGGAATTCGCTCCATGCCTGCTGGCCCGCTTTCCGGCGTTACCATTATCGACCTGACCCGCGTGCTGGCGGGGCCCTATTCGACCATGCTGCTAGCCGAGCTTGGTGCGCGGGTGATCAAGGTGGAAACCCCCGGCACCGGCGACGATGCCCGGGCCTACGGGCCGTTCAAGGAAGGCAAGTCCGCCTATTTCATCAGCGTCAACCGCGGCAAGGAAAGCATCGGTCTGAACCTGAAGGACGAGGGTGATCGCAAGATTTTTGAGGGCATGCTGGCGAAGGCTGATGTGGTCGCCGAGAACTTCCGGCCCGGCACCATGGAAAAGCTGGGCTATGGCTGGGACGACCTGCACTCGAAATATCCGAACCTGATCTATGCCGCCTGTTCAGGCTTCGGCCACACGGGACCGCATTCGAAGCGGCCGGCCTATGACATGGTGGTGCAGGCGATGGGCGGTATCATGAGCATCACCGGCCAGCCCGGCCCGAATGCGGAACCGACCCGCGTCGGCCTGTCCATCGGTGACCTGGGCGCTGGCTTGTTTACGACCATTGGCATTGTCTCCGCCCTTTATGACCGGGCGATGACCGGCGAGGCGCGCAAGGTCGATGTCTCCATGCTGGATTGTCAGGTGTCGCTGATGGAAAACGCCATTGCGCGCTATGCGGCGACCGGAGAAATCCCGGGGCCGCTCGGCGGGCGGCACCCTTCCATCACGCCGTTCCAGGTTTTCAAGACCAAGGACAGCCACATGATCATCGCCGCCGGTAACAACGTCATGTACGAGCGTTTTTGCGATATCATCGGCCGGCAGGATCTGAAAACCGACCCGCGCTTTACCTCCAACGGCAGCCGTACCGAGCACCACGAGGAATTGGCACCGCTCATCGAGGAAGTGCTAATGACCCGCGATACGGCGGAATGGCTGCCGCAATTGGACGAGGCCGGCATTCCCGCTTCCAAGATCAATAACGTCGCCGATGTCATGCAGCACCCGCAGATCGGGCCGCGGCAGATGCTGGTGACGGTGGATGACCCGACCTTCGGCGAGATGAAGGTGGCGGGCAACCCGATCAAACTCTCCGGCTATACTGACGACGGCCACCGCAAGACCGCGCCGGACGTCGATGCGGACCGGGATCGGATCATCAAGGAGTTCAAGGGGTAGGATAGTACCGGCGTTCCGGAGTGCCTGTGTTACCCCTGGTAGCGGCTCCGCCGCTTCCGGGGCGCCACATTCCCCGTTAAGTAGTATTCGGGGGATGTGGCATCACCTCTGTTCAGCGATAACTTTGCTGCATTGCCTGTAATTCGTCCAATTTTTGTTGTATGTGACGAATTTTATTCTCAAATTCAGATATTCCCAGGAGATGAATGTCTATCGTATTTTGAGCAGACCAAATTTGTATATCGACATAATTTTCAAACGAACGATTGTTAAAAATTATAGAATAATTATCCCGGTTAACACCCAGAAAGCAGGTGTATCTACATAAAATCCCCATTCAGCCAAAAATGTCATTTTCCTATCCCGATTTTTATATTGGGTGTTATCCTGATTATTGTCTGCACGCATCCACCAGCGCCTGCACGCCGGCTGCCGGCCCATCCGGGTGATTCCAGACGGCGGAGATGACGCAGATATAGTCCGCGCCGGCCTTGAAAATTGGGCTGACATTCTCCGCCGTGATCCCGCCGATGGCGACCGATGGCAGCACTGCGATTTCGTGCCACCATTCGAGAATTTCCGGCGTGGTGCGGCTCTTGGCGGCTTTGCTGTTGCTGGGAAAGAAGGCGCCGAAGGCAACGTAGTCGGCACCGGCCTCGCCGGCTTCGAACGCCAGATGGCGGCTGTCGCGGCAGGTGGCGCCCAGGATGCGATCCTCGCCCAGGATCTCGCGTGCACGCGCGAACGGCATGTCCTCGTCCGCGCTGATGTGAGCGCCGTCGCAATCCAGCTTGACTGCCAGGTCCGGGCGGTCGTTCAGAATGAAGGCAACGTCATGCGCCTGGCAGACCGGCAGCAGTCGCTTTACCGCGGTCTCGATCCAGTCCTCCGGCACATTTTTGAGGCGTAACTGGAACGCCGCAACATGACCGGTTGCGAGCGCTTGCTCCAGCTTCTCGGCAAATGCCTCTAACGCCTCTGGGGTCGTGACCGACTCCGGAGAGATCAGGTAGATAAAACGCTCGTCTTCGACCACGGTGGCGGTCCTTTGCCCGACAAAACCGCTGTCATTGCAGCCCCGGGGCTTGTGCAGCGGGACGCAGTGACGGCGGGAAAAGGGGCGCGGCGTTACCCGCGGCCCTTGTAGATGTCGATGATCTGGTTGAGCATCGACATCGCCTCGTCACGCGGGCGCTGGAAGGTGTTGCGGCCGATGATCGAACCGCTGGCGCCGCCCTCATAAAGGCCCTTGATCTCGCCCAGGATGCCGTCCAGGTCCTTTGCCTCGCCGCCGGAGAACACAACCACGCGGCGGCCGTTGAAGCAGGACTGCACCACGTGCTCGATCCGCTTGGCCAGCGTCGACGTGTCGATGTTCTGATAGGCCTTTGCCGCAGCATCCAGGCCGATTTCTGCCGTCGGCGGCTTGACCTTAATGATATGGGCGCCCAGAAGCGCCGCCATGTGCGCGGCATAGGCGCAGATGTCGACTGCGGTTTCCGCCTTCTTATCCAGGTCGCCGCCGCGCGGGTAGGACCACATCACCACGGCCAGCCCGACAGACTTGGCTTCTTCCGCCATTTCGCGGATTTCTTCCATCATCTCGAACTGATCGTCGGAGCCCGGATAGATGGTGAAGCCGATGGCGGAACAGCCGAGGCGCAGCGCATCGGAGACCGAGCCGGTGACCGCTTGGTCCTTCATGCGGGCCAGGCTGTTGGCGCTGTTAACCTTCAGGATGGTTGGAATCTGGCCGGCAAATGTGTCGGCCCCCGCCTCGATCATGCCGAGCGGCGCGGCATAGGCGCTGAGGCCCGCGTCGATCGCCAGTTGGAAATGATAGTGCGGGTCATAGCCGGCCGGGTTCGGGGCGAAGCTGCGGGCCGGGCCGTGCTCGAAGCCCTGATCGACCGGCAGGATCACAAGCTTGCCTGTGCCGCCCAGCTTGCCCTGCATCAGGATGCGGGCGAGGTTGGCCTTGGTGCCGGGGTTGTCGCTCTCGTAATACGAAAGGATTTTGCGGACTTTCTGGGTGGTTTTCATCGCTCAAGCGTTCCTTGATCTCTGGCGCTCAGGCGCGGCCATAAACGGCGGCGGTGTCCAACATGCGGTTGGAAAAGCCCCATTCGTTATCATACCACGACAGCACACGAACCAAAGTGCCTTCGACCGTCTGAGTCTGCGTCAGGTCGAACACGCTGGAATAGGTGTTGTGGTTGAAGTCGCAGGAAACCAGTTCCTCGTCATTGACGGCCAGCACGCCGGCCAGTTCGTTCGCGGCGGCATTGCGGATGGCGCCGTTGATTTCCTCGACCGTAGTGGCGCGGGAGGGGACGAATTTAAGATCGACGACCGAGACATTGGCCGTCGGCACGCGGATGGCGGTGCCGTCCAGCTTGCCCTTCAGTTCCGGCAGCACCTCGCCCACCGCGCGGGCGGCACCGGTGGAGGTCGGGATCAGGCTGAGCGCGCCGGCGCGGGCGCGGCGCAGATCGCTGTGCAGGGTGTCGTGCAGCTTCTGGTCGCCGGTGTAGGCGTGGATCGTGGTCATGTAGCCACGTTCGATGCCAATGGCGCGGTTCAGCACGTGCGCGACTGGCGCCAGGCAGTTGGTGGTGCATGAGGCGTTCGAGATCACCGTGTGTTCCGGCTTGATCTTATCGTGGTTCACGCCGTAAACGACGGTCAGGTCGGCGCCGGTGGCCGGGGCGGAGATCAGCACCTTCTTCGCGCCCGCTTCCAGGTGCATCGCGGCCTGCTCGCGTATGGTGAAGATGCCGGTGCATTCCATCACCACGTCGATGCCGAGGTCGCCCCAGGGCAGGTTCTTCGGGTCGCGCTCTGCATACACCTTCACGGCGCGGTCGCCGACACGGATGGTGTCGCCATCGACGCTGACATCCTGGTTCAAGCGGCCATGCACGCTGTCGTATTTCAGCAGATGTGCGTTCGCCGCCGGCGAGCCGAGATCGTTGATCGCGACGAATTCCAGATCGCTGCGGTTTGATTCCATCGCTGCGCGGAACACCATGCGGCCGATGCGGCCGAACCCGTTGATGGCAACACGAATGGCCATGTCTTATCTCCTGCTAGCAGCCGCCTGGCGAACGTCAGCGGCCTTCGTTCAAGAAAAACCGTCTGCGGTCTAACCGGCGAGCGCCTGCTTCGCGCGCGCGGCCACGGCCGCGGCGGTGATGCCAAAACGCTCGTACAATGCCTTGTAGGGCGCCGAAGCGCCGAAGCCTGTCATCCCGACGAAGCCGCCGTTCGGCCCGGTCCAGCGATCCCAGCCCTGGGCGATAGCCGCCTCCACCGCGATAACGGGGATGTTGGCCGGAAGTATGCTGTTACGTGCCGCCTCGTCCTGTTGGGCGAACAATTCCATGCACGGCATGGAAACGACGCGGGCGGCAATGCCGTCGGCTTTCAGCGCTGCGCGTGCATCCATGGCGATTTCCACTTCGGAACCGCTGGCGACCAGGGTCACGGCAGGCTTTCCGTCTGGTGCATCCGCCAGGACATAGGCGCCGCTGCGGCATTTGTTGACCGTATCGGCCTCGGTCCGCTGCAATTTCAGGTTCTGGCGGGTCAGGACGATAGCGCTCGGCATGTTGGTGTGTTCCAGCGCAATCTGCCAGCATTCGGCCGTTTCCACCGCATCGGCCGGACGCATGACCAGAAGGTTGGGAATGGCGCGCAAGGCGGCCAGATGCTCGACCGGCTGGTGGGTAGGCCCATCTTCGCCAAGGCCGATGCTGTCGTGCGTCAGCACATGGATAACGCGAATGCCCATCAGCGCGGCCAGCCGGATCGCAGGCCGGTTGTAGTCGCTGAACACCAGGAACGTGCCGCCATAGGGGATAATGCCGCCATGCAGCGCCATGCCGTTCATCGCGGCGGCCATGCCATGCTCGCGCACGCCGTAATAGATGTAACGGCCGGCGGGATTGTCAGCGGTTTGCGGTGACAGCGCGCCGGTCTTGGTGTTGTTCGAACCGGTCAGGTCGGCCGAGCCGCCAACCATCCACGGGCAGGCCTCGACCAGCGTTTCCAGCACGGTCTGCGACGCGGCGCGGGTGGCCGGGCCCTTGCCGCTTTCGCGCATGGCAGCCTTGATCTCGTGGATGCGCGCGTCGATGGAGGCGTTCACCACGCCATCCATGCGCGCCAGGAACTCCATCTTGCGGTCCGACGCTTCCACACGCACGCCCCAGGCGGCGTGATCGTCCGCGCCGCGCTGGCCCGTCTGGCGCCACGCGTCCAGCACATCGGCCGGGATTTCGAACGGGCCATAGGGCCAGCTGAGCGCCTCGCGCGCGCCTGCAATTTCCGTGTCGCCCAAGGGGGCGCCATGCGAGCCGGCGGTGCCGGCCTTGGTTGGCGCGCCGAAGCCAATGGTGGTCTTGCAACGGATCAGCGAGGGACGGGCGTCGGCCCGGGCGGCCTGGATCGCGGCAGCCACCGCTGCCATATCGTGACCGTCCACGCTCTCCACATGCCAGCCATAGGCCAGGAAGCGCTGGGTCTGGTCGTCCGATACGCTCATCGAGGTCGGGCCGTCGATGGAAATGCCGTTGTCGTCGAACAGAACGACCAGCCGGCCTAGTTTTTGGTGACCGGCCATGCTGGCGGCCTCGTGGCTGATGCCCTCCATCAGGCAGCCGTCGCCGACGATGGCATAGGTAAAATGGTCCACCAGATCGGCGCCGTATTCGGCACGGAGGTGCCGTTCCGCCATCGCCATGCCGACGGCATTGGCGAGGCCCTGGCCAAGCGGGCCGGTGGTGGTCTCGATGCCGGCCAGATGGCCATATTCGGGGTGACCGGCGGTCGGTGCATCGAGCTGGCGGAAATTCTTCAGGTCGTTGAGCGTGCAGTCCTCGTAGCCGCTCAGGTACAGCAGGCTGTAGAGCAGCATCGAGCCATGGCCGGCCGACAGCACAAAACGGTCGCGATCATGCCAGCGGGGCGCCTTCGGGTCGTGCTTCAGGAACTGGGACCAAAGGACGGTGGCAACGTCGGCCATGCCCATCGGCATGCCGGGGTGGCCGCTATTGGCCGCCTGCACCGCATCCATCGAAAGGGCACGAATGGCATTGGCCATCCGGCGAAGGGTTTCAGTGTCGCGCTGAGGGTCCTGCGGCATGGCTGCACTCGGACTCCATAATCAGGAAAAAACCAGGAGCAAGCGCGCCAAGCCGGACGGGCGGGGCAGCGCTAACGGCGCGGAACATGACCGGCTTCCCTCAATGCGTCAAGCATGCCAGGATGACGTGTTGTCTCATAAGAATGTGTATCATGCCCGATGTTACGTTTTCGGTGGGTGCGCGGCGTTACACCCTGCGTTGCGCGCCTGGCCAGGAAGATCACCTGCTGCAGATCGCGGCGTCGCTGGATGCGCGGGTACAGCCGCTTGCGGAGGTTGCCCGCAACACCGATGACCGGAAGTTGCTGGTCATGGCCGCGATTGCCCTGCTCGACGAAATGGCCGCAGCGAATCGTGGTTCGGATGGTCGCGGCGGCGCCGCCATTGGCGATGCCGAAGCCGTGCAGCGGGACATGGAGATACTGCGTGGGGACGTAGAGGCGCTGCGCAATGAAAATGCCGCCCTGCGGGAGGACAACGCCGCCCTGCGGGCCTGGGCGGATGGCATGGCGGCCAGGCTGACCGCGCTGTCGGGCGCATTGGGCGCGCTTGCGGAAGAGCCGCCGGCGGACTAGATAGAAGGTGTGGGGCTGCTTGGTTCGCCAGGCACGCAAAGCCCCGGGGTCGATAGCCTCTGGTCCGGGGTGTTGCCGCTGCTGTGATCGTGGTCACGGCACGTGACGCCCACCTTGTTTATACGGACCCAGGAGCTTGTCAACGCCAGCGGCCAAAGCGGCCCCCGCCTGTTTCCGTCCGGCCCGCCACCCACGCCAGGGGTGTTGCGGGGATTGGTGTATTTCATGGCCTCTTCCAGCACGTTTTCCCTGTTGTTCATCGGCGATGTGGTCGGCCGCAGCGGACGGGATGCGGTCGCCGCGCATTTGCCGGGGCTGATTGCCGAGCATGCGCCGGAACTGGTTATCCTGAACGGCGAAAATTCGGCCCACGGCTTTGGCATCACGCCCGCCATTTGCCGCCAGTTCTTCGACTTGGGCGTCGATGTCATCAGCACCGGCAATCATGTGTGGGACCAGAAGGAAATTCTGGGCTTCATCGACAGCGAGCCCCGCCTTTTGCGCCCATTGAACTATCCGAAGGGTACGCCAGGCCACGGCGCTTATCTGGCCGCGGGTCGCACGGGCAAGCGGGTTCTGGTCGCAAACCTGATGCTGCGGCTCTTCATGGATGCCATGGATGACCCTTTCGCCGGCATTGACAAGATTCTGACGCAGGCGCCGCTTGGCGGAGCGGTGGACGCAATCTTCGTCGATGTGCATGGCGAGGCAACCAGCGAGAAAATGGCGATGGGCCATCATCTGGACGGCCGCGTCACTGCCGTTGTCGGCACTCATACGCATGTGCCGACGGCGGATCATCACGTGCTGGCCGGCGGCACGGCCTACCAATCCGACGCCGGCATGACCGGCGACTACCGCTCGGTCATTGGCATGAAGGCGGAACCGGCGCTCTATCGCTTCACCCGCAAACTGCCATCCGAACGTCTCACCCCGGCGGAAGGCGAGGGGACGCTGTGCGGCTGCCTGGTCCGGGTTGGCGGCGATGGCAAGGCGCTGGCGATCGAACCGGCGCGGCTCGGCGGGGCCTTGGCGGCGGTGCAGCCCGCACCCGCGGCATAAGCGGCCGGCCGGTGCAGGAAGAAGCCGCCCATATTTTTGTCGTCGACGACGACCGGCGGCTGGCGGCGCTTCTCTGCCGCTACCTGACGAATGCCGGATATCTGGTGATGGCGGCGCATGATTCGGCAGACGCGCGGGCCAAGCTGGCCTCGCTCACTTTCGATCTGGTGGTGCTGGATATCATGATGCCGGGCGAAAGCGGCTTGGTCCTGGCGGAAGAGCTTGCCGGGGAGGCGGGCGGTCCGCCCGTCCTGTTGATCACTGCGCTGGATGCGCCGGAAGACCGGGTCAACGGCCTGTCCACCGGGGCGGAGGATTATATCGCCAAGCCGTTCGACCCCCGCGAGTTACTGCTGCGGATCGAGCGCATTTTGCGGCGCCGGGATCAGGTCACGGCAGAGCCGCGGCGCGCCGGGCCGGAACAGCCGGAGCGTCTGGCGCTTGGCCCCTATGTGCTGGATATCGATGCTGGCCTGTTGTGGCTGGATGAAAAGCGCATTCCGTTGACGCCCCAGGAACAGCGTTTGCTGCGTTTTCTCGCCAAACGGCTTGGCGACGAGGTCAGCCGAGACGACCTGGTCGAAGCACTTGGGGAGGGCACGACCTGGCGGGCGGTCGATGTGCAGATCGCGCGCCTGCGCAAGAAACTGGAGCCTGACCCGCGCAACCCGAACTGGCTGCAAACCGTGCGCGGTGTCGGCTACCGCCTGACCGGGCGGCCGCTGGCATGAGCGGGCAGCGGCGCCGGATGCGGCTCCGTCTGCGCGATGTGATGCCGCGCGACCTGTTCCGGCGCTCGCTGTTGATGGTGGCGGTGCCGGTCATCCTTCTGTTCAGCATTGCCACTTGGTTTTTCTTTGAGCACCACTGGGAAACCGTACACCGGCGGTTGATTGCCAGCACGACCGGCGAAATTGCCTTTCTGGTCCGGTCCTACGAGGCGGGCGGCCTGCCGGCCGACATTTCCATCCTGTTGGAGCGAACGACGCAGGTGCGCTGCGTGCCGGACAACCAGACAGGCGTTTTTGAAAATCCCGCCCTTTGGCGTCAGCCGACCATCTCCGCACTCGACCGGGCGTTGGAACGGGCGATGCCCAATATCCGGCATCAGACCGAAGGGGTGTTCGGCGACGACCTGCACCTGACTTTCGAAACCACGCGCGGCCCCTTGGATTGCCGCTTTCCGATCAAACAGGTTTCGACATCAACCACGTTCGTGTTCCTGGCCTGGGTGCTGGGCACGGCCTTGCTGGCGCTGGGCCTGTCCTCGTTCTTTCTGTGGAAGCAGGTGGTGCCGGTGCGCCGCCTGGCCCTTTCCATGGATGCGTTTGGCCGCGGCGAGGATCTGGGGCCGATCCAGGAACGCGGCGCCGACGAAATCCGCCGGGCCGCCCGCGCGTTCGAGCGGATGAAGGCGCGCATCCAACGCCAAGTGCGTCGCCGTACCGAAATGCTGGCCGCGATCAGCCATGACCTGCGCACGCCGCTCAGCCGCATGCGGATCGAGGTGGAGATGCTCGACGACAGCATCGACAAGGAGGGGCTGCGCCAGGATATCGGCGATATGGAGGCCATGATCCAGGGATACCTGGATTTTGCCCGCGATCAGGTGACGGAACCGACGCAGGCCGTCGACATCGTCGCCATGGTGCAATCCTTGGCCGAGACCTTCCGGCATGACCGGGTCGAGGTGGCTCATGACCTGCCGGAAGACATCCAACTGCGGGCGCGTCCGGAAAGCCTGCGGCGGGCGCTGAACAATATTATCGCCAATGCGCTGCGTTATGGAGGGCACTGCTGGATCGCCATTGCCACGACTGCAAACCAAGCGATCATCACGGTGGATGACGATGGCCCAGGGATTCCGGCCGACCGCCGCGCCGACATTTTCCGGCCCTTTGTCCGGCTGGACGAATCCCGGAACGCGGCTACGGGCGGCGTCGGCCTGGGATTGACCATTGCGCGGGATGTCGTGATGGCTCACGGCGGCGATATCGTGGTGAAGGAGGCGCCGCAGGGCGGCGCGCGTTTCATCGTCACCCTGCCGCGCTGATCGCCCTGCCGGCGCGGCTGAAGGCCAATGCCGGGCGGCCGGCCGATTGACCGGCATGGCAATTCGTGCATCCACTTGCCGGCCTGACAGGCGCTGTCAGCTGCCCGCAACAGCCCGGATCGAAGGAGCTTTCGCCATGCAATACCGCCGTTTCGGCCGAACCGGATTGCAAATTCCGGCCATTACGTTTGGTGGCGGCTGGGTTGGCGGCGTGCTGATCCATCAGGACCGCTCCACCGCCTTTGCCGCGCTTGACCGGGCCTCAACTGCCGGGATCGACTGGATCGATACCGCCGCGATGTATGGCAATGGCGTCTCCGAAACCGTTATCGGAGAATGGCTGGCGGCCCATACCGGACGGCAGCGGCCCCGCATTTCCACCAAATTCCGGCTGGACCCCGCCGCAGGCGATTTCGCCGGCCAGATCCGCCGCTCGGTCGACGCGGGTTTGGCGAGGCATGGGCTCGACCGGGCCGAGGTGTTGATCCTGCACAACCAGTTGAGCGCCGCCGGCGGGGAGGGGAGGCTGCGCCCTGCCGACGTTCTGGGCGCCGGCGGTGTCGCCGATATCGTGGACCGGTTGCGGGCGGATGGGCTGTGCGACTACGCTGGCCTGACCGCGTTGGGCGAGCCTGGGCCGGTATCGGACGTGGTTTCATCCGGGCGGTTCGACGTGGCCCAGGTCTATTACAACATGCTCAATCCGACTGCTGCCTGGACGCCCCCAGCGGCCTGGAACACCACCAATTTCGACGGGTTGCTGGCGGCGTGCGAAGCGCAGGATATGGGCGTGATGGGCATTCGGATTTTTGCGGCGGGCCATCTTGCCTCGACCGAGCGGACCGGGCGCGAAGTGCCGATTACCGCAAACTCCGGCGACGGTGCGGAAGCCGCACGCGCCGCAGCAGTGCGGCAGGTGTTCGGCGGCGGCTATGGCACCCCTGCGCAGGCCGCCCTGCGCTTCGGGCTCGCCTGTCCGGCGCTGTCGACCGTCGTCATCGGGCTTGCGGAACTCGAACATCTGGTGCAAGCGCTGGCGGCGGAGGCCGCCGGCCCGCTGCCCGATGAGGTTCGGGCAGCCCTGGAGCGTATCTGGAGCGGTCACCCCGCCTTCATTGGGTAAACCGGAAGGCGGGGCGGCGCTGCCCGTCGCTCAATCAGGAAAGCCGTCAATGGCGGCCAGGAAGGCCTCCGGCATTTCCATGGGTAGCATGTGGCCCGCTTCCGGCACGTCGACCCGGATGGCGTTCGGCAGCTTGGCCATCAACTCCGCCACGATCGGGGCGTCAAAGAAAATCCGGTCCTGCGGACCCATGATCACCAGCACCGGGCAATCCAGCTTCGACCAGTCGATATCCCAGTCGGTCTTGCCCATCCAGGTCAGTAGGTTGAAGGCGCCGGTATCCTCCGGCAACGGCTCGTATTTCGTATCGGGTTTCAGGAAGTCCTTGCGGTTCGCCTCCTGGAAGCGCTCGCCGACCAGCAGGTGGAACAGCAAATCCTTCATCAGGTCGGGCCCGCCGACGTGCATGGCCCGCACGGTCGCGTCGTTCATCCAGGCGAGCCGCGGTGTGATCCGCCGAAGCGTATTGATCAGCACCAGACCGGCGACCTTCTCGCCGGCCAGATAGGCCTTGGCCGCATAGAGTCCACCGATGGATAGGCCCACCAGCACCGGCTGCGGCGGTTGTACATGCTTCAGTAGCGCGCGCAGATCGCCGGTGATGACCTCCTCCATCAGCGCCAGGTCCGGGCTGAAGGGGGAATTGGCCTGGCCGCGGAAATTGTAGACCAGCGTGCCGTATCCTTCCTTCTGCAAGGCTGGCACGATCACGGCATTCCAAAGGCCGACGTCGCCGGTGATCGGGTTGACGAAAACATAGGTGCACGCGCCTTCGCGCGACGGCGGAGTGTATTCGTAATATAGGCCGTCGTTCGGGCCAAGTTCGAGCATGGTCATAGGCGTTTCCCCCTTTTGGATGTGGACTTGTGTTTTGGTTTGCAAGTGACGGTACGTTGGCCGTTCTCCGGCTTTAGCCGGCCTGTTCGGCCATGCGGCTGTGATAGGCGTGTCTGGGTTCAAAGCCAGGCTCGCCTTCGAACGCCGCCTTGGTCCAGGCCAGCAGGGTTTCGTCGTCGGCGGCCATGTCCCAGGTCTTGCCTTGCGGTTGGGCGACATGCCAGGGTGTATCACAGAAAATCTCGAGCCCGTTCCGCTCCGGATCCTGGATATAGACCGACCAAGTGTTGCCGTGTGTGGTGGGGCGCATGGCGATACCTTCGTCCCGCAACGCCTGGATCACGCCGCGCAATTCTGCCAGATCGTCAACGCGGAAGGCGAGATGGGCGAGGCTGTTGCTCGGTCCGTCGTCCTGGCGCATGGGCAGCAGGGCCAATTGGTGGTGTTCGCCCGGATCCTGGCTGAGGAAGATGATTTCCGCGCCACGGCCAGGGATCTCGCCGCGGTCGGTCATGCGGAAGCCAAGGACACGGGTGTAGAAATCCAGCATTCGGCCAGCGTCTTTGACGTTAAGCACCGCGTGCGACCATGTGAGTGCCATGATGTCAGGCCTTTTCTGTCTCTGGTCCTTTGGATCAGCATAGAGCGGCGATCGACCCGCGGTCCAGATGGCTTGCGAGGAAAAATCCCTCCCATTGTTGGCATTGCAGGGGTTTGCGTCCTAATATGTTGCGTTTGTTGCGCCGTGTTCCAAACCTGACCGGGAGTGTGCTGTGGAGCGTCCCTATTTGTTGTTTCTGGGCGATGTCGCCGACCAGTTGGCCGCCAAAACCGCCCACGGCATCGCCGACTGGCGGCCGGAATGGTGTGTTGGCCAGTTGCGGCTGCCGGGCTGCAATGCCGACACCGGCCTTGCCGATCTGACACTGGACGAAGCGGCGACCAAGGGTGCAAAGACGATGATCGTTGCCGTCGCCAACTCCGGCGGCACAATGCCGGAGCACTGGACCGACACCATTATTGGCGCGCTCGGCCGCGGAATGGATGTGGCCAGTGGCCTGCATGCCCGCCTCGCCAGCATCCCGGGTGTGGGGGAGGCCGCGGCGAAACATGGGCGCACGCTGTATGATGTGCGCTACACCGACCAACAGTTCAACACCGGCAAGGGCTTCAAACGGGCCGGCCTGCGTTGTCTCACTGTTGGCACGGATTGCTCGGTCGGCAAGAAATATACGGCACTGGCAATCGCCAAGGAGATGGAGCGCCGGGGGCTGAAGGCGGATTTCCGGGCGACCGGCCAGACCGGTATTTTCATTGCCGAGCGCGGGGTTGCCATTGACGCCGTGATCTCCGACTTCATTTCCGGCGCGGCGGAATGGCTGACGCCGGAAAACGACCCGGATCATTGGGATATCGTCGAGGGGCAGGGCTCGCTGTTCCATGCGGCGTTTGCCGGTGTTACGCTCGGCCTGCTGCACGGTGCGCAGCCGGATGCATTGGTGCTCTGTCACGAGCCGACGCGCAAGCATATGCGGGGCCTGCCGCATGCGCCGATCCCGGAATTGAAAGACTGTTTCGCGCCCTATCTGCAAATGGCGTCGCTGACCAACCCGAACTGCCGCTTTGTCGGCATAAGCATCGACACCCATCTGCTGCCGCGCGATATGGCCGACCGGCTGTTGAAGGATACGGAGGACCGGTTCGGCCTGCCTTGCGTTGACTCACTGGCGACCGGCACGGGCCCCATCGTCGATGCGCTGGAGAAGCTATGCGCCAACTGACGGCGGTTGCCGAGAGTTTTCCGATCCGCGGGCGGTTCGCCATCGCCCGCGGGGCGCGGACCGAGTCGCTGGTGGTGACGGTGACGCTCAGCCAGGGCGGCGTGCGTGGCTGGGGCGAGTGTGTGCCCTATCCCCGCTATGGCGAAACCGTGGACAGCGTGCTGGCGCAGATCGAGGGTATGCGTGACGCGATCGAGGCGGGCTGTGGCCGCGGCGATCTGATGGAGCGGATGGCTGCCGGCGCCGCTCGCAACGCGTTGGACGCCGCGCTGTGGGATCTTGAGGCGAAGCTGACCGGCCGCCGCGCTTGGGAACTGGCGGGCCTGCCAGCGCCGCCGGTGCTGACCACCGCCTACACCCTGTCCCTGGATACGCCGGAGGCGATGGGGCAGGCCGCGGCGGCGCAGGCAGCGCGGCCACTGCTGAAGATCAAGCTGGCGGGCGACGACTTGGACGAGGCGCGGGTCGCCCTGATCCGCAAGGCTGCGCCCGCCGCCAGGCTCATCGTCGATGCAAACGAGGGCGCGGCGCCCGATATGGCGCAGGCGCTTTGCCAGGCCATGGCCGATCTGGGCGTCGCGATGGTGGAGCAGCCGGTTCCGGCAGGTGACGATGCGGTGCTGGCGACGTTCGCGCACCCTCTGCCGATCTGTGCCGACGAGGCGTTTCATACCCGCAAGGATCTGGCGCAGATCGCGGAGCGCTACGACCTCGTCAACATCAAGTTGGATAAGACCGGCGGGCTGACGGAGGCGCTGGCCGTTCTGGAAGAGGCGGAGCGGCGGGGGCTTGGTGTGATGGTGGGGTGCATGCTGGGCACCTCTCTGGCCATGGCGCCGGCGACCGTGGTGGCCGCGCGCGCCAACATCGTCGATCTGGATGGCCCGCTGCTGCTGGACCGCGACCGGGAGCCTAGCCTGACCTTCGAGGGCAGCCTGCTGCACCCGCCGCCTGCGGCGCTCTGGGGCTAGCGATGGCCGGCCGCCCGGCGGTGTTCTTCGACCGCGACGGATGCCTGAATGAGGACACCGGCTATGTGCACCGCAGCCAGGACTTTCATTGGCTGCCGGGCGCCAAGGCTGCGGTGCGGCTGGTCAACCGGGTGGACGTGCTGGCTTTTGTTGTCACCAACCAATCGGGTATTGCCCGCGGCCTCTACGGCCCGGCCGATGTCGAGGCACTGCACGCCTGGATGAGCGCCGATCTGGCGCGGGAGGGGGCGTGGATTGACGCCTACCGCTACTGCCCGCATCATCCGGAGGCAGGCTTTGGCTTCTATACCCGCGCCTGCGGCTGCCGTAAGCCACAGCCCGGCATGATACTGGATTTGATGCGGGCCTGGGGCGTGGACGTGTCGCGCAGCTTCATGGTTGGTGACCAGCCGCGCGACGTGCAGGCGGCGGCGGCTGCTGGGATTACCGGTTATCGCATCGAGCCGGGCGCGGTGCTGGCCGCCGTGCGGCACGGCCTGCGTGTTCATTGTCTCCGCTGACTGTCGGCGTTGCACGCAATGGGCCCGGCCGACAAAACAAAGGCCGCCACCGCGCGTAGCGGTAGCGGCCTGGGTAGGGCCCGAAGGCTGCTTTCAGCCTATTGGCGATTGCCGAACAGCGACAGCAGCATCATGAACAGGTTGATGAAATCGAGGTAGAGGGACACGGCGCCCATGATCGCCATCTTGCCCACGGCCTCGCCATGGTTGCGCATTTCCAGATAGTCGTTCTTGATGCGCTGGGTGTCATAGGCAGTCAGCCCGGTGAAGATCAGCACGCCAAGCACGCTGACGGCGAACTGGATGGCGCTGGAGCCGACGAAGATGTTGACCACGCTGGCGATGATGATACCGATCAAGCCCATGATCAGGAAGTTGCCCATCCCGGTCAGGTCGCGCTTGGTCGTGTAACCCCACAGCGACATACCGGCAAAGGTGCCGGCCGTGATGAAGAACACGCGTGCGATGCTCGAGCCGGTAAAGGTGGCGAAAATCGTGGCCAGTGAGATGCCCATCACGGCGGCAAATGCCCAGAACAGGATTTGCAGCGTGCCAAAGCTCATGCGGTTGATGCCGAAGCTCAAAGCCATGACGAAGCCAAGCGGTGCCAGCATGACCAGCCATTTGAGCGGCGAACCGTAAACGGCTGCGCCCAATGCCGTCACGCCGACGACGCTGCCGCCTTCGGTCACGAATGACAGCGAGTACATGGCCCATGCAACAAGCCCGGTCACCACTAGGCCAGAGGTCATGTAGTTGTAAACGCGCAGCATATGCTGGCGCAGTCCCTGATCGACCGCACCGGCATAAGTGCCGGAGCCAACCTGGGCCTGGGTACGAAGGTTCTCGAACGCCATCGGTTTTGAAGTCCCCTTAGCGAAGGTTAAAGCATCCCTGTGCGGCAGCGGTGCCGCGCAAGCCAATATATTGGGAAAAAGCGGGTAATACGCAAGGGTAATGCGTTGCCGCCGAGCATAAAATCCGGGTCAGATCCGCGTGCCATCGTCATTCGGGGTAGGTGCGACCTCAGGCTTCTGCTCCGGCTCTGGCTTGGCCTCCGGCTCTGGCGGAATGCGGCGGATGATGATGTCGCCATTCGGCAGCACCTCCGGCATTTCATATTGGGGGATGGAGCGCAGCACGAAGCGCAGCGCACCCAGCACCCGTTCCACCGCTTCGTCCAGGGGGGCCGGCGGTGGAGTATCCTCGGCGGTGCCGGTTGCCGGGATCATGGCCACTGCCAGGGCCAACATCATCTTACGCATGGGCTGGAAACGTCTTTCTTTCTCTATTTTGCGACCTTCCGCTTTTTTGCGAACTCTCGGTCAGCGGAAGTGTCAGGCATTGCGCAACAGCGGTGCCGGTTTCTGGCCAAGCGCCTGCCAGACACCGGCAAACCCGGCGATCAGGGTAATGGCCAAGGCCATCGGTGCCGTCAGCAGGATCGCGCCGAGCGGCAGGCTCCAATCCATATTCATCACCTCCGTCACCACGATATAGGACGCCGCACCGCCAATCACAGCGGCAATGCCAACCGTGCCGATGCCGAGGATGCCGAATTCCCACAGATATGTCGCCAGCACATTCGGCCGGGTCGCACCCAGCACCTTTAGGATGACGGCATCGCGGCGGCGGGCCTGCTGACCGGCGGCCACGGCGCTCGCCAGCACCAGCACGCCGGCAATCAGCCCGACAGCCGCAATCACCCGGATGGCATTGCCGATCTGGCGGATCAGGTTGTCGAAAATCTCCAGCGCCTCCTTCACCCGCACGGCCGAGATGTTCGGGTATTTGGCGGAGACGGCGCGGACCAACTCACTCGCATACTCCGGCGGGGTGCGGGTGGTAGCCAGGATGGTGTGTGGCGCGGATTCTAGTGTGCCGGGCGCAAAGATGGTCGTGAACTGCATGCGCACCGTGCGGAAGTTGATGGCGCGCAAATTGGCGATGCGGGCGGTGATCTCCCGACCCAGAATGTTGAAGGTCAACTCGTCGCCGACACCGATGCCGAGACCGGCGGCGATACCGGCATGGAATGAGATCAGCGCCGGCCCCTGATAGTCCGCGGGCCACCATTGGCCGGCGACGATGACGCCCGTATCCGGCTCTTCGGCCTGGAAGGTTAGCCCGCGCTCGGACCGCAAGGCCCAACGAATATCCTCCGGCACATCCGCCTCCCGTGCCGGCTGTCCGTTGATTTTGACAATCCGGGCGCGCAGCATCGGTCGGGCATTCAGTTGATGTTCGCCGGGGATTGCGGCCACGGCTTCTTCGAAGCCCGCAAGCTGATCCGGCTGGATGTCAACGAAAAAGAAGGTCGGTGCCTGTGCCGGCAGGTCTTCGCGCAAGGTCTTGCCCAGATTGGCCTCAATGCCTGCAACGGCGACCAGAACGGTTACACCGAAGCCGAGCGACAGCACGACGCTCACCGTCGGCGCGCCGGGGCGGCAGAGGTTTGCGAGGGCGAGCCGCAGGCTGGGGCGCCAGCGGGCGAGACGGGTGCGTGTCAGCCGTTGTGCCAGGGCGGCCAGCGCATGGGCCGCCAGGAAGAACAGCACGAAGGCCGCCGCGACGCCGCCAACGAACCAGAGTGCGAAGCCGCGCTGTTCGGCGGTTAACACCGCCAGCGCTGCCAGCAAGGCCAGCAGCAGGGCAATCGCGGCGATCTCCACCACAGTCGGGCGGGCGCCGGCGGGGGCGACCAAATCGCGGAACAGACGGGCAGGGGCGATGCGCCGGCTTTTCAGCAACGGCCACAGCGCGAAGGCGGCCGTTGTTAGCACACCGAAGGCGCCACCCAGCGCCAGCGCAGCCGGATAAATCCGCGGCTGCAATTGTACCGGCAGCAAAGACTCCATCAGCGCCGTCAGCGCGAACGGCGCAAGTGTCCCAAGAACAAGGCCCACCGCAATGCCCAGCAAAGCGAGAAGACCGGTCTGCATTCCATAGGTCAGAAGGATCAGCCGCGACGGGGCGCCGACGCACTTCAGCATGGCAATGGTGCCGGCCTTGCGGGCCATGAAGCTTTGTACCGCATTGGCGATGCCGATGCCGCCGATCAGCAGGGTGGTGAGCCCGACAAGGGTCAGAAACAGGGTGAGCCTGCCGACCGTTTCGCCGAGCCCGGGCGCAGCCTGGCTGGCGGGCGTGATGCGCAGCCCGGCAGTGGGGAAGCGCTGCTCCAGTGCGTCAGCCCAGCCGAGCGGGTCCGTGCCCGGCGGCAGAACCACCCGGTAGACATAACGGATCAGGCTGCCGGGCAGGATCAGGCCGGTGCCTTCGATGCTCGCATCTGCCACCAGCAGGCGCGGGCCGAAGCTGGCAAGGCCGGTGGTGCGGTCCGGCTCGCGCGCGATGACACCGCGCAATTCATAGGTTTGATCGCCGACAGTGATCGGGTCGCCGGTATTCAGGCGCAGCAGATCGAACAGGCCTTCCTCCGCCACGGCCCCCCAGCGGCCATTACGCTCGGCCAGCGCTGCATGCAGGTCGCCGCCGTCCCGAAGGACAAAACTGCCCGCGACCGGATAGGCGTCATCCACAGCTTTCAGCTCGGCAAGGCGGCGTTCGGTGGCATCGGCGCCGCCGGCCATCACCCGCATCTCCAGCCCCTGGCTCAGGGTTTGGCTGGTATCGCGCATGAACGCGACCTGTTCGGGTGTGGCTGGCTGGTAGCTGGTGCGGACCACCACGTCGCCGCCAGCCATCGCCGTGGCATCGCGCAGCAATGCGTCTTGTATGGACTGGCTGACAGCGCCGACACCGGCAATGGCGCCAACGCCCAGGGCGAGGCAGGCGAGAAACACCCAAAACCCGCCAAGTCCGGCGCGCAGTTCCCGTCGCGCCCAGACAAACGCCAGCGTCAGATCGCTCACGCCGCCGCCTCGGCCGCCTGTTGCGCGCCGGCGATGCGGCCATCGGCAACACGCACCTGGCGGTCGCAGCGCCCGGCCAGCGCCGGGTCATGGGTGATCAGCACCAGCGTCGTACCGTGGTCTGCGCACTGGTCGAACAGAAGCTGAATGACCTGGTGCCCGGTTTCGCCGTCGAGGTTGCCGGTGGGCTCGTCCGCCAACAGCACGCGCGGGCCGGGCGCGAACGCGCGGGCGATGGCGACCCGCTGTTGCTCGCCGCCGGATAACTGGCCGGGATAGTGCGTCAGGCGATGGCCGAGGCCGACTGCCTCCAGCGCTTCGGTAGCGCGCGGAAACGCATCCTTGCGGCCGGCCAATTCCAGCGGAACGGCGACGTTTTCCAGCGCCGTCATCGTCGGAATCAGATGAAAAGACTGAAAGACAATGCCGATATGATCGCGCCGGAACCGGGCCAGGGCGTCCTCCGACAGGTTTGTCAAATCCTTGCCCGCAACGGCCACCCGGCCGGACGATGGGCGTTCCAGTCCGGCGATAATCATCAGCATGGTGGTTTTGCCGCTGCCGGAAGGGCCGACAATGCCGACGGTTTCGCCGGCGGCGATGGTCAGGTCTATTCCGCGCAGGATGTTGACCGGCCCTGCCACACTATCCAATGTGAGATGCACGTTTTCCAGTGCGATGGCAGAGTCTGCCAGCGCGATAGCGGAGTTTGATGGTGCAATCATACTGGCCTAACCGGTTGCGGAATGGGCGGGAGGCCGGACGGCCACCACGCCGATATGGCGTGCGCCGGGCGGCGATCAACCTTTTGCTTTGCATGCTGACGCTGCTACTGCCGCAGGCCGGGGTGGCGGCGGAACAGCGGTTGCTGTTGTTGGGCGATAGCCTGATCGCCGGGTACGGGTTGCTGGCCGAGGACGGCTTTGCCGCTCAACTGCAACGGGCACTTTCTGCTCGGGGTCACAATGTACAGGTGCTGGATGCGGGCGTATCCGGCGATACCTCGGCCGGCGGCTTGGCGCGGCTCGGCTGGTCGCTGGCGGACAAGCCGACCCACGCCATCGTCGAACTGGGCGCCAACGATGCGCTGCGCGGCTTGTCCCCGCAGGCGATGCAGCGGAACCTGGACGCCATTGTAACCCAATTGCGGGACGCAGGCGCCGCCGTGCTGCTGGCCGGCATGCGCGCGCCGGGCAATCTTGGCCCGGAATACCGGGATGCGTTCGAAGGCGCCTACCGCCGGGTGGCGGAAAAGCACGGCATTGCGCTTTACCCCTTTTTCCTTGAAGGCTTGCCGGGGAGGCCCGAATTGATTCAGACTGACGGTCTGCATCCGAACGCGGATGGCGTGGCCGTAATTGTCGAAAACATAATGCCAGCGGTGGAGGCGTTGTTGGCCGAAGGAGAACTGAAATGAGTGACCTAGCCACAACCCTGGCCTTTGCGGCCGGGCATGGGGCCGGGGCGGATTGGCGTGAGGCCATGGCCTCTACCCTCCAGCGTCTGGGAACGGTTCCGGCTGGCGCCAATCTGGGGCTGGTCTATGCCAGCGATTCCCTGGTCGACAATCTGGATGCCGTGATTGCCACGCTGCGCCAGGAAACCGGCATTGCGCACTGGGTCGGCTGCGTCGGCATGGGCGTGATGGGGCTGTCACTGCCTGCCCCGTCGGAGGCCGCCGGCAAAGGCTACGCGGACGAATATTTCGCGATCCCCGCCCTTAGCGTGCTGGCCATGCGCCTGCCGGAGGATGCGTTCCGCCTGATCCCGGCCCAGCCGGACGCCGAGGCTTATTTCAGTGCGGAGGATGATGACTGGCTGGCCGTGTCGCGGCCGGCGGTCGGCTTGGTCCACGCCGATCCGCACCACCAGCATTTGAGCGAACTGATCGGCGACATGGCGGAGCGGGCCGGTTACTTGGTTGGCGGCCTGGCATCGGCCCAGGGGCCGATGCCGGTGATTGCCGACCAGATCGAGGTGGGCGTTGCCTCCGGCGTAATGTTTTCCTCTGCGCTGGGCATCACCACCTGCCTGAGCCAAGGCTGTCAGCCAATCGGGCCGGTGCGGGCGGTGACGCAGGTTCACGAGAACCTGCTGATCGAATTGGAAGGCGAAGGGGCGCTCCATTGCCTGCAACAGGATTTGGGCAGCGACAGGGTGGAAGACCTGAAAGCCATTGCCAATAGCCTGCACGCAGCGTTTCCCGTACCAGGGTCGGACAAGGCGGATTACATGGTCCGGAACCTGACCGGCATCGACCTGGCCCAGGGGCTGGTCGGCGTCGCCGCGACACCGGATCCGGGCGACAAGATGATGTTCTGTCTGCGGGATTCGAATGCTGCGCGGCAAGACCTGCAGCGCATGCTGGACGGCATCGCAAGCCGTCTCAGCCAGCCGCCAAAGGCCGGCATATATGTCTCGTGCCTGGCACGGGGCCCCAACCTGTTCGAGCACCGCGAGGAACTGACGTTGATCCGCCAGACGCTTGGCGATTTCCCGCTGGCCGGCTTCTATGCCAATGGCGAGATCGCGCACAATCGGATCTATGGCTATACCGGCGTTTTGACACTGTTCTGTTAGGGGCTGAATCATGCGCCTGTTCGTAGCCCTGCCACTGCCGGCCGGGGTGGTGGCGGCGCTGGCGCGCATTCAGCAGGGTGTGCCTGGCGCACGGTGGGTGCCGCGGGAAAACATGCATCTGTCCCTGCGTTTCATCGGCGAAGCGGACGACGGCGTGTTCGAGGATTTGGTGGAGGCGTTGGCAGAGGTCACGGTGCCGCCGTTCGATCTGGAAGTCGCTGGCGCCGGCCATTTCGAAACCAAACGCTTGCCGACGACGCTTTGGGCCGGAATCCGCCCCTCGGCGGAATTGGCTCAACTGCAAGGCAAGGTGGAGCGGGCCTGCCGACGCGCCGGCCTTGCCCCGGAAACGCGCAAGTTTGCCCCTCACATCACCCTGGCCCGCCTTGGCAATACGGATGTGGGCCGGGTCTCCGCGTTTCTGCAGCGTTACAGTCTGTTTGTGGCCGGCCGGGTTCCGGTCGAGGGGTTCAATCTCTATTCCAGCCACTTGGGCAAGCGGCAACCGATCTATCGGATCGAAGTCGAGTATCTGTTCGACGCACCGGTGGAATAGCCGCTCGGCGGTTTGGCCCGTTTTGTGGCCCTGCATACAACAAGCCCTGCCGGACTGTGATCCGGCAGGGCTTGCTTCTGAGACGAGGTCGGGAAACGTCTGTCCGGAATCAGCCTTTCTTTGGCCGGTCCTGAACTGGGCCGCCGGCCTCTTTCCAGCCGGTGTAGCCGCCTTCGATGTGGGCGACGTTTTCCATGCCCATCTCCGTCAGCCGGTCGGTGGCCAGGGCCGACCGCCATGCGCTGGCGCAATAGAGCAGGTACTGCTTGCTTTCGTCGTTCAGGTTGGCCCGGAAATAGGGGCTTTCCGGATCGACCCAGAACTCCAGCATGCCGCGCGGTGCATGGACCGCGCCTTCGATCATGCCGTCGCGGTCCAACTCCCGCACGTCGCGAATGTCTACAAACACGACGTTGTCACGGCCGTGCATCGCCTTCGCCTCGTCGACCGAGACGGTTTTGATGCGGGCGTTGGCCTCTTCCAGGAGCTGTTTGATCCCTTTTTTCAATGCCATGGCATTGGTCTCCTTAGTTGAACATTTGGTTCGGCAGCCACAGCACGATGCCAGGGAAGGCAACGAACAGGGCAATCGTCAGGATGTCGCAAATGAAGAACCACCAGATGCCCTTGAAAATGTCCAGGAGCGGAATGTCCGGGCGCACACCGGCCACGACAAAGCAATTCAGGCCGATCGGCGGCGTGATCAGACAGATCTCCACCATTTTCACGACAATGATGCCGAACCAAACCGGGTCGAAGCCCAGGGATATGATGATCGGCTGCACCAGCGGCAAGGTCAGCAGCAGCATGCCGATGGCATCCATAAACATGCCCAGGATTGCATACATCAGCAGGATGATCAGCAAGATCCAGTAGCGGTTCATCTCCAGACCCATGACCAGTCCTTCGATTTCCGCCGGCAACTGCGAGAAGCCGAGGAAGCGGACCAGGATCAGGATGCCCCAGATGATGGTGATGATCATCACCGCCGTGCGGGCACTTTCCGTCAGGCCATGGGCGAACTGTTTCCACGTCATGCCGTGGGCCAGGGCGAGGCAGAAGATCACGAACGCGCCAACCGCGCCGGATTCGGTCGGGGTCATCCAGCCAGTGTAGATGCCGCCCATGATGATGGCGACCACCGCAATGATGCCCCACATCTGGCCGAGCGACCTGAACTTGGTGCCCCAGTCGGCATTGACCGATGGGCCAGCCAATTCCGGCTTCAGCTTGACGCGCAGCCAGATGGAGAAGGCGTAAATGATGGCCGAGAGAATGCCGGGGATGAAGCCCGCCAGCAGCAGCCGGCCGACCGATTCCTCGACGATGATGGCATAGATGACCAGAATGCCGGATGGCGGGATCAGAGAGGCGAGCGTGCCGCCTGCCGCCACCACGCCGGCCGCAAAGCCTGGTTTGTAGCCGTAGCGCAGCATCTCCGGAATGGCGATACGGCTGAACACGGCCGCAGTTGCGGTGGAGGCGCCGGACACCGCGGCAAATGCCGCGGTCGCAAACACTGTCGCGACCGCGAGGCCGCCGGTCACACCGCCGAACCACATACGCATGCAATAGAATGCGCCCTGGGTCAGGCGGGCGTGGAAGGCCATATAGCCGATCAGAATGAACATCGGCAGCACCGAAAGCGAATAGTGCGCCAGTTCTTCGAACGGAATGGTGCCGGCAATGCCGATGCCGGGGTTGAAGCCGGCGATAAAGGCGTCGACCCAGGTACCTTCCCCCGGGATGACGCGGGTGACGCCGATCGCCATGACCAGGCCCAGCAGGCCGACCAGCGCGCCAGCATACGCAACGTGCATGCCGATGACGACCAGGATGGCCAGAATGACGACGCCGGTAATGCCAAGTGTAATGGGTTCCACCAACATCTAACGGCGCTCCTCGTGGTTGCGGGCGCCGGTTCGTGATTCCCTTTCCAGCTCTTCTTCCACGTCCTCGTCGGATATGGCATTGCGCGCGGCCTCGGCCTCGGCCTCGACGACGTCTTCGATGTCGTGCTTCTGCGGCACGGCATAAACTGGCCCATCCGGGTTTCTCAGCATCTGGATGTAGCCGAAGAACGAGATGATCAACCGCCCCATCAGAATACAGAAGCCGATAACGATGATCAGCTTCGGCGGCCAGATCGGCAGTTCCACGTCCATGGTGCTGTCGCCGATCTCGTAGGCGCGCAGGAAGTGAAAGTACGAGCCATAGATCATCAGGCCGCAGATGATGATCGTCGCAAAATTGCTGACGAACTCAAACAGCCAGTAGGCTCGGCCCTTCAGCGTGTTGATGACGATTTCCATGCGCACATGGCCTGCCATCCGCTGGCAATATGCCAAGCCGAAAAAGCCCATGGTCGGAATGGAGATTTCGACCAGATCGGCCTGGCCATGAATAGGGGAGTTGAACAACTTGCGCGCCACCACTTCGGCGCATGCAAGAAGCATCAGCGAAAACAGAAAAGCTGCCGCGACGTAATTCAGTGTTTTTTCAAGGCTATGATAAGCTTGATCGACCTTGTGGAGCACTGAGTCGGCGGGCGGGCTGGTGGTGTTCATGGAGACCACTCCGCAATGCCGGGATGAGGGGCTGTTACGTTCGGGTGGACAGCCGCGTCTGGTATCGGCCGCGGCTGTCCGTAGCAGTCAGCAGGCCGGAATTAGAGGCCTTTGTTTTTGTCTGCCAGTTCCAGGATCAGGTCGAGCAGGCGCTGGCCGTCATAGCCATCCTCGTTCATCTTGACGACCCACTCGTCCCAAACCGGCTTACCTGCCGCATCGGCGAATGCAGCCCGTTCCTGCGGATCGATCTTCACTTCCGTCAGGCCGCGCTCCCTGAATTTGGGCGGCATCGATCCTTCTGCCGTGTTCAACGCCTCGATCAGCGCGGGGTAGCCTTCCGGCTCGTCGTTGAACTGTTCCAGCAGGTCTTTGTACTGCTGCGGCAGGCGGTCGTGAGCGTCGATGTTCCAGAGCGAACCGCAATGAATCGAGCCCAAGACCAGGCCGTTGGTGAACCAGTCGCCCAATTCCCAGGTGCGGTAGCTGTCGTGCGCATAGTAGGCAAACGCTGCCGCGTCGATCAGGCCACGGTCAAGCGAGACATAGACATCCGGCGCGGGCACGCTGGTCGGAACGGCGCCCAGTTTTTGCATCGCGCTGCCCTGTGCGCCCAGCGCGCGGATGCGCATGCCGTTCCAGGCTTCCAGGCTTCTCGGCGCCTCGCCCTTGCCGACCACCTCATAGAGCGGCAGCAGCGAGGACATGTGATAGCGGGCGTTCCATTTTGCCGATTCCTTCACCAAAACCGGATCGGTTTGGTAGGCATCTGTTACCGCGCGAAGCTGATCCAGATTCGCGATCGGCAGGAAGGGAAGGTCAAGGCCGGTATAGGCCGGGAATTTCGCCGGGTAGTAAGCGGCGCAGTAGGAGCCGCCTTCGAACGCACCAAGTTTCAGGCCATCAGGGATCGACTTCGGCGGGCTGAGCGTGCCCCAGTGGAGTTGCATGGTGAACTTGCCGCCGGTTTTCTTTGGCAGCCATTCGGCCAGGTTCTCGACCGCAGTAGTCACTGCGCGGGATTTGCCCCACAGTGCATAGTTCCAATGGACGCGAGGCCCATCCACTGTTTCGGCCGCGTGCGCGGTTCCGGCTAGCGTCATGGTAGCGGCAGCCAACCCTATTAGCAGTTTCCTCATATTTGTTATCTCATTTGTGCGTTTGGTGGATGAAACGGGGATCATAGCGCTTTAAGCCTTGAAAACTATAGAAGCCAACCCATGGCACAACAAGTCCTATTCTGCGCGCATCGGGAAAACGGCGCCACCAACACGACGGTATGTTCTGCCAAAATCAAGCAGATCAAAGATAATTCGGCGTGATCCTGGGAGTTTCTGTAAGATTATCAGATAATACGTACCGTAAATATAATAAAAACTCCATTTTCATTGCATAATTTAGCCATAGCTAAGATTGTTAGTGCATAACATTGAACATTATTATTGAATTCGGCAGAATTTGCGGTATATCCAGACTTGTTCGATAAAGAGTCCAGGATCGCATGTTTTCGATTGCCACATTCGCACTGGCCATGAGCCTTTCCGCCGACGCGTTCGCCGCGTCTCTGGCGAAGGGGGCACTGTTTCCGAGCCTGCCGATCCGCCGTTCGTTGCTGATCGCGGCCAGTTTTGCGGTGCTGGAGGCGTTGGCGCCGCTGGCCGGTTGGATGATCGGCAACACGCTCGGCCCGTGGCTGGCGGCGGTCGATCATTGGGTGGCGTTCGGCCTGCTGGGGTTTCTTGGCATGCGCATGGTATGGCAAAGCGCACAAGGTGGCGGAACCCTGCAAGTGCTGCCCTCGCCAGGCTGGATAGCCGTTGCCGTGACGGCGCTCGGCACCAGTGTCGACGGGCTGGCTGCGGGCGTCACCTTTGCCCTGGTGATGGATCGGATATTGCCGCTGCTTGTCACCATCACCATCGTCACCTTCCTGATGGTATTTCTCGGCCTGCGGTTGGGCCATGCGGCCGGCAGTCGGCTGGGCCGGATCGTGCAGCGGCTGGGCGGGCTTGGCCTGATGGCGATCGGCACCAAAATCCTGTTTGAGCATTTGATGGCGTAGCCGTTGACGCTGCCAGCCGGGCCTGCAAGCGGATCAGCGGGGCGCGCGGGCGCTTCTCTTCATTATTCCCAGGGCGAACGCGGCGTTGCCGATGATCAGAATGCACACGCAAATCCCCAGCAGCACCGTGTATTTGTGCATGCCTTCGAACAGAGCCATCGCCCATGCCGCCTTTGCTTCCACAAAGAAATACAGGATGGCCCCGCCGATCGCGGCGGCGAACGAGGTCAGGTAGGCTGCCGTGGAGATGCCGCGCACGCCACCCAGTATGTTGAAGAACAACACCGGCGCCAGAAACATCGATGCGGTGCCGGATACCGCAACAGCGGCGTATAGGTTTTCTACGCCCGCCAGCGTTAGGGCCAGCCCTCCCACCATGAAAATGGCCATGGCGATCCGCCCGTTGCGTAATGTTTCCGGCGCCAGCCGCATATCGCGGATCGCCAAGCGCGCGGCGGAGGAAAGCGCGCTGTCCAAGGTCGACAGTGCGGAGACCACCAGCGCGGCGTTCAGGCAGACCAGGATCGCCGGGTGGAACATCCGGGACCAAACCGCTTGCATGGTATCGCCATCGGCTGCCATTAGCCCCGCCTGGACGCCGAACAGCCCGAAGCCGAAAATGCAAAGCGACGACAGCCAGAATGCATGCAGGAAACTTTTGCGCGTGGTTGCCCGGTCCGCCAGGAAACCGCGGTCGGTCATCACCGGGTCGTGCATCGGGTAGGACCAGACTTGTAGCGCAGCCACGGCCAGGAGGATCCATCCAGGTCTGTCTCCGGCCACACCTTCCGCCGAAAAGCTTGCGCTCCAGGAGAAATCAGCATGGAGGAACAAGGCCATCAGCGCGATCGCAAAAATGGCCAGAAACCCAATCATCTGCACAACGTCGGTCCGAAGCGAGGCGCGCAGCCCGCCCAGGACAGAATAGCCGAAACCGAGCAGGGCCAGTATGGCGACGGCGTAAAGGTCTGCTTCCTCTATCCCCGGAAACAGTCCGCCAAAGATGATGCCGATCACAAGCAGGTTTGCGAACACTTCCGACAGCAGGCGCAGTGCGATCACGAAATTGTAGCAGGCGGTTCCGGCCCGGCCGAAATGCTCTCTCAGGTAGTCCTGGATCGACGCAGCCCCGGCCCGGAAGCGGATACCGTCCACCACCAGCCAACCGGTCAGGAAACTCGTATAATAGGCCGTGTAGGCGAGCATGCCCGGCATGCCGTAATAATAGCCCAGGATTGCCGCGTTCAGCAGGGAGCGGGCGAAAATCCAGGTTGTCACCTGGCTCAAGATCAAGGACAGCAGGCCAGGCGCTCGGCCTTTTGCATCGCGTCCGTCAAAAAATCCGCCAATCCCCTGGCTGCGCCCGGCGTATGCAAAACTGGCCAGCACAACCGCTGCGGTCAGCCCCAACAGAAGCAGGGCTTGCACGCTCAAGGACATTCGGAAACTCCATGCCGTTGGGGGTGGCGGGAAATTTCACGCCGGAGGATGTTGGACCGAATGCAAGCTAGAAGGCTGACATGCCGCCAGAAATTCACAATGCCTAACTTTTCTGTGAAGGAGCGTTCGTCAAAATCATGCCTCGTATTGCCTTTCGGCGCGACTGGGGCGAAGGTGCAAAGAACCGGCCCGCTTGGCCCGAATTGCGAGGAGCACGCCCATGTCCGACTATGTCCACACCCTGTTCGATATTTCCGACGAGATCGCCACCATCACCCTGAACCGGCCGGAGGCGAAAAACGCGCTCTCCATTGAGATGCGGGAGGAAATCGGCGATGCGCTGCGCATTTGCCGGGAGCAGGCCGGGCAGGGCGTGAAGGCCATCATCATCACCGGCGCCGGCGGGGCGTTCTGTGCCGGCGGCGATGTCAAGGCGATGGGACAGCGCGACAAGTCCGCCGTGCCGAACCGCACCCGCATGCAGGCCAGCCATAACCGGATGATGGAGTTGATGAATATCGAGCTGCCGGTTATCGCGCTGGTGGATGGCCCGGCCGCGGGCGCGGGCGCCAACATCGCGCTGGCCGCCGATTTTGTTTTGGCGACACCCAAGGCAATGTTCATGCAGGCCTTTGGCCGCATCGGGCTGGTGCCAGACTGGAGCGGCTTTTTTGTGCTGCCCCGCCTCGTCGGCCTGCAAACGGCCAAGGATCTGGTGTTCACCGCCCGCAAGGTAAAGGCCGTGGAGGCCAAGGAACTGGGTTTGGTTTACAGAATCGTGGGCCAGGAAACCGCCATGGAGGAGGCGCGCGCCTTTGCCGGCCGTTTCCGCAACGCTTCCAGCACGGCCATCGGCATTGCCAAGAACATCCTGAACCAGTCCTTCAACCACGACCACAAGACACTGTTGGAATTCGAGGCCATGGGGCAGGCCATTGCCCAGACCAGCGACTACCATAAGGAGGCAGTGCGCCGTTTCCGCGATAAGGAACCCTCCCTGTTCGATTGGGAAGCGATGGACCGAGCGGACGGCTCAGTCAAGAAGGCGGCGGAGTAGGACCGCACTTTGGTGCGCCGATTACGATCACCACCGCCACCGGATGCGGCGGTGGTGTATCTCTTCACAGGGTGGTGGTTTTGCGAGCCTTTGCGCCGTGGCAGCAACCAGGATCAGCCAAAGCCATACTTCCGCAGCCAAGACCGAATTTGCCAGCGTCCGTACAAGCGCACGGCCTCCGTCAGGCCCATAAGAGCCAGCGCGTAATACACGTGCCGGAAATGGTCCAGCCCCAGGCTGGTGGCACCCTGCTCCACCAAAGGCAGCAGGGTGCCCAACCCCGCCCAAGCCGCAGCGCCATACCGAATGATCAGAACTCCGCAGCCGCCCGCCTTGACAGCGGCAGTTACCAAACCGGCTTCGCGCCGCAAGCGTTGGACGGCCCGTGCGACTGCCGCCAGGTGTGTGGCAACTGCTTCCGGGGCGGCCGGATGGTCTCCCGGCACGGATATGATGACATTGCCATCAGGATGAACCGTGGTCTGCAGCGCCAAGCCTGTGGCCCCGGTGCTGGCCGTTTCGGGGGTTTGCACCGTCACGGCGCCTTCATGCATCAGTTCCAGCAATAGGCTCCGCAGCATGCAGTCATTTCCACCCGGTGACCGCTTTGGCGACCGCTACGATCAAGCTTTCTGCGATGCCGATCAAGGCGGCCCAGGTCTGCATTGCGGTTTTCACGCCATCCTGGTGGATGGGCAGCAAATGCTGCCTGTCGGACGACTGGATATCCGGGCTGATCCGGGTGATGACGTCGCCTTCCACCTGGATCACGGTCTGGATCAGCACCCGTTCGGCGCCGATTTCCCAAATCTTGCGAATCTGGGCGCGGTCGGCTGCGGAGACCTGCCAGGCTGAATTGATCTGGTTCCGATCCATTTTGCCGAGACGCTCGGACGTTGCGTAGTACAACTCATCCGGGATCGGGCCGGTGATACCGGCATTCCGGCGCTGGCGGTCCAAGGCGGCGGTTTGCTTGTCCTCTTGTTCTGCCTTGAGCGGCCGGCGGTTCAGCAAACCATGGGAGGCATCCGGCCGAACATAGGGATCTTGCGTGCCGCCACCCCGTGCCGCCCGGTCCGCATCCCGTTGTTCCTGCGCCCGTGCCAGGATGCCAATCAGTGTGGCTGCGTTGCGTTCGATCCGGCCTAGCATCACCCTTTCCTGTTCCAGGGGATCGGGTTCTTCCAGCCTGGAACGGGCGAAGTCGCGGATGAACAGCAGTTGCTCCATCGGCCCCTCCGATGTCGAATAGCAGCACAGGTAGGCTTGATATTCCGTTGCGACATTGCGGATGGCGAGCAGGGGCGCCGGCATTTTCTCGGCCGAAAGTTCGGCCTTCTCGATGGTGTTGATCTCCAGCTTGTGCAGATCGTTGAGCAGGTTGCGCAGTGAGAAGCCGCCTTCTGCCGCCATGGTTCAATCCCCTGAAACGCCTGGAAGGGCTAAGGCCATGGCGCCGTCCGTCATTGCCCGGCCGGTGGCCGCCCGTCCTTGGTCAAGGTGTTGACCATCAGAGTCACTAGTGCCTCGATCGATTCGATATTGCTTTTGACAATCGCCTGGGCATTGGCAACCTGTTGTTCGTGATAGTCGCGGCTGGCCTTGTTGGCCGGATCTTCGAAATACCGGTCCACCTTCACCTTGATATCGCCTTCGGCCAGGTTGATCTCGGTCAGCATGGCGGCATTACTGCCGGCGTTTTTCGTGCGCACATCGGCCCGCTGGCCATCCTGCTCGACGATCTCAAAGTCGCCAACGGCGGTGATGACCCGCAGGTTGACAATGTTGTCGGCCACCAGCTCCAGCTTCGTGATGATTTTTTCCAAGCCAGCCATGACATGTTTTCCCTCTGTTAGGATAATCGGAACCGAACCGCGCGCGTTCGCGGCTCAATCGGAGCGCGGCACGATCAGCGCATCCACTGCCACACAGCCCTCGCCCTTTGGCCGAACCAGAACCGGGTTGAGGTCGATGCTTTCCAGCGTCTCGGCATTGGCCGCCGCAAACGCCGAGACCTGGGCGAGGGCCGCTGCAAGCGCATCGACATCCGACGGCGGAGCGCCGCGCACGCCTTCCAGCATCGGATAACTGCGCACGCTGCGGATCATTTCATGCGCCACGTCCAGGCCGAACGGCGCTGTGCGGAAGGTCACGTCCTTCAGCACCTCGACGAAAATCCCGCCGAGGCCGAACATCACCACCGGGCCGAACACCGGGTCGCGTTGCACGCCGATGATGGTCTCGACACCACCCTGCACCATCGGTGCAATCAGCACGCCCTCCAGCCTCGCCGTCGGCGCTGCGGTACGGCCACGATCCATCAGCGTATCGAAGCCGGCCGATGCCTCCGCCTCACTGGCAATGTTCAGCAGGACGCCGCCGATTTCCGACTTGTGCTGGATATCCGGGGACACGATCTTCATGACCACCGGAAAGCCGATATCCATGGCTGCCGCAGCTGCCGCATCGGCGGACTGCACGATCCGCTCGTCCACTACAGGGATGCCGGCGGCGGCCAGCATCTTTTTGGCGTCATACTCGTTGAGTTGTACGCCGGCCTGCACTTTGGGCGCGCCGTCCGGCAGGGCAGGGGGCACCTCCCGGATGCGGCCGCCGTAGAACGCTTCGCCGAAATGCACCATCGCCGCCATGGCGTTGATCGCGCGGGCCGGATCCTCGTAGACGAGATATCCCAGCGCCTCCAGCGGTAGACGGGTCTCGTAGCGGGTGAGGGCGGAAAAAGTGATCAGACGGTCGGGGAACTGTTTTGCGATGGCCTCGAAGGCCGGATGCAGCTTTTCCATCATCTGTGGATTCAGGCCGACGCTGGCCATGAAACAGATGGCATTGGTGTAGCCGCCATCGCCCAGCAACGCCTCGAACATCGGCTGCATGATCGTGGCGTCGTTGACGAGTTGCGCCGTCACGTCCAGCGGGTTTCGGGTGCCGGCAAAGGGCACCATTTCCTTCATCCGCTTCTGCGTGCTGTCCGGCAGCGGCGGCAGTTCGAAGCCTTTTTCCGCCGCCGCATCGGCCATGATGACCCCGACGCCGCCAGAAACCGTGATCACGCCCAGATCGCGTTTGGTTGGGAACTTCTTGGCAGTGCAGGCATAGGCGACATCGAACATCTCGTCATAGGTTTTGGCGCGATAAACATCGTACTTGCGCAGTACCGCATCGAACACCGCGTCGGAACCGGTGAGCGAGGCGGTGTGGGAGGCCGCGGCGGCGCTGCCGACCTCCGACGTGCCGACCTTCATCAGGACGACAGGTTTCTTGTGCGCCTGTGCGAGCTCCAGCGCCTCGATCAGCTTTTCGGCGTCGGTGATGCCTTCCATATAGCCCATGACCACGTCGGTGTTCGGGTCTTGCGCCATGTAGGCGAGGCAGTCGGAAAACTCGATATCGCACTGGTTGCCCATGGTGGCCCACAGGTTCAGGCCATAGCCGCGCTCGCGCATGACCGTGTAGCAGTGCGCGCCGAACGCGCCGGACTGGCTGGCGATGGAGATGCCGCCGGTCTGCGGCTTGATACCGGCCAGGTTGGCGAAGGTCGCGATCATGCCGGTGTTGGCATTCATCGAGCCCATGCAGTTCGGGCCGAGCAGGCGCAGCCCCGCCTCCCGCGCCATGGCGGCGATGCGGCGCTGTTCCTCCGCCCCGGCCGCGTCGATTTCAGCGAAGCCCGAGGACAGAATGATCGCGGATTGGACGCCCTTCTCAATGCAGGCTTGCACCGCGTCGCGCACTGCGGGTTGCGGCACGACAATCACCGCCATATCCACCGGCTCGTCCACATCGCGCAGGGACGGCACGGCGGCCAGGCCCTGAATTTCCTTGGATCGGGCGTTGACCGGAATCAGCCGGCCCTGGAAGCCGGCGACTTTCATATTGTCGATGGGCCGGCCGCCAATTTTCGTCGGGTCCGATGAGGCACCGATGATTGCCACGGATTGAGGGGCGAACAATGTTCGCAAACTTGCCGTGTTAATCGAAGACATTTAGGGCGAATCCTTGGAGGCAGCGAGAGTTTGGCCGGAATCCTACGCCGTGTTGTATGGCCTGCCTAGACCCTGCCGCCGCTATATCCAGACCAATTGCGCGTCCTGACCGATATCCGCCAGAAAGCCGACGACGCCAGTCACGCGGATGCCGGCTGGGGCTTTCACATCGGCGGCAAGCAGGCCGGAGTCGCAGGCCTCGAACACCGCACCCAATGCCTCCAGGCTCTCCCATAGTTCGGCGAGCCCCGCGATGCCCTTGGCGGTGAGGGCGGCGTCATAGTCCAGCGGGAGCGTTCCGTCATCGGCGGGCAGCAGCGCATCCAGACCAAGCAAGGCCCTGCAGCCCGCCATGGTGAAAAACAGTCTCACCGGCCGGCCGACGGCAGCGGCTCCAGCGGCGAACAGCAGGGCATAATGTACCCGGTCCACCCGGCCGCTTTGCACCACCATGCCCAGGGCCCGCGGGCTACTCATGGTGGGACAGATCCCGGATTGTCGGCTGCTCGCCACAGAGCGGGCAGGCGGGGTTCTTGCGGAGTTTGATGTTCTGCCATTCGGTCGAAAGGCCGTCATACATCATGAAGCGGCCGGACAGGCTTTCGCCCAGGCCGAGAATTTCCTTCAGCACCTCCACCGCCTGCTGAATGCCGACCGCCCCGGCGACCGCGCCGAAGACGCCCGCTTCCGAACACGATGGAACCGAACCGGGCGGTGGCGGCTCTGGGAACAGGCAGCGATAGCAGGGATGGCCATCGCCCAAATGGCTCTTGAAAACGGAAAGCTGCCCCTCGAACCGCAGCAGCGCGCCGGAGACCAGAGTCTTGCCGGCAAGATGGCAGGCATCGTTCAGCAGGTAGCGCGTGGGGAAATTGTCGGTACCGTCGGCGACAATGGCATAGGGCGCCATGATATCGAGCACGTTGGCAGCCGTGATGCGGTCCTGGTAGACATCGACCTGCACATCCGGGTTCAGGTCGCGGACCATACGGGCCGCGCTTTCCGCCTTCGCCACGCCGACGTCCTGTGTGCGGTGGATTACCTGCCGTTGCAGGTTGGAGAGGTCCACCGTGTCGTTGTCGATCACGCCGATCCGGCCGACGCCGGCGGCTGCCAGATATTGCAGCATCGGCGCGCCCAGCCCGCCCGCGCCCACCAGCAGCACGGCGGCCTCCAGCAGCTTCTCCTGCCCGATGCCGCCAACTTCCGGCAACAGAATGTGGCGGGAATAGCGTTCGAGTTGGTCGTCGGTCCAGTCGATCATCTCTATATCCCCGTCGAGCCGAATCCGCCGGCGCCGCGCGGCGTCTCGTCCAGGTCTGCAACCGGCAGCCAGGCGGCCTGGGTGACTGGCGCCAGTACCAATTGGGCGATGCGCAGGCCGCGTTCGACCGCGAACGGGGCGGTGCCGTGGTTGATCAGGATTGCGCCAATTTCGCCCCGGTAATCCGCGTCGATGGTGCCGGGCGCGTTCAGAACGGTCACGCCATGGCGCAGCGCCAGACCGGAGCGCGGGCGCACCTGTGCCTCGTAGCCAGCAGGAAGGGCGAGCGCGATGCCGCAAGGCACCAGCACGTGCGCACCGGGGGCGAGCGTCAGAGGCTCGCCTTCCGGCAGCGCTGCCAGCAGGTCGCAACCGGCGGCCAGCGCGGTTGCATACTCCGGCAGCGGCAGGTCCGCTGCGTGGTCGAGCACGCGAATAGCGACGGGCACCCTGCCACTCACGCCGGCGCTCCATTCAGTGCCGTGGCAATCCGCTCGGCCAGACGCCCGGCCACCTCGGCCTTGGTCATGCGCGGCCAATCCTCCACCGCATCGGCGGAGACCAGATGCACGGTGTTGTCATCGCCGCCGAACGTGCCGGTGCCAGGCGAGACGTCGTTGGCGACGATCCAGTCGCAACCCTTGCGGCCCAGCTTGTCTCGGGCATAGGTGACGACATTGCCTGTCTCTGCCGCAAAGCCGACCACCAAGCGCGGCCGGGCATTGCTGGCCAGTTGGCCAAGGCTTTTCAGAATGTCCGGGTTTTCGACCAGCGGCAGCTGTGGCGGGCCCTTGTCGTCTTTCTTGAGCTTCTTATCGCTGTTGATGTCCACCCGCCAGTCCGCCACAGCGGCCGCGCAGACCGCAACATCCGCCGGCAGGGCTGCATGGCAGGCATCCAACATCTGCCGGGCGCTTTCGATCCGCACCACATCGACGCCTGCGGGGTCCGGCATGTTGGTTGGACCAGAGATGAGTGTTGTGCGCGCGCCCAGCCGTGCCAGAGCGGCGGCAATGGCGTGACCCTGCTTGCCGCTGGAGCGGTTCGCGATATAGCGCACGGGGTCTATCGCTTCCCAGGTTGGGCCGCTGGTGACGATGGCGTGACGGCCCGCCAGCGGCATCGGTCCGACCTGTTGCGCGAAAAAGCCTTCGATGGCGGCGACGATATCCATGACTTCCGCCAGCCGCCCGGTGCCGATCTCGCCGCAGGCGAGGTTGCCCGCGCCAGGGCCGACGCGCAGCACGCCACGGCCCTCCAGCGTCAGCATGTTGGTCTGGGTGGCCGGATGCTGCCACATCATCACATTCATGGTCGGGCAGACCATCACCGGTTTGTCAGTCGCCAATAGCGCGGTGGACGCCAGATCATCCGCCAGCCCGTTTGCCATTTTGGCCAGCAGGTCGGCGCTGGCAGGACAGACCACGACCAGATCGGCCTCCCGCGACAGGCGGATATGGCCCATTTCGGCCTCGTCTGTCAGGCTGAACAGGTCCTGATAGACCTTGTTTTCGCTGAGCGCGGCAACGCTGAGCGGCGTCACGAACTGCGCGCCGCCGCGGGTCAGGACGCAGCGGACATCAACGCCCCGTTCCCGCAGGCGGCGGATCAGATCCAGGCTGCGGTAAGCGGCGATACCGCCCGCGATGATCAGCAGGATGCGCTTACCGTTAAGCATTGTGTCTCCGATACGGATCGCGCCGGGATCAGCCCGGCCCGGAACACTTTGGGAGCGTTTAGCCGATCCGGCTTTCGGCCAGCAACCCGCTCATGACGACCTGGTCTTCCAGGCCAGTGATCGCGGAAACCATGCTGTCGACCTTGTCCGCACCGATCAGCGGTGTGGCCAGTGCGCGGAATTTCTTCTCCAGCTTCGCCTGCTGCTCCGCCAAATCTCGCATAGGTTCGCCAATGTCGAATTCCTGGCGCAGCACCTTGCCGTCTTTCTGGTGCACTACGACCTCGGAGAAGAAGGACTGGTAGTCCTGCCGACCGATCACCTCCGCCTTGCGGCGCAGGTCGGCGGCGCCATCCACTTCGAAGCCGTCGTCCATGTAGAGTTCCAGCGCGCCGCTCGCCTTGTCGAGCAGGCCAAGCGCCACGTTGTGCGCCAGGCTGAATTTGGCTTCCAGGCCCGATTTCGGCTCGGGAATGTCGCACATGCCGATGGCGTTCGGCGGCACGTTGATCTCGATCTTTTCGACCAGCGCCGGATCGAAACCATCCTGCAGGCGCAGGCGCAGCGCTGCCTCGGTCGGGGCGTGCACGCCATAGCAGGCCGGATGGTATTTGAAGAGCGTATCCTGGGTGTGGAACAGTTCGCCGATCCGCTCCAGCGCCCTTTCGATATCGACCCCTTCCGCCATGGTGTCGCCGAAGCCCTGCTTGATATCCAGCGTATTTTCGCGTGCGGTGAAGCCGCGGGAGGCAAGGTTGGCCGCCAGCAGGCCGTTGGAGGCCGCCTTGCCGGCATGCAGCGGCTTCGACATCGTGCCGAAATTGCTCTTCAGGCCGGCGGCCTGGGTTGCAGCGATGCCCATGGCGCGGTTGGTCGCCTCCGCATCCAGGCCCAGCAGGTTGGCGCAGGCCGCTGCCGCGCCGATGGCGCCGATGGTGCCGGTTGCATGCCAGCCCCGGGCATAATGGCCCTTGCTCATCATCAGGCCGATGCGTGCCAGCACTTCGACACCGGCGACAAAGGCCGTGATGACCGCCTTGCCATCCTTGCCATGCCGCTCGGCCAGGGCGAGGACAGCCGGCATGACCGCCACGGTGGGGTGGCCGGTAAAGGCGCCCAGCACGTCGTCATAATCCAGGGCATGCGCTGCGGAGCCGTTGTAGAGCGCTGCCTGAACGGGAGAGGTTTTTTCGCCGATGCCGATCAGGGTTGCGTGCGGCGAGCCGCCCTCGTCCTCGATTTCCGCCAGCAGGATCTGGCTGAGCGGCTCCGACTTGCCTGCCAGCGTCACGCCGACCATGTCCATCAGGCAGTGCCGGGCGACGGTCCGCGCTTCCACCGGAATCTGATCGAATGTCAGGGTTGCGGCAAATTGTGCCAGCGCTTCGGTGACTTTCGGCTCATTGGTCAACTGGTCGGCCATGGCGGTTTCTCCCAATCCAGGCGGTGTCTGTGCATATGACAGATATTAGTGCGGCCAGCACCCGGCAAGGTCAAGCGCGGCCGCGGCGCAGCCACTAGGCGACCTGCCCGATGAAACAGTGATGGCCGCGCGTCATGAACCAACTGCCCTTCGCCACCGCCTCGGCCTTCGCCGCGCGATATTCGGCCTGTTCGTCCGGCGTTAGCAGCGAGAGGGCGAAGGATTCCGGGTATTCGATAATTGGCCCGTCCGTGCGTTCACTTGCGACCGTGAATGTGTGCATGCGTTCCGGCCTCAGGCCGGCAGCGATGGCCATGTCATAGACGGCGGCGCTCGCCACCCCGCCAGCGGAGACCGAGGCGGCCGGCAGGCTGATTTTTCCCCGCAACTGCGGTGAGACCGGCAGGTTCCACCACTGGTGCAGGTCCGTGCCGCGCACGATCACGCCGACGCGCCCGCCCGGCTTCACCACCCGCACCAACTCCGCCAAGCCTTTCTCCGCGTTGCATTCTTCCAAAACCGTGATGGTGTAGGCAGCGTCGAACCTATTGTCGGGGAACGGCAATTCCTCGGCGCTTGCCTCCGCAAACTCCATCTCTGCGCCTGCTTTCTCCGTCGCAATCCGTGCCTCTCCGAGCAGGTAGGGGCTGATGTCCAGCACGGTCAGTGGATTTTGGGCGTTGGTGTGGCGGACGAACTGGATCGCCACCGCACCGCTACCGCACCCGACATCCAGAACCCGTTCGCCGGGCGAAAGTTGCAGCGCATCGAACATGCCGGCGCACATGTGCCGCCAGTCGGCCAGCGCCGCCCGTTCCTCCAGCAGCGACAGCATGCCGAGATGCGGGCCGCCCAGTGCCACCACCCGGAATTTTTCGGCAAGCGCCGGCAGCAGCGGCTCCCACTGGCTCGGCGCCAGGACCAGGGGCGTCAGTACCAGCACGGGGCCGTTGCCCATGATCCGGTACCGGATGCCGGCTTCTTCGCCCTCCGCCGGCTCGCCGTCCGCGCTATCGGCACCGCCGACGGCGCTGAAATGGTCAGCCAGCACGTCCGCGAGGTCCGGCCGGTCTGCCGCCATGTCGCTCCAACTCTCCGCTTCGTAGCCGCTGAGGGTCACGGTTTGTGCCAGGCCGAGGCGCGGCAGGGCGCGAGCCGCAGTCGTGCCCAGCATGCCCCCCGCCGGCGAGACGTAGAGCAGGCGTTCGGCCAGCGGCGCGAACGGATGCGGGTCGATGCGGGAGGGTGCGGTGAGCGCGACGCCGGCCAGGCGCTCCGGATGGCTGGTGACGAGGCCGGCAATGTCGCCCGGCGATTGCGTCGCCCAATGGGCAGAGCGAATGCCGAGCGTGTCGAGCACGGCCAGAATGCGGTCGGTCAGAGTCATGGAGCGCGCGTTCCTTCGGGTCTTTGGCGAATTTGCCGGGCAGTCTATCCTAGGTTTATCCAAGGCCGAAGCCCGCACCGGAGGTCACTGCATGCCTGCCCGTCTCGAACTTGTTCAGGGGGATATCACCCGTGTCGCCGTCGATGCCATTGTCAATGCCGCGAACAGCTCTTTGTTGGGCGGCGGTGGTGTGGATGGCGCGATCCACCGTGCTGCCGGGCCGGAATTGCTGGAGGAATGCCGCAAGATCGGCGGCTGTCCCACGGGCGAGGCCCGGATTACCGACGCCTACCGTCTCCCGGCCCGCTCCGTGATCCATACGGTCGGCCCGATTTGGTCCGGCGCGCGCGACGATGATCCGGCGCTGGCCGCCTGTTATCGCAACAGCCTGCGGCTGGCGGCAGCGCACAATTGCCGTTCCGTCGCATTTCCCAGCATATCCACAGGTGTCTATGGCTTTCCGTTCGAGCGGGCCTGCCGCATCGCGCTTGCCACAGTCAGGGGTGAGACGGCGCGCCTGCCAACGATTGAGCGCGTGGTGTTCGTCTGCTTCAGCCAAGACGATTACGAGCGTTTCCGGGCGATCATGGCCGAATGAACGTCATAGTGTGATGGCGGCGGCGCGGCTTGCCGCCACGACGCCGCCAATTTTCTTACTCCGCCGCGACCGGCTTGCCCTGGCCGGGAGCGACCTTGGCAAGGTGGCCGTAGCGGTCCTTGTGGGCGGAGGTATCGCGTTCCTCCAACTGGATTTCGCCGGCCAGCACCTGCCGCTTCCAATCCTGATGGGCCGGTTCGGCGGCGTGGAATTCCGGCATGACCTCTTTCGCGAAGAGCTCCAAGCTCTCGCAGATATGGTCATGGCTGTTCTTGCCAGCCTGGTTCAGCAGGATCACTTGGTCGATATGGCTGGACTGGAACTTGCGCAGCTTGTTGCGGATGGTCTCCGGCGAACCGACGAGGCCGCCGCGCAGCGCACGATCGACGATTTCCGGGTTGGCATCCTTCCACTTGACGAATTCTTCCCACAGGTTGACCGAACCCGCCGGCGGCCGCTCCCGCGTTTTGCTGGTGCCGTAGAACTGCAGCGCGAACTGGAAGAAGGTCAGGCCTTCGGCCCGCTTGCGCGCTTCCTCATCCGTCTTGGCGCACATGAAGTAGCTGACGAGGGCCAAGTTCGGATTGATCTGGTAGTCCGCCAGTTTGTCCAGCCGCTTGGTGATCGAGTTGTAATAGGCCGCGACCCAGGCATGTGCTGCATCGGAGGAAACGAACTGGAACCCCAGCGCGCCCATGCCACGGCGGCCGGCCATCTCAATCGTATCGAGTTGTGAGCAGGCGACCCAGAGCGGCGGGTGCGGTTGTTGCAGCGCCTTTGGCACCACGAGGCGGCGCGGCATGGAGAAATGCTTGCCCTGAAACTCGACGGGCTCGTCGCCGAACATCGGGATGATGGCCTGAACCATCTCCTCCCAAATCTCACGCTTGTCCTCGAAGTTGACGCCGAACGGGTCCAGCTCGGTGTTGCTGGCGCTCTCACCCATGCCGAATTCGACGCGGCCGTTGGACAGCAGGTCCAGCGTCGAGACGCGCTCGACCACGCGGGCCGGGTGGTTGGTGGTCAACTGAATGATGCCGTGGCCCAGGCGGATATTCTTGGTCCGCTGGCTGGCCGCGCCCAGAAACACTTCTGGCGCGGGCGAGTGGGAATATTCTTCGAGGAAGTGGTGTTCCACCTCCCAAGCATAATCGTAGCCAAGCTTGTCCGCGAGTTCGACCTGGGTGAGAGCGTTCTGGTGGAGAAGGTGCTCCGTATGCCGTTCCCAGGGACGGGGGATTTGCAGTTCATAGAAAATGCCGAATTTCATGAGGCATGCTCCGCTGATGGGTGTGACCAGATTGGCCATTTATCGCATGCGCGCAGTCTAGCGGGGATCAGCGCTGCCGCAAGGCGTCCAGATTTCGCGGGTGCGGGACGGTCAGCCGCGGCTATGGCCGCATGAAGGCGTTGTCTTCGTCGCCATCCAGATTCCGGGCGACGAATTCCAGTTCGCTCGCCACAGCCTGCGGTGTCTGTTCCTTCAGCAACAGTTCAATCGCCTGATCCAGCAAGGCCCGGCCAATCTGATCGAGCGCAAGGCCGTTTTCGATGCCATCCTGTGCGGCGGCGAGGGCGTGGGGGCGGACAATATCGGTGGGGCTCTTCGCCATGGTCTGTCTCTTCAGGCAGTCGGGAGGTAGGGTATTCGAAACGTCAGTTCGGGCACGGTGCCGGATGTGGCAAGGTCCCTTGTCAGGACAGCTTGCACGCGCTCATTTTGGCGGCACGGCGCCGGAACGCAATTGACCTGGCGCAAACAAATCATGGAGGCACGAGGTCCCTTGAAAATCATCGTGATGGGCGCGGGCGCGCTCGGGTCGATTTCTGCCGCCCTGCTGCACGAGGCCGGGCATGAGGTCTCTTTGGTGGCCCGCGGTGCGCGGGCGGAACATTTGCAGGCCGACGGCATCCGGGTCGAAGGCCTGGCCCAGGTGACGGCGGCATGCCCGATTGTCACCGACACTGCCGTGTTGGGCGAAGCCGACCTGCTGATCATGACGGTAAAGACGTTTGATACTGAGGCCGCGTTGCAGCAACTGGCCCACGTCAAGGCTGCCTCCTGCCTGTCCTTACAGAATGGCATGCTGAAGGACGATCAGCTTGCGGCGGTGTTCGGGCGCGAGGCCGTGCTGGGCGCCTTTGCCAATTTTTCCGGCGCGGTGCGGGATGATGGCGTGGCGCTGTTTACCGTCAATGCCAGTATCACCGTCGGCGAGCTTGCCGGTGGCCTCTCCCCCCGGGCGCAAGCGGTGGTGGATGCCTTGAACGGTGCCGGCATCAACGCCCATGGCAGCGCCGACATTTATTCCGCAAGCTGGAGCAAGCTGATCATCTGGTCCGGCATGGCCATTGTCAGCACGCTGACGCGGGAGCCGAGCGTGAATATTTTTTCGGATCCCGATGCGGCCCTGTTGCTCGCACGCATTCATCGGGAAGTGCAAACAGTCGCGGAGGCGGAGGGTGCCGTGCCGCAGCCGGTACCACCTTATTCCACGGCCGAGTCGCTTGCAGTTACAGATCAAACGGAGATGGTGCGTCTGGTGCTGGAGACCGGCAAATTCTTCCGCAGCAACGCACCCCTGCATAAACACTCCATGCTGCAGGATATGGAGCGCGGCAAGCGGCTGGAAATCGATGAGACATTGGGCGACTTGGTCGCGCGCGGCCAGCGGCTGGGCGTACCCGTGCCGACGGTCGACGCCGGCTACAGGATGATCGCCGCTATGGACCGTATCCGGCGCGACAGGGCCTGAAGCCGCCTACATCTTTTCCTTGGTGTCCTTGGCGGTTTTTTCGATGGCCGCGCATCGACACGACGCAGCGGCGTCAAACGTTCATATTACTATGGGCAACGATTATGGAGGCTTTTGGAATAAGGCAACGATGATCGCGGAACCCTCCGATGCCCCGGCCGCCTATCCGTCGCTGATCCGGAGCGGTTGGCCCTGTATGGCAGTTCACGCCGGCCTGTCGCCTCTGGCAATCCTGGCCGCAGCGTGGTTTGTTTCCGGTCCCAATTCCATGCCCGCAATCCAGCGAGTCTGCTCATGCCCCGCCCTTTTTCCGCCGTCCTTTGGGATTTCGGCGGCGTCATCCTCACCAGCCCGTTCGACGCGTTTGCCAAATACGAGGCGGAAATTGGTCTGCCCGATGGCTTCATCCGCCGTCTGAACGCCACCAATCCGCACAACAACGCCTGGGCAAAGCTGGAACGCTCCGACGTATCGCTCGACGAGTTCTGCGACCTGTTCGAGGCTGAGGCCCGCGCCGCCGGCGGCGAGCTTTCGGGCCGCAAGGTGGTCTCCCTATTGGCTGGCGAGGTGCGGCCCGAAATGGTGGCCGCACTGCGTAATGTCGCTGCCCGCTACAAGACCGCCTGCCTGACCAACAATGTCAAAACCTCCACCCGCACGCCAAAAAAACAGGCCCAGATCGACGAGATCATGAAGATTTTCGGCGTTGTCGTCGAAAGTTCCAAGGTCGGCGTGCGCAAGCCCGAGCCCGCATTTTATGAAAAAGCCTGCGCCATGCTGGATATCCAGCCGCAGGAGGCGATCTTCCTGGATGATCTGGGGGTCAACCTGAAGCCGGCCCGCGCAATCGGTATGGCGACGATCAAGGTGACGTCCCCCGTTCAGGCGCTGGAGGAATTGGAAGGTCTGCTCGGCCATTCCGTGCGGTAGCGTGGATTGCGGACAGCATCGGGGCCACCGTGGCGTGACAGGACAGGAACGGGGTGGCATGCTGCCCCACCACGCGAGCGAGACGGAACCGAGTCATGACCATCCCTCCGCTGTTCGATCTTTCCGGCAAAGTCGCCGTTGTCACCGGCGCCTCGCGCGGGATTGGCGAATCCATCGCCCGGCAACTGGCCGCACATGGTGCCAAGGTCGTCGTTTCCTCCCGCAAGGCGGAGGCCTGTGACGCCGTCGTGGCCGATATCAAGGCCAACTGGGCGTGCGGCGCCGGCAATGCCATGACCATTCCCTGCCATGTCGGCCAGCGCGACCAATGCGAGGCGCTAATTGACCGGACCATAGCCGCCTGGGGGCGGGTCGACATTCTGGTCTGCAATGCCGCGGTCAGCGCCTACAAAGGGCCGATTGCCGAAGCGCCGGATTGGGCCTTCGAAAAGATGGTCAATGCCAACATCCGCGGCATTCTCTGGCTGACCGACCGCGCCTGCCCGGACATGGCAAGCCGTCGGGATGGGGCGGTGATTATCATCGGCTCGGCAGGCGGCCTGCGCGGCTCGTCCGACATGGGGCTCTATGGCATCACCAAGGCCGCCGACATGCAGATCGCCCGCAACCTTTGCGTGACGTGGGGCAAGCATAACATCCGCGCCAATTGCATCGCGCCCTCCCTGGTCGTGACCGACATGGCGGAGGTGCTGACCAGCGCCCCCAAGCGGCAGCAGACCATGGAATGGACGTACCCGATGCAGCGGTTCGGGACCGTTGAGGATGTATCCGGGGTCGCCGTGGCGCTGGCCGGGCCGGCCGGTGCCTGGACCAGCGGGCAGACCATCGTCATCGATGGCGGCATGATGGCCGGTTCCGGCCGGGAAGTGGGGTGAGATCATGAGCAGAACTACGGAAATCCCCGCCATGTTCGACCTGTCCGGCCAGGTGGCAGTCGTTACCGGTTCGACCAAGGGCATCGGCAAGGCCATCGCCGCCCGCATGGCCCAGCACGGTGCCAAGGTGGTTATTTCCTCCCGCAAGGCCGATGCAGTTGAGGCCGTTACGGCCGAGATCAATCGCGATTACGCAGCCGATGGCGGCGAGGCCATCGGCGTGCCGGCTAATATCGGCCGCCGCCCGGAATGCGAGGCGCTGGTCGCCGACGCGCTCGACCGGTGGGGCCGGATCGACACCTTCGTCGCCAATGCCGCCATCAACCCCTATTACGGCCCGTTGCATGAGATTTCGGAGGACGCCTTCCAGAAGATCATGAATACCAATGTGCAGAGTCCGATCTGGTTTTCGGGCTTGGTCTGCCCGCAGATGGCGGAACAGGGCGGCGGCAGCTTCATCGTGATCTCGTCGGTTGGCGGCTTGCGCGGGGATGCCAGAATCGGCGCCTACAACCTGTCCAAGGCAGCGGACATGCAATTGGTGCGCAACATGGCGGTGGAATGGGGACGGCACAATATCCGCGCGAACTGCATCGCCCCCGCCCTGGTCAAGACGGATTTCGCCCGCGCGCTGTGGGAAAACCCGGTGCGGCTCGAAAACGAATTGATGGGCTATCCGCTGCACCGCCTGGGCGAGCCGGATGATATCGCCGGCATGGCGGTCATGCTGGCCAGCCGGGCCGGGCATTGGATCTGCGGGCAGACGCTGACCGTGGACGGCGGCATGATGGCGGGCATCGGGCGGTACGAGTAAGGCGGTTTCCGATGCGCCTCTGTAATGTCGCATTCCTGTAACTTGGTTTTTATTGATTGCGCGGGCAAACGCACGTAAAGTTTCTCTATAGGTAAGCGTGCTGACGCTGCCAGTTGCGTTGCAACACCGGCAGCCTCAAGAGAAGGTGCAAACAGCAAGCAGTCGTAACAGTTGAGCCATATGGTCGACGACGGGTCGGCGCCCGGGGGGCTGTAAACTGGCCCGCCACGCCAAATGTGCCGTGTCTTACCTGTGAATCGTCCAATCGATCAAACTGGTTCAGCGGGCTCGCGGGTCTTCGGGGAAGAAGCCCGCCATGGAGTGGTTCCTACACATGTCTAATTTTGACCGGCCGTCTGTGAAGGCCGAGCGCGTGACCGTCACGGTCAAATGGTTTAACGCGACCAAGGGGTTTGGCTTCGTCCAGTTGGAAGACGGGTCGGATGCGTTCCTGCATGCGTCGGTGCTGGTGCCGACCGGCTATGACGAAATCACCGACGGCAGTACGCTGGTCTGCGATATCGCCGATGGCCGCAAGGGCCAGCAAGTGGCGGAGGTTCACGAGGTAACATTGGCGGATGCGCCGCCGCGCCGGCCGCGTGCACCGGGCGGCCCCGGTGGCCCCGGCGGGCCGCGCGGTGGCTTTGGTGATCGTGGCGGGTTTGGCGATCGTGATCGCGGCGGGTTTGGCGACCGCGGTGGCTTCGGCGACCGTGATCGCGGCGGTTACGGTGACCGCGACCGTGGCGGTTTTGGCGGTGGGCGTAGCGCCTACGGCCCGCCGCGCGGTGAACGCGCCGGTTTCGGAGGCCGTGACCGTGACCAGGGGCCGGCGACAATCGTCGACGGCACCGTCAAGTTCTACAATGCCGAGAAGGGCTATGGCTTCATCGCGCCTGATGATGGCAGCCCGGATGTCTTCGTGTCCGGCCGCGTGCTGGAGCGTACCGGCGTTTCCAGCCTCGAGTCGAACCAGCGCGTGCGCGTGTCGGCCCGCCCTGGCCAGAAGGGCATGGTGGCTTCGAACGTGGAACTGCTCTAGTTGCGAACGAATGGGGGCGGTGCAGTGCGCCGTCCCCGTTTTCAGGGTATGCCGGGCATCCGTCAGGTGTAGGAACCGACGCCGATTTTCGATGTTGCGCGTTGAGCCCGTTCGGTTTCCATGTTGAGATCAGTCAGATAGTCGGCGGCAAACGCCTTGTGAGCCGGTGACAGCATCAGGTGGATTGCCGGCGGCACCGCCGTTCTGGACGATACCCACCCGCGTGCGGCCATGCCGTCGGCAATGGCCATCACGTCTTTTTCCGGATGGGTGAGGGCGGTCAAGCCCAATTGCGGCCGCCCAACCGGTTCGAAGCCAAGAGTCCTGGCGGCGGCCTCGATCGCCGTCCGCGCCGCCAGCACGTCCGCCGTCGTTTGCCGGAAACCGTCATACCCCAGATGCTGCAGCACGGCCCAGGCGCCGGCAATCGCGCCGCCGGGCCGTGTGCCATGAAGCGTTGGGGTGGCCATTCGGCCGCTTGGCCAGACATCGAAGCTGAATTCCTGATGCCGGTGCAGTGCGGCGGAGCGGTACAGCACCGTTGATGCGCCTTTCGGAGCGTAGCCGTATTTGTGCAGGTCGGCGGATATGGAGGAGACGCCCGCATTGCGGAAATCCCAGTTGGGCACCTCCACATCCAGACGTTCGGCAAACGGCAGGAAATACCCGCCGACACAGGCATCGACATGACACCAAAGCCCGCGGTCTTCGGCAATGCCCGCGATTTTCGGGATCGGATCGACCAAGCCGTACGGAAAACAGGGCGCGGAGCCGACTATCATGATCGTCCGTTCCGTCACCGCCGCCGCCATGGCATCCGGATCGGCCTTGAAATCACTTGCGACCGGCACCCGCACCACGCTGAGATTCATCAGGTGGGCGGCTTTGTTGAAGGCCGGGTGCGCCGTTTCCGGTGTGACGATTTCCGCCCCGACCGTATCCATGCCGGCAGCGGCCGCTTGGTCGCGGCAGGCCTTGACCGCCATGGTGATGCTGTCCGTGCCGCCGGTGGTGAAGGAGCCTGCCGCGCCTTCCGGGGCATGCATCAATTCATGTGCAATGGCGATGATCTCCGCTTCCATCGCCCCCAGGCTGGGAAAGGCGCGCACACCCAGCGCATTCTCCGCCATATAGGCGAGATAGGCCCGCTCGCCGACCCGCCGCACCTCCTCGCCGGCGTTGAACACGAACAGCGCCGTGCGGCCATGCTGCCAATCGGCATCGCCGCTGCGCCGTGCCTCTAACGCAGCTGCCAAGTCGTTCCAGCCGCGCCCGTGTTCCGGCAGATGGGACATGGCGGTTCCCTCCGTTTCTATGTTGTAACGCGGGCTCAGTTCGCGGCCAGCGCATCCATCAGCGACCAACCATCGGCGGCCTTGTCCAGGCCCATGACCGCGTCGCGCACCCGCTCCGCCCGCACATGGTTCATGGCGCGGGTGGCGTTGGCCCAGAATTTCGCTTCAATATCGGCTGCCGACAGCGGGTTGGCGTCGGAGCCGCGGTTAACATCCTCGCGGTAGCGCCGGGTCTGGCCGTCCGCGGTTTGGACCACCAACTCGCCGGAATAATAGTGTGGGAAGCGCGTGTTCGGGTCTTCGGCCCAGTCCACCTTCGCCGCCAAGGCCAGCGCCGTTTCCTCGCTGAAGGCCGCGGGGTCCAGCTCATCCAGGGTGAAACGGCCGCGCAACAGGCTTTGCGCCACGATATAGGGGATGGAGAATTGCGCCTCATAGGCGTTGGCCGGCCGCTGTTTTTGCGCCAGCGGCTCGCATACCACTTGTGCTGGAGTCGGGTGGATCAGGGCAGTGATGCGTTCGACCGCGTCGGGGGTAATGCCGTCGGCGCGCATCGCCAGCGCCGCATCGGCGAAGGAATGGTTGAAGTGGCAGGCCGGGTAGGGCTTGAAGCCGACCTGCTCCAACTCCCAGGTCTGGCCGAGTCCATCGGTGCAAAGGCCGAGGTCGGCATCGTTGCCCGCGCCCAGATGGAGATTGAACAGGCCATAGCGGCCTTCGTAGGCCTTTGCCGGGCCGAGGAAGCCTTCGTTCGCCAACGCGGTGGCGGTGATGCCGGCAACGCCGGCCCAGCCGGGATGCATGCGTTTCGTCCAAGCGCCGTCGCTGAGGAATTCCAGCGAACCGGCTGCCATCGACAGCGCGATGCCCTGGGCGTCGCACAGCTTGCGGACCGGCAGCCCTGCGAGTTTGCCCGCGGCGAGGGTCGCGCCGAACGCGCCGACCAAGCCGGTCGGGTGGTGGCCGCGGACATGAAAGCCGCCCTTGGCCGCCGCACCGATGCGCGCTGCGCTCTCCACCCCGATCAGGTAGGCGGTGAGCAGGTCGCCGCCCGAGGCGCCGACCTTCAGCGCCTGTCCCAGCGCAGTTGCGAGTGCGCTGGCGCTGGCATGGATCACGCCGGCCGTGTGGGTGTCGTCGAAGTCGAGGCCATGAATCAGCGTGCCATTCAGTAGCACCTGGTCGCGCAGCGGCAGCGCAAGCGCCATGCCGATGGCCGGATAGTCACCGGCGCCGGCAAGACCGCCGATGGCGTTGGCCGTGCGCTGGGCGAATTCGAACGTGGTCGAGGCGAGGGCGATGCCCAGACAGTCGAGAATGTGCAGCTTCGCCCGCTCCACCACCCGCGCCGGCACATCGCCGAGAGTCATCCTATCGCTGAAGAGCGCCAGTTGCTCTGCAATCGTCGCGCCGGTGGGGCTGGCCTTGGCGTCTGTGGCGGCCTGGGTCTGGCTCGGCGCGTTCATGGGCTGGTTTCTCCATCAAGATCGGTCACCGGATACTATAGCCACGCCACCCTCACAACGCGAGTTGCAGTTGCTGGCCCGGCGCAGGCGGCATGCGGAACAGGTCGGTGCGCAGGTTCTCCACCCGCCGGTCGAGGCCATGCCGTTTCGCCGCCAGCCGAAAGCGTTGTCGGATCAGGTCGGCATAGGGGCCCGTGCCCTTCATCCGCTCGCCGAATTCGCTGCGGTAGAGCGCGCCTCCCCGGGTCTGGCGCACCAGGCTTTCCACTTTGCCGGCACGGTCGGGATAGTGCGCCTGCAGCCATTCCCGGAACAGGTCTTTGATTTCCAGCGGCAGGCGCAAGAGCGTGTAGGCGGCTTCCTGGGCGCCCGCTTCCTTTGCCGCCTCCAGGATCGGCTCGATCTCATGGTCGTTCAGGCCGGGAATGATCGGGGCGACGTTCACACAGACCGGCACGCCCGCATCCGCCAGCGCGCGGATTGCGTCGAGCCGCCGCCCGGGGGTCGAGGCGCGGGGCTCCATGGTGCGCGCCAATTTGCGGTCCAGAGTCGTCAGAGAGACCGTCACATGGCCAAGTCGTTGAGCCGCCATCTCACCCCACAGGTCCGCATCGCGCACCACCAGGGCGGACTTCGTGACGGTGCCGACCGGATGACGGTATTTCAATAAAACCTGTAGGATCGCACGCGTGATCTTGTGTTCGCGCTCGATCGGCTGATAGGCATCGGTGTTGGCGCCGAGCAGAAGAAAATCCGGCCTGTATCCCGCTGCGGAGAGTTCCCGGCGCAGCACGGCGGCCGCGTCGAACTTGGCGAACAGTTTGGTCTCGAAATCCTGGCCGGGCGAGAAGCCCCAATAGGCGTGGCTGGGCCGGGCATAGCAATAGATGCAGCCATGCTCGCAGCCGCGATAGGGGTTGATGGTGCGGTCGAAGCCCAAATCGGGAGACTTGTTGAAGGTGATGACATGCTTGGCCGTATCCGCCATGACGGTAGTCGGCAATCGGTCCTCCGGCTCCCGATGCCAGCCGTCGTCGACTGCCGCGCGTGTTGTTGGCTCGAACCGTCCGGACCGGTTCGAGACCGCACCGCGCCCGCGCACACGTCGAAGGGAGGTTGGCTCAGTCATAAGAGAACAAAACGGCATAAATAGAAACATGTCAAGAACATTAAAGGACATAACCATTGATCCCCGGCAGTGATGTCGCACACGCCCGGCTTCCGGTCTGTGTCGTCATGCCGGCCTGGAATGCTGCCGCTGGTATTCACAGCGCGCTGAGACCGGTCGTCGGTCTGGTGCGGGGCGTAATCGTCGCCGACGGCGGCTCGGCCGATGCGACCGTGGCGATGGCGTCGGACCTGGGGGCGGCCGTGGTGCAAGGGCCACGCGGCCGGGGACCGCAACTGCACGCGGGCGCGGAGGCGGCCATGAAGCATCCGGACTGCGCCTGGCTCTTGTTCCTGCATGCCGACACCCGCCTGCAACCGGGGTGGGAGGAGGCGGTGCGCGCGCACATCGCGGCGTCTGGCAGCGAGATGCGGGCCGGCCACTTTCACTTTCGTCTGGATGACCCGGCCCCAGCCGCGCGGCGCCTGGAGCGGATTGTGGCGTGGCGCTGCCGCCTGCTGGCGCTGCCCTATGGCGACCAGGGCCTGCTGATCCACCGGGCCCTGTACAAAGAGCTGGGCGGCTACCGGTCGATCCCCTTGATGGAAGATGTGGATATGATTCGCCGGATCGGCCGCGCCCGTCTCTGCCGTTTGGCGGCTGATGCGCTTACCTCCGCCACCCGTTACCGGCATGGCGGCTATTGGCGGCGGCCGGCACGGAATCTCTCGCTGCTTGCGCTCTATTTCCTAGGCGTTTCGCCGGAGCGGTTGGTGCGCTGGTATGGCTAGCCCTGCCCGCAGCACCCCGCGTACGGTCATTGTGTTCATGCGCCAGCCGGTGCTGGGGCGTGTCAAGACGCGGCTGGCGCGTGAGGTCGGCAGCCTTGCCGCCTGGCAGTTCTACCGCCGTGCCAGCGCCCGCCTGCTGCGCCGACTGCGAGGCGATCCGTCCTGGCAGACGGTAATTGCCTGGGCCACGGCACCGGAGCCGCGGGCGTTGTTCCGCCCTGGCGATCTGCTGCAAGGCAGCGGCGATATTGGCACGCGCATGGAGCGCTGCCTCAGCGGTGCACCACCCGGGCCGGTGGTGCTGATCGGCTCCGACATTCCGGCGGTTCGCGCCCATCATATCCGCCGGGCGTTCGAGTGCTTGGGCAAGGCGCCGCTTGTTTTTGGGCCCGCGGCAGATGGCGGTTTTTGGCTGATCGGCGCCCGCAGCCCGGCGCACCTGCCCCGGCCGCTGTTTGCTCCATCGGTCCGCTGGTCCGGCCCGCATACCTTGGCGGATACGCTCGCCGGATTGCGCGGCCCCGTTGCGCTCGCCGATACACTCGCAGATGTCGACCGCGCGGCGGACCTGCCGCCGCCCATCAGCCTGACCGGCTTCCCGGGCCGCTAATCCGGCTGCAGATCGGAGCCCAACCGCTTAAGCCCGCAATGTTTCCCGGCCGCGCCAAGATGGCCAGCGCGGCAGGCTGCAGATGGCGTTAAAGCGCCGCCTGCACCTTCGGGAATACCTCCTTCGCCAGCAGGTCGAAGGTTTCCAGGACCTGCCCTTGCGGCATGCCGATGCCCTGCACGCTCATGATGATGTGATTGACGCCGATCTCGCGGTTGTAGCGCACCATCTCCTCCGCCACCGTTTCCGGGTCGCCGACGATGAAGCGGTCGCGCGCCAGTTCCTCGTAGGCCATGGAGATGTCGCGGTCGTCCGCCGCCATCGCCTTGTCCTGGCCCCAGGTGACATAGGCGTCGTACATGCTTTTCATATAGGGCGCGGCGATGCGCTGGGCTTCCTCATAGGTGGGTGCGCAGAACACCTCGCGCCGGATTGGCAGTTCGGTGGGGAAGGGCTTGCCGAGGCGGTCCAACTCTTCCCTATAGATATCCATCTGGCGGCGGATGGTTTCCAGCTTCTGGTGCGGGTTGATATACCAGCAGTCGCCCAGGCGGGCAGCCCGTTTCACCGCGTTGTCCACATTGGCGCCAATCCAGATCGGCGGGTGCGGTTTCTGTACCAGCGGCGTCGAAATCGTCGCATCCACCAGTTCGAAATGATCGCCGGTCATGGAGACCTTGTCCTCCGTCCACAGCCGGCGGATGGCTTCCAGGTTCTGCGTGAAGCGGCGCACGCCCTCTTTCTTTTGCACGCCGAAACCTTTGTATTCCACCTCCCGGTAGCCGAGCGCGGCGCCGAAAATCATCCGGCCATTGCTCATCAGGTCCATGGTGGCGAAATATTCCGCGACTTCCAGCGGGCTGTGCAGGGCCAGCAGCACGATGCCGGCGTTGAGGCGGACGTTCGGCGCCTCTGCCATTACGCGGCTGAGATAGGGAATCTGCATGAATTCCCGGTGCGGCCAAGTGGAGAAATGGCTGCCGGTGGTGATCGAGTCATAGCCAAGCGCGTTCAAGGTGCGCGCCTGTTCCATCAGCTCCTCGAAACGGGCGCGGATATCGTCATCCCAATCGAAGATGCCGCGTTGCATGACGCCGAATTGCATTTTGGGCTGCATGGCCAGTGGGTTTCCCTCTGTTCGTACCGTTCGGCCATTGATAGCGGTTCGCGGCAAGCCTGAGTAGCCTGCCGCCGCAAGGTTTTCACCAAGAGACAAAGGAGAGGGGCCGGTTGGTAGCGGGAGAGGGATTTGAACCCCCGACCAAGGGATTATGATTCCCCTGCTCTACCGCTGAGCTATCCCGCCAACCGAACACAATCACGCCGTGCCCTGAGGAACAGGGCCGCGTGGGAGGCCGTTATATGCCGCCGCCATCGGCGTCTGTCAACGCTTAGGATGCGGGTTTCTGCCGGTGCCAAATCAGCGCGCGTTCCGTGACGATCAGGTCCATGGGAATGTCGTGCGGTTGGGGATCGATGGAGGGAAGCACCGCGTGACTCCAGCCGACGCCGATGGCGAGTGGCCGAGGGTGTATCGCCGCCAGAGTCCGGTCGTAATAGCCGCCGCCATTGCCGAGCCGGTAGCCGGCATCATCGTAGCCGAGGCAGGGGATCAGCAGAATATCCGGTGTAACAACGGCATCGGTGTCCGGAACGGGTATGTTCCAGACGCCGGGGCGCATGGGCACGTCCGGCGTCCAGGGGCGGAAGGTGAGGGGGCGGCCCTTCACCGTCTCCGGCAGGCTCGCTTCGGCGCCTGCGACAACCCAGCGGGCGGCGGCCTCGCGCAGGTCTGGCTCGCCCGGCATTGGCCAGGTAAAGGCGAAACGGGCGGTGCAAAGCTGTGGCAGCGCCTTTTCCAGTTGCCGCGCGATGCTGGCCGAGGCGGTAGCGACCCAGTCCGGCGAGAGATCGCGCAGCATGGCGCGCAAGCGCTCGCGGGCGGCGCGGCGGTTCATGCCGGCGGCTCTGCGGCCGTGCCAGTGATCCAGCCGCCGCCGAGGACACGGCTGCCCGCATAGGCTACGCAGGCCTGCCCGGGCGAAATGCCGTATTCCGCCACATCCAACATCACGTGCGCACCGTCGGCGCCATCGCTGTGTATCGTGGCTGCGACCGGCGCCATGGTCGAGCGCAGCTTGACCGAACAGGCCACAGGTTCCGACCCGAGCGGCGCGCCGCCCAGCCAGTTGAGTTCGCTCACCCTCACATAGCGCCGGCCAAGGGCGGCTTTCGGGCCGACCACGACCCGCCGCGTCGCGGCATCCAGGCGCAGCACATAGAGCGGCTCGCCGGTGCCGTCGGTGTTGCCCAGATTCAGGCCGCGGCGCTGGCCGATGGTGAAATGCAGGATGCCCTTATGCCGGCCCAGAACGTTGCCGTCACGGTCGACGATTTCGCCGGGCTCCGCCGCTCCTGGGCGCAGCTTTTCGACCACCTGCGCATAAGAGCCATTGGGCACAAAGCAGATATCCTGGCTGTCCGGCTTGGCCGCGACCGGCAGGCCGAACCCCTCCGCCAGCGCCCGCGTTTCGGTCTTGGGCAGGCCACCGAGCGGGAACCGCAGGAAGTCCAACTGCCCGCGCGTGGTGGCGAACAGAAAGTAGGATTGGTCGCGGCTTGGGTCGAGGGCAGCGTGCAGCTCCGGGCCGTCTTCGCCTTCAACGCGCTGGATGTAATGGCCCGTGACCAGCGCATCCGCATCCAGGTCGCGCGCGGTGGCCAGCAGGTCGCGGAATTTGACGGTCTGGTTGCAGCGTACGCAGGGGATTGGCGTCTCGCCGCGGATATAGGCGTCGGCGAACTCGTCGATCACGCTCTGGCGGAAGCGGGATTCGTAGTCCAGAACGTAATGCGGGATACCAATCTTGTCTGCCACATTGCGCGCGTCGTGGATATCCTGTCCCGCGCAGCACGCACCCTTGCGCTCGACCGCGGCGCCGTGGTCGTAAAGCTGCAATGTAATGCCGATGGTTTCGTAACCGGCAGCGGCGACCACGGCCGCGACCACGGAACTGTCCACCCCGCCGGACATGGCCACCACGACGCGCCCCTGGCCCGGCAGCTTGCCGAGGCCCAGATCGAGAGTGAGGTGGTCTTGCAGCGCGGTGTTCATCCCTTCAGCCCCATATCCCAAAAGGCGGCCTCCAAGCGGGTTGCTTCGCCGAAGGTTTCTGTCAGCGATGCGAATCGGCCATCGCCGCCGCGCTTCGCCAGCAGGCTGTCCAGGTGTTTGACCTGGCGGCGGGCGGCTGTCTGGTATTCGTCGCTGGCGTACATCTCAATCCAGGCACGGTAGGGGTTGTCCTCCATCCAGCCCTTGCTGGCCAGAACGGAGCCGATTTCGGCATAGCCGACAATGCACGGCGCCAGGGCCACGTGCAGATCCAGCAGGTCTCCGGCATTGCCTGCTTCCAGCACATAGCGGGTGTAGGCCATGGTCTCCTGCGCTTCCGGCTCGGCTGCCATTTCGGATTCCGAAATGCCCCATTCCTCGCAGAACGAGACGTGCAGGCGCATTTCGGTGTCGGCGATGGTGTGCAGTCCGGCGGCAGCCTGGCGGATATCGGCCAGATCGCGCGACTTGTAGGCCGCCAGAGCGTAGGCCCGCGCAAAGTGGATCAGGAACAGATAGTCCTGCACCAGATACCGCCGGAAACATGCCTCCGGCAACGTGCCAGCACCCAGTTGCTCGACGAATGGATGCCGCACATAGGCATGCCAGTCCTCATGCGCTGCGGCGCGCAGGCGGGCGAACAGGCTGTCGGCGGCGAACAGCATCGGCAGATTATCCCAGCATGTTGCGGGTTTCGGATGGCAGCGTCACGGTGATGCCGTCCAATTCGTCCGTCACGATGATCTGGCAGCCAAGGCGCGAGGTTTCGGTCAGGCCGAAGGCAAGGTCCAGCATGTCCTCCTCGTCCTCCGTCGCCTCGTCCAGGCTGTCGAACCATTCCGGATCAACGATGACGTGACAGGTCGAACACGCCAGCGAACCCTCGCAAGCGCCTTCGATGTCGATGTTGTACTTGCGGGCAATTTCCAGCAAGGACAGGCCCGCCGGCGGCTCCAGCATGGTGCGCTCGCCGTTGGGAGAGATGAAAGTGACTTTCGGCATAACGCCTCCATAACCGCTTGGGACGCTTGCGGGCAAGCGTGCAAACGCACCCCGCCGCCGCTATTCGGCCGCAGGACGCCTGTTTTCGAGAGCGCGCACCGCCTGGATCAGCAGTTCGGCGGCGCTATCCACCTCCATTTGGGTCGTGGGCCGCCCAAGCGCCAGCCGGATCGAGGCGCGGGCCTCAGCGTCCGATAGCCCCAGGGCTGCCAGCACATAGGACGGCTCGACCGCAGCGGACGAGCAGGCGGACCCGGTGGAAAACGCAACATCCGGCACGGCCTTCAGCAACTCCTGCGCATCGACCCCGGGAAAGGTCAGGTTCAGGTTGTACGGCAGCCGGTGCTGCATGGATCCGTTGACCCGGGTTTCCGGCAGCGCCTGGCGAATGGTCTGAAGCATCCGGTCGCGAAGCCCGCCAAGCCGTTCCGCATCCGCCGCCATATCCCCCCCTGCAATGCGCGCCGCCTCGCCCAGGCCGATGCAGAGCGGCGCCGGCAGGGTGCCGGAGCGAAAGCCGCGTTCCTGGCCGCCACCGTGAAACAGCGGCTCCAGCCGTACCCGTGGCCGGCGGCGGATGTAAAGGGCGCCGATACCCTTCGGGCCATAGACCTTGTGACCGGAAATGCTCAGCAGGTCGATCTTCAGACCGTTCACGTCCAGCGGCATCTTGCCGAACGCCTGGGCCGCGTCGGTGTGGAACCATGCGCCCTTTTCCCGGCAGATCGCGCCGATCTCCGCCAGTGGCTGCAGCACGCCGATTTCGTTGTTGGCGGCCATGATCGAGACCAGCGCGGTGTTGTCCGTGACCGTGCGTTCCAGCAGGGCCAGATCGACGAGCCCATCCGCCTGCACCGGCAGAATATCGATGTCCAGGCCCTCGCGCTCCAACTGGCGGACGCATTCCAGCACGCATTTGTGCTCGGTCGCCAGCGTTATGACATGGCTGCGCGGTTTCGGGGCGTTTGCCCGGAACCGGCCGGCGCCCAGGATCGCCATGTTGTTGGCTTCGGTCGCGCCGGAGGTGAATACGACCTCCCGCGCCTCGGCCCCAATCAGCGCCGCAATCGCCTCGCGCGCCGCATCGACACGCTCCTCCATCGCCCGACCAAGGGCGTGTTCGACGGAATGCGGGTTGGCGAACTGCTCCGTAAAATAGGGCAGCATGACCTCCAGAACCCGCGGGTCCGTCGGGGTGGTTGCTTGATAGTCGAGATAGATTGGTTGGGTCATCACATGGCAACACATAGGGCCGCCGCCACGCTCTGTCACCAGTCTCACGCGGCTTGTTTGCGGTCGTAAAGCTGTTTCCAGGCGGACGCAAAGGTGTCGATCTCGGCCTCGGTCGTTTCCATGCCGAAACTGATGCGGATCGCGGCCCCGGCGAGGTCTGGCGTAACGCCCATGGCCGCCAGCACCGGGCTGGTCTGAACCTTGCCGCTGGAACAGGCGGAGCCGGAGCTGACGCAGAAGCCGGCGAGGTCGAATGCCATCACTTGGGTTTCCGCCGGCACGCCTGGCATGGCGAGGCAAACAGTCCCGGCAAGCCGCTGCGTATCCAGCCCGAACACGATGGCGGCATCGCCCAGGGCTGCCTCCAACCGGGACCGCAGGGCCTGTTGCCGGCTGCGGTCGGCAAGGCTGGCTTCCAGATGGTCGAGCGCGGCGCCGAACCCGGCAATGCCGGCCAGGTTTTCCGTGCCCGGACGCCGGCCCTGCTCCTGCCCGCCCGCATCGCGGTTGGCGGCGATCGCCAGACCGGGGCGCAGGATCAGGGCGCCGACCCCCGCCGGGCCGCCGATCTTGTGGGCGGACACCGTGACGAGGTCAGCGCCGAGGTCCGCCAGGTCGAGCGGCAGCTTGCCGAGGCCCTGGACGGCGTCGCAATGGAACAGGGCGCCGGCGGCATGGGCAATGGCGGCGGCTTCCGCAACCGGCTGGATGACGCCGGTCTCGTTGTTCGCAAGCATGACGGAGATGAGCGTGTCCGCACCGCCCCCTGCAAGCCGATGCTCCAGGTCCGTCAGATCGAGACGGCCGGAAGCATCGACCCGCAGCCGGTTTTCCGGCTGGCAATACGCCATGACCGATGGGTGTTCTATGGCGCTGGCCAGCAGGTGAGGCCGCCCCGTGCCGGTGAGCGCCAACTGGTTCGCTTCCGTCCCGCCGGAGGCGAACACTATATCGGCGGGGCGGGCGCCAACCGCCGCCGCGACTTTCGCCCGCGCCGTCTCGATCAGCTGGCGGGCGGCGCGGCCGCGGGCATGCACCGATGAAGCATTGCCGCCCAGCGTAACGGCTGCCGCCACGGCTTCTGCAACACCCGGCTTTGCCGGTGCAGTGGCGTTATAATCGAGGTAGGCGGATTTGCGGGCCATTCGGTCGCTGCTAACGTTAACGTCGATTTCAGATGATTTTTTGAAGGCGCGTGCTATATATTGTAATCTACTGCAAAGCGGAAACCCTTGCGTATCGCCGCGTGCTCCTGCGCTGGGCGAGCGTATAGCTTTGTGACCGAGCAATCACAAAGGGAAATGAGCAAAACCCTATGCCTGAGGTCATCTTTAACGGACCGGACGGTCGCCTGGAAGGCCGCTATCACCACTATGCTGACGAAAGCGGACCGCTGGCGGTAATCTTGCATCCGCACCCGCAGCATGGTGGCACCATGAACAACCGGGTGGTGTACGAACTGTTCCAGATTTTCAAGCGCCGTGGTTATTCCGTGCTGCGCTTCAACTTCCGCGGCGTCGGCCGCAGCCAGGGCACCTATGGCCGTGGCGAGGGCGAGTTGTCGGATGCTGCGGCGGCGCTGGACTGGATGCAGTCGCTGAAACCCGACGCAAAGGATGTGTGGGTTGCAGGATATTCCTTCGGCGCGTGGATTGGCATGCAATTGCTGATGCGCCGGCCGGAAATCGGCGGTTTCCTTTCGATCGGTGCGCCGGCCAATCTCTATGATTTCTCGTTTCTGGCGCCCTGCCCATCCTCCGGCCTGTTTCTGCATGCCGGACAGGATGAGATCGTGCAGGAAGATGCGGTGAAGAAACTGGTGGAAAAACTGCGCGCCCAGCGCGGCATTTCCATCGATTTCGAGCGGATTCCGGGAGCGACGCATACCTTTGGCAACCATATCGAGCCGATGGTGAAGTCGGTCGACCGCTATCTCGACAAGCGCGTGGCGGAGCGCGCGGCGGAGGAGGCGGTGGCCTAGCCACCGTCTCCGTTCTGGATGGTTCCATGAGAATGGCGGCGACAGCCGGGCGCTGGTTGCTGGCCGTGCTGCTGGCGTTGGGGTTCGGCACACCGCTGCCTGCCATGGCAGCGCCGGAACGTGTGGTATCGGTCAACGTCTGCACCGACCAACTTGCTATGCTGACAGCCGCGCCAGGCCAACTGATCGCCGTTTCCCATTTGGCACGCGATCCTTACTCGTCGGCAATGGCCGGGGAGGCTGAAGGCTATGCCGTTACCAATGGCGAAGCGGAGGCCGTGTTTCAATTACAGCCCGACTTGGTGCTGGCAGGTGCCTACACAACACCGGTGACCGTGCGGTTGCTGGAGCGGCTGGGCGTCCGGGTCGAGCGTTTTGCCTCCGCCACCACGCTTTCGGCTATCGCCGGCGACCTGCGCCGCATGGGCGCGCTGCTTGGCCAAGAGGCCGAGGCAGAAGCGCTGGCGGAAGCCACCGAACGTCGCGTTGCCGCCCTGCAAGCGGAGGCACGCGCGGCAGGTGCTGTCAGCGCCGCGTTTCTCGATGCCAACAGCTACACGGCAGGGCGGGGCACGCTGTTACACGCCATGATTGAAGCTGCCGGCATGCAAAATGCCGCTGCGGAGCAGGGCCTGACCTTCACCGCCCGGCTGCCGTTGGAGGCGCTGGTGCTGGCGAAGCCTGACCTGCTGCTGCTGGCGCAGCGCTACCCCAACCCCTCGATGGGAGAAGCCGTGCTTGACCATCCGGCGGTGCGGGCGTTGGCATCCCGAACGGGCAGTGTGGAAATTGGCGGGGCGGCCTCCACCTGCGGTACGCCAGCCACCCTGGCAGCGGTCGAGCGGTTGGCGGCGGCGCGTCGGGCGGCTGCGGCAATGCGCAGCGCTGATGAGTGACCCTCTGCCATATCCCCTGTTGCTCGCCCTGCTGGCGGCGGCCGCTGCCGCGCTGTTTGTGGCATCGCTGCTGACCGGCTCGTCCGGACTCGGCCTGGCGGAGAGCGTGCAGGCGCTGTTTGCTCCCGAGCCGGGGCAGCAGGCGGTCGCATTGGTCATGCGCGAAATCCGGCTGCCGCGGGCCGTGCTGGGGCTGATGGTGGGGGCCAGCCTGGGCCTGGCCGGCGCGGTACTGCAAGGCTATCTGCGCAACCCACTGGCGGAGCCCGGCCTGATCGGGGTTTCGGCCAGCGCGTCGTTTGGCGCAGTGCTGGCGTTCTACACCGGCCTTGCCGGTGCCGTGGCGCTGGCCTTGCCGGTGATGGCCCTGATTGGCGCCCTGCTGGCCGTTGGGCTGGTGTTCGCCATTGCCGGCCGTAGCCGCGGCTCTCTGACGGTAATCCTGGCGGGCATTGCGGTTTCCAGTCTGGCCGGGGCCCTGGTCTCGTTGACTCTCAATCTTTCGCCGAACCCGTTCGCCGCCTATGAGATGATGTTCTGGCTGTTGGGCTCACTTGCGGACCGGTCGCTGCAACACGTGGCATTGGCCGCGCCGTTCATGCTCGCCGGCTGGTTATTGCTCGGGCTGACGGCGCGCGGATTGGATGCGCTGACATTGGGCGAGGATGCAGCCGCGGCGCTGGGCGTGCGGCTCGGCCGGCTGCGGCTGCTGGCGGTGCTGGGCACTGCGGTGGCGGTGGGTGCAGCGACGGCGGTGGCGGGCGCCATCGGCTTTGTGGGCCTTGTGGTGCCGCATTTGCTGCGGCCTCTGGTCGGCGGCATGCCGTCGCGCTTGCTGCCGGCCTCCGCACTGGGGGGGGCGGCTTTGCTGTTGGCGGCGGATCTGGCTGTTCGCCTGATCGCACCCGACCGCGATCTGAAGCTGGGCGTGGTGACGGCGCTGATCGGCGCGCCGTTCTTCGTCTGGCTGGTGCTGAAGACGCGGCGGGGGCTGGCATGACCCTGCTGCAGACCGAGAATCTCTGTGTGCGGCTGGGTGAGCATGCTGTGGTGCATAGGGCCTCCCTCACGGTTGGCGCGGGCGAGGTGGTCGGCCTGATAGGCCCCAATGGCGCTGGCAAGACCACCCTCTTGCGGGCCGCGCTGGGCCTGATCCCGCTGGAGGGCGGCGCAATATGGCTTGGAGGTGATCCGCTTGAGGCCCTGGCCCCGGCTGAGCGCGCACGCCGCGCCGCCTGGCTGCCACAGGAGCGGGAAATCGCCTGGCCCGTGGCGGTGGAGCGGTTGGTGGCGCTGGGCCGTATGCCCCATGCGCGGAGGCTCGGCCAGCCAACGGCGGCGGACCGGCAGGCGGTCGCGAAAGCGCTCGCAGCCATGGAAATCACCCATCTGGCCAAGCGGCCGGCCACTTGGCTTTCCGGCGGTGAGCGTGCGCGCGTGCTGATCGCCCGTGCTTTGGCGCAGGAGGCGCCGTTGTTGATGGCCGACGAGCCGGCCGTCAGCCTTGACCCCGGCTATCAGCTGGGTCTGATGGAGGTATTCCGGCAGCAGGCATTGGCCGGGCGCGGCGTGCTGTTGTCGCTGCACGATCTGAGCCTGGCGGCGCGGTGGTGCGACCGTCTGTTGCTGCTGCACGAGGGCCACATTGCCGCGGAGGGACCGCCCTCCGCCGTACTGACGGCGGAGCGGCTGCGGACCGTCTACGGCATCGCTGCGGAGGTCGCAGAGGGCAGGGGTGGCCTCTCGGTGCAGGTGCTGGGGCGAACGCCGGCAGGCGGTTAGGCCGCCGTCAGTCCGCCGGGCCTTCCAGCACGATCTTGCCGAAATGCTGATTGGCCTTCATGTGGGCCAGCGCATCCTGTACCCGCTCGAACGGATAGACGCTGTCGATCGGCAGGCGCAGCTTGCCTTGCGCGACCGCATCGCCCAGGTCGGCCTGCATCAGGCGGCTGATCTCGCGGATTTCCGGTATGGACCGGGTGCGGAAAGTGACGCCGATATAGTCGATGCGGCGGGCGGCGTGCAGGTCGAAGTTGAATTCGCCCTGGAACCCGCCTAACCGGCCGACATTGACGATGCGGCCCAGGATCTTCGTTGCGCGCAGAGAGTCGTTCACGGTGTAGCCGGAGACATTGTCGACGATCAGATCGACGCCCTTGCCATCCGTCGCTTCCAGCACCCGATCCGCCCAGGCGGCATCCTTGCTGTCCAGCGCCAGGTCGCAGCCGTAATCCTTCAGCTTCGCGCGGCGCTCCGCATTGGTGGAAGTGCCCATGACCTGCGCCGCACCCATGTATTTGGCGATCTGCATCGCCATCAGGCCGACGCCGGAGGAGGCGCCCTGCACCAGCACGCTCTCGCCCGCCTGCATGCGGCCGGCGGTGACGACGGCGTTGTGCATGGTGTTGAGTGCGGTGGAAAGCGTCGCTGCCTGCTGCCAGGAGACGTTGGCGTCCGGCAGCTTTGCCGCGCGGCCCCAATCGGCCACGGCATACTCCGCCCAGCCGGCGGAACCACCGCACATCACCCGGTCGCCTACTTGCAGGCCGCTTTCGGCCTTGGCCTCCGCGCCGAGCTCGACCACCTCGCCGGTGAATTCCAGGCCGACAATGGTGTCTGATCCGCCGGCGCGGCCATGCGCCATGCCGGAGGCGACCATCAGATCGGCCCGGTTCAGGCCGCAGGCGCGGACGCGCACCAACACCTCGTTCGGCTTTGGCGCCGGGGCGGTCACGTCCTGGATCTGGACGCCGGATTCGGTGACGACGGCGGCTTTCATCTGATTTGCCTCTTCGGTTGCGGTTTGCGTCTGGTATGGAGGAATCGCGCAGGCGACCGGTCCCGCGATGAGAGCGCAGGGCCGGCGGCGGGTGGGCGCTTTGTGTCTACCGTTGGATTCTGGGCGGCCACTTCAGGGAAAGCTTGACCGAGAATGCACCTTCGTCATGGCTGCTGCGGACCCGACCGCCGATGATTTTGGCCGGGCAAGCCACCGGTTCCGAATCGATGCGGAGCGAGCGGGCGTGATTCAGATACTCTTTGGCCTTTTCCGGGTGCAAAAAGCCGACGGTTTTGCCATCGATCTTTACGCTGACCGCGTTGCTGTCGTGGGGGGCATGCGATTCGATGGTCAGGGTCGCCGTCGTTTCGTAATCCACGCCGTTTTCGGATGGCCCGCCAACGATCCCGGCAAGCGTTTCCTGGTGGTGATTCTCATCGACGATGAAGAAGTTGAACCCCCGGCCGGGCTTAAGCGACAGCCCGTCTGACTCATCCTGGCGCCGCTCGCCTTTGATCCAAGATAAAAGTCCCATCATTCATCCCTTTTGCCCGAACCGGTCAGGCGGATGCCGGAGGAGCCCAAAGGCCCCTCCGGCTAACGCTGCGGTTCGCTGTCCGCGGATTACGGCGCCTCGTTCGAGAACATGATCGAGCCGCTGGCCGAGAACATGCCGCCGACGCCGTGGCAAAGGCTGGTCTTGGCGCCTTCGACCTGCGCCGGAGAGGTGCCGCGCATCTGCCGCACGCTCTCCTGCAGGGCGTACATGCCGTACATGCCGGAGTGCATGTAGCTGAGACCGCCGCCGTTGGTGTTGAGCGGCAGCTTGCCGCCCGGCCTTGTGTTGCCTTCCCAGATGAAGTCGCCGCCTTCGCCGCGGCCGACAAAGCCCAGGTCTTCCAGGCCATAGATCGGCAGATGGGCGAACGCATCGTAGATCATCAGGTGATCGACGTCCGAGTGCTTCATGCCGCTGGATTTCCAGACATTTTCGCCCGAGATGCGGAAGGCCTGGGACGAGGTAAAGTCGCTCATCTGGCTGACCATGGTGTGCTCACCAGCCTCGCCCGCGCCCATCACATAAACCGGCTTGGTCGGGAAGTCCTTGGCACGGTCGGAACGGGTCAGGATCAGCGCACCGCCGCCATCGGTGACCAGGCAGCACATCAGCAGCGAGAACGGCCAGGCGATCATGCGGGCGTTCATCACGTCATCGACCGTCAGCGGGTCGCGGAAGGTCGCGCGCGGGTGTTTCGCCGCCCATTCGCGCTGTACCACCGCAACGTTCGCCACCTTTTCGATGTCGACGCCGTAGGTTTTGAGATAGCGCATCACCGGGATGGTGAACATGGTCGGCGGGTTGGTGACGCCGTAGGGAATCTGGAACTGGCCGTCCAGCATTGCCGGGTTGACGCCGCGCGGCGTCATGCCGATCTGGCTGCGCCCGCTTTCGCCATGGGTGATAAGAATCGTATCGGCCATGCCGCTTTCAATGGCCGCGACCGCATGGCGAACGTGGATCATGAACGAGCAGCCGCCGACACTGGTACCGTCCACATAGCGCGGCTTGATGCCGAGATAGTGGGCGATTTCGATCGGGTTTTCGCGCGCGGTGGCAATGCCGTCGATATCCTCGGGCTTCAGGCCGCAATCGGCCATGGCGTTGAGGGCGGCATCCGCGTGCAGCTGGATGTTGGACATGTGTGGCAGTTTGCCGAGCTCTGTGGTCTCAGCAGCGCCGACAACGGCGACGGAACCGGGTTTCATCGGTCGATTGTTCCTTTCGTCTGGGGCGCTTATTGGGAGGCCGGCTTGAACAGCGGCAGGTTGATGTCGTCAGTCAGCCGCTTGAACGTCACCTGCACCGGCATGTCGAGTTGCAGCGCCTCCGGCGTCTGGTCGCAGTCGACGATGTTGGTCATCATTTGCACGCCCTCGTCCAGCTTGACGACGGCGATGGCGTAGGGCGGATCCATATCGAAATTCGGATGCGGCCGGTGGCTGATGATGTAAGACCAAAGCACGCCCTTGCCCGTCGCCTCGAACGTCTCGACATTGCGGCTGCCAGTGTAGGGGCTGAACGGACGCGGCGGAAAATAGGCTTTGCCGGTATCCTTGCAGCGTTGCAGGATGATTTTGCCCTGATTGCAGCCATCCCAAAAATGCTGGGTTTCGGGCGTGGCCTTGGGTACGGGCCGGCTGGGTTTGTCGCTCATCGCTTTGGCGTCTCCTTATGAGTAGCGAGCCGTGAGGGTGTTTGCACCTGGGCGCTACCTTAGGCTAGGTGCGTGCGACGCACAAACACGAAGCGAGCGCTTGGCAATCCGGCCCGGCCTCTGTATAAGGCCCGTTTCCAGCGCGGCCGCGTGATCCTGCTATCCGCGGCCGCCCAATATTTTGGGAGCCTCTTCCAATGGCCGTTCCGAAGAAGAAAACCACCGTGTCGAAGCGCGGCATGCGCCGCTCGCACCATGCCCTCAAGCATGCCAACCTGCGTGAGGATAAAGACACGGGCGAATTCCACCGCCCGCACCACATTGACCTGGAAACCGGCATGTACCGCGGCCGCCAGGTGCTGGAGCCGAAAGAGAAGTACTGAGGCGCGCCACCGCCTCTGCCACTGAACGCAAGGGTTCCAACCCGTGAGCGATACCACCCATCAGACCGACGTGATCATCGTCGGTGCCGGGCCGGTCGGCCTGTTCGCCGTGTTCGAGCTGGGCCTTTTGGGCTTGAAAGCGCACTTGGTCGACATTCTGGACCGTATCGGCGGCCAATGTGCCGAGCTGTATCCGGAAAAGCCGATTTACGACATCCCCGGCATCCCGGTGTGCACCGGTCAGGAACTGACCGACAAGCTGATGGAGCAAATCGCGCCATTCGATCCGCAGTTTCACCTGTCCGAAATGGCGGAGGAACTGACCAAGCTGGACAACGGCAACTGGCGTTTGAAAACTGACGCGGGCACTGTGCTGGAAGCTCCCGTGCTGGTGATTGCCGCCGGCGGTGGCAGCTTTGTGCCGAAAAAGCCGCACCTGGACAATCTCGAAGCCTATGAGGGTGAGAGCGTGTTCTATGCGGTGCGCCAGATGGAGCGGTTCCGCGGCAAGAACGTGCTGGTGGCCGGCGGCGGCGATTCGGCCCTGGACTGGTTCATTGCCTTGCAACCGATCGCGGCGAAGATCGCGCTGGTGCATCACCGTGACGGCTTCCGCGCCGCGCCGCATTCGGTCGAAGCGATGCGCGAGATCGTCGCCAGCGGTAAGGGCGAACTACACATCGCCCAGATGGCCGGGCTGGAAGGTGATGCGCCCAGCCTCAGCGGCGTGCGGCTGAAAAGCAAGGAAACCGGCGAGTACATCCACGAGTGCGACATGCTGCTGGCCTTCTATGGCCTGACCATGAAGCTGGGGCCGGTCGCCGAATTCGGCATCAACCTGGAACAGAACCTGATTCCGGTCGATACCGAAAAATTCGAAACCAGCGTGCCGGGCATTTTCGCCATCGGGGACATCAACACCTATCCCGGCAAGCTGAAGCTGATTCTCTCCGGCTTCCACGAGGCGGCTTTGATGAGCCAGGCGGCTTTCAAACTCGCCCGCCCGGGCGAGCGGCTGCGCTTCCAGTACACCACATCCTCCAGCGAATTGCAGAAGAAACTCGGCGTGCGCTAAGGCGCGGTCGGCTTTGAAGGAGCCCCAGCGATGAAAATCCTCGTGACCGATGGCCATGGTGTCGAGCATGAAGCCGAGGCCACCAACGGGTGGACGGTGATGGAGATCATCCGCGACGCCGGCCTGCCGATCAAGGCGGAATGCGGCGGCTCCTGCGTCTGCGCGACCTGCCATGTGATCGTCGATCCGCAATGGTTCCCGAAATTGGCCGAGAAGTCGGAAGAGGAAATCGACATGCTGGATCTGGCGCTGGAGGTGCATGAGACCTCGCGCCTGTCCTGTCAGATCGAGTTCGATCCGGAACTGGACGGTCTGAAAGTGACGCTGGCGCCCGACGCCATTATGTAGGCTGCGAGGCGGATATTCGTCACAAGTTTCAGTTCTCTTTCAGCACCGGAAAGCCCTCGTACGCTGCCGCATGGTCAGTGGTGTGGTTGGCCATGCCGGGCCGCGTCAGGCAGCCACGGTGCGGTGCGGCATAGCTGTCGATGCGCCGCTCCGGCTCCTCCCGCCAGGTCAGGTTGAAGGCCGCGAGTTTCGGGAAAAACAGCATGTGGTGGTAGGGCAGGTGGTCGTGGACCCACCATGCCAGCGGCCGCCAGTCGCCCGTTGCCTCATAACGCTCCAGAAACCAGGGCACCACCACGCTCACGCAGGCGCCCATGCGCCCGGCGGCATCGCGCCGGTCCCAGATGTGGCCGGCAAAATCTTTCTCGCTCTGCGCGCAGTTCAGATCGTGGACATTGCCGAAATCGTTCACCCGCACCGATCGGAAGCCGCTGCGCACGTTGATGCCGCCGAATGTGTGCCAAAGCGGCTCCAGCAATTCTGTGCAAAGCTGCCGGCCCGCGGCAATCGCAAGGTCCGGGTCGTCGGGAATGTTCGGGATGCCGTAGAGCGACGCGATCTCGCTATAAAGAAAGTCGCGCAGGAAGAAATGTCGGGACAGGCGGACACGTCCCAGATCCTCGAGCCCGCGCATGGATGCGGGGCGGCGCATCGCAGCCGCCCCTAGCTCCGCCCCTTCATCAGCCGCAGCGGAGAATATTCGATCACGGTCTCGCCGTGCTGGTTGATGATGCTGTTGTGCGTGCGCACCAACCCGCGCGCGCCCTTGGCAGCGCGGCGTAGTTCCGTCACCTCCAGTTCCACACGAATGGTATCGCCGATGCAGACCGGCCCCTTGATATCCATGGTCATGCTGAGAAAGGCTAGGCCGGTCTTTTGCAGCGTCGTGCCCAACACCATGCCCTCGGCAATGCCAAGCGCCATCAATCCCGGCACGATGCGCTGGCCGGTCGGCGATTCGTTTTCGATGTAGTCCAGATTATTGAACAACACCTCCTGCATGCCGGTGACGCCGATGAAAGTCATCAGGTCGGCCTCGAAGATGGAGCGGCCGACGGTACGGAAGCGCTGGCCGACCTCCAAATCGTCGAAATGAAAGCCCAGGCCCAGATCCTGAATCGGTTTGGGTGTGGTCATCGGGGATATCTCCGGCGCATTTCGTGTGTTGCGTCTGGTTTTATCATGGGTGTCCGTGGTAGAGAACGGCCATGCACAAGCCAATATTCTCCCCCTGCATCCGCATTTGCAGCGTCAATCCTGAGACCAAGCATTGCGACGGTTGCTATCGCACCCTGCCGGAAATCGCCAAGTGGAGCCGATTCTCGGATGAGGAGCGCGACATAATCCTGGCCGACCTGCCGCTGCGTGAAGAGCGCATCGGAGCCGGGCGGGCAGGCTCCTAGGCGTCGTCCGTCATCAGCCAGGCAATCTCGCCGCCGCGATAGGTGAGGGCCAAGCGGCCCTCCATCAGGTCCAGCGCGTGCTGGCCGAACACCTCGCGGCGCCAGCCTTCCAACGCGGCAATGCCCTCGCGCTCGCCGGCCGACAGGCGGTCCAGGTCGCTGCTGCTGGCGATGAGCTTCGGTGCCACATTCTCCCGGTCGCAGCACGCCTTCAGCAGCACTTTCAGCAGGTCCGCTGCGGCGGTGGCGCGGGCGCCTTCCGGCTGGGGGGTGCGCGGGCGGGGGCGTTCGTTCGCCGGCACGTCCAGGCCGGCTTTGACCGCATCCAGAATTTCACGGCCGATCCGGCCATCCGCCTGGCCCTTGCCAAGCCCGCGCACGCGGCCGAGCGCCTGCGGCGTGGTCGGCGCCTGGGCGGCGATGTTGAGGATGGTGTCGTCGCGGACCACCCAGTTGCGCGGCTGGTTCCGCGTCTGCGCCTCGTGCTCGCGCCAAGCGGCGACCTTTTGCAGGACGGCCAGGAATTTCGGTTTGTTGGTCCGGCTCTTCAAGCGGAGATAGGCTTGTTCCGGATCGCTCTGGTAGGAGGCCGGGTCACTCAGGATGGACATCTCGTCGTCCAGCCAGTGGCTGCGCCCGCTTTCCTCCAGCCGCCGGGCCAGGCCCGTGTACACATCGCGCAGGTGGGTGACGTCGCCTAGCGCATAGTCGATCTGGGCGTCGGTCAATGGGCGTTCGGCCCAGTTGGTGAACCGCGAGGCCTTGTCGATTTCCTGGCCGGTGAGCGCTGCCACCAGCTTGTCATAGGCGATGCTGTCGCCGAAGCCGCACACCATTGCGGCCACCTGGGTGTCGAACAGCGGCGCGGGCACCTGGCCCATGTCATGATAGAAGATTTCCAGGTCCTGCCGGGCGGCGTGGAACACTTTCAGCACGTCCGGGTTGGCCAGCAGGTCGTAGACCGGCTGGAGATCGATCCCGTCGGCGAGTGTATCGATCGCCGCGGCCTGCTCCGACCCGGCAACCTGGATCAGGCAGAGCTTGGAATAGTAGGTGCTTTCGCGCAGGAATTCGGTGTCGACCGTGATGAAGGCTTCTCCGGTCAGGGACTCGCAGAAGGCTGCAAGGGTTGCATTGTCTTTGATCAGCGTGGTCATACCTTGGTCCGCTTGAATGGCTCCCTCTTTTCATACAAGACAAGGCAGCAGATGGAAATGGCGGCGGTGGCTTTGGCCCGGAGTGCGAACCGGTCGCGTTGACAGGCGGGGTTGCATCGCGCACCGAGTGCGGCTCCCCTGCGATGATCGTGTTTTGAGTGGCTCCCATGACCTCGACCCTGCACCCCTACCGTTCCCACACCTGCGGCGCGTTGCGTGCCGAGAATGTCGGCCAGACCGTCCGCCTGTCCGGCTGGGTGCATCGCAAGCGCGATCATGGCGGCCTGCTGTTCATCGACCTGCGCGATCATTACGGACTGACCCAGTGCGTTGTCGATGAGAGCCATGCCCAAGCGTTCATGACCGTCGACCGGCTGCGCAACGAAACCGTGGTGACCGTGACCGGCGAATGCGTCGCCCGCTCGGCGGCGACGGTGAATCCGAACCTGCCGACCGGCGACATCGAGGTCGCGATCCGGGATATTGCGATTCAGGGCCCGGCCGACCCGTTGCCGTTGCAGGTCAACTCCGAGGAGGATTACGGCGAGGAGACCCGGCTGCGCTATCGCTTCCTGGACCTGCGGCGCGAGAAGATGCAGCGCAACATCACGCTGCGGTCCGACGTGATCACCTCCATCCGCCGCCGCATGGTCGACCAGGGCTTCCGCGAGTATCAGACGCCGATCCTGACCGCGACCAGCCCGGAAGGTGCGCGCGATTATCTGGTGCCATCGCGTCTGCACCCTGGCAAGTTCTACGCGCTGCCGCAGGCGCCGCAGCAGTTCAAGCAGTTGCTGATGGTGGCCGGCTTCGACCGCTACTTCCAGATTGCGCCTTGCTTCCGTGACGAGGACGCCCGCGCCGACCGTTCGCCCGGCGAATTCTACCAGCTCGATTTTGAGATGAGCTTCGTCACGCAGGAGGACGTATTCGCCGCCATCGAGCCGGTGCTGCAAGGCGTGTTCGAGGAGTTTGCGAACGGCCGCAGCGTGACAGCGGCGCCGTTCCCGCGCATTCCCTTCGACGAATCGATGCTGAAATACGGCAACGACAAGCCGGACTTGCGCAACCCGATCGAGATTGCCGACGTGACGGAGGCGTTCCGCGGCTCCGATTTCGGCATTTTCGCGCGCAACATCGAAAAGGGCGCCGTCGTGCGCGCCATTCCGGCGCCGGGAGCCGCCGCCCGGCCGCGCAGCTTCTTCGACAAGCTGAACGATTGGGCCCGCCACCAGGGCGCGCCGGGCCTTGGCTATATCCAATATGCCGAGGGTGGCGAGGCACGCGGCCCCATCGCCCGCAATCTGGACGCGGCGCGCGTGCAGCAGATCAAGGAGTTGGCCGGCCTCAAGGATGGCGACGCCGTGTTCTTCGCCTGCGACAAGGCCCCGGATGCCGCAAAGCTTGCCGGTGTGGCCCGGACCGAGATCGGCACGCAGCTTGGGTTGATTGAGGAGGGCGCGTTCAAATTCTGCTGGATCGTGGATTTCCCGATGTACGAATTGGACGACAAGACCGGCAAGATCGAGTTCTCTCATAATCCGTTCTCCATGCCTCAGGGCGGACTGGAGGCGCTGGAGACGCAAGACCCGCTAACCATCAAGGCATTGCAGTACGATATCGTCTGCAACGGTGTGGAACTATCGTCTGGCGCGATTCGGAACCACCGACCGGAAATCATGTACAAGGCGTTTGAGATCGCCGGCTATGGGCACGACGTGGTCGATGCTCGTTTTGGCGGCATGATCAATGCGCTGAAACTGGGAGCGCCGCCGCATGGCGGTTCGGCGCCTGGCATTGATCGCATCGTCATGCTGCTGGCCGATGAGCCCAACATCCGCGAAGTCATCGCCTTCCCGATGAACCAGCGCGCCGAGGATTTGATGATGCAGGCGCCGGCACCGGTCGAAGATGCCCGTCTGCAAGAACTCTGCATCCGTTTGGACCTGCCGCCGGAATGACGGCATGCAGGCGCGTTAACCGCCTGACAGGGGTGGCCATCCCAAGGTGAACCTGATCCAATGGTTTCGAGGTTCACCGATTGGACCGCGTTCGGGTTTCGGCGTGGAGGGACCAGATGCGAGTGTTGACGATTGCAGGCGCGGCCATGGCATTCGCCGGCTTGACCGGATGCGGTGTTCCTGTGGCTGTTTCGGTGGCCAGTTACGCGGCGGACGGCGCCAGTTTCCTTTCGACCGGGCGGAGCGTGACCGATCACGGTATTTCGATCCTGCTACAGGAGGATTGCGCCCTGTTCCGGGCCGTCAAAGGCCAGCCGGTCTGCAAGCCGATGGCAAGGGACGATCTGGTCTACGATATTGCCTTTGCCCACCGGACTTACGACTATCCCGACCCAGACTTGCCGGAAACGGTCAGAATGCCGGCTGTGGCGCTCGCGCCGTCGGCAGGCGCCGCGCAGCTTGCATCGGCGGCTTCCCCAACGGCCGTTCAAACCGTGCAGAAGCCCGCAGCGGTCTACCAGCCGGTGGCATCTGCGGAGGTTGCAGTTGTTCCTGAGGACATTTCGCCAATGCCTCCAACGAGTACAGGGATAGTGGCCGCACAGCCACAGTCTCAGCCTGCGGCGGTGGTGGCATTGCCACGGGTTCGTCCGGCGGGCAGCGGCTATATGATGGCGCGCGTGCCACCGCCGCGGCCAGCCGCTGGCGGCACGGTTCCGCGGCTGCGGCCCGGCTACCACGTGGTTGCCGGTGCCTTTGAAATGCGGGCCAATGCGGAGGCGCGGCGGAAGGCGGTGATGGATCAGTTGGCAGGCCTGGGCCAGCCTAGTCTGCCCGTCAATATCGTGCGGCTGCCCAAAGGCGGCTCTGCCATTTATGTCGTGCTGACACAGCCGGTGGATCGGCCGCACGCCGACGTGCTTACCGCCCGGCTGGCGCTGGACCGTGGCGAGACCCCATGGACCTTCCGATCCGGGCACGGTGCATTGTGACCGTGCTGTCGCTTCGTTCCCTGGCGGTCGGCATGGCGGCCGGCGCCGGTGGCCTCTGGGCCGCTGCAACCGTTGCCGCGCCGCCCAGCCTCGTGCCCCATATCGCCGCCTATACCATGCAGGTTTCGCCGAATGGCAGCGGCGCGGGCATGTTTGGCGGGCGCGGTGTACTGCAACTGGAATGGCGGCGTGATTGCCAGGGCATGGCCTATTCACAGCACTCGCTTCTGACCCTGAAAAGCGATGAGGGCGCCGTGTTCGACAGCGCCGTGCGGATCGAGAGTTGGGAGGCGGCGGACGCCAGCACCTTCCGGTTTCTGCTGGAAAGCAGCATCGAGGGAGAGGTGACGGAGGAGGTAAGCGGGCTCGCCGCGCGGCAGAATGACGGCTCGGTTGATGTGCGCTACAGCCTGCCTGCCGAGCAGCGGCGGTTGATGCCGGCGGAAACGGTGTTCCCATGGCAACAGACGCGCAGCGTGCTGACTGGCGCCAGCACAGGCGTGCGCCAGGCATGGTACCGCCTGTTGCGGGGTGAAGCCGATGGCGACCCGGTGGGCGTCAGCGTTCATATAGCAGGGGAAGAGGGGCCGCCGGCGGACAGGACGGAATTGGAGTTGCCGGACCGGACGGACGATTTGCTGCCCGCACAGGGCTGGCGTGTGGTCAGCGCCTATTTCGAGGACGCGGTCGAATCTGAACCAGCATTCGAGATCGCGGAGACGATGCTGGCATCCGGCGTGATTACCCGCGCCACCATTGCTTATCCCGACATGACAATGCGTCTGAAGCTGCAACGCCTCCAGCGTAGCGCGCTGCCGGAATGCGGGGATTGACTGGCTTGGCCGTCTAGCCCGCCACAGGCTCCGCGCTGCCGCGGATTTGGGTGCGGTGCATCAGGCGGCGGCTGGCTGGGTCGAAGGCGTCGCGGCGGTGCATGGTGCAGCGGTTGTCCCACATCACCAGATCGCCCACCTGCCATTGCTGCGTCCAGGTGCGGGCGTGCGCGTGCAAATGCGCCCAAAGCGCATCCAGCAGTTCCTCGCTGTCCGTCGGCGGCAGTTCCATTACGTGCGCGTTCAGGCGGCGGCCGAGATAGAGCGCCGTGCGCCCGCTTTCGGGGTGGCGGATCGCCAGCGGGTGCACCGCGCCCGGCAATTCCTCCCGCGTGTAGCTTTCCCTGTAGCCCTGCCGCAGCCGGCCATCGCTAGAACGGGTCGCGTCGTGCTTGCAGGTCAGGCCGTCGAGCCGCTGCTTCATCGTCCCCGGCAGCGATTCGTAGGCGTGGTACATGTCCATGAACCAGGTGTTGCCGCCGGCGGGCGGCACCTCCAGCGCATAAAGGGCGGAGGCATCGGGTGGCATGTCGATATAGGTCATATCCGAATGCCATTCCGCCTCGCCATCGCCAAGGCCGCCAATGGCCTCCCCATCGATCTTGATGTTGGAGATGACGGTGACCTCCGGCCGGTCGGTCATGTAGTTGCGGTTCTTGAAGCCGATTGGCGCCTTCTCCAACTCGCCGAAATAGGCGGAGAAGTCGGCCATGGCGTCGTCGTCCAGCTTCTGGCTGCGGAAGCGCAGCACCTGGTGCCTGATCCACGCCTCCCTGACCGCTGCGGCCTCCGCCGCAGTGATGCGCGCGAGATCGAGGCCGGTGATATCCGCACCGATACCGGTATCGAAGGGGGTTACGGTAATGGGCATTTCGGTATCCTCCCGATGCTAGAGGCGCGCGCCGGGCTCAGTAACCGGGCGGCGGCTCGGCGGCGGCGCGAGGGCGGCAGGTTCAGGGTCCAGCCGATGCCGTCCACATCATCCGGCCCGGCCATCACGTCCATCATTGTGCGCAGGTCGCTGGCGTTGTGCGTCAGCGGGCCGATGACGGAGATGTCGCTGGCCGCATAGGTCTGCGGCAGCGACTGGCCGCGCGGCGTCACCACGCCATAGGTGGGCTTGTGGCCGAACACGCCGCAATAATGCGCAGGGTTGCGGATGGAGGCGCCAATGTCGCTGCCGGCCTCCAGAATGGTGAGCCCCGCCGCCAGCGCCGCCGCCGAGCCGCCGGAGGAGCCGCCCGGCGTGCGGGTGACATCCCACGGGTTGTTCGTTGTGCCGTAGATTTCGTTGAAGGTCTGCCAATCCGCCAGCATGTAGGGCACGTTCGACTTGCCGAACACGATGGCGCCGGCGTCCTTCATCCGCTGCACCGCGACGGCGTCGGTGTCGGTGACATTGTTGCGGAAGTTGGGATTGCCCCACGTGGTGGGCGATCCGGCCACCTGGTAGCTTTCCTTCACCGTCATCGGGATGCCGTGCAGCGGCCCCCAGATCTGGCCACCGGCCGCGGCGGCGTCGGCCTCATCCGCACGGGCGCGGGCGCCTTCCGCATCCATCCAGACAATCGCATTCAACGCCGGGTTATGCTGCTCGATCCGGTCGAGCAGGTGTTCCAACAGGTCGCGGGATTTCAGCCGGCCGCGGACGATCTGGGCGGCGAGGTCGCGGGCGCTTTGATAATGCAGGGGCGCGGTCATGGTCTGGTCCGGATGCTGTGTCGGGGCTTGCCCCGGCACTCTGCCACCGCCTGCGGCGTTTGCCAACGCAGGGCGGATTGCGGCCTGCTGCGGGACGTGTAGCATGGCGGGGTCAGGGGATTCGCCAGAGAGGAGCCGCCGCCATGCCGACCCGCCCGCTAGGCCCGGAATTTCACACCTTCACCGCCATTGCCCGCTGCCCGGAGACCGGCAAGCTGGGCATTGCAACCGCGACGCGCTCGCTGGCCGTCGGTGCGCGGGTGCCGCATGTGCGGCAGCGGCTGGGGGCGGTGGCGATCATGGCGATTGCCGACCCCAGACTGGGCGACTTGGCAATGCGGTTGCTGGCAATGGGCTACAAGGCGCCGGCGGTGATCGACCAACTGGTGGCGGCCGATCCGCAGCACGAATACCGGCAGCTGGGCGTGATCGACGCCGATGGCTTCGCCGCCGCGCGCACTGGCCAGCACAACCGCGACTGGGCCGGGCATCATGTGCGCGAGAATTTCATCGCGCTGGGCAATGTGCTGGTTGGGGAAGCGGTGCTGGACGCGATCGAAGAGGGGTACAACGCCCAATCCGGCGCAGCGTTCGAGGAGCGGCTGATGCTGGCGCTGGAAGCCGGGCGCGACGCCGGCGGCCAGCATGGCGGCCAGAATTCCGCGGCGCTGTTGGTATATGATGACAAACCATTCGCCCGGGTTGACTTGCGCGTCGATCACCACGAGGAACCGGTGGCGGAACTGCGCCGGGTGTTCGAGGCGTTCAAGCCGGCGATCGACTATTACGCGCTCCGCCAGGTAAAGGCCGATGTGCCGCCGCTGCACGAAATAGTGCCGGACGAACGGTACTGAGGCGAACCTTACCGCCCGCGCGCTATCGCTTCCTGGAACAGGCGGTCGTAGGTCGCCAGCATCCGGTCCAGCCCATAGGTGGCCCGGACGTGCGCGCGGTTTGCCTCGCCAATGCGGGCCGTCGCCGCGGGGTCGGTAACGATCCAGCGCAACCTTTCCGCGAAGGCCGCTTCGTCCTCTCTGGCGACCACGCATTCGCCGGTCACGCTGGGGGCCAGCATCTGGCGCACATCGCCGACATCGGTGGCAATCACCGGCAGGCCGGCGGCCATGGCCTCGATCACGCTGTAGGGCATCTGTTCCGTGTCGGACGACAGGGCGAAAATGTCGAAAGCGGCCTGCGCGCGTTCCGGCCGGTCGGTGTGCCCAAGGAAGGCGACGCGCTCACCAAGGCCAAGCTGGTCTGCCTCAGCCTTCAAATCCCCGGCGGCGGGGCCATCGCCGGCGATGGCGAGGCGGACGGGCAGGTCGCCCAGCGTCGCAAAGGCGCGCAGCAGGCGGCCGATATTCTTCTCCGCCCGCAGCATGCCAAGCGTGCCGATGACGGTGTGTTCCGGGTCAAACGGCGTTGGCAGGGGTTCGGCATCGGCGAAGCGGTCCAACTCGATGCCATTGGGCACAAAGTGACAGCGCTTTTGCGGAATGCGCCAGACGGTGCGGGCAATGGTTTCCAGGGTGCGCGAGGGCACCACCAACTGGCAGGGGCCGCCGATGGCGATGCGGCGGGTCCAGACGCGGCGGGGGATCTGGCGGCCGGCCTCTTCCGGGCCGAACCCATCCTCGCAGTGCAATTGCGGCGCAAGGCGGAGGATGCGATTGACCAATGCCCACTCGATTGCGCCCCAGTTGTAGGACAGCAGCAGGTCCGGCTTGTGCTCGCGGAGAACGCCCGCGATGCGGCCCAGGTTCGCGAACGACAGGCCGCTGCCTTTCTCCATCGGTAGCGATACAATTTCGAAGGGAACACCCGGCGCAATGCCGTCGGTTTCTTTGGTGTTGCCGTCCATCGCGACCAGGGCGTGCCGGTAGCGCGGGCCGAAGGCGTTGGCGATTTGGATGAACCGCCGCTGCGGCCCGCCCATGGCAAAGGTGGAAAAGGCGTGCAGCAGCAGGGGGGCATTAGCCGCCATGGGTTGCGAACGCCTGTTGCAGGAACCGCCCGCGGTCGGCCTCCGGCTGCCAGCCGAGCAGGGCTTTCTCCGCCGTGCAATCGAACTGGGCAACCAGGCCGCGCGATTTCAGGTCGGCATAGGATGGCACCGACACCTTGCGACCTGCCGCGCGTTTGATGGCCCACTTCAGCAGTTCTTCCGCCTGCAACAGCCATGGCGCTGAAGGGTGATAAATCAGCGGGCGGCCGGTGGCATAGCCAAGTTCGCGGGTGTATTCGCGGGCTGTCAGGCGCACATCGCCGACCAGGTTCAGGGTCTGGCCGATGGCCGCTGGTGTGCGAACGGTTGCCGCGATCGCGCTGGCCACATCTTCCCCCAGCACCAGCGGCAGCGGGTTCTGGCCATCGTTCCAGCCGATGCAGTGGGTCTGGCGGTTGTAAAGGCCGATGCCGGAATGGAAGGGAGACGTGCCCTTTCCCAGCACGACGCCGGGCCTGAGGATCGACACCGGCAGGCCGTGCTGGTGGTGCATTCCCAGCATGGCGAGTTCGGCCAGCGCCTTGGCGCGGGCATAGTCGGCACGGCGGTCGTGGTTCGGGTCCGGCGGCGTCTTGGATGTGATCCTGGCATTGCGTTCGCCCAGGTAGAGCGCGGCAATGGAGGAGACGAACACCAGATGCTCGCAGCCTGCCTCCAGCGCCGCTTTGGCCACCAGTCCGGCCCCGCCGACCATGGCCGCCTCGACCTCCGCCGCCGAACTGCCGCCGCCGCCATGGGCGAGGTTGACCACCACCGGCGCGCGGCGCACGACATCGGCCACGGCGGCCCTGTCGCCGATGGAGCCGCGGAACACGCCGACCTGCGGGTCGTGGAACGGTGTCGGCAGATTGTCGATAGTGCGCGCAAGCACGGCAACGCGCTTGCCCTCGGCCCGCAGTGCGGCGAGCGTATGCCGGCCGATGAAGCCGGTGCCGCCCAGCAGAACAACATCATAGGTGGCATCGTCGGCCGGTTTTACCGGCCGCGGGCGGGCTTTCGGGCCGTCGACGGTCGCGGCGACTTCGGCGCAGACTTGCACCAGCCGGCCGCCCATTTCGCCGCGCGGATGCTTCCCCTTGCCGATCTGGCGGTAGAAATCGGCGAGTGAACCCTGCATGCACTGGAAGAAGGCGTCGCCGCGCGAGACGAGTCCGCTCATGCCGGCGAGGTAGCGCGCTGCGCCGCCGATGCTGCCGCCGATCAGGCCGCTGGCGCGCTCGGCACCGCTTTGCAGCGTGTCGGCGAAATCCAGCCAGCGGCTGGGTGTGGCCGATGACATGCGGTTGTTGATGATGTCGGCTTCCAGCAGGCCGTCGTCGCCGATGGCGGTAACGCTCCAGACCGGGTGGGCCTGCCCAACGGCAAACTGGAGTTGCGCGGTGCCCCGCTCGCAGCGGAGCGACAGCAGCCAGCCGGTAATCAGGTCGATGCCGTCTGCGACCGTGCGGGGCGGTTGCGCCTGGGCGCTGATGCTTTCCACCGGCCCCAGCAGCGCTTCGATCTGGGAGAGTGGATGCACGGCCTGCTCCAGCAGCAGGTTGCGCGGTTCCGCAAACATCCAGTGGCCGAGCTGGCCGGAATCGAGCTGGCGCAGCGGCATGTTGTAGAGGACCGAGACATGCCGCACCGGGCCGATACGGTTGGCGCGGATCGCCGCCTGCAACTGCACCTGGGCCGGGTGAAACACAAAGTTCTGATTCACGCCAAGGGCAACGCCGGCTTCCGCCGCGGCATGCTGCAAGGCCGCACAATCCGCCGGTGTTTCCGCCATTGGTTTTTCGAGCAGGACATGCAGCCCACCTTGCAGCAGTGGTTCGGCCACACGGCGGTGCAGGTTGGGCGGCACCAGTACATGTGCGACATCGACCTTGCCAATCAGGTCTGCGGCATCGGCGAAGCGATCGGGTATGCCCCACTTGTCGGCCAGCACATTCGCCCGCGTCACAGCCGGGTCCGCTACGGCGGTGATGAGGACGTCCGGCTGATGTTTCAGCGCCTCGGCGTGGATGTCTGCGATGAAGCCGGCACCGACCAGGCCAACGCGAATATGCGACATTGAGTGCTTAACTCCGCTGGGGCTGGGTGAGGGTGCGGCAACGGCAACCAAGGGTTACCTTTCCGCACGCAGGCACGCCACCGTGCAGATTGTCGCCTGAAATCCGGGGGTTGGCCGCCAGAATCAGCGGCGTTCCGCCGGCGCGGCTGGGTTGGCAAGCCGCGGCACGCTGGGCGTGGCTTCCTTGATCGAGATGCCGACCAGCGGATAGATCGTGTTTCGGCCCCAATCCTGCATCTGCTTTTCGAAGATCACGGTGGCCATCAATACGATGGCGACAACCAGCCCGGTCAGCAGCGCGCGGAGGATGTCCCGACCCCATCCATTGTCCGAACGGGCTGCCGCCATTTGCTGTTCCAGCGAGCCGATCCGTTTCAAAAGTGCTTGGTTCTGCTGAAGCAATTCCTGGCGCATTTGGCCGGGCAGGACATTCCGCAAGTGCAGTAGCACGTCGCCGTCGCCAGCCTTGTCTTCCAGATGCTTTGCGGCCGTTTCCAACCGGCTGACCAACGCCGGGTCGATTTGGGCAGCTGGAACGGCGTTTTCAGCCATTGCCTCCGCAACCGCGGTGCGGATCATGGCGGCGGTCTCCGGGCCAGGGTCGGTCTTGACGGCATTGGCCAACGCTGGTGCCAACCTTGCCTCGACAGCGGCGGCCAGGGCATCCGGATCCACGCCGGAGCCAGATGCAGCGGGGCCTAGGCGGCCGCGCTCCGCTGCCTGGCGGACCAGATTGCGGAACTCGTCTGCGGTTTGCTCTAGCTTGCTCTCAGCCATGCGATCCTTGTTCCTTGTCAGCCGTCATTGCCCACCGGAGGCCAATTTTTGTGACACTATCCCAGATTCTGCCTGTTGGTCTTAAGGCGGCGTGCCGCATCCTCTAGCCGTAAATGCCATTTGGGCGCAAATGCAACCAGTGATTTCATGGAAATTTCGCGATTGGCCAGGCTGGACTTGTAGCGGGCCGGGCCGGCGAGGAAGTCGTACCAGCGGTCGCCGCGCTCCAAGCAGAAGGCGATGGCGGCGGCATGGCAGACCAGGCCCGGCTTCCAGCGATTGTCCGGTGGCAGTGTCAAACCGCTTTGATACGCCATGACCCAGCCATCGGCGGCGAAGTTGTAGAGATAGCCAATGTCCTCCTCTCCCGCTGCGATACGGAGGAGGTCGGCATGGCCGCCCGGCATGGCCCGCTCGATCAGTGCGTGGTGAAAAGTTTGGAAATGCGGGTTGGTGAAGGCGTGGCGCGTCGCCCGGCCCTGCCAGGATGTGGTATGCAATGCAGCCATGGTCTCGAACCAGCCGAGCGCCTGGGCGACGGTGCCGGCGTGCTGAACGCGGATCGGGCCTTTCTCGGCATAGAGGCGGTTGGCACGGCGGATTGCGGCCCGGGTGTTTTTGCCCAGGGTTGCCAGCAGGTCGCCGCCCTTTTTGCGCACCTCCTCCAAGTCCAGCACGGCTGCGGGCGAGTCGTTGGCAGTCCGCACGCGCCAGCCAGCCGCCGCCGCCGCATGGTGCAGGGCGGAAGAGGTGGCGGCGGTCGCGTTGCGCACCACCAGCTCGTCGGCAGCGGGCAGGTTGCGGATCAGCCAGAGAAAGGCAGCCGCTGCCGTGGCAGGGTCGGCGCTGGGCTGGGCGAAGCCATTGTATTCCAGCGCAATCCGGTCGAATTCGGGATCGCCAGCCTCGTTCAGCAGCCATTGCCGAACCCGCAGGAGCCGATGGCGAACCACGATCCGCTCGCCGAGCAGCGCCAGCGGCCGTTCGCCTTCCGCCAGCATATGTAAGGCTTGTGGATCGGGTGCGGTCTGCAGCAGAGCGGCGATCCAGTCGGCAGACAGGAAAAAAGGAATATTGCCGCCTGCCTGCGGCCATGCCGCTGCCAGCGCACCGGCCTCCGCGGAATCGGCTGGTATCAGGCGCATGCTGGCGTCATGGTGGTCAGGGTGGCGGGGAAGACTTGAAACGCCGAATGCGTGCCGACCTGCCGCAACAAGGCCACAAGGATATCGTATACAGTCACAGATATCATGGCTGTTGCGGGATCTCCAAGACCTGCCGGATGTTAGAGTTTGTCATGGGAGGGTTGTAATGCCATTTCTGTCACGCCGCCAGATGCTGGGCGCTACTGCGGCCGCCGTCATTTTGCCGGGGTTCGCGCGATGGGTTCCGGCCCAGGCGAAGGCGCCGATCCGCTATGCCGACGCCAAGGATCTGCCGGTGCTGGAACTGGACGTCGCTGCTTCGATAGAGAAGGGGCGGCTCACCACCAAGGGGCAGCACTACGCAGCCATGCCGATGGGCGCGGTGATCATGGTTCCGGCCGGCGCGGAAATACCGGCCCCCTGGTGGGCGTTGCGTTTCCGGAAGAACAGCGGCGTGCAGGATGGAGCGCGTTTCGTTCTGCGTGGCGGCGATCCGCGCCGGCGGCCATTGTTGGCGGCGCCCGGCAACGAGGGCGTGTTGAGCCTGGGCAACGGGTCCGGCCGTGCGCTTGCGTTCGATATCGAGCATCTGAATATCCGGTCGGGGCAGGGCGGCGATGCCGTTCGGATCAATGCGGCTGCACCCGTGCGCCTCAGTCATGTGTCGATTGAGGGCGGAAAAAACGGCGTGTTTGCGGTGTCCAACCCGATTGATCTGGACTTGTGGTATTGTGATATCCGCCATTCTGGCCGTGGCGGCGGCAAAACCCACACATTTTATGTCGGTTACATCCGCAATCTGACCATCCGGAACAGCACGATCGTGGCGCCCAAGGCGTTGGGGCATGTGTTCAAGTGTTATGCACGCGATCTGGACATTCGCGACTCCTACCTGGCCCATTATGAGACCGAGAACGATTTGCGTGATGGCTTCTATGGTGAACTGCCGCTGTTCGACCGCGGTGCCTGGGGATCGACCATCGCGGTCGGCAACACCTTTGTCCGCCGTGGGCCACCGCGGGCATTTATGATCGAACTGCGCAACCGCGCCTACCCGCCTGGATATAGCAAATGGGTCACGCCGGGCTGGGGCACGGAGGAGGTGGATTACCGGCAGGTGGACAACCGCGACCCCACCAATCCGCACCTGTTCCGCCATCTGTTTTACAACAACACGGTGCGGAATGGCGTACTGCCCAATGGCGACCTCGACCCGCAAATCCGGAGGCGGCCTGGAGTAATGCTGCGCAACAACGGCAGCGCCCCCTGGGGCGTAATGGTCAAGGGCAAGTTTGCCAAGGGATCAACGCCGGCCGACTGGCAGCCGCATCACGAGCGGTCGGTGGCCTATCTTGTGGATAATCACGTCGAGGGGGTGCCGTTTGCCCGGCTCGGCGATCCGGTCCCTTATACCCAACCGGACCTGCGCACGCCCATTGTCGAGCAGGCTGCGCTGCCGGAATGGGCGGCGGATTGGATCGGCGGCTAGGGCGCATCCAGGCCGGGTTGGGGTCAGGCGCCGAGCTGCCGGTAGAGGCCAACCACCCGCTCCGCATTGTGTTGCCAGGTCAGGTTGCGCTCACGCAACAGGTCGAGTGCGCCTTGCCCAAGCCGTTGGCGCAGGTCCATGTCGTTGGCCAGCCGCACGATCGCCTCGGCAAATGCATCCGTATCGCCGGCGTCGAACAGCAGGCCGGTTTCGCCGTCGGTCAGGATTTCCTCAATGTTCGGTGTGGCTGGTGCGACAATGGCCCGGCCAAGCGCCAGGTACTCGATCAGCTTCAATGGTGAGGCGTAGGCGACGACGTGCGGCTGCAGGGCCACATCGAATGCGGCGACATAGTCGGGCACAGCATCGCGTTGAACCACGCCGGTGAACGTTACCCGGTCGGCGACACCCAGGCGGTCGGCCTGGGCTTCTAGTTCACCCCGCGCCGGGCCGTCGCCGACCATCAACAGATGTGCTTCTGGCGGCAGGCGGTCACCTGCCAGCAGGTCGATCACCTTGTCGATGCCGTGCCACGCCCGGACAAAGCCGGTGAAGCCCAGCACCAGCCGGCCCTCCAACCCGTACCGCACCCGCACCGCCGCCCCATCGGCCGATCCGTCCAGGAATGCATCGCCGGCGCCGTTCGGGATGATGTGGATCCGCTGCTCCGGTACGCCGGCCGCGCGGACATAATCGGCCAGCACATTGGTGACCGGCAGGCAGATGTCGGCCGCCCGCCACGCCGTTCGCTCCGTCCAACGGGCGAGGCCCTTCAGGGCAAGCGTGCCGTGGGTCGAGCGTTCCTCGAAGAGCGGCGCGTTGATCTCCAGCGCCATCGGCAGGCCGGTCAGTCGTTTCAGCCAGACGCCGGAGAGGCAATATATATTGTAACGCTCGTACAGCACGTCCGGTTTGTGCACGCGGCAGGCTCTCCAGAGCTTGAGAAAGGCAAGGCCGCTATAGCCGAATTCCAGCAATTCATAGAGCCAGGCGGGCAGGCGGTCGCGCAGGCCGGGCCCGCTGTCGGTACCGGCATCCATCTGCCGCTTGTCATTGCCGCCAGGGCCGACCATGACGATTTCATGGCCGAGCGATTCGAGCGCATGGGTCAGTTCGGTGATATGCACATACTGGCCGTCAGCCGCCTGGGTCCGGTGGTGGTAGAGGATTTTCATTGGCTGACGCTGTCCGGTTCTGTCCGGCATGCGGTCGCAGGCTTGCCGCGCCGGCGGCGAGCCGTCAGATTGTGCCCGGCGAAAGTCTGCATCCGGTTTTCCATTCCCTGCGGCCATTCAACGGAACGATCTCTGCCATGGACCGAGCGGACCCCTCTACGCTGTCTGTCACAGAACACGGGCTTGCCTCGCTTGCCGCGGTGTATGAGCAGGCTGGAATCAAGCCGGATGCTCTTGATTATTATTCTACGCCGGGATGGTTTCAGAATCTCGCGGCTAACTGTCTCCAAGCGTCTGAGGCAACGGCGGTTTTCGCTGCGGTTGAGACGGTGTTGCCACTGAAGGTGGGCGGTCGGCGTGCGCGCGGACTTTCTAATTTCTATAGCTGCCGCTTCAAGCCGCCGGGCCTTGAGCGGTCCTCCGATCCGGTGCGGACAATGGCGGTGCTTGGCCGTGCGTTGCGCGGGCGGGGCCTAGTGTCGCTTTGGTTCGATGCCCTGGACGAAGGGCCGAAGGATATGATGGCAGCCGGGCTGCGCCGCGCCGGTTGGATCGTCGAGCCGTTCCCCCAGTTCGGCAACTGGTATCTGGCAACCGATGGGCTGGATTTTGAAGGCTATTGGCAACAGCGCCCGGGCGCCCTGCGCAATACCGGGCGGCGGCGCTATCGGGCCCTGATCGAGCGCGGCGACGCAGAGATCGTCTGTTACTCCAAGCCGGGCGAGGCGGCGGCGGCCATCCAGGCGTATGAGGGCGTCTACGCCCGAAGTTGGCAGACGGCAGAGCCATTTCCGGGCTTCATGTCGGGACTGATCCGGAACGGTTTTGCCGATGGGGAGGCGCAGGTCTGGTGCCTGTTCGCCAGCGGGAAACCGGTTGCCGCCCAGATATGGGTGCGCCGGCATGACCGCGCGACGATTTTCAAGCTGGCCTATGACCAGGACTGGGGAAAGCAGTCGGTCGGCACTGTTCTGACCATGGCGGCGATGCGGGCGGCTTTGGCTGACCCGGAAATCCGCGAGATCGACTTCGGTTGGGGCGATGACGCCTACAAGCGGGAATGGCTGCCGGAACGGCGGCAGCGCTATGGTATCGCCGCCTATAATCCGCGCAGCTTGATTGGAGTGGCGCTAGCGATTCGCAACCTGGGGGCGAAAAAGATTCGTGCAATCGCCCAGCGGGCAATCAAAAAGGTTTGAATGGTTAATCTTTTCTTCATAGAGTTCATTTAATTCTGTAACATGCAACGATAGTCGCTAAAGGAAAGGGTCGTGCGATGTCGGATGTCCAAAATCATCACTTGCCGGCCGATATGGATGCCTCTGTTGCCGCCCAGTCATCGGAGCTGTCCTGGGGTGCGGCGAAAGGCCGGTGGTCAATCGGGCTGGCATTGATCGTTATTGCCGGCATCTCTCTAACCGTCTGGTCTGGCGTGCTTTTCGCTCTGTTGGCATAATTCGGCGGGCGAAAAGGTGGCTGATTTGGGTTAGCTGCGGCCTGCGTGGGCTCTTTATGCGCCTTCGATACATATATAGGTATTCGTTCGTTTGTTATAGTATTATTAAAAAGTTGATAATGCATCAGAGTGTAATAATAGAGTTTTGGGCAGGTGACAGATGTTTCGATGGATCATAGCCCTGTGCCTGCTATCGGCAGCCTGTGCGCCCGTGTCGGAGCCACCGACGGCACCGCAGCAGGCGGCAGTTCTGCCTGACTGGAACATGACAATCGAGGGCCATTCGGTGCGCGTGCATCTGGTAGCCCCCGACACGCCTCCACCATGGCCCACGGCGATGCTGCTGCATGGTGCCAGCGGTTTGGGCCGCGGTTTCATGGTCTGGCCGGTCGCTGATGCTTTGGCGGAGCGCGGGGTTGCGGCTGCGGTGATCGAATATTTCGATGCGCTGCCGGACAATGTACCGCGCAAGGGCGCTGTCCGCCATTTCGAGCGGCGGGAGCGGCTGATTGGCCAGATGGTGAACCATTTGCTGATCAAGCCGGAGGTGATGGGGCCGGAAGTCGGTGTCTATGGTTACTCCCTGGGGGCGTTCCATGGCTTGGCCTTGGCCGCAAAAGACCCGCGGATTGCCGCAGTTGCGGCGCTAGCCGGAGGCTTGCCTCGCCATGTGCCGGTTTCGGCTGTCGCGAGGGCCGCTCCGGTGCTGCTGGTGCACGGCACGCGCGACCGGGTCGTGCCCTACAGCCGCGCGCGTGAGACCGAGATGGCGTGGCAAACGCATGGCCGTCCCGCCAGTGTCTTACAGCTCAAAAACACGGGTCATGTTCCCGCCCCCACCGACCGGAAGCGGTTGGCTGCTATCGCTGCGGATTTCCTGGCAAAGGAATTGTTGTTCCAGGTTGCATCCTTGCCGTAGTGCATGCCAGTCAGCTCGGCACCAAACCGCCGTCGACATTGTAGCTCTGCGCCGTGATATTGCGCGCACCGGGGCCAGCCAGAAACACAGTCATGGCGGCGATGTCTGCCGGCGTGTTGCCCCGGCCGATGGGAATCGGCTTTTCGATGCGCGCCCGCATCTCCTCAACCGAAATGCCTTGTTCGGCGGCGCGGGTTTTCAGCAGGTCTTCGAGAATCGCGGTGAAGGTGACGCCCGGGCAGATCGAATTGACGGTGATGTCATGCCGGCCCAGTTGCTGCGCCGCGGTCTTGGTCAGCGCGATTACGGCTCCCTTGGTCGCGGCATAGGCGGCGTTCGAGGTGTCCTTGAAGCCCCGCCCTGCGATGCTGGCGATGTTGATGATGCGCCCGCCATGCCCTTGTTGGATCATTTGATGGGCGGCGGCTTGCAGGCAGAAGAACACGCCTTTGGCGTTGACTCGGTGCATGCGGTCCCAATCGACCTCGGTCAGGTCCATGATGTGGGCGGCACGGGTGACGCCGGCATTGTTGACGATGATGTCCAGCCTGCCGAATCGGGCAACGCACTGGTCCACCATCGCGTTGATGGAGGCAACGTCGCCGCAATCGGCTTCGATCGCCATGCTGGGCACGTCGGCGGCGGCGGCTTTGGCGGCGGTGGCGACGGCTGCCGCTCGGTTGATGTCGGCGCAGGCGACCGTGGCGCCAGCTTCGGCCAGGCCGATGGCGATGGCTTCGCCGATGCCGCTGCCGGCGCCGGTGACAAGGGCGACTTTTCCTTCGAGGCTCATGGGCGGTTCCTTCTGGTTTTTTCGTTAGCGTGGTGCGCAAGCGCGAATGGCTTCCTCGAAAACGGCCGCTGAATCCGGCCCGCGTGCGAACGGGCTGATGATTGGCTCGTCCAGGCCGGATTCGCGGTAGGCCTGCAGCTTCTCGCGGCATTCCTCCGGCGTGCCGGCGACGCTGGTGGCGTCGACCATGGCGTCGGAGACGGCGGCAATGGCGGCCTTTTGGTCGCCGCGGCTCCATGCTTCGGCGATCATCGCGGCCTCGTCTTCGAAACCGTGGCTGGCGATCAGCTTGTTGTAGCGTGGAAAGAAACCGGCGTAGAGGGCGAGCCCTGGCCGCATCCGGTCCAGAGCCTCAGCCCGCGTCTTGGCGACGGCGGTCGGCAGCAGCGAGGTGACTTTGAGTTTGGCGGGGTCACGGCCCGCAGTCCTCGCCCCTTCGGCCAATTGCGCGCGGATGGCAGCGGCGGTCGTCAGGGTCGAGCGGGTTAGAATGATGCCGTCGGCGATCTCGCCCGTCGCCTGCACCATTTTCGGGAACAGCCCGGCGGCATAAATGGGAATATCAGGCCGGAGCGGCTGGAACCAGAGGTCGAAATTCTCGATCCGGATCGTCTCTCCCTGATAGGAAACGTGGCCGTCTCGCAGCAATGAGCGGACAATGGCAACCGTGTCGCGCACGCGGGTGATCGGCTTGGCGTAGGGAACGCCGTGTTCCGGCTCAACCTGCACCCGATGGCTGGAGCCGACGCCCAGGATGAAACGCCCGCCTGAAAGCTGGTCCACCGTGGCAGCGGCCATGGTTATGGTCGGCGCGGTGCGCACGAATACGCTGGTGATGGCTGTCCCGAGGTGCAGCCGTTCCGTCGCAGTTGCTACCGCCCCCAGTATGGCGAACTGGTCGCCGCCATGCCCCTCTGCCACCCAGGCCGAGGTATAGCCGAGATCCTCGGCCAAACGGGCGAGGCGTACGACCTCGCTGGCATTCGGGCCGCCGGAGACGGCAAAGCCGAGAGTGGGGGACATGGGGCGATCTCCCGCAGGGTCTGACTGTGCCATATATGCTGCGGGAAACAGCGGGGAGGGGCAAGAGTGTGGGACGTGAAGCCTAGCCTTGCTCCCGCTGGAACAGCGCCACCAATTCCAGGTGCGGTGTGTAGACGAACTGGTCGACCGGGATCACCTGGCGCAACACATAGCCGCCATCGGCCAGCGTGGCCGCATCGCGGGCAAAGGTGGTTGGGTTGCAGGAGATATAGACCACCGCCGGCACGGTGCTGGCCGCAATCTGCTCCGCCTGGGGGGCAGCGCCGTTGCGCGGCGGGTCGAGCAACACGAGGTCCGCGCCATTCATTTCGTCGGCACGCAGCGGCTGGCGGGTCAGGTCGCGGACATTGCCGGCAATCCGTCCGCCAAGGCTGGCACGGCCGGCCGCCTGGGTCATGGCCTGGATCGCGGCGGCATCGCCCTCATAGGCGGCAACCCGGAAACCGGCGGCGGCCAGCGGCAGGCCGAAGGCGCCGCAACCGGCATACAGCTCTATTACGCGCAGGCTGCCGGGTGGGATCAGCAGTTGCACGGCTTCCCGCAGTGCCTGTTCGCCGGCAGCGCTGGGCTGCAGGAAGGCGCCGGGCGGAAAAGCGACAGCGGTCTCGCCGAAGCGCACCAGCGGTGCTTCGAACTGAATAATCACTTCCGGCGGGAAGCGCTCGTCCGCCTGAAAGCTGACGCGGCTGATGCCGTGCTCGCCGGCAAAGGCGATCAATTGCTCGCGCCGCTTGCCGTTCATCGACACGCGCGAGATCAGCAGCAGGTCCAGGCTATCCTCCGCCGCCACGACTTCCACATCACAGGCCATTTTCGGTGGCAGCACCTCGCCCAGTACCTGACGCAATGGCGCAAGCAGCGCGGCGATGCGCGGGTCGGCAATCGGGCATTCGGCCAGATCGATGACCTGGTTGGAGTTGCGAGCGTTGAACCCCAGCACCGCGCTCTCGCGCCGGCCGATGGCGGCGAAGCGCAGGCGGCGGCGTTGCGGCGGGCAGAGCGTCAGATCTGCCACCAGGCTTTCATCCTCGAAGCCGCGGCGGGCGAGGGTGTCCAGCAGCAATTCGCGCTTCCAGGCGGCGTACGCAGGCTCCGCCAGGTGCTGGGCCTGACAGCCGCCGCAGCGGCCGAAATGGCGGCAGACGGGTGCGATGCGGTCAACGGAATCGCTGCGGCGCTCGACCACGCTGGCGGCCATGCCATCCGCCCGCGCTTTGCCGATGCGCACGAGCATATCCTCGCCCGGCAATGCGTTGGGCACGAATACGGGGCCAAGTGGCGTTTCGGCAATGCCGTCGCCACGGCTGCCGAGGCGATCGATGACAATTTCCAAAGCCCGATCAGGGCGAGCGGTGCGCGACAAGCAAAAACTCCACGTTTCCTTCGGGGCCCTTGATCGGGCTTTCAATAATGCCTTGGACGGTCCAGCCTTCGCCTTCCGCCCAGGTTCGGACGCGCTCGCAGACGGCGTTGTGCACGGCCGGGTCGCGGACGACGCCGCCCTTGCCGACATGTTCGCGCCCTGCCTCGAACTGCGGCTTGATCAGGGCGACGAGTTGCACCTCCGGCTTTGCGAGCGCCAGTGCGGCGGGCAGAACGGTGGCCAGGCCAATGAAGCTGGCATCGCACACGATCCAATCCACCGGCTCTGGGATGTGTTCGGCGGTCAGGTGGCGGGCGTTGGTGCGCTCGAGCACGACCACGCGCTCGTCCTGACGCAGCCGCCAGGCGAGCTGGCCATGGCCGACATCTACGGCGTAAACCCTGGCCGCGCCATGTGCCAAAAGCACATCGGTGAAACCGCCGGTGGAGGCGCCCACGTCGATGCAGACGACGCCTTCCGGCGACAGGCCAAACGCCTCCAGCGCATGCACGAGTTTCAGGCCGCCGCGGCTGACCCAGGGGTGGTCGCGCCCGCGCACCTCCAGCGGTGTTTCGGGTTTGAGCGGGGTGCCAGGCTTGTCCAGCTTGCGCTCGCCGCTGAACACCACGCCCGCCAGCACCAGCGCCTGCGCCCGACTGCGACTTTCGGCCAAGCCGCGGTCGACGAGCATCTGATCCAGCCGTTGTTTTGCTGCCAAGCGGATTTCCTCTTGCAGGCGGCAGACGGAAAAAGGCTAATGGGACCGACTTTGCCTTTCTATGCAAGAGGAACCTTCCGTCATGAGCATCGACGCCCGCCTCAAAGACCTTGGTATTACCTTGCCGGACGCGCCGAAGCCGGTGGCGAACTATGTGCCGGCGGTACAGACCGGCAATCTGGTGTTCGTTTCCGGTCAGGTCTCCGCCGCTGCTGGCGAGGCGGTGAAAGGCCGGCTGGGTGCCGATGTCTCGCTGGAGGACGGGCAGAAGGCAGCGCGGCTGTGTGCGCTGGCAATCCTGGCGCAGGTCAACGCGGCGGTCGGCTCGCTCGACAAGGTGAAACGCGTGGTCAAGCTGGGCGGCTTCGTCGCCTGCACGCCGGAATTCGACCAGCACCCGGCAGTGGTCAACGGCGCCAGCGATCTGATGGTCGAGGTGTTCGGCGACAAGGGCAAGCATGCACGCTTCGCTGTCGGCGTTCCCTCCCTGCCGCTGGGATTCGCCGTGGAGGTGGATGCGGTCGTGGAGGTGGAGGGGTAGGCGGCGCAGGTTCCCCC
>JAWLBX010000009.1:0-150170 GCA_041687435.1 Alphaproteobacteria bacterium
CGAGACCGGCGGTGCCGGTCCCGCTGCCACCGCCGAGAGGATCAGAACCGCAGGATCTTGGCCTGAATGACGCCCTCAAGCGCGGCAATCTGCGATGCGACGGCTTCGGAACACGGCTCGTCGATCTCAACCAGCGCCAAAGCTTGGCCGTTGCCGGGCGAGCGGCCCAGGTGGAAGTTCGCAATATTCACGCCGGCATTGCCGAGTGCCGTGCCGAGCTTGCCGATGAAGCCGGGTTTGTCCTCGTTGCGGATGAACAGCATGTTCGGGCCCAGTTGGGCGTCGAAGTTGATATCCTGCACCTGGACCACGCGCGGCATGGAACCGAATAGGGAGCCCGCGACCGAGCGTGTCTGCCGCTCTGTCTCGATCGTCACCCGGATCAGCGACTGGAAATCGCCGGACTGGTCGTTCTTGATCTCGGTCACGTCGATGTTGCGCTCACGCGCGATCACGGGCGCGTTGACCATGTTGACGCTGTCCAGCAGTGGCCGCAGCAGCCCCGTCAGCACCAGGGAGGTGAGGGGGCGGGTGTTCTGACTGGCGACATTGCCGCGGTATTCCACGGTAATCTTGCGCAGGCCGCTCTCGGTCAACTGGCCGGCAAAGCTGCCCAACTGCTCCACCAGCGCCATGAACGGCTTCAGGCGCGGCGCTTCTTCCGCACTGATCGACGGCATGTTCAGCGCGTTGGAGACTGCGCCGGTCAGCAGGTAGTCGCTGATCTGCTCGGCAATCTGGATCGCCACGTTCTCCTGCGCCTCCTCGGTCGAGGCGCCGAGATGCGGTGTGGTCACGACATTGTCGAGGCCGAACAGCACGTTTTCGCGTGCGGGCTCGTTCACGAACACGTCGAAGGCGGCACCGGCCACGTGGCCGTCCTTGATTGCGGCCGCCAGGTCTTCTTCCACGACCAGACCGCCGCGGGCGCAGTTGATGATACGCACGCCGGGTTTGCATCTCGCTAGCGTCTCGGCGTTGAGCATGCCGCGCGTCTGATCCGTCATCGGCGTGTGCAGGGTGATGAAATCGGCCCGGCGGTACAGGTCCTCCAGTTCGACCTTTTCCACGCCCAGATCACGTGCGCGTTCGTCGGATAGGAAGGGGTCGAATGCCACGACGCGCATTTTCACGCCCAGCGCCCGCTCGGCGACGATGGTGCCAATGTTCCCGCAACCGATCAGGCCCAGCGTCTTGCCGAACAGCTCCACGCCCATGAATTTGGACTTTTCCCACTTGCCTGCCTGGGTGGAACGGTCGGCGGCGGGAATCTGGCGGGCCAGCGCGAACATCATGGCGATGGCGTGTTCGGCCGTGGTGATGGTGTTGCCATAGGGCGTGTTCATGACGACGATGCCGCGGGCGGTCGCAGCCGCCTGGTCGACGTTATCGACGCCGATACCGGCGCGGCCGACCACCTGCAGATTCGGCGCCTTTTCCAGAAGTTCCGCCGTCACCTTGGTGGCGGAGCGGATGGCGAGGCCATCATACTCGCCGATGATGGCGGCGAGTTCTTCGGGTTTGAGGCCAACCTTGCGATCAACCTCGATCCCGCGCTCCCGGAATATCTCGGTTGCGCGGGGGCTAAGGTCATCGGAAATTAAGACTTTTGGCATTTTGGGGATTTATCCCTTCATCAGATCGGCTTTGACGGCAGCAAAGGCCCAGTCCAGCCAGGGCAGCAACGCGGCCACGTCATCGGGCTCTACGGTCGCGCCACACCAGATGCGCAGACCGGGCGGTGCCGCGCGGTAGCCATTGATGTCATAGGCGACGCCTTCGGCCTCCAGGCGCTTGGCCATCAGGCCCGGCACATCGGCGGCTTTGTCGCCCAATTCGGAATCCTGCACCGTAAGACAGACGGAGGTGCAGGAACGGTTCGCCACCACTTTCGGCAGGAAGGCAGCCCAGGGAGTACGCTCGACCCAGGCGGCGATATGGGCCAGCGATTGCTCCGACCGCGCCTTGCAAGCGGGTTGGCCACCGATCAACTCGATCCATGCCAGCGCGTCGAGTGCGTCTTCGACGCACAGCATGGAGGGGGTATTCATTGTTTCACCACGGAAGATGCCCGCGTTCAGCTTGCCGCCCTTGGTCAGGCGGAAGATTTTCGGCAGCGGCCGCGGAGCCTTGTAGCCTTCCAGCCGCTCGACTGCGCGCGGGCTCAGCACCAGCATGCCGTGCGCCGCCTCGCCACCCATGGCTTTCTGCCACGACCAGGTCACGACGTCGAGCTTGTCCCATGGCAGGTCCATGGAAAACGCGGCGGAGGTAGCGTCGCAGATCGTCAGGCCCTCGCGGTCGGCCGCGATCCAGTCGCCATTCGGCACGCGCACGCCGGAGGTGGTGCCGTTCCAGACAAACACCGCATCGCGCGCCGGATCGACCTGGGAAAGGTCGGGCAGGTCGCCATAGCCGGCGTCCAGAACGCGCACGTCATCCAGTTTGAGCTGGTCCTGGATGTCGCCCATCCAGTCCTTGGAAAAGCTTTCCCAGACCAGCACATCGACGCCGCGGGCGCCGAGCATCGACCAGAGCGCAATCTCCACCGCCCCCGTGTCGGAGGCTGGCACGATGCCGATGTGGTAGTCATCGGGAATGCCGAGCGCTGCGCGGGTTTGGTCGATGACCGCGGCCAGTTTGGCTTTGCCTGGACCGGACCGGTGCGACCGGCCGAGAAGCGCATCGGATAGCGCGTTGAGAGACCAGCCGGGGCGCTTGGCGCAGGGGCCGGAAGAAAAGTTCGGGTTGGCAGGCTTTCGAGAAGGCTGCTGCATGAGGCCATACCTTATGCTGGAGGACCGTTACGGCCAGCAAACACGGCGGCTGTGACTTCCGCCATGCGGAATGGACCTGAACCTAGAGTCCAGGCCGTGAAATATCAACATGCTGCACCGCACCGCCTGTGTGGCGGGCCGTAGCATGACTATAGCAGCAACCGGGCACGGTGTGCGATGCTGGCGGATCGCCGCGCCTTGGCTTCCGATTCCCGGCTAGGCGATTCGCCGGCTGAAAGCTGCCTAAGACCCCGCTTCATTCCGCCCGTTTTCACGGGCCATAAATTCGCCATTTCTCAGTGTCTTAAACATGAGGCTCCGTCCGTCGTGCCGCGTCGTACCGTCGACTTGTCGTGCGGCAAGGTTTAGGCCATTTTATGGAATTGAATCCTCCTTATCCGTGGTGGGCGTTTGCCTGCCGTTGCCGGAACCAACCCGATCATGGCATCCAGTCAACCCTTTGCGATCCGCGGCACGAACTTCAACATGGTGGTGTTGCAGTTGCGCGACGGCACGCCGGACGTGGTGCTGCCGGCGCTGGAGCGTCTGATCAATCAATCGCCCGCATTCCTTCGGGATTCGCCTGTGGTTTTGGGGCTGGATGAATTGGACACGACAGGCCATCCCGATTTTGCCGGTCTCCTGGCCGGGTTGCGTACCCTGCGGCTGGTGCCGGTTGGAACGACTGGCGGCTCCGGCGGGCTTCGGCAGGCCGCAGCGGCGGCGGGACTGGCGCAGTTGACCAAGGGGCAGCAGCTCTTCAGGCCCAAAGGCAATCCGGTGGCCTCCCGCGCGGCGGAGCCTGCGCCGGAACCGGAACCCGTGCTGGCGCTGGACCCCGTTCCGGCGCCGGTCGCTTTGCCTGTTGCCGGTGCCAATGGCAGCAGCGCCGAATCGGTCGGTGCAAAAGGCCTGCCCACCCTGGTCGTGACCCAATCCATGCGTGCGGGCGCGCGCGTTTATGCACAGGGGCGCGACGTAATCTGTCTGGCTACCGTCAATCCTGGTGCGGAACTGATTGCCGATGGGCATGTTCACGTCTATGGCGCATTGCGCGGGCGGGCCATCGCTGGCGCATCCGGCTTTGACGAGGCTCGAATCTTCGCCCTGAATTTCGATCCGGAACTTGTCGCCATTGCCGGGCTGTACCGGGTGCGGGAGGATCTGGATGCGGGTCTGATCAGGCAGCGGGTGCAGGTCAGCCTGGATGGCGACGAAATGCGGCTGACGCAGCTTGGCTGATCAGTGCCACAGCACAACGAACGTTGAAGGAGAAAGGCACGATGTCTGAAGTCATCGTCGTCACATCGGGCAAAGGCGGGGTCGGCAAGACGACCAGCAGCGCCGCATTTGCCACCGGGCTGGCCATGCGCGGTTACAAGACCGTTGTTGTGGATTTCGACGTCGGCTTGCGCAACTTGGATCTGATCATGGGATGCGAACGCCGCGTGGTGTTTGACATCATCAATGTGATCCAGGGCGACGCGAACCTCAAGCAGGCGCTGATCAAGGACAAGCGGGTCGACAACCTCTGGATTTTGCCGGCTTCGCAGACCAGGGATAAGGATGCGCTGACCAAGGAAGGCGTCGAGAAGATCCTGAACGAACTGCGTGAGACCCACGACTATATCGTCTGCGACAGTCCGGCCGGTATCGAACGGGGCGCCCAGCTTGCCCTGTATTTCGCCGATCAGGCCATTGTGGTCACCAACCCCGAAGTTTCCAGCGTCCGCGACAGCGATCGGATTTTGGGCGTTCTCGCCAGCCGCTCCCAGCGGGCGGAGCAGGAGCGGGAGCCGGTGAAGGAGCATCTGATGCTCACCCGCTATGACAGCTCCAGGGTTGATCGCGGTGAGATGCTGAATGTTACCGATGTTCAGGAAATCCTGGCCATCCCGCTGCTGGGTATTATCCCGGAAAGCCAGAGTGTGCTCCAGGCTTCCAACCAGGGCGTGCCGGTGATCCTGGAAGAAGGCTCTGCTGCTGGCCGCGCCTATGCCGATGCCGTAAGCCGGTTCCTGGGAGAGGACATCCCCCACCGGTTCCTCACGCCCGAGAAAAAGGGCCTGTTCAGCCGCTTGTTCCGAGGTGCCGCATGAGTTTGATGGATTTTTTCCGGGCAAAACGGTCGAAGGCGTCCGCGTCAACCGCGCGTGACCGGTTGCAGATTGTCCTGGCGCACGAGCGGATCAGCCGTGACGGCGACGATTTCCTGCCGCGCCTCCAAAAGGAATTGATGGAGGTGATTGCCCGCTATGTGGCGGTCGATCAAAACAAGGCGATGGTCAAGCTGGACCGTGGCGACGATGTCTCGACGCTGGAGATAGAGATCGAACTGCCGTCGACCGCTACGGGGGAACGGCGCGGAGAGAGGATGCAGGCGGCCTCAAACGGGTAAACCGTCGGTCCCCGCACCGCAAATTATCGCGACGACAGTTTCGCCCTCTGCCGGCTGATGCCGGCCCGTCATCAGTGCGGCCAGCGACGCGGCGCCAGCCAGCTCCGCCGCAACGCCGGTTTCGAACCAAAGCCATTCCGCGGCCCGGCGCATTTCCTCGTCGGAGACCAGCACCATGCGGTCGACATGGGCGGCGACCAGGTCCAGGTTGATCGCCATGGATCGGCGCGGCGCCAGCGAACCGGAAATGGTCTCGATCCGATCCAGCGTGACCAGCCGGCCTGCCTTGAGGCTCTGATACAGCGTCGGCGCGCCGGTCGGTTCCACGCCCACAATTTTGATGCCGGGACGGATGGCCTTGGCCGCAGCCGCGACGCCGCCGATCAGGCCGCCGCCGCCGATCGCCACCACCAGCGTATCGGCCTCCGGCACCTGCCGCAATACCTCCAGCGCCAGCGTGCCCTGACCGGCGATCACCGCCGGGTCGGCAAACGGATGGACATAGGCGAGGCCGCGGGCCTGCTGCTCGGCCAGCGCGGCCTCCTGCGCCTCGTCCCAGACCTTGCCGGTGACGGTCACCGCCACCCCCCACTGCCTCAGCTTCTGCACCTTGGCGGCGGGCGTGCTTTCCGGCACGAAGATTGCCGCGGGCACGCCGGCGCTGGCAGCGGCATAGGCCACCGCCAGGCCGTGATTGCCGCCGGACGCGGTGACAAGGCCGCGGCAGCGCGCCTCATCGTCAAGCGTCAGCAGCTTGTTGGAGGCGCCGCGCGCCTTGAAGCTGCCTGTCACCTGCAGGCATTCGAGCTTCAGCAGCAGCCGGCCCGCATCCAGCACCGGCCCGCGCATCGGCGCCGGGTCGAGGATCGGCGTCTCGCGCACCCGACCCTCGATCCGCCGGGCTGCGGCCTCAATCATGGTCAGATCGACGGCATGGTCGGTCATGGCCCTATTCCTCCCGGCCGATCAGCGTGAGCCAATCGTCCTCGCTCAGCGTGGCGACGCCCAGGTCCGCGGCTTTCTTCGCCTTGCTGCCGGCGTCGGCGCCGACCACCACATAGTCGGTTTTCTTGGAGACGGAGCCGGAGACCTTGGCGCCCAGCGCCTCCGCTTTCGCCTTGGCCTCCGCGCGGGTCATGCGTTCCAGTGTGCCGGTAAAGACCACGGTCTTGCCGCTGACCGCGGATTCCTGCACCGCCTCCGGCGCTTCCAGCGTCAGGTATTGGCAAAGGTCGGCGATCACATCCCGGTTGTGCTGTTCTGCGAAAAACGCCAGCAGATCGGCGGCCACGTCCTTACCCATCTGATCGATGGAGATCAGGTCGGCATAGGCTTCGCTCTCCGGGTCCTGCGCCTCGTCCATCGCCCGCATCAGCGCGTCTAGCGAGCCATAATGTCGGGCCAGCAGCTTGGAGGTGGCCTGGCCGATCTGCCGGATGCCGAGGGCAAACAGAAACCGCTCCAGCGGCCAGGTGCGGCGGTCTTCGATGGCAGCCAGCAGGTTATCCACCGACTGTTCGCCCCAGCGTTCGCGCTTCACGAGGTTTGCGCGCCGCTCCTTCAGGCGGAAGATATCGGCAGGCGAGCGGATGATCTCGTCGGCCCACAATTCCTCGATCCGCTTGGTGCCCATGCCCTCGATATCGAAGGCATTGCGGGAGACGAAGTGCTTCAGCCGCTCCACCGCTTGCGCCGGGCAGATCAGGCCGCCGGTGCACCGCCGGATGGCCTCGCCCTCCGGCCGCACGGCGTCACTGCCGCACGCGGGGCATTCGGTTGGAAACACATAGGGTTTCGAGTCCGCCGGCCGCTTTTCCGTTAGCACCCGTACGATCTGCGGAATTACATCGCCGGCCCGCTGGATCACGACAGTATCGCCTTCGCGGATATCCTTGCGGGCGATTTCGTCCTCGTTGTGCAGGGTGGCGTTGGTGACGGTGACGCCGCCGACGAAGACCGCGGCCAGCCGGGCGACGGGCGTAAGGGCGCCGGTTCGGCCCACCTGGATATCGATCCGCTCCAGCTTGGTTTCCGCCTGTTCCGCCGGGAATTTATGGGCGATGGCCCAGCGCGGCGCCCTGGAAACCTGGCCCAGCCGTTCCTGCCAATCCAGCCGGTCCACCTTGTAGACGATGCCGTCGATGTCGTAGTCCAGGCTTCCGCGCCGTTCGAGCAACGCGTCGTAGGCCGCCAGCAGGTCTTCCGCCGTTTCGCAGCGGCGAGAATGCTCGTTCACCGGCAGGCCCCATTCGGCCAGCCGGTCCAACAGGCCGGTATGGGTTTCGGCAATCGGGGCCGAGACCTCGCCCAGTGCATAGGCGAGGAAGCCCAACTCGCGCTCTGCGGTGATGTTCGGGTCCAACTGGCGCAACGATCCAGAGGCAGCATTGCGCGGGTTGACATAGAGCTGCAACTCGGCGGCAGCCCGGCGTTCGTTCAGCCGGGCAAAGGCGCTGTGACTCATATAGGCCTCGCCCCGAACCTCCAGCACATCCGGCGCGTCCTTGATGCGCTGGGGAATGTCTTTCAGGGTGCGGGCGTTGGCCGTGATGTCCTCGCCTTCGGTGCCGTCGCCACGGGTGGCTGCCAGCACCAGCCGGCCCTTTTCGTAGCGCAGCGACAGTGACAGCCCGTCGATTTTTGGTTCAGCCACGGTCGCGACCGGCTCGTCCTCGCCAAGCCCCAAAAACCGGCGAATCCGGGCGAGGAAGTCCCGCACGTCCGCCTCGTCGAACGCATTGGCGAGTGACAGCATGGGGCGGGCATGACGGACCTTGGCAAACCCGTCCGAAGGTGCTGCGCCCACCCGTTCGCTGGGGCTGTCCGAGCGTTTCAGGTGTGGAAAGCGCTCCTCGATGGCATCGTTGCGCAGGCGCAGCGCGTCATAGGCGGCATCTTCGATTTCCGGCGCCGATTTGTCGTAATATAGCAGGTCGTGATGGGCGATTTCGTCGGCCAGCCGGCGCAATTCCTCGGCGGCTTCGTGCTCGGTCAACTCCTCGACGGGCTTGTGACGGTCGCTCACGGGGGGCTCTATCCTTTGGGAAACATGGCTGCCATGACTAGCACAGGGCCGCGGATCCAAGCCAGCCCGCTTGCCTGCACATGCGAGCGTATCTGCGGCGCTACGCCGCGCTTTCGCGACCCTTCGCACCGGGGCGCAGCAATTGCAATGCGGCTGCCCGCGCTTCTTCGGTCACGGTCTCGCCAGCCAGCATACGGGCGATCTCCTCGCGGCGCTCGCCATCCGCCAGCAGCCGGACATCCGTGCGGGAACGGCCGTCGATCTCCGCCTTGCTGACGTGCAGGTGGCGCGAACCGCGGGCAGCGACCTGGGGGGAGTGGGTCACGACCAGCACCTGCACATCCTGCCCCAGGCGGGCCAAGCGTTCGCCGACCGCGGCAGCAGTAGCGCCGCCAATGCCGGCGTCCACCTCGTCGAACACCAGCGTGCCGACCGGGTCGGCCGCCGCCAGCACCACCTTCAGCGCCAGCAGGAAGCGCGCCCGCTCGCCGCCGCTCGCGATCCGCTCGATCGGGCCGAACGGCATGCCGGGATTGGTCCGCACGGAGAACCGTACCCGGTCACGCCCGGAGGCGTTCCACTGGTCGGGCGGCAGGTCTTCCATATCCGTGCGGAAGGCGGCCTTTTCCAGGCGCAGCGGCGTCAACTCGCCCGCCACGGCCACATCCAGCCGTTCCCCTGCTGCACGGCGGGCTTCGGAAAGCCGGCTGGCCGCCTGCTCGAATGCTACCCGGGCGGCTGTGACCGCCTGTTCGGCCTCCGCCAGTGCCTGATCGGCCCGTTCCAGTGCAGCGAGGTCGCCGGCCAGTTTTTCCTGCACGGCAGCCAGTTGGTCCGGTTCGCAGCGGTGTTTGCGGGCGATATCGCGCAGGGCAAACAGCCGGGTCTCCACCGCATCCAGCCGCGAGCCGTCGAGATCCACATCGCGGGCCAATTCGTCCAGCGCCGCCAGGGCTTCGGCGAATTCGATTGCGGCCCGGTCCAGCGCCAGAAGCGCGGGCTGAAAGCGCTCGCCCACCTTGTCGGCGGAGCGTTCCAGCGAGCGCATGGCGCTGCGCAATGCATTGCCGACATCGCTCTTGCCGGAGACCGCATTGCGCGCGCCTTCGACCGCTTCCAGGATGCGTTCCTGTGCCTGCAGAAACCGCCGTTCTTCGGCAAGTGCGCTGGCCTCATCGGCCTCGGGTGCGATCTTGTCCAATTCCTCCAGGGCGTGCCGCAGCCAGTCGGCATCGCCATGGGCAGAGGTCAGGGCTGCCTGATGGCGTTCCAATGCCTGCACGGCATCCCGCCAGGCCTTGTGCGCGGCGGCGGCGGCGTTGCGCTCCCCCTCCAGTGCGCCGAACGCGTCGAGCAGGTCGCGATGGCCGGCGGGGTCGGTCAGGCCGCCAGAGTCGAACTGTCCTTGCACCTCTACCAGCCGCGTTCCCAACTGGCGCAGCAGGCCTGCGGAAACCGGCTGGTCGTTGACAAAGGCGCGGCTGCGGCCTTCTGCCGATAGCACCCGGCGCAGCACAAGGCGGTCTTCATCCGGTTCCAGCTCCAAACCGGCCGCTTCCAGCAGCGGCGCAGCCAGCGCCAGGGCTTCTGCGGTGAAAACGGCGCTCACCACGGCACGCTCGGCCCCGCCTTGTACCAAGCTGGCGTCGGCCCTGGCGCCCAGAACCAGACCCAGCGAGTCGAGGAGGATGGATTTTCCGGCTCCCGTCTCGCCGGTCAGTACGCCAAGACCGTTGCCGAACTCCAGGCAGAGATCGTCGATCAGGGCGATCTTCTTGATGGCCAGCTGGCGCAGCATGGCCCCGGCCTGCCTCTCGCTAGCTGCCGCCGAACAGCCGGCTCAGCCAGCCGCGGCTTTGTTGGTTCCAGAAAGACAGGGCTTTTTCCGCCTCGTCAGCGTTTTGCTTCGCCAAAGTCCGTTCCGTTTCGGTCTCGCCCAGGCGTTCGACCGTGCGCCAGTAGCTTAACGCCGCCTCTGCCAGCCGTTTCTCGGCAGACTGCTTGGCAACGGAATTGTTCGGCTCGTTGAGCGCCAGTTGCAGCAGATCGGCCCTGGCCTGCCAATAGCCTTCGGCTTCCTGCGCGATTTCGGCGTTGCTCGCCGCCCGCTCCTTCGCATCCGGGTTCGTCGCGGCGTCGCCGGCTTTCTGCCAGCCGCTGGCTGCGGACCTTGCGGTTTCGACCTGACGCTGGGCCGAGCCGAGCTGCGTTTCGAGCTGTTGGCGCTGGGCGGGAGCGATTGCCGGCTGGCTGGCTGGCAATTCGGCCTGTGGTGCGACTGCCGCTTCGGCTGCCGCGCTGTCCGTTGCAGCCTGCGGGGTTTCCGCGGTATCGGCCGCATCGGCGGGCTCCCGCGCGCCGCCAAGCGTGGCAAAGGTGGGGCCGGTGTTTTCCAGCGGCGTGGTCAGATCCTGAACCCGCTCCGGCTGGGCGTCCAGATCGACCGAGCCGACGGTATGGGTTGGCACCAGCAGATAATCCCAGGTGCGTTCAACCCAGTCGCGATTGTCGAATTCCGCTTTTACGGCCACACGCTCGCCGGTCAGCAGGTAATAGCTGTCCGAATACCAGGACGACCCGGGGAAATTGTGCCCCAGCACCGCCGCAGTTTTCCGCGCTTCCTCGGTCAGGCCGAGCGCGGTGTAGGATTCCACCAGACGGTGCAGCGCTTCCGGGGTGTGTGTCGTGGTCTGGTAGTCGCGCAGGACGCTGCGGAACCGGTTGATCGCCGCCAGCGGCTTGCCCTGGCGCAGATAGAACCGGCCGATGGCCATATCCTTGCCGGCCAGGTGATCGAAGGCCAGATCCCGCTTCAGCAGGGCGTCGCGGGCATAGACCGAATCGGGAAAGCGCCGGTGCACGTCGTCCAGCGCCTGCAGGGCCTTGGCGGTGATGGCCTGGTCCCGCTGAATGTCGACGATCTGTTCGTAATAGGCCAGCGCCTTCAGATAATAGGCGTAAGGTGCGTCTTCGTGATTCGGATGCAACTGGATGAAGCGGTCGATGTTGATGATCGCATCGTCATAGCGATCCGCTTCGAAATGGGCATAGGCGCTCATGATTTGCGCGCGCGGGGCCCAGATCGAGAAGGGATGCTGTCGCTCGACCTCTTCAAACTGGTTGGCCGCATCCGTGTAATTGCCGTCGGCAATTGCGTCGAGGCCGGCATTGTAGAGCAGGGTGACGGGTTTTTCCTCGTAGACCGGCTTTTCGTCGTTGCTGCAGCCGCTTGCTACCAAAGCGCCAAGCAAAACAAGGGCCGCGCGCAAGCGCCAGCCGTGAAACCCGCCCAGTCTTGGGTGCCGGTAAGACACGATGCTATTTGAATCCCGAATGAGAGGCGAAGATACAGAGTTCCTATTAGCCTGGATTCCGGGTCTCCGGCAACCGCCGCGCACGCGGGCGCGGCGCTGTGGGACCCGCAAGGAGGGGCCTAGGCCGTCGCCAGCGCTTTATTGGCGGCTGCGGCGTTTGCGCTGTTCGTCCATTCATAGGCATCCGGGTCGGCCAGCAAGGCGCGCAGCAGCAGGTTGTTCAACTTGTGGCCCGGCTGATTGGCGACATAGCGGCCAATGAACGGACCGCCGGCCAGATACAGGTCACCCACCGCGTCCAGCGCCTTGTGGCGGACGAACTCGTCGGCGAACCGGAGGCCGCCTGGGTTGATGACCGTGTCGTCCTGGATGACGACGGCGTTATCCAGAGAGCCGCCACGGGCCAGTCCCTTGCTTTGCAAATAGGCAACCTCGTGCGCAAAGCCAAAGGTGCGGGCGCGCGCCAGATCGGATTTGAACCGCATTCCGGAGAGCGCAAGCGCGATTCGTTGCCGGCCGATTGCCGGGCTGTCGAAGTCGATCGTGACGTCGATGCTGGTGCCGGCCCCTGGCAGGAACATTGCCGATTTCACGCCGTCTTCGACACGGACCGGCTTTACAATCCGCAGCATGGACCGTTGGGCCGGCTGCGAGATGACGCCGGCGCACCCAATCAGGAACAGAAATGGCTCGGCGCTGCCATCCATTGCCGGCGGCTCTGGCGCATCCAGTGCGACGATGACGTTATCGACGCCGGCGGCTGCCAGGGCGGCCACCAGGTGCTCGACGGTTGCAACCGTAACACCATGCGCGTTGCCGACGGTCGTACACAGCGTTGTGTCGGATACCGAATCCCACCGGCCTTCGATCCAGGCTGATTCCGGCGCCACATCGCTGCGCCAGAAGCGGATCCCGGTTCCGGCTGGTGCCGGTTTCAATGTCAGGTTGACAACATGGCCGCAGTGCAAGCCCACGCCGGAGCAATGAACCTGCTGCCGCAGGGTGGTTTGCAGGCCGGGAACGAATGCCCGGGATGGGAAGAGGGAGTCGGCGGACAGATTGTCCTGAACGGAGGCGAATGTCTCACCGTCCGGAACATCGTGCCTGCTCATAACCAAACCTTCTGCCATCACATCCCGCCTTTGCTTTGTCAGCGTCCCATCCAGAGAAGTTCCGCTTGCAGCTTTATTGTTCCGTTCATCTGACGGTCTGGTACTTGGAAAGACCGCCGCAAGGAGTCTGCTTACGCCTATTTTGAATTAACCGGCCAGTTTGAAACACCAGACTAGAATCCGTATCGTAGCGTATCGCCGACACCGTTTGTGTCTACGGGGTTCACCCGAAAGTCACAAGTCACGGTTTGTTACGCATTGTTGCGGATTTTTGGCGGGATTCCGGGGATTTCAGGATAAAAAAAGCCCCGGTGACGGACTGGTCACCGGGGCCGGCGCAGGTGACCGCTCTCTAGCGGGCCTGGCGCCGCAAAAACGCTGGAATTTCAAGAGCATCGTCGGGTGCTTGAGAGGAAGACTCTGCCGCCGGCTCTGCGGGCGGGGCGGATTGTTTCGGCAGGACATGCACCGTACCGTCGTCGATTGGCAGGCGCGGGGCTGCCGGCGCTGGCGGTGCGGGGCTCTTGCGGGAGAACAGCGATGCAAAGCCCTGCCGCGCAGGTGCGGCCGATTCGCCATGCTGATCAGGCGATTGCTGCTGAGTATGCGGGGCGGTACGGCGGGGCTCCTCGTTGCCCTGCGGCGGACGCGCCGGGGAGGCAGCCACGAACGGTTCCGCCGAGGCGGCTCTCGCCGGCCGACGGCCAACGCCGCCAAACAGCGACCAACGCGGCTGCCGCGGCGCTTCCGCTGACTGGTGGGCATGGTCGGGCGCGGAGGCGGCGGCAGAGTGGACTGGTGGCGGCGCCTGTGCTGCCGATGCAGCCGGTCCCTGTTCGGTCGCAGCCGATGCGGCTGCTGCCGGTTCGCTGGCTGCGCGTAGCGGCAGGTCCATGGCCGCTTCGGCCGCGGCGGCTTCGGCCATTCCGGCATCGTTCGCCGCCGCCAGGGGTTGTTCCATAGCTGCAGGGGCTGCGGCTGCCGCGGCGGTATTTTGCGCCGGCGCCTTGAACGCCCCGATGCCATCGATGCCGGTCGCCACGACGCTGACACGGACCACGCCCTCGGCGTTCTCGTCAAAGGTCGCGCCGAAGATGATGTTGGCTTCCGGGTCGACCTCGTCGCGGATGCGGTTGGCGGCTTCGTCCACCTCAAACAGGGTCATGTCGTTACCGCCGGTGATGTTGATCAGCACGCCGCGGGCGCCCTTCATCGAGGCATCGTCCAGCAGCGGGTTGGAGATCGCGGCCTCAGCCGCCTCCACCGCCCGGCGCTCGCCGGTGGCCTCGCCGGTGCCCATCATCGCCTTGCCCATCTCCCGCATTACGGCGCGGATGTCGGCGAAATCCAGGTTGATCAGGCCCGGTTTGACCATCAGGTCGGTCACGCCGCGCACACCGGAGTGCAGCACGTCGTCGGCGAGTTGGAAGGCCTCGGCGAAGGTCGTCTTGTCGTTGGCGATGCGGAATAGGTTCTGGTTCGGAATGACGATCAGCGTGTCCACATAGCTGGCCAGTTCCTCGATACCCGCCTCCGCCGTGCTCATGCGGTGGCGGCCCTCGAAGTGGAAGGGCTTGGTCACCACGCCGACGGTCAGAATGCCGTGCTCGCGTGCGGCGCGGGCGATGACCGGCGCGGCGCCGGTGCCGGTGCCGCCGCCCATGCCGCCGGTAATGAACACCATGTGCGTGCCTTCCAGGTGCGCCATGATCTCATCCAGCGCCTCTTCCGCCGCGGCGCGGCCGACATCGGGACGGGAGCCGGCGCCGAGGCCGTGGGTGATGTTCAGGCCAAGCTGGATCTTGTGGTCCGCCTGGTTGGCCCGCAGTGCCTGGCTGTCGGTATTGGCGGCCATGAACTCAACGCCGGAGAGTTGGCAACGGATCATATTGTTGACCGCATTGCCGCCTGCACCGCCGACGCCGATCACGGTGATGTTCGGCTTCAATTCGTCGATCTGATCGGGCAACGAGAGGTCTAGGGTCATGGGCCATCTCCCAGGCTAAAGATTGGGGAACCGCCGCCGCCCAGCGCGGATGGGCATTCGACGGGGGTAAAAAGTCGCAAACCGGGGCGTATGTCTGCCATCTATCGCAGCCCTTTCAGCCAACCGGCAACACGGTCGAACATGCCGTTTCTCTCACCGCCGCTGCCGCCTGTCGCGGGAAACCCCGCGCGTTGCCGTCGGGCGAACAGGGCCAATCCGACGACGCCGGCGAAGGCGGGATTGTCTGCCATGTCCGCCAGACCGGCGATCCCGGCAGGGCGGCCGATTCGGATGCGCTTGTCCAGCATCTGCCCGGCAAGCTCCCGCAGGCCGTGCAGTTGGCTCGCGCCACCTGTCAATACCACGGCACCGCCGGAAAACCGGGCAGCGCCGCTTCGGGCGATTCGAGCCTGGGCCAGCTCCAGGATTTCCTCGACGCGGGCTTGGATGATCCGCACCAGCAGAGCCCTGGGCGCCTGCGTGGCGTCACCCTCGCCATCGTCCGACAGCGGCTGGATGTCCAGCATATCGCGCTCGTCGCTTGCTGCCGCAAGACACGAACCATGCAGGGTTTTCAGCCGTTCGGCATAGGTCATCGGCGTGCTCAACCCTTGTGCTATATCGTGGGTCACATGCGCGCCGCCCACTGGCAGGCTGTCGCAGAAGATCAATTCGTGGTCATAAAACACGCCGATATTGGTGCTGCCGGCGCCCATGTCGATCACGGTGATGCCCAGTTCGCGCTCGTCCGGGTGCAGCACGGCCAGACCGGCGGCGAAGGCGGAGGCGACCACCTGTTGCGCTTCCAGATGCGCCCGGCCGATCGCGGTGCGCAGCGTTCGGGAAGCGGAATCCTGGCAGGTGACGGCGATCGTGTCCAAGGTCAGCGTTTGCCCGAACAGGCCGCGCGGGTCATGGATGCCACGGTTCCCGTCCACCCCGTAACCGAGCGGCAGGAAGTGCAGCACTTCCCGCCCCTGCGCGGGCATTTCCGCCCGGCTTTGGCCAAGGGCCTGATTCAATTCATTGGTGCCGATGGCGCGTGACGATAGCGGCAAGGTGACTTGGTGGTGTTTCGAACACAGGTTGCCGCTCGACAGGTTGACGATTACCCGGTCAACCGACTCGCGGGCCATGGTCTCCGCCGCTTCGACGACGGCACCGGCGCAATGGCCGGCCGCGTCGATATCGATGATGGCGCCGTTCCGCATACCCTTGCTGGCTCTCGCCGCCGAGCCGACGACGCGGATATGCCCCTGCGCGTCGGCACGGGCAATAATGCACGCCGTTTTTGCGGTGCCGATGTCAAGGGCGGCGACGAGGCCAAGCGGCGGTGATACGGGCATGAGCGTGCTCTGTCTCCTCAAGAGCCGGCGTTTTCGATGGCCATCCGCAGGCGCATGCCTGGCGGCAGGCGAAATGCCCACTGCCGCGCATTGCGGATGTCAATGGCCTCAATGTTGCGGCTCAACACGCGGTGTTCAGCCTCCAACTCGGCAAGTTGCAGCCAGGCAGCCTCCGGTTGTTTCTCCGGCAGACGCACCCAGACCCGGTCGTCGATCCGCACGTCCCAGCGCCGCCCGCCTAGGAATGTCGCGCCTGTGACCCGTGCGGCCAGCATCGGCGACATGTCCAGCAGTTCCAGCAATTCGGGCGCTGCGCGGGCGGCATTGTCGCCAGTGACCGTCAGCAGTTCAGCATAGGGCGAGAGCAGTGTATCGGGAATCGTGGCGCCTGTCGTGTCGATCAGCGACAGAGTGCCATGATCTTGGAGGAGTGCAGCCGGCTCCCGCTCCAGCACGCGGACGATCAGACGGTCCGGCAGGGATCGCTCAACGGTGGCAGCGCGGACCCATGGCAACGCCTCCACCCTTGCGCGGAGTGTTTCCAGGTCGAGGTCCAGCAGTGGCGCGCCGGGCTCGACCCCCAAGGCGGCCCGCAAGGCCGCTGCCTCCGTCTCCTGATGGCCATAGGCGGTGATCGAGGCGACACGGAACCCGGCATCGGCCACTTGCCCGCTCCACCAATCGCCCAGTTCCCCAAGCCTCGCATCGACCCAACCGGATCGAGAGGCATGAGCGACTACGGCCAGGTAGCCGGCGACCAGCGCCACCAGGGTCAACGCAAACAGGCTGCGGCGCATCCAGCGGGGCAGTGCAGCCTGCCGGCGCGAGGGGCGAAGGCGGAGCCGGGTCATCAACCGTTGCATTGCGCACCCTCCATCAGCCGCGATACCAGGGTCGGAAAGTCGATGCCGGCATGGGCCGCGATTTCCGGCACCAGCGAGGTCGGCGTCATGCCGGGCTGCGTGTTCGTTTCCAGTATATAGACCCGTCCATCCGGCGCCCCCGGCGCTGCCGCATTGTCATACCGGAAATCCGACCGGGAGACGCCACGGCAGCCCAGCACCCGGTGCGCCGCGAGCGCAGCCGCCCGTACTTCGCATGCGATTGTGGCGGGAATCGGGGCGGGAACCAGGTGGTCGCTGCCGCCATCGGCATACTTGCTGTCATAGGTATAGAACGCATCCCGCGGCCGGATTTCCAGCACAGGCAATGCGGCGGACTGGCCGTCGCCGGCCTCCAGCACCGCACAGGTCAGTTCCCGGCCGGGAATGTAGGCTTCGACCAGCACTTCGGCGCCGAACCCCCAATCCGCGGGCAGGGCCCGGTTGTCGCCCTCACGCACGATATGCACGCCGACGCTGGAGCCTTCCGCCACTGGTTTCACCACGAACGGCGGCGGCAGGGTGGTCATGGCGTGGCCGATATCAGCCACCCGGCCCGCGGGAATGCGCAGGCCGACCAATTCGAACAGGGCGCGGGTGGCTGCCTTGTCGATGGCCGTGGCCGACGCGCGAACGCCGGAATGGCTGTAGGGAATGCGCAGCAGGTCGAGCAGACCCTGCACGGTTCCGTCCTCGCCATGGCGGCCGTGCAGGGCATTGAACACCGCTTCGGGTGCATCCGGTCCGGTCAGGGCCGCCACCAGCGCGGTCACGTCTCCGGTATAGTCGATTTCCGTCACGCGATAGTGCTGGCGCAGCGCATCGGCGCAGCCGCGGCCGCTGGATAGCGAAACCGACCGCTCGGCCGAGGTGCCGCCCATGAGCACGGCGATGTGTTGGAAGCGCTGGCTCATCGCGGGGCCTCCGCGGTTGGGTCATCCAGCGCTTCGCCGATCCGTTTGATCTCCCACTGCAGGGCGATGCCGGTTGCAGCCCGCACCCGCTCGCGCACGGTCTCGCCCAGGGTTTCCAAGTCGGCGGCGGAGGCGTCGCCCGTATTGATCATGAAGTTGCAGTGTTTCTCGCTCATCTCAGCACCGCCGATCCGCAGGCCGCGCCCGCCGGCAGCGTCAATCAACTGCCAAGCCTTGAGGCCCGGCGGGTTGCGGAAGGTGCTGCCGCCGGTGGCGGAACCGACGGGCTGGCTGCCGGCGCGGGCGGCGGCGATTGCCGCCATTTCCCCGGCGATTCCCTCTGCGCCGGGAGCGCCATGGAAACGGGCGCGGATGAAGATCCAGCCGTCCGGCAAATCGGAATGGCGGTAGGCATAGCCCAGATCGCGGGGCGAGAGGCGGTGCAGACCGCCGTTCGGGTCTACGGCCTCCGCCCAGTCGAGCACGTCAGCGGTCTCGCCGCCATAAGCGCCGGCGTTCATGCGCAAGGCACCGCCGACGGTGCCCGGAATGCCGGACAGGAAGGCCAGCCGGCCCAGACCCGCCTGCATCGCCTGCTGGGCGACGTTGGCGCACAGTGCGCCCGCACCAGCGATCAAACCGTCGTCGCCATCGCGCTCTACCCTGGCGAAATTGCGGCCAAGGCGGACAACGACGCCACGAACCCCGGCATCGCGCACCAGCGTGTTGGAGGCGACACCCAGGACCGTCACCGGCACGCCGGCAGGCCGGCCGCGCAGAAGGGCGCGCAGGTCGTCTGCATCCTCCGGCCGGAACAGCACCTCCGCCGGTCCGCCAACCTTGAACCAGGTGGAGGGGGCGAGCGGTGCTTCCGCCCGCAGGCGGCCGCGCAAGGTGGGAAGGCGGTCGAGAAGCGCAGTCATGCCACCCCTCCCGCCCGCTGCAAGGCCCGAAGCTCGTCCGGCAGGGTGGCGGCCCAGCGTGTGATGTTGCCGGCGCCGAGGCAGATCACCAGGTCGCCCGGTTCCGCCAGCTCCAGCACGCGCGCGGCCAGGTCCGACGGCCCGTCGATGGTTTCAGCGCCGCGGTGGCCGTGGGCGCGCAGCCCGTCGACCAGCGTTTCGTGGCTCACCCCCTCGCGCGGCTGTTCACCGGCGGCATAAACCGGAGCGACCAGAACGTGTTCGGCTTGGTTGAAGCAGGTGCAGAAATCGTCGAACAGGTCGGCGAGGCGGGAATAGCGGTGTGGCTGCACCACGGCGATAACCTGACCCGCAGTGGCGCTGCGCGCTGCCTGAAGTACGGCAGCGATTTCCACCGGGTGGTGGCCGTAGTCGTCGATCACGGTAATGCCGCCGGCCTCGCCGGTGCGGGTGAACCGGCGTTTGACGCCGGCAAAGCCGGCCAGGCCTTGCCTGATCGCATTCTCGCCGATCCCCAGGCGCAGCGCGATTGCCACGGCGGCCATGGCATTTTGCACGTTGTGATCACCGACCATCGGCAAATGCAAATCGCTCAGCCGTTGCGCGTCTGCGTCCGGTGTGGGGCGGTATTCGACGTCGAAGCGCACGCCTTCCGGCGAAACCGTCCGGATGGTGCCGTAAACGTCGGCCTGCCGGTTGAAGCCGTAGGTGACGATGCGCCGGTCCTGCACCCGGGCGGCCAACGCCTGCACCTCCGTATGATCCAGGCAGAGCGCGGCGAAGCCATAGAACGGTATGTTCTCGACAAAGCTGTAAAAGGCAGCGCGTACGGCCTCGAAACTGCCGTAATGCTCCATATGCTCCGGGTCGATATTGGTGACGACGGCAGCGGTGGCCGGCAGGCGCAGGAAGGTGCCGTCGCTTTCGTCCGCTTCCACCACCATCCAATCGCCGGCGCCCAGATGGGCGTTGGTGCCGTAGGCGTTGAGAATGCCGCCATTGATCACCGTCGGGTCGAAGCCGCCGGCGGCCAGCAGCGCCGCGACGATGGAGGTCGTCGTGGTCTTGCCATGGGTGCCGGCGATGGCGACCGACCATTTTAGGCGCATCAGTTCGGCCAGCATGTCGGCGCGGCGGACGACCGGCAGACGTTTCTCGCGCGCGGCCACGATCTCCGGATTGCGGGCGTCGATGGCAGACGACACCACGACAACGGAGGCGCCGCCCAGATTCTCCGCCGCATGGCCGATGGCAACCGCCACGCCAAGCGCCTGCAGGCGTTCGGTATTCGCGCCCGCGGCGATGTCACTGCCCTGCACGGAATAGCCCAGATTGTGCATGATCTCGGCAATGCCGCTCATGCCGATGCCGCCGATGCCGATGAAATGCAGCAGACCAATATCGAAGGGCAGGCGCGCCACCGGTCGTGGCGCATGGTCGGCAGGGCTGGATGGGGTCATGATGGGAGGCTCCGCAGCGCCACGCCGGGCGCGTCTTTTGCCGGAACCGATAGCGATTCGGCCAGATCCGCCAGCCGTTCCGCCGCGTCCGGCCGGCCCAGGCTGTGGGCGATTTCCGCCCGTTTCGCCGCGCACCCCGGCAAGGTCAGAATGGTTTCCAATCTGCCAGCCAGGGCCTCCGCAGAGAAGGCGGCTTGTGGGATCAGCCATGCCGCGCCGGCGGCATCGACCGCGCGGGCGTTCTCGGTCTGGTGGTCGTCCATGGCGTGGGGGTAGGGCACCAGCACCGCAGGCCGGCCGATGGTCAGCACTTCGGCGATGGTAGAGGCGCCGGCGCGGGCGATAATCAGATGGCTTGCGGCCATGCGCGCCGGCAAGTCGTCGAAGAACGGCGCGATCTCGGCGGCGATGCCGATGTCCGCATAGGCTGCGCGCACCGCGGGTTCGTCCTCCGGGCGGGCCTGCTGCACTACCTGCAACCGCTTGCGCAGATTGGCCGGGAGCAGCCGGCACGCTGCCGGCAGAACCTCCGCAAAGATATGAGCGCCCTGGCTGCCGCCAAACACCAGCAACTGAAACGGTGCCCCGTCAGCAGACGGCTCGTAGGGCATGGCACGCGCTTCAACCACGGCCGAGCGTACCGGAATGCCGGTGAAATGATGGGCGCCCGTGTCGCGATTGCTGATCTCCGGAAACGCCGTCGCGACGACGCGTGCCATTCCAGCCAGCCGGCGGTTGGCACGGCCGAGAACCGCGTTCTGTTCAACGAGAATGACCGGCACCCGCAGCAGCCTTGCCGCAAGAACCGGCGGCACGCTTGGATAGCCGCCAAAGCCGACCAGCAGGCTGGCGCGGTCCCGCCGCAGATGCCAGGCAGCGGTTAGCACGCCAGCCAAGAGCCGAACCACTCCCAGCGCCTTTGCGAATATACTGCCCGAAAGGCGCGTCGCGGGAACGCTACGCACCTGGATGCCGCTTTGGAAACGTGCGCCACGCGAATCCGTCAGCACGCTGACCCGGTGGCCGCGCTGCATGAGAGCGTCTGCCAGGGCGACGGCTGAAAACAGATGGCCGCCGGTGCCGCCGGCGGCGAGCGCGATGCTGTGCCGGGAATGGCCGGTCATATGGTATCCTCCGGCTCGTAGCCGATGCGTCGCCGGGTCAATGCCAGCAGAAAGCCCATGCTGACGGCCATGGCCAGCATGGAACTGCCGCCATAGCTGACAAAGGGCAGCGTCATGCCCTTAGCCGGGATCAGCTCCAGTGCCGACGCCATGTTGATCATGGCTTGAAGGGCAAAACTCACCAGCAAACCGGCTGCCGCCACGCTGACGAACAGGCTGCGTGTCGTCGCCACCCGCAGCAGGCCGCGAAAGACGACAATGGCGAACAGGGCGACCAGCAGCAGACAGAGCGCAGCGCCGAATTCCTCGCCCGCGACCGCCAGCACGAAATCCGCATGGGCATCCGGCAACTGGCTCTTGAGTGCGCCGTTGCCCGGGCCGACGCCGAACCAGCCGCCGCTTTCGAAGGCGGCGATGGACTTGTCAATCTGATAGGTATCGCCCGCCTCCGGATTGATGAAGCGGTCGATGCGGCTCTTGACGTGGTCAAAGGTGACATAGGCAAACGCCATGCCCGCAACCGCGAGACTGCCCAATGCTGCGGTGGCGGCGATCGGCAACCCGGCAAGGAAGAACTGCGCCATCCAGACGGCCACGATCACCACCGTCATGCCGATATCCGGCTGGCTGGCGACCAGCAGCACGGTCACGGCCAGCAGGGCCAGGTTGGCGGCCAGATAGCGCCATTCGCCCGTGCGTTGGAACAGGGCGAACAGCCAAGCGGCGACGATGGCAAGGCCGGGTTTCATGAACTCCGAGGGCTGGAGCGAAAAGCCGGCAAGGCTGATCCAGCGGCGGGCGCCCTTCGCCTCCGCCCCGAACAGCAGCACAACCACCAGCAACAGCAGGGTTCCGGCCACCATCAGTGCGCCGCACCATCGCACCTCCCGCGGACCCAGCAGAGAGGCCGTGATCAGGATCAGCGCGGCCAGGGGGGCGAAAACCAAGTGCCGGCGGACGAAATGGAACGGATCGTAGCCGATAGTGTCGGAAACGCCCGGGCTGCCGGAAACGATCAGGACAATCCCGATGCCCAACAGGGTCATCAATGCGGCCAGGGTCCAGCGGTCGACGGTCCACCACCAGCGGCCCAGAATGCTGCGGTCGGTGCGGGCAAAGGGGATCATGGCCGCAAGTTCTCCAACGCCAGGACAGCCGTTCGGAAGGCATCGCCACGGGCCTCGAAATTCGGCCACTGATCGAACGAAGCACAGGCGGGCGACAACAGGACGACGCTCGGTTCCGGATCGGCTTGCGCCGTCCGGTGGGCTGCCGCGATTGCCGTGATCAGGTCACCTTCCAGCGAACAGGGGATGGCGGCAGCCTCCAAGGTTTGCGCAAAATCAGCCGCTGCATCGCCGATGACGAAAGCCTTGGCGATTCTTCCGAATAGACTGGAAAGTGGTGTAATACCGCCGGCTTTCGGTAAGCCCCCAAGAATCCAATAAATTCTGGAATAGCAAACCAAGGCTTTTGCGGTTGATTCGGCGTTGGTGGCCTTCGAGTCGTTGATGTAATCGACATGGCCGATCCGCCGCACAGCCTCTTGTCGGTGTGCCAGGCCAGGGAAGGACGCAAGCCCACTGGCGATTGCTTCGGGTGGGACTCCGAGGCTCAGCGCGGCAGCCGTCACCGCCGCCGCGTTCTCGGCATTGTGGGCGCCGGGCAGAGCAGGGGACTGGCGCAGATCGGCGATGGTGCGCGCCGGTTCTTGGAGTGCGCTGGCCAGCCTCCCGTCGCGAACGCCGACCCCGCCGGCCGGCAACCGGCAACCGGACACGGGGATCACGCGCCGGCCGGCTTTTGCGGCCTTTGCCGCCTCGGCCTGGCCGAAGGCGCCATCAGTGCCGATGACCGCCAGGTCGCCCGGACGGGTGTGCCGCCACAGCCGCGACTTGGCCGCTGCATAGCCATGCAGGCCGCCATGCCGGTCCAGGTGGTCCGGCGTGAGATTGAGCCAGATGCCGATGTCAAACCGGGCGCTATGGCAAAGTTCCAGTTGATAGGATGACAGCTCCAGAACATAGACGCCGCCATTGTCCAGCACCGGCAGGTCCAACGCCGCCGCGCCGATATTGCCGCCAGCGATTGCCGGCCGGCCGGCCGCACTCAGCACATGGGCGAGCAGGGCGGTGGTCGTCGATTTGCCGTTGGTGCCGGTGATGCCGACCAGATTGGCGCCGGTTCCCGCATCGGCCAGCAGGTCGATATCGCAGACCAGAGGGCAGCCCTGGGCAGCCGCGCGCACCGCGACGGGGTGCGGGGAAGGGTGCAGGAACGGGATGCCGGGGCTCCACACCAAACCCGCCATCGCCGGCCATGCGCCGACGCGGAAATCGTGCCGTTTGGCGCCGTCCGGCACCGCGTCCGCCTTGTCGTCCCACGCCAGCACTTCGGCACCGCTGGCGAGCAGAGCGGCCGCGGCGGCCCGGCCGGACTTGCCGAGCCCCATGACGCCGTAACGCTGGCCTTTGGTTTGCGGTAAGGGGATCATGCCTGCCGGCCTTCCTACCGCAGTTTCAGCGTGGCGAGGCCCGCCAGCGCCAGGACCGAGGCGATGATCCAGAACCGGATGACGATGGTTGGCTCCGCCCAGCCTTTCTGCTCGAAATGGTGGTGCAGTGGCGCCATGCGGAACACGCGCTTGCCGGTCAGTTTGAAGCTGGCAACCTGCACGATCACCGACACCGCTTCCAGCACGAACAGGCCGCCGATGATCGCCAATACGATTTCGTGTTTGGTGATGACCGCGATGGTGCCCAGCGCCGCGCCCATGGAAAGCGAGCCGGTGTCGCCCATGAACACCATGGCAGGCGGCGCATTGAACCAGAGGAAGCCCAGCGCCGCGCCGACCAGCGCGCCGCACAGCACGGCCAGTTCGCCCGTGCCGGCAACGTAATGGATTTGCAGGTATTCCGCGAAAATGACATTGCCGACCAGATAGGCGATAAAGGCAAAACAGCCCGATGCGATCATCATCGGCACGATGGCGAGCCCATCCAGCCCATCGGTCAGGTTGACGGCGTTGGACGTGCCGACGACGACGAAGCAGGCAAACGGCAGGTAGAACCAGCCGAAATCGATCAACAAATCCTTGAACACCGGCACCGCTAGGGAGGTCGCGAGCGGCGTTCCCGTCAGATGCTGAATCCAGACAAACGCCACGGCGACAATGGCGAATTCCAGCGCCAGCCGTACCCGACCGCTGATGCCGCGGTGCGAGCGGCGGGTCAGCTTGCGATAGTCGTCTGCGAAGCCGATCAGGCCGAAACCGGCGGTGACCATCAGCACGCACCAGACATAGCCATTTGTGATGTCAGCCCAAAGCAGCGTGCTGACGGTGATCGCCAGCAGGATCAGGCTGCCGCCCATGGTCGGCGTGCCGCGCTTGGTCAACAGGTGGGAGGCGGGGCCGTCCTCGCGGATCGGCTGGCCTTCGCCCTGTTTGGATTTTAGCCAGCGGATGACGGCCGGGCCGAAGGCAAAGCTGAGGAACAGCGCCGTGATGATCGCGCCACCGGTGCGGAAGGTCAGGTAGCGGAACAGGTTCAGCAACTGGAACTCATCGCCCAGCGGCGACAGCAGGTTATAGAGCATCGGCGTTGTCCTCTTCAGCCGCAGCCTTCCGCAGCGCGCGGACAACGCGCGCCATGCCAATGCCAAGCGACCCTTTCACCAAAACCACATCGCCCGCTTTCAGGGCGGGCACAATTTCCGCGGCCAAGGCCGCCGTCTCCGCCGCGTGGGCGGCTCGTTGTCCAGGCCGGAGCGTTTCCATCAGCGCGGCCATTTCCGGCCCGGCTGCGAATACCAGATCCACCGGCAACTCAGCCAAGGCGGCGCCGAGTGCGGCATGTTCTGCCTGTGCCGTTGCGCCCAGTTCCAGCATGTCGCCCAGAATGGCGATGCGCCGGCCGTCCGGTTCCGGTTGGTACGCCGCCAGGACTGCGAAGGCGGCCCGCATGGCCGCCGGGCTTGCATTATAGCTCTCATCGATCAGCGTGATGCGGCCCTCTGGTAGCGTCAGCCGCTCGGTCGCACCCCGGCCCCGTGGCGCGCGCAGCGCTGCCAGCGTTGCCGCTGCGGTTTCGATGTCCGCGCCGATGGCGGCCAAACTTGCGAGCGCGCCCAGGCTATTCATGACCCAGTGTCGGCCAGGTGCGCCAAGCCGGTAACGCAGTTGGTGGCCGAGAATATCGGCCTCGACCGTCGATCCATCGGCCTCCAGCGTGCAGTGCAGAAGCCGCGCATCGGCCGCTGTCGCTTCACCGAAGCGCAGCACTTTACCGGCGCCATGGCGGAGCGCCGCCGCCGCCAGCCGTTCGGTATAACCATCGTCGGCATTGACGACAGCGCTGCCGCCAGGGATCAGGCCTTCGAAAATTTCCGCTTTTGCATCGGCGATGCCATCTACCGACGCGAAAAATTCCGTGTGGGCTGGCGCAATCCGGGTGATCAGCGCGCAATGCGGGCGGGCCATCCGGCTGAGCGGCCCGATCTCGCCGGCGTGGTTCATGCCAAGCTCGATCACCGCAAAGGCCGCGTCGCGCGGCAGGCGCGCCAGGGTGAGCGGTGCGCCGATATGATTGTTCAGATTGCCTTGCGTTGCCGAGACCGCGCCTTGTGGCGCCAGCATTCCGGCCAGCATCTCTTTCGTGCCGGTCTTGCCGACACTGCCGGTGAGCGCGATGACCTTGCCGCCGAATTGCGCGCGGCGGGCCTTGCCCAGCGCCTCCAGCCCGGCCTGGGTGTCGCTCACCCGCAGCAAGGGGGCATTTCCAGGCAATCCCGCCGGCAGCCGTTCGACCATCGCCGCCGCAGCCCCGGCCGCAAGTGCGGCGGCCACGTGGTCATGGCCATTATGGGCCGGGCCTTGCAGGGCGATGAACAGGTCGCCCTTGGCGATCGTGCGGGAATCGATGCTGACGCCAGTGGCTTCCCAGCCGTCCGGCCCGGTGCCGCCGGTCGCCTGTTGTGCCTGTTGAGCCGTCCAAAGCGGAGTCATGCGGCACCGCCAGCAATGCCCAGCGCCTTCCGGGTTTCACTCAGATCGTCGAAGGGCAGCACTTGGCCGGCGACGGTCTGGCCTTGCTCGTGTCCCTTGCCGGCGACCAGCAGCGTATCGCCGGGTTGAAGCTGACTAACCGCCCAGGCAATCGCCTGCGCCCGGGGACCGATTTCAACGGCGTGCGGGCAACCCTGCATGATCGCGGCGCGGATGGCGGCAGGGTCTTCCGAGCGCGGATTGTCGTCGGTCACGATGCAAAGATCGGCGCGGCTCGCCGCGACGCGGCCCATTTCCGGCCGCTTGCCTGCATCGCGGTCGCCACCGGCGCCGAAGACGACCAGCAATCGCCCGGCCGTGGCTTTCCGCAGTGCCTGCAGGGCGGCATCCAGTGCGCCGGGGGTGTGGGCGTAGTCGATGAACACAGCCGCGCCGTTTGCATGATGGCCGGCCAGTTGCAACCGGCCATCGACCGTTTGCAAGGTTTCGAGCGCCCGTACTGCATCGGCGCGCGGCACACCGCTGGCCAGGGTGATGGCCAGCGCGGCCATGGCATTCTCCGCCTGAAAATCGCCGGCGAGCGGCAAATGCACGTCGAACGCCTCGCCCTCCACGCACAAGGCGAGTTGCTGGCCACCGGCCAAGTCTGTGCGGTTCCGCAGGGCGATGCGATCGCCCTTCCTGCCATAGGTCCAAAGGTCGAGGCCGCGCCGTCTGGCAATGCGGATGGCCTCCGCCGAAAACGAACCGTCGGCAAAGATTACCGCGGCACCGCCGGCGGGCAGGCGTTCCCGGAACAGGCGCAGTTTGGCGTCCAGGTAGGCGCGCTCCGTCTTGTGATAATCCAGATGATCGCGGCTGAACGAGGTAAAAGCGCCGATCCTGGCGGCAACGCCGGACAGTCGGTCCTGTTCCAGGCCGTGGCTGGAGGCTTCCGCCGCGACATGCTCAACGCCGCCGGCTGCCAGTTGTGCCAGCAGGCGGGCCAGGTTGACCGGGTCCGGCGTGGTCAGGCTGCCGCCTTCGCGCCCGTGCGGCAGCGTTACGCCAAGCGTGCCGATGCTGGCGGCGCGGCGGGCATTGGCGGCCCAGATTTGTCTGGCGAATTCCACGGTCGAGGTCTTGCCGTTGGTGCCGGTTACGAGTGCGATCCAGTCCGGCTGGCGGCCGTAAAATACCGCCGCCAGTTCCGCCAGCCGCCGCCGCGGGTGCGGGTACAGCACCAGACGCGCCCGTGCGGCGATGCTTGCGGCGGCTTCGTCCGGCAGGCTGTCGGTCAGGATTACGGCGGCGCCGGCATCCAATGCTTGCGGAATAAAGACTCGGCCGTCGGTTTTTTCACCTTGCAAGGCCGCAAACAGATACCCTGGTTTGACGGCGCGCGAGTCGGCAGTCAGGCCTGAAACGCCTGTCAATACTGCCAGATCACCCTGGGCCGCCATCGCATCTCCTAGGCCGGTTGGTTCAGTTGCGTACGGTCATTGCGGCGGTCATCAGGCCACGGGCTCGCGCCTCGCGGACTTCGCCGTCGCTGCGAACGGGTTGCGGCTTCACGCCCAGCATGGGCGCGATGCGGTCGACAATCCGGCTGACGGCCGGCGCGGCCGCCTTGCCGCCCGTTGCATAACGCCCGGTGACCTTCCGCGCCTGCGGCTCGTCGATCATCACGAACACCACATATTGCGGGTCGTTGATCGGGAACGTACCGACGAAGGAGGAGATGCGCTTGTCGCGGCTGTTGGTGCCGTCCGCGGTGCGCTTCAACGCCGTGCCGGTCTTCCCCCCCACCGGATACAAACGGGTATCCGCATTGCCGCCGGTGCCGTTTAACACCACTTGCCGCAACATTGTGCGCACTTTGGCCGAGGTCTCTTGCCGCAGTACGCGCTTGCCCTGCGCGGTTTCCGGGTTGTTCAGGCGGACGAAGGTCGGGCTGTAGAGCGTGCCGCCGTTCACCAGAGCGCCGAACGTGGCAACGAACTGCGCAGGCGAGACCGCGAGAGTGTAGCCGAAAGCGGCCGTCATGGCATCGAGCTCCTGCCACCGCTTCGGTACGAAGGGCGCGGTAACCTCATTTATGTCCAGGCTGGGCCGGGTCAGCAGGCCGAAGCGGTCGAAGTAGCTTACCAGCCGGTCCACGCCGATTTCGGTAGCCAGCCGTGCCGCGCCGATGTTGGAGGAATGCACCAGCACCTCCTCCATCGACAGCCAGCGGTGCCGTCCATGGAAGTCCTTGATGGTGTAGCCGTGGACGTAGATCGGCCGTGTCGCGTCGAACTTGGTGTCCATCTTGGCGACATTCGCATCCAGCGCGATCGACGCGATTACCGGCTTGAAGACCGAGCCGAGTTCGTAAACGGCGTTGGTGACGCGGTTTTGTTCGGCAGCAGGGTTACGCTCAACGGTCAGGTTCGGGTCGAAGTCCGGCAGGGAGACCGAGCCGAGGAATTCGCCGGTGGAAACATCCATGACCACGCCAACACCGCCCAGTGCGGCATAGGCATCAATCTGCGCCTGAACCTCCTGCCGGACGACGGACTGCACGCGGACGTCGAGGCTCAGATGCATCGGCGAATCCGGGTCGCCGACCAGGTCGGCATCGTAGAACGACTCGATCCCGGATAGGGCGGTCTGGTCGACGCGGGTCTGGCCGACCACGTGGGTGGTCAGCGGCCCTTGCGGATAGATGCGTCGGTACTCCCGTCTTGCCTGAATGCCCGGCAGGCCCAATTGCAGCGCCTTGTAATACTGCGCCGGCGTCATGTGACGCGCGACGTAGGCGAAATCGTTATCACTTTTGGAAAGCCGCCTGGCGATCAGCGCTTCGTCCAGATCCGGGAAAGCCTTCGCCAGGGCTGCTGCGGTCCCTTGCGGGTCCGGCACCTTGCTCGGATGGGCGTAGAGTGAGTGTACCGGCGCGCTGAAGGCCAGCAACGCGCCGTTGCGGTCGAAAATCTTGGCGCGCGGCAGGTTGGCCCGTTCCTCGTCGCTGGGCGTGACCCGCAGCGGCTTGTCTTCGCCCGCAAAGGCGGAGGCATTGGCGGCCGGAACCGTGCCCGGGGCAGCGGTCAGCACCAACTTACCGGCGATTGCCACCATGGCGGTAGCGAGGCAGACGCTGACGACGCCCAGCCGCCAGCCCCTGGCCGGCCGTGGCTGGCGTTCCGGTACGAACGCCCCCGGCTGCGAGGTGTGGCGGGCGGCCTGACGCTGCGGAGGCTCGTCGAGGAATGGGAGAGTCCCGGTCATTGCGGTTTCCTCTGCGGCGTTAAAAGGGATACGGGTTGCAATGCGGATCGGCCATGCGCTTCCAGCCAGGGCGGCGTGTGCGGCATGCCCTCCGGTAGCGCCGGTATGTGGGGCGGTTCGGTCAACTGCGGCGGTTCCTGCCGCTGGCCATATCGCTTTGGCTCAGGCTCTGGCCGGCGGGCGGTCGGCAAGGGGATGCGTGCGGGCAGGCTGGCCAGCGGGATCAACTGATCGCCTCGCACCTCCTCAAGCGTCAGATGCCGGTCGGCCAGCGGGAGCAGGCGGTCTGCGGAAATCAGCAGTTCATAGCTGGCATCCAGCAGCATGATCCGTTCTTGGACGCTGGCCTTGCGTGCGGCGATGGCGTCGATCCGGTTGTTGACCCGGTCGACCTTCAGCGAGACGGTGACGGTCATCAGCACCATGCCGGCCAGTGCGATCAGCCAGAAGATCGTGGCGCGGGAAATCATGGGCTCTCCTCCGTTTCCGGAGTGGAGAGCCGCTCTGCCGCCCGCAGCTTGGCCGACCGTGCGCGCGGGTTCGCGGCCACTTCCGCCGGGCCGGCGACGATTGGGCGTCGCGTCAGCAGCCGCCATGCCGGCGCAGCCATGGTGCCCGCATCCGGCATGTGACGCGAGGCACGCGGCTGCGCCGTCGACCGGCTGCGGAAGAAATTCTTCACGATGCGGTCTTCCAGCGAGTGGAACGACACCACCACGCAGCGGCCGCCGGGTTTCAGCACGGTTTCGGACGCGGCCAGCCCGCGTTCCAGTTCGCCCAGCTCATCGTTCACCACGATCCGCAGTGCCTGGAAGGTGCGTGTTGCCGGGTGGTGGTGCGGATCGGGCCGCGGCATGGCCTTGGCGATCAGTGCCGCCAATTGCGCCGTCCGCAGCAATGGTTGTTCCTGGCGTGCGGTGACGATGGCGCGGGCGATGCGCCGGGAATGCCGTTCCTCGCCATACCGCCAGAACCAGCCGGCAAGCGTCTGCTCCTCCGCGGTGTTGACAAGATCGGCGGCGCTGGGGCCTTCGGCGCTCATGCGCATGTCCAGCGGGCCGTCATGCATGAAAGAAAAGCCGCGCTCGGCCTGGTCAAGCTGCATGGAGGAAACGCCGAGGTCGAGCGCGACTCCATCCGCCGACGCCGGCGCGTCCAGATACCGGTCCATGCTGCCAAAGGTGCCGTGGACAAGGCGCAACCGGCCCGGATAGGCCGCGGCCATCGCGGCGCCATCGCGGATGGCATTGGGGTCGCGGTCGATTGCAATCACATGGCCCGCGCCGTGCGCCAGCATGGCGGCGGTATAGCCGCCGGCGCCAAACGTTCCGTCGATATACAGGCCATCTGGGCGGACCTGCAGCATCTCCACGACTTCGGGGCCAAGAACAGGCGTGTGCGGAGCGGTGATCATATCACCCCTCCGGCGCTGGCTTCCTCGGTCATCAGCATCAGGATGCGACGGGCGAGGCTCGCTTCCTCGGCCTCGAAGTAATCGTCCACATCCTCCATCGGCCAGATCTCGAAGAAATGGCCTTGTCCGTGGAAGAACACTTTTTTCTCAAGACTGGCAGCGTCGACGAGTTTGGCGTTCAGAACGATCCGCCCGGTATCGTCGATCTTGTGCTCCAGAATGGAGCGGAAGATTTTCGAGGCTGTCTTGCGGATTTCGACGCTTTCGCCGGCCAGTTTGACCTGCACCTGCGGCAGCACGGCCACCATGGAGAAGGTGCAGCCGAATACGGTCGGGTAATCCGGTTCGGGCGAGGCGAAAAGCGCAACCATCCTGTCGCGGCCGCTTTCCGGGTCGCTTTCGATGCGGTTGCGGAACGGCGCCGGGATCGATACCCGCCGCTTGGTGTCCAGACCGCTTTCGAATGTGCCGTAAAATACCGGCATTGCGCCCGCTGCCTAACCTCTCAACCTTGGAGCCATCTGCCGCCGGGAGGTATTGGCGTTGGATGGCTATAAATGGGTATCTAAGGGATTATATGGTACAGACTGGATAACGCCAAGTTAAAATCCTGGCCGGGCAGTCAACGAATCGGCGATGCCGGTGATTCTCTATTAACCAAAATTAACATTATTTGTTCTATTATAGTTCTTATTACTGGGGTGAAATAAGAACATTGCCAGAATGTTCATGCCTTGGATCGGTCTGGGCGTGTTGGAAAATGGCAGGAGTCAGGCGGTCTGTAAGCCGGGTTCTGTTCCCACATTTTCCCATGGGTTTGGGAAAATGTGGGATGGCGACCATTCATCTGGGGCAGCGGTTACCCTGCTGCCTCGGTGCGACCTACCCGGACGACGGCCCGAAGACGGGGTCTGCCGCTGGCCTCTGGCGAGGCTGCGGCTGTCGTCCCTACCTGGTCTTGCTCCCGGTGGGGTTTGCCATGCCGGTGCTGTCGCCAGCCCCGCGGTGGGCTCTTACCCCACCCTTTCACCCTTACCCCGGACCGGAGCCCGGGGCGGTTTGCTTTCTGTGGCACTTTCCCTGAGGTTACCCTCGCCGGCCGTTAGCCGGCACCGTGTCTCCGTGGAGCCCGGACTTTCCTCTCTCCGACATGCGGAGAGCGGCCGCCCGACCGCCTGACTCATGCCTTTAATAGGGGGTGCGCGGCGCTGGTACAACCGCACTGGCGTAGCAGATCGGCGAGGCGCGCGGCGCAGTTGCCGTCGAACACGCCGTCAAGGCGTTCCGGCCGGAAATGGCGCTGGAACGCCAGCACGGCATTGCGGGTCGCCAGGTCATGGCTGCCGGTCGGCGCAACCGCATAGCCATAGCAGGCGAGCGCGCGTTGCCTGTCGGTCAGGGATGGCACCGGCAGTGGCTTGCACGGTTGCGGCCAGAGGCCGACGCCGGCCGCTGCAAAATCCGCCCAGGGGAACAGTTCGCCGGGGTCTTCCTTGCGGTTCGGGGCGATATCGCTATGGGCGACGACGTTGCGCGCCGGGATGCCGTGGCGCGCGACGATACCCTGGCTCAGCGCCAGCACCGCCGCCATCTGCACCGCCGGAAACGGGCGGTAGCCCCAGGCATGGCCCGGATGGGCGATTTCGATGCCGATGGAGCGGCTGTTGATGTCCCGCACGCCGCGCCAGCAGGAAAGGCCGGCCTGCCAGGCGCGACGGTGTTCGGCCACCAACTGCCAGACATGCCCATCCTCTCGCACCAGATAGTGCGCGCTCGCCTCCACCTGGGGGTCGCAGAGCCGTTGCAGCGCGGCTTCGGCGCTGGTCATGTTGGTATAGTGCAGGACCAGCATATCGACCGGCGCATTTCCCCGCCGTTCGGTGTGGTTGGGGGATGGATGCCAGTCGATTGCAAGGCCGGTCACGATGCCTGCGCCTCGATTTCCTCGCGCTTGGTTTCCAATGTCAGCCAGCGCTCCTCGGCGGCGGTCAGCGCCTCCTTGGCTTCGGTCAGCCGATCCACGGCCTTTTCGAACTTGGCCGGGTCGCGCTGGTAGACCTCCGGGTCGGCCAGAAAGGCGTTGGCTTTCTCGATATAGGCTTCCAGCTTGGCGATTCGGTCCGGCAGTTCGTCGAGTTCGTGCAGTTCCTTGAAGGTCAGCCGGTGCTGGTTCCGGTCGGTTTTGGATGCCGGCTTCGGCGGCAAGGGCTTCGGTGGTTCGGATTTCTTCTCCACCATGGCCGGGCCACCGGCAAAGCCGCTGCCGCCCTTTCGCGGTGCGACGCGCTGGCGGACATAGTCATAATAGCCGCCGACATATTCCCGCGCCTCGCCGTCGCCCTCCAGCGCAATGACGCTGGCCACCGTGCGGTCGAGAAATTCGCGGTCGTGGCTGACCAGCAGCAATGTGCCTTCATAGTCGCCCAGCGCATCCTCCAGCAGGTCGAGCGTATCCATGTCCAGGTCGTTGGTCGGCTCGTCCAGGATCAGCAGGTCGCTTTTTTGCGCCAGGATCTTGGCCAGCAGCAGCCGGTTGCGCTCGCCGCCGGACAGGGTGGCGACCGGCGCGCGGATCTGATCGAAGGGGAACAGAAAATCCTTCAGGTAGCCGACCACGTGCCGGGGCGCGCCGTGGACATACAGGGTGTCGCCGCCGTCGGGACAAAGCGTCTCCCACAAGGTTTTGGTGGGGTCGAGCTGGGCGCGGTGCTGATCGAAATACGCCGGCTGGGCGCTTTTGGCGACCCGCACCCGGCCGCTATCCGGCTTGAGCTCACCGGTCAGCATGCGCAGCAGCGTCGTCTTACCGGCGCCGTTCGGCCCCAGGACACCGATTCGCTCCCCGCGCAGGATGCGGGTGGTGAAGTTGCGGACAATGTCGCGCTGCTGGCCGTTCGGCAGGATGATCGATTTCGAGATTTCCTTTGCTTCGATCACCATACGGCTGCGCACATCGCCCTCGTCCATGACGATGCGAACCTTGCCGCGCTTCTGCCCCAGCAGGGCGGACCGCTCGTCGCGCATGTCGGCCAGCCGGCGCAGGCGCAACTGGTTGCGCGACCGCCGCGCGGTCACGCCGCGCTGCAAATACCGCAGTTCCTGGGCGATGACCGTGTTCATGCGATCCAGTTCGCGCGCTTCCTCGTTCAGTACGTCTTCCTGCCACTTATCGAATTCGCTGAACGGCCGCTCGGTCTGGCGCATCCGGCCGCGGTCTAGCCACCAGATTTTCTTGGTCACGCGGTTCAGGAAGGCGCGGTCGTGGCTGACAATTATGGTCGCGCCCTTGAAATCCTGAACGAACTTTTCCAGCCATTCGATCGTCGGCAGGTCCAGGTGGTTGGTCGGCTCGTCCAGCAGCAGCACATCCGGCGGGCGCACCAGCGCACGGGCGAGCGATGCGCGGCGCACCTCGCCCCCGGAAAGCGTATCCATGGCCCGCTCGCCATCCAGCGCCATACGGTCGAGCACGGCATCGACCTCATAGTCCTCGGGCCGGTCCTCTGGCGGGCCGGCTTCTTCGATATGCTGGCGCACGGTGATGCCGGCGCGCAGCTGCGGCTCCTGCGGCAGCCAGGTCAGCCGCACGCCGGGCAGAAAGAAGGTATCGCCCAGGTCCGGCTCTAACTCGCCCATAATGAGCTTCATCAGGGTGGACTTGCCGCAACCGTTGCGCCCGATCAGGCAGATACGGTCGCCGGGCGTGATGCTGAACGACAGATCCTCGAACAGCGGCGTGGTGCCGAAGCCGATGGTGACGTCGCGAAAGGTGATGATGGGAGGCGCCATGATGCGGCTGCATTTGCGCGCTTGCTGCCGTTTGTCAAGGCACGAGCGATGATGCGGGCGCGTTGAGGCGTTTTCCGCGGCGCCCGTCTGTCTCTGGCGGTGGCTACAGCCCCCCGCGACTATGCGACAGGGTGGACCGCTGAGCGGAATTCATCTATATAAAGATTTCCTTATGCGGTCTGGGCGGTGCTCGGGCCGCGTCTTTTATGAAACGAGGAGGTTTTTGCACCTATGACTGATTACAAAGTCGCCGATATCGGCTTGGCCGATTGGGGCCGCAAAGAAATTGAGATCGCCCAGACCGAAATGCCCGGCCTGATGGCGCTGCGCAAAGAGTTTGGCGCGAAGAAGCCGTTGAAGGGTGCCCGCATCGCCGGCTGCCTGCACATGACCATTCAGACCGCGGTTCTGATCGAAACGCTGACCGCGCTGGGTGCCGAGGTGCGTTGGTCGTCCTGCAACATCTTCTCGACGCAGGATCAGGCCGCCGCCGCCATCGCCGCCACCGGCGTTCCCGTCTTTGCCTGGAAGGGCGAGACGGAAGAAGAATACGAGTGGTGCATCGATCAGACCATCAAAGGGCCGAACGGCTGGCATCCCAACATGATCCTCGATGATGGCGGCGACCTGACGCTGATCATGCACGAGAAGTTCCCGCAGTTGATGGAGGACGTCAAAGGCGTCTCCGAGGAGACCACCACCGGCGTCCACCGTCTTTATGAGATGGCGAAGGCCGGCAAGCTGCTGGTGCCCGCGATCAACGTGAACGACTCGGTCACCAAGTCGAAGTTCGACAACCTCTATGGCTGCCGCGAAAGCCTCGTCGATGGCCTGAAGCGCGCCACCGACGTTATGCTGGCCGGCAAGGTCGCCGTGGTTTGCGGCTATGGCGATGTCGGCAAGGGCTCGGCGGAAAGCCTGCGCAGCCAGGGCGCCCGCGTGGTCGTGACCGAAATCGACCCGATCTGTGCGTTGCAGGCGGCCATGGCCGGCTACGACGTCAAGACGATTGAGGATGTGGTCTCCACTGCCGACATCTTCGTCACCGCCACTGGCAACAAGGACATCATCACCGCCGACCACATGCGGCAGATGAAGGACCGGGCCATTGTCTGCAACATCGGCCACTTCGATAACGAGATCGATGTCGCGGGTCTTCGCAACCACAAATGGCACAATGTGAAGCCGCAGGTTGACGAGATCGAATTCCCGGACGGCAAGCGCATCATCCTGCTGGCCGAGGGGCGTCTGGTGAATCTTGGCTGCGCCACCGGCCACCCGAGCTTCGTGATGTCCGCCAGCTTCACCAACCAGGTGCTGGCTCAGATGGAGCTTTGGAACAATAACAACAAGTATGACAAGCAGGTCTACGTGTTGCCGAAGCATCTGGACGAGAAGGTTGCAGCCTTGCATCTGGACAAGCTGGGTGTGAAGCTCACCAAACTTTCCCCGGATCAGGCCGCCTATCTCGGCATTGACAGCAAGGGGCCGTTCAAGCCGGAAGCCTACCGCTACTAAATCCGGTTCGGCCTTGGCCGTCTCGGAAGCGCTGCTTGGCCGTTGCCAGGCGGCGCTTTCTGTTTTAGCGTACTCGCGTTATGGTTGTTTTATCGTGATTTTTAGGGCGAGGGCCGCGATTGACGAGCGCGTTGTTGTTTGGATGGACGGTAGAGGCTGTTGCCTGGTCCCTGGCCATCGCGGCATCTGGTGGCGTGGCGGTATCGTGGCTGCGCCGGCGCAAACGGGCCGGGCTCGCCGTTCGTCCGTCCGCTCTTCCGCCTGCAACCGGCATGCCTTTGAACCCCGCAATGCTGACCTATGACCGGGCCGACCGGCAGCGGTTTGATGCTGTCTTCGGGCAATGGCCTTACCCCGCCTGGCTGCGCGCCCCCGACCTGAGCCTGATCCGGGTGAATGCTGCCTATGCCCGGGCGGTCGGCGCGCCGGATGCGGTGACCGCGGCGGTTCTCGGGCAGGAACTGGGGCAGGGGCAGCCTGGCGCTGCCGCACGTTCGCTTGCGGACCGCGCCCGGCGGACCGGTGTAGAGCAGACCGAGAGCGCATCGGCAGTCGTCCAGGGTGTCCGCCGGCTTTACCAATTGACCGAACGGCCGTTGGGCGATGGCTGGATTTTCGGCACCGCACAGGACATGTCCGCCATCGACGCCCTGCAATCCGATCTTTTCACCCATATGGAAGCGCACCAGGAGGTGCTGGAGCAGTTGCGGGCCGGCGTCGCCGTGTTCGATGGCGAGCGGCGGCTGCGCTTTCTCAACCGCGCCTATGCCGATCTTTGGGGGCTGGATTACGACTGGCTAGCCGGCAACCCGCTGATGAGCGAGGTGCTGGAAATCTTGCGACAGAAGCGCCGGCTGCCGGAAGTGACCGACTTTGCCGACTTCCGTCGCCGCATGGAACGACGGTTCCAAACCCTGGTGGAGCCGGAGGAACGGCTGATCCACCTGCCGGACGACCGGTGCTTCCGCGAGGTGGCGGCCCCGCACCCGCTCGGTGGCCTGCTGTTCGTGTTGGAGGACGTGACCGACCGGCTGGCGCTGGAAAGCAGCTACAATACCCTGATCGCGGTGCAGCGCGGCATCCTCGACCAGTTGGCCGATGGCGTCGCCGCATTCGGCAGCGATGGCCGGGTGCGGGTGTTCAATCCGGCCTTTCTGCACCTGCTGGGCTTTGCCGAATCCCGTTTCGACGCCGGCCTGCATATCGCCGAACTGCTCGACCGGCTGGCGCCGATGGCAGCGCAGACCGACGACTGGCAGCGGTTCCGCGAGGCAGCCGCCTACGCCGTCACCGGGCGGGAGGCGGTCAGCCGCCGGCTGTTTCTGGCCGATGGGCGGGTGCTAGATATGGCCTGCGCGCCGCTATCCGACGGTAGCGTGCTGATGCGGATGCGCGACATCACCGACACCCACAATGTCGAGCGGGTGCTGCTGGAGCGGAATGCGGCGCTGGAGGAGGCGAATCGCCTGAAGACCGATTTTCTGGCCAATGCCAGCTATGAACTGCGCACGCCGCTCACCACCATCTCCGGCTTTACCGAGTTGCTGCAATCGGATGTCGGCGGGCAACTCACCCCGACTCAACGGGACTATCTGACCGGCATCATGGAGGCGTCGGACTCGCTGGGGGCGCTGATCGACAGCGTGCTGGATGTATCCTTGGGCGAGGCGGGGCAGTGGGATGCAGGGTCGGCGGAAATCGCGCTGGCGCCGGTGATCCACTCGGTCGCCGCGGTCGTCCGCCCGCAGATCGAGGCGCAGGGGCTGGCCCTCAATATTTTCACGGCGCCGGGCCTGCCAACCATCCAGGCGGACGAGCGGCGGCTGCGCCAGCTGGTGTTCAACCTGATGTCGAGCGCCGCTCGGCACAATCGCGGCGCTGCCCAGATCGACCTGACCTGCCGCGCCGGCCCGCAATGGGTCGAAATTGCCGTTGGCATGCACGCGCCGGGCTATCGCCCCGACCATCACATCATCGAGAACGAGCTGGGCCTTACGCTGGTGCAGCGGCTGGCCGTGCTGCATGGCGGGCGGATGTTCATCGACCGGACCGGCCCTGCCGACGCGCGCATCGTCTGCCAGTTGCCACCCCGCCGCCGCCCGCTGGACCTGGCGGCGTCCGATCCGGCCACGCGGTCCAGCGTAGCCGCGCAATAGACCTTATCGGTTTTGCGGACCGCCTAGCCGTTTTCTTCCGGCGGCGTTTTGGGCTAGTGTCCGCTGCACCCCATAACCAGAACAGAGGCTTGTTGTCCCATGAAAGTCCATGCATTCCGTTTTGCCAAAACCGGCGGCCCCGAGGTTCTCGAATGGCAGGAGGTCGAAGTCGGCAAGCCGGGCGCGGGGGAGGTGCTGGTACGCAACCACGCCGTCGGCCTGAACTATATCGACACCTACCACCGCTCCGGCCTGTATCCGCTGCCGATGCCCTCCGGCATCGGCCTGGAAGGCGCCGGCGTGGTGGAGGACGTGGGCGATGGCGTCACCAACGTGAAGTTTGGCGACCGCGTTTCCTACGGCACCGGCCCGCTTGGCGCCTATGCCGAGGCGCGCATCATGCCGGCAGCCAACGTGTTGAAACTTCCGGATGAGATTCCGTTCGAGACCGGCGCGGCCATGATGCTGAAAGGCATGACGGTCGAATACCTGTTGCACCGCACGTTCGAGGTGCAGGGCGGCCAGACCGTGCTGTTCCAGGCGGCAGCAGGCGGCGTCGGCCTGATCGCCGGCCAATGGCTGAAGGCGCTGGGCGTCACTGCCATCGGCACCGCCGGCGGGCCGGAGAAATGTGCGCTGGCCAAGGCCAACGGCTATGCCCACGTCATCGACTACACGAAGGAAGACGTTGCCAAGCGCGTGCGCGAGCTGACGGATGGCAAGGGCGTGCCGGTGGTCTATGACTCCGTCGGCAAGTCCACCTGGGAAGGCTCGCTGGATTGCCTGAGCCCGCGCGGCCTGATGGTGACCTTCGGCAATGCCTCCGGCCCGGTGGATGGTGTGAACCTGGGCATTCTGGGCGCCAAGGGTTCGCTCTATGTCACCCGGCCGTCGCTGATGGCCTATACCGGCACGCGGGGGGATCTTGAGCTTTCCGCCGGGCGCCTGTTCGCCATGGTCTCCAGCGGCAAGGTTCAGGTCAAGGTCAACCAGACCTACCCGTTGGCGGAGGCGGCCCAGGCCCACCGCGATCTGGAAAGCCGCAAGACCACCGGCTCGACCGTGTTCACGGTCTGAGGGCCGCGGCGCTTGCCCGCCGGACGGCAGGCGCAAAAGCCCGGCGAATCGGCTATGCTGTCAGGCAGATCAACGGGCGGGGCCGGCGTGGCCCCAGCCCCTTGACCGCGCGAGCAGCAAACGGATTGCTTGCGGAAAGGGTGGCGTTCAAGACCGTTTCGATCTTGGCGCGCTGTCTCACCTCGCCGGAGGCTGTGAAAGGTCCAAAGTCATGAATCGCAACATTCTTTACCTGGTGATCGCCTTGCTGATCGCCGGCGTCGCCGTGGTCGGCTACATGTATTACGAAGAAAGCCAAAGCGGCGTCAGCATCGAAATTGGCAAGGACGGCGCCAAGATCGAGGGCAACTAGCCTGCCCCGGCTCTGCCAATGGTGCACAAGCACTGGCAGAGCCGCTGTCCCTTCCAAACTCCGCCAGCGGTTATGACATGAGGAAAAATCTCATTTCCTCATGGTCAGATACAAGGCGAAAGCGGCGGCAAGAACGATCGCCAAAATGACGGCCCAATAGAAATTGGACAGAACCGTTAGCACTGCACCGCCAACCAATGTGACAAGCGCATCGAGAATTTTTAAGGGGAGGGGGTGCAACGACCTGATCCTTGGGTTTGCCAAATGCAAATCTATCAATTGTTGAATTTGGATATCAACACCGGCGACGCAAATAGTCCCTGCAGGCAGTATCATCGCCTGGGCGCTGTGCCAACAACCGGGCGGAATTTCGTTGCCGAACCGGCAGCTTTGCCCTATCGTCCCGTCCTTGGAATGCGGGTGTAGTTCAGTGGTAGAACGTCAGCTTCCCAAGCTGAATGTCGTCGGTTCGATCCCGATCACCCGCTCCAGTTTTCCGGGCATCGGCCAGCGCGAACCGTAGCTGAGGCCCAGGACCCATGCCCCAACTTCTCATCGTCTATCACTCCCGCACCGGCGGCGCGCGCCAGATGGCCGAGGCGGCGGCGGCGGCGGCGGAAGCCGAAACTCCGACGGTGCTCAAGCCCGCGGATGAGGCCGGGCCGGACGATTTGCTGGCCGCCGGCGGCTATATCTTTTGCGCGCCGGAGAACCTGGCCGCACTTTCCGGGGTGATGAAGGATTTCTTCGACCGCTGCTATTATCCGGTCCTGGGGCAGATCGAAGGGCGCCCCTATGCCCAGATGGTTTGCGCCGGCTCGGACGGGGAGAATGCGGCGCGCCAGACGCAGCGCATCGTCACCGGCTGGCGGCTGAAAATGGTGCAGGAACCGTTGATCGTCTGCACCCGCGCCCAGACGCCGGAGGCCATTCTCGCGCCCAAAACCATCGCCGAGGACGACCTTGCCCGCTGCCGCGAACTTGGCTCCGCCATGGCGGCGGGCCTTGCGCTGGGCGTGTTCTGACCAGGGGCGCCCCTGGCGCTTGCCGTCCGGCCGTGGCAGACTTCGCCCCGTCCCGCCAATCAACGACAACCGAGGAAACACCATGCCAGAATACATTCCGCCAGCCATCGACTGGGTGCGCGAACAGGTCGAGCTTTATGAGGGCAGCGGCGGCACCAAGGGCACGACCCTGCGCGACACCGGGCTGCCGTGCATTATCGTCACCCACAAAGGCAACAAGACCGGCGGCATCCGCAAGATTCCGCTGATGAAGGTCAAGGTCGACGACAGCTATGTGCTGGTCGGCTCCTACGGCGGCCGCGAGAAAAACCCGGTCTGGGTTTATAACCTGCGCGCCAATCCGGACGTTGAAATTCGCGACATGACCGATGTGCACAAGATGCGTGTGCGTGAAGTCAGCGATCCGGCCGAGCGCAAGCGGCTTTGGGAAATTTCCGCGAAAGCGTTTCCGCCCTATAATGACTATCAGGCGAAGGCGCCGCGCATCATCCCGGTGTTCATCGCCGAGCCGGTCTGAGCGGCTGGCGTGCCGGTTGAATTCCGCCGTCAGGACGAATTCGCCATCATCACCCTGAACAGGCCGGAGGCGTTGAACGCGCTGGCGTTTTCGGTGGTGGAGGAGATCGACGCGGCTATCGACCGGGTTGCTGCCAGCGATGCCCGCGCCGTGATCGTTACCGGCGCCGGCGATCGGGCGTTCTGCGCCGGCGCAGACATTGGCGAATTGCAGAGCCTGCCGCCCATGGCCTTCCGCAATCAGATGCGGCGAGGGCAGGACGTGTTTGCGCGGCTGGATGCGCTGCCCGTCATCTCGGTCGCGGCGATCAATGGCTTTGCACTGGGCGGCGGGCTGGAATTGGCGCTGGCCTGCACCTTTCGCGTGGCGGCACCCCATGCACGGCTCGGCCTGCCGGAAATCAAGCTGGGCGCCGTGCCCGGCTATGGCGGAACCCAGCGGCTGCCGCGGCTGGTGGGGCAGGGCCGGGCAATGGAACTCGTTCTTTCCGGCCGGTTGGCCGATGCGGCAGAGGCAGAGCGTATTGGCCTCGTCAACCGGGTGATCGCGGGCGACCTGATGGAGGGCGCCAAGGCTTTTGCCCGCGACTTCACCGGCATGAGCCTGCCGGCGCTGCGCCTCGCGCGGGAGGCGGTGGCCGGTGCGCTGGACCGTACCATCCCCGATGGCCTGAAGGCAGAGGCCGGCCTAGCGGCGCTTGCCTTCACCCTGGAGGATGCGAGGGAGGGCACCAGCGCCTTTCTCGAAAAACGCAAGCCGGTGTTTCGCGACCGCTAGAGGTGGCACCGCAGAGGGCCAGCCCCGGATGGCAGGGGCGCTGCCATCCGGGAGGCTTGCCTCAGTCCATCAGGCCCAGCCGATAGAACCGGTCGGCGGTGCCGGCAAACAGGTCGCGTTTTTCCGAAGCACTGGCGCCTTTGGCAAGAATTTTGCAGGCGTTCCAATAGGCGCTGTAGGGGTAGCTGCCCTTGTCCACCGGGAAGTTGCTCTCGAACATGCAGCGGTCGGCGCCGAACGCTTCGATGCAGGTCTCGACATAAGGCTTCCAGGCATCGGCCAATTCCTGCGCCGCCGGTGGTTTCGGGCGGGCGTGAAAGTCGTAGCCGTTCAGGCGCATGCCGATGCCGCCGACCTTGACCGAGACGTTCGGGCAGGTCGCCAGTTCGCGGATCGCCTTTTCCCAATCGCGGAATACCTCGTCCCGCTTGCCGGCATAGGCGTTGATGCCCAACGGCCCGCCGATGTGGTTCAACACGATCTTCAGGTCCGGAATATCCCGCGCCATCTGGGTCACGTCCGGAATTTGCGGGTGATAGAGCCAGGCCTCGAACGAGAGGTTCAGCGGCGCCAACTGCCGCAAACCCGCCTGAAAGGTTGGGTCCAGCAGCGCGTGCTGGCCGGGCTGATAGGCGGGGTTGCGCACTTCCGGGTCCGGGTCCCAGGCGACGATGTGGCGGATGCCGCGGAAGCGGCCATTGCCGGCGGCGACATGCGCCTCCAGCACCGGCTTGACCTTCTCACCCAGAAACATGTCCGCAAACGAGACGATGCCGGCGCAGGCGACCGTCTTGCCATAGCCGCCGCTGGCGCTCATGGCGGCCACGCCGTTTGCGAATTCGGTCTCGCCGATGGCTTTCATCTCCTCCGGCCCGCTGGCGCGGTGCATGGCCCGGCATTGCACGAACACGGTGCCGATGACGTTATGGCCGGAATTGGTGTCTTCCAGCAGATCCGGCAGCAGGTAGCGCCAATCGGGCCGGTCCCACAAATGGTGGTGCGGGTCGATGATCGGCAGGTCCGGCTCCAGCGCCGGCTCATCGTAAAGCGCCAGCCACTCGTCGCGCACGCCCAGATAGTGCGAGGCGCCGGAGGCGGTGCTGGTGTCTGGAGTCTTGGCCATGGGCGTTTCCTTCAGGGTGTCGATTCTTTGTTCAGCAGGATAGCGCGATAATCCTGGCGCAGAACAGCCTTCATCACCTTGCCGACGCCGTTGCGCGGCAGGCTTTCAACGAACACGACCGCATCGGGCATCCACCATTTCGCGATCTGGCCGTCCAGAAAAGCCCGCACCGCGGCCTCGTTCACATCCGAACCGGCCTCGCGCACGATCAGCAGCAGCGGCCGCTCCTGCCAGCGCGGATGCTCAACGCCGATGCAGCAGGCCGTCGCCACGCCGGGGCAGCCGGCGGCGGTGTTTTCCAGTTCGACCGAGCTGATCCACTCGCCGCCCGACTTGATCGCATCCTTGGCCCGGTCGCTGATCCGCATGTGGCCTTCCGGCCCGACCGAGCCGATGTCGCCGGTATCGAGCCAGCCGTCATCCGTCATGGCTGAGAGGTCCGGCCGGTTGAAATAGCCGGCAGCGACGGACGGCCCGCGCAGTTGCAACAGGCCGACGCTTTTCCCATCGCAGGGCAGCACCGTGCCATCCTCGCCGACCGCGCGCACATCGGAGAGGAAGACCGGCTGGCCCTGGGTCTGCTGTTCCGCTTTTTGTTCTGCGTCGCTGGCGTGCGGGTCCGGAATGGCGATGGTCAGCGCCTGCGTGGTCTCGGTCATGCCAAAGGCGTGGATCACCTTCGGCCCCAGCGCCTCCAGCCGGCGCAGCAGCGATTCGGGCGGTGCGGTCGCTCCGGTCCAGAGTTGCCGCAAGGTGCCGAAGCCGCCGCCGTCGCGCTCCGCCTCTGCCAGCAGGTCCATTAGCAGCGTGGGGACGCCGCCGGAATGGGTGACCGCCTCGCCGCGGATCATGGCCAGCATCGCCTGCGGGCTCAGCGAGCGGCCGGGCAGCACCATTTTCGCGCCCGTCAGCGGCGCCAGATAGGGCATGCCCCAGCCGTTGCAGTGGAAGAAGGGGGCCGCGCACAGCACGCAATCGCCTTTCCCCAGGTTCCAGCCGTTCTTGCCGGCAATCGTCAGCACGTTCAGCACCGTGCCGCGATGGCTGTAGAGCACACCTTTAGGCTCGCCGGTGGTGGCCGATGTGAAGCAGAGCGTGGAGGCGCGGCGCTCGTCGAACTGTGGCCAAGCGAAGGCCGGATCGCCTTCGGTAATCAGATCCTCGTAACAGAGCACGCCGGGAAGGGATGTCGCCGGCATTTCATTGCGCCCGGCCAGGATGATCCAATGCGCGATGCCGGTACACGCCGGCGCGATGGCTTCGGCGAGCGGCAGGCAGTCCCTGTCAACGAACACGGCCCGGTCGCCGCAATGGCTGACGGTATAGGCAAGGTGGGTTTCGTGCAGGCGCGGGTTGGCCGTGTGCAGCACGCCGCCCGCACCGGGCACGGCGTGCATGATCTCGAACAGCCGCCAGGTGTTCCAGGCAAGCGCGCCCAGAAACGTGCCTTCGCCCGCAAGCCCCAACCGTTCCAGCGAAGAGGCGAGCCGCCGGGCGCGGGTGTCCGCGTTCGCATAGGTGGTGCGGTGGACGATGCGGCCATCGTCCGTCGTTGCGATCTCCACATTGGGATAGACGCGGGCAGCGTGGGCCAGCGTCGCGCTGGTCAGTAACTGGGCTTCCTGCATGAGCCCGAGCATGGCGATGTCCTCCAAAGCGCTTGTGTTTGCGCAGTTGGCGGAGAGAGTAGCGCGGCGCGGCCAGGAGAGAAACGGCAGAGATGACACCCGCATGGGCGCGCCTGCCCCGATATGGGGCTGGCGGCTATGCGGGGCTTTGGGCTGGGTCCAAAGCGGCTGCTACATCCCCAGCTTGTCCTTCAGGCCATATTCGCCCGCCAAGTCGGTCAGCTTGGCCCAAGTGGCGTCCTCGATCTCGATGCCGTCGCGGCGGCGGGCTTCTTCCTTGATATGCTCGATCTCGCCCGGATAAAGCACGCCCTGGCTGCCGGCCGCCGGTGGCGTTTCCTTCAGGTAACGGGCGAAGTCGGCCACATCCTTTTTGAAGGTGGCCACGTCGCGGAACGCGGCGACGTTGAACACTGCCATGAAACAGCCGTCGTTGTGCTTGCCGGTTGGATCGACGCCGAAGCCGAGGCCGGTCAGCAGGCCGCAGAGAATCTCGACCATCACTGCCAGGCCGGTGCCCTTGTAGCCGCCATCCGGGCCGCCAAGCGGCAGCAGTGCACCGCCATTGCGCAGTTGGGTGGGGTCGTTGGTCGGCTTGCCGTCGGCGCCGATCACCCAGCCATCCGGCACCTGTTCGCCGCGGGCGACGGCCACTGCGACCTTGCCCGCGGCGGCGGCGCTGGTTGCCATGTCCAGGAACAGCGGCGGACCCAGATCGGATGGTACGGCGATGGAGATCGGATTGGTGCCAAGCCGCGCCTCGCGTCCGCCGAACGGGGCGACAGCCTTCGGCGAGCGGCCGCTGTCGGCGGTGATCAGGCCGATCATGTCGTTTTCGGCCGCCATCAGCGGATAGTTGGCCAGCCGGCCGATATGGCTTTGGTGGTAAACCGTGGCGGCGGCGACGTTGGAGGTTTTGGCCTTTTCGATCAGCGTGCGCATGGTGCGCTCGGTCACGGCAAAGCCGAAGCCCCAATTGCCATCCACCACCATGTGGTTGGCGGACTCCTTCACCACCTCATACGGCGCACCCGGCACGATATGGCCGCGCTTCACCCGGTCGATATAGGTCGGTATGGCGATAATGCCGTGGCTGTCGTGGCCGGCCAGATTGGCGCCAATGCAGCCTTTGGCGACAACGGCCGCTTCATGGTCAGTACAGCCGGCCCCTTTCAACAAAGCTTCGGCGATGGCTTGGGCGCGGTCGTGGGCGATAATGGGCATGAGGGAGCGTGTCCTTCCCGGAATCGGTGCATCTTGATTTTCGGATGGCACCGATGGTGCGGCGGACGCGCCGGGGCGTCAAGCGCCTGAATGGCGCTCAGCCGCCGATCAGAACGGTGAATTCGCCCAGGACGATGACCCCGCCATGCGCCGTCTGATCGCCGATGCGCGCGGCGGGCAGGTTGTTGATGAGAACGGTGCTGGACCCCTTGACGATGGTATCTGGCGGGCCGACGCAGGTCAGCGGGTCGGATACGCGGGCCGCCGGCAGCTTGCCAATCAGCACATTGGGCGAGCCGTTGACGATTGGTCCGCCCACATGCGGCACCACGCCGGTTACCATCGGGCAGGTGTGCATGTCGGTGATGCGGGCGGCGGGCGGTCCCGGCATGACGGGGACTAGCCTTCGGAATCCCGTGCCAGGCGGTGCTGCCCCACCCCTTCGCTGGCAGAGCGGGCGCCCATCACGTCCGCCTCATGTTCCAGTCCGGCATCGTCGTTCAGCGGCAGCCCGGCAACGCTGCCGGTCGGCGTCACCCGCCCCTGACGTTGCTGCACCGTGTGCCATGCTTCGTGTGGAAGGTGTTGTTCCTGCCCTGGCGCAACATGTATGTCCGTACCCTGGGTGTAGGCCAGCGCCCCAACCTGGGCCGGGGCGGGCGAGTTATAGTGAACCCGAACATCGCTCATATCATGGCCGGACAGGCTTTCCAGGCCGGATTGCAGGTCGGTCGGCAGGCCGCCATTCCTGGCCGGTGCCGCGGGTTCGCGCTGCACTGCCACGGTTCGCTTGCCCTGCAACGGTTCTTCCTCTTCCAGGCCGGCCGCGCGTTGCACCGGTTTGGCGAGCTTGCCTTGCAGCGGTTCCTCTTCTTCCAGGCCGCCCACCCGCTGCATGGCCATGTCGGCCCGCCGTTGCAGCGCGATTGCGGCTTGGCTTTGCGGGCTATCCGCAGCCTGCCGTTGCAACTGCCGCAGGGCCATTGCCGCCGGCGTAATGGCGCGGAGGGAAGATGCGGCTGCCGGTTGGGCTGCCGTCTGGGGAGAACGATGAACCCTGGAGGAGTGCTGGCGCATGAACGCTACCCTTTCCTTGGCCGCCTAGGTTCCTGGTCAAGCATACGGCTAGCGCGGGGCCGGGCGCAAGCATCATGCATCATGCATGGCCCGGCCCCTTGGCGGACCACCGTCAGCATTGCGCCTTGCCTCTGGCGTTCGCCATAATACTGACATACGCTCGACACTTCTGGTAGCATTTCCGGTATCTTACCAACAACGGCGGCCAGATCGGCTGCAACATCGTCCAGGCGGTGAGGGAGACAGCGTGGCGGATTGGGGCCACTGGCAGGTGACGGATGGGGTTCGGCAGCAGGACCGGCTGCCGCGCCCGCTCACCGATGGCTATTTCGCGCCAGACGAACGCGATTTCGCTGCCATGCTGGCAACTGCGGCGGACATAAGCGAGCGGCTGCCGTTCGTTATGGCCGACAACAGCGTTGACGGCAGCTGGCACCGTCTGTTCGAGCGGCAAGACCTGGCGGTGATGGCACAGATTATGGCGACGCGCACCGCGCCGCTGGAACGCGCCTTCCTGGATGCTCTGTACCGCGACCCGCAAGCCGCATTGCGACAGGTGCTGGACCTGGTCCGGCGGCTTGACCGGTGGTTCGTGCGTCTTGGTGAATTGCCGTCCCGCCCGGCGACGGAACTGCATGGCCGGCTCGAGGAACTGCTGAAAGGACGGCTGGGGCCGGCATTGGCGCAATTGCCATCGTTCGGGATCGAGCCGCCGGCGGCGTTCGCGCCCGCATGGCTTGCTGGCGCGAACGCGGGCACCGCGCCACCGGAGCGGCGCGATCCGCGGCAGGCCTTGCAGGAGGCATTTTCCGCTCTGATCGGGGGCGTGCGCCTGCTGCAATCGCTTGCGCCCGCTTATTTTGAGGAAAGTCTGGGACAGGACAACCACGAGCCCGCTTTCGCCCTGACGCTGGCTTTTCTGCGCCTGCTTGGCGACACGCAACGGCACCTGAACGGGCTGACCCGCCGCCACAACGATTTTTACTATCGGACCGTCCTGGGAACGCGGGAGAAACCGGCGAGGCCCGAACGCGTGCTGCTGGCTTTCCCCGTGGCGACAGCGCGTGTCGCCATCGCCTTGCCGCGCGGAACGCCGGTACTCGCGGCAAGCACGGACGGTTCGCCCCCGGTTCGGTTCGCGGCGGACACCGACACTTTTGCCTCCGCCATGCGCATCGGCGCGTTGCAGACCCTTTATTTTGAGCGCGACCCGCTGCTGTCGCCGCAGCGCGAGATGGATTTCGTTACCCGCATTCACACGATGCGCCCGCCAGCCGACCCGCCGGAACAGCCTGCCCCTGCCTCGTGGTCGCTGTTCGGCAAGGACAGTCTGGGGGTGGAGGCCGGCGGTCCCGCGCCGATGGGCCTGATCGTTTCCACCCCGGCGCTGTATTTGGCCGAAGGCCGGCGGCAGATCGACTTGCGGCTGATGCTGCGTCCGCTCGGCGGGCGGGCCGGCGGCGGTGCCGGGGCCGTGTTGGCCCAGGTGCAATGCGAGGATTGGCTGCGGGCCGACCCCGGCCTGGTGCAGGCCTGCGGCCACGGCAATGCCAGCGAAACCGCGGCGCAACTGATGGCGGTGCTGTCGGAGGCGGAGCGCCAAGTGTCGCCCGCCGCGGCTACCCTGTTCCCGGACGATCCGCTCTATCTGGTGTTTGTGCGCGGCCTGGTTCGCATTGCGCAGGCGGACAATCCGCGCGCGTTCGCGGCACCGTTCGGCCGGCTGATGGCACGCCTGCTGCTCGGCCCCGACCTTGCCGCGCCAGCGGATTGTGCCGATGGGGTGGACGCGCTGATTGCCGAGTTCACCGCCGCCGCCGACCGGGTATTGGGGCGGCACGAAAGTGGCGGCAGTGAAACCCATCCGGTGCGGCGGCTGCTGACCGAAAGCCGGGCTTACCAGTACGCCAAGTATCTGCGCGACGCTTTCACCCTCGACCTGTCCACGGTCGCGGGCTGGCACCGGATCCGCCACCTGGGGGTTGGGCCGCTCGAACTTGCGCCGGATGAGGGCGGCGGCCGCATCGGCCTGCGCCTTGCGTGCGAACTGATGCCGGATGACCCGCCGATTGTTGCGGACCCGGCGGCGGTTTCGGGTAGGCCGGGCCGGCCGGCTGTGCCGGCTGCGCGTATCCTGCTCGACCCCGCGGCAACGCTTTGCGCCTATAGCCTGCTGGCGCCGTTCATTCTGGAGGAGGTGGATGTTGCGGTTGCGGTAAATGGCGTCCGCTCGCTCAAGGCCTATAACGAGCTGGGAATGGTGGATCCGTCCAAACCATTCCACCCCTTCGGGCCGGCGCCGCGCAATGGCGCGAGTTTCGTTATCGGTTCGTATGAGGCGGCGCTGAAGCGGGTCGATACCGTGCGGCTGCGCCTGCAATGGTCGGGGTTGCCGCATAACCCTGACGGGTTCCCGGAGTACTACCGGGATTATGGGCCGGAATGGGCCGATGCCGGTTTTGGGGCGACGGTCGGCTGGCTAGCCGGTGGCGGCTGGGTTTCCGCCTCCGCCGGTGCGGTGCCGCTGTTCGGCAGGGCCAATGCCGCCAGCGCCTTGCTGGACGCTCAGAGCATCGCTGTCGATATTCCGGCTGCTGCCTCGCCGTTGCCGCCTTCGACGCCGCCGGCCGCCTTCGGCTATGGCCTGTCGGCGCAAGGCGGCTTCGCGCGGCTGCAACTCACCGGTCCCCCTGGCGCGTTCGGGCATGAAGCCTACCCAATGCTGTTCGCGCGCAGTGTCGGCGGGCCGTTCCGGCGCCGGCGCGACCAGCCGTTGAACCCGCCCTACACGCCCATGCTGGCGGCGGTAGAACTGGATTATACCGCCCATGCGTCGATCCGCGTGAGCCAGGTGCCGGAGGATTTGGCCCATCAGCGCGGCGAGTTTATCGACCACGCCGGCCCGTTCGGCACCGAGGAAATCCACCCGATTCCCCTGTTGCCGGAGCCTGGGCCGCTGCCGCGGCGTACCGCGGACGGAACCCTGTTTATCGGGCTGCGCGATACGGCGCCGGGCAAGCCGGTCTCGCTGCTGTTTCACATGGCGGAGCGGGCGCACCGCCGCCGCCGCTTCGACGTGCCGGCGGTGGTTTGGTCCTATCTGACGGAAGGCGGGTGGCGGCGGCTCAACCCGGATCTGGTTCTGGCGGATACCACCAGCGCGCTGATGCGCTCGGGCGTTGTCACCATCCAATTGCCGGATGATGCGGCATCCGCCGGTCCGTTCGCCGAAGCCGGCTTGCGCATGCCGTCGGATGGCTATTGGCTCAAGGCCGAAACCAACGCCGATCCTGCCACCTTCCCGCGGGCGGCACGTCTGGTCGGCAACGGGCTGACCGCCTCGCGCGTTGTCGCGGATGGCGGGCCCTACCGCCCATTGCCGCAAGGCGCCGTCTGGCAGTTGGAAAGCACGCCGCCGGGGCTGGGGGCAATCCGCGAGGTGCAGCCGCCGGCTGGCGGCCATCCGCCCGAAACCGGCCGGCAATACCGCGCCCGCATCGGCGAGCGTCTGCGCCATCGCGGCCGGGTGGTCACCTTGTGGGATTACGAACGCCTCGTCCTGGAACACTTCCCGCAGGTGGAGCGGGTGAAATGCTTTGCCGCGGCCGACGATAATCGGCCGGAGGGCCCCGCGCCCGGCAACGTGCTGCTGGTGGCGGTGCCGCACGCGATGACAACCGGGTCCGAGCTGGTGGGTGAGCGGCGGATGCTGGATGCGCTTTCCCTGCATGAAATTCAGACGGCACTAACCAGCCTTGCCCCTGCCGCGGCGCGGATCGAGGTGCGCAATGCCGCCTATGACATGGTGCAGGTGCGTGGCAAGGTGCGGTTTGCGGACAATGCTGACCGAGGTCTGCTGCTGCGGACCTTGATTGAGGATGTCTCCGCCCTGCTCAGCCCCTGGGACGACCGGGGTCAGCGGCTGGGGTTCGGCTGGCAGTTGAACGCCGCAGATGTGCAGGCCTTTATCGTCGAGCGTGACTATGTCGAGCATGTTTCGGAGTTTGCCATGCTGATGCTGAGCGCCGACGATCAGAACCGCTATAGCCTTGTCGATACCGCCAGCCCGGGGCACAGTCCGCAAGCGGCGGCAGGGCAGAGCACCGAACGCCGGCAAACCGCTGTTCGCGGTCTGCGCCATTCGGTGCCGTGGAGCCTGCCGCTGCCGCTGCACTGGCAGGCGCTGGAAGCCGTGCAGTCGGATGAGCGCCGCCCGGCCCGTCCGGCTGGTTTCGGCATGCTGGGCGTCAGCACAACTCTGGTCTCGACGGGGAATGACGAATGACCGGCCGTGGACGTGATCGCCGCACTTTACGGAATTATTTCAACGACGGCGCGCTGCCATCCGGTGAGCATTTCGGCGAACTGATCGAGTCTACCGTCAACAAGGTGGACGACGGCTTCGACAAGACGCCGCCCGATGGGCTGAAACTTACCTGGTTCGCCAACGCGGCGGACCGTACGGATCCGAACTTCATCAGCTTTTACCGCGGCGACCGGTTCGGCCCGCCAGTCTGGCGCCTGGCGCACGACCCGGAGACCGACATTCTGCGCGTCAACAGCGAGCGTGACGGTATCGTCACCAGTCTGGCCGTCGGCCGTGGCAAGGTCGGCGTCAACACCGCCAATCCGGCGGAAGCGTTGGACGTTGCCGGGACTGTCCGCGCGCAGGGCCGCATCGGCTATCCTGCGGCCGGCGGTGCGGTTCCGGCCGATGGCAAATGGCACCCCATCACCGAATGGATCACCGGCTGTCAGGCATTCGAGGTGGCGGCTGGCGTCGGTGGCGGCAAGGGCTCCGGCCGCTATGCCATGCTGCATGCGATTGCCATGAACGCCTACAATCCCGGCCGGCGCTGGCTCGGCTGGTTCTTTCCTGGCAGCCGCCGCATCCGGACCACGAATGCCGCCTATGGCCGGATGCGCGACCGCATCCTGCTGCGCTGGGAAACATCGCGCGATGACGCCCGCCTGTTCCGACTGATGCTGCGCTCGCGCTGTCCGTTCGACAGTGGCGTGCGGGTGCAGGCGCATCTGACGCAACTCTGGTTCGACCCGGCCATGGCGGCCAGCGCCGCGAAGCCGGCGGACGGGCAGGGCGGATGAGCGACGGCGCGCCGCTTGATTTCCATTCGCTACGCCTGCGCGGTCTGAAATGGCTGCAAACCTATGCCGGCGAGCGTTGGACCGATTTCAATGTCCACGACCCCGGCGTTACCTTGTTGGAAGCGCTGGCCTATGGCCTGACGGACCTCGCCTACCGCGTCGATTTCGAAACCGCCGACCTGCTGGCCCGCCGCGGCGAGACCATTGACCTTGCCGGATTGGGCCTGTTGCCGCCGGAAGAGGCGCTGCCGAGCCGCCCGGCGACGCTGGAGGATTGGCGCGCGGTTATCCTGGATGTCGATCCCCGAATCGAAAACGCCTGGATCGAGCCCGCCGCGGGCAATTCGGGCCTGTTGGATATCAGCCTGCTGGCCCGGTCGGTGGCGACGGGACCGGACCGCATCGCCCTCCTGGCTGAGGTGCGGCAAGCCTTTCAGGCCAACCGCAATGCGGGGGAGGATGCGGCATCCATCGGCTTTGTCCGTGAAATTCCCTGCCGGTTGGAGGTGACGGCGGAAATCGAGCGGGACCGCGAGCCGGAGGCCGTAGCGGCGGAGATATTCGACCGCTGTGCCGCGCTGCTGACCGCCGGCGTCCGTGCGGTTCCGTTCGAGGAGTTGCGGCGACAAGGGCAGCCGCTCGATGCCGTGTTTTTGGGGCCGCTCGGGCGCTGCGGCCTGTTCGACCGTGGGCAAATGCGGCGCTCGGCCAGCAGCAGGATACCGGAAGACCTGTTGACGGCGCCGGCGGAGGCGCCGGAACGGTTTTTCCGGGCTGTCGGCCAGATTGAGGATGTTCGCTTTGTCCAAAACCTGTGCCTTGTGCCTATGGCTGAGCCCGGCGATGCCCTGACAGGCGCAGCAATGCTGGTGCTGCAGGAACCGCAGGGCCGGAATGAGACGGAAACGCTGGTTCTCAGCAGCCGCGGCCGGCGGCTGCCGGTCGATCCGCAGCGCATGCGCTATCACTGCAGCCGGCTTGCCCTCGACCGTGCCGGTCATCTGCGGCCGCACCAGGCGCCGGATGCGGTGATCGAGCGGCCAGCCGGGCAATATCGCGCGGTAGATCAGTACACGCTTGTTCAGCACCACCTGCCACGCCTCTATCACGTCACCCCGCAAGGCTTGGCCGACAGCGCGCCGGTGGAGGCGAAAGCGCGGGCGCGGCAGTTGCGTGGCTATCTGTTGACGTTCGAGCAATGCCTCGCCGATTTTCTTGGCAATCTCGGCGCCCTGCCGGATGTGTTTGCGGCCAGCGACGGGCTCCGCGGCTATGTCCATTCCACCGCGCCGGGCGCGGGGCTGCCGCGCCCCGATCGGGATCTTTATCCGGATCGCGGCATGGCGGGCACCGGTGCGGACTATGTCGACGAGATCGACCGGCGGGGCAGGGTGCTGGACTATCTGCTGGCGCTCTATGGCGAATCCTTTTCGCAAAACTCTCTGCGCACATTCGACCTGTACCGGGCCGGGCTGGAAAAGGACGAGGCCGTGCTGGCCAACCGCGAACGGTTTCTGGCCCAGGTTGCCTGCATGACGCGGGACCGGGCTGGCGGCGGCGATTTGTTGGTGCCGGACGATCCGGGCGGCCTGACCCGCCGCCTTGGCGTTTTGCTGGAATTGCAGCCGGGTGGTGCCGGGCCGAAGCTTTCGGCCGCGCTTGGCGACCGCGCGTCGGATTTCTATTGGCATCCGGCGGAAGGCCGCCGCCGCCATGGCCGGATCGCCCGGGCCAGGCTTGCCCAGCCCGATGATCCGGTGGAGGGCCTGGTGCTGTTGCGGGACGATGGCGCGGACCTTTCCGTGCCGGATCTGATCCTGGCCTTGCGCGAATACGGCCTGATGCGGGTCGGTCCGGTGCATCCGTCGCTGGTGGTGCATGGCGCGCTGCTGGACCGGTACGCCATCCACCACAACAAGGATGGCTGGTGGCTGCTGCTGGACGATGGCGCGGCGGACGATGTGCTGGTTGTCGGCCTGTTCCGCGAGCGGGCCATGGCAGTGAGCACCGCCAATCTGATCAGGCGGCTCGCCATTGCACTCTGCAGGGCGGGGGAGGGCGTGTTCGTTGTGGAGGAGGCGCTGCTGCGGCCCCGGTCCGCCGCTGCCTTCGCCGCGCCCTTGCAGCACCGGCAGCCGCACCTGCAATTGACGGCGGTGTTTTCGGGGTGGACCGCGCGCACGGCCCAGCCGGGCTTCCGCACGCTGGCGGTGGAAACCGTGCGCATCAACTCTCCCGCCCATCTGGCCAGCCAATGCCGCTGGCTGCCGACGTTCGAAGCCATGCAGGCCTTCGAAACCGCCCATGATGCCTGGCGGGCGGCCTTGGCCGCACACCTGCGGCAGCCGGACGATGCGGCGCTGGCAGAGCAGGCGGACCGCTCGGCGCTTGATCTCGCCGCCCGCCTCGACGAAGCGCCGGCGGATCGATCCTGACCTGTGGCCGGTCCGTTTGCCTCCGTTGGCGCGGCAGGGCTTGCCCGTCATTTTGTTGAAACGCTGGCCGTCAACCTCTGCTTCTCCGGCGGGCCGTCGCATGGGACGGAACCGGCGGCATTGGCCGAAAGCCTGACCCGTGCCGTGTTGCCGGCGGTTGAGGAGGCGTTCGACATCGCAACGGCGGAGTTCGGTGATCTGGTGTTTGACGAGCTGACCGTGGACCTGCCGCCGCTTGCCGTCACGGGTGTTACCGAACGGGACCGGGCGGCATTGCGGGAGGCGCTGCTGGCGGCGATCCGTGCTGCCATCGGCCGGGAGCAGAACGCCCAAACGACTGGCGCGGCGCTGCCTTCGGGCTCACCGGCGCCCAGTCCTCCGCCGGTGCAGCAAGCTGGCGGAGAGAGAGCGCCGCTGGCGGAGTCTCATGCAGAGCCGGCGGAGGTGCTGCTCGGCCCGGCGGTATTGTCCCGGTGGACTCCGGCATGGCTGCTGGCAGACCCTGACCGGCCGGGGCAGGTGTTGACGGCTTTGCGCGATGGCCGCGCGTCCCTTGCCCCGATGCTGGACGGCCGGTCCGTCGAGGCGATCCAGGTATTGCTGGAGGCATTGATCGCCGCTAACCGAGGTGAGGCAAGCCGCGCGCCCATCGGTGGCGGGTCGGTTTCGGACTTCGGCTCCATTCCGTCGAAGGACGCTCTTATTTCCCGGTTACGGGGCTTGGTCGCCCGGCGGACAAGTCATTCCGCCCCGGCTGAGCGCGCGCGAGACCGGCCGGTTCCGGAGCCAGGCAGCGGCGGGATTGAGGCTTTGGCCCGGCAGTTGATGGAGGGTGAGTTGGCGGTGGCGGTGCTGCCTGCCAGCCTTTCCGCCGAAAGCCTATATGCGATCTTTGAGGCGGTTTCGCAGGCGCGGCAGGGGACGGACGGCGGGTTGCTGCGGGAGGCGGTGCGGGTTTTGCTAGCCGATAATACGCCGGATGCCGCCGCCACGCTGCGCCAAGTCTTGCACGCCTTGCTGGCGGGGGAGCCGGTGGATTTGGAGCAGCCCCGCGGTTTGGAACCGGTGGCAGCGGAGCAAGCAGGCCTATTGCCGGCCCCGGGCGATGCCGGCACGTCGCGCATTGAACCTGTGGCCGGGAATTCCGCCGCGGCAATGGCGGCCCCGGCGAATGGACCGGATGCGAGGATGGACGAGCCCCTCCTGCAACGCCTGCGAGAAGGCTCCCTCAGCATTGACGATCTCGCCGCCGGCCTTGCGGTCCCGGCGCTGGCCGATCTGTTCCACCGTCTGGCGGGTGCGGCGATGGGGGAGGCGAACGCGGCGCGGCTTGCGGATGCGGCCAGCGCTATGGCGGCCAGCCATCCCGTGCCGGCGGAGTTCTGGCGGCACTTGCTTGCCGCCATGGCCAGCAACCAGCCGCTGGATTTAGAGGCGGCAGCGGATGCTGCGGGCAGGCAAGGCCCGCTGGCAGAGGCTTTACCGCCATTGGGGCAAGGCGAGGCCGATGATGAGGCGCAAGCGGACGCAGACCCCGGGGCATTGCTCGGCCGGTTGCGAGAAGGCTCCCTCAGCATTGATGATCTCGCCGCCGGCCTTGCGGTCCCGGCGCTGGCCGATCTGTTCCACAGTCTGGCGGGCGCGGCGATGGGGGAGGCGAATGCGGCGCGGCTTTCGGATGCGGCCAGTGCCATGGCGGCAATCCATCCTGCGCCGGCGGAGTTCTGGCGGCACTTGCTTGCCGCCATGGCCAGCAACCAGCCGCTCGATCTTGAGGCGGCGGGTGGTGTTGCGGCAGAGAAGGATTGGCCGGGCAGCCCTCACCTTCCAGGCGGAGGGGATGCTGTGCCACAGGCCGGAACGCATGCCGGTCTCGCGCACACGCTGGCGCAGACCTATGCCGACCTGGATGCGGTGTTGCGTGGAGTGTTGCCGCCCGGCGGATTGGCTGGTGCTTTGGCTCGCATGCCATCGGCTATGCGGTATCGTTTGCGCCGGTTGGCTGACCAAGTGCCCGGGCTTGCGGCATTGATCCTGGCCGGCCGGTCCCAGCCCGAGCAGCAGGCTTTTTCCGCTGCTCTGGGCGGATGGACCGTAAATCCGGGCGAAAGGGCCTCTGGTGCGGCTGTGCCAGCCCCCTCGCCCGGTGTCCCCGCCGAAAGGCCGGATGCCGCCCCCTCAGAGACTGCCGCGTGGCTTGCCGCCGCGTTGGCGGACGCTGGAGGCGGGCCGGCGGGGCTGGCACAGGCGGCGCTGTCCTTGACGCAACTGGCGCCGCAAGACGTGTGGCATGCCTTGCTTCGCTTGCCGGTGACGGCGCGCCTGGCTGCGGTCGCGCGATTGCCGGATTTTCTGACAGAGGGCGATCTTGCCCGTTTTGCCCTGGCTTTTCCGGCAGGACTGCCGGAAGGCTGGCTCGCCAGTCTCGAAGCGCTTTGGACGGCGGAGACGCAGGGGCTGCTGCCGTTGCAGCAGCGCGCCCTGTTCTGGCAACGCACGCTGCGTTTGCTGGCAGGGCGGCAGACCGGCGGGCTGGTTCGGGCGTTTGCCGTCGCCGCGATTACCCGCCGGTCTGCCGCCGAACCGGTGGAGGCCCAAGCCAGCGGCGGCCCTGGCGAAAATCTGGCCCGGAGTTTGGAGGCCATGGCATTTTCCCCCCTGTTGACCGATTCCACGGCCCAACGGCGTGTGTTGGCAATGGCCGCTGCCGCCGTGGAGAGCCTGGGCGAGGCAGTGGGGCCATCGGCGCTGGCCGAACCGGGCGGACCGGTCGGTTTCGGCGCCTCGGAATCGCCGATCGGGACGGCAGCGGCGATCACCTCCACTGCCTACACGCTTTCTGCCGATTTGCAGGGCGGTCAGGTTCCGCAGGGAGCCTTGGGCGATGCCGTAGAGCGGCTTCAGGACGCCGCGCCGCTATTGCTACACAGGGTCTGGACCGCCGCTGCTGCCAATCCCCCCCATCTCAATGCGCTGACCTGGAAGCGGTCGGAGCCCGAATTGCGGGTATTGCTTGCGGCGGCCTTGGGGCTGATGCGGTATGCCGGGCCCGAGACGGCGGAGCCTGGCGAGGCGCGCGCAAATGCCGAAACCCTTCTCGCCACGCGGGATGTAGACCCGGAGGCTCTGCGCCGCGCCATTCATCGCCTCGCCGCCGCCGCCGAACCCCAGCCGCGTGCATCCAGCACCGCCGCGCCGGAGCAGGATGACGCTAAATTTCCGGCCGTCGATGAAGCTCTTTTGCCCTTGCCGGATGTGATGGCGGCAGCGTTGCGAACGGTCGTGCCCGAAACCGCGTCCACCCTTGCACCCTTGCTGCAAGCCATGCTGCTGCGCGCGCCTGCGCAACTCGCTGCGATCCTGCAGAGTCAGACCCCTGCGGCTGCGGTGGCTGCAATCCTGGCCCTGGCGGAAGCAGACCGCGCCCGGCTGTTGGCCCACCTCGCGCCCGGCCTTGCCGACAATGGACTTGCCGCGCTGGAATGGCTCACGGCGGCTTTGCCAATGCCCGGGGCGCCGGTCCGCGCCGTTGCGTGGACAGCGCTGGCCGAGCTGGCGCTGACGCCACCGCCGGACCGCGCAGTGGAACGGTACGGGCGCGCGGTCCTGCGCAGACTGTCCACCGCCTCCCGCCTGTCCGAAGGCGCTCTGGCCCGGCAGCTTGCCGCCGCCCTTGCTCCTGCCCCGGCATCGGATCCGTTCGTGCGCCGCCTGCGCGGGCTGGCAGTGGCGGAGCCGCGGCAAGCGGCGGCCGGGCGGCCGTCCGAAGGGGCGGCGGCTAGCGGTTGGTGGACCGATGACGCTGGCATTGTCCTGCTGTCCGTTTACCTGCCTCGCCTCTATGAGATGCGCGGGCTGGTAGCGGAAGGCGCGTTTCTGGATGCGGCCGCCCGCACCCGAGCCCGCGCGCTCACCCGCTATGCCATCTGGGGCGATGCCGCTGCCTATCCCGACCTTGCTGCCCGCCGCGACTGCGTGGCCGCCCTGCTGTGCGGGCTGGAGCCGAATCATCCCTATGAGCCGCTGGCCTTGGCCGAAGAAGATGCCGCGCTGGTGGAGGGGCTGTTGCAGGCGGTGATCGCCAATTGGACCGCCATCGGCAACACTTCGGTTCCCGGCCTGCGCGAGGCATTCCTGCAACGCCCCGGTGTCCTTCGGCGTGAGGCGGAAAACTGGCGGTTGCGGGTGGAGGGCCGGGCCTACGACATGCTGGTCGACCGGCTGCCATGGAGTTATGGCACGATCCGGCACCGCTGGATGGAACAACCTTTGATAGTGGATTGGCGACCATGACGGGAAACATGGTTCCGATTCACCCTTTTATGTTGAACCCAAGTATGGAAGGCTGCCGCTTTGGGCATCGCAGCAGGTGCGGTGCTGCAAGACGGCAAGACAGCCGATGACCAGCATCGACCAACACACAGCGCTGCTTCAGGCCGAATTGGATTGGCTCAGCCAGGTATTGGCTGCTCGTCTCGCGACGCATTTCGGGGAGCCTTCGCCAATTCCCGGACCGCCGGATTTTGCCGGCCGGCCGGGTGCTTATACCGATCTGATCGAAAGTGCGGGCCTGGATGCCAATGCCCGGCTCGTGCTGGCGTTGGCATTGGCCCCGCACCTTGGGCCGGAACGGCTCGATCCGCTGTTTGTTCAGAATCCCGGCCTGAACCGTGGGTTTTCCGAGTTTGGCGGCTGGCGTGGCACACATCACAACGGCTTTCTGCCAACGGGCGAAACCGCGGCTTTTGTCGTCGCCGGTGCGGATTTGGCCGGGCGTGTTGCCGTACAGCGGCTGTTCCGGCCAGATGGCAGCTTTCGTCAGCGCGATCTGGTGCGGCTGGAAGGCGTCGGCGCTTTCGAGCCGGAATTGAGCGGTGCGCTCACCATCTCGCCGGAATGGGTGGAGCAACTGACGACCGGCAGCGCGCGCAAGCCGGATTACAGCCCGGATTTCCCCGCCAAACGCCTGACCACCGGCCTGGACTGGGGCGATCTCGTCCTGCCGCCGGAGGCGATGGGCGAACTCGCCCATATCCGCGGCTGGATGCAGCACGAGCGCCAGATCATGCACGGCTGGGGCTTCCAGCGGCTGCTGAAGCCGGGCTACCGCTGCCTGTTCTACGGCCCGCCCGGCACCGGCAAGACCCTGACCGCGGTGTTGCTGGGCAAGGCGTTGGGGCTGGATGTCTACCGCGTCGATCTTTCCATGCTGGTCTCAAAATACGTGGGCGAAACCGAAAAGAACCTCGCCCGCATTTTCGACCAGGCACAGAACCGCGACTGGTTGCTGTTTTTTGACGAGGCCGATGCGCTATTTGGCAAGCGCACCCAGGCCAATTCCTCGATGGATCGCTACGGCAACCAGGAAATTGCCTACCTGCTGCAGCGTGTGGAGGATTATCCGGGGCTCACCATTCTGGCGACCAATCTCAAAAGCAATATCGACGACGCCTTTGCCCGCCGCTTTCAGTCCCTGGTGTATTTCCCGCTGCCGGATGCGGAACAACGGCTGGCGCTCTGGCGGGGCGCGGTGGGGCAGGCGGTGGATCTGGATGGCGACGTGCGCCTGGAGGAAATGGCGGAACGCTATGAACTGGCGGGCGGCAATATCGTAAACGTGGTGCGCTACGCAGCGATTGCCTCTCTGAACGATCGGCGGAATACGCTTTCCAAAGTGGATCTGCAGGGCGGCGTCGCCAAGGAGATGCGCAAGTTGGGACGCACGATATGAAGGCCGAGAGACATTGCGCTTGCCTTGCCGTGGTTCTGGTCATCGCCTTTGCTTGGCTTTTCGGCTCGGCCCAGGCCCAGCAAGGCGGTGCGCCTGCCCGAGAGCTTGAATCCGCGGCGGCGATGCAACTGTTCCGCGACGATTGCAAGCTGATCGACCAGTTGAGCGCCGCGGATTCGGCGGCGATCAAGGCCAAGCCGCAAGGGTTCGTGCTGGAAGTGCAGCGGGGTCTCCGTTCGGTCTACACCCCGGACGACTTCCGGCGTCTGAATGTCGTCAATCCGCAGCGGTTTCTGAATGACGACAAATTCGGGACCCAAACCCAGCGGGCGCTGCAGGCGTTTTGCCAGGATTTTCCGGTGGTGACCGAGGCGCGGGCGACCGAGCGCTGGAATGCCCTGTTTGCGTCTGCCCGCCATTTCTACGTTCTGGGCAATTGGAGCACTGGGGCATCGCAACCAGGGCGGGACTGGCGCGCCCAGATCACGGCGGCCGCAGCAGTTGCCGCCTTTGGCAATACCGGCGCCAGCCCGTCAACCTCGCCGGGCGTGCTGCGCCTGCGCCTGGCCGGGGCGGCAACCGTGGTGGCGCAGCTTCTGGGGGATGGACCGGCATTACAGGTGCAGGCAGCCGAAGCCGGCGTCTGTACGCCGGCCGCCGGCCTGACCGCCGACATTCTGGGCCGCTATGCCGGCGTGCTGGCGCAACTGCTGGAGGGGCGCGCGCAACCGGCCGCCGGCAAATCCTATGACGGGGCGGATGCCGCGGCTTTCTGCCGGAAATACCGGGTCGCCGGTTCGGCGGATACGGCCAGGGCCGACACGCTGGCCGCCTTGCAGCATTATCTGGCCCTGCACAGGGTCGATCCTCAGGCTTTGGCGACGATTGCCAGCGCGGCCTTTGGCGCATGGGTGACGGAAAAGGGCACGGATCCGCTGCCCTATCACCGGTTGTTGCGCCTTGCCGGTTCGGTGCCGGTCGTGCTGGCGCTGTTGCAGGAATTTCGCGATGCGGGCGGCGGCGATGCGCCACCGGAGCCCAGCCCGAACGGTCCCTCGCCAGCCGCCTTGCCGCCCAGCTGCTCTCTGACCGAGGGCGCGCGGTATTTCGAACTGACGGCCGCCGACCTGAAGGCGTTGTCAGCACGGCCAAAGCTCACAGCCACCCTCAACAAGGGGTTGCGCAGCAGCCCGCCGGCCGAAAGCGTCGCGGCCGCCCTCGAAGCCGTGGACAAACTGGCGCCTGGCCTGGATGCGTGCAGCCGGGATGTCGCGAAACGGGCTCTGGAGGGGGCAGCCAAGGACCAGACCGTCTATGTGCTGATCGACGACGGTTTTGCCTCCGGTCCGTTGTTTGCGCTGCCGCCCGCGGCGCGGCAGGCCTTGCAGGCCCTGGCCAAGTTGCCACCGCCTGCGACCGAGGCGGCGCTGGTCCAGCAGATCGCGCTTATTCTGTCGGATGCGGTGCAGCAAAAGGCGGATGCGGACGCGCAGCGTTATGCGCCATTGGTGGCCGCGCAGGCGGTGCCGGCGTCCAGCGGTGCGGCAGCTGCTTCCAGCGGGAATGCCGCCGACGGCTCAGCCAGTGCCGGCCCAGCCAGTAACGGCACGGCAAGCAGCACTCCCGCCAGCGGCAGCAGTGACAGCGCCCCTGCTGCCGCTCCATCCGCCACCGCGACCGTTGCGCAGCCAATGGTGCTGTCGCCAAATGCTGCCGCAGTGTTCAACGCCGAAGGCATACCGAAGCCGGTGGCCAGCGCGGTTGCCGGATTGGACAAGCGCACGTTTGCCTCGGCTGACGACCTGACCCGGCAGGCGACCCAGGCCATTGCCAGCGAGCTGGCCAAGGCCGGGCAGGCGCAGGCGGACAAGTTCATGGCCGCCCTGAAGGCACAGATCAAACCACAGACGAAGACACAGATCGCTTTCGACGACGCCACCATGACGGCGCTGCTGAAGATGCCGGCGCTGCAACCGGTCGGTCCGGGCGTTCCGGGATGGGTGGAACCGCTGCAAGGGGTGACCTTTGCCGGCCATTCCCTGTTTGCGTCCGCCGCGGTGGATCCGCTCAACCAGGCGGAGGGGCGGCCGGAAAGTTTGGCTCAGGATTTGCCCAATCTGGTGCAAACCGCCCTGAAACGGCCGGCAAACGGCGCCGATCCCCTGCAATTGAACGTTCCGGACGATTGCGGCTGCGTTCCGTGGGATAAGAAAGCGGACCGGGATGTTTATGGGTTTTATCCCTATTGGGCTGCAAGCGGCGAGGCGCCGCCGGCCGTCGATCTGAGCCTGTATTCGCGGGTGGCCTTTTTCGCCGCCAGCACTGGCAAGGTGGCGGGCGGCTATGGCATTGTCGATTGGGCCGGCTGGCAGGCATCGGATACGCCGGAAGGCGACGGTATCGCTGCCTTTATCGAAGATGTGCACCGCCACAATGGCAGGGCCGACCTGGCCGTGTACCTGGACCAGTGGCAGACCTGGGCCGGGAAAGAGGCGGACGTGGCGCAAATGGCAAGGGATGTTGCGGCCCGCGCGCCGCAGCCACCGGGCTTCTGGTCTGCTGCCTGGCGCATGGTGCGGTCATGGGGGGAGGTCAACGGGTTTCTGGAGGCGCCATTGGATGGCATCACGCTCTATTTCCCCGATCTGGCCGATGCCCTGACCGGCAAGAACCCGCCGGAGACGCCCGTATCCGCCGGCAGCAAAATCCTGTCGGTGGTCAAGGCGTTTCGCGCGGAACTCCCGGACTCCGTGGCGGTCAACATCGCATTCGACATGCCCATCGCGGGGACCGAGGACTCCGACGTTCCATCGGTAGTGCGGGATATCCGCAAACGCGTCACCCTGCTCTATATGGCGCTGGTGCCGGATGTGCAGGCGGATGGAATGGAGGGGGTGCCATTCGACCTGGTGCTGGTTCTGCTCAACCGGCCGACCACGGAGAGCAAGAAGCTGTTAGTCCGCGGCATTCAGGACGGCTTTGCCGGCAATATCCGCCGCGACATGCTGCGCAAGACAGTGGCCGTTCTGGCCGCGAGCGGTCACGAACCGATCTATAGCCTGGAGCCCGAACTGCAGGAGGCAGAACGCGTGTTGCGGCCGAAGGAGATGCCGTTCAGCCAGTTGGACGACGACCTGAGTTTCGCGCGCGACAACTTCCGCGGCGTCGGTTTCTGGCCTTTGCCAACCGCCGCGGACGCCGGCTATGAATCCGTCGCCGCGCTGTTGCGCGACCGGTTCTGGGTGGGCGACGGCAGCGGCGCCGAAGCCGGGGCGCAGGCCGCCGGATGGTCGCTGGCGCAGGCCGTTCCCGCGATCGGAGTGGTTGCCGGCCAGGTGGAGGCGCTGGTTGCCGGTCTCGCGGAGTTTGTCTGCACCAACCGGATCGCGGCCCGGTTCCTGGCCGCCGCCTTGTTCGGCCTGTTGCTGTTGCTGGCGCTGCTGTCCTATTTCCGCTGCGTGATCTGCATGCGACTTGCCCACAAGTCCTATGTATTGCCGGCGCTTGGCCTTGCGTTTGCAGTCCTGTGGTTCCTGCTGGCCGTGTTCGACCCGTTTTTTGCGCCGTTTGCAATCCTCTGGCTGTTGGTGCTTCTGCCCCTGCTGATCCTGTTCAACTTGGCGTTCGGCTACATGTTCCGCATGCGCCGGGCCGATGATCCCTAGGGCGCGGCATTCGCGGGCACCAGTGTGCCCTCGTTCAGGTAGAACGGAAAAACGATGTTGCTGCGCGTGTTGGTGGCGCGGATACGGTAAACCAATTCGATCAACAGCCGCCCATTCATCGCATCGTCGATGGTGACGGTTATGGAGTCGAGGATGATGCGCGGCTCGAAGAACAGGATTGCCTGACGGATTTCGTCGCGCAGACTGGCTTCCAGGTTCGAGTCCATGATGTCGAACACATAGCGGTAGATGCCGCAGCCATAATCCGGCTGCATCACCCGCTCGCCCGGCCGGGTGTGCATCAGGATGTGCAGGCTCTCTCGGATGTCATCCTCCGCGGAGACCATCATGGCCGCCCCGGTCGTTCCGGCAAAGGCCGGCGGGAAGGCCCAGCCGGTGCCAAGAAAGGCGGTGTCGTGGCCAGGGCGCCGCATTCGCCGCTCCTCAGTTGATCATGACCATGCCGCCCTTGATCGTCGTTGATGCGCTGCCCGACAATTCCGCCGTTGCGTTGCCGCTGGCGGAAAAGGCGGTGTCGGCGCTGGCGGACACATTCATGCCCTTGATATCGACGTTCATCGTGGCGGTCATGCTGATATTGCCGTCGGCCTTGATCGTGATGTCTTTGGGACTGCTGATCTGGATGCCGCTCGGTGACAGTTCGATTTTGTTGCCGGTTTCATCGTGAATGGTGATGGTTTTGCCGGAATCGTCATAAATCATCTGGTTGTTGGCCGGCGTGGTGACCGTGATCTTTTTGTTTTCTTCATCGAATTCCAGCTTCATTTTCTCGCGCGTGACCACCGCCTTGGTGTTGTTCTTGTCTTCCATGTCGTAGGGCGGGTTTAGCTTTGGGTTATAGAGGCTGCCGAGGACGACGGCCTGTGCCGGGTCCTCGTTCAGAAACCCGACCACCACCTCGTCGTCGATTTCCGGCAGCCAGAAGCCGCCAAACTGGTTGGAGGCATAGAAGCCGGCCAGCCTGGCCCAAACGCCCGGCTGATCGCTGCCAAGCAATGGCAGCGTCACCTCAATCCGGTAAAGGTTGTCCGGGTCTTGTTCCAGCTTCAGCACCTTGCCGATCTGTAGCCCGCGCATCGCTGCGACCAGGCCGGCGGCATCCGGGCTGGCGATAGTGTGACGGTCGGCATGGGTTTCCGAGTCGATGCCGGTCGTAACCGTCGTGGTCCAGGCACCGGCGCGGATTTCGTGCCGGACGGCGCCGATATAGGCGGTGCCGCTGAACCGCTCGCCCAGATTGGCAAGTTCGATCGTTTGACCCAGAACAGCCTTGGCAGAGCCGGGGAAGGCGATTTCCGCCCGGTTTGCGGCCAGACCGGCCCGCAATTGCCGCGCCTTGGCCCAGGGAGAGAGGCTGTCCGGGAGTACGGCGGCCGTTTGCAACAGCGCCGGATCTCCGTCCAGAGCCTTGGCCAGCGCGTCCGGCGACAGATTTCCTGGCCCCGCCTCCGACGCTGCGATGGCTGCGGCCGTCTGTGAGGTCGCCTGCTGGTTTTGGATATCCCAGGTGTGGGCTTCCGCCTTGGCGCGTTGGGCGCGGGCATCGACCCGTCCGTCGAAGCGGATCAGGTCAACGCCGTAGGTGACGACCAGAGTTGCGGACTGGGTGGCATCCGGTGCGGTAACCGTGATGCCGTCATTGGTCGGCACTACGACCAGGCCGTTCACTTCCGCCCGCGCCAGCATGAAATCCCAATCGGTCGCATCGAACTGCACCAGCTTGGTAAATTCGGGTGTGGTGCTGTCCACGGTTGCGGAAAGCCCCGCGTTCTGGATCAGCTTGGCGACGACATCGCTGTCCTTGGCCTTTTCCGACACGGTGTTGCTGCGCGCCAGCGTCATCTTCACCGCCTCGTGCAGGCATTCCACTTCCAGTTGAACATTGTTATCGCCGGTAATGCTCAGGTGTTGGGCAACGACGATGCCCTTGAACAAGGTTTCCGGCGATGCCGTGCCATAGCCGGCGGCGATTTCTACCTTGGTGCCGGGTTTGAATTTCGAGTCTGTCAGGGGAAAATCTTCGAATCCGGGGTCGCCATCGATGTAGGCGAGGCGCGCACGGCCGAGGCGGTTGACGGTAAAATCGACATCGGCCCGCACGAGATTTTCGCCGTCGATCTCGCTGCCGTCCGCCTTGACCGAAACGGAGATGACGCCTTCGCTGTTTTCGAGCGGAGAGATGGCCATGGGGAAGGTGCCTCAGCTCAGGGGCGGAAAGTGCAGCACGCTGTTTGGCTTCAACGAGCGAAAGTCGGTCAGGCCGTTGAAGCGCGCAACCATGAGATATTGCGATCCATCCTGATAGATTTGCTCGCACAGCAAGGGCAGGGTGTCCCCCTCGCGCACAGTCACCGCGTGCGTCATATCCGGCGAATTGTTCTTCTTTTCGTTGGCAGACTGGCTGTTAGAGCGGAAGCGGACGAATTTCAGCTTCAACTTGGCCCGCAACGGTTCCCCGGTCGGTTTGAACAGGGTGTAATTGACAGTCAGGTCTTGAGCGCGGCCATAGAAGTTGTCAAAATTCTCGCCCCAATTCAGCTTGATCACGTTCGGTTCGTGCTTGTCGCCATTGTAGGTGTAACAGACGCTTTTCAGGCGATCCACCAGGTCCGGTACGGGCGTCGGGTTGCTGGCAGTCAGGCCGCCGGTGCTGCCGCTGGCGGGCGGCACCGCGCCGGTGGAATCCAGCACCAGCGAGAAAGAGACGCTTTCGGGCACGTACCGGGCGTATTTCTTGTCCTCGGTGTTGCCGTTGATCGGTGCCGTATCCTTGTCGCTGTAGTCGATGGCGAGGCTGCGTTCCAATTCCGCCGGGTTGATCAGCGCGCTGAATATGTTGCTGTCGCCGCCTTGGACTGAAACCGTGCCGCTTTTCGCGACAGTGCAACGCTGGATGGTGAGCTTGGTCAGTCCGGCCATCGCCCTAGCGTTCCCGCTGCCGGCGCAGGGCTTCGGCAATGCGCCGCTCGCAATCGGCCGCCAGTTCGCGCCGCAGCGTGCGCAGCGCCTGGGCAAGGCGCTCGTCTTCGACGTTGCCCTGCCTTCCTTCCGGCGCAATTTCGCAATTGATTGTCAGATTGCGGATTTCAACGGCCATTCACATCACCCTGGTCAATTCGTTATAGGTCAGTTCGATCCGCTCGATGGCCACTTCGTTCTTGGTTGCGTTGAACGATTCCACCACCCAGTTGACCGGATAGGCGTGAGAGGCGTTCCACATCCGCACCGGCACGCGCGTCTCGTTCAGCAACTGCACCTGAACCGGTTTCGGCGAGATTGGTTTCGCCAGCCCGCCCTCCAGCACCGACTTGCACCAGACCACCAGCGGCGAGGCGATCAGGGCGATGCCGCGCTTCAGCACCAGATTCTGATGGCTCACGCCCTTGGGCAACTGGTGCTGAAACAGGTTCTGCCCGCCTTCGGCAACGCTTTCGGTTTCCATTTTGGACGCCAGGCCATCCACCTCTTGGAACGAGGTATCGGTCGCCAGGTTGCCCATGATAGTGACGCGGAAGTGAAATGCGGGCAGTGGGTGCGGGTCGAGAAGAGTCATGAAATCTCAGAACAGACGCCGCAACGCAGCCCTGAACTTTTGTTCGGGGCCGCGTGAATGCGGTGCCAGCTAGCCATTGGCGATGGTCAGGCCTTCGTGTGCGATCTCGATGGTTTCGACCGCCACCTCGTTTCCGTCCGACTTCATGTCGGTTCCGGTAATTTTGGTCGGAAAGGCGTTGGTCAAGGTCCAGACCATGGTCGGCGAGCCGGATTCGTCTAGCAGGCTGATCGTGACCGGGATGCGTTTGATCGTGTTCATCTTGACCTGATTGAACCAATCCCAGAACTTGTTGTCGGACTTGAACACGCCCTTTTTCATGGTGATGTTCGAGTACTTTTTGATGCCCGGCATTTTCACAGTGCTGAACACCGGGCTGTCGCCAGCGCGGTATTCAATCGGCTGTGCTTCCACGTCGAGGCCGGAGACCTCCTGAAAACTCATCACGTTACTGTCCCATTTCACCTCGAAATGGAATTTCGGAATGGGCCAGATGCTTGTGCTTTGGGCAGAACCGTCGTCGGCCATGGGGATGTCTCCTTAAGGTCGTGCGATTAGGGCGGCTGCGCCTAGGAGCGCTGCTGCTGTTGCTGGAAGGTGATTTCGATGAACTCGGCGGGCCGCGTCGGTGCCAGGAGAACGGTAACGCGGAGAACGCCCTCCAGAATGTCGTTCGGCGTCATCGTCTCGCCCAGGCCGACATGGACGCTGAAAGCGTCCTCCGGCACCGCACCAGCCAGGCCGCCAGCCTTCCAGATGCCGGTCAGGAAATTGGAGATCATGCTCTTGACCGTGATCCACGTGTTGGCCGTGTTCGGCTCGAACACATAGGCCTTGGCCGCCAAACGCACCGATTCTTCGATCATGATCATGGTGCGGCGCACGTTGACATAGCGCCAATCCAGGCTGTTGCCGTCCAGCGTGCGCGCGCCCCAGACCAGCACGCCCTCGCCGATGAACGGCCGGATCGCGTTGATCGACTTGCCCATGGGCGTAACGTTCAGGTCTTCCTGCTCCGCGTTGGAGATGTTGACCGTTGGCGACACGACGGACGACAGGCTGACATTGGCCGGCGCCTTCCAAACGCCGCGGGTCGCATCCACCATGGTGTAAATGCCGACCATGGCCGGGGCGGGCGGCACCAGGTTGAGTTTGGTGGCGATCTGGCCGGTGATTTCACGGTAGAGGCCGCTCACCGAACGGAGCGTCTTGTCCAGCATCGCCTTGCCGTCGGACTTGCCGGTCCAGTCGCTTGTGATCGAGTCGATCGCATCGGCCAGTTGCTTTTGCGCCGGGGTCGGGGTGGGGGGGGTGGAGCCGCCGGCTGCAGCCGTGGCGTCTTCGGTCTCGTCATCCTTCGCCTTGGTGGCCTTGCGCGTCGAACCCGTCTCGGGCAACCCCAACTCACTGCGCAGCAATTTCTGCAACTCGGCCTGGCCATTGGCATCGAGGTGGCCGAAATTGATGTCCCGGTTTTGGTAGATCGTAGTGTTCACCCACGGATAATAGGCTGTGCCATAATTCAGATGGTTGATGCCGAGCGCGTTGCGGAAGGCGTCCACCATGTCGCCAGCCGGGTCCTGCCGGTCGCGCCAGCCATCCCAGATATCCAGCACGGCGAAGCGGTTCATCATCTTGCCGCAATGGGCCAGCATTGCCTGCTGGACGCTGGTGCAATCCTGATGCGACAGCCGGACCGCCTCCGGAATCACCACCAGCGTCGGCTCCTGTTCTTTCTCCAGCGCGACGAACGGTTTGGTCATCTTGCCGGCGTCGAAGTCATCCGCGTAGCTGCCGATGGAAACGATGTAGCAGGGGCCGCCACCGTTCTGGAAGAACAGGCTCATGGCCGAATACATCAGGTAGGGGGGTGATGTCTGCGGCAACCAGTAGTCGGTAGCGCCGATGGTGATGTCGTGCGGATCCTGCACGGTTGCGACCGCATAGATGGGGTCTTTGGCCTGAGGCTGGGTTGTGACGATGCCGAACGTCGCTGCCGGCGGGCCGCCGAAATAATTCAGATATTCCGCCATGGACGAAATGCGCCACGGCACATTGCGCAGCGAGCGGTTGCCATTGACCGCCTTTTCGGTGTGGCCGACGAATACCGGAACGGCCGTCGCCACCTCGACGATGGAATTGGGGAATGCGTCCTTTTCGACGATATAAACGCCGGGTGTTTTCATGACAGCCATCGTATCGAGTCCCTCTGGCAGTTAAATATTGACGAATATTTCGGCTTCCATCGCCGGGCCGGTCTTGCCCGGAATTGGGCGGAACCGGTTGCCGGCGTTTGGCAGGCGCCGGATCAGCACGCGCTCGGCGACGCTGCCTTGCTCGCGTAGTTGAAAGCGGTAGGGCGCTCGCTCCGCCAGCGGCAGCGGCGCGGTGGAGCGAAAGACCTGGGCCGTATGGTTACCGGGAATCGGCGCCTCACCCAGGGCGTCGAAATTGTGGGCCCCGTCTGCATCGATGATGCTGAGGGTGCCGTGTGCTGCCGCGCCCTGCACCAGATAGGTCCAGAACACCTCGCGGCTGGCCAGGCGGACGACGCAATCCATCGGTTGGCCTTCAGCTACCGGGGCGGTCAGTGCGAGTTCGAACAGCGGGCGCCGTTCAGGCACCGCCGGGTGCGGTGTTGCATCCGCCGCCGCATCACCCAATCCCGCGGCCCCTGCATGAACGCCAGGGTGGAGGCGCCAGCGCCCGTCCGGCTCCTGCACCTTGTTGGCCATGGAAAGACGGAGGATTTTCGGGCTGTTGCTGAGAAACGGTTCACTTGCCGCCGTCAGCAGCGGGTCAGTCACCCATGCGAGAAAGCGGAATGGTGCGTCCGCCTCGTCGCCCGAAGGCGGATTGGCCCGATCGGTAGCGATTGTCAAACGGCTGCCGTCGGCGCGCCAAGCATACCACCGTGCGGCCAGCCGATTCGCTGTAACGGTATCCGGCCGAAGTTCCAGGCCATGGGCTGTGCCATCCGCGAAATAGTCATGCTCCACCGTGACCGATACCAGGGGCGTGAAGCGCATCATCCGCCTGCCCCTCCGCCAACCGCGAGCGTGATGCCGGGCTCGGCGATTGGCTCGGCGGTACCGTCGATGGCATCGGGAACGATGAAAACCGTGCGCATGGTGTAGAGCATCGATGGCAGATAGCGGCCGCCGAACACGCCCCAGAGATGACTCAATTCCTGGGTTGGCAGGTTCTGGACTTCTAGCACGACCCGATCGAGGCCCGGGTCCATCTCCGGCGCGTTCCGGTGGTCGAACACCGCATTTGCCTGCAAAAATCGCATGGCCATGGAAATGTGTTTCAGCGCCTGAAGATAGTTGCCCTCGCTATATCCTGCCGCCAGCATCACCAGCATGTTGAGCCGCAGCGGCTCGCGATGGGTAGCGAAGCGCTCGCCCGGCACCATCCGTGGCGGCGGCACCTTCGACACCGTTTCCTTTTCGATATTGACGATGAACAGCGCCAACTTGTCGTCGATCGCCTGGGCGGGGGAGCCGTCGGTGGCGACGACGCTGGTGACGACGACCGGGTCCTCATCAGACTGCAGCCGCACTTTCAGGTGCTGGTTCAGGCGGGAGGCGACGAGTTCCAGAGCGCGTTCGATCATCGCCGGGCGCTCCGCCATTGGAAAAAGCCCCCGACCGGGGGCTTCCCACACGTTAGCGCATCGCAAATTCCACGCTTGATGACCATGCCGCTACGTCCGGTCCCTTGGCCGTGGGGGTAGGCGGTGGGCGCAATGACAATAGCTTATGGGTTTTCAGGATGGGTGCAACAACGATTTGCACACAACCATAGTGCGACGGCGGGCTTTGGGCGCAACGGGACACAAAAAAGCGCCCGCCCCGGCGGGCAGGCGCTTTGAAGAACAGCGGTGCTCGTTGCCGAGCCGGAACCGTGGATCAGTTCAGGCGGCGCGGCAATTCCTCGATCGCAGCGTCTATGGCTGCCTGACCGGATGCACCGGCCATGTCTTCTGCCAGCACCTTGCGGGTGGCCTCAATGGCTATGTCGACGGCCTTGGACCGCACTTCGCGAACGGCCTCGGCTTCCGCCATGGCGATCTTTTCCATCGCCTGTTCACGCCGGCGGGTGATGGTGTTTTCCAGCGCCGTTTCCGCCTCGCGTTCGATGCGGCCGGCCTGGGTCTTAGCTTCCTCGATCATTGCGGCGGCCGTGACGGCAGCTTCCTGCTGCTTTTTGGCAATGTCGGCATACATGGCCTCCGCCTCCTCGCGCAGGCGGCGCGCCTCGTCGAGTTGATTGCGGACATCGTTCGACCGCTTGTCGAGCATGCCGAGGATAGCGCCGCGCCCCTTCCACCACACCAGGGCGAGGAAGATGACAAGCGAAAGAGCGACTACACCTGTCGGTCCCATCATCGTGCCTCCATGCTCGCGTCAACGGCGGCCTCGATCCGGGCCGGATCCACCGCATCGCTGCCGAGGCGGCTGCTGGCGGCGTTGGCGACATCCAGCGCGACCGTGCGGATATCGGACAAGGCGGAGGCTTTTTCCGCCGCTATGCGCTTTTCGGCTTCGGCAGTCTCGGCCGCCAGTTCCGCGGACACCTTCTCGAGCGCGGCGGCCTGCTGCTTGGCCATGCGGGTCTGGGCAGCACTCAATTCCGCCTGGGCGTCGGCACGGGCACGGGCGAGGTCTGCCTCATAGGCAGCCCGCATCGCTTCCAACTCGTCGCGGCGGCTTTGTGCCAGTTCCAGGTCGCTCTGGATACGTGCGTCGCGGTCCGCCAGAATGCTGGCGACATTCGGAACGATCCGCGATTTCAACAGGCGGTAAAAAACGAAGAACACAATTACCAGCCAGAAAATCTGGCTCGCAACCCATGTCGGTTCAAACTGAGGCATTGTTCGGCTCCAAGGGAGCTAGGCAATCCGCCGATCAGAGCCGGCGCCAAGCCAAGAAACCGGATGCACTATTGCACCCGGCATCGGGCGCGCCGCCGCTCAAAACGGGTTAAAGACCAGGGGAGGCGGGCAGGAGCCGGAACAAGGTTCCGGTGCCGCCACCCGCGGTCTTCAACGGGTCTTAGGCGAACAGCGCGATCAGCGCCACAACCAGGGCGAACAGTGCGATCGCCTCGGTCACGGCAAAGCCGATCCAGATGGTCGCGCCAATCTCGTCCTTTGCGGCCGGATTGCGGGCAATGGCGGCGAAGTAGGAGGACCACACATTGCCGACACCGAGGCCGGCACCGATCATGCCGATCGCCGCAAGGCCAGCGCCAATCAGTTTCGCTGCATCCGCTTCCATTTCGATAACTCCTTAAAGCGTGCGTGTTAACCGGGGGGATGATGAGGGGTGCACCGTCGGCTGGCGGAGCCAACCGTTAGTGCAGGTGGATTGCGTCATGCAGGTAGATACAGGTTAGGATGGTGAAAACATACGCCTGCAGCGCCGCAACGAGAAATTCCAGCGCCGTGATGCCAACCAGCAGGGTCAGCGGCAGAATGCCGGCAAAACCCATCAGCACGGCGAAGCCGCCAATAACCTTCAGCAGCATGTGGCCGACCAGCATGTTTGCGAACAAACGCACGGAAAGGCTGAGCGGCCGGGAGAAATAGGAGACCAGTTCGATCGGCACCAGGATGAACGCCGTCCACAATGGCGCGCCTTCCGGGAAGAACAGGCGCAGAAAGCGCGGGCCATGGCGGACGATGCCGATCACGGTGACGGTGATGAAAATCACCGCGGCCATGAAAAACGTCACGGCCAGATGGCTGGTGAAGGTGAACGAGCCCGGGATCATGCCAAGCACGTTGCCGAACAGCACGAACATGAACAAGGCAAAGATGATCGGGAAGTATTTCTTGCCTTCATCGCCGACGTTGTCGCGCACCATATCGGCGACAATGCCATAGAGCATTTCGGATGCGGCCTGCATCCGGCCGGGAACCAGTTCCGCATTGCGCGTGCCAAGCCACATGACGCCGAACGCCACCACCGACGCAATCACCATCCATAGTGAGGAATTGGTGAAGGATAGGTTCAGGCCCGCAACCTGGATATCCAGGATCGGCCAGATTTCAAACTGGTGCAGCGGGTCGATCACCTTGTCAGCATGCTGCGCAACGGTTTCCGTTGCGTGCTGAGCGGCGCCTTGAGCTGTTTCTGCGTGTCCGGTCGATGCCACGGTCGTCTACCCGTTTCGTCTCGGTTCAGGTCGTCTCTAACTCAATCCGTCTGCGTAGGGTCCCGCCTTGCCGCCCGGCGCTTGAGATCGATCTCGCGCGCGGTCCGCATGACGTTCACCATCGCTGCGCCAAACCCCAGGAAGCAGAACACAATCAGCAGCCAGGGTTTGGTGCCCAGCCATTCGTCCAGCGCCAGACCGATCGCGACACCGACAGCGATGGCTGCCAATATCTCGACCACGATGCGAAGGCCGACGGCCGCGCCAGACATCGATGCCGTGCTCCGCTTCGATCGGATTTTCGATTCCCGCTTTTCCCGCGCTGCGGATAAGCGTTTGTCAAAATCGTTCGAAGGCCTGGGATCGGTCATTGTGCAAGACTGCCTGGTTCGCTGAAGAAGCGCCTTGGACTGTCCGCCCGCAAAACATCATCCCGAGAGCGGTGGCCCCGGTGTAAAGCGGGCGGAACATAGGCGGGTCCGGGGAGAGGGGTCAATGCACCCAACGCAGCGTTGCGCCTACTTGCCACACTCAGCCTTTCACAGCGCATTTGGGCTTACTCCGCCGCCTGTAACGGCAGCTGCATCTGGCGGAACGAGTCCGCCTGCCGCAGATCGACCGAGACCAAGCGCGAGACGCCGCGTTCCTCCATCGTCACGCCATAGAGCCGGTCCATCCGCGCCATCGTCAGCCGGTGATGGGTAATGCAGAGGAAGCGGGTGCCCGCTTCGTCAGCGATCTCCTCGATCAGGCGGCAGAGGCGGTCCACGTTTGCATCGTCGAGCGGTGCGTCCACCTCGTCCAGCACGCAGATCGGCGCCGGGTTGGTGAGGAAGGCGGCGAACAGCAGCGCCACCGCGGTCAGCGCCCGCTCGCCCCCGGAAAGCGCGGTCAATGCCTGCGGTTTCTTGCCGGGCGGGCAGGCGTAGACCTCCAGCCCGGCCTCCAGCGGGTCGTCGTGGCCGACCAGCCGCAACTGGGCCTCGCCGCCGCCGAACAGGCGGGTGAACAGGCGGCCGAAATGGCCGTTGACGCTGTCGAACGCCGCCAGCAGCTTTTCCCGCGCATTGCGGTTCAGGTCGCCGATGCCGCGGCGCAGCTTGGCAATGGCGGCGGTCAGGTCGTCCCGTTCCGCCGTCAGCGTCGCGAGCTGCTCGTCCAGCGCAGTGATTTCCTCATCCGCCAGCAGGTTAACGGTGCCCAGCCCATCGCGCTCGCGCTGCAGCTTGGTGAGGCGCTGTTCCAGGTCACCGGACGTGGTGTCGGCTGGGGGAGGCGGCAGTTGCTGCGGCGTTAGCGCCAGCCGCTCGGCAATGCGGTCGGCGAGGTGGGCGGTGGCCTGCTGGGTTTGTTCCAGTGCGGCGCCGGCACGGATTCGGGCCTCGCGTTCGTCACCGGCGGCCGATTCGGCAGCTTTTAATGCGTGTTCGCGCTCCGCCAGTGTGGCTTCGGCGGCGGCCAAGCGGTCGGCGGCGTTCCGGCGGCCTGCTTCTGCATCGATCAGGAGATCATCCAACCGTTCTAGGTTGGCCGCGAGCGTGCCGGGGCGTTCTGCCAGTTCGGCGGCGCGGGTCTCCTCCGTTGCGAGACGCTCGCGCAGGGCGGAGCTGTGTTGGTCGCTGGCCCGGCGTTGCCACGCGGCGCGGTCTCGGGCGATCGCTTCGAGCCGTTTGCTGCGGGTGGCCACGGCTTGCGAATGGCGGTCGTGCTCTTCCCGTGCCGCGAGCCAGGCGTCGCGGGCCGTAGCGACGCTGGCGCGGGCCGTGGCGACGGCGGCCTGCGCTGCCGCCGGGTCGGCAAGGCTTTTCAGAGTCTCGGCAGCCTGTTGCAGGTGCTGCTGCCAATCCTCCTGTTCCGAGGCCAGCCGCTGCACGGTTTCGGTCAGGCTCTGGACTTTCGACGCGCTGACCGCCCGGGCTTGTGAGAGGCGGGCGGCTGCCTGGTCGGCCTTGGCCAACTCGCCATCCGCGGCCCGCAAGCGGTCGCGCACGCGGTTGCGCTCTGCCTGTGCTTGGTCCCGTGCGGTTTTGGCGTGGGCTGCTGTGGCCGCTGCCTCAGCCAGGGCAGCATCTGCGGCCTTCAATTTCTTAGTCAGCGCCGCCAGACGGTTGCGCTGCTCCAAGCGCTGAGCGGCCGCGGTCGGCGCGCCAGGCAGCGCGGTGTAGCCATCCCAGCGCCAGAGGCCGCCGTAGCAGGTCACCAGCCGCTGGCCGGGTTTCAGCGCCGGGGCCATGGCGGCGGCCGTCAGCGGGTCCGGAGCGATGCCGATCTGGCTGAGGCGCGGCGCCAGCGCATCGGGCGCCTGCACGTGCCGGCGGAGGCATTCACTGTCGGCTGGTAATGGCTGATCCGGCTCGTCGAGGCCGCCGCGCCAATGCAGCGGCTTGGCGGTGTCGAGGTCGGCCGCGATGTCATCGCCGAGCGCGGCGGCGAGCGCCTGCTCATAGCCGGGCTCTACCTGCAACAGGTCGAGCAATGGCGCCTTTACGCCTGACAGGATCTTGCGGAGCGTGTCGGCCTCGGTCTTGAGTTCCAGGCGTTGCCGGTCGGCGGCCTGGCGGCGCTCGTTGGCCCTGGTGGCGTCGTGCTCGGCTTCCGCTTCTGCCTCGCGGGCCTTGGCTTGGACCTCCTGCAAGGCATTGCGGCTCTGGCGGGCTTCAGCGGCAGCGGTGTTGGCGGCGGCGATGGCGTCATCTGATGGCAATTCCTGGACGACGGCAGAGTGGTTCTTGGCCGCCTGTTCCGCCTGCCGGGCAAGCCCGGCAAGGCGCGATTCGGCCTCCTGCCGGGTGCGTTCGGCGGCCTTGCGCTCGGCTTCAGTGGCGGCCAGGCGGCTGCTGGCGGCCTCCGCTTCTGCCTCTGCAGCAGCGAGGGCGGCTTTGGTCTCCTCCACCGTCTGTTTCAGTGTTTCGGCTTTCGTGGCCGCAGCGGCCCGTTCCGCCTCCAGCCCGGCGCCCTCCCCGGCCAGCGCGGCGAGTGCCGAGGCGGCTTCCTTGGCCAAGGCCGCTTCGCGTGCCAGATCGCTTTCGAGTGAGGCGATACGGGCGACGACCTGTTCCTGTTCGCGGGCGACGCGCTTGGCCTCCTCGCCCGTGCGGTCGCGGTCCACGGCCAGGCGTTGCCAGGCGGCCGCGGCGTCCGCTTCCGCCTTGCGCAACCCGGGTAGCGCGGCGGCGGCATCGGACTGCAGCTTGGCGGCATGCGCGGCCTCGCGGGCGGCGGCTTCCTCTGCCTCCCGTGTGGTGGCGGCGGCCCTTTTGGCTTCGGCTTCGGCGGTTGCGGCGGCCTGCCAGCGCAACGCCAACAGGGCCTGTTCGGCTTCCCGCACCTGATCTTGCAGCTTGCGGTAGCGCCTTGCCTGGCGGGCCTGCTTTTCCAACCCCTGGCGTTGCGTGCCGAGGGTGGAGAGCACGTCTTCCAACCGGTCGAGATTGGCGTCGGCGGCGCGCAGACGCGTTTCTGCCTCCTGCCGGCGGGAGTAGAGACCGGCAACGCCGGCCGCTTCCTCCAGCACGCCGCGCCGTTCGGTGGGCTTGGTGGCGACGAACGCGCCGATCTGGCCCTGGGCGACGATAGCGGTGGAGCGCGCGCCGGTGGCGGCATCGGCCAGCAATTGCTTGACATCGCGGGCACGGGCGCCACGGCCATTGATGCGATAGGCGCTACTGCCGCCGCGTGGCAGACGGCGGACGACTTCGATCTGTGCCTGGTCCTGGTAGGGCGGCGGAGCGTCGCCTTGCTGGTTGTCCAGCGCCAGCGCTACCTCGGCGAAGTTGCGGGCCGCCCGGGCGGCTGTGCCGGCGAAAATCACATCATCCAGTTCGGCGGCGCGCATGTGCCGGGCCGCGCTTTCGCCCATGACCCAGCGCAACGCCTCAACCAGATTGGACTTGCCGCAGCCATTCGGGCCGACGATCCCGGTCAGCCCGGACTCGATTCGCAGTTCCGTCGGCTCTACGAAGGATTTGAAGCCGGCAAGGCGGAGGCGGGAAAGATGCACTGAGGCTCCTTGCGGCTTCCTCCCGAAGCCGAGATTACGGGGTCAGACCGGCTACCAGCTCCATCATCTGCTCGGCGGGAAGTACGCCAGAGTACAGCTTGCCGCCGATAATGAAACTGGGGGTCGAGTTGATATTGTATTTCTGCTCGCCTTCAAGGCGTTGGGCAATGACCGCATCCATGACGTTCTCATCCTGCAGGCATTGCTGCACCGCTTCCGACGACATGCCGGCGGCACGGCCGATCTTGTCGAGCGCGGCCAACGGGTCCTGGCTGGTGGCCCATGTCCCCTGCGTCTGGAACAGCAGGCCCAGCATGGCCGGTCTTTGCGGCGGCTGGGCGCAGCGCACCAGGGCGGCGGCGCGCAGTGCCAGTTGATCCAGCGGAAAGTCACGGTAGACGATGCGGGCCTTGCCAGTATCCAGCAGTTCCTTCTTCACCGTCGGCAGTTCTTCGGTGTGGAAGGCTGCGCAATGCGAACAGGTGAGGGAGGCGTATTCGATAATGGTCACCGGCGCGGCCGCGTCGCCCATGATGTGCTCATTCGGGCCGACCTCAACCGTTAGGCCATCCCCCTCGCTCGCCCTTGCGCTTTGAATGCCTGGCTCTTCGCCGTTCATATTCAGATAAATCGCTGTCGCGGCCACCGCCGCAACGGCCACGCCGAGAACCACCATCCAAAGCTTGGACATGACGATCATGCCTCCTTCTGCTCGCATGTGTTGATAAGGCCGATTCGTGAGGTCGCAAACACCTCACCGCCCCTGTGCAGGCAACCTTAATTCTTGCTTGTTAATCTAGGTGCGCGCCAGGGACGGTTCCAGTCCGCATCCTGACGCGCGGATATGCGAGGGGAGGCCGGCCGGATGGCGCCGGCAGCGGGTCAATTGATATCAGGTCAATTGAGATTCTGGCGCACGATTTGGCGCAGGCTGCGCCGCAGTTCCTTTTCCAGCCCCGCGTGCAGCAAGCCGTCCGGGGCGTTCGCAACGGTGGAAAGCGCCGTGCGCATCGCCATGACGTGCGCCAGGAACACATCCGCCTCGCGCACGCCGATCCTTTGCGTTCCGGCCGCGACGGCGTGCATGGAAGCCGCGAAGTCGGCCAGCAGGTCCAGGCCGAAGGTTCCCGCCTGGCCTTTCATTTCATGGCTGAGCCGCAGCACGGCATTGCGTCGCCCCGTCTCGCTGTCCTCGCCGCTATCGGCATAGCGGCGCAGTGCCAGAACCGCCGCCTCCATCTCGTCCAATGCATCCGGTGCCCATTCGCAGATATAGACCCAACGCAACCGTTCGATCACCGCTTCCGCGCGTTTCAGGGCCGAGGGGTCGATGGTCCCCTGGCCGATTGTTTCATCATCGGTTGACATCCTAGCCGCCTCCACAAGGATGACCCCGTCCGCCCGATTGCTCCGGGTTCGGATTGAAGCGGCAAAATGTTAAGATGAAAGGAAGCGGGAAGCCTGCAAATTGCGATTAATTCTACCGATCGCCCTGCCGGGGCGGCTCGCGTATTACCCGTATGTGTCGCGGAAACGATAGTAGGCGGCGACCGCGGTCAGGAACCAGGGATTGCCGCCATAGAAGGGCATGGTCGGGAAGGTCCGGTTGTCGAGCCAGGTCTCGCCGGCCGGGTCGCCCATGGCCTGCAACGCCATTTTGTGGCCCAGATAATTGCTGAGCGCGACGCCGGAGCCGAGATAGCCGCCGGCATAGTGAATGCCGTCGTGCTCGCCGATATGGGGCAGTTTGTCGAAGGTGAAGCCAAGACGCCCGCCCCAGGCATGGGTGATGTTGACGTCTTTCAATTCCGGCCAGACCTTGCCCATGAAATCATAGAGCATGCGGGCGGAAACGCTCCAATGTGCCTCCCGCATGGCCGGCCGGCCGCCCATCAGGATGCGTTTGCCATCGGGCGAGGCGCGGTAGTAATGTACCGTGCGCTTCGTATCGATGATCATGTTATCCTTGGGCACCAAGCGTCTGACCAGCGCCGGGTCCAGTTCCTCCGTCGCGATAATGTTGGAGGTGACGGGGATGAAGCGGCGCTCCAGCCAGGGAATGGCGCCGCCGGTATAGCCGTTGGTGCCGACCACCAGCTTGTTTGCCTTCACCGCACCGCGCGGGGTGCGGAGCGTGAGCGTGGCACCCTCCCGCGTGACGCTTTGGACTGGGGTATGGCCTAGCACCAATGCGCCGGCCGCCTGCGCCCGCTCCAGCAGGCCCTGATGCAGGAGGCCGGGATGCACGACGCCATCACGGGCGTTGAAGCGGCCGCCCAGATAGAAATCGCTGCCGATATGCTCGTGCTGGTCGCGGCGGTCGATCATTTCGACTTCCAGGCCCAGCCTATCCTGCATCAACTCTACCTCACGGCGAAGGCCGGCCTCCGCACTGGCGCGGTGGATGCCGGTGAACCGGCCGGAACGCTTGTAATGGCAACGGATCTGCTCGGTCTCGATCAGGTTTTCGAGGTGGGTGATGCTGGCAATGCCTTCCTTGAACAGCCGCACGGCGCCATCGCGTCCGAATTTGGCTTCGGCCTCCGAATACTTGATCTTGAAAGGCGTTGCGCCGACGCCGCCGCCGTTGCGGCTGGAGGCGCCATGACCCGGCTCCTCGGCTTCGAACACCGTCACCTGCCGGCCGGCGCGCGCCGCGGTCAGGGCCGCGGAAAGGCCGGTGAAGCCGGAGCCGATCACGGCGATGTCGGTTTCTTTCGGCAAGGCTGGCGGTTCGCCGGCAGGGCGCGGGGCTTCATCCCACCAGAACGGGGCATTCTTGACGGTTTTTGGGTCGAACATGGTTCTGGCTCTCTCGGCTGCCGGCGGCATTGCTCCAGGATAAGGCTTGCGTCACAGTGACATGCAACGCGCAAAGACGCAAAACCATAGCGACGGAGTTGAGGACGCGATGGCGAAACGCCGGGTATTGGTGGCGGGTGCGACCGGGCTGGTCGGCCGGGCGGTGATCGAGCACCTGCTGGCGGAGGGGGAGGCCGATGTCATAGCGATTTCACGCCGCGATCCGCACCTGCCGGGCGCGCTGCACTTGGCCGTCGACCTGACCGACGCCGCGGCGTGCCGCGACCGCCTGGGCGGCCTTGCCGGCATCACCGACATCGTATTCGCCGCGCTCTATGAGAAGCCCGAACTGGTGGCGGGCTGGCGCGATCCGGAACAGATGGCGGTCAACCGCGCCATGCTGCTGAACCTGCTGGATGCCGTGGAGCCGCACGCGCCGGACCTGAAGCATGTGGCGCTGTTGCAGGGCACGAAAGCCTATGGCGTGCATGTCGAGCCGATCCGCGTGCCCGCGAAGGAACGATGGCCGCGTCACAATCACGAGAATTTCTATTGGCTGCAGGAGGATTTGATCCGCGAACGCCAGGGCCTGGGCCATGGCTGGACGTTTTCGATCTGGCGGCCTCAGGCACTGTTCGGCAACGCGCTCGGCAGCCCGATGAACATTGTCGGCGCGCTAGGGGCGTGGGCCGCGATCCGGCGCGAACAGGGGCGGCCGCTGTGTTTTCCCGGCGGCGGCCCGCTGGTGACGGCGGCCACCGACACGCGGTTGCTCGCACAGGCGATTTGCTGGGGCTGTACGGCAGAGGCAGCCGCGAACCAGACCTACAACGTTATCAATGGCGATGTTCTGGTCTGGCCGCACGTTTTCGGCGCCATTGCAGCGGTGTTCAACATGCCGTTGGCAGAACCGGAGGAAGAATTCCTGCAGCAGACCATGCCGGGAGAAGAGGCGAACTGGGCGCAGATGGTGGATAAGTACGATCTGCGCCGCCACACGCTGGCGGAATGGATCGGCTCCAGCTGGGAATTCACCGACCGTTCACTGGCGACAGGAGTCAGCCAGCCGCCGCCGTCGGTTCTGAGCCCGGTCAAGCTGTACCAGGCTGGCTTCCATGGCTCTGTGGATACGGAAGACAGCCTGGTCTGGTGGCTCCAGCGCCTGCAACGCGAGCGCTGGCTGCCCACCTAGAGACGTTACGCGGCCTACTTCGCCGCCGTCACCATGATTTCCACCAGGATTTCCGGGCGGGCTAGGTCGGCCTTGACGCAGGCGCGGGCCGGCGGGTTTTCCGGGTCGACCCAGGCGTTCCAGATCTCGTTCATGGCGCCGAAATTGGCCATGTCGGTGATCCAGAGTTGTGCGGTCAGCAGCTTGGATTTGTCAGTGCCGGCTTTCGCCAGATACTCGTCGATCTTGTCGAGAATGTTCTGGGTTTGGCCTTTCACATCCAGCTTCATGTCGCTGGAAGTCAGGCCGCAAAGATAGACCATGTCGCCATTGACGACGCAGCGGCTCATACGCGGGCCGGGGCCGGTGGTAATGTCAAAGCGTTGAATTGCCATGAGAAAGCTCCTGTTCTGAGTGTGTATCGGGAGAAAGGTTGGGGAATCAATCCGCAAAGAACGGCGTCTCTCCCTCGCCGCTCATTCGGATGTCGAGGCGGTAGGCGGCGTCGCCCTCCCTGACCGCGATCAGTTTGCCGCGCCGGGCTTCCGGCACCAGGGCCAGCACGGGGCAGGCGGTGTTGTCCTCGTCCGCGAAATAGACGCGGGTCACGATGCGGCGCATCAGGCCCGGCCCGAAAATGCCGAGCGCGGCATGCGGCGCCTGCCAGCGGTTGCCCTCGAACGGAACGGCACCGGGCTTGATGGTCTTGAATGCGAACGAGCCGTCCGGCTTGGTGATGCAGCGCCCGAAGCCGTGGAAGGCAGCGCTGGCGCTTGTCGCATATTGGCCGGTGGCATCGGCCTGCCACCATTCCATCAGAAAGTCACGTCGGGCCGTGCCCTCGCCATCATAGAGCCTGCCGGTGACGGTGATCGCAGGGCCGTGCTGGCCGCCCTGGGTCAGGTCGTGTTCGCCATCGCGTAACAGGGCGTAGTTGTAAAAGGGGCCGAGGGTCTGGGCAGCGGTCGGTCTGGTCATGGCTGGACGCTCCTTCTCAGCCGACCATTGGCGTTTCGGCGCGGCCGCGCAGCACGATATTGAAGCGATAGCCGAGCGCGTGTTCGTGCACGCCCAGGCTTTCGTCCGGCTGCGCGATCAGGCGGGTGCGGGCGGCGGCGTCCGGCACGGCCTGCAGGATGCCGTCCACCGCGTTCAGCGGGTCGCCGGGGAAGTACATCTGGGTGATCAGGCGGCTTGCGAACGCATCGCCATAGAGCGAGAAGTGGATATGCGGCGGCCGCCACCAGTTGTTGGAGTTCGGCACCGGATACGCGCCCGGCTTGATGGTGAGGAAGCGGTAGCGGCCCTCGCTATTCGTCAGCATGCGCCCGGCGCCGGTGAAGTTCGGGTCCTGCGGCGCGGGGCGCGAATCCACCTCATGCGGGTATTTGCCAGAAGCGTTTGCCTGCCAGATCTCGATCAGCGCGTTCGGCACCGGCCGCCCGTCCTCGTCCAGCACCTGACCGGAGATGACGGAGAGCGGGCCCAGCACGGTGTTGCCATTGGTCAGGTCGATGCCGGTATCGCCCACATCGGCCGGCCCGAACACGGGGCCGCTGGTTTCCGTTGCGGTTCGCAGCAGGGCGATCAGGGGCTCCGCCGGCGCGGTGATGCCGGTGCGCATGTAGCGTTCGGTGCGCAGGTCCGGCTGGCTGGGCCCGTCGAACGGATCATAGATGCGGGTCATGGCGCGGCTCCTCTGTATATCGACCGGCATTCTAAGGCGCCGCCCGCACGATAGGCTAGTCCGTCATGCGGTTCTTCGGGTCCAGATAGTGCAGCGCGTCCCCGGTCCAGCCGACGCCGGCGGGCACGGTGTAGTCGAATTCAATTGTCATTTCGGTGAACCGCCAGCCGTCGGCCGTGCGGCGGTATTTGTCGTCATAGCGCCCGGCGACCAGATAGGACGTGCCGAAGCGGCCATAGGTGGCTTGCAGATAGGAATGCCCGGTTGCCCGGTCACCGTCCACAAAGATGCGGTGGCTGTGAATGTACTGGCGGATGAAGAAGCGTTCGCGCTTGCCCATGCCGCAGAAACCGGTGTCGATTTCCTGGCGCCCGCGGTATTCCGCCAGATAGCCCAGCCTGACGAAAGCATCGTCCGTGAACAGGTCCACGATCTCATCGAAGCGGCTGTCGTTGATGCAGGCGTGGTAGCTGTCGCGCAAATGCCGGATTTCTTCCTTATCCTCCAGCAAACGGAGACGGGCTTCCAGCGCGGCAATGCGGTCTGCCTCGGTCATGGCTCCGACCTCTCAGTTCGGGCGCATTTCGGCAGCAACGGCGCGGATGGCGGCCAGCGCCTTGTCGATGCCGGCGGCGTCCACGTCCAGATGGGTGACGGCGCGCATCAGGCCGCGCGGGCCATAGCCGGCGCCGATGCGCACGCCATGGTCCAGCAGCCGCTTGTTCATCTCCCCATTCGAAATGCCGAGGCCGGCGCAGTCGAAAAACACCATGTTGGTGGCGACTTCCGGGGGGTCCAATTCAATCCCCTCGATTTGGGCCAGCCCGCGGGCCAGGCGGCGGGCGTTCTCATGATCGTCGGCCAGCCGCTCGACATGATGGTTGAAGGCATAGACACCGGCCGCCGCGATGATGCCGGCCTGCCGCATGGAGCCGCCGAACTGGTGTTTCCAGTGCCAGGCCTCGTGAATCGCGTCCTTGGAGCCGACCAGCACCGCACCGACCGGGCAGCCGAGGCCTTTCGACAGGTCGATCCAGGTCGTGTCGCACAGTTGGGCAAAATCGCTGGCCGGGCGTCCGCTGGCGATGGCGGCGTTCAGCAGGCGCGCGCCATCCATGTGCACGGCAAGCCCGCGCTCACGCGCAGCGTCGGCCACGCCTCTCATGGTTTCCCACGGCCAGACTGCACCGCCGCCGAAGTTGGAGGTTTGTTCCATCGAAACCACCTTGGCCACCACACGGTTGTGCTTGTAGGGGCGGATGGCGCCCTGCACCTGTTCTGCCGTGAAGATGCCGCGCTCGCCCTTGACCGTGATCATCATCGCACCGGAAAGCGCGGCAGGGCCGCCAGCCTCCGCGTGGATCGGGTGGGCCAGTTCGTCCAGGATGACACCGTCGCCCTGGCGGCAGTAGAGCCTGTAGGCAATGGCGTTGCACATGGTGCCGGACGGAACATAGACCGCAGCCTCGTGGCCCGTAAGCTCGCAGGCCATCTCCAGCAGCCGGTTGACGGTCGGATCTTCGCCTGCCTGCTCGTCGCCGACCTCGGCATTGGCCATGGCCTGTCGCATGGCGGCGGTGGGGCGGGTTCCGGTATCGCTGATCAGGTCAACTTCAATGGCAGACGGCATGTTCGCGCACTCTTAAGGGTTTGGAGACAATCACAGTTACGACGAAACCGGTGCCGGCACAATTGCCTGTTGCGGTTCTGTCTTGCTAGGCTGGTGGGTGTTGCGTCAGGGCGCAATCGCCAATGTCAAAAAAAACTGAGAGGAAAACGCCAATGTTACGCACCATCGCAATCGGCCTTGCCTTGACTATGACTGCGGGCACAGTCGCAGCCGCGGAAGTCGTCGACGGCCCGCGGGTTCATTGGAACTATTCAGGCTGGGGCAAGCCGCGCGCCTCGTCGGCTGCCTATATGGAGCTGGCTGATTTTCTGGACAAGCGCACCGGCGGCAAGTTTACCATGCAAATCCATTGGGGCACGCTGTCGAAGCCGCGGGCCGTGCTGGATGCGCTGAAGCTGGGCGCTTTCGAGGCCGGCAGTTATTGCGCCAGCTATTATCCGGCCAAAGTGCCGGCGTCTGCCGGGATCGAACTGCCGTTCCTGCCGATCGTGACGCCGGACCAGCAGGCAAAGGTGGCCGACGCTTATGCCGAACTCGATGTGGTTCAGAACGACTTCAAGAAGTGGAACACCATCAACTACCACAACTCTATCCTGCCGCCCTACGAGGTGCTGGGAAAGGGCGAGCCGCCGCAGTCGCTGGACGATTGGGCCGGGCTGCGTATCCGCTCGCCAGGGCCGAGCGGCATTGCGCTTAGCAAGCTGGGTGTAACGCCGACCAGCGTGCCCGCGCCGGATGTCTACGTCTCTATGGACCGCGGCCTGATCGATGCGGCAGGATTCGCAATGTATTCGCATCTTTCCTACCGGACCTATGAATTGGGGGACTGGTACACGTACGGGCTGAAATACGTCATGCTGAATTGCGGCCTGGCTATCTCGATCCCCGCCTTCGAGGCGCTGCCGCCCGAGTACAAGCAGCTGTTCGAGGATTACAAGCCGTACGGCTACAAGAAGCAGATCGAAGCCTTCCAAATCAGCGAGAATATCGAAGGGCCTGAAACGTTCGATGAAGCCGGCCTGACCCGCATCACCATTTCCGACGAAGAACACGACGCGTTTGCCAAGCGGGCAGGCAAGCCGGTGTGGGACGAGTGGATTCAGAAGATTACCGAGGAAGGCTATGATGGCCAGATGCTGGTGGATTCGATCCTGGCGGCAGCCAAGAAGTATCGGGATTTCAAGTTCCAGTAACGGCCTAGCGTACGGCCAGGGGCCGACCTAAACCATGTCCCGTTCTGCCACCCGCGCCTCTACCATCTCGCACAGATAGTGGTAGAGGGCGAGGTGGCCTTCCTGGATGCGGGGCGTGTGGCGATGCGGCACCGCCAGCAGGGCGTGCGCCAGCGCAGCCAGCTTGCCGCCGCCCTCGCCGGTGAAGGCCACCACCTTCATCTGCTCCCGCCGCGCGGTCTCCGCCGCCTGCACCACGTTGGCAGAGTTGCCGCTGGTCGATAGCGCCAGCAGCACGCCACCGGCGCGGCCGTGCGCCTCCACCTGCCGGGCGAACACGCTGTCATAGTCATAGTCGTTGGCCCAGGCGGTCAGCACCGCAGGGTTGGCGGCCAGTGCAATAACATTCAGGCCGCGGCGTTCCTTCAGGAACCGGCCGACCAGTTCGCCGGCGATGTGCTGGGCATCGGCAGCCGAGCCGCCATTGCCGCAAACCAGCACCGGCAGCCGGGCGGAAAGGGCCGCGGCGGTCCAGTCGACCGCGTCGGTCATGGCCTTGTCCAGGCCGGCAGCGGCGGTTGCCTGCAAGGTGGCAGCGCTATCGTTCAGATAGTGGGAAAGGTTCATGGGTTCAGGCGTCCCGACTCAGGCGTTTCCATTCAAGCGGCCAATGATACTTGAGGTGCTTTGGCCCTCCACCAGTGGCGCCAGCAGCACCTGGCCACCGCGGGCCTTGACCACGTCGGCGCCGACTACAGTTTCCACCACGTAATCCGCACCCTTGATCAGCACATCCGGTTGCAGCGCTTCGATCAATGCCAGCGGCGTATCCTCGGCAAAGGCGGTGACGAGGTCGACGGGTTTGAGTGCGGCCATGACCGTGGCGCGGGCCTCGATGTCGCTGACCGGGCGTTTCGGCCCTTTCAGGCGGGTGACGGAGCCGTCGTCGTTCAGGCCGACCACCAGCCGGTCGCAATGGCTGCGGGCATAGGTGAGCAGGGCCACGTGGCCAGGGTGGATCAGGTCGAAACAGCCATTGGCAAACCCCACCTTCAGCCCGGCCCGCTGCCAGGCCGCGACACGGCGGATGGCTTCCTCCCGGTCGGTCACCAGGGATTCCGCCTGCGGCGGGCGCCGGCGGGCCGCATAAAGCTCATCCGGTGTGACCTGTGCAGTGCCGCGCTTGCCGACGACGACGCCGGCGGCTGCGTTGGCGAGGTTCGCGGCTTCGTTCCAATCCAACCCCGCGGCGAGGCCCAGGGCGAGAGCGGCCACCACGGTGTCGCCGGCCCCGGAAACGTCAAAAACTTCCTGCGCTTCGGTCGGGATATGGACCGGCGGCGCGCCGTGGCGGATGACAGACAGGCCATCCTCGCTTCGCGTGGCCAGCACCGCCTCCAGCTGACAGGTTTCAATCAGCCAGGCGCCGGCGGCCTCGACCGCGGCATCGTCGTCGATGGTGATGTTGGTGGCTTCGCTCAGTTCCCGGCGGTTCGGCGTGATGGCGCTGGCGCCGCGGTAGGTGGTGAAATCGCGGCCTTTGGGGTCGACGATAACGGGTTTGCCGGCATTGCGCGTGGCGGCAATCACCGCCGGCGCCATGGGCGGCATGGCCGTGCCCTTGCCATAGTCGGACAGCACGACCACGTCCGCGGCCTCCAGCCGGGCGGCGAATGCGTCGAGCAACGCGGTCTGCTCGTCCAGCGATACGGGCTCCGCCCATTCCCAATCGTGCCGCAGCACCTGCTGGCCCTGGGCGAGAAACCGGGTTTTGACACTGGTCGGACGCTCGGCGGAAGCGACGAGCCCATCGGCGGAGATATTCCATTCCGCCAGGATCCCGCGCACGGCCGCGCCATCCGCGTCGCTGCCAACCAGCCCAACCAGATCTACCTGGCCGCCGAGCGCGGCGATATTGGCGGCAACATTGCCCGCGCCGCCCAGCATCTGCCGCGTGTTGCCATGGCGCAACACCGGCACCGGCGCTTCCGGCGATATTCGTTCGATTTCGCCGAACACGTAACGGTCCAGTATCACGTCACCGATGACGAGAACGCGGGCCTTGCGGAAATCGGAAAGGCGGTCGAGAAAATCCACGGGCTGCAACAGGCTCCTGAGGGTTAGCGGCAGGGGTCGGACTGGCTGAGGAAGCGGGCGACGTAATCGCCGACGCCGTCCTCGATAGAATGGAATGGCTGATTGTAGCCGACCGCGCGCAGGCGATCCATGCGGGCCTCGGTGAAATACTGGTAGCGCGGGCGCAACACCTCCGGCATCGGCACGTAGTCGATGCGGGGGGGCTGGGCGCAGGCGCTGGCCAATGCCTCCACCAGCGCGCGGAAGCTGCGGGCCTGGCCGGTGCCGACATTGTAGAGGCCGCTGTGCGGCTGGGCGTGCAACAGCCACAACGCCACATCCACACAGTCCGCGACATAAACGAAATCGCGCAACTGGCCGCCGTGTTCAAAGTCGGTCCGATGCGACTGGAACAACTCCACCGTCTCGCCGGCTGTGACGGTTGCATGGTTTTTGGCGACGATGCTCTGCATGTCGCCCTTATGGTATTCGTTCGGGCCATAGACATTGAAGAATTTCAGGCCGGCCCAGAATGGCGGCTGCGGCAAGCCCCGGTCGCGCTGATCCACCGCCCAGCGGTCGAACCAGTGTTTCGACCAGCCGTAGAGGTTGAGAGGCTTCAGCTTTGCCAGCGCGTCGGCGTTGTCGTCGTCGTCGAAGCCAGCGCTGCCGTCGCCGTAGGTCGCGGCGGAAGAGGCGTAGACGTAAGGGATCTGCCGCTCGGCGCAGTACTCCCACAGCAGGCGCGAGGTTTGGAAATTCTGGCGCACGACCGCATCCGCATCGCTGACCGTGGTGCTAGAGATGGCGCCCATGTGCAACACGCCGGAAAGGGTCTGCTGCGGCAGCCAGGCGGCCAGCGCTTCCGGTGCGATCACGTCGTCGATCAGGTGATGGGCGAGATTGCGCCATTTCTGGTCGCTGCCGAGCCAGTCGCAGACCGTAACGGGGCCGGAACCCGCATCCAGCAGGGCCGCTACCATATTCGAGCCGATAAAGCCGGCGCCGCCAGTTACCAGAATCACGTCAAAACGCCTCTATCCATTGTCTCGGTTCCACTCTCCCGGCCCGGTATCGGGTCTTGCGTGCGGAGCATAGCGGGCAGCCGCCCGCTCTTCTATACTCGCCCGCAATACTTGCGGGCCGCGACTGGTCCGCCACCGCATGCCGGGGAGGCGTAAGGCAGATGCGCGCAGACTGTAAAGAGGCCGCTGACCAACTGGCCCAAATATGGGAATTGGCCGGCGGCGATTCCGCGGCGCTGGAACAGGTGAAGCTGACCGGGAGAGAGCCGGCATTGCCCGGTATCTATAAGGTCGGTGTGCAGGCGCAGGCGGCCATTGCGGCGACCGGGCTGGCCGCGGCGGCGATCCATCGGGCACGAGGCGGGCCTGCGCAGCACGTCAGCCTGAGCATGCGCCATGCAGCGGCGGCATTCCGCTCGGAAAGCTATCTGCGGGTGGATGGCAAGCCGGCGCGGATGGGCAGAGACCCGCTGCACGGCTTCTACAAATGCGGCGATGGCGGTTGGGTGCAAATTCATACCAACTATCCGCATCACCGCATGGCAGCGGCTGAATTGCTGCACTGCCCCTATTCACGCGCCGGTGTGCAACAATGCTTCGATGGCATGAGCGCGCAGGAGGCAGAGGATCTGTTTGCCGCCAACATGTTGCCGATCGGCCGCATGCGCTCGGAGGAGGAATGGAATACGCACCCGCAAAGCGCGGCGCTGGACGCGCAGCCGGTGCTGATCTTGGAAAAAATTGGCGAGGCCGACCCGCGGCCGTTGCCGCCGGTGTGCGAGCGACCCTTGCAGGGTCTGCGCGTGCTGGACCTGACCAAGGTGATCGCCGGGCCGGTGTGCGGGCGGACGTTGGCGGAACATGGGGCGGACGTGTTGCACGTGACCGCCGCGCACATGGCGCATGCCATGCCGCTGGTGATCGACTCGAACCGCGGCAAGCGTAGCGCGTATCTGGACCTGCGACGGCCGGAAGGAGTGGAGCGGTTGAAGGCGCTTGCGGCCGAGGCCGACGTGTTTGCCCAGGGCTATCGCCCCGGCACGCTTTCGGCCCGCGGGCTGGGGCCGGAGCAATTGGCGGCGCTTCGGCCCGGCATCGTCTATGTCTCGCTCTCTGCTTTCGGTCACGAGGGGCCGTGGGCAGGAAGGCGCGGCTTCGATTCCATTGTGCAGACCTGCTCCGGCATCGGCCATGCGGGCGGTGTTGCGGCCGGCAAGGATGGCATGCAGCACTTGCCCTGTCAGGCGCTGGACCATGCCAGCGGCTACTTGATGGCGCTCGGCGGCATGATGGGCCGGCTGAAGCAGAGCCGCGAGGGCGGAAGCTGGCTGGTTCGGGTGGCGCTGGCACGCACCGGCCGCTGGCTGCAATCGCTGGGCAAGCAGGATGCGATGGATGCCGCAGACCAGACTGTGGAGGGCGTTGCCGACCTCATTGAGGATTACGGGCAGACCGCCTTCGGTCACGTGAGCGGCGTGAAACCGGCCGCGCAGTTGAGCCTGACGCCGGGGCATTGGGCCACCAAGACCGTACCGCCAGGCACCCACGCGGGTGAGTGGGCGTAAGGCTGCGTCATTCACCGGCTGCCGGCAGGATGGGGCGCAGGTAGGGCTCCATGCCCCGGCTTCTGTCCCAATGCTTGGGGTATCCGAGCGAGACTTCCTCATAGCGCACCGTGCCCCATTGCTCCGACCGGCGGATGTGCAGATGCCCGTAGACCACTGTGCGGGCGCGGAACCGTTCGGCCCAGTCCGCCGTTTGCGTGGTGCCGCACCAGGGGGAGAAACGGGGGATGCGCCGCAGGCGTATCAGATCCTGCCGCAACGGGTAATGGTTGACCAGGACGGTCGGCAGGTCCGAATCCAGGCGTGCAAGCTTGGATTCGACAGCGGTGCACAGTGCCCGGCACCAGTCCTCACGGCTGGCATAGGGCGCTGGGTTGAGAAACATTTCGTCGGCGCACGCAGCCCGGCCCTCGCGCGCCCAGGCGACCACGTCGGCGCGTGTCACCCCCGCCGGGCGGAAACTGTAGTCGTAAAGGGTGAACAGGGCCGCGATGGTGCAGGGGCCGCCGGGGCCGGTCCAGACCGGCCAGGGATCCTCCGGCGTCAGCACGCCATAGCTGCGGGCGATGGCGACGATGGCCCGGTATTTGGCATCGCCACCAAGCCCGGCAAATTCCGGGTCGTCGGTGACGGTCCACAGGTCATGGTTGCCGGGGGTCCAGATCACCTTGGCGAAGCGGCGGGTTAGCGTCTGGAATGCTAGATGGAGATGCTCGCTGCGTTCCGCCACGTCGCCGGCCAGGATCAGCCAATCCGGACCATAGTCCGGCAGCGCCGCCAGGGCTTCGCGGTTGATGGCGGAGGCAAGGTGCAGGTCACTGATGGCCCAGAGTCGCATGGGGCGGGAGACTAACCGCTTGCGGCGCAGCAGGCCAGAGCGTGCGTGCGCGGCAAGCGGGTGCTGCCGCCTATTGGCCCGTACCTGCTGCTTGCAGCATGTCGGCGCTGCGCTGGGTCACCTTGCCGGATTTGTAGTCGGTCAATTGGTAGGCCCAGGGCGCAAGGCGCTCGTTCATGGTGGCGATTTCTGCCGCCACTTCCTCCGGGCTGCGAAATTCGTCCGCGATGCGGCCGGCAGTGGAATCCTCGCCCTTGTTTTCCGCGATGAACGTATCCAGCCCATCGGCACGCGGGCTTTCGGCGGCGCTGGCTTTGACCCAGACATCCCCGTCCTGTTCCACCGCGGTCATGGTCAATGTCAGGCCATCGAAGGTGCGGTAGGTGCTGACAACCGGGTCGGCGGTCCAGGCGATCTCTCCGGCCGGTTTGACCTCCTGAAAAATCAAGAAGTCGGGAACGCTGGCCATGTTGTTCATCTCGTGCGGCGGCTTCGGCTGCCAGCCTTCCGGCACGGGCGAGGCATAGGCCATATTCTCCGAAGCCATCTCCGGCCGGTTGACGGTGAAGGTATCGCCGTCCGGATGGGTTACGGTCACACGCATGATGCGGCGCGCGTCGATATTGACGACGTTGCGGTCCAGCCATTGCAGCGCGCGGCGGTTCGGCTGGAACGAGCCGTTGGCGAGCCACACCTGATTTTCGCCGTGTTTGCGCACGAACACGCCTTCGCCGATGTCTTTCGGCCGGGCGCGGCCGATCAGCAGGTCGGCAAGCACGTCATTGTCGGCCTTGGCGGTGAAGCGGATGGAATTGGTGGTGGCGCCGTCCGCCGGGCCCACGTCTTCGACATACAGTTCGGCGAAGTTCTCCGGCCTGCTGGTTTTGGGCTCCAGCGTTTCCATGCTGGCGAGTTCGACCAGGGCTGCGCGGATCTTGTCGAAATCGGCGGGGTAATCGTGGCGTTCGGCTACGGTCCAGGTGTCGCCCTGTTTGGTGATGGTGATGCTGCCGTCGGCCTGCGAGGCGACGCGGATGCTGGTGGCATCGTTCACCCGTTCCATCAGGCCGGGATAGAGCGGCTGGCGCCGCCACGGGTCCGAGACGGAGGCTTCGCGCTGCATGGTGGCATAGTAGGCGCCGCCCGCGATGACGGCGGTGGCGACGGCGAGCGCGGCAAAGGTCGCTGGCTTCATTGCGGGGTCTCTCCGTTCGCTCAGGCGGCGCGGTGGGCGCGGCGGCGGGCGTTGCGCCGCACCAGCGCCAGGATCAGAGCAAACACGGCGACCAGCACCGGCACTGCGCCGATGTTGACGGCCTTCACCCAGCCGCTCACCTGCTCCACATCCTTGCGCAACTGGAATTGCACATCGCGCAGCTCGCGGCGAAGGCTGACGGCTTTGTCACGGAAGCGGGCGATTTCGTCCTTCTGTTCCTGGCTCAGCACCACGCCGGCTTCGCCGCGTGCGTTGGTCTGGAGCTTTTGCAGGGTTTCTTCCGCCTGGCTGAGTTCCTTCAGCAGTTCCTGTTCCTTCTGCCGGAACTCGCGTTCGGCCTGGCGCTGGATGTCCTGAATGTAGGTGAAGGGACGCTGGAATACGCCGCGCGAGCGCAGGCTGATCAGCGCGTCGGAGCCGGTCAGGTTGTCGGCGGCGTTGATCAGCAAGTTACCGTTCTGCGCATAGGGTGAGGCGACGCGCTGGCCGAAGAAATCCTGCAACCGGACCCAAAGGCCATCGGTCAGGAAGTCGACATCGGCGATGACAATGGCGTTGAGCGGCGCCTGGGCCTCGGCGATATGGGCAGCCTTTGCGGCCTCCCACTTCTCCCGCTCCTTGTCCAGTTCCGCCTGCTTGTCGGCGGTGTCCTCACCCTCGTTGGCGCCGGCGATGGCCTTTTCCAGTTCGGCGATGATGGCGGGCTCGGGCGGGCCATTAGGGAATGCCGAGCTGACGGGACCGCTGACCCGGGCAGCGAGGGTGTACTGACCATCCGGCTTGAAGTTGTTGGTTTGCTCCAGAATCTTGGTCGAACCCTGTTGGGCCAGGTTGAGATCAGCCTTGCCGCCTTCATCGGACGTATGGATCAGCGGCGTAAAGGTCGTGCTGGCGCCGTCCAGCGGGTTTAGGTGGCCTGGCGAGGCGAAATGCAGGAGCGACAACTGGCTGGTAACCAGATCCTCACCATTCATCTGATCCGGACCGAGGGCGAGCCAAAGCGGATAGTCGATTGCCGCCACACGGGATGCCGCTGGCCCCTGGGTCGGAACCTGCACCCGGCGGGCAAGGTTCGCGTCGCCGATGACCGCATCGGCCGGCATTTCCAAGCCCCAGGCGTTCAGAATATCCGGCAGGTTCGATGCGGCGACGACGTTGGGGGAGGGCCCACGGCGGCGTTGCGGATCGGCCGCCTGGACCTCCGAATGCGGGTCGAGCAGGACGACGACCTTGCCGCCCTTCATGACGAATTGATCGACGGCGTAGCGGCTGCGGGTATCGATCCTGTCAGGGTGGATCAGCAGCAGCAGGTCGGTGTCTTCCGGGATGGTGGCGTTCACCATCGGGATTTCCTCGACACCGAACAAATCCGTGAGTTGCCCCCAGATTACCCAGGAATCGTCCGGCGCGCCCGGCATCTGTTTGGTGTAGGGCGAGCCGGAAATCGGCAGGCCGCTCATCATCGCCACCACGGGTTTTTTCGGATTGGCGAGGTTGTAGACCAGCCGGGTCAGGTCATATTCCAGAAAACGCTCGCGCTTTTCATCGAAAAACGGGATCACCTGCTGGAAATCGGTGGAATTGGTACCAGCCAAGCCGAAATAGACCAGATCGCCCCCCTGGTCGATCGGCACGCCCTGAAGCCCGACGGCTACCGCCAGGTCTTCCTCGTCCGTAAACGGCTCCGGATCGTAGATTTCGAGCTTGATCTTGCCGTCGGCAAGGCTGGCATATTCCTCCAGCATATCGCGCACGCGTTGGGCGTAGACGCCGATATCCGGAAGTTCCTCCGCAATGCGGCTGGAATAATAGAAGCGCAGGCGGATCGGCTCATCGATCTCGCTCAACACCTGCTTCGTGCCTTCGGAGAGGGTGTAAAGCCGGTCTTCCGTCAGATCGAGCCGGGCCGAGCGGAACATCTGGTTCGAGAGCACCACCACGGCGACGAATAGCACCGCAATGACGATGAGCCCCAGAACCGACAGCAAGTTGCGCTGGCGGACGGGGTTTTGGACCGTGTCTGCCATCGGATCAATCCGCTTTCTTCAGGTCAACGACGAGGACGTTGGCGGCCAGCCATGCAACGATCAGCGCCACGAAATAGACGGCGTCGCGCAGGTCGATCACGCCCTTGGCGATGTTCTGGAAATGGTTCAGGAAGCTGAGGTTCTGAACGGCATTGACCACCGCATCGGGCGCCCAGCCTTGCACCAAACCAACAACGGCGGTGGAACCGCCGGCGGTGAACAGGAAGCACACCGTGATGGTAATGACGAAGGCGATCACTTGGTTCTTGGTAATGGCCGACAGGCAGGAGCCGATGGCGAGATAGGCGCCGGCCATCAGCAGCGAGCCGACATAGCCCGCGGCAATCACGCCATTATCCGGGTCGCCCAGCACGTTGACCGTGATCCACATCGGAAAAGTCAGCGCCAGCGCCAGGCCGACAAAGGCCCAGGCGGCGAGGTATTTGCCGACCACGGCTTCCGTCAGGCTGATCGGAAGGGTCAGGAACAGTTCGATCGTGCCCTGCCTGCGCTCCTCCGCCCACAGCCGCATGGAGACCGCTGGGATCAGCAGCAGATAAAGCCAGGGATGGAACAGGAAGAAGGTCTGGAGGTCGGCATTCCCGCGCTCGATAAAGTAGCCCATATAGAAGGTGAACGAGCCGGCAAGCGCCAGGAAGATGATAATGAAGATGAACGCGACCGGAGTGGCAAAATAGCCCGCGAACTCCCGCCGGAACACGGTAAGCACGTTCTGCATGGCTCAGGCGGCCTCCCGCGGTTGCGGATTGGTCAGGCGGCGGAACACATCGTCCAGATTGCCGCGTTCGGTGTGCAGGTTGCTGATCGGCCAGTGCTCGGTCGCAGCCCGTTCGGCAATCGCCGTGGCGACGTCCGCGCCATCCTTGGGATAGGCGGTCAGCAGCACGCCGGCGCCATTAGCCTTGCCCTGCTGCACGGCACCGACTCCGGCGACGCTGCCAAGGGCGGTTTTGACCTGTTCCGCCTGCGCACGCGCGACGGTCAGGGTGACGGCCCCATGCCGCGGCGACCGGGCAATCAGGCCGGCGGGGGTGTCGTCGGCGATGACCCGGCCCTCCGCGATGACGACGGCGCGGGAGCACACTGCCTCCACCTCTTCCAGAATGTGGGTGGAGATGATGATGGCCTTGGTCGGCGAAATTTCGCGGATCAGCCGGCGAACCTCGTGTTTCTGGTTCGGGTCCAGGCCGTCGGTAGGCTCGTCCAGGATCAGCACGTCGGGGTCGTGCAGCAGCGCCTGGGCCAGGCCGACGCGGCGTTTGAAACCTTTGGATAAGGTCTCGATCGGCTGGGCCACCACGCTTTCGAGCTGGGTCATGGCAATCGCCTGATCGACGCGCCGGCGCTTTTCCGCCCCGCGCAACCCGCGGGCGGCGGCGATGAATTGCAGGAAGCCGCGCGAACTCATGTCCGGATAAAGCGGTGCGCCTTCCGGCAGATAGCCGAGACGGCGTTTCGCCTCAATTGGTCTGTCGAGAACGTCATAGCCGCAGATGGCGGACCGCCCGGCCGTGGGCCGGAGAAAGCCGGTCACCATCTTCATTGTCGTGGATTTGCCGGCGCCATTGGGCCCCAAAAAGCCAAGGACCTCGCCCTGGCCAACGGTCAGGGTGACCGAATCGACCACCCGTTTCGCACCGAATACCTTGGTCAAGCCCTCGGTCGCGATCATCGTATCCATGGTGGCGTAAAGCCTCCCTACTCAACAGCGTGCGCGTGACAGAAGCCAGTTCCCTTGAGATGGTGCGCCCAGCGTCTTGTCGCGCCGCGCGCTGGTACCACCAACTTGGCGGGGTATAAAAATCAGCAACAGGATGCAAGAGACCATTCGCAGCAGGGTTCAGGGGCTGCCGGGAAATGACGTCAGAAATCCAGGATAAGGCAGGTGGTGCTGCCGTGTGCCAGCAGCTTGCCATCGGCATCGGTAATGTCGCCTTCCGCCGTGCCGGTGCGTCGGCCGATATGCCTGGCCCGCGCCTCGCACCGCACCGGGCGGCCGTCGAGTTTGACGGCGCGGACCATGTTGACCTTGACCTCCAACGTGGTCTGCCCCTTGCCCGCCGGCAGGGTAGACTGCACCGCGCTGCCCAGCACCGAGTCGAGCAGGCTAGCATACCACCCGCCGTGCAGCGTGCCGACCGGGTTGGAGAAGACCACGCTGGGCGTGCCTGTAAAAACGACGCGGCCCGGCTCGGCTTCCTCCATATGCAGGTCGAGCGTTTCCATCATGGTCGAGCGTGGCAGGGTGCCGGCCTTCATGCGCAACAGCACTTCCAGATACGGCAACTCTTGCACGGCCTGGGCAAGCGCCTCTGGCTCGGTATAGCTGTAGGTGCGGGTGGGCATGGGGACCGTTCGGCTGGCAAAGGGGCCGGTCCCGGCGCGGTGCCGGGACCGTAAAGGCGCTACACGGCGCAGTGGCCGCCGTCGACCACCAGCTCCGCGCCGGTGATGTAGCTGGCCTCGTCAGAGCAGAGGAACAGGGTGGCGTTGGCAACCTCCCACACCTCGCCATTGCGGCCGAGCGGTACGCGCTTGAGCATCTTGGCGCGTGTGGCCGGGTCGGCGGTGCGGCCGGATGTGCGCATGGGCGGCATCAGGCCGGGGTGAACGCTGTTCACGCGGATATTGTCGGGTCCGAAGCGCGAAGCCGCCTGTTTGGTGAGCAACCGGACGGCGCCCTTGCTGGCATTGTAGCCGGCATGGATGAAGCCCTGGCCGACAAGGCCGCTGATAGAAGAGATGTTGACGATGGCACCTTGGCCAACCTTTTTCATCTCCGGCGCGCAATATTTGATGCCGAAGAACGGGCCGGTGGAGTTAATGGCCATCAGCCGGTTCCACAATTCCGTATCGTCCATATCCTCCGCGGCGCTGCCGGAAATGCCGGCATTGTTCACCAGCACGTCCAGTTTGCCATAGGAATCGACGGCGGCGTTGACTGTCGCTTGCCAATCCGCCTCGCTCGTCACGTCGAGATGGTGGAACTTGGCGGTGAGGTTCTGGCTGGTCAGTTGCTGAGCCAGGTCCTGCCCGGCTTGGTCGTCCACATCGGCAATCACGACCTTGGCCCCTTCGCGGGCGAAGATTTCACAGGTCGATTTGCCCATGCCGTGAGCGCCGCCAGTGACGATGGCGACTTTGTCTGCAAGGCGCATAATGAGGTTTCCTTCCGTTTATTATCGATTGCGGTTTGCTTGCGCTGGCGCAAGTGTTCCACCCGGAACGTGCGCACTCAAGCCTTTCCGTGCTGGCTTGCCGCCCGATAGGAAAGTTAGAGCCCAACCATGCGCCAAACGCTCGCTTCGCTGATCGGGCTTGCCTCTATCTCCTGCGAGGTTTCGACGGTGTAGGTGGCGACCTGGTCGATGCCGTGGCGCGGCAGGAACTGGCGGCCGGGGTCGCCGAACAGCACAGGCGCCGCAGCGTCGCGCAGGTGGGCGGCCAAGTCTGCGGACTCGCCGCGCGTGTAGCAGACATCGCCGACCAGGATCAGATCGAACGGCTCGAAGTCATAGGTGATGGCGTCCGCGGTTTCGGTCGCGATCCGATCGCCAATGCCATTCAGCTCTGTGTTCAGGCGGCAGACCGTGGCGGCGATCGGGTCGATGTCGAGTGCGATGACATGTTCCGCTCCCGCCAGCGCCGCGGCGATAGAGACGATGCCGCCGCCGCTGCCGATGTCGACGACGTTTAATCCGGCCACTGCTTCCGGATTGTCCAGGATGTAACGGGCCAGCGCCTGACCGCCTACCCAGGCAAAGGCCCAGAAGGGTGCGTTGATGTTGATCTGGTTGAGATAGGATTCGGTGGCATGCCAGAGCGGCGTCAGTTCTGTGGCAAGATGCAACCGGATTTCGGGAACCAGCGTCGTCGTTTCGACGACCGTGCTCGCGCGGATGAAATCGTCGAGGTCCAAGAGCGTCAGATCCAGCCGAGAAGGAGGGCAGCGGTGACGATCAACCCGGCGTCGCGGTTCGCCTTGAACTTGGCGAGGCAGTCATCCGGGTCGTCGAGGCGGAGGGTAGCGATCTGCCAGGTGAAATGCGCCGCCAGCAGGCCAAGGCCAATCCAGAAGCCGGGGCCGAGGCCGGCGAACCAGCCGCTGGTGCCGACAAGGACAGCGGCGGCGGCGTAGAAGCCGGTGAGCCAGGGTTTGGTGCGGGCGCCGAACAGCAGGGCGGTGCTTTTGACGCCGATCATGGCGTCGTCTTCCTTATCTTGATGCGCGTAGATTGTGTCATAGCCAAGCGTCCAGGTCAGACCTGCGGCGTAGAGCAGCAGTGCGGGTAGGCCCAGCGTGCCGGCCAACGCGGCAAAGCCAACCAGAACGCCCCAGTTGAAGGCGAGGCCGAGGACGGCCTGCGGCCAATGCGTCACCCGCTTGGCAAAGGGATAGGCCGCGACCACCGGGATAGAGCCAAGCCCGACCAAAATGGCGAACGGGTTCAGCGCAAGCAGCACGGCGGCGCCGATAGCAAGTTGCAGCGCCAGGAACACCCAGGCCTGCCGCACCGAGACCTCGCCGGAGGGAATGGGGCGCAAGGCGGTGCGGGCGACGCGGCCATCGAAATCGCGGTCGACGATGTCGTTATAGGTGCAGCCGGCGCCACGCATCGCCAGCGCGCCGACGGTGAACAGCAGGCCATAGCCGATAGCGCTCCACGGGGCGCCGCCGGCACTGCCGACGGCCAGCGCCAGCCCCCACCAACAGGGCAGCAGCAGCAGCCAGGTCCCGATGGGCCGGTCGAGGCGGGCCAGGCGGGCATAGGGGTGCAGATGGCGCGGCAGCACGCGCTCCGCCGTGCTGCGGCGGATGTCGGTCGCTTCGTGCGGATCGCGGGAAAGGCTTGTGCGCGCAGATGGCATTTCGGAAACGGGGCAAATCGGGGCATAGTCGGCGAATGACGAACGATGATCATAGCGATATTCCTGCCGCGCCGCGCCTGTTCGTGGACGCGACCCTTGCGCCCGATGCGGCAGTGCCGCTGGGGCCGGAGCAAACGCATTACCTGCTGCGGGTGATGCGGCGCGCGGTTGGCTCGACCGTGCTGGTGTTCAATGGCCGGGATGGCCTGTGGCGGGCGCGGATCGACGGCAGCGACCGCCGCCGGGCGGTGCTGGTGGTGGACGCGCAGATGCAGGCGCAGCCGGTGGCAGACGGCCCCTGGCTGGCCTTCGGGATTCCGAAACGGCAGGCGCTGGAAATGATCCTGCAGAAGGGCACGGAACTGGGCGCGGCAAAATTCCTGCCCGTGGCGACAGGGCGCGCCATGAGCGAACGGCTGAATCCGGACCGCCTGTCGCGCATCGTTGTCGAGGCATCGGAACAGTGCGAGCGGCTGGATGTGCCGGAAGTTGCGCCGGCAGTTCGGCTGGCGGAATTCCTGGCCGAATGGCCTGCCGAGCGGGCCTTGCTCTGGTGTGACGAACGGGGTGGCGGCCTGCCGATTGCCGATGCCTTTGACAATCTGTTCGATGAGGATGAGCACGCGCCGCCAAGGCCGTGGGGGGTGATGGTTGGGCCGGAAGGCGGCTTTGCCGCCGCTGAACTTGACGGCCTCGGAGAACTTCCCTTTGTTACCAAAGTAGCCCTGGGGCCGCGCATCTTGCGGGCGGAAACCGCCGCTATCGCCGCGCTGGCTATCGGCCAGGCGCTGGCGGGCGATGGTGACCTGCCGGTGCGCGCGGCTTGAGGGCCTTATCCCATACCCTGGTGCTGTAAGGCAGCGTGCATGGCAGGACATTCGGACAGCGCCCCCATCGCTGGCAAAGACGAGTTGGTCGCCTATTTCGCGGCGGGCAACAAGCCGCCGGAAAAATGGCGGATAGGCACCGAACACGAAAAGCTGGTGTTCCGGCTCAAGGATCTGACGCGCCCCGGCTATGAGGGGCCAGACGGCATCCGCGCGCTGCTGGAAGGGTTGGCGGCCCGGTACGACTGGCAGCCGATCACGGAGCATGGCAAGACCGTTGCGCTGACCGACGATGTCGGCGGTTCCATCACGCTGGAGCCGGGCGGGCAGTTCGAACTGTCCGGTGCGCAACTTGAGACGATCCACGACACCTGCGAGGAAGTACACACTCACCTGGATCAGGTGCGGACCGTGTGCGACGACCTGGGGCTGGGCATGGTCGGCGTCGGGTTTGATCCGAAGTGGCGCCGGGAGGACATCCAGTGGATGCCCAAGGGCCGCTACCGGATCATGCGCAACTACATGCCGAAGGTCGGCAATCTGGGCCTGGACATGATGCTGCGCACCTGCACGGTGCAGGTGAACCTGGATTATGCGTCCGAAGCGGACATGGTGCAGAAATTCCGTGTCAGCCTGGCGTTGCAGCCGCTGGCAACGGCGCTGTTCGCCAACTCGCCGTTTACCGAAGGCAAGCCGAACGGCTTCATGTCCTACCGCAGCCACGTCTGGACCGATACGGACCCGGGCCGTTGCGGCATGCTGGATTTCGTGTTCGAGGACGGCTTTGGCTTCGAGCGCTATACCGACTATATCCTGGATGTGCCGATGTATTTCGTCCATCGGGGCGAGGATTATATTGACCTTGCCGGCCGGTCCTTCCGCCAGTTCATGGCGGGTGAGCTGGAGGCGGAGGATCAGGGCTATGTCATCCGCAAGGGCGACCGCCCCACCATGGAAGACTGGGCCGATCACGTGACCACGGCCTTTCCGGAAGTGCGGATGAAGCGCTATCTGGAACTGCGCGGCACGGATGGTGGCCCGTGGAAACGCCTTTGTGCGCTGCCAGCGTTGTGGGTTGGCCTGCTGTACGACCAGACCGCGCTGGATGCGGCGTGGGATCTGGTCAAGGATTGGACACCGGAGGAGCGCAACCACTTGCGGGACGAGGCGCCGCGGCTGGGGCTGGCGACGCCATTCCGCGGCCGTACCCTGGCCGATGTCGGCGGCGAGGTGCTGAAGATCGCCCGCGCCGGCCTGCAGGCACGGGCCAGGCTGGACGGCGGCGGTAACAACGAAACCGGCTTTCTGGACGTGCTGGAAGATATCGTCCGCAAGCGAGAATCGCCAGCCAGGGCGAAACTGAATGCCTATTACGAGCGCTGGGGCGAGAGCGTCGACCCGCTGTTCCGCGAATACGCCTACTGAGGCAGGGCGGTGTCTATCGACGCCAGCGCCTTTTCCACCGCATCGAAACTGAGCAGCACGCTGCCATGACGGCTCTTGAAGTCCTGCACCGGGATGAGGACTTCAAGGTCCGGCCAGACATCGTCCGGCAGCGGCTCGCCCTGTTTCAGCATGGCGCGCATGGCAGCGCCCACATGCCGAAGCTCTTCCACCGATTTTCCCACCACATGCCGCGCCATGATCGAGGCCGCGGCCTGGCCCAGCGTGCAGGCGCGGACCACGTGGCGATAGTCGGTGATGATGCCATCTTTCACCTTCAGATCGACGGTGATCCGGGAGCCGCAGAGCGGGCTGCGCACGCTGGCGGTGGCGTCCGCACCCTCCAGCCGGCCCTGCAGCGGGATGTCATCCGCCAGCTCCATGATGCGGGCGTTGTAGAGGGCCTTGATCTTGGCGGCTTCGCTCATGCGTGGGGGTGTTCCGTCAGGCAGCGTTTGCGGCGGCCTTGGCCTCCGCGAAGATACGGGTCAGCATGGCGTGCAAGCCGTTGTTGCGGGTCGGCGACAGATGCTCGTCCAGCCCGATGGCGGCGATGAAATCCGGCTTGGCCGCCAAGATCTCCTCCGGCGTGCGCTCGGAATAGATGCGCAGCAGGATGGCGATCAGCCCGCTGACGATATGCGCATCGCTGGTGGCCAGAAACCGCAGGCGGCCGTTCGCCATGGGCTCTGCCACGAACCAGACCTGGCTCTGGCAGCCGCGCACCTTGTAGGCATCGGTCTGCTTGTCCGCCGGGAATTCCGGCAGCTGGCGGCCAAGGTCGATGATGTAGCGGTAGCGGTCCATCCAGTCGTCGAAGAAGGCAAATTCCTCGATCAGTTCGTTCTGGACCTCTTGGATGGTGGGCACTGTGGGTTCCTTGTGGGGCTGTTTCGTGAAATGCGGGCTTCACCCTGGGCCTGTCGAAGGGTGAAGGGTGCCGGGCTCCTACACGAAATTTACGTGCCGGCGTTCCGGACCGGTGAAGCTGTTCAGCAACTGCTCGAGAAACTCTTTTTCCACGTTGCGGGTAATGAAAACCAGGCGGGTGCGGTGGTCGTCGGATGGCCATTTCTCCAGCATCACCGGCGGATGGAAGACGTGTTGCACGCCATGCACCACCACCGGGCCGTTGAAATCCTTCACGTTGACGATGCCCTTGACGCGCAGCAGGTCCGGGCCTTTCAGCATCATCGCCATGTTGATCCATTCCTCGAACGCGTGCGCCTCCATCGGCTCGTCGAGGGTCAGGCAGTAGGCGCGGATCGATTCGTCGTGACGGTTGACGTCATGGGCGTGATCGTGGCTGTGACCATGGTCGTGGCCGTGCTCGTGGTGATGACCTTGCTCCGCTTCTTCCCGCGCTGCGACCTCCTCCGCCTTTAGCCATGCCTGAACGTCAGCGGACTTGTTCTTCGGGTCGAACAGGCCGGCATCGAACAGCAGTGCGGCTTCGATCTTACCGTTCTCCGCCGCAAACACCGGTGCGCCAGGATTGAGAGCGGCAATCCGGGCTTTCAGCGCGGCAATGGTGGCGGCATCCGCTAGGTCGCTCTTGGTCAGCACGATGCGGTCGGCGACGGCCACCTGTTTCACGCTTTCGAATTGTGTGTCGAGCGTGGCGCTGCCGTTGACCGCATCCACCGTGGTGATGACGCCATCCATGCGGTAGTGGCCGCCGACATAGGGATCGGCCATCAGCGTGTGCAGGATCGGCGCCGGGTCGGCGAGGCCCGTCGTTTCGATCACGACGCGGTGGAAGGCGGGAATCTTGCCCTGCTCCGCCGCCAGCGCCTGTTTCATCAGGGTTTCCATCAGGTCGTTGCGCACGGTGCAGCAGAGGCAGCCGGCGTTGATCAGCACCATGTCGTCCGACACCTCCTCCACCAGCAGGTGGTCGAGGCCGATTTCGCCGAATTCGTTGACGATGACCAGGGTGCCCGCCATGTCCGGCTGCTTCACCAGATGGTTAAGCAGCGTGGTCTTGCCACTGCCGAGGAAGCCGGTCAGGACGGAGACGGGCAGGCGTTGACGCGTGGCGTCGGTATCCCAGGATTCCATGAATGCATGCTTCTCTGTTGGGCTTTCAGCGCTCTCTATAGTATAGGCACGGCGTCACCGCATCCCAACACCCGACGCGGGAGCCGATTTTTCCATGGCCGAAATCACCTTTGCCGACCGCAAAAGCCACGCCGAAGTGGAGGAGGGCACGGCGTTCGCGCCAAAGTTCGACGAGCACGGCCTGATTCCCTGCGTCACCACCGACGCGGCGACCGGCGAATTGCTGATGTTCGCCTTCATGAATGCGGAGGCCGTGCGCCAGACTATCCGGCTGGGCGAGGCGGTCTATTACAGCCGCTCCCGCCAGGAGCTTTGGCACAAGGGCGCCACCAGCGGTCATGTGCAGAAGGTGGTGGAGATGCGGGTGGACTGCGACCAGGATTGCATCTGGCTGCGCGTCGATACTGGCGGCAAGGCCAGTTGCCATGTCGGCTATCGCTCTTGCTTCTATCGCAGCGTGCCGGTGGGCGAGGCTGCGGGCAGCATAGAACTGCGGTTTGCCGAGACCGAGAAGCTGTTCGACCCCGAACAGGTCTATGGCCCCGGCGGGCACGGAAAACCGGAATAGCCGTCCTCAATCATGTGCGGCTTGCCGCAACCGCTTCAACTCCGCAAAGGTTTCCGTCGCGTCGCGCAGCAGGGCGACGATGCCGGCAATCTTGCCATCCTCGCCCATCACCGGCGCTATGGTGAATTGGATCGACAGCTTGTCTCCCGCCTTGTTGATGGCGGGCACCGACAGCAGTTCGTCAGGGCTGTGGCTGGATTGGCCGGTTTCCATGACCTTGCGGTAGCCCTGCCAGTGGCGCTCGCGCAGGCGTTCGGGAATGATGATGTCGAGCGACTGGCCCAGTGCTTCGTCGGACGAAAATCCGAAAACGCGTGCCGCGCCGGCGTTCCAGTGGCGGATTAGCCCGTCCGCATCGGAATAGACCACGGCATCGGGCAAATCGCGCAACATCGCCATGCCCAGCTGGCCGAGCATGATGTCGGATAGTGTAGTCATTCCGTGCGGTCCTTCCCGGTTTCGCGTGTCATCCGTATCTTCCAGCCCAAAATAGGCCGGGTCGACCTCGTGCATGAAGCAGGGCGGCGAGGCGAAGTGCGCCGGTGGGTCTTTGTCGTCATGCATGGGTGTGGGCTCCGTTTGCAGGGGCCGGACGGCGTTGTTGCAAGCCGCCTTCAAGCATCAGCTTATCATGACAATTAAAGAAGTATTTACAATACCTATTTTCATCCTGCCATGTCTGGCTGCAAGCCGTCATTGTTTTGCGATGCTTCCGTCCGTCGGGGGGAGGGAGGCGCGGGCGAGCGCCGGCCCGGCTTGCGCGGCGGCGTGCTCTCGCGGATAGTGGCGGCAAACAATCCAACATCCGAGGAACCCGCCCCATGGCCACGCCTGTCTGGAACCTGTACGCCTTTTGCTATGGCCGGCATGAAAACCGACTGATGAGCGATACCTTTATCGGCGGCAACCCGAACGAAATCTGCCGTGGTCTCGATTATTACATGTGGGCGATTGTCGGCAACGACCGTTGCATCGTGGTCGATACCGGCTTCACAAAGGAAAAGGTAGAGAGCCTGAACCGCACCTGGATTGCCGACCCTGTGGACCTGCTGGGCAAGGTCGGTATCGACGCGGGGCAGGTGGATGAAGTGATCCTGACCCATGCGCATTTCGACCATGTCGGCAATCTGCACCGCTTCCCGAAAGCCAAGTTCACGATCCAAGATTTGGAGATGGAATCGATCACGGGCCGGGACATGACCCATCCGTTCTTCCGCACGGCCTATCATCAGGAGGATGTGGAGGCGCTGGTCGGCCTCCTCTATGACAACCGCCTGAAATTCGTGGCCGGCGACGGCAGCTATGCGCCCGGCATCGACTATCACCTGATCGGCGGCCATTCCCGTGGCCAGATGGGATTGACGGTCAACACTGGCCGCGGGCCCGTTTTTCTGGCGAGCGACGCGATCCATCTGTTCAAGGAGGTGGACGAGGAATTGCCGTTCATCGTGTTCTACGACATGGCGGAAATGCTGGAAGGCTATCGCACCTGCGCCCGGCTTGCCGGGGAGCGCGCTTTCCTGGTGCCGGGACACGACCCGATCGTGACGGATATCTACCCGCCGGCCAAGCCGGGCCTGGAAAGGCTGGTGCTGGATTTGGGGCAGGCGCCGAAGGTGGCGTGAGAACGGTGCGTTTCCCGAGAGCTCAGCGCCCCGGGCTTGCTCCGGGGTGGTGAGTTGGAGCGGATGCGTCTAGCGAATGAAGCTGATATCGCCCCGTGCGCTGAGGCTCACCGCGGCGAAGCAGTCGGCCGGGGTGTTCGCTGGATCTTCCGCCTGGCATTCCGTAATGTCGTTCAGCAGCACCTCGCCGACATTGTCGCATTCCAGGTCCGGCATATCGAACACATGGATCGAGGTCTTGCGGGCGCGCAGCGGCGCCAGGTCGACCAGCACGCGGTCGTTGATAACACCGCCTTTGTCGAAAAACGCCAGATCGACCTTGAACGCGCTATAAGCCGTGCCGCTCTGGTTACCGACGCGGATGAAAACCTGGCAGACGCCATTGCGCAGTTCGATATTGTTTAACTCTATCTTGATCGCACTCTCCTGCGCGGCGGCCGTGCCAGCCCAGAACAGCATCATCATCACCAACAACTGCTTCACAGCGCCGGACTCCCCAATGATATCTTCGCGGCAGGATAAGGACCATCCTGCGACACCGATCCCTCCGGATAGCGCGCCAAACCGCCGAACGCAATGGCGATAGCGAATTGCGGCGCGGCGCGGCGGGTGGCAAAGTCTTGCCCTGTTCCGGCAAAGCGCGTGCCTGTTGCCGCCGCTCGCCCTTGTTCATGGAGACTGGTTATGACCGTCACCGACATTCCGCCCGAGCCGGAGGTCGAGTTACCGCCCTACTGGGCTGAGGTCGACCCGCGGCAAATGCTGCGCGACTACCCGATTGGCGAGGCGTTCCTGACCGGGCCTGCGCAATGGTCGGTGGATGAGCTGCGGGCGGTGCAGGAGCGGCGGTTTCAGCGTGTCGTCGCCCGTGCCTGGAGCGTGCCCTTTTACGAACGCCGCTGGCGCGCGGCGGGGCTGGAGCCGTTCGACATTCAGACGCTGGACGACCTGACCAAGATCCCGCCCTTCACAAAGGCGGACCTGATGGCCTCTATCGCGGAGCATCCGCCGTGGGGCGATTATCACGGGCTTGATCACAACCATCCGCACAGCGTCTTTCACGCCGCCGAGGGCGAGGATGGGGTTCTGCGTCCTCTGTTCTTCGGGCCAAAAGACCGGGAGGTGCAAAACCTGCTGCTTGCGCGCGCCTTGCTGCTGCAGGGGCTGAGCAACCGGGACGTGGTTCACTCGGCCTATGGATTCGGTTTGGATGATGGTGGCCATTATGTGCGGGAGGCGGTGACGCATTTTACTGGGGCGCTGCTGATGCCGGCCGGCGGTGACGGCGACGCTGGCCAGCAGTTGGAGGCGATACGGCGCTTCGGCGCCACTGTGATCGTCGGGCGGGGCCGTGATTTGGATCGCCTGACGGCCGCGGCCCGGGAGCAGGGCGGCGACATGGGGGCGCAAACCAAGGTGTGGATGATTGCCGGACATCTGGACAAGGCGGAAACGGTCGCCTTGTCCGCGGCCTGGGGCGGGATTCCGGCGTTTGGCTGGTTTGGCGGTGCGGAAACCGGCATCATCGCGGCGGAAGGTCCCGCGCACGATGGCCTGCATCTTTGGGAAGATGCGCATCTGGCCGAAGTGCTGGATTCGGAGACGGGCAAGCCGTTGCCGGATGGTACGCCCGGCCGGCTTTGCACGACCGCATTGTTCAAGGATGGCGTCTTTCCGATCATCCGCTTCGATACGCAAGACCGGAAGACACTGTTGCCGCCTGCCGGCGCGATCACTTTCCGGCGGCTGGGGGCTGGATAGGGGCGGTTAGATCACCCCTTTTCCCTTTAACGCAGCCAAGTCCTTCTCGCTGACGCCGATGCTTGCGAACACTTCCGCTGTGTGTTGGCCCAATTTCGGCGCGACCGTGCGCACGGCGACGCCGCCGCTGCCGCTCTCGGTACCGGTCATCCGGATAGGTGAGCGGATGTGCGGCACCTCGCCAAGTTCCGCATCGGGGGCCGTGACGACCATGCCGCGGTGTTGTACCTGCGGGTCGGCAAACATCTGGGCATAGTTGTAGACCGGGCCACAGGGCACGCCCGCGGCCTCCAGCACGCCGACCCAATGGTCGGTGGTGTTGGTGGCCAGGACTTCCTCGATTGCGGCTTCCAGCGCCTCCCGGTTCTTCACGCGCATGGCGCCCGAAGGCCAGCGCGGGTCGTCCACCCACTCCGGATGGCCGAGCGCGCCGGCAAAGCGGGTCCAGATGCTCTGGCCGCCGGCGCCGATCATGATGTAGCCATCCTGGGTCTGGAAGCGCTGGTAGGGCGCGTTCTGGCGGTGGCGTGAGCCCTGGCGCGTCGGCTCCTTCTTCTCCGGGTCGGCCAGATAGCCGGCGCTGGTCCAGGACGAGAGGCCGATGGCGGTTTCCAGCAAGGAGGTCTCGATCAGGCAGCCCTCGCCGGTCTTTTCCCGATTGTAGAGCGCGGCGAGCACGCCATGGGCGGAGAACATGCCGGTGCCGAGGTCGGTCAGCGGCAGGCCGACGCTGGTCGGCGGGCCGTCCGGCTCGCCCGTCACGTGCATGATGCCGCCCATGCCCTGTGCGATCAGGTCGAAGCCGCCGCGGTGTGCGAGCGGGCCGTCATAGCCGAGGCCGGAGGACTGGCAGTAGATCAGGCGCGGGTTGACCTTCTTCAGATCTTCATAGCCGAGCCCCGCCCGCGGCATCACGTTCGGGCGGTAGTTCTCCCAGAGCACATCGATGGTTTTGATCAGCTCCAGGAACAGCGCCTTGCCCTCTGGCTCCTTGTAGTTGAGCGTAATGCTTTTCTTGTTGCGGTTGATGTAGCGGAAATAGGGGTTGCGCTCGCTGCCGTCGCCCATGGCGCGCGTGCTGTCGCCCTTGCCCGGCCGTTCCACCTTGATCACTTCCGCGCCCATGTCGGCAAAAATCATGGTGCCGAACGGGCCAGCCATGTGCTCCGTCATGTCGAGCACGCGGATGCCGGCGAGGGGGCCTTTGTTGGTGGTCATTGTTCCGGGGCCTCCTTATTTCTCTGCCGCCTGCACGCTTTCCAGCGTCGGCATGTTGTAGCGGTCCTCCGGCTTTTCCCAACCCTTCCAGACCGGCTTGCGCTTCTCGGCAAAGGCGGCGCGGCTTTCCATGCGGTCGCTGAGCGCGCCATGCTCGTGCAATGCCTTGGCGAGCTTGTGGTATGGCTCCGCCGGGTTCGGGCGGACGGTCTTCATCATGTGCAGGGTGTTGACGCGCGCTGCCGGCGGCAGGGTGAGCAGGTGTTCCGCCATTTTCATGGCTTCCGGCATCAGGTCGTCCGGTTCAACCAGCCGGTTGACGAAGCCCAACTCGTACATGCGTTCCGACGTGATGCGGAAGGCAAAGGCCATTTCGGTGGCGATCGGGAAGGGCAGGTTGGCGACATGGCCGTGGTTCCAGCCGCCCAGCATCCAGCGCTTCGCCTCGCTCATCTCGAACAGGGTGCCCTTGACCGCCACGCGCAGGTCGGTTTTTTCTACCAGCATGAAGCCGCCGCCCATGGCAAAGCCGTTGATGGCGCAGATCACCGGCTTTGTGAGCTTTTCCTGCATGAAAGGGTCGGGCTTCGCGGTGGGCTTGGAGAAGCCGGGCTTGCCGGCCTGCAAGGCCTCCTTCATATCCTCGCCCGCACAGAAGCCACGGCCGGAGCCGGTGAAGATCGCGACTTCCAGGTCTTTCGAGTCCTCGAAATGGTTCCAGGCGTCGGAAAGGCCGGCGCGCAGGTCATTGTTGAGGGCGTTCAGGGCATCGGGGCGGTTCATGCGGATGACGAAGATTTCGCCATGTTGTTCGGTTTCGACGACGGCCATTGGGCGGTTCCTGCAGTAGCTTGGTGTTTGGTCTGTCCGGTTACTCTACCCATCCTGCCAGCGAGCGCCAGACGGCAGCGGCAACGGAGTGCGATGAAAGGCACCGGCCCCGTTCGCTGCCGTACAGCGAGCCGGGGCCGGTGGGGAAGGGAAGGCCTAGATCTCGCCCGCCTGCACGGCGGCCCAGGTCTCGTCCAGGGACTGGCCCATTTTCTCGACCATTTCGTTGATCTCCGCCGGCTTCATCACCAGCGGCGGCGTGAAGCCGATCGAGTCGCTCATGGCGCGCACGATCATGCCGTTCGCCTGGGCGCGGTCGTTCAGGTACTGGCCGACCTTGCGGCCAGCGTCGAACGGCTTCTTGCTGGCCTTGTCCTCCACCAGTTCGACGGCGGCGACCAGGCCGACGCCGCGCACCTCGCCCACCAGCGGGTGGTCGCGGAACTGGCCGAGGCCATCCTGCATCAGCGGCGAAATCTTCTTCACGTGGCTGATGATGTCCATTTCCTCATAGATTTTGAGGGTTTCGACCGCCACGGCGGCGGAGACCGGATGGCCGCCATAGGTGTAGCCGTGGCCGAAGGCCGGGCCGCCATCCGCCGTGCCCTGGGCGATGCCCTGGTAGACCTTGTCGGACACCAGCACCGCCGACACCGGCAGGTAGGAGGCGGAGAGCGCCTTCGCGCAGGTCAGGATGTCCGGCATGATGCCGAAGGTTTCGCAGCCCCACATGTTGCCGGTGCGCCCGAAGCCGCAAATCACCTCGTCGGCGATGAACAGCACGTCGTACTTGCGGCAGACCGCCTGGATCTTCTCGAAGTAGGTCGCCGGCGGCACCAGCACGCCGCCCGCGCCCATCACCGGCTCCGCAATCATGGCGGCGACCGTCTCCGGCCCCTCGTCCAGGATCATCTGTTCCAGGTTGGCGGCCAGCCGCGTCGCGAAATCTTCTTCCCCCTCGCCTTCCTCGGCAAAGCGGTAGTGGTGCGGGCAGTCCGTGTGCAGGATGCCGGGCAGCGGCAGGTCGAAATGCTTGTGCATGTTCGGCAGGCCGGTCAGCGAGGCGGCGGTGCGCGTGGTGCCGTGATAGGCCTTCATGCGGGAGATGATCTTCTTCTTCTCCGGCCGGCCGATCGAGTTGTTGTAGTAGTGCACCAGCTTGACCGCGGTGTCGTTCGCTTCCGAGCCCGAGGACTGGAAGATCACCTTGCTGACACTCTGCGGCGCCAATTCTACCAGCCGCTCCGCCAGCTCGACGATGGGGGTGTGCGTCTTGTAGCTGAAGGTGTGGTAGTAGGGCAGCTCCAGCATTTGCTTGTAGGCCGCCTCCGCCAGCCGCTTTTCGGAGAAGCCCAGCGAGGCGCACCAGAGCCCGGCCATGGCCTCCAGATACTTCTTGCCCTCGTCGTCATAGACATAAACGCCCTCGCCCCGCTCCAGCACCAGCGAGCCGGTCTGCTCGTGCTGGCGGAAATTGGTGTGCGGGTGGATGTGATACTTGATATCGCGGGCGGTGTTGGAATTGGGCATGAAGTTCATGGCGGATTCTCCGGGGTGGATGGCGGCTCGGGCCGGCGCGCGTCCGGGTAGGGGGGAGGCGCGCCGGTGGTGAGCGGGAGTGTAGCGGGATTTTGGTGGGTGGGATAGGAGGGAGTAGGCTTGTATCCATTCACAGATTTCGTCACACTCTTATCAATGATCCTCGGTAGGATAAATTGTGCATTAAGATTGGGCCAATGAGATGTTTTTTCTGTACAGTTCTATGCAAGGTTGTCTGCAATGTTTCGTTTAAAATAAACAAACATTGCTTCTTGAAAAGGAAGATTTCTCAACTCTAAGATGCGAGATTTATAAATATGCCTGAAAGAAAACTAAGAATTAACGAAATATTCACACCAAACGATACTCCTTCAATTACTTATGTTGACAGGGAAGATTTAAAACTCGAACAAACCCTCAGGGCGCATTGTGAATTACCAAAGATGGTAGTGTCCGTTTCTGGCCCCTCTAAATCAGGCAAAACTGTCCTTATTAACAAGGTGTTAGATGAAAATCTCATCATTCCCGTGATTGGCTCCGGTATCGGCGCTCCTGAAGACTTATGGATACGGGCTCTGCAATGGATGGAAATCCCTGCTACAGTCACAACTACTAAATCTTCATCGACCAGTATATCTGGGGGAGCTAAAGGTGGAGGCGAGGTTAGTTTGCTCGGGGTTGCCAAAGGTAACGCGCAAACACATATTGGCTCAGGTAAATCTTGGACTAGTACTAGTTCTGGCACATTCGAAAACAACGGCCTTACCAAGGTGATAGAAGAGATGGCTGGGAGTGAGTTCGTCATATTTTTAGATGATTTCCACTATATTGCGGAATCTCACCGCGAAGAAATCGGAAGGCAAATCAAAGTTGCCACAGACAACGGCGTTAAAATTATCACCGCATCTGTTCCACACAGAACCGATGATGTCGTGCGTAGCAATCCTGAACTTCGGGGGCGCGTTGCTGCCGTTGATGTGGGTTACTGGGAGCGGCGGCACCTTCAAATGATCGCTCGACAGGGTTTTAGTGAACTAAATATATATTTAGCGCCCGAGATAGAAAATAGACTTTGCGATGAAGCTATGGGATCGCCGCAATTAATGCAAACTATATGTTACTGTTTATGTAATGTTCTTCAAATTTACGAACCTTTTAGAGAAATAGAGAGCATTGAAATAAATGAGGAGAAAATATCTGAATCGCTTTTGATGACATCACAATTTACGGATTTTTCAAAAATGCTTTCTTCTCTTCACGCAGGTCCTAAAACACGCGGTCAAGAAAGAAAAGAGCATAATTTAGTTGATGGATCTATGGGGGATGTATATCGTGCAGTTTTACTTGCAATTTGCTCTGACCCTATCACTATGTCGTTCACTTATGATGACATTATAATGCGCGTAAGAACTGTTTGTGAGGGCGACAATCCAGTTGGCTCAAGTGTAACATCGTGCCTAGAGCAGATGCACAAAATTTCAGATGGGCTCCAACCCGGGCGCCCCGTACTCGCTTGGGATGGCGATAATCTCGATATTACAGACCCATATTTTGCATTTTACCTGCGAAGCTCTGACAAACTGAAAAAGCTCGGCCATTAATCTGGTAGGCACGCTACCGCCCAGCCCACAACCAACCCACCATGCCCCGGAGTCCCCGCCCATGCGCGTCGTCATTGCCATGATGAAGCACGAGACCAACACCTTCTCGCCCGTGCCGACGCCGCTGGCGCGCTTTGCCTCCGGCCAGGCCGAGCCCTATCGGGGCGGGGAGGTGGTGGCGGCCTACAAGGGCACCAACTCGGCGCTGGCCGCGTTTCTGGACCTGGCGGCGGAAGCGGGGGCGGAGGTGGTGACGCCGATTGCGGCCTCGGCCCGGCCCTCCGGCCCGGTGGAGCAATCCGCCTACCAAGCCATGACGGATGCCATTTGTGAGGCGGTCGCCGCGGGCTGCGACGCCTGCCTGCTCGACCTGCACGGCGCCATGGTGACGGAGGAGTTGGAGGATGGCGAGGGCGCGCTGCTGCAGCGGCTGCGGGCGATCAACCCGGACCTGCCGATTGCCTGCGCCTTCGACATGCACACCAACCTCTACCCCGAAATCGTCGCGAACTGCACGACGCTGGCCGGCTACCAGACCTATCCGCACATCGACAATTACGAGACGGGGCTGCGCGCCGGCCGGCCGCTGTTCGCCATGCTGGCGGGCAAGGCCCGGCCGGTCACCGCCTGGGGCCAGAAGCCGATGCTCCCCCACGTCATGTGCCAGGGCACCGGCCGCTTCCCGAATAAGGATTTGCAGGCGCGCACCCGGGCGATGGAGGCAGAGCCGGATGTGCTTTGCGCCACCCTGTTCGTCGGCTTCCCACATGCGGATATCAGCCAGGCCGGCCTTTCCGCCGTGGTCGTGACCGATAACAACGCGGAAAAGGCCTGGGCCTATACGGAGGAGTTGCTGGAATTCGCCTGGCAGCACCGCGCCGACTGGGTCTACAAGATCGAGCCGCTGGAACAGTCGCTGGCCCGCGCGGCCCGGGTGACGGAAGGCCCGGTGGTGCTGCTGGATCACTACGACAACGCGGCCAGCGGCGGCACCATGGACACCATGACCGTGCTGGGCGGCATTCTGGATGCCGGGCTGGAAAACGTGGCCGCCTTCGCGATCTGCGACCCGCGGGCGGTGCAGGAGATGATCGCGGCGGGCATCGGCAACCAGGTCACCGTCAGCCTGGGCGGCAAAATGTCGATGCCCTCGCTGGGCCTGCAAGGCCAGCCGCGCGAGGTGACGGGCCGGGTCAAGCTGATCCACAACGGCCAGTACCGGAACGAGGGGCCGGCGGGCACCGGCGTGCTGTTCGACCAGGGGCCGACCGTGGTGCTCGATACCGGCAAGGTGGAGATCGTCGTCATCAGCCGCCAGAACGAGCCGAACGACCAGCAGGCGTTCAAGGCGTTGGGCATCGACCCGGCCAAAAAGACGTTCCTGATGCTGAAAAGCCGCGTCCACTGGCGCGCCGGCTTCGAGGCGATGGCGAAGGACGTGATCGAATGCGCCGGCACCGGCGTCTGCACGTCCGACTACGGGCAGCTGACCTTCGAGAAGGTGCGCCGGCCGATCTATCCGCTGGACGAGATGTAGGCGGCCGTGCGGGCTGTGGGGCTGGGCGCCTAGTTTTCGCGCCCTTTTCCCCGCCGGCTGCCCGCGAATGAGGCTTGCGCCATCATGCCGTGCCGGCGGTGACCGGCTGCATGCCCCGAATTTCTGGGGAAAATCGGCCCGCATGCCAATTTGGCACGGCTATTGCTTCTCGATATGTACGGTTTGGCAGTTGGAATCGCGGAGGGTCACGATTAGGCTCACCATTGTCGGCCGTCGCAGCGCTTTTTTGAGGCGCGGCGCAGGCATTGCATACAGGAGGCGACGACGTATGGCTTTAAAGGCATGGAAAACGGCGATGCTGGCTGCCGCTGGCGCGGCGGTAGCAGGCTCCGCATTCGCGGGGAAGGAGGACGATACGCTGGTCTGGGTGACCACGTTCGAGCCGCCGACCTATAATTATTACGACCAAACCTTGCGTGAAGGCGTGATCCTTTCCCGCAACATGTGGGACAGCCTTTATTGGCGCGATCTGGATACCGGCGAGTACGTCCCGCACCTGGCGACCAATATCGAATACGCCGATCCGAAAACCATCGACATCACGCTGCGCGAAGACATCACCTTCCACAATGGTGAAAAGTTCGATGCGGATGACGTGGTCTTCACCTTGGAAATGGTGAACAACCCCGACAACAAGATGGTGAACCGAAACCCCACACGGTGGATTTCCCGCGTGGAGAAGACCGGCGAATACAGCGTCCGCCTGCACCTGGACGAGATTTTCGCGCCGGCGATCGAATACCTCTCCACCGCGGTGGTGATGTATCCGAACGAATATTACCAGGAAGTCGGCAAGGACGGCTACGCCCGCGCGCCCATCGGCACCGGCCCTTACAAGGCAGTCGAAGTGGTGCCCGGATCGCGCTTGGTCATGGAAAAGAACGAGGATTATTTCGGCGGCGGCAAGGGCCAGCCGAACATTGGCAAGATCGTCGTCCGTTATATTCCGGAGGCCAACACCCAGATCGCCGAGTTGCTGTCCGACAATGCAGATTTGATCTGGCGTCTGTCGAAGGAGCAGGGTGACAACCTCAAGCGCGCCGGCGATGTGAACGTCGTTGCGGGTGAGACGATGCGGGTTGGCTATCTGCAGTTCGACAGTTCCGGCAGCAGCGGCGAACACCCGCTCACCAACGTGAAAGTGCGCCAGGCGATCAGCCATGCCATAGACCGGAAAGCCATTGTCGATAATCTGTTCGGCGGCGGCCAGGTGATCCATCTGGCCTGCTATCCCAGCCAGTTCGGCTGCGAGTCGCCGGATGCGCCGGAATACGACTACAACCCGGAAAAGGCCAAGGAACTGCTGGCGGAAGCCGGCTATCCGGATGGCGTTGAGGTCGATTTCTACGCCTACCGCGACCGCCCGGTGGCGGAAGCGATGATGGGCTTCATGGCCAAGGTCGGCATCAAGGCGAACCTGCAATGGATGCAGTATTCCGCCTTGCGCGACAAAGTGCGGAACGATGAGGTTCCCTTCAGCTTCATGACCTGGGGCTCCAGCTCGGTCAGTGACATCGCAAACATCACTGCCTATTTCTTTGATGGCCGGGCGGATGACACTGCGCTCGATCCGGAGGTGAAGGCGTTGCTGGATGCGGGCGGCGGCACCATCGTTCCAGAAGAACGGCTGTTGCATTACCGCGAGGCGTTGAAGCTGATCGCCGAGCGGGCGCACTGGCTGCCGCTTTGGAGCTATGCCTACATCTATGCGATGAACACCGAACTGGACTTCCAGACCACTCCGGATGAGATCCTGCATCTCTATCGGGCGAAGTGGAAGTAGGATCAGCCAAGGGCGGGCTTGCCATCGGGCGGGTCCGCCGTTTATTGCGGGGCGGCACCCCGCCGCCCCGACTTGAGGACAGGCTCCCATGTTGAATTTTGCCCTGCGCCGCCTGCTTCTGGCTTGTCTGGTGGCGCTGACGGTCTCGGTAATCGCCTTCTTCCTGGTCCGTGTATCTGGAGACATGGCGATTGCACTGGCCGGCGAATCGGCAAGCGCGGAAGACATTGCCGAAATCCGGGAGGCTTATGGCCTCGATCGGCCGATTATCGTTCAATATGCGGATTGGCTGGGCAAGGCCTTGCAGGGAGATTTCGGCGAATCCCTGTTTTTCCCGGAAACCGTTTGGGAACTCGTCGCGACCCGCCTGCCGGTGACACTGCGGCTGGCGATGGCTGGGCTTGTCCTCTCGCTATTGATCGGCGTTCCGTTCGGTGTGATTGCGGCGCTGCGGCCCAACTCCTGGATCGACCGGCTGGCGATGACCATCGCCGTGGCCGGGCAGGCCATTCCCAGCTTCTGGATGGGTTTGATGTTGATGGTGCTGTTCGGGCTGTTCCTGCGATGGACGCCGATCAGCGGCGACGATACATGGGTACACTTTATTCTGCCCGCGGTAACGCTCGGCTATTATTCGACACCGCCGATCATGCGCCTGACCCGGTCCGGCATGCTGGAGGTGTTGCAGGCGGATTACATCCGCACCGCCTATGCCAAGGGGCTGCGGCCTATGCCGGTGCTGTTCAAGCACGCGCTGCGCAATGCGGTTATCCCGGTGGTGGCGCTGGCTTCCGTGCAGTTCGGGCATATGCTTTCCGGCGCTATTGTCATCGAGTCGGTATTTGCGATGCAGGGCATCGGCTATCTGGCCTGGGAATCGATCCTGCGGAAGGATATTGCGGTTATTCAGGCGATCCTGTTGATCGTCTGCCTGTTCTATGTGTTCCTGACCGTACTATCCGACCTGCTGAACGCGTGGCTCGACCCCCGCATCCGTGTGAATTAAGGGAGGCCATGCAGCAGCCATGACCGACGCCACCGCTTCACGTTCGATAGACACCCCTGGCGGGCCGCTCGACCCCGCCCGTGCCTTGGGGCCAAGCCCGACGGCACGCTTTTTCCGCCGGATGCGCGGCCACACCTCGGTTATGTTCGGCGGCAGCGTGCTGTTGCTGATCATTGCCGTGGCGGTTTTTGCGCCGCTGATCGCGCCGCACGACCCCTATGAGCAGGATCTGTTCAAGCGCCTGTTGCCGCCCTTCTGGATGGAAGGGGCCAATCCGGCGCACCTGCTGGGCACCGACAATCTGGGCCGCGATTACCTGAGCCGGCTGATCTACGGCGCCCAAATATCGCTTATGATCGGCATATGTACCGCCGTGCTGTCCGGCATTATCGGCACGGCGCTTGGCGTCACCGCCGGCTATTTCGGCGGCAAGGTTGATGCTGTCATCACCTTCATCATCACGACCCGGCTATCCATGCCGATCGTGCTGGTGGCGCTGGCCATTGTCGCCCTGGTGGGCGGTTCGCTGGAAGCCGTCATCCTGGTGCTGGGTCTGTTGTTGTGGGATCGCTACGCGGTTGTCATGCGCAGCGCGACCCAGCAGGCACGCAGCATGGACTATGTTTCTGCCGCCCGTGCCATCGGTTGCCCGACCTGGCGCATTGTGCTGTCGGAGATCATGCCGAATGTCATCAACAACCTGATCGTCATTGCGACCTTCGAAATTGCGCACGCGATTCTGTTGGAAGCGGCGCTTTCCTTCCTCGGCCTTGGCGTGCAGCCGCCGGCGCCTTCCTGGGGGCTGATGATTGCGGAAGGCAAGGAATTCCTGCTGTTCGACCCCTGGGTCATCACCATACCCGGCATCGCGCTTTCGATCCTGGTGCTGGCCGTCAACATGTTGGGCGATGGCATTCGCGATGTCAGCGCCCCCGAAAACCGCAGTTAAACGAGGAGCCTTCGCATCGTGAGCGCATTGCTGGAGGTCCAGGACCTGACCGTCGATATTCCGCTGAGCGAGGGAGTGCTGCATCCCGTGCGCGGCATCTCCTTCTCCGTTGACCGTGGCGAGACCGTTTGCATTGTGGGGGAGAGCGGTTGCGGCAAGTCGCTGACATCGCTCGCCATCATGGGGCTGTTGCCAAAGCGGGCAGATCGCAAGGCCAAGGTGCTGCGCATCGGCGACCTCGATATCTCCGCGGCCAGCCAGCGGGAGATGGCGCACGTGCGCGGCAACCGCATGGCGATGATCTTTCAGGAGCCGATGACCAGCCTGAACCCGGCCTACACGATCGGCAACCAGCTGGAGGAGGCGCTGTTGCAGCACCGCAACGTGCCGCGGCAGGAGGCACGGGAGCGGGCGATCTATCTGCTGGAGAAGGTGGGCATCACCGGTGCTGCCGGTCGGTTGCGGCAGTATCCGCACCAACTTTCCGGCGGCCTGCGCCAGCGGGTGATGATCGCCATGGCGCTGATGTGCGGGCCGGACCTCATCATCGCGGACGAGCCGACGACGGCGCTGGACGTCACCATTCAGGCGCAAATCCTGCTGTTGCTGGCGGAGCTGCAGCGCGAGTTTGAGATGGGGCTGCTATTGATCACGCACGACCTGGGCGTGGTCGCCCGCGTGGCTGACCGGGTGGCAGTGATGTATGCCGGCCAGATTGTCGAGCAGGGCACGGCGCAGGAAGTGTTCGAGCGGCCTTTGCACCCCTACACGCGCGGGCTAATGGACTGTATCCCGATTCCGGGCAAGACCAAGCGTGGCGGGCATCTGGGTTCGATCCCGGGCCTCGTGCCTTCGCTGATCGGCGATATGAGCGGTTGCGCCTTCCGTGACCGCTGCGTTTATGCCCGCAGCGAATGCGCCAGCTATGACGAGATGCGCGACCTTGGTGGCCGCCGTGCCTACCGTTGCATCATGACACCGGAGGAAGCGGAAGCTGCCGGCCAGCAGGAGCAAGCGGCATGAGCACGATCCTCGAAACCCGCGACGTCCGCTGCACTTTCCAAGTGGGTGGCGGCTTCATGGCGAAGAAGCGGCCACTGCATGCGGTGAACGGTGTCTCGCTGAAGGTGGAGAAGGGCTCTGTCCTTGGTCTGGTTGGCGAAAGCGGCTGCGGCAAGAGCACGATGGCGAAGATGCTGTTGGGTTTGCAGGATCCGACCGGTGGCGAAGTGCTGTTCGACGGCGAGCCGCTGACCGCGATGGACCGGCTGTCGCGCGCCCGTCGGGTGCAGCCGATTTTCCAGGACCCCTATTCCTCGCTGAACCCGCGCAAGTCGATCGAGGACATCGTGACCTTGCCGCTGCGGGTTCACAAGGTCGGCGGCCCGGCGGAATGGCGCGCGCGCGCGGCGGAGATGATGGACCTGGTTGGCCTGTCGCGACGCTATCTTGGCAGCTATCCAAGCCAGCTTTCGGGTGGCCAACGCCAGCGCGTCGCCATTGCCCGCGCGTTGGCGATGAAGCCGGAAGTGGTGATCTGCGACGAGCCGACCTCGGCGCTGGACGTTTCCGTGCAGTCGCAAATCCTCAACCTGCTGATCGACCTGCGCAAGGAACTGGGGCTGACCTATGTTCTGATCAGCCACAACCTGGCGGTGGTGGAGCATATCGCCAGCCGGGTCGCGGTGATGTATCTGGGCAGGATTGTCGAGGAAAAGGATACGGAAGAGCTGTTCGGCAAGCCCGAGCACCCCTACACCCAGGCGCTGCTGGCGAGCGTTCTGACGCCGGAGCCGGGCAAGGGTGTGCCCGATACCCAGTTGGGCGCCGTGTTCCCGAATCCGCTCGACCCGCCGCCGGGCTGTATGTTCCACCCGCGCTGCGCCCACGCCATGCCGAAGTGCTCCGAGGTTCCGCCGTGGCCGATTCCGTCGGGCAATGGCTATGTGGAATGCCACCTCTACGATAAGGCGGCTGAGAAGGCTGCCTGACGGGAAGGCTGGCAGCGCACGGCCTGTTTGCCCCCGCCCCCATCAGCCCGGTTTGATGCAGTCCAGCAGCGGGCCCAATTGGCCGACGCGCCGCCAGACAACCCGGGCCTTGTCGCGGACATGCGGGCCCGGCTGCGCTGCCGAGCGGCCCCGTGGATTGGGCAGGATGCTGGCGAGTAGCGCCGATTCATCGGAGGAGAGTTGGGCCGCCCGCTTGGCAAAATAGCGCTGCGCCGCGGCTTCCGCGCCGTAAACGCCGGCATCGAATTCCGCAATGTTCAGGTACACCTCCAGAATCCGCCGCTTTGGCCAGAGCGTCTCCAACATCAGCGCCAGGTAGGCCTCCAGCCCCTTGCGCACCAGGTCGCGGCCGGGCCAGAGGAAAAGGTTCTTCGCTGTTTGCTGTGTGATCGTGCTTGCGCCGCGCAGCCGTCCGCCGGCGCGATAGACTGTCCAGGCCTCCCGGATGGCGCCGAAGTCGAGGCCGTAATGCTGGCAGAACAGGTTATCCTCCGCAGCGAGGACGGCGGCCGGCAGGCTGGGCGCAATCGCATCCAGCGGTCGCCAGCTACGGTTCAACTCCTCGCCCTCTGCCATGCGGATTACCATCAGCGGTGTTACCGGCGGCGGAACGAACCGGTAGAGCAGCGTCAGGGTCAACGGCACCAGAACGCCAGCAATTAGCACCAACGCCAACACTCGCCGCAGCAGCCACCTCACGGCAACCGGGTCTCATCTGGGATTGGGAATGTTTGCACGGTACGGTTACGCGATTCCCACCATTTCCGTCCCGCAGCGGAAGCGGAGCGTCCGTTCGGCATCAGCGAAGCTCTGAAAGCCGTCTGGTTTCAGTTCCGCCCAGAATGCCTGCTGCACCGCCAGGCTGGGAAAATACAGTTCCGGCATTCCGGCATAGGGGGCGCGGGCCGGTTCCAGGCTCAGGTTGACGACATACCGGAACCCGCCGACCTTCCGCAGCGTCTCCACGACGTTCGGCAGGTGCACGTCCAGCCAGTGGTCGACCAGCGCCTCCATGCTCACGCCCTCCCGCAATGGCACCAGCGAGACCTGTTTGACAAAGCCGCTGCGGGTGCAGGGGAAGGGCCGATTCAGCGTCGGCACCTGCAGGGGCAGGGCGCCATCCACCGCCACATATTCGCGCGTTGCCCAGGGCCAGTAGGGTTGGGCCTTTTCCTGGAACGTGTCGCGGGGCGGGTCGCCGCTGGCGCGCTCTGGATGGGGCAGGGGGGCGGAATACCAAAGTTGCGCGACGCCATCCCAGGCCGGGTGGCCGCCATCCATCGGGCCATCCGGTTGCTCGTCGAACAAGGTCGCGACGTAGCGGCTGGCGTGCAGGTTGCCTACGGCTTTCGCTTGGCCATTGCGTTCAATCACACTGGGCATGTGGTTGGCAAACCAATGGCAGATCAGTTCCTCGCGGCTGGTCTCCGGGCGGCGCTTGATCAGATACATCATCTTGGCGCCGGGGGTGGGCTCCGGCCTTTTGGTCATGGCAGTGTCTCCGCACGTTCATAGCGGCGCCAGGCGCTCATTTGCAGCGCCGAGGTCTTGCAGTGGACCACGACGGGCTTGGTCTTGACCGCGAAGGCGTGGGCAATGCCGTCGGCAACCGCGTCCTCGCTTTCAATCGTGATGCCCTCCGCACCGAACGTGCGCGCCCAGGCGGCGAAATCCGGATTGGTGAGGCGGGTGCCTTCCAGAAAGGCCCGTTCCGGATAGCGTACGTAGGAGTGCATGCCGATGGTGCCATACATGGAATTGTCGGAGATGATCATGATCGGGGCAGCACCGTACTGTATAGCCGTTGCCAATTCGTTGCCCATCATCAGCGCGCCGCCGTCGCCGATGAAGCAGACCACCTGCGTCCCGGGCCGCCGCATCGCCGCCGCGACCGCCATCGGCATACCCGAGCCCATGGCGCCGACGATGGATGACAGGAACACCTGACTCTGCCGGAAGCCGATATAGCGGTGGACGAAGCTGCCGAAATTGCCGGCATCGCTGGTAATGGTGGCATCGCCGGCCAAGTGTTTGTCCACCTCGCAGACGACGGCGGCGAAGTTGACGCCGTCGGTTGTCGGCTCCCATTCCTTCGCCAGCAGGTCGTTGTGGATTTTGTTGAGGCCGGCAACCCAGCCCTTTCGCCTGCTGCTGTCCGTCGGTGCACCGCGTCTCAGCAGCGCCTTGATGACCTCGTGCGGGCTGGCGGGAATGCCCAGATCGGGTCGCCAGACGCGGCCGATCTCGTTCGCGTCCGGCCAGACATGGACGAAGGGAAGCTGCGGCTGTGGCGCGGCGGGGAAGCTGTAGGATTGGCTGACCGTATCGGTCATGCGCTCGCCCAGGCAGATCATCAAATCCGCCTTTTTCATCTCGCCGATCAGGGCTGGTGGCACGCGGATGCCCATATAGCCGCCATAGTTCGGGTGGCGCGCGTCGAATGCCTGCGGGCGGCGGTGCGAGGGGCTGACCGGCAGCACCCATTCTTCCGCCAGGCGGTTGAGGTCTTTGAAGGCCTGCGGGTCGGCCACTGCATCCGCCAGCAGTGCGCCGCCGACGATGACCAGCGGTCGCTCCGCCTTGGCCAGCATATCCGTGAGGCGGTCAAGGTCTTCCTCGCACGCGGCGGCCCGCAACTGCGGCCGGGGTCGATCGACCGGCGCGCCGGTTTCCTCGTCGAACACATCCTCCGGCAGGATAACGGCGACCGGGCCGGGTGTGCCGCTTTCGGCGAGGTGGAAGGCGCGGGCGATGGCTTCCGAGGCGGTCTCGGGCTCGTTCACGTGGATCACCTGTTTGGTGATGTCCGCCAGCAGCACGGAGTAATCCTGCTCCTGTAAGGCCTGCCGGCCAAAATCCTTCCGTTCCACTTGGCCGATCAGCATGACCAGCGGCGTGGCGTCATGATAGGCGGAATGCAGTGCGACGATGCCGTTGGAAAGGCCCGGGCCGCGGCTGACCATGGCTACGCCGGCGCGGTTGCGGAGCCGCCCGTCCGCTGCCGCCATGAAGCCCGCGCCGCCTTCGTGCCGGCAGACGACGACGCGGATGGAGTTGCGCTCCACCATGGTCGAGGTCAGGCCGATATAGCTTTCGCCGGGAACGCAATAGACCTGATCGACGTTGTGGGCTTCGAGACTGTCACAGATCAGGCGGGCAACGGATTGGACCATGGCGCGGTTTCTCCCCGCCCGCGTTCCGGCATCGCCAGGACGGCAGGCTTTGCTGGTATTCCAAGGATCGTCATGGCAATTGTATGCCAGTTCCCTGTGAACACCAGTGCGGATCGGCGGCGGTGGCGGCAACAGTATTGCCAAACACGAAAAGCCCCGCGGATGGCGCGGGGCTTGACGGGGAATCATAGGCGTTTGATGGCGAAGGTCGGCCGTCGGGAATCAGGCCTGAGCAGCCTGCGCGTCAGCCTTTTTTGCCCGGGCTTTTTCGATGCGGCGTTTGATTCTGCGGGCTTCCGGCGCCAGCTTGCGGTTCGGCGTGCCGAGCAGGAAAGCGTCCAGGCCGCCATTGTGCTCGATCGTACGCAACCCCTGCGTGCTGACGCATACGCGCACCCATTCGCCCAGGATGTCGCTCATCACGCGGGTGTTCTGGACGTTCGGCAGAAAACGCCGGCGGGTCTTGTTCATGGCGTGGCTGACATTGTTGCCAGTCATCACACCTTTACCGGTAATATCGCAGCGGCGCGCCATTGTCGGCCCGATCCTTCATACTGATTGTTAGAAACGGAAGCGGGTTTCCTACACAAGATTGGCAGGGCTTGTCAACCGGCCGCGGCCAAGGTGTCTTCGCCGACCTGCAACGCAGCAACCAGAACGCGCGTTACGTCCGAGCCATCGTCGGAGAGCGGCAGTAACAAGCGCCTGTAAACCTGCTCAGTGCCAGCAAGACGGATCTGGTTGACCTGATAGAGCGCTTCTCCCTGCTGCTCGACGGCCAGCATATCCTGCTGGAATGCCGCGCGCAGCAATGGGTGCGGGCGGTTGCTGGCGCCGCCGGTGTTCCAGGCCATGACCGGGTCTTGGTGCGGCTGGGCGATGCCGCCGCCGGCGGCCAGATCAACCACGCTGAGCATGGTTTCGTTGGCTGTGCGGCGCAGCAAACGGGCGCTGAGTTCGGTGATGCGCGGGAGATATTGCAGTTGTTCGCGGCGGCGGTTCCATTCGCGGTAGATTTCCACCAGAGGGGTAGACAGGCCCCGCTCCAGCACGCTCAGATGCACGGCAACCTTGACCAGAAGATCCTCACCGCGCTCGATGCGGACCCGCAGCAATTCGCCCTTGACATAGGCCGCGCCGAGTTCTTCCAGGATGGCGTCGATGGACTGGGCCTCGCCGCTTTTGCCCGGGTTCATCGGTATTTGCTGGAGATAGGTGACGATGTAGGACCGGACTGCCGCGGTCATCGACATTTCACCGCGGGATGTATCGATCTGTGAGCAAAGCTGGTTGACGGTCATGCGGTGGTCTTCGGCGATATGGCGCAACGCATTCCACATGCTGGGTTCCAGGCGCATCGTTGTTCGACGGCCATTGATAGTCACGCTTCGCATGGCGAGACGGTTGGCAATGTCCACGTGATCGTCGATGAAAGGCGAGCGTTCTGCCCGTTGCGCCGAATTCATTGTAAACCCTCGTTCTTTTGCGGTGCCTGCCCTTGACCTTTCGCAGACCTTACCATCGGTATCGGACTACGAGGAAAAGTCAATCTGCCAGACGGGCCCTTTGTTGAATCGCATCACTTCTGTATCACGTATATGGCGATGCGACGTATGGTTTCATAGCCTAATTTTGTCCGGAAGCCCAGCCAGAATTTTACAGTTTGTTTGCCGGCAACCAAAAAGGGTTTTACCCGGTAAGTCGAAAACGATACGCGAATAAAAATATAATCGTAAGAATAAGATAGAAAAGCAATTTCCCCTGAAGGTTGTATGAAAGGGGCGGCAGCGCCTTCGGCAGTGGCGAGTCGATAACGCCGATCACGCCAACACCTAACACGTGTATAATACGTCCGTAGGGGTCAATTGTGGCGGAAATTCCAGTGTTTGCAACCCGAATCATGGGCAGGCCCTCCTCGATGGCCCGCAGGCGCGCAATGGCCAAATGTTGATGCGGGCCCGCGCTGGAGCCGAACCAGGCGTCATTCGTAATATTCAACAACCATTTCGGCCGGTTTTCCGGGTGACTGACGGCACCCGGAAAAATGCCTTCATAACAGACCAGAGGGCTCACGGGCGGCGCGCCGGGCACGGGCAGCGTTTGCGGCCCCGGGCCTGCAGTAAAATCCCCGCGGCCCTGGGCCAGGCGTTCGACCGGAAGCCACCGCCGCAGCGGGACATACTCTCCGAAGGGCACCAAATGGTGTTTGTCGTAAATGGCGGTCGCCGCACCCGTATCGTCCAGAATGACGGCTGCGTTCCCAAACCGCGCACCACCATTTGCGTCATTGGCAATTCGGCGAGGCGTGCCGGTGATCAGGGCTCCGTCCGGCGGGATCACCGCCCGAATGACGGCCAGGGCATCCGGTGAATCGAGCAACAGGAACGGGGTGGCCGCTTCCGGCCAGATGATGTGAGTCACGCCCTCCGCGGCCGCACCGCGGCTCAAATCCAGATGCCGGCGAAGGTGCTGGGCCCGTTGTTCCGGCACCCATTTTTCCCGCTGCGGAATGTTTGGTTGGACGAGGCGCAGGGTAACACCCGGCACCGACGGTTGCTCCACCGGCGCCCGGGCGAGCCGCCAGTTGCCCAGCCCTGCGGCGATGGCCAGCGGCAGGCCCGCCAGTACAATGATGGCAATGGCCCGCGGCAGCGGTGCGATGGCCAACGCCGCGAAGGCTGCTGCGGCAAGAACAGTTAGCAGCGACAGGCCATAGGGGCCGATCCAGGCGACGGCCTGAAGCATGCCGATTTGGCCGCTCCACGCCTGCACCGGCAGGTTCCATGGAAACCCGGTCAGAATGGTACCGCGCAACCACTCGGCGGCAAGGATCAGGGCTGTGAACAATAGAAGATCGACGGCGGGCCGGCCGGAGCGCAACCGCGGGAAGGCCGCGCCGGCCAGGCCGGTCAGGATGGCCAGACCGGCCGGCAGTCCGGCCATCGCGATCGGCCGCATCCACCCGAATTTTTCCGCCTCCACCAGAAAGGCTTCGCCGACCCAGGAAAGCCCCAGCAGGTGAAAGCCAAAGGCGGCAGCCCACCCCAGCGCAAAGCCGGCACCGCTGCCCCGCACGCCGTAAAGCAGCAGAAACAGGGGGGTATACAGTGCAATCAGGGCGGGCGGGATCGCATCCGGAGGCATGGCCCAGGCACCTGCCATGCCACCGGCAGCAGCCAGGAGCATTCGCACGGGCAAGGGCAGGGACCAGCAAAAACGCGGCAAAGCGGACGGCGTGACCATCAACGGCGATCAGGCCACCACCGCCGACGACGGCTCCGGCTGTGGCGGCAGATTGCGAACGCGCAGGCGTTTCAGGCGGCGGGGATCGCCTTCCAGAATTTCGAACTCGATGCCGGATGGGTGAACGATGATTTCGCCGCGCCCCGGCACCCGGCCGATCAGGTTGAACACCAGCCCGCCCAAGGTATCGATGTTGTCCCGCTCGTCGTCGGTCAGCACTTCGCCGACTTCCGCCTCGAAGTCCTCCAGAAAGACCCGAGCGTCAGCGGTCAGTGTGCCGTCGGCGCGGCGTTCCAGCGTGGTCGTGGCGGCTACGTCGTGTTCATCCTCGATCTCGCCGACGATCTGCTCGACCAGATCCTCGATGGTAACGAGGCCATCGATGCCGCCGAACTCATCGACCACCAGGGCCATATGGGTGCGTTCCAGACGCATGCGCAGCAGCAGGTCCAGCACCCGCATCGATGGGGCGACGATCATCGCCGGGCGCAGCAACGAACGCAGCGTTGGCGCTTCCGCCTCGCCCGCCACGACAGGCAGAACGTCCTTCACATGGACCAGGCCAATAGTGTGATCCATGTCGCCCTCGAACACCGGCATGCGCGAGTGGTGCGTCTCGCCAATTCGGCGGACCACTTCGGACAGCGGCGTTCCGACCTCCACGGCGGCGATGTCGGCCCGCGGCACCATCACATCCTCGACCGTCTGCCCGCGCAGGCGCAGGGTGTTTTCAAGGATCAGGTGTTCGGTCGGGTTGATCGGCTCATCGTCTTCTTCGTGCCGGTCAGCCAGTTCTTCCAGGGCATCGCGCAGGGAGGCTTCGCCGGCGCCGCGCGGCCGGCGCAACAGCCGCCAGATCTCGCGCCAGACCGAACGCCGGCCGCTGGCGCGGGCCGTAGCGTGCCCGTTTCCGTTCCCATGGCCATTGGTCTGATGGACGGAATAGCCAGTGGATACATCGGCCGTAAAGCTGTTCCGCAGGGAACGCGAATCCGCTTCGGAGGAGGCGGCGGCGGGAGGCTCCGCCGGCCTGTTGGCGGCCGGCGGAGTGCTACTAGGCGAGGGCTCGTCAGTCATAAGCGTGTCAGCAGAACAATCCGCATGCCTTACCCGGGGTCCCCATCGTACGGATCGGGAACATCAAGGCCGGAAAGGATTGCCCGCTCTATTTCTTCCATTCTGTTTTGGTCGGCGGTGACTTGGTGATCATACCCTAGAAGATGCAAGACGCCATGCACAACCATATGCGTCAAATGCTGGTCCAGCGTCTTATCCTGCGCGACCGCCTCTCGCGCAACGGTCTCATAGGCGATGGCGATGTCACCCAGATGACAGGGTTCGTCGTCCTCCGCCACGACCTGCCGTTCGGCTTCGAACGACAGCACGTTGGTGGGTTTGTCTATACCCCGGAACCGGCGGTTCAGGTCGGCCAGGGTGGCATCGTCAGCCAACAGGATGGCCAGGCCCGCATTCTCGCCGACGGCGCCGCCAGCTGCCGCCCAGGCCGCCTGTGCGGCACGCTCAACCCGCATTTCCACATCCGGCAGACGCTCGGTCCAACTGGCGCTTTCGACGGCAATGTCGGCGGTGAGGGACGATTTGCCGCTTGGAACTGGGGCCGCGCCGGATGGTGGGGCGGGCTCAGCTGCCGCCGCGGTGGCGGCTGGCGGTCTCGCCGGCCGTGACGGGTAGGCCGCGGGCGGGCCGCCTGACTGGGCGTAGGCTTGGACAATGCGGCCGACCAGCGGGTCGCGCACCACGTCGGCGGCGGTGAAGCGCTGGGTTGCGATCTCCGCCTTGCCCTCCAGCCGGTTGACCGCATCGATCAGCCCTGACGGCGTGCCAAGCGGCAGGTCAACCTGATCGGGATCGCCGCAGACCACCATACGGGCGCCTTCGCCGAAGCGGGTCAGGAACATCAGCATCTGCTGTGGCGATGTGTTCTGCGCTTCGTCCAGAATGACAAAGGCATGCGCCAGCGTGCGGCCGCGCATGAAGGCCAGGGGTGCGATCTCGATGCTGCCAGCGTCGATCTGGCGCTGCACCAAGTCGCCCGGCAGCATGTCGTGCAGGGCGTCGTAGAGCGGGCGCAGATAGGGATCGACCTTTTCCTTCATGTCGCCCGGCAGAAAGCCGATGCGCTCCCCCGCCTCGACCGCGGGGCGGGACAGGATCAGCCGTTCCACCTCGCCCGCCGCCATGGCCGCGACCGCGGCAGCGACGGCCAGATAGGTCTTGCCGGTGCCGGCCGGGCCAAGGGCGAAGGTCAGCTTGTGCGCCCGGATCTTGCGAATATAGTCCGCCTGCGCCTGGGTGCGTGGCTGCACCTTGCGCTTGCGCGTGTTGATGGTGACATCGCTGGCGGTCAGTTCCAGACGGGCATCGCTGGAAACGGCGAACTTCAAGGCGGCGCGCACCGTGCCGGCATCGACGGTTTGCCTCTGTTCCAGCAGTTGGTAGAGCGCGCGCAGCGCCTCGTCCGCCCGCTGCACGGCTCCTTCCGGGCCCTCGATTTCCACCACATTCCCGCGGGAGCGGATGCGCACGCGTAAGGCTTCCTGGATCAAGGCGAGATGCTGGTCGTATTCGCCATAAAGCTGCTGGGCGAGCCTGTTGTCCGCAAAGGTCAGCGCCCGCAGGATATCGCCGGCGCTCAAGCGGCCTCTCGCCCGTTTGACGGGGGTGCGTTGGCGGACAGGCCGTGCGGCCCGGCCTTGGCGACGGTGATCTCGACGATCCGGTTGAGCCAGTCGGCTGGAGCGGTTGCATGCACCGCATGCTGCCAGGGCGAACGCCCGGCAAGCTGGCCTGGCTGGCGGCCCGGCCGGTCGAACAGCACCGGCATGGTCCGGCCGAGGAAGCGCTGGTTGAAAGTGGCCTGTTGGTCAGCGATCAGTGCCTGCAATGCGCCGAGGCGTTCGGCCTTTGCCTCCTCCGGCACATGATCGTCGGCAGTAGCCGCCGGCGTGCCAGGACGGGCCGAATATTTGAAAGAATAGGCCTGGGCATAGGTAACGTCGCGGACGAGACGCATGGTTTCATCGAATTCCGCATCGGTCTCGCCCGGGAAGCCGACGATGAAGTCGCTGGCCAATGCGATGTCCGGCCGGGCGGCGCGCAGTTTGTCGATGACGCGGCGATAGTCGTCGGCGGTGTGTTTGCGGTTCATCGCCTTCAGCACCCGGTCGCTGCCGGACTGCACCGGCAGGTGCAGGAACGGCATCAGCGCCGGCACCTCGCCGTGGGCGGCGATCAGGTCGTCGTCCATGTCGCGCGGGTGGCTGGTAGTATAGCGGATGCGTGCCAGGCCATCGATTTCCGCCAGTTCGCGGATCAGGCGGGCGAAGCCCCATTCGCCGCCGCCTGTGCCCGCGCCATGGTAGGCGTTGACGTTCTGGCCGAGCAGCGTGATCTCCTTTGTGCCCGCCGCCACCATGCGGCGCGCTTCCGCCAGCACATCCGCCGCGGGACGGGAGTATTCGGCGCCGCGGGTATAGGGTACAACGCAGAAGGTGCAGAATTTGTCGCAGCCCTCCTGCACGGTGAGGAAGGCGCTGACCCCGGCGGCAGCCGATTCCTCCGGCAGGTGGTCGAACTTGCTTTCCGGCGGGAAGTCGGTCGCGACGATGCCGGCACGGCCACGCGGCGTGGCACGGGCGGCCTCTGCCTGCGCGACGAGCTTCGGCAGGTGATGGTAGGCTTGTGGGCCGATGACAAGGTCAACGACCGGCGCGCGGCGCACCATTTCCTCGCCCTCCGCCTGGGCGACGCAGCCGGCGACGGCAACCAGCACATCCTTGCCAGCCTGCCGGCGCTCCGTCTGCAAGGCGCGCACGCGGCCCAGTTCCGAATAGACCTTTTCGGCGGCCTTCTCGCGGATGTGGCAGGTGTTCAGGATGATGCAGTCTGCCTCGCGCGCGTCATCCGTCGGCGTGAAGCCCGCCGCGGCCAGGGCGTCGGCCATGCGGCGCGAATCATAGACGTTCATCTGGCACCCATAGGTGCGGATGAACAGCTTCCGGCCCGCCTTTTCGGGCGTGGCCGGGGGAGAATATGTCGATGTACCAGTCACAGACGCGCTAATATCCGTTCTGTGGGGTCAAGTCGCGGCCGGTCCGGCGACTGTTGCGGCGGACCCTAACGCCGCAGCGTCTGCTGTCAAGCAGGTCTCCCGGCCGGTGAGGGAGGCAGCGACGCCACGCTGTACGACCGTGTGCAGATGGCGCGCCAGTTCGCGGCGCGAGGCAAAGGCATTGGCCTTGACCGGCGGCATCAACCGCACCTCGATCCGGGTCCGGCCCAGGCCAGCGAAGGTCCACAAATGTCCGCCCAGCCCCATATCGCCGTACCATGCATAATATGGCCGCAGTGCGTGACCGATAGGAATGCCGTTCAAGTGCGTGTAGGCGATAGACATTGGCTGCAGCGTCAGCGGGGTGTCACTGTCGCTCCGTTCGGCGACGCTCAGCAATGCGCTCTTGAACGGCAGCACGCGGTTGCCGTCGTTGCTGGTGCCCTCGGCAAACAGAACCAGCCGGCTCCCCTCCGTCAGCCGTTCGCCGATCGCGTCCCGCTGTTTGGCGGTGCTGGTGCGGCGGCGGTCGACGAATACCGTGCGTTGCAGCTTGGCGAGCAGGCCAAAAAACGGCCAGCCTGCCACCTCGCTTTTGGCGACGAAGCTAAGGCCCGCAACGGTCGAAAGTACGGGGATATCCAGATAAGACGTGTGGTTCGACACCAGCAGCAACGGCCGGTCCGGCGCCAGATTCCCTTTGATCTCTACTGTTATGCCCCAGAGACGGCAGCAGATGGAGTGATAGAACACTGGCAGCGACTCGCGCAGGGGCCACTGGCGCCAGACCGCGAGCGCCTGCACCGGAATCAGGGCAAACGTGAACAGCAGATAGATGCTCATCCGCAGCGCGGCGCGGGTGTGGCGCGCCCAGGCCGGACCGAGCAGTTCGTTCATCGCCGGCGCTCCGCCAGCCGGTCAGGAGTGATTCTGTCCATTTTTGCCCAGAACCGCGAACTGCCGTGCCACCGGTCCGGCCAGGCGGTCCGGCCGGACAACGATGCAAACGTCTATGGTATTGAATTGCCGGTCGATCACCGCGCCATCGCCGATCATCCCCCCCATGCGCAGATAGCCCTTCAGCAGCGGCGGCAGGGCGGAGCGCGCTGCCTTCGGGTCATAGCTGCCGGGTTCGTGCCAGTTCATATTGACATACCGCTTGCGCCGCGCCTTCGGTCGCAGGCGCAGCGGGGCGAGGTGGTAATGACGCAGGTAGCTGAGTTCGACACCGATGGCTTCCGGGTCGGTGCCGTGAAAACTGGCGCAGCCGAACATCAGCTTGACGTCATGCACGTGGGCATAGAGCCCCAAGCCGCGCCAGAGCAGGTGCATGGTCATTTGCCGGCGGTAGGCTGGCGCGACGCAAGACCGCCCCAATTCCAACACCTGCTGGCCGCCCCGCAACAGGCGGCGGATGCTGAATTCATCCTGTGTGTAGAACCGGCCCAGCTTTGCCGCCATGTCGCGGCGCAGAAGGCGGTAGGTTCCGACAATCGCCTGGTCCGGGTCGTCCGCTTCCGTATCGATGACGATCAGGTGATCGCAGCCCGAATCGAATGCGTCGTAATCGCGGCCCATCGCCTGCATTTCTGGTGTCGGGATCGCGCCACGCTCATTGTAGAACACGTCATACCGCAGCCGCTGGGCAGCCTCCAACTCGGCCTCCGTCTCGGCCAATCGGAGTTCGAGGGGGCCGGCGGTCAACCGAACATCGCGGTCGCGATTGATCAGCGTGTGCGGGGCCGGTCCACGCCGCCCAATGAAGGGAAGGCCTGCAAACCGGACCGTCGCAGCCTTCGGGGGGCGGATGCGTCGCCAGGGGCGACCCCGTTGGATGGCGCGTCGCAGCGCTAACGGCATCCTGTCGACCTTCCTTGCGTCAACCTTCATACCTCTACCGGCCGCGCCTGACGCAGTGCGTAAGGCACTGCCAAGTCGGCTATGGCTGCCAATCGGTTACTAGAAAAAAACAGCGGCTGCAACCGACAGGCAGCAGCCGCTTCCCGAGAGGGCAGTTGGTAACGGGTTTACTCGGCGGCCGCCCGGCGTGCGCGCGTACCGAGGCCGATTTTCTTGGCCAGGTTGGAGCGCTGCGCCGCATAGCTGGGGGCAACCATCGGATACTCCGGCGGTAGGCCCCAACGCTCGCGATATTCTTCCGGGGTCATGTTGTAGGCCGTTTTGAGATGGCGCTTCAGCATCTTCAGCTTCTTGCCGTCTTCCAGGCACACAATATAATCATTGGTCACGGACTTCTTGATCGGCACGGCCGGTTCCGGCCGCTCCTGCGCGGTGGTGGCCGCGCTTTCAACAGAGGCCAAGGTACGGTAAACCTGATGAATCAGGTCCGACAGATCGGCAACAGGCACCGTGTTGTTGGAGACATGTGCAGCGACGATTTCTGTCGTGTACTCTAGAAGTTCCTTCATCGACTGCTTGTCGGTTTCAGACATGAACGGCTTACTCCGCCTTTTCTGGTTGGGTGAATTGGGATACGGATGTTTACATAGTCAAGGGTTCAATGGATTGCAATAATCTATCGGGTATGAACAGTGAAAAAAATGAAACAGTAGGACATAAAGCATGGCTGACTATTTTCTCGACATAACCGATAAGATATGCCCGATGACATTCGTCAAGACCAAGTTATTGGTCGAGCGCATGCGAATTGGTGAAACAGCGCAGATTCGTTTGCGTGGTGGCGAGCCGTTGGAAAATGTACCGCGGTCGTTAAAAGAAATTGGCCAAGAAGTTGTTTCGCTGGAAGAAGAAGAGCCTGATACATGGCTCCTTACGCTTCGGAAAGCCGTTTGATGCAGGCCGTTGCGAAAGAATTAACGAATGGCTGGGGCGATATCTTTCGCAAGACACCGCCCCGTTAAAATATTCGCTGTCAGGCAACTTCGAACAGGCCGGCAGCGCCCATGCCGCCGCCAATGCACATGGTCACCACAACATGCTTGGCGCCGCGCCGTTTGCCTTCGATCAGGGCATGGCCCACCATGCGGGCCCCGGACATGCCGTAGGGATGGCCGATCGAAATGGCGCCGCCATTGACGTTGAGCTTGTCATTGTCGATGCCGAGCCGGTCGCGACAATACAGCACCTGCACGGCGAAGGCTTCGTTCAGTTCCCACAGGTCGATATCGTCGATTTTCAGGCCGTGGCGTTCCAGCAGCTTGGGAACGGCAAACACCGGGCCGATTCCCATCTCGTCCGGCTCGCAGCCGGCAACGGCCATGCCGCGGTAGATGCCAAGCGGTGAGAGACCGCGGCGCGATGCTTCCGACGCTTCCATCACCACGGCCGCGCTCGCGCCATCGGATAGCTGGGAGGCGTTGCCGGCGGTGATGAAGCCGCCGTCCCGCACCGGCTTCAGGCTGGACAGGCCCTCCAGATTCGTTTCTGGGCGGTTGCCCTCGTCCCGTTCCAGGGTCACGCTTTGAATCGACTGCTCGCCGGTTTCCTTGTTGATCACGATTTTGTCGGCAGCGATGGGGATGATCTCGTCATCGAACCGGCCGGCCTGCTGCGCCGCCGCCGTCCGCATCTGCGATTGCAGGCCATAGGCATCCTGGTCCTCGCGGCTGACGCCATAGCGTTTGGCGACGTTTTCCGCCGTGTCGATCATCGGCATGTGCAGGTGCGGGTGCATTTCCAGCAGACGCGGGTCGATGGTGCGGAACTTGTTGGCGTGGTCGTTCTGCACCAAGCTGATCTGTTCCAGGCCGCCGGCGACGATCGGGCCCATATGGTCGTCCACGATCTGCTTGGCCGCCGTCGCAATCGCCATCATGCCGCTGGAGCACTGGCGGTCGACGCTCATGCCGGAAACGCTGGTGGGCAGGCCGCCGGCCAGCGCCGCCTGCCGGCCGATATTGAAGCCGGTCGAGCCCTGTTGCAGGGCAGCGCCCATGATGCAGTCATCAATCTCGGCCGGGTTGAGGCCCGCACGCTCGACGGCAGCTTTGATCGCGTATCCGCCCATTGTCGGGGCGTCGAGGTTGTTGAAAGCGCCCCGGTAGGCCTTGCCGATCGGGGTTCGCGCAGTGGAGACAATCACAGCTTCGCGCATGGGCTTCCTCGCTTGACTTGCGGTTACTGGCGCCGTTTCAGCGCACTTATCCCGGCAATGTAAAGGGAATTGTGATCCTGTGCGAGCGAGCGTAGTATCGCGCCACCCAATGATGGAGTTCGACATGAACGATACAATCCAGGTGTTCTGGCAGCCGCATTGAACCTCCTGCCTTCGTGTGAAGGAATTTTTGGCGATCCGTGGGATCGCATTCGAATCAGTGAATGTGTTGGAAGATGGCGGCCTGGAAAAGCTGCGTGCGCTCGGTGCGCGCTCGGTTCCGGTCGTCGCGCGGGGCGGGAAGTTCGTTTTTGCCCAGGTGATCAAGGACGTGGTCGCCTTCCTCGATCTGAAGGAGGAAACCGGCCCGGCGCTGTCGCCCGCCCAGTTGGCCGCGCGTTATGACCGGGTGCTGTCCGCCGCGTTGCGCAGTACCCGGCAGATGCCGGACAGCGCGTTGGCGAACATGCTGCCCAACCGCCCGCGCTCCTGGCGGGTGCTGATGCATCATATGTTCCAGATCCCGGCGGAATTTCTGGACGCCCTCGCGGAGGGGCGGCCGCTGCTGTATGAGGGGCTGGTGGCTGCGCCGCCGGCGGATATGGTTACCTCCGCCCAGATCGCCGATTTCGGTGAGGCGCTGCACGGCCGTTTCTCGGCCTGGTGGCGGGATAGCGGGCAGAGGCTGGACTACGCACAGCCGTTCGCGGCTTATTTCGGCACCACCACCCTGCATGAGATGTTTGAGCGTACGGTCTGGCATTCCACCCAGCACGTGCGTCAGGTGCAGAGCCTGCTGGAGCGGGCCGGCATCCAGCCGGACGACCCGCTGGGGTTGGAGGTGATCCAGGGCCTGCCGTTGACCGAGAAGGTCTGGGACGAGTAGCTGGCGACAGCCGCCGCAGTGCGCTGTCCGGGACCAGCGCCCGTGTGCCTAACCCGATTCTTCGGTTTCCAGAAGGGTGCGCAACTCGGTTTTCAGCACCTTGCCATAGTTGTTTTTCGGCAGGCTTTCGACGAAGTGGTAGGTCTTGGGCCGTTTGAAGCGGGCCATGGTGTCGATGCAATAGCGGTCCAGTGCGTCCGTATTCAGGCCGGATCCGTCTCGGGCGACGACGAATGCGACGACGTTCTCGCCCCATTCCGGGTCCGGCTCGCCAACGACGGAGACCTCCAGAACCGCGGGGTGTTGGAGCAGCACTTCCTCCACCTCGCGCGGGTAGATGTTGGTGCCGCCGGAAATGATCATGTCCTTGGAGCGGTCTTTGAGTGAGAGATAGCCGTATTCGTCGAACACGCCGACATCGCCAGTATGCAGCCAGCCGTTGCGCAACGTTTCCGCCGTCGCCTCCGGATTGGCCCAATAGCCGGACATGACCACATCGCCGCGCACGCAGACCTCGCCGGACTCGCCCGGCGGCAGCGGATTGTCGTCTGCGTCGGCCACCATCACCTCCACATTCGCGAAGGCGCGGCCGGTGGAGGCGAGGCGGGCCTCGAAGCGCGGGTGACCCGCGTCCTGCAACTCCGCCCGGCCGACCACGGTGATGGTCATCGGGCTTTCGCCCTGGCCGTAGATTTGCGCCAGCTTCGGCCCCAGCAGCCTGTAGGCGGCCTCCGCATCCGCCAGATACATCGGCCCGCCGCCGTAAACCACGGTGCGCAGGTTCGACGTGTCGCCCTGCTTCACCGCCGGATGTTCGATCAGGCGCTTGACCATGGTGGGGGCCGCGAAAAACGAAACGCGGGGGAAGCGCCGCAGCAGGTCCATGATCTCCTGTGGGTCGAACTTGCCGCTGGCCGGCACAACCTGGGCCGCGCACGCGGCGACAAAAGGCAGGCCATAAAGGCCGCCGCCATGGCTCATCGGCGCGGCGTGCAGCCAGTGATCGCCCTCCGCGACCGGGTCTACGTCACCGATATAGCCGCAGAGACAGGCCATCAGGCTGCGATGGCTCAGCATCGCGCCCTTGGGCCGGCCCGTGGTGCCGCTGGTATAGAACAACCAGGCGATATCGGCGGAGTCGCGCGGCTCCATCGGGATCGGCGCGGTCTCGGTCGCGGCTCGGTATTCCTGCGAACCCGTTACCACCAGCCGCTCGCAACGATCGAGCTTCGCCACCACGTTGGCCAGATCGGCGGCCAGGTCCGGCGTTGCGAACGCGGCGCGGGCGCCGCTGTTTTCGAGAATGTAGGCGAAGTCGCTCACATGGAGTTTGGCGTTGACCGGCACCGCGATCAGCCCGGCGTGCCAGGAGGCCCAGAGGATTTCTTCGAACTCGGCGCAATTGCTCATGGCGAAGGCGACCCGGTCGCCTGGCTTGAGACCGGCCCCGGTCCGCATCCAACCCGCGAGCCGCGCCACCCGCTCGCCCATTTCTGCGTAGGTCAGATGCAGTGCGGTGCCGGTGTAGAGCGCCGGGTTCTCCGACCGTGTGCGCGCGGCGCGATGCAAAAGCGCTGCGAGGTTCATGGGCGCTGTTCCTCCGCCAGTTGGGCGTTTTTCCGTGATTGATCGGCCGATTATAACGGCCGCAGGCCCTGGCCGCTATCGCCTGTAGGGCTTTTGCAGGGGATCGGCGAGCTGATCCAACACGGCCCTGATGGATCGGCCGGCAATGGCGACGCCGTTGCCGCCGCTGCGGCTGGACGCGATATGCAGCCCGACAACCGCATAGGTTTGGCCGCGCCGCACCAGGATCGGCGAGCCACTGTCGCCATGGGTGGCGTCGCAGGTATGGGCAAACGCTGCACCGTTCTGCCGAAAGCCCGTGATGCTGCAGTTTTTGTTCTGGGTCAGAACGTGGGCGCGGTCGCCGCTGTAGCCGGCCTGTGCATAATGAATGCCGGCTTTCCGGTCCGCATGCCACCGTGCTTGATCGAACGATTCGACGGGCAGCGGCCGGACCCTGGAATCCAGCGGGTGGGCCAGGGTGACGATTGCGAAATCCGAACCGGTCGGCGCCGTGCCAGGTGCCGCCGGTGCCAGGGCGATCGCCGTTGCCCGGCTGTGAGCCACATAGGCGCCGCGCCGATAGCCTGCCAGGAAATGCACACCGGAGGGCGGGGCCCACGCCCGGCCCGGAACATGGCTGCGCAGGCAGTGCGCGGCGGTAAGCACCCGGTTCGGCGCGATCAGCACTGCAGTACAAAAACCGCGGCCCGAGTTGTTCAGCCGGCCGACACTGCTCCATGGGTAGGCATCGATCTCTACGGCCGTTCGGTCGTCCGATCCCTGGATACCCAGCGGCGGCGCTGCCAGTGGTTGGCCTGCCCAGGCGGCGGCAATGGCCACTGCTCCCGCCAGAGTCGCCCGCAGGGGTCTTTGTCGCGTCGCCTGCAATGCCATGGTGCCGGTCTGCCTCACAGAGTTTCTTTCGACCCCGGCGTGAAACGGTTCATAACCATTGCAGACCGCGCTAGGGTAGTCATACCCCATTCAGCATAAGAGGGGATCGGGATGGATCAACTGGCAGCAATCAGCCTGCTCGCCGGCCTGGCGCCGGATGAGCGCCAGCGTCTGGCAAAACGGTGCATCTGGCGGACCTTCCGCAAGGATCAGATCGTTGTCGAAAGCGCGTCCGAAGATCGTGACGTGTACTTCGTTGTCAGCGGCTCGGTCCGCATCGTCAACTTCGCCCTCTCCGGCAAGCCGGTCGCCTATGCCAATGTCGGAGCAGGCCAGTATTTCGGCGAACTGGCGGCAATCGATGGCGCACCGCGGTCTGCGACGGTCCTGGCGAACGAGAACTGCCAGCTGGCCGCCCTGGCGCCGCATGCGTTTATCGAGTTGCTGCAGTCGCATCCGGACCTCTCGATGGCTGTCATGCGCAGGCTGGCCACCATTGTCCGGTCCTGTGACGAGCGCATCATGGACCTGGCAACGCTGGGCGCGATGCAACGGGTTATCATGGAGTTGTGCCGGCTGGCAAAACCGGATCCGATCACGCCCGGCTCCTGGATGATCTACCCCTGTCCGGCACAACGGGAAATCGCAGCTCGCGCCTCCACCACGCGGGAGACGGTGGCGCGGGTGTTCACGCAGTTGCAGGACAGCAACCAGATTCGCCGCAAGGGCCGCAGCCTCTATCTGCACGATCGCAAGGCGCTGGAAGCGCTGGCGCATCGTCTTTCCCCGGCTGCAAACGTCTGAAGCCCTCAGCGCGGCCGCCACCCAGGGCCGAACAGGCAGGCGGCCAGGCCGATGCCGACGGTGGCAAGGCCTGCGCCGACGCAGGCGAACAGCAGGCCGACGCTGCCGCCGAACGCGATCACTAGCAGTCCGCCGCCGGCGGCAATCGACAGGCGGATGAAGCCTACCGCGACCGGCAACAGCATCCGGCCGGTGCCCTGGCTGGCAAAATAGAGCGTCTGGCCGCCGCCGAACAGGCCATAGAACGGCCCGGCGATCATCAGATACAGGCTGCCCATGGCGAAGGCGGCCGGATCCGCGGTGAATTGGTGCAGCCACCATTCCGGCCGGAGTGCCGCCGTCAGCCCGATGGCGCCGGTCGCAACGAAGGTCACCGCCGCACCGGTCCAGGCGAGGCGGCGGGCGCGGGGATAGCGGCCGGCACCCACATTGGCGCCGACCGCGCCGGTCAGTGCGCCGCCGACGCCGAAGGCGAGCGGCACCAGCATCAGTTCCAGCCGGCTGCCGAGGCCGTAACCGGCCAGCGCCGCCGTGCCGTATTCCGCCACCAGCAGGGTGACGATGACGACGGTCAGCACGATGGTCAGGCTGTTCAGCAGGCCGAGCGCGCCCACCTGCAGGATGGCCCGTGTCGGCGCCCAGGTGAGCGGCTGGGGCACGATCCGCACCGCCCGGTTCGTGCCGGCCGCACGCAGCAGGTGCCAGCCGAGATAGGCCGCGGCTCCGCCCAGCGCGATCACCATTGCGACCGCCGGCCCGACGATGCCGAGCGCGGGGAACGGCCCCCAGCCGAGCGTCAGCGCGCCGGAGAGGCCGACCTGCACCAGGCTCGCGGCTATCACGGTGCGGGCCGGCGTGACGGTGTCGCCGCTGCCGCGCAGCACCGCAAAGAACACCTGCATCAGCCACATGGAGGCAGCGCCGCCGAAGGCGATCTGCGCATAGGCGATAGCGCCGTCCAGCACTGCGCCGCTGGTACCGAACAACTCGAACACGGGGCGCGCGAACACGCCCAGCACCGCGGTGAAGAGCGCGGTCATGGTCAGGCCGATGACGACCGCGTGCCAGGCGATGGCGTTGGCGCGGGCCTGGTCGCCGGCTCCCAGCGCCCGCGCGACGGCGGACGCGATACCGCCGCCGATGGCGCCGCCGGCCATCATCTGCATCAGTGTTTGAAACGGAAAGACCAGGGCGAGGCTGGCCAGCGCGGCGATGCCCAGCTGACCGACGAACCAAGCATCCGCGACGGTGACTGCAGTCATCAGCACGGCGGTCAGTACGTTTGGCGTCGCCAGCCGCCAAAGTACGCGCGCGGGCGGCGCCTCCAGCAAGAGGGCAAGGCGGGGCGGCATGGTCTCTGCCATCGGTGTAGCTCCGGCATCGGAATGTGCGGCCACTCTTAACCCGCTGACGGAGGCTTGCCAGATGCGGCCTACGCAAAGCTGTTTGTTACGGATGGCTGCCCGGACTTAGGCCTGCCAGAGCACGGCAAAGCGTCGTTATCGGCTAGCCACCGCTTGACCCGGCGTCTCGGAAGGTCCTGATATGGTCATTACCCTCTCCGCAATCAGGGAAACCGCCGTGGCCTGCTCGCACCCCCATACCGAAACGATCATTCGCGATCCGGTCTGTGGCATGACCGTCGATCCGGAGGCCGGCAAGCCATCCGCCGAGCATGATGGCCACCGCTTTCATTTCTGTTCGCAGCACTGCCACGACAAATTTGTGGCCGCGCCTGGCGACTACACCGAGGCGACCGACCCGGTCTGCGGCATGGCCGTGTTCCGCGCCACCGCCGCGCACATGGCGAAGCACAAGGGCGAGCGCTTCTATTTCTGCTCGTCTCGCTGCCAGGCGCGGTTCGAGGAGGAGCCGGAGCGCTGGCTCGGTGAGCGTGCGGAGCCGGAGCCGATGCCGGAAGGCACGCGCTACACCTGCCCGATGGACCCGGAAATCGTGCGCGATGAGCCGGGCGACTGCCCCATCTGCGGCATGGCACTGGAGCCGATGACGCCGAGTGCCGACGCTGGGCCGAACCCCGAACTGGTCGATTTTCGCCGCCGTCTCTGGATCGGCGCGCCCTTGGCGCTGGCGGTGTTCGTGCTGGAAATGGGCAGCCATGTCGGCATTCCATTTGCGGACTGGCTCGGGCCCGGGCTGCATGTTTGGCTGCAATTCCTGCTGGCCTCCCCAGTGGTTCTCTGGGTTGGCGCACCGTTCTTCAAGCGCGGATGGGCCTCTGTCCGTAACCGCAGCCCAAACATGTGGACACTGATCGCGCTCGGCACCGGCGCGGCCTATCTGTTCAGCCTGGTCAGCCTGCTGGCGCCCGGTATCCTGCCCCAGAGCGTGCGCGGCGACCATGGCGCGCCGCCGGTCTATTTCGAGGCGGCAGCGGTCATCCTCATCCTGGTCCTGATCGGCCAGATCATGGAATTGAGCGCGCGCGAGCGCACCGGCGATGCCATCCGCGCCCTGCTCAACCTCGCGCCCAAGACCGCGCGGCGGCTGGGCGACAATGGCGAGGAAGAGGACGTTCCGGTCGAAGAAATCAGCGTCGGCGACCGCCTGCGGGTCAGGCCGGGTGAGAGCGTGCCGCTCGACGGGGTGGTGCTGGAGGGGCATTCCTCCGTCGACGAGAGCATGCTCACTGGCGAGCCGATTCCGGTGGAAAAGACCGAGGGAGAGGCGGTGACCGGCGGCACGCTCAACAAGTCCGGCTCCTTCGTGATGCGGGCGGAAAAGGTGGGCTCCGAAACCATGCTGGCCCGCATCGTCACCATGGTCGCCAACGCCCAGCGCAGCCGCGCGCCGATCCAGGCGGTGGCGGACCGGGTAGCCGGGCTGTTCGTGCCGGCGGTGGTGGCGGTCGCCGTGATTGCCTTCGTCGTCTGGCTGATGGCCGGGCCGGCGCCGTCGCTCTCCTACGCCCTGGTGGCGGCGGTGAGTGTGCTGATCATCGCCTGCCCCTGCGCCCTGGGACTGGCCACGCCGATGTCGATCATGGTCGCGACCGGCCGCGGCGCGGGCGCCGGCGTGCTGATCCGCGATGCCGAGGCGCTGGAGCGTTTTGCCAAGGTCGATGTGCTGGTGGTGGACAAGACCGGCACGCTGACCGAAGGCAAGCCCTCCCTGACCGATATCGTGGCTGGCGAGGGCCTGGATGAGGGGCGGCTGCTAGCGCTTGCCGCTGCGTTGGAACGAGGCTCCGAACATCCGTTGGCGGAGGCGATTGTCGCCGGCGCAAAGGAGCGTGGCGTGGAGAATCTGGAGGCGGAGCATTTCGAAGCGATTGTCGGAAAGGGCGTGGAGGGCCGGGTTGCGGGCAGCCGGGTCGCGCTGGGCAATGCGGCGATGATGGCGGACCGTGGCGGCCTCGGCGAGTGGTGGCAGAACGAGGCCGAGCGGCTCCAGGGCGAGGGCAAGACCGCCATGTTTGTCGCCATCGATGGCCGGGTGGCCGGCATTGTCGCCGTTGCCGACCGCATCAAGGAAACCACGCCGGGCGCCATCAAGGCATTGCACGAAGACGGCCTGCGCATCGTCATGGCCACCGGCGACAGCCGGCGCACGGCAGACGCGATTGCCGGTCAGCTCGGCATTGACGAGGTGCGGGCCGATGTCAGCCCGGAAGACAAGCGTGCGCTGGTGGAGGAACTGCACGGCCAGGGCCTGAAGGTCGCCATGGCTGGCGACGGTGTGAACGATGCCCCGGCGCTGGCAGCCGCCGATGTCGGCATCGCCATGGGCAGCGGCGCCGACGTGGCAGTGGAAAGCGCCGGCATCACGCTGGTGAAGGGCGATTTGAACGGCATTGTCCGCGCCAGGCATCTGGCCCGCGCGACGATGCGCAATATCCGCCAGAACCTGTTCTTCGCCTTTATCTACAACGCCGCCGGCGTGCCGGTGGCGGCGGGCGTGCTATATCCCGTGTTCGGCCTGCTGCTCTCGCCGATGATTGCGGCGGTGGCGATGAGCCTGTCCTCTGTCTCTGTCATCAGCAACGCGCTGAGGCTGCGGGCGATCAGGCTTTAGGTGGTCTGCCCGGCGGCTGCCTGGATTGCCTGCCATACCGTCTCCGGTGTTGCCGGCATCTCCACATGGCGGACGCCATAATCCGTGAGCGCGTGGGTGATGGCGTTGACCACGGCGGCAAGCGCCGGTGTCGTGCCGCCCTCGCCGCCCGGGCGGATGCCGTGCGGGTGGGAACTTGCCGGAACTTCGCTCAGCACCGTTTCGATGTTCGGCACCGTATCCGCCCGCGGCAAGGCATAGTCCATGAACGAGCCGGTGACGAGCTGTCCGCTGTTCGGCTCGTAGCGGCAGGCCTCCAGCAGGGCCTGACCGATGCCCTGGGCGACCGCGCCGTGGGCCTGGCCGTGCAGGATCATCGGGTTGATGGCGAGGCCGACGTCATCAACGCCGGTCCAGCCGACGATTTGCACGTGGCCGGTGTCCGGATCGACCTCCACCTCGCAGACATGGCTGCCATAGGGATAGCCGCCCGCCCGGTTGACGATGTCGCCGACGCCCTCCAAAGGCCCGCGCAGGTCTTCCGGCAGGCTGTTCAGGGTGGCCGCCGCCTCCGCCGCGCTCCATAGGTCGAGGCTCTGACCGTCCGGTGCTTCGAAGATCCCGTCCTTGTAGGTCAGCCCATTCGCCGGCACGCCCAGCGCGTGCTCCGCAATGGCCTTGCCCTTCGCGACCAGATCCTGCACGGCATCGCCGATGGCGATGCTGGCCAGGCGCATGGAACGCCCGGAATGCGAGCCGCCGCCCGCCACCACCCGGTCGGTATCGTTCACCACATAGCGGACGGCCTCGAACGGCACGCCCAGCCACTCGCAGACCAGTTGCGGGAAGCTGGTTTCGTGCCCCTGGCCACTGCTGGTGGTGCCGACGACAAGCTCGACCGAGCCGTCGTCCGTGACCCGCAGTTCGGCCCGCTCGCGCGGAATGCCGCTGGTGACCTCGATATAGTTCGCAAGCGCGATGCCGCGGCAGAGGCCGCGCCGGGCCGACTCGGCCTTGCGGCGTTCGAACCCGTCCCAATCTGCGGCCCGCAGCACCTCGTCCATGCCGGCGGCATAGTCGCCGCTGTCGTAGGTGACGCCGACCGCTGTGGTGAACGGCATCGCGTCGGCCGGGATCAGGTTGCGGCGGCGCAACTCCAGCCGGTCGAAGCCGCATTCGGCCGCCGCCAGGTCGATCAGCCGCTCGGTCACGAAGATCGCCTCCGGCCGGCCGGCGCTGCGGTAGACGGCCGTGGGGGCGGTGTGGGTGTAGACCGCGTGGCCGGCGAAATGCACGGCAGGGATGCGGTAGATCCCCTGCATCATCGAGAGGCCCTTGCGCAGCGGCCAGAAATAGAGGCAGTGCGCGCCCAGGTTCGACGTGTTGACGCCGCGCAGGCCCAGGAAATTGCCTTGCTTGTCCAGCGCCAGTTCCGCCGTCACCGCCAGGTCGCGGCCCTGCCAGTCGCTGGTGAAGCATTCCCGGCGGCTGGCGGTCCATTTCACCGGCCGGCCGACACGGCGCGCCGCCCAGGGCACCAGCGTGTACTCGGGGGAGAACGCGTTGCGCGTGCCGAAATTGCCGCCCATGTCGCCGAACACCACCCGGCATTGCTCCGCCGGCACGCCGAGCGTGATCGCGAGCCGCTCCCGCGTCTGCACCACGCCGCGGCCGGAGGAGGTGCGCAGCGTGTAGCGGCCGCTCGCGGCATCGTACTTGCCGAGTGCGGCCCGTGGCTCCATCGGCACGCCGGTAATGCGGTTGATCTGGGTTTGGAAGCGGACCGTGTGCGCCGCCGCGGCAAAGGCCCGCTCGGTTGCCGCCGCATCGCCGACCTCGCAGGTGAGCGCCAGATTGCCGGCGCACTCGGGCCAGACCAGCGGCGCGCCCTCCCGCATCGCCGCCAGCGCATCGGTCACGGCGGCGAGCGGCTCGTAGTCGACCGCGACATGCTCCGCCGCATCCAGCGCCTGCGCTTCCGTCTCCGCCACCACTATCGCCACCGCCTCGCCCACATGGCGGACGGTGTCGGCGGGCAGGGGCGGTTGCGGGGCGACGAACACCTCGAACCCTTCCGGCAGGCGCAGCACCGCATCCGGCACGCCCTGCCATTCCGGGTTGTGCGGGATCGGCTGCAGCCCATCCGCAACGGCATCCGCCCCGCTCAGCACCGCCAGCACGCCAGGCAGAGCCAGTGCCGTTGCCATATCCACGCCGCGGATGCGGGCATGGGCGTGCGGCGAGCGGACCATGGCGGCGTAACACACGCCCGCCGGCGCGAAGTCGCTGGTGTAGCGGCCCTGGCCGGTGACCAGCCGCCGGTCCTCGGCACGGGGGACGGAGGCGCCAATGCCGGTGGCATGGCGCGGCTTGCGGGTGGGCACGCTGGCGTTCTCCCCGCCCTAGCCGAACACCTTGGCGTCAAACGCCGCGACTTCGCTCATGAAGGGCGCGGCGACGTCGGCGTTGATCTTGCAGTCGAGGAAGATCGGGCCCTGCGGATCGGCCAGCAATGGCGCCAGCGCCTCCAACTCTTCCATGGTGCGGATGGTGTGGGCGTCGTAGCCGAATGCCTCGGCGACCGGCGCGTAGTCCACATCCGGGAAGAACGCTTTCTGGGCCGGCAGTTGGCGCAGGCGCAGGAAGTGCACCTCCGCGCCATAGGCACAGTCGTTCATCAGCACGACAACCAGCGGCAGATCCTCGCGCACCACGGTTTCCAGCTCGCCCATGGTCATGGCGAAGCCGCCGTCGCCGATCACCAGAACGGTTGGGATGTCGGGCCGTGCCTTGGCGCAGCCCAGCGCCGCGCCGAAGCCCAGGCCGATGGAGGCAAAGTCGCTGACCATCTTGAAATGGCCTGGTCCCGGCACGGCAAAATAGGGTACGACGCCCAGGAAGTTGCCGCCGTCATAGGCCATGTTGCGCTCCGCCGGCAGCATCCGGTTCAGCGCTACGGCGACGGAGCGCGGGTCCAGCGTTCGGGCGGTGCTCTGCGGCTCGAAATCCCGGGCGATGTCGAAGCCTTCCAGCGTTGAGCGGGTTTCCCCCGAATGGAACGGCTTTGCGTCTGCTCCCCGCTCCGGCACGGTGGCCAGAAGCTGTTCCGCCACCAGCCTCGCGTCGCCGACGACCGAGACATCGGCCGGTGTCCATCGGCTGATATGGGCACGCACGGTGTCGACATGGATCAGCGGCACGTGTGGCAGAGACTCTCCGAAACTCATGGTCAGGATGTTGAGGCCGGCGCCGAACACCAGCACACAATCCGCCTCCGCCGCCATGCGCCGGGCGAGCGAGTGCGAGAACGAGCCGATAATACCGAGGTTTAGCGGATGGCCGCGGAACAGATCCTTGCCACGGGCCGATGTGGCGAGCAGCGCGCCGGTTTTCTCGGCCAGTGCGATCAGCGCATCGCGCGCGCCGGATTTGTGAGCGCCATAGCCGCCCATGATCAGGGGTTTCTTGGCTCCGGCCAGTATGGCCGCCGCTGCGGCGATGCTGGTTTCCGCTGCCGGCTGGACACTGCGCGGCGGCAGCGGCTTGGCGAACAGTGGCGGCAGCGTTGGCTCGCCGGCCGGAATCCCGACCGGCTCCAGCTGCACGTTGACCGGCATCAGATAGGCGACGGCCTGTCCCTCCGCCGCGGCCTCTGCCGCTTCCACCAGCATTCTGCGGGCTGAGGCGCCGGTTGCGGGCAGGAACGAGCGGATGCCCGCGGCCTTCAGCACGCCCGCCTGATCCAGCGCCTTGTAATCCGGGCCTGGACCGTTGGCGCGGGCCGGCACTTGCGGCGCCTCTCCATAGATGATCAGCGTGCCGTTGCCGGTGCGGCTGGCGAAAGTGGCGCCATGCAGGCCGTTTGCCAGCGCAGGGCCGCGGCCGATGCAGGCGCACGCCAGCCGCCCGGTCGCCTGCGCCCAGGCGTCAGCCATGACGAGGGCGATGTTTTCGTGCCGGGCGCCGACGAACTTGATGCCGATGGCATCCAGCGTCACGCCGAAATGGGCGGTGTCGTCGCTCATCAGCCCGAACACGGTATCGACGCCCATGGCCTTCAGGTCGTGCGCCAGGGCCTCGTAGACCGGAATGGTTCGGGTTTCTGCCGGAACCGTAGCTTGCTGTGCCGCCATGGGACTGTCCTCCGTCAAACTTTGGTCGAAGGACCGTAACGCCCAGGCTGCGGGGTGTCGAGCGGTTGGGCGCCTACTCCGCCGCCCGCCGGCCGTAGTCCGCCGCGCGCTCGCCCGGCGGTTCGCGGCCGTCGAACACCAACCCGGCATAGCCGTCCGTCACCACTTGGTTGACGATGGACACGTATTTGGGCGTGCCGCCATTGTAGACCAGATAGCGGATCGTGCCGGCCTCATGCCCCTCCACGTTGGAGTTGTAGCCGGTGAACCAGCTTTTCGCCTTCCGCATCAGCATGACGGAGTACATTTTCTCGACATGCTGGGTCCAGCGCTCGGCCGCTTCCGCCGTCGGCTCGACCCGGGTGTGGCCCTGCGCGCGGGCGTATTCGAGGAAGTTCGACACCCAGTCCACGCCGATCTCGATACCGCGCGGATAGTTGGTGGAGGCGGAGCCGCTTTGCGGGCCGTTCGGCATGATCAGGTTCGGGAAGCCCTCGATGAACATGCCGAGATAGGTGGTGATGCGATCCTTCCACTTCTCGCGCAGCACGGCGCCGTTGGCACCGCGAATGTCGATCCGGTCGTAGGCGCCCGTGATCGCATCGAAGCCGGTCGCGTAGATAATCAGGTCGAACGCGTATTCCCGCTCCGTGGTCTGCAGGCCGTTCTCCGTCACCCGCACCAGCGGCGTCTCGTTCAGGTCGACCAGATGGACGTTGTCGCGGTTGTAGGCCTCGTAATAGTTGGTCTCCAGCGGCACGCGCTGCACGCCGAAGCCGTGGTCCTTCGGGATCAGCTTTTCGGCGGTCACGGGGTCTTCCACCCGCTGGCGGATGCGGCTTGCGATGTATTCGGAAAGCTCCGCGTTCGCCTCCTCGTCCATGAAGATTTCGCGGAAATTGGCGAGCCATATGCCGAAGCCCGGCTCGTCGTAGAGCCGGTCCCAGAGCTTCAGCCGCTCCTCCCGGCTCACCTCCCAGAAGCCGCGCCGGTCCGGCTCGTGCTCGAAACCGCCTGGGGTGCGGGCACAGGTGGCGAAAATCTCGTCATAGCGGGCCCGGATCTCCGCCATCTGCTCGGCTGAGATCTTCGAGTTGTTCAGCGGTGCGGCCCAGTTCGGGCGGCGCTGGAACACGTGCAGCGAGCCGACCTTGTCCGCAATGTCGCCGATCACCTGGATCGCGGTCGCACCCGTGCCGATGATGCCGACCCGCTTGCCGCGCAGGTCATAGCCTTCGTGCGGCCAGTGGAAGGTGTGGAAGCTGTCGCCCTTGAAGTCGTCCACGCCCTCCAGCTTCGGCATGGTCGGGATCGACAGCAGGCCCACACCCATGATCAGCCAGCGGCAGGTGAGCTTGCGCTCGCCGTTGACGGTTAAATGCCATAGGTTCTCCGCCTCGTCGAAATGCGCGGCATCGACGTTGCAGTGGAACTGCATGTGGCGGCGGAGGTCGAACTTGTCGGCGATGAATTCCAGGTATTTCAGGTTCTCCGGCTGCGGCGAGTAGCGTTCCTGCCAGTGCCACTCGTCCAGCACCGCTTGCGAGAAGGAGTAGCCGTAGGTGTAGCTTTCGGAATCGAAGCGCGCCCCCGGATAGCGGTTGTTGTACCATGTGCCGCCCAGACCGCCGGCCGCCTCCAGAACGGTCGCGTCCATACCCATGTCGATCAGGCGTTTGATCTGGTAGATGCCCGCGACGCCGGCGCCGATGACGATGGCTTCGTAATGCGTCTTGTCCTGCCGCGTTTCCGTGCTGCCGGTCATGGGGGAACTCCTCGCCAATGGACCTTTTCGCCGATTGTGTTGCACTTAAGGACTGGGCGCAAAGGCGGCAAAGTGTTTCAGCAGGGCAATCTGGTTACGCATCTGGCATAGCAGGTTGATTATGAGTAGAGGAGGAGCCGATGCCTGAGCCCCGGAATAGGTGTTGAGGTGACATTCGGTATAATGTTTAGGCGGATAGAGGTATATAATTTACATTTGATATCATATACCTAAAAGGAAGTGGAAAAAGAATTTCAAAAATTAAGTTTGTAATCCTAAAATTTTAATAATTTTCCTATGAATTTCCATTAATTCATTTCTTTTAATTTTTGATTCTCCAATAAATTCATCGAATTGTTTTTCGTCTATTCCGATAATTCCAAATTGTTTACTTTTTGAAAAATTAACAAATTGTCCTAAAGTTTTATCGCTGCCAATATACCACGCATCATGGACAAACCGATTCCGCTTATCGGCGAGTTTGTAAATGTCATTACCAAATTTGTTTATTGATTTGACAATATCTTCCTGTGCCTCATTTACGGTTAGCAATGCCACGATGGCTTGAATGCGAGGCCTGTGTCCTACCATTTGGCCAGTGATGCATGAGCCTGTTTTCCCATCCAAGCCGGATATATCCCAAATAATTTTATCCAACGCATGTTCTAGGTGCGCCCATTCCGACGCTACATGACCGATGCGCTTGTAAAACTCATGATCTTCCGGGAGTTCCGCGTATTCCGTTAGCTTTGAGCTACCTAATATCGGAGGGGAGCCCGTGAGGTGACCAGCT
>JAWLBX010000010.1:0-137160 GCA_041687435.1 Alphaproteobacteria bacterium
CGCAACCCGTTACGACAAGCTCGGCTCAACCTACCTCGCCATGATCAAACTGGCCGCCATCCGCATCCGATTGCGCGTTTATGAGTCGACCGCCTAGTCAAAAAATCAACAAGAGTATAGAAAAAATAATTTGCGGCATTGATGCAATATTATACGAAAATTTTACATAATTTTGGAATGTAAAAAATCATAAAATATTATGGAAGTTAAATATGTTTAGCAATTATGACAAGTTTCATTTCTATAAATTAAATAAAACATTAAATTCATTTAATTTGCATGATTAAATGTCTAGCACAAGTTTCCGCCCTTGCCGGCCGGTGTTTAGTAAGGGGAAATTTTTCGTGGAAATATCACGACAACTATACAGGAGACGGATTTTCCCTGAGGTCCGGGGATGATATCCAAATTGTCGGCTGAATATTGAATTTTGTCCCTGGCAAAAATGGCCTATTCTGGTAAGAAATGCCTGGATGTATGGTGAAAAGTGAGCGACTTGTGCGCATTGTGGTCATTTTTTCCCAATATGTGTAAAATTATCACACCTCCAACATTCAATGAAACATCGCGGTGATCCTTATGCTGCCGAATGCCATGCCTGCCCTCGATTTTGCTCTTGGCGAAACCGCCGACATGCTGCGCGACACCGTCGCCGCATTCGCTGCGGAGGAAATCGCGCCGCGGGCGGCCGATATCGACCGCGACAATGCGTTTCCCATGGACCTGTGGCCGAAACTCGGCAGCCTCGGCCTGCTGGGCGTGACCGTTGCGGAGGACTATGGCGGCAGCGCCATGGGCTATCTGGAGCACATGGTGGCGATGGAGGAAATCAGCCGGGCCTCGGCCAGTGTCGGCCTCTCGTATGGCGCGCACTCGAACCTTTGCGTCAACCAGATCCACCGCAACGGCACGGAGGAGCAAAAACGGCGCTACCTGCCAAAGCTCGTTTCCGGCGAGCATGTCGGCGCGCTGGCGATGAGCGAGCCGAATGCGGGTTCGGACGTGGTGTCGATGAAGCTGCGGGCGGAGAAAAAGGGCGACCGTTACATCCTGAATGGCTCGAAAATGTGGATCACCAACGGCCCGGACGCCGATACGCTGGTGGTTTACGCGAAAACCGACCCGCAGGCCGGCCCGCGCGGGATCACGGCATTTCTGATCGAAAAGGGGTTCAAGGGTTTTTCCACTGGCCTGAAGCTCGACAAACTCGGCATGCGTGGCTCGAACACGGCGGAACTGGTTTTCCAGGACTGCGAAGTGCCGGCGGAGAACGTGCTGAGCCAGGTCGGACGCGGCGTCAATGTGCTGATGAGCGGGCTGGATTACGAGCGGCTGGTCCTGTCCGGCGGCCCGTTGGGTATCATGCAGGCCTGCATGGACGTGGTCCTGCCCTACGTCCATGAGCGCGAGCAGTTCGGCGAACCCATCGGGAATTTCCAGATCATGCAGGCCAAGCTGGCGGACATGTACACCACCATGAATGCCTGCAAGGCCTATGCCTATGCGGTGGCCAAGGCCTGCGACCGCGGCGACACCACCCGCATGGATGCTGCCGGCGTCATTCTCTACACGGCGGAGAAAGCCACCTGGATGGCTCTGGAGGCGATCCAATGCCTGGGCGGGAATGGCTACATCAACGACTATCCCACCGGGCGCCTGCTGCGCGACGCCAAACTCTATGAGATTGGCGCCGGCACGCAGGAAATCCGCCGCTGGCTGATCGGCCGTGAGTTGTTCGGGCAGACGGGTTAGGATTTCGTCTTCAAAAGATCGCGGATTTCTTCGAGCAGCACCTGCTCGCGGGGCGGCGCTGCCGGCGGAGCGGCTTCTTCCTTGCGTTTCAGCGTGTTCATGGCGCGAATGATCCAGAACAGGACAAAGGCGACGATCACAAAGCTGATCATGGCATTGATGAATGCGCCGTAGGCAATCACGGGGATTCCGGCCTCTTTCGCGGCCGCAAGTGAATCGGCTGGCTGGCTCGACAGGTTGATGAACAAGTCGGAAAAATCGACCCCGCCCAGGATGAGGCCGATCGGCGGCATGATGACATCGTTGACCGCCGACTGGACGATCGTGGTGAAGGCCGCGCCGATAATGATGCCTACGGCCATGTCCAGCACATTGCCGCGAAGGGCGAATTCTCTGAATTCTTTCAACATCCTTAAACATCCTCCAAAAGAAAAACCGGTTTCATTCTAACATCTTTCCGAAAAAAGCAGCGGATTTTGGGCGGTTTCCGCCAAGTTTCGGTGCGGGCTTTTGGAATTCTGATAGCGTCGGTTATGTCGGTGCTATGCCCGGCAAGTATCCGGTGCGGGTGCGACGGCGGCCCTTGCCTTGATTGCGGATGGTCTTGAGAATGGCGCCAAAACCGTTTCGAGGATCGCGGACGATGTTTCACACTGTGCTTTGCGACATGCTGGGCATTCGCTATCCGCTGCTGATGGGCGCCATGCAGGGGGCGGGGAAGCCGCGCCTCGTGGCGGCGGTCAGCGAGGCTGGCGGGCTTGGAGTCTTGCCGACATTTGGCGAGAGCGAGGCCGATCTGCTGCGCCAGATTGCGGAGACGCGGGCGCTGACCGACAAGCCGTTTGGCGTCAATATCACGCCGGTCGGCCGTGCCTTTACAGAAAAGCGCGCTGCGATTTGCATCGAACAGAATATCCCGGTCGTGACCACGGGGCTGGGCGATCCCGGCCCGGATGCCGTGGGGGCAATGCGCAGCCACGGGATCAAAGTCATTCCTGTGGTGCCGACCGTGCGCCACGCCTTGCGGGTGGAGGCGGAGGGAGCGGATGCCATCGTCGCCAGCGGCACGGAAGGCGGCGGCCATGTCGGGCACATTTCTACCATGCCTTTGGTGCCGCAGGTCGTGGACGCGGTGAAGATTCCGGTCGTGGCCGCGGGCGGTATCGGCGATGGCCGCGGTTTTTTGGCGGCGCTGTCGCTGGGTGCTGTCGGCGCGCAACTCGGCACCCGCCTGATCTGCACGCCGGAAGCGCAGGATCCCGGCTGGTACAAACAGGCGATCCTCGCGACCAACGAGGAGGGGACTATCATCACCAAGGCGCTGACCGGCAAGACCACCCGCGCCTTCGCCACGCCGGAGGTGCGGGCGTATGAGGAGGCGCGGATGCGCGGCCTCTCAGCAGAGGAATTGAAGCCCTACGAACGTACCGTGCGCCAGGGCCGGAAGAAAGGGGCAGATTACGAGGGCGCGCGGCAGGCCGTCGTCGGCCAGATTTGCGGCATGCTGAAGGACGAGAGCGACATCAAGCCGGTGGCGCGGCTGTTCGAGGAAATCATCCAGGATGCTGCCGCCCGAGCGCGCCATATCGCAGCGCTTTTGTGAGCGCCGGGGCGCTTGCCAAGGGGCGTCTCGCGCCGTAGCTTTCAATCCAGTGTAGCAATACCAGCCATCCGCTAGCGAGGACGCCCCTATGGATTTCGAACTTTCCGACGAGCAACGCCAATTGCAGGATAGCGTTGCCCGATTCGTGCAGCAGAATTACAGCTTCGAACAACGCCGGGCATTGGTTGCGACCGACGCCGGCTATTCCGATAACCATTGGAAACAAATGGCCGAACTGGGCTGGCTCGGCCTCGCCCTGCCGGAGGATTTCGGCGGTATCGGGCTCGGCGCAGTCGAAACCATGATTCTGATGGAGGAGTTCGGCAAGGGTTTGGTGGCCGAGCCCTACATGGCGACCGTTGTGCTGGGTGCCGGCGCCGTGGTGCATGGCGGATCGGACGCGCAGAAAAATGCCATCCTGCCGGCCGTGGCCGAGGGCAAGATGAAGCTGGCGTTCGGCTTTGCCGAGCGGCAGTCGCGCTACAACCTGGCCGATGTGGCCACCACCGCGCAGCCGATCCGCGACGGCTCGTTCAAGCTGAACGGCATGAAGGGCGTGGTGTTCGGCGCGCCGGCGGCGGACAAGATCATCGTGTCCGCCCGCACCAGCGGCAGCCCGCGCGATGCCGAGGGTATCTCCCTTTTCATCGTCGACAAGGGCCAGAGCGGCGTTTCCGTGCGCGGCTACCCGACTGCAGACGGCTTGCGTGCCGGCGAGGTGACGCTGGACAATGTCGAGGTCGGCCAGGATGCGATGCTGGGCGCCATGGGCAAGGGCCTGCCGATCTTGGAAAAGGTGATCGACCACGCCATCGCTGCCATCGCGGCGGAGGCGACCGGCGCCATGAGCCACCTGAACGATATGACGCTGGAATACATCAAAACGCGCGAGCAGTTCGGCCAGCCGATTGGCAAGTTCCAGGTGCTGCAGCACCGCATGGTCGACATGTTCATCGCGCACGAGGAAGCCAAATCCATGGCGATGATGGCCGCCATGCGCGTCGAGGAAGACGACGAGAAAGAGCGCAAGAAGGCGATGTCGGCGGCGAAGGTGCAGATCGGCAAGTCCGCCCGCTATGTCGGCCAGCAAGCGATCCAGTTGCATGGCGGCATCGGCATGACCGACGAATACGCCGCCGGCCACTACTTCAAGCGCCTGACCATGGTGGACCGCACCTTCGGCGATGTGGACTTCCACCTGAAGCGGTTCAGCGACCTGTCGTAACGCATAACATGCAGAAGGGCCGAAGGGGGCTCTTCAACTTTCCGTCAAACGGCGCCCGAATGGGCGTCGTTTGCATATATATGGCAGGGAATGATCTTTGAGGGGCCGACCATGCCAAACGACCGTTTCTTCGCCGATTTGCCGGCTGCGGCGGATTTTGCTGCGGTGGCGGACTTTGCTGCCTACGCTCCGGCGCCGGCCGATTGGACCGTGTTGCATACGGATGTCGTGGATTCATCCGGCGCCATCGCCGAAGGCCGCTACAAGGATGTGAACCTGATGGGGGCGGCCGGCATCACCGCAGTGCTGAACGCCGCACCGGACATCGCCATTCCCTATGTCTTCGGCGGCGATGGTGCCTCGCTGTTGGTGCCGCCGTCAGCGGTGTCGCCGGGGCGGACGGCGCTGGTTGCCCTCGCCGGATTGGCGCGCGAGCGGTTCGACCTAGATTTGAGGGTCGGGGTGGTGCCGATGAGCGCGATCCGTGCGCAGGGGGCGGATATCGCCGTCCGCAAGCTGGCGCTCAGTCCTGGCAACGCCCTTGCGCTGTTCAGCGGCGGCGGCCTGGAATTGGCGGACCGGCTGGTGAAGGACGATGCGCCGGGCGATCCCTACCGCGTGCCGATACCAGACGAGCCGCCGCCGCCCGACCTGGAGGGGCTTTCCTGCCGGTGGGAGCCGCTGCGGGCGGCCAACGGCGTCTCCCTGACGGTGATGTTGCGCGCCACCGCGCCGGCTTCGGAGGCCCAATCCGCCGCGCTGCGCGAGGGGCTGGCGTCGATACAGGCGATTCTCCGCGACGACGGTCCAGCTGCGGCGCCGGTGCGGCCGGAGACCATTTGCTTCCGCTTTCCGCCGCGCACCGTTTGGGACGAGGCGAAGGCGACTGCGGGCGCGGGCAGCACGCTGCTGCGGGCAGCGAAAATCACGGTGATTTCGGCTGTGTTCGCGATCGGTAAGGCGTTGCGGATGCGGGTTGGCCCGGTGCACATCCCGACCTATCTGGAGCAGATGCAGGCCAACACAGACTTCCGCAAATACGATGGCCTGTTGCGCCTGGTGCTGGACGTGACGCCGGCGCAAGCCGATGCCATCGAGGCTTATCTGGCCGCACAACATGCGGCAGGACGGCTGGTCTATGGCACGCATCAGGCCGATGCCTCGCTGATGACCTGCCTGGTGTTCAGTGTGGCGGACGGGCAGCATATCCACTTCATTGACGGCGCCGACGGCGGCTTTGCTTTGGCAGCGCAGGCGTTCAAGGCTAGGCTGGCGGACCTTACCGAGAATCCAGGGCAGACGTCATGCAAAACAGCAACCATCGCTTCCTCCTGAAAGCTCGGCCGGAGGGCATCGCCGGGCCGGAACATTTCGAGGCGGACACCCAGCCGGTGCGCCAGCCCGGCCCCGGCGAACTGCTGCTGGAAAGCGTTTACATCTCCATCGATCCAGCCATGCGCGTTTGGGTGAGCGAGAATCCTGGCTATGTGCCGCCGGTACCGATGGGCGGCGTGATGCGCGCGGGTGGTGTCGGCCGGGTGCTGGTCTCGGAAGACCGGGCATTTCAGCCGGGCGACTACGTGAACGCCCGGCTCGGCTGGCAGACACATCCGACCGTGAAAGCGGCGGAGTGCCAGAAGCTCGATCTCGCCGTCGGCAGCCCGAAGGATTGGATCGGGCCGCTCGGCACCACCGCGCTGACCGCCTATTTCGGCCTGTTTGACGTGGGGGCGGCCAGGCCGGGCGAGACCGTGCTGGTCTCGGCTGCGGCGGGCGGCGTCGGCCAGATGGTGGCGCAGATGGCGAAAATCCAGGGCTGCCGCGTCGTCGGCATCGCCGGCGGGCCGGAGAAGTGCCGCTACCTGACCGAGGATCTGGGACTGGATGCGGTCATCGACTACAAGGCCGGCGGTCTGGCCGAGGCCTACAAGGCAGCGATGCCAGACGGCTGCGACGTGTTTTTCGACAATGTCGGCGGCGAGCAGCTCGACCTGGCGCTCGGCAGCCTGCGCGAGCGGGGGCGCGTGGCGATCTGCGGGCGCATCTCGCAGACGGCCTCAAGCGAGCTTTATGGCATCAAGAATATCGGCCTGCTGATCGGCAAGCGCGCACGGATACAAGGCTTCATCGTGTTCGACTTCAACGCCCGCTATCCGGAGGCGCGGGCCTGGATCGGCCAGCAGTTGAAGGCCGGCCGCATGCACCAGCGCCTGCACGTGCTGGAAGGGCTGGAGCAGGCGCCGAAAGCGCTCGGCATGCTGTTCCGCGGCGAGAACACCGGCAAGCTGCTGGTGCAGGTGGCGTCGGAGTAGCTGCCGCTAGTTGGAAACGCCGATTCCCGGAAGCGCGTATGCGCTATCCGGGAATCGTTTGGCTATTGACGGCCGATAGGCATCAGCCGCCGCGCACGTAAGGTTGCGTCAGCACCCGCACCCGGTCGCGGAAATGCGGGCGGACCTTGCGCGTCCAGGGTGTGTCCACGGCCTTGGCCCAGGCCTCGGTCTTGGTCACGTCAGGCGATTCCAGGTGGTAGATCGCGAGATACTTGTGCGTGGTGACGGCGTTATCCGGCGCCACATAGCGGCGGGCGGCGATGGTGCCCGGCACGGCGGCCAGCAGCGGCAAATGCTCCTCCTCGTACCACTTGTTGAACTCGTCCTCACCTTCCGGCGCGCAGTTCATGGCGTTGAGCAGAAAGCCGCCAGCCCCCTTGGGCGCGGCGAGATTGCCTGGCACCGTCTGTGTGCCCTCGAAACGCACCAGCCGCTTGCACATCCCCGTCACCCGCTTCGACCAGGGCGAGAGGTTGTCATAGGCGACGGCCTTGTAAGCGTCGCTTCGCAGCACATCCAGGCTCTCGAGGTCATAGATCGCGAGCGCCTCGGCCGGGTTCTCAACGCTGATCCAGCGTTCGCAAAGGCCGAAACCGGGCACGGACTGACGCTCGGGAATGTGTTCCAGGTCGTACCAGTCGTGAAATTCGTCGGCGTGCGCCGTGGCGAAGTCGAAACCCACGGCAAGAATGCCGGTAGCGGTGGCCATGAGCGTTCCTCCTGCTTTTTTTCCTTGCCGTACCCTAAACCGGCGATACTCGGCACAACAGCGATTTCAGATTGGTCTGTTCGCTGATCGGGCAGCGCTGGGTCTTGTCGGTCAGGTAGTTGACCGGCTTCCAGGGGTGGTAGGGCTGTTTCTCGCCCCAGCCGATCGGGATGAACACGGCGGTCTTGCGGATGCCGGCATAGACCCAGGCCCGCGCTTCCGTCTCGCCATGGCCGGTTTCGATGCGCACGCGCTCGCCATCGCGAATGCCCAGGCGGCCGGCGGTTTCCGGGTGGATCTGGCAGTAGAGGTCCGGCCACATCTCCTGCGCCTGCCAGGAATTGTGGGTCCAGGAATGGAAGTGCGGCGCCGGCGGGCGGCCGCTCACCAGTTCCATGGTGAAGCCCTGGTCACGCAGCGCGGCGCCGGGCGAGGCATTGTCGCCGCTGATGATACGCGCGCGCGAGGCGTTGACGGCGCCGTTGTAGAACGGGTTCGGCACGCCCACCGTGCTGTCGTCATCCAGCAACTCGATATAGGGCAGATCAATCAGCGTCTCCCGCTCGCTGTAGAATTCGGGCAGGGCGGAAAGGCCGAGCGCGTTGAACTTGGCCTCCTGCACCTCCGTCCAGAATTCCAGCTTGCCGGATGGCGTCGGGAAGCGGTGGCCCTCCGGTGCGCCGGGGGCGGTGGTGCCTTCGGTGTAGAGCGTCTCGATCTCGGCTGAATCCTCCGTCGGCGCGGGGAAGCGCACCCAGCGTTTCGGTGTGGCGTGCAGGCGCTGCTGGGTGACGCCCTGCACTTGCGGGTGGCCGATCATCGCCTCGTCCCAGAAGACGGCGCTGTCCTTCCATTCCTCCCGCATCACGTCACCGAAGCCGAACCGCTTGCCGAGCTCGATCCAGATCCAGCCGTCCGGCTTGGCCTCGCCCGGCGGGTCGATCATCCGGTCGATCCAGACGATGCGCCGGTCCTCGCTGGCCCGGCTGATCTCGCCCTTCTCGATGCCGGTCGCCACGGGCAGCACATAGTCCGCGTAGGCGCTGGTCTCGTTCTGGAACAGGTCGATATGTACCAGCAGGTCCAGCGCGGAGAGCGCCTTGCGCGTGCGCTCCTGCTCCGGCCAGAGCGCCATCGGGTTGTTGTTGGCGATCAACGCCTTCAGCGGATAGGGCTCGCCGGTCAGCATCGCCTCGGTCCAGCCGGTTGGGCTGGTACGGATGCGGGGTCGGTTCGGCTTGACGATGCGGTCTGCCGGCGCGTTTGCCTCCACCGGATTGCCGGAGCTCATGTTGAAATAGGTGCCGCCCGGCCGGCCCCAATTGCCGGTGATGGCGGCGACGAACATGATCGCCCGGTTGTTCTGGACCGAGTTGGTGTGCTGGTTCAGGCCGCGGCTACCGAAGATCACGCAACCGTCGGCCGTTGCAATTTCTTCTGCCAGTTTGCGAATGGCGGCGGCAGGCAGGTCGCAGATCGGCGCGGCCCAATCCGGCGAATAGCCTTTCTCGAACAGGAAATCGCGCCACTTCTCCCAGCCCAGCACGTAATCGCGGCAGAAATCGCGGTCCTGCAGGTTGGCATCGAAGATGTGATAGGCCAGCGCCAGGAACAGGGCGAAGTCGGCTCCCGGGCGGATGGGCAGGTGCCAGTTGGCCTTGCTGGCGGTCACGGTCTGGCGCGGGTCGATCACGACCATGCGGGCGCCGTTCTGCAGGCGCCAATCGTTGATCATGCCGAAATGCACCGGCCGGGTTTCCGCCTGGTTGTCGCCGACATAGACGTAAAGCTGGGCCGAACCCATGTCGCCCGGTGTGTAGCTGTTGCCGCTGCCGCCCGCGCCCAGCACAAGCTGAAAGGCGATGTTCTTGCCAGTGGAGCAGTAGGGCTCCGTCGTTTCGAAATTTGGCGTGCCGAACATCTGGTGGAACAGGCGGATATAGCCCTTGTTCGCCAGCGTTCCGGTGCGGGTGCCGGCGAAAATGCCCAGCGCCTCCGGTCCGTATTCGTCGCGCACGGCCTTGATCTTGTCTGCAATTTCGTCCAGCGCCTGATCCCAGGAAATCGGCACGAACTGGCCTTCGCCGCGCTTGCCAACGCGCTTCAGCGGCTGGGTCAGGCGCTTTTCGCTGCTGTAGAGTTGCAGGGAAAGCTGCGATTTGGGGCAGACGCGGCCCTGATAGAGCGGGTCGTCGTCGTTGCCGGTGATCTTCACCAGCTTGCCATTGCGGAAATGGTATTTGGTCGGGCAGGCGTTGAAGCAGATGTTGCAGCCACCGGGCTGGACCGAGTCCGGCGTGCGCTCCTTGCGCGGCGCCTTGAACGGATAGGCCGAAGGTTCGCCCTGGAACTGGCCGCTATCGGTCACGCCCGGCAGGGTGCGGTCCTCCGCCGTGAAGGCCTGGGCCTCGCCGATCAGCCGGTCCAGGTAAATCGTGGCCGGCTCCAGCAGCCAGGGATCGTTGTCGAGGCGCTTGCGGCCTTGCGCTTCGGCCTCCGCCAGCAAGGTGTCGCGCTCGCCAAAGGTGATGGCGCGGGTCGGGCAGACGCTAGCGCAGGCGGTAGTGGCGTCGCCTTCCGCCCGACGTTCGGCGCAGAGGTCGCATTTGACGGCGTGGTGGCCTTCCGCGTCATAGCCCATGGCGCCATAGGGGCAGGCCGCGACGCACTCGCCGCAGCCGACGCAGCGATCCTCCAGCACCTGCACGACGCCGGTTTCCGCGTCCTTGATGATCGCCTTTGGATTGACCGGGCAGGCGCGCAGGCAGGCCGGCCGGTCGCAATGCTGGCAGGCGAGCGTCAAGAAATCGAGCGCAGGCCGCCCCGCCCCGTTCTGTTGGCTCGCATCGGCCTGGCCGGGCAGCCACAGCACCCGGTTGCGCCGCTCGCCAGGGCCCAGGCCATGCTCGGTCTTGCAGGCAACCTCGCAAGACTTGCAGCCGGTGCAGCGTTCCAGGTCGATCATCAGGGCGAGGCGGTTGGACATTGGCAGATTCCGGTCTTGGCTGCGACAGGTGAAGCGGGCATGACGGAACGGCATTTGCCGCTTCCGGTCAAGTTGGGAAAGGTGCAGTCGGCATTGGTGCTAGCGCGCCCACAACCCGCCGATGGAGCCCGGTTCCGTGCGCCATTCCAGGTCCAGCAGGAAGCGCTTGGTGTCCAGGCCGCCACCGAAGCCGGTCAGGCTGCCGTTCGCGCCAATGACGCGGTGACAGGGCACGATCACGGGCAGGGGGTTGGCATTGTTCGCGGCGCCGACGGCGCGCGTGGCTTTCGGGCGGCCGATGGCCTTGGCAATGTCGGCATAGCTGCGGGTCTCCCCGTAGGGTATCTGCCGAAGCGCCTGCCATACGCATTTCTGGAAATCGGTTCCGGGTGGCCGCAAGGGCAGGTTGAAATCGCGGAGCTTGCCGTCGAAATACGCGGCCAGTTGCGACTTTGCCTCGCCGAACAGGTGATCCGCAACGCCCCATTCCGCCCTGGCCCGCATCGCGCGGCTGCCGTTGGGAAAGCCCAGATAGACCAGTGCCGCCTCGTCGCCTGCCAGCAACAGCGCGCCAATCGGGCTTTCGAAGAAGCTATAGAAAAGCGGCTGTTCGGTCATGGTTCGGTCTCAGGCGGCCATGCCGCTCAGAAATTCCAATCCGTAATATGCCACCAATAGATTTCCCTGCCATCGGCAACATAGCCGGCGAAAAAGGTAACAACCAGAACATGTCCCACCAAGCCCGCAACAAAAGCCCACGCAAGGAGCCGATGGACAAGCCGCCAGTGCCGTTGCCCAGAGGAAAGCATGGCGGTGGCACCGGTCAGGCGCAGTTCTTCATCGCATAGCCGCTGATAGGCCACGGCTTTGCCGGGCCGGGTTAGCCAATGGCGCGGCTGCAGCGAGAAGGTGGCTTCGCCGGCGGCGGGGTCCAGGTTGGCCAGCACGGCACGCTTTTCCGCAATCAGCGTCCGCATCCGCGCGTGCGTTTCGGCAGAGGGCGGCTTGAAGGCCGCGTGCTTGCGGCCAAAGGTTCGGGCCATCTGTTTTGCGCCGGCGCTGCGCGACCAGACGCCCAACACGACCAGGGCGGCCAGCAGAACCAGAAGCAGCGTGGGGAATCGCCAGACGCCGAAGCTCCAATGGGCCATCACCAAGGCAAGCCCCAAACTCGCGAGGCCGACATGGGCATGAAAGCCGCGCTTGCCTGGCTGGCCGAACCGCTTGGCCAGAACTGCCGCAAAGGATGCCAGCAACAGGAGCCCGCCAAGGATAGCGGCGGACTGGAGCAGGGGGCTGCCGGGCCGGGCCCAGTCGGCAGCCGACGCGCCGAACACTGTTGCCGCCACCAAGCCCGCGGCGACGGTTCCGCCGACAATGGCATAAAGCAGCGAATTGTTGAGGTCTTTGGGTCGCTGGCTCACGCGCGTTTCTTTTCCGTTACCAAGACAGACAGGTATCAGGGAGGGGGGCAACAAGGCGGATGCCATGCTCCACAGTTGCGGAGCGGACTGCGGCCCCGGCTTGCCTGCGGGGGGGCTGTGCCCCGCGCGTTTGCCGGGGCGCAATGCGATGGCTGCAAGGTCGGGACCGATCGTTCCGTCAGATCGGGCGGTCGCCTTTCAGCGTGATCCGCCGCATCCTGCGGCGCTTGCCCTGATAGTCGTTCAGCGCGCAATGCTGGGTCACGCGGTTGTCCCAAACCGTGACGGTGCCCGGCTGCCAGCGCACCCGGCAGGTGAATTCCGGCCGGGTGATGTGTTCGGACAGGAAGTCGATCAGCGGCTTGCTTTCATCTTCTGTCATATCCGCGAAGCGTTTGGTGTGCGCGCGGTTGACGTAGAGGCCTTTCTGCCCGGTTTCCGGGTGCGTGCGCACCACCGGATGCTCCGAGACATAGACCTCCGCATCGGCCACGTTGTTCTGGGCCATTCCATCCAGCTTTGCCATTGCCTGGGCGCGGCTGCCGCCATAAAGCGAGTTGGAGTCGTTGACGCCAATCAAACCGTCCAGCGCGGCCTTCATCCCGTCCGACAGCGCCTCGTAGGCCGCGGCTGTGTTGGCGAACAGCGTGTCGCCGCCGAAATCCGGCGTTTCCATCGCCATCAGCAGCGTGCCCTTTGCCGGCTCCGGCAGATAGGCTGTATCCGAGTGCCAGCCGCCGCCAAAATTCACCGTATCCTTTTCGGTTTTGAGGATTTCGATGATCTCTGGATGGTCCGGCAACCCTTTGATAAAGGGATAGATGTCCGGCTCTCCGAACACGCGCGCCGCATGCAATTGCTGCTCGGGCGAGAGCTCGGGTCCATCGAACACCAAAACCTTGTGCGCCAGGAAGGCAGAGTAGACATCTGCCGCTGCGCTGTTCGAAAGGCCGCGCGACAGGTCCACGCCGCGGACACGTGCGCCGAGAGTTCCGGCAATCGGTTCAATATCCATCAGTGATTAGAGCCCTAAACGTTTGTTGGCATCTTCGAAGCTGCGGATGGCAGCTTGAATGTCCATATCGCGCTCTGTCAATTCTTCCGGGTCCCATTCGGACCGATGGGCGTTGAAAAAGTCGCCGCCATAGACGTGCAGGGCGGCCGAAAGCTTCAGCGTCGGATTCAGAACAGAATGGATGATGTCGTTGCCAAGCGGCGCACAGTCCCCGGTCGATAGCGACTTGGCTCCGGCGGCTTCGATCCGCCTATTCGCGTCGTCGGGCAGGCGCCGCCAGAACAGGTTGTCCTCGCGCCCGCCATACATGCCGATTACCGCCCACATATTGTGATTGTGCGGCTGGATTGTCTGGTGCGGACCCCAGGCCAGGTTCAAAATGGTCAGGTCAGGCGCATGATAGAGCGTTTGCGAGCCGGCGCGGGTGGGCTCGCCCAGAACCTTGATGATCGACTCGGGGTCGCTGACCGCGCGGGCAATCACCTCCTGCGCGGCCTTGTGGGTTGGGTCTTGCTTGACGGCGCGGCGGCAGTCTTCGATGAATTCGTCTAGATCGAACATCTGGAGTCTCGCGTTCGTGTCTGGTCATGAGGACGCGCATGGCATCGTCAGCAGGAAGAATAACAAATGAATTTCCATTACGGTACAGATTTGGAGAAAAAATGACCAAAATATCGGATAATTTTTCAACCATCCCCCAGGTGAACCTTGCTGCGTGGAACGAGGCCGATCCTGCAGCGCAAGCAGCATTGGCCGGAAATGTTCGCGAAATCTGCCATCATGTCGGCTTTATGCTCGTGACCAACCATGGCGTTGACTGGCAGTTGGTGGAGGACGTTTTCGCATTGTCTGAGCGGCTGTTTGCCTTGCCGGAGGCGCAGAAGCGCCTGATCGACAAGCGCAATTCCCGGCATTTTCGCGGCTGGGAGCCCGTGGGCGCTGAATACACCAACAACCGACCGGACATTCGGGAACAGGTTGATCTTTGGAGCGAGCACCCGGCGCGGGCCATCGACGTCGAACCTGCCTACCTGCGCCTGCTGGGGCCGAACCAGTGGCTCCCGGAGGGCGTGCTGCCGGGCTACCGGGCAACGATGACCCGCTGGTTTCAGGAGCTTGGCGGTTTGGCCAACCGGCTGATGCAGGTGTTTGCCACGGCGTTGGAGTTGGAGCCGGATCACTTCGACCGGATGTTCGGCACCGAACGCATGTCGCTGACCAAGCTGATCTCGTATCCGGAAACGCCGGAAGGGCAGTTCGGCGTCAATGCCCACCACGATGCCGGTTTCCTGACAGTGCTGGCGCCGGGCAAGACGCCGGGGCTGGAAGTGCAGAACGGCAATGGCGATTGGGTCGCGTTGGAGCCGGTTCCTCAGGCCTTTGTCATCAATCTGGGCGAGGTGCTGCAGGCGATCACCGGCAATTATTTTGTCGCCACGCCGCACCGGGTGGTGACGCGGGCGCCGCGCCTATCGGTTGGGTATTTTCACGGGCCGTCGCTCGATACCTCGATCAGGCCACTGCCGCTCGCCGCTAGGTTCCGGCGGGCGGTGGCGGCCAGTCCCCGCCATGCCAAGGCTGGTTTCATGGCCCAGCCGGACGAGGTGGCGGCTGGCGTGGCCGATATGGCCAGCGAAAAGCATCCGGATACCTATGGCGGGCAGCTCTGGAACTATTTCCGCCGCAGCTACCCGGAAAACATGCGTCACCATTATCCCGATCTGACGGGGTAGAAGTGCCGACGGCTCCAATGCTATGGAGTATGTCACCAAATGTCGCCTGCCAGGGAATGCCTTCGATGAACGATATGGCCTCCGCTCTTGCCGCTGATTATGCCCGCGATGGCTTCGTCTTTCCGCTCGATATTCTGACACCTGCGGAGGCTGGGGCGCTGCGGGCCGATCTGGAAGCGGGCGAGGCTGCGCTGGCAAATGACCCGCAGAAGCTTGCCCTGCTGCGGGGTTATCCGGCGCGGCTGCTGCCGGGTTTCGATGCGTTGGTGCGCCATCCGAAGATGATCGCCGCCGCCTCTGCCGTACTGGGCCCCGATGTGCTGGTCTGGGGTTCCGGCCTGTTCATCAAGGAGGCGAACACGCCGCATTATGTGAGCTGGCACCAGGACCTGACCTACTGGGGGCTGGACCAGGAAGACGAGGTCACGCTCTGGGTTGCGCTTTCGCCGGCGACGACCGAAAGCGGCTGCATGCGCTTCGTCCCCGGGACGCATCGCGAGCAAATTGTGCCCCACACAGACACCTTCTCCGGCGACAACCTGCTGACGCGCGGCCAGGAATTGGCCGTGCAGGTGAACGAGGCGGATGCGGTGGATGCCGTGTTGCAGACTGGCCAGGCATCGGTGCATCACGGCCACCTGTTTCATGCCTCCGGCCCGAACCGGACCGGCGACCGCCGGATCGGCGCTGCCATCCGCTACATCTCTCCCCGTATGAAGGCCCGGTCTGGGCCGGCGACGGAGGTAACGCTGGTGGCGGGCGAGGATCGCTATGGCAACTTCACGTTGGTGGATGGCCCGGCCGAGCGCATGGCCGAAGCCGATTTCGCCCGCGTGGCCGCCGATGCAGCGCGTCGCAAGACCATCCTCTTCGAAGGTGCAGAGGAGGCGGGCAAAGGGCGGTAAGGCCCCTGCCTGCGGGTGTCGGATCAGGCGCTTTTCGCCGTTTCCAGTTTTTCCAGGTGCGCCAGCCATTGGCTCTCGGCCGATTCCAGAGCTTCTGCGACCTCGGCATATTTTTTCTGCATCGTCTCGGCCTGGGCCGGGGTGGCGCGGTCGTAAAACTCTGGGTCCGCCAGGGTATCGACGATTTTCTGGCGGATCGCGCCCAGCTTCTCCACCCGCTCTTCGTATGCGCGCACGGTCTTGCGCAGCCGCTTGGTTTCCTCGGGGCTTTGGCGTTTGGGCGCGGGCGCATTGGGGACGGTCTTGACGGCGGGCTGTGATGCCTCCGGTTCTCTGGCCTTGTCCCGTCTGGCACCGGCGCCTTTCAGGTGCATCTGGCGGTAGGCTTCCAGATCGTCCTCGAACGGCCGAACCGCGCCGCCCTGCACCAGCCAGAGCCGGTCTGCAGCCATGGAGAGCAGGTGCATGTCGTGGCTGACCAGGATGACCGCGCCGGAATAGGCGGTCAACGCTTCCACAAGCGCCTCGCGGCTTTCGATATCCAGGTGGTTGGTCGGCTCGTCCAGGATCAGCAGATGCGGTCCTGGCAGTGTGGCCAGCAGCAGCGACAGTCGCGCCTTCTGTCCGCCGGAAAGGCTGCCCACTTTGGTCTCGGCCTGATCCGGCCCAAGGCCGAAGCCGGCCAGGCGGGCGCGCAGACGGCTGACATGCTCTTTCGGCAATTCGTGGATCAGGTGCTGGAGCGGTGTCTCGTTGACGTTCAGCTCCTCAACCTGATGCTGGGCGAAGAAGCCGACGCGCAGCTTGCGGGCTGTGGTAAGCCGGCCGGCCATTGGCTTCAGGCGCTCCGACAGCAGCTTTGCCAGCGTCGTCTTACCCTCGCCGTTCTGGCCGAGCAGGGCGATGCGGTCGTCCTGGTCGATGCGCAGGTTCAGGTTCTTCAGCACCGGCTTGCCGTCGTACCCGACCGATACCCCTTCCAGTGTGAGGATCGGCGAGGCTAGTTCTTCTGGCTCCGGAAAGGTGAATTTGGTCCGCGCTTCGTCTTCTGGCGCGCGGATGGTCTCCATCTTCTCCAGCATCTTGACGCGGGACTGCGCCTGCTTCGCCTTCGTGGCCTTGGCCTTGAAACGGTCGACGAAGCTTTGCAGATGCGCGCGGCGCGCCTCCTGCTTTTTCGCCTGCGCCGCCTGAACGGCCCGTTGTTCGGCGCGCTGCCGGGCAAACTGATCGTAAGGGCCCGTGTAGTAGGTCAGGCTCTTGTTTTCCAGGTGCAGGATGGCGCCAACGGCGCGGTTCAGCAACTGCCGGTCATGGCTGATGATGATGACCGTGTGCTCGTACCGCATCAGGTAGTTTTCGAGCCAGAGCGCGCCTTCCAGATCCAGATAGTTGGTCGGCTCGTCCAGCAGCAGATAGTCGGGCGCGGAAAACAGCACCGCCGCCAGCGCGACGCGCATCCTCCAGCCGCCGGAGAAGGCAGAGCATGGCATGTGTTGCTCCGCCTCGCTGAAGCCCATGCCGCTGAGGATGGTGGCGGCGCGGGATTCCGCGGACCAAGCGTCGATATCAACCAGCCGGGTTTGTATTTCGGAGATGCGGTCCGGGTCCGTTGCTGTTTCCGCTTCGGCCAACAGAGCCGCGCGCTCCGTATCCGCCGCCAGCACGGTATCCAGCAGCGAAACCTCGTTCGACGGGACCTCCTGCGCGACGCCGCCGATGCGGGCGCGGGCCGGCAGAAAGATTTCGCCGCCATCCGGCTGCAACTCGCCGCGGATCAGCCGAAACAGTGTGGTCTTGCCCGCGCCGTTGCGGCCGATCAGGCCCACCTTGTGACCGGTGGGGATAAACGCCGACGCCCCCTCGAACAGCGGGATGCCTTCGATGGCGAAACTGAGATTTTCGATGCGTAACATGGCGCGGGGTGTGCCGTATGCCGGCGCTGGCGTCAATCGTCCTCGCAGCGATGGAGGCCCTTCGACGCGGCCACCCGCACCCCGGACTTCGCCGTTGGCGCGTCCAGGGTGTGAAAAATAGCGGTTGGGCCTGTGCGGCTCTTTATTCGGCTGCCGATGCCGTTACGCTGACCGCCGGTCCGTTGGAGAGCACAAAGCCCTCATAGCCCTTGGCGGCGACATCCTCGCAGATGCCGCGGTAGCGCGCCATGCCGGCCGGGTAGGGCAAGAAAACCTGGGGTTTGCCCGGCACGTTTGCGCCCAGATACCAGGAGGATTTGGCCGTCACCAGCAGTGTGGCATTGGCGGCTTCCTGGACATGCTCGCCCCATTGCCTGACGGCGCTGGGTTCGGGCTCGATCCGTTCGGCGCCCTGTTCGCGCATGTAGGCGATACAGTCGGCGATCCATTCCGCGTGCTGTTCGATCGCGACGGGCATGTTGGTGAGCACAGACGGGCTCTGCGGGCCGGTGATGGTGAACAGGTTGGGGAAACCCGGAATTTGCAGGCCCAGATAGGTTTGGGGCCCTTCCTTCCAGGCTTCGTTGAGTTCCAGGCCGTTGCGGCCTTTGATATTCAGGCGCAGCAACGGCCCCGTTACGCCGTCATATCCGGTGGCAAAGACGATGATATCCAGCTTGTGTTCGGAACCGTCGGCCAGAAGAATACCGTCCGATGTGATTCTTTCGATCGGTGCCGCTTTCACATCTACCAGGGAGACATTGTCGCGGTTGAAGGTCTCGAAATAGTGGCTGTCGATGATTGGCCGCTTGGTCGAATAATGGTGATCGAATGTGGTCAGCTTCGCCGCCATTTCTGGATCCTTCACCACTTGACGGATCTTGCGGGTGACGAAATCGGCGACGACTTGGTTGGCGGTCTTGTCCAGCATCATGTCGCCGAACACGGCGCGGAACTGCATGCCGCCTACTTGCCACGCCTCTTCCAGCAGGCGTTCGCGTTCGTCCGGCGGGGTGTCTACCGCTTTGCGGTCGGAGATGAAGAACGGATGCCCGGCCGGTGTCGCGCGCATCGTGTCGCGAATATCCGCGAAATGAGTCTTCGTCCATTGCTGGAATTCCGGCTTCAGCGGCTTGTTGTGCGCCGGTACGGAATAGTTCGGCGTGCGCTGGAACACGGTCAGGTGCGCCGCCGCTGCCGCAATGACCGGGGTCGCCTGCACGCCGGTGGAGCCGGTGCCGATCAGGCCGACGCGCTTGCCGGCGAAATCAACGCCGTCGTGCGGCCAGTGGCCGGTGTGGAACCATTGCCCTCTGAAGCTGTCCCGGCCCGGGAAGTTCGGCACGTTCGCTGCCGAAAGGCAGCCGACGCCAGTGATCAGGAATGCCGCGGTATAGGTGCCGCTTTCCGCCGTCCGTACCCGCCAAAGGCTCGCCGCCTCGTCCCATTCCGCGGCGGTGACGCGAGTATTGAACGCGATGTCCTTGCGCAGATCCAGCTTGTCCGCCGCATAGTTCATGTACCGCACGATTTCCGGCTGCTGCGGATAGCGTTCCGACCATTCCCAGCCGAGATAGAGGTCCTCGGAAAAGGTGAAACAATAGGCATGGCTCTCGGTATCGCAGCGTGCGCCGGGATAGCGGTTCCAGTACCAGGTACCGCCGACGCCGCCGCCCTGCTCCAACACTCGGACGGTCAGGCCCAGCTTTTCGCGCAGCAGGTGCAACTGGTACATGCCGGCGAATCCGGCGCCGATGACGATCGCGTCAAAGTGCTTGCCGTTGTCGGTGATGGTGTTCGCGTTGCTTGAGGTGGTCATGGCTATCGGTTCTCCCTGGAAGGCATTGACACCGCGTAAATCGGGTGCAGTTCGACCCTGCGAAGCCTTAGGCTGCACCGAGCCCCGCCAACAGGTCAAATGCTTCTGCACGTCAAAGCGGCCTTCGGTGTCTCCGAAACGAAAACCCCCGCCGCGGGCGACCGCGGCGGGGGTGCAAGATAAACCGGGTGATGCGCCTTTAGCTGGCCATCTTCCGCCGGACAAAGCCGAGACCGGCAAGGCCGGCGCCCAGCATGGCCAAGGTGCCGGGCGCGGAAACGGCCGCAGCGCCGCCCTGGCCGACGATGATCTGCATTTCGGTGCGGGCCAGTTCGCCGGTTTCGTTCGACGCCGACAGATAGAAGTCATAGGTGCCGTCGACCGTCGGGTCGAACGGGGTAATGTACCAATGAGGCTTCCAGGAGTTCTGCGCCACGTTGTTGTTGGCGATGAGCAACGGATAGAACAATTGGTTGACCATGCCAGCACCGTTGCCAGTGGTGTTGTCACCGATGGCGTGATCTTGGAGCAAAATATTGATCGGATCGAACGTCATGAAAGATGTTGCCTGGGATGGATCGGAGTCTAGCCCCAGTTCATAGACCAGATCGTTGAGATTCCAGCCCGTGGAGCCGTCCCAATCGCTGTTGACGGACCACTCGAAGCTCCATTCGGCGGTAGGTGCTGACTGCGTCGGAGCCACGCCGGGGTTGAAGCTGTAGGTGCCGTCGCCGTTGCTGTTGAAGGTGTTCTCAGGCGCGCCGCTGGCGTTGTGGCGAAGCTTGCCACGTAGCCCCAACTCCACGCCGTTGTTCCGGTCTACGGTGAAGCTGCCATTGGTGTTGCCGCTGCCGAAAATAACATCCGGCGTGACGTTCTGATCGAATTGTGGTGCTGCCGCGGCCATGCCTGCTGACAACGCAATCGCAAATGCCGGCATTACAGCGGTAAATTTGGTAAGAGTCATTCTACGCTCCATCCATCCTGTTAGTGATGTGCCCCGCGAATTCGAAGCACATGTGCTTCGTAGCAATACGATGGTAGCCGGTTGACCTGGGCCGCATCAACAATGCGGGCCAAAAAAATCGCCGGCGTCGCACGTCATATGTGAATAACGCCGTATGCGAAGTGCCGAATTATCTGTTTATAAATGAAAATAAGGCCGTTTCCGCATCGTGGATTGATCTGGTGACGCACCCGCCGGTGCAGTTTGCCGTCGCCAGATCGCTTCATGTTGGGTGCGCGGCCTGGGGCGGCATGCCACCCCGGACCGTCGCTTTGTACCGTGCGGGCTATTCCGCCGCTACCGGCTCATAGCCGTCAGCACGCTCGTCCGGCGCGGTTGCCGCCGTTTCCGAGGCCGAGTCGCCCGCAATGCGGACGTGCCGCATGACCCGCGGCTCGCTGTAGTCATACGGGCAGGCGCGGTGCAGGACGCAGCGATTGTCCCACATCATCACATCGCCCGGCTGCCATTGGTGTGCGTAGGTGCGCGGCGGTTGCACTGCGAATTCCAATAGGTCGTCCAGAAGCTTTTGCGCATCCGCATCGCTCATGCCGGGAATGCGGTAGGCGTGGCGGCCAATGAACAGCGACTTGCGGCCGGTGACCGGATGCACCTTCACCAGCGGCCGGATCGGCGCGCCATGATTGTGGAAGCCATAGCTCTCGCCCGTCTTGAACACATAACCGGCCTTGGCCTGGCTGGCGTAGAGCGAGTGATAGGCGACCAGCCCCTCGATCTTCGCCTTCATCGCGTCATCCAGGTTGTCATAGGCGTCGCGCATGTCCGCCAGTTCGGTCTCGCCGCGGCTGCTGGGCACGACCTGGGCCGCCAGGATCGACGCCTTGGCAGCCAGCGGCATGTAGGAACTGTCGGTGTGCCAGCCTTCGTTGCCGCGCAGCGACTGAAAGCGTTTTTCCTCGGCGGTCAGGATATGGCCGTCGGCGGCCTTGTTGGAGATGGCGGCGAATTTCTTGCCATCGCCGCGCAATTGCTCGATCTCGCCGAAGCGCTCGCCAAAGGCCACCTGTTCCTCGTCGGTCAGATGTTGGGCCGGGAAAACCAGAGCGGCATATTCGTGGAAGGCATCCTCAACCACTTTCCACTCGGCATCGCTCATATCGCCGAGTTTGATATCGGTGATGACGGCGCCCAGGGTGGCATTGATAGGGGTCACGGTCGGCATGGCGGGGTCTCCTCGCAGTCATTAGCTTTGCGGGAAGATTGCGCCATTTTGGCCCACGCGTCCAGCGATGCGCTGCACCCCCGGCCTGCGAAGCCAGGGGTGCAGCGGAAAGGCCGGGATCAGGCCGTGCCGTGCGGGGTCAGAACCTGGCGGACGGTGGCGTTGCCCTGCAGCTTGTCGAAGGCGGCGTTCAGTTCCTCGAAGCCGATGGTGCGGTCCACCAAGCGGTCGACCGGCAGCCTGCCCTGGCGGTAGAGCGAGATGAAGCGCGGGATGTCGCGCACCGGCACGCAACTGCCCATGTAGGAACCGCGGATCGACTTCTCCTGGCTCACCAGATTGCTCTGGTTGAACGAGAAATTCGCCGCGCTGGGCGAAAGGCCGGCGGTGACGACGCTGCCGCCGTAGCGGGTGACGTTGTAGGCGGTTTCCATCGCCTTGATCGTGCCGGCCAGATCGAAGGCGAAATCGACGCCGCCATCGGTGATGTCGCGCACCTGCTCCACATGGTTCGGGTCCGTAGCATTGACCGTGTGGGTCGCGCCCAATTGGCGGGCGAGGCCTAGCTTGTCGTCCGACAGGTCGATGGCAACGATCTTCTCAGCACCGGCGACCACCGCGCCCAGCAGGCCGCTGAGGCCGACGCCGCCCAGGCCGACAATGGCGACCGAGTCGCCGGAGCGAATGCGCGCCGTGTTGATGACCGCGCCTGCGCCGGTGATGACCGCGCAGCCGAACAGCGCCGCCTCGTGCAGCGGCAGGTCGTTGTCGACCTTCACGACGGAGCCGCGGTCGAGCACGCCGTATTCGGCAAAGCAGGAAATGCCGGTGTGGTGCGCCAACTCGTTGCCGTCCGCATCGCGCAGGCGGGAGCCGCCGCCCATCAGATGGCCCTGTGCCTTGGTCGTAGCACCCAGTTCGCAGACCTGCGGGCGGCCTTCCAGGCAGCGGCGGCAGCGGCCGCAGGAGGGCGAGAACTGAAACACCACGTGGTCGCCCGGCTTCAGGTCGTTGATGCCCGGGCCGCACTCGACGATCTCGCCGGCGCCCTCATGTCCCATCACCACCGGCGTGGTGCGTGGCCGGTCGGCGTTGATGACGGAAAGGTCGGAGTGGCAGATGCCGCCGCCGCCCATTTTCACCAGCACTTCGTTGTGCTGCGGCGGCAGCAGTTCGACTTCCTCGATGGAGAGCGGGCGGGAGTCGGCAAAGGGCTGCGGCGCATTGAACTGGCGCAACACGGCGGCTTTCATTTTCATGGGGTCGTCCTCTCTGGAACCGGATGGGTCAGGCGGGAGAGTAGGATTACCGGCGCGGGCCGTCTACCGCCTGATGTGCGTGGATGGCGTCAGTCCCGCCGCACCGCCCGCAGAAATTCGAAATCCGCGCCGGTGTCGGCCTGGGTGACCTCGTCCAGGTAAAGCTTCAGGTAGCCGCGTTCCTGGCCCTCGTGATAGGGCGCTTTGAATTCGACCTTGCGCTTCTCCAGTTCGGCGTCGTCCACCAGTAGCATCAGCGAGCGGCCGGCCACGTCCAGGCGGATGCGGTCGCCGGTTCGCACCAGGCCGAGCGGCCCGCCCACCGCCGCCTCCGGCGTGCAGTGCAAGACGATGGAGCCGAAGGCGGTGCCGCTCATGCGGGCGTCGGAGATACGGACCATGTCCTTGACGCCTGCCTGGGCCAGCTTTTTCGGGATCGGGATATAGCCGGATTCCGGCATTCCCGGCGCGCCCTTCGGCCCGGCATTTTGCAGCACCAGCACGTCGTCCGCCTGCACGTCCAGTTCCGGAGAGTCGAGCCGTTCGGCCATGTCCTCCAGCGAGGAGAACACCACGGCTCGGCCTTCGTGCTGCAGTATCTCCGCCGCCGACTGCTTGATAATTGCGCCACCGGGTGCGAGATTGCCGCGGAGCACGGCAATGCCGCCCTGCGCATAGATCGGGTCGGCCCTGGTCTTGACCACCTGCTGGCCCCAGTCCGGCTCGGCAGAGGCAATGTCCTCGCGCAGCGTGCGGCCCGAAACCGTCAGACAATCCAGCTTTAGCGTCTCGCCCAGTTCCCGCAGGATCGGCGCGAGTCCGCCGGCGCGGTAGAGATCCTCCATGTAATGCTGGCCGGACGGCTTGAGATCAACCAGTACAGGCGTGGTCTGGCCCATCTCGTCGAATGCCTCCAGGTCGATGTCGATGCCAAGCCGGCCCGCCACCGCCGCAATGTGGACCAGGCCGTTGGTCGAGCCGCCCACCGCCAGCAGGGTGCGCAGCGCGTTTTCGAACGCGTCTTTCGTCATGATGTCGGCAGGCTTGGTGCCTTCCAACGCCAGGCCGACGGCGCGGGCACCCGTGTCCTCCGCATGGCGCAGGCGGTCGGCCATGACGGCGGGGATGGCGGCACCGCCCGGCAGCATCATGCCCAGAGCTTCTGCCATCAGCGCCATGGTCGATGCGGTGCCCATCACCATGCAGGTGCCGGCGGTCGGCATTAGCCGGTTGCCGAGTTCGTTGATGTCGTCAGCCGAAATCTCCCCCGCCCGGTGCATGCCCCAGAGGCGGCGGCAATCGGTGCAGGCACCCAGCCGCTCGCCGCGGAAATGGCCGGTCATCATCGGGCCGGTGACTTCCAGAATGGCGGGCTTGCCGGCGCTGGCGGCACCCATCAGCAGGGCCGGAACCGTCTTGTCGCAGCCGCCGATCAGCACGACGGCATCCATCGGCTGCGCCCGGATCATCTCCTCCGCATCCATGCTCATCAGATTGCGCAGGAACATGCTGGTCGGGTGGCTGAAGCTTTCATGCACGCTGATGATCGGGAATTCGACCGGCAGGCCGCCCGCCAGCATGACCCCGCGTTTGATCGCCTCCACCAGCTCCGGCACCGTGCGGTGGCAGGCGTTGTAGCCGCTGAAGGTGTTGGTGATGCCGACAATCGGCCGCTCCAGCGCATCGTCGGTGTAGCCCATGGCCTTGATGAAGGCCTTGCGCATGAACAGCGAGAACGCGGCGTCGCCATACTGGGCGAGGCCGTCCTTCATTCCAGCGGGGCGCATGCCGGCGGGTTTTTTCGTTTTCATGCGATTGCTCCGACGAGTTGTGGGACCATTTTTGACGCTCGGGTACTATTTCCTATCTTGCTCATTATATTATTCTTATGAGGTCAGCAAATCAGCAGAGTTCCCTGGCATCTTTCAAGGTTTTCCCACGTATTGAAAAAGTCGAGCATGGGCCGGAGGTAATAGGCATGAACAATTTGCGATCAAAAATTGTTCTTGAAGATGCAAAGAAATTCCTGTCTGAACTACAGGTGGCGCCAAATGCTGCAGTTGCGAGAAGGCGCTGGCTTTCTCTTTTGACAACTTTGCGTGCAGTTGGGCATGTTTTACATAAGGTTGATGTTTCTTATTCTCAAAATCTAGAATTGTCTATCGATAATTGGTGGGAAGATATAAAATTAAATAAAGATGACAATAGAATTTTCTGGGAATTTATAGAGGGAGAACGAAATTCGCTATTAAAGCAATATGAGACGAGCGCAGAGGGCGCATTTGAATTAAATATTTCTGACGTATTATCTTGGATATAAGAAAATGCTGCATATGCGTTTCATCTGGCAAAAGAGCCAGATGTTAACGCCTCGTTTATTTTGATGTATCGGGGGAAGCCGGCTGTAGAAGTCGGTACCGAAGCGATCAAATGGTGGGAACGAGCTCTCCAAGATATTGAAGCCGGAGTTCGAAAGCGGAATAAATCATAATCTTCTAGCTCCCCACCGCATACGCCATCCGCCGCGGGTCGGCGGCGGCGGTTTTGAAGCCGGTGTCGCGGTCGTCGACGATCAGGCCCATGGAGCCGGCGAGCCAGGTCTGGTCCGGCCACCACTCGACCTTGTGGCCGAGCGCGGCGAGTTCGTCGCCGGTCTCCCGCTCCATCCGGCCTTCCAGGCGCAGCAGGCCCGGATGTTCGGCGTGCGGCTCGAAGCTGGAGGGGAAGCTGTAGCTGGCGAAGCGCGGCGCCTCCACCGCCTCCTGCGGGCCCTTGCCCCAGACCACCAGGTTGAGCACGGTCTGCAGCATCGCCTGGGTCTGCACGTCGCCGCCGGGCGTGCCGAACGGCATGAACTTGCGGCCCTGGATCGCCAGCGCCGGGTTCGGCGTCAGGCGCGGGCGGCGGTAGGGGCCGATCTCGGACGGGTGCCCTTCCTCCGCCCAGCTCTGCACGCCGCGGCTGGACGGCACGAAGCCCAGGCCCGGCACCACCGGCGCGTGGTAGGAGCCGTCGCTGGGCGTGGCCGAGAACACGTTGCCGTGGCGATCCGTGACGCAGAGATAGGAGGTGTCGAGGCTCGACAGCGTCTCCACCTCGTCCGGCAGGGCCGGCGGCGGCTGCTTCAGGCGGAGGCCGTTGCCCGCGACGCCCAGGTCGCCGGCATTGGCGGCCGGCGGCCGGCCGGGCCAGGCCTTGTGCCACTCGAACGCCGCGGCGCGCTTGGCGGCGAATTCCTTGGAGGTGAGCGCCTTCAGCGGCACGTCCCAATGCCGCGGGTCGCCGATCCAGGCCTCCCGATCCGCCATGGCGAGCTTGATCGCCTCCGTCAGCAGGTGCACGTAGCGCGGGCTGTTGTGCTCCAGCCCGGAAAGGTCGAAGCGTTCCAGGATGTTGAGAATTTCCAGCAGCGCCGGCCCCTGGCACCAGGGGCCGCAGGTGAACACCTCGGTATCGCCGAACCGGGTGGAGACCGGCGCCTCGATGCCGACGCGGAAGCCGGCCATGTCCTCCATCGTCATCCAGCCGCCCTCGCGCTGGATGAACTCGACCATGACCTTGGCGATGTCGCCCTTGTAGAAGGCGTCGCGCGCCGCCTTCAGGCCGGCCATGCGGCCGCCCTTGGCCGCAGCGGCTTGCTCCTCCTCCGCCAGATGCTGCAGCACCCGGCCTAGATCGTCCTGCACGAAGCGGGAGCCGACGGGCGGCGCCTCGCCATCCTTCAGGTAGATCGCGGCGCTGGACGGATAGCTGCGGTAGGTCTCGACATTCTGGGCGATGGTCTGGTGCAGCAGCGGGTTCATGGCGAAGCCTTCGCGGGCGAAGCGGATCGCCGCCTCCGCGCACTGGCCGAAGCTCATGGTGCCCCAAAGCTCCAGCGCCGTAATCCAGGCATCCGGGGCGGCGGGCACGACCGTGGACATGACGCCGTTCGGTTGCTTGCCGCCGTGATGCTCCCGGAACCAGGCGGAGGAGGCCGCCTTCGGCCACCAGCCGAGGCCGGAAATGGTGACGACGCGCTGCTCCTCCTCCAGCCAGACCATGATCGGCGCGACGCCGGCGACGCCCACCAGGTCGCTCTGCAGCACGCCGAGGGCGATGCCGCCGCAGACGCCCGCATCGATGGCGTTGCCGCCCGCCTCCAGAATCGCGAGCGAGGCGGCGCTGGCGAGATAGTGGCCGGTGGAGACCGCATGGCGGCTCGCATGGATTTCGGGGCGAAGGGTGGTGACAGCCATGGTGCGGCACTCCTGCAGGCTTGCGATTGAGGCCAGTCTGCCGCAAACAGCGCGGACAATGAAGCTTTCCGATTTCGATTTCGACCTGCCCGAGCATCTGATCGCCCAGCATCCCGCAGAACCGCGGGATTCGGCCCGGCTGCTGCACGTGCCGGCGGCTGGGCCGTTCGGCGACCTGGGCGTCTCCGACCTGCCATCCCTGCTGCGGCCGGGCGACGTGCTGGTGGTGAACGATACCCGCGTGATTCCGGCCCGCCTGACCGGCAGGCGCATTGGTCCGCAGGGCGAGGCCAGGGTGGAGGTGACGCTTCACAAGCATCTGGGACCCTGCCGCTGGGCCGCGTTCGCCCGGCCTGCGCGTCGGCTGAAGCCCGGCGACCGAATCGTGTTCGCAGACGACTTCGCCGCCACGGTCGAAAGCCGGGACGGCGGCGAGGCCGTGCTGGCGTTCGAGGGCGACGATGCCGCCCTGGCCGCCGGGCTGGAGAAGCACGGCGTGATGCCGCTGCCGCCCTACATCAAGCGCACGGCGGAAGGGGAGCCGGATGACCGGGCCAGCTACCAGACCCTGTTTGCGGCGCGCGAGGGCGCGGTGGCGGCCCCCACCGCCTCCCTGCACTTCACGCCGCGGCTGGTCGAGGCGATCCGGGCACGGGGGGTGGAGATCGTGACGGTCACCCTGCACGTCGGCGCCGGCACCTTCCTGCCGGTGAAGGCGGAAGACCTCTCCCAGCATGTCATGCACAGCGAGTGGGGCCAGATTTCGGCCGAGGCCGCGGAGAGGATCAACGCCCAGCAGGGCCGGGTCGTCGCCGCCGGCACGACCGCCCTGCGGCTGCTGGAGAGCGCTGCGGCCGAGGACGGCCGGCTGGCGGCCTGGAGCGGCGAGACCGACCTGTTCATCCTGCCCGGCTACCGCTTCAAGCTGGTGAATGCGTTGCTGACCAACTTCCACCTGCCGCGCTCGACCCTGTTCATGCTGGTCTCCGCGTTTGTGGGCCATGAGCGGATGCGGACGGCCTACGCCCATGCCATCGCGCAGGAGTACCGCTTCTTCTCCTACGGCGATGCGACGTTTCTGGAACGGGTGGCATGACTCTCACCTTCTCCCTCCTCGCCACCGCCGGCAGCGCCCGGCGCGGCCGCATCCACACCGCGCACGGCTCAATCGAGACGCCGGCCTTCATGCCGGTCGGCACGGCGGCCACGGTCAAGGCGATGCGGCCGGAGGACGTGCGCGGCACCGGGGCGGAGATCATCCTCGGCAACACCTATCACCTGATGCTGCGGCCGACGGCGGAGCTGATCGCCCGGCATGGCGGGCTGCACCGGTTCATGAACTGGTCAGGCCCGATCTTGACCGATTCCGGCGGCTTCCAGGTCATGAGCCTGACGCAACTGCGCAAGCTGACCGAGGAGGGCGTGCGTTTCCGCAGCCATATCGACGGCAGCTATCACATGCTGACGCCGGAGCGGAGCGTCGAAATCCAGCACCTGCTGGATGCGACCGTCAGCATGGTGTTCGACGAATGCACCCCCTATCCGGCGACGGAGAGCCAAGCGGCGGACAGCATGCGCCTCTCGATGCGCTGGGCCGCGCGCTCGAAGCAGGCCTTCCGAGAGCGCGAAGGATACGGCCTGTTCGGCATCGTCCAGGGCAGCGTCTATGCGGATCTGCGGGCGGAATCGGCGGCGGAATTGCGGCAGATCGGCTTCGACGGCTATGCCATCGGCGGTCTGGCGGTGGGGGAGGGGCAGGCGCAGATGTTCGAGGTGCTGGAGGGCACCACTCCGCATTTGCCGGCGGAGAGTCCGCGCTATCTGATGGGCGTCGGCCGGCCGGCGGATATCGTCGGCGCCGTGGCGCGCGGCGTGGATATGTTCGACTGTGTCATGCCCACCCGCTCCGGCCGCACTGCCCAGGCTTTCACGCGCACGGGCGAGTTGAACATGCGCAATGCCAAATTCGCTGACGATCCCGCGCCGCTGGATGCCGGCTGCACCTGCCCGGCCTGCACCGGCTATTCCCGCGCCTACCTCCGCCATCTGGTGAAGGCGGAGGAGATTTTGGCGATGATGCTGCTGACCTGGCACAACCTGCAATTCTACCAGGATCTGATGGCCGCGCTGCGGGCCGCCATCGCCGCAGGCGACAGCCTCGCAGGCGATCCGGCGGCCGTGGTGGAGCGCCTGCTCCCACCCGCGGAGGCCTGAGGCCGTGGGGAGTGTCGGAATGGATGCCGTTTCCGACGTGCTGGAGGTGGAGCGCCGCCGGCTGCGCGCCATGGTGCAGATGGATGCGGATGCCCTTGCGCCGCGCCTGGCAGACGATCTGATCTTTATTCACTCGTCGTCGGCCAAGGATAACAAGCAAAGCCTCCTTTCGGCTCTGCTCTCCGGCGCCTTGCTCTACCGCAAGCTGGAAGTGTCAGAAGTGGAGGCGCGGGACATGGGCGGCTGGATATTGTTGACCGGCAAGCTGGCCATGGTGCTGTTCACCAACAGCCGGCGCGAGGAATACGGCGAGCGTTTCACCGCCAGCTATGTTTGCCGCGGCGGGCACTGGCAGTTGTGTTGCTGGCAGGCGACCCGGCTGCCTGGGTGACGGAGGCCGCTTACTTCCCGTCCAATAGTTTGAGCCCGACGGTTCCGACGGCGATCATTGTCAGGAACAGCAGTTTCAGCGCGGTCATCGGCTCGCGGAACCAGAGCACACCAATCAGCACAATCAGCGCCATGCCGGCACCGGCCCAAATAGCATAGGCGACAGTGAAGGGGATGGTCCGGAAGGCGATCGAGAGCGCCCAAAAGCAAACGCCATAGCTCAGCATGGCACCGGCGAAGAGCCAAGGCCGACCGGTCGGTCCGTCGGACAACTTCAGCAGGGTGGTCGCCACCACCTCCAACGCCACGGTGACGGTGAGCAATAACCAAGCCATGATGCAGCCGGCCTAGCGAAGCAAGCCGAACAACCGGCGCTTGCGTTTCGCCGGTTTTTCTTCCGCTGCCTCTTCCGATTCTGACGCCGGCGATTGGTCCGTTTGGGTTTCAGCCGGTTGGATGTCGCCCGGTTCCATTTGTGTTTGTGGCAGTTCGGGCTCGGCTTCCGGTTTGTCGGCCTCTGTCTCGGGCTCTGGAACGGTCTCAGGCTCTGGAACGGCCGCCTGCAAATCCAGGATTTCGGATTCCCGCTCGACCGGTTCGGGCTTCACGTCGGGTGACTCGTCCCCGGCTAATTCGGGCTCCTGTATTCCGGCCTCGGGCGCGGCCATTACGGGCGCCGCGGCAGGATCCGCCATTGGCGTGTCCTCATCCCGGTTCAGGCCCATTAGCGAGCGGGCGTAGTCCTCGGGCCGGAAGGGACGCATGTCATCCGCTGTTTCGCCAACGCCGATGGCGTGCACCGGCAGACCGAACTTCTCAGCCAGAGCAACCAGCACGCCGCCGCGGGCGGTGCCATCCAGCTTGGTCACAATCAGGCCGGTGATGTTGACCATTTTCTGAAAGATTTCGACCTGCGAATGAGCGTTCTGGCCGGTGGTGGCATCCAGGATCAGCACGATGTCGTGCGGAGCCTCCGGATCGAGTTTTTTGATGACGCGGGCGATCTTTTGCAGTTCCGCCATTAGGTTGTCTTTGTTGTGCAGGCGGCCGGCCGTGTCGATCAGCAGCACATCGGCGTTCTGGCCCTTCGCCTGTTCCAGCGCGCCGAAGGCGAGGCCGGCAGCATCCGCGCCGTGCTTGCCGGAGACGAACTGCGCGCCCGTGCGGTCGGCCCAAATCTGAAGCTGTTCGACCGCTGCGGCGCGGAACGTATCGCCCGCGGCCATGACGACCGACTTGCCATCCGTCCGGAATTGCTGCGCCAGCTTGCCGATGGTGGTGGTCTTGCCGACGCCGTTGACACCAACCACCAGCACCACGTGTGGCTTGCGCGCCGGGTCGATGGCCAGGGGATGAGCCACCGGCGCCAGCATATTGGCAATGTCGGCGGCGAAGGCTTCGCGCACCTCTTCGTCCGTCACTTCCTTGTCGAACTTTGCCCGCGCCAGGTTGGCGGTCAGCTTGGCGGCGGTGGAAGGACCAAGATCCGCCATGATCAGGACCTCTTCCAACTCCTCCAACGCTTCGTCGTCGAGGCGGCGCTTGACCGCAAACACGCTGGTAATGCCGCCGGTCAGCCGCTCGGTCGAGCGGGCGAGGCCGGCTCTCAGGCGGCTGAAAAAGCCGCGGCGCTTCGGTTCGTCAGCCATATGCGGGGTCAGTCCGTGGTCAAATGCTGGCCGGCAACGCCGGTAATGGTGCGGGCGGCGATGGCGCCTTCGGTCAAGGCCGGGTCCAGCCGGACGGGTGCGAAGCCCTCGGTCCGGCCCAGGCCGGGTTTCTCGATCAGGACGTGCTCCTCGCGGCCGATGCGGGAGGAAAGATAGCGCGCCACCGCGGCCTCCCCGGCGGCACGCAGGCGCGCAGCCCGTTCCTTGCGCAAATTACCGGGCAGTTGCGGCATGCGAGCGGCCGGTGTGCCCTCGCGCGCTGAATAGGGGAATACGTGCAGCCAGGTGAGGCCGCATTCCTCGACCAGGTCCAGGCTTTGCCGGAAATGCTCGTCCGTTTCGGTGGGGAAGCCCGCAATCAGGTCGGCGCCGAAGGTGATGTCCGGCCGCAGGCGGCGTGCCTCGCGGCAAAATTCGATGGCCTGCCCGCGCAGGTGGCGGCGTTTCATGCGCTTCAGGATCAGGTCCGCCCCCGCCTGCAAGGATAAGTGCAGGTGCGGCATCAGGCGCGGCTCGTTCGCAATCAGCCGCCAGAGGTCGGCATCGACCTCCGCCACATCCAGCGAGGACAGGCGCAGGCGAGGCAGCTCCGGCACGCAGGCCAGCAGGCGGCGGATCATCTGGCCGAGGCTGGGCTCGCCCGGCAGGTCGGCGCCATAGGCGGTGACGTCGACGCCGGTCAGCACCACCTCCCGAAAGCCTTTGGCGACCAGCCCGCTAATCTGTTCCACCAGCACGCCGATGGGGACGGAGCGGTTGGGACCGCGGCCATAGGGAATGATGCAGAAGGTGCAGCGGTGATCGCAGCCTTGCTGCACCTCTATAAATGCTCGGGCACGGCCGTCGAAGCCGTCAATCAGGTGGGCTGCCGTTTCATGCGCCATCTGGATGTCGTTGACCTGGAGAACCATGCCCTCCGGGCGCAGGGCTTCATTCAGTGCGCCGGCGTTGAGTTTTTCCTGATTGCCGAGAACGGCGTCCACCTCCGGCATCTTGCTCCAATTCGCAGGCGCGATCTGGGCGGCGCAGCCGGTGACGACAATGCGGGCATCCGGATGTTCGCGCCTTGCCTTGCGGATCGCCTGCCGCGCCTGCCGCTCCGCCTCCGCCGTAACGGCGCAGGTGTTGACAATGATGGCGCCGTCTTGGTCTGGCGCCAGACCACGCATCACTTCCGCCTCATAGGCGTTCAGGCGGCAGCCGAAATTCAAGACCTGCGGCCCGCTCACGCTTCCGGCTCCTCCAGCAGGACGGGCAGGATGACACCCTGATAGACCTCCGTCGCCGGGCCGGTCATCAGCACACGGCCGTCGTCGCGCCATTCCATGAACAGGGTGCCGCCGTCCATTTGGATATGAATCGCCCGGCCGGTCAGACCGCGGCGGACACTCGCCACCACGGCGGCGCAGGCGGCGGAACCGCAGGCGCGGGTGATTCCGACGCTCCGTTCCCATACGCGCAGGCGCAGCGCATTCGTGCCGATCAGGCTGGCAAAGCCGATGTTGGCGCGCGCGGGGAACATCGGATGATGCTCCAGCCCCGGCCCGATGGCGGCCAGGTCTATGGCCTCTGCATTGTCCACGAAGAAGGTGGCGTGCGGGTTGCCGATATTGGTGGCGACCGGCGCGGGCACGTCCTCCCGATCCAGCGGCACCGCCAGCGTTTCACACTCGCGCGCCAACGGTATGTCCTGCCAGCCGGTGCGCGCCTCGCCCATATCGATTGTATAGCCGAGCGCGTTGGCCTCGCCCTGCAACAGGCCGGCGACGGTCTCGATGGTGACGCGCTTGCGGCCGGTTTCCGCGGCCAGCAGCTTGGCGATGCAGCGGGTGGCATTGCCGCAGGCCTCTACCTCGCCGCCGTCGGCGTTGCGGATCTCCATGAACGCGTCGGCCTGGGGCGAGCGTGCCGGGCGGACGATGATGAACTGGTCGCAACCAATGCCGGTGTGCCGGTCGGAAATGCGGCGAACCTGCGCTTCCGTCAGGTCAAGCGCATGGGCACGCGCATCCAGCACGACAAAATCATTGCCGAGGCCGTGCATCTTGCGGAAGGGGAGCGGCGCCATGGTCATGACGCCGTCATATAGGACTCCCGTGCCGCCATGTCTATTGAAGCCTCTAGACGCGCTTTGCCACCAGCAGCCGCACGCCGCTGGGGCCGACCTGTTCGGCATGAACGGTGCCGCGCGGTACCTCGCACATATTGCCTGCGGTGTAGGTGGTTTTCTCGCCACCGATGGTGAGCGAGATCGACCCGTCCAGCACCATCAGCCGGGCGTCGAAATCGTGTGTGTGCGGCTCCGGCCCGGTCGCGGCGGTCAGGTCGCGCTCGTACTGGTCGGTGTAGCCCGCGGCCTTGGCTTCGGCGGCGAATGTCTGAGCGTCCATGATCTCAACCTATCGTTCGTGGGGTTGTTTCGAGCGGTTATTCAGCCGGCACGGCCTCCGTGCCATAGCGGCGATAGGGCAGTAGGGTCGCAGCCAGCAACACCACCGTGGCGCAGCCGGCCAGCGTCCAGAACAGCGCGTCGAAACCGCCGCCATAATCGTGCATGTACCAGATCGTCGGCACCGCCAGCGAGCCCACGCCCAGGTTCAGGATGTATTTGATCGAGAACACCCGCCCCCGCATCGCATCCGGCGTGTAACGGGTGATCAGCGCGTCAGTGATCGGGATCTGGCCGAACACCGCCAGCATCATCACAAAGCTTGCGGCGAACAGCGGCCAGTCGGTCTGGGTGGCGACGATGGGCATCATCGCGACCTGAAGCGCGACCGTGGTCAGCAGCACCGGCTTGACCGCGAACCTGTCGATGGCCATGCCGCTGGCCAGCTGGGCAAAGCTGGCGGCAGCGTAGACAATGGCGGCCATGGCGGTGAAGCCCATCAGATTGTCGGCGATGCCCGTCAGGCGCTCGTCAAACAGCTTCGGCAGCGAGATGGTGGTGGAATTAAACACCAGCCCGCCGACCAGCGTCATGACCCCGACCACGGCCAGCACCCGCTGCCAGCCAATGGTGAAGCCCACCGGCTCCTTGCGGGCCTTGCCGCCGCTCGGTGCCACGCAGTAGCCCTTGCTGGAGAACCACCAGAAGGCGATGCCGAAGCCGATGCAGGCCAGACCCGGCAGAATGAAGGCCATGCGCCAGTTGGCAGCAGCGATCAGCGCGCCGGTGATCAGCGGCGCGAATGCGACGCCCATATTGCCGAAAATCCCGTTCACGCCCAGGCGCAGGCCCAGCTTGGGTGCGCCCTGTACCAGCATGGCGATGCCGACGGGGTGATAGATCGCCGCGAACAGCCCAACCAGCGCGAGGCCGAGACCGATTTGCGTCACGCTCTGCGCCATGCCGACGATGATGCAGGCGAACCCGAGGCCGCAGAAGAACACCACCATCATGTGAATGCGGCTCCACCGGTCGCCCAGCCAGCCGGCGCCGAGCGCGGCCGCCCCAAACAGCACGAAGGCGGGCGTTGCCACGGCCAGCAGCGAGCCGTAGCTCATGTCGAACTGCACCGCCATGGTGATGACGGCGGTGGCGAAAATCAGCATGCAGAAATGGTCGACGAAATGGCCGACATTCAAAAAAAGCACGCGCAGGCGTTCTGTGGTCATCGGGCGCATCCTCGTATGCCAAGAATCGGAATTGTGGCTGGAGTCCGGGCTTCTGTCACGTCAAACTGTTGCCCTCTGGTTCCGCAGCGGAAATTTTATCATGATCCGAAAGTTTGTCCGTTCGGTTCTGCTGGCGGTGACGCTGCTGCATGGCTCGGCAGCGCTGGCCGCTGGCGCGGCCGAGCGGTTCATGATTGTGAGCGCCCACCCGCTTGCCAGCCAGGCCGGTTACGATATGTTGAAAGCTGGCGGCAGTGCGATTGATGCTGCCGTCGCGGCGCAGATGGTGCTGACGCTGGTGGAGCCGCAATCGTCTGGAATCGGCGGCGGCGCGTTTCTGGTGCACCACAAGGCCGGGGAGGCCGAACCGCTCGCCTATGACGGACGAGAGACCGCACCCGCCGCGGCGACGCCGGACCTGTTCCGCCGGTCCGATGGCGAGTTGATGCCTTGGCCGGAGGCTCGGATCGGCGGCCGCTCGGTTGGTGTGCCGGGCACGGTCCTCATGCTGGCGCTGGTGCATCGGGAGCATGGTAGGCTGCCATGGGCGGACCTGTTCCGACCGGCGATCCGGCTGGCACGCGAGGGTTTCGCGGTGACACCGCGCTTCCGTGAGTCCGTGGCGCGGCAGAGGGCTTGGGACAAGACACCGTCCTCCGCCGCCTATTTCCTGGATGATTCGGGTGCGCCCTGGCCGGTTGGGCATGTGCTGAAAAACCCTGCCCTGGCCGAAACGATGGAAGCGCTGGCGGCGGACCCGGACGCGCTCAACACCGGGCCGATAGCGGCGGATATTGCAGCAGCGGTGCAGGGCTATGCCGCCAATCCCGGCCTGATGACGGTGGACGATCTGGCGGCTTATGAGCCGAAGAAACGGGCGGCGGTCTGCGGCGCGTTTCTGGTGTATCGTGTCTGCGGGATGCCGCCGCCATCCTCCGGCCCGCTGACCTTGCTGATGATCCTCGGTCTGGCCGAGCGGCTGGGCTTGCCAGACCTGGACCCGGCCTCGGCAGGCTGGGCGCACCTGTTTGCGGAGGCGAGCAAGGTCACGTTTGCCGACCGCAACCGCTACATGGCCGACCCGGATTTCGTGCCGCAGCCGACCGCGGGCCTGCTCGACCCCGCCTATCTGGACCGCCGGGCGGCCCTGATTGTGCCGAACAGGGCGCTGGACAAGGTCGAGGCGGGCGAGCCGCCGCAGAAACAGGGCGCGCTGGACTGGTCGCCGCATCCGGGCCCGAACGAGGCCGGCACCTCGCACCTTTCCATCGTCGATGCAGAGGGCAATGTCGTCTCCATGACCATGACCATAGAAAGCGCCTACGGCTCGCGGCTGATGGTGCGCGGCTTTCTGCTCAACAACGAACTGACCGACTTCTCGTTTGAAAGCGAGCAGGACGGCCGACTGGTGGCCAACCGGGTGGAGCCGGGCAAGCGGCCGCGCTCCTCCATGGCGCCGGTGATCGCGTACAATGCTGAGGGCAGACCGGTGCTGGCCGCGGGCTCGCCCGGCGGCAGCCGCATCATCACCTATACTGCCAGTGCGGTGCTGCGCGTGCTGGGTCATGGCCTGCACCCGCAGGCGGCGGTGGAGGCGGGGCATGTCGTCAACCGCAACGGCAGCACAACCGAACTGGAGGCCCGCACCGGCGCGGCGGTGCATGCGGCGGCCTTGGAAGCGCTGGGCCATGCGGTTAAGCTTCGGGAATTGACCAGCGGCCTGCATCTGATCCAACTCAATGCCGGCGGGCTGGTCGCCGGCGTCGATCCGCGCCGGGAAGGCGTTGCCCTGGGAGACTGAAAAGACATGAAATTCGGCTGGCTCACCCTGTCGCTCTCGCCCTCGCCGGAGGAGGACGCGCAGCGCATCGACGACCAGATCGCCCAGGTGCAGATGGCGGAGACGCTGGGTTTCCACGATGTCTGGCTGACGGAGCACTACTTCACCGGCGAAAGCGTCTACAACGACGCCATCCTATTCGCCAGCGCGCTGGCCATGAAGACCGAGCGCATCCGCATCGGCTTTGCCGTGGTGCAGATGCCGTTCCACCATCCGGTGCGGCTCGCGACGCAATTGGCGCTGCTCGACAATTTGAGCAAGGGCCGGATCGATGTCGGTGTCGGCAAGGGCACGGTCTATAACGAGTACGAGTTCATCGGCCACGGCCTGCGCTCCGACGACAGCCGCGAGCGCATGGCGGAAGGGCTGGACCTGTTGCAGCGTGCCTGGATGGAAGCGCCGCTATCCTATGAGGGTCGATTCTATCAGGTGGAGGTGCCGGCGATCCGGCCAAAGCTGGTGCAGCAGCCGCACCCGCCGCTTTGGCGCAGCGTGATCTCGCCCGCCTCGTTCGTCGAGTGCGGGCGGCTGGGCGTGCCGGTGCTGACCGCGCGCATCCCGGCGGACAAGCTGGCGGAGCGCTGGGCGCTGTACGAGCAGGGGTTGGAGGAAGGCGGCCACGCTGCAGCGACGCGCGAGCGGCTGCGGGCGCAGAACGCGCTCTGGCGCTATGTCTATGTCGCCGAAAGCGACGCACAGGCGGAAGACGAACTGTCCGAACTGCTGGCTGAAACCCGCCACCACATGATGCACGTGCGCGAGGCCTACAACCCGCCGGACTTCCAGCCGGCGCCCGAAACCATGAACGCCTGGACCGACCCCGCCGTCAGCGACGCGGAGGCCGTGCCGTTCACGCTCGAAACCGGTTCGATCTACGGCTCGCCCAAGCGAGTGCGGGAGCAGGTGGCGGAATTGCGGGAGGCCGGCGTGCAGCACCTGCTCTGCCAGACCGGCTTCGGCGCCATGAGCCACGAACAGAACCTCGCCAGCATGCGCCGCTTCGGTGAGGAGGTGATGCCGGCTTTCCGGTAGGCAGTTTCAGACCCGGGTGTTGCGGCCTTCCTGGTCCCAGTGCAGGAAGTCGGGGCCGCATTCGCGCAAGGTGGGGCAGCCGACCTGGGCCATGATCTTGTTGATCTCGTCTCGCATGATCTGAACGGCTTTGGCCGCCCCCTGATCGCCGCCCGCGACGGCACCGTAAAGCGTCGCCCGGCCGGTAAAGACGAATTTGGCGCCGCTTGCCAGCGCAATCAGAATGTCGGAGCCACGGCGGATGCCGCCATCCATCATCAAGGTCATGCGGTCGCCGACGGCGGCGTCCATTGCCGGCAGCACGTCCAACGCCGAGGGCGCACGGTCCAACTGACGGGCGCCGTGGTTGGAAACGATCAGGCCATCGACGCCCAAATCGGCGGCGCGTTTCGCATCATCCACCCGCATCACACCCTTGAGCACCAGCGGGCGTTTCCAGAGCTTGCGAAAATTCTCCACATCTTTCCAGGTGATGCTGTTCGGCAATTGCGTCGCCATGAATTCGCCGACCTGATCGGCGCTGGAGCCGGACGGGGCGTAGCGTTGCCAGTTCTCGCACATGGCAATGCCGGTCTCCAGATAGTCCTTCAGCCATAGCGGCCGGCGCAATGCATCCAGCTTGGTACCCAGCGTCAGCTTCAGCGGCCGGCCAAAGCCGTTGCGCCGGTTGCGCTCGCGGTTGGAGCCGGTCGGCACGTCCACGGTGACGACCAGGACGGGGATGTTCAGGCCGTCCGCACGGCGGATCATATCCTCCGCGATGGAGCGGTCCTTGGCGGTGTAGAGCTGATACCAGCCATGATCCGGCGCGGTGGCGGCCATTTCCTCCATGGAGGCGTTGGAGGCACCGGACATGATGAACGGGATGTTGGCGTCGCGCGCCGCCCGGCACAGCATCATGTCCGCACCGCGGCGATAGTTCCCGGCGCCGCCGGTCGGCGCGATGCCCCAGGCGCTGGAGAAGGTGCGCCCGAACAGTTCCGTCTCCTGGTCCAGCTTGGTGGTCACATCCACCATGTAGCGCGGAACCAGCGCCCGCTTTCGGAAGGCATCCTCATTGCGGGCCAGCCCGTCCTCGTCATCCACGCCGCCTTCGATGAAGTCATAGATCAGCCGCGGCACCCGCTTTTTGGCGAGTGCGCGCAGGTCGTCTAGGTTCACGCATTTGTCGATAGCGGGCATGGGCGGCGGCTCCTTGGCGCCTTCCTTCATCGGGAAGGGCGTTCTGTGGGACGGTTGGTCCGCTAGGAAACTACCGCTGTCCGCCTACGGCAAGGGCAAAGGTGGCGCGGGGTCAGGCCAACACGCCGGACAGCAGCATCCAGCCGCCCCAGCCCGCCAACAGCACCCCCAGGCCATAGCCGAGCCAGTGGCCCGCCCGTACGGTCTTTTCCAGCAGTACGTAGAGCGCGAGGCCGCCAATCCACCACAGGTTCATGATGCCGCCGAAAAACAGCAGCGCCATCAGGAACCAGCAGCAGCCGAGGCAGAAGGCGCCATGGTCGAGCCCCATAACAAAGGCGCCCCGCCAACCCTGGCGCCAGCGGGTCATCAAAAAACTCAGAGGCGAACGGCAATGGCGCAGGCAGGCCAGTTTCCACGGTGAGAACTGCCAGAGCCCCGCTGCGATCAGCAGCCCGCCGCCGAGCCAGGGGACGGTCGAGACCATCATCATGTTCAGCAGCCCGGCCATCTCCAGCGCCCATTGCACCGCCGTGGCGATCAGGCTGAACCCGGCCCAGGCTGCTAGGTAACCGGCGGCAAAGAGGCTGGCCGGCACGTACGCCTGACCGCGCTCGCGCTGCTTGCGGTGGATTCGGGCGAACAGCAGCACAGTCGGGCTGGCGCTCGGCAGCATCATGGCGATCATCATGATCCACCACATGAAGAACATGAGCACGGCATAGGCCGGCGTCCACGGCGCCAGCTCAAAGGCCGAGCGCATGCCGCCGCCGGCTGCCAGGTCCAGCCCGGTCATGCCCAGGGTGGACATGCCGGTGCCAGCGCCATCCAGAACGAACAGCCAGCTTCCCAGCGTCACTGCCACCAGCAGCGAGATGACGATCGCACGGTCGTGGCCAAGCGCCCTTTCCAGATACGTGGGATCCGGCAAAGCAGCCCCCGGGAGCGTCGGGCGTCAGGCCGCCTTGAGCGGGAATTTCTCGCGGGCCTTTGGCAGGTCGTACATCATGCCGTCCTGGTTCCAGGCGATATAGGCGAGCGAACTGTGGCGCTGGGTCCAGTCGAACTTGATGTCCGCCATGCCCTTGGCGAAGCCGGAGGCGTTCTCTGCCTCGTGGAACACCCAGCCGTCCGGCAGCACGGTGATCGACCGGTGCTCCGCATCCGTTACCGGATTGCGGATCGGTTCCGCGCTCGCCCGCACTGTCTCCGGCACATCGATCCGGGCCTTGCGCGCATCAATATCCCAATCAAAGCCGATCTTGGTGAAGATCGGCTCGTGCAGATGCTCCACGATCATGCTGAAAATCTGAAACATCGTGCCGACCGGCGCGTTGGTGCCGCTCAGAATATAGAACAGCGCCTCGCGCTGCTCATCCGTCGCGTGATCGTCGAGGATGGGTTGCAAATGGCCGCCGCCATGGTGGATGGCGCGCGGGAAATAAAACGTGGCGATGACGGTCAGGCCATCGAGGGAGACATTCCCGCAGTGGCCCTTATCAATCTTGAAGGCGACAATACCGTCGCAAGTGCCTTGCGTCGGCGGCGCCATGTTCTCGCACGGGCAGCCATGATCGCAGCTGCAAAATTCCACATACCGGCCTTCGATAGCCCAGTTTCTTTTCTCGACTGACTGTTCCATTACCACATCCCCCATTGTTGGGTTGCATTAAAGGGTGATGAGAACATCTCGAGTTCTTATACAACGGAATTTTTCATCAGAAAATAGGAAAATTTCCAGAAAATAGGCAAAATTGATTGCAAGGAAATTCCCGGTTATTGAAATAGTTGTGTCCCAACAAATGAAAGGCACTGCCGAAATCAGGTTTTCGGCAGTGCCTACAAAGTGTTGGCGTCAGCCTTTAGGCCGGCGTTGCAACCATCGTTATCCGTTCAGCACCTGGCCGCCATCGACCGGAATCACGGTGCCGGTGACCCAGCGGGCCATGTCGCTGGCGAGGAACAGGGCAACGTCGGCCACATCGTCCGGCTCGCCCATGCGGCCGGCGGGAATGCTGGCCAGGATGCGGTCATAGAGGGGCCGGTTATTCTGTCGCGTGATGTCCCAGACGCCGCCTTCGAACTCGATCGAACCCGGGCAGATGGCGTTGACGCGAATGCCGTCCTTTGCCAGCGCCAGCGCCTGGGTCTGGGCATAGTGGTTCAGCGCCGCTTTAACTGCTCCGTAGGGCGGTGTGCGTAGGCTGGGACGCAGCGCGGAAATCGTCGAGATATGGGTGATCGAGCCACCCCCATTGGCCGCAATTAACGGCACCGCCGCGTGGCTGGCGCGGATGCTGGCCAGGATGTCGATTTCGATCCCGGCCATCCAGCCCGCCTCATCGTCGGTGCGGCCGAAGCCGGAGGCGTTGCAGACCAGGATGTTGGCGCCGCCGATGGCGTCGTTCGCCGCATCGATATAGGCATCCAGTTGCGCCTTGTCGGCCAGATCGCACGGGGCGCCGTGCACGATGCCGCCGTGCTCGCGCAGCGTGGCCACCGCCTTCTCGACGCCCGCGGCGCCGCGGGCGCAGATGGAGACGGCGGCGCCGTGTTTGGCGAATGCCTCGGCGATGGCGAAGCCGATACCGCGGCTGCCGCCGGTGATGATGGCACCTTTGCCGGCAAGGGACAGGGACATGCGTTTGCGATCCTGCTGCTTGGGGATTCGGGAGAGCGACAGCATAGGCGGCTGCTGGCATGATGGCCATAGTCGTAGCACGGCCTGCCCACGCTACCGGTCCACAACAAAAACGAGGGGCCCCAAACGGGACCCCTCGCCAATGGACCGCAATCCGTGCGGGCCGGACGTCAGACCTGACGGCGGCGGCGCACCAATACCAGCGCGACCATGCCAGCACCGACCAGGGCGAACACGCCTGGTTCGGACACGCCGGTGCTCGGGCCGCCAGTGGAGACCAGCGCCTCGATCTCCAGCGCGAGCGGCGTGCCGGTGAAGTCGAGGAAAACCGGGAATGCAAACGCGGCAGTGGCCAAGTCGATCAGCGGGCTGATGTCCTTCAGGACAAAGGACTGCACATCGGTGTAGCCGTTGGCGAAGAAGTCGAACGAGTCGCCCGCCATCAGCACCGCGACCTCCGCACCATCAATCACCAGGGTGATCGGGTCGAAGCCGAAGCTGGCCGGCGGCACCTCAACCAAGCTGAAAAATGCCAGCGGATCGCCAAGCAGTTCGTAGGAATACGCATCGACCGTCGGCGGATCGTACCAGCGGGCCGGGACCGGATCGTTGAAGGTGAAGATCGAGGTGCCAGGGGTGGGGGCGAACGGCAGGATCGGGTCGAACGCCGTATCGCCAGGCTGGGAACCGCCCACGCCGCCGAAGCCGAACAGGAAAGTGGCAGGCGCGCCAACCGGATTAGCTTCGCCCGGGACGGCGGCCGGGGTCGGTCCCGCCGCGGCTGATGGAACGATGCCACCGCCGGTTGAGCAGCCGGCCGGCGGAGTCGGGCTGTCACAAGGGCCCCCATCATACGGCAGGCCCAACGGATTCGACTGGCCAAACGACCAGACATCGAGGCCCAGCGAATTGACCGCGGCTTCGGCCTGCGCTTGGTCCGGGGTGATGCCATAGAAGATATTGAAGTTCCGGCTCTCACCCGGGGCTAGATCGCCGAACGCAAAGTCGAAACCGGCGCCGTGATCGTTCGGGCCGCTGTCGTGGAAGTCGGTGTTGATCGGCTCGTTGATCGGGGTCAGCGCGCCGAAGCCAGGATCGGCGCTGTCGAAACCGTTGTCGACCGCGCGGCGGACATTACCGCCGTTGGCCTCCAGATTGGCCTGAACACCCTGAATGGTGACGAACTCGTCGAACGGCGTCGGCTGGATATCCCAGTCCATGATGCGCCGATAGACAATGTCTTGCGCCATTTCGGTGGCGCTGTTGTTGGCGATCGTGACGTTGACCTGGAACACGTCGAAGGCGATTGACGGGCCGAACTCATGGGTTACCGACAGCAGGCTGTTGGTGCTGGAGACCTGGGAGAACGCCGTGGATGCGGTTGCGCCAAACTGCACGGTGCCGGACATGCCGCTCACGCCGCCGTTGTCGATGCTGGCTCCCATGCTGGTGAAACCGGCACCGGTGAAGTTTGCCGAAGCGCCCCAGCCCTCGCACAGACAGCCGTCGACCGTGCCGTCGCCAACGCCGTCATAGAACAGACCCATGGCAAGCGGGTTGCTGATGACCGGCTGGGGGTTTGGAAATGCGGGGTCGAGATCGTTGACAAAGCCGTTGAGGTGCCCCTGCTCGTTCACGAACAGAAAGGTTCGCCCGCTCGGATATTGGATGGTTGCACTGGCCATAGCGTCGACAGCGACCATTGAGATCGCTGCCGTTGCCGCGGCGGCCAACAGGAGATGACGCATTGGCTGACTCCTTGATTTGGGTTTCGTTCCAAAAGACACAAAAAACGCGGTTTTGACCCTGACCGTTTGGTATCGATCTGGTTTTTTCGTGTATATGCAAGCTTTGTGCCAAATTTTTGCCATTAAAATAATTCGCTAAATCAACTGGATAATCGGAAAGTGGCAAAAATCGTTGTATAACATCCGTAAGTCGTAAAGAACTCTTAACAGTCTGCGAGCCTGCGTGGGCAGCATGCCGCGGATGGGGTCGACAAGTGGGGTGCAACGAACGTAAAAGAGAGTGATGATCCTATCTGTCCTCGATCAATCCCCGATTTCGGCGGGGCGCAGCCATCGCGACGCCTTGCAGGAGAGTCTGGAACTTGCCAAGCGGGCCGATGCGCTGGGCTATCATCGCTATTGGTTTGCGGAGCATCACAACAGCCAGGGGCTGGCCTGTTCCGCACCTGAAATCATGATTGCCCGCGTTGCCGCTGAAACGCAGCACATCCGCGTCGGCTCTGGCGGGGTGATGCTGCCGCATTATGCGTCCTACAAGGTGGCGGAGCAGTTTGCACTTCTGGAAACGCTGTATCCGGGCCGCATCGACCTTGGCATTGGCCGGGCGCCGGGCTCCGACCAGTTGACCGCCGCGGCGTTGGCGGGCGAGGGCGGCATGCGCAATATCGATCACTTCCCCCGACAGGTGCAGGAGGTGGCGCTTTATCTCAAGGACCAGATGCCGGAGGACCATCCGTTTGCCCGTGTCCACGCGGTGCCGAAGCCGGAAAACATTCCGGAAATGTGGATGCTGGGATCGTCCGACTATTCGGCAACGGTGTCGGCCGTGCTGGGGCTGCCGTTCTGCTTTGCCCATTTCATCGCAGGCGCGGTCGGTGCCAAGGTGATGGAGGCATTCCGCAGCCACTACCGGCCATCGCCCGACTATCCGGCGCCAACGGCCAGCGTCGCCGCGCACGTTATCTGCGCGCCGACGATGGAAGAAGCGGAGCGGCTGGCCAAAGGGCGCGATGTCTGGCGGTTGCGGATCGACCGCGGTGTGTTCGCGCCCTTCCCGACGCCGGAGGAAGCGGACGAGATCCTCGCCCAGGCTGGCGAGTGGGAGAAGGGCCGTATCGCACAGGCCCGTAGCCAGCAAATCATCGGCGATCCGGAGCATTGCCGGCTTGGGATCGAGGCTCTGGCCAGGGAATATGGGGTTGACGAAGTGGTGGTTGTGACCATTACACACGATTTTGCAGCGCGTTGCCGGTCTTATGAACTTTTGGCGGAAGCGTTCGGCTTGACGCCAGCGGTCCGTGCCGCGTAACAGTAGCAACAACTAAGGGCGCACTGCCCGCCAACTCAGACACGGTAGAACAGGGCTATGGAAGCAAATTGCGTAGTCGATGTGCAGGATCTGCGCGTCTACTTCCCGTTAGAGGAATCTACGGTGAAAGCCGTCGACGGTGTATCCTTCCATATCAATAAGGGAGAGACCGTTGCGGTGGTCGGCGAGTCGGGTTCCGGCAAGTCGGTGACGGCAATGGCGATGATGCGCCTGAACGATGCCAGCGGCGGCAAGATGCCGACCGGGCGCATTGATTTGCGCCTGCCGGACGACCGGGTGGTCGATGTGGTGAAGCTGCCGGATGACGAACTGCGTCAGATCCGGGGCAACGCGATTTCGATGATCTTCCAGGAGCCGATGACCAGCCTCAACCCAGTGTACACGATCGGCTTCCAGATTGCCGAAGCGATCATGCTGCACCAGGGCATGAACGAGAAAGAGGCCGAGGCGCGGGCGTTGGAAATGCTGAAGCTCGTGCGCATTCCGGAGCCGGAAAAGCAGCTCAAGCAATATCCGCACCATCTTTCCGGCGGCATGCGCCAGCGTGTCATGATCGCCATGGCCTTGTCCTGCCGGCCGCAATTGCTGATTGCGGATGAGCCGACCACGGCGCTGGACGTCACCATCCAGGCGCAGATTCTGGACCTGATCAAAACGCTTCAGGAAGAAATCGGCATGGCCGTGCTGTTCATCACCCATGACATGGGCGTGGTGGCAGAGGTTGCCGACCGTGTCGTGGTGATGTTCAAGGGGCATATTGTCGAGCAGGGCGACGCGGAAACCATTTTCCACAGTCCGCAGCACCCCTATACCAAGGCGCTGATCAACGCCGTGCCGAAGCTGGGCTCGATGAACGGCAAGGATACGCCGGAGAAATTCCCGGACGTCAGCCAGAGCGGCACTTTCGATCAAGAAGACTTTGCCGATGTGGGTGCCGGGGAGCTTACGATTCCGGCCACCGCACTTTCCGCAGACGAGCCCATGCCGCTGGCGCCAGACCAGGCACCGCCCGAAAAAGATCCCTACAGCGTAGAGCGTGTCGACGGCGACAAAAACACCAGGGGAACCGAGCGATGAATACGAACGGCCATGCCCAGCCTCTGCTGGAGGTGGAGAACCTCGTCACCCGATTCGACATCCGGCGCGGCCTGTTCGGCGGCGTGACCGGCCGAGTGCATGCGGTGGACGACATCACCTTCCACATCGACCCAAGCGAAACGCTTGCGGTGGTCGGCGAAAGTGGCTGCGGCAAGTCGACGACCGGACGCTCGATCCTGAAGCTGGTGCCGATCACCAGTGGCCAGGTGAAGTTCGAGGGCCAGGACATCACGCATATCAGCGCCAAGGCGATGCGCCCGCTGCGCCGGCAAATGCAGATGATCTTCCAAGACCCGTTCGCCTCGCTCAACCCGCGCATGACGGCGGGCGATGCCATTGCCGAGCCGATGCGGGTCCATGGCATGGAAAGCGGCTCCGCCCTGCGGGACAAGGTGGCGGACCTGTTGAAGCGCGTCGGCCTGTTGCCGGAACATGCCAGCCGTTATCCGCACGAATTCTCTGGCGGTCAGCGCCAGCGTGTCTGCATTGCTCGTGCGCTTGGCCTGGAGCCGAAGCTGATCGTGGCGGACGAGGCGGTTTCGGCGCTCGACGTGACCATCAAGGCGCAGGTCATCAATTTGATGATGGACCTGCAGGAGGAGTTTGGCATCGCCTTCCTGTTCATTAGCCACGACATGGCGGTGGTGGAACGCATCAGCCATCGGGTTGCGGTCATGTATCTGGGCCGAATTGTCGAGTTGGGGTCGCGTCGCCAGGTGTTTGAGAACCCGACGCACCCTTATACCCAGAAGCTTCTCAAGGCCGTTCCGGTCGCAGATCCGCGCTTGCGCCGCACCGACCGGACGTTGAATACGGACGAAATCCCCTCTCCGGTGCAGTCTGTGGGGTATGAACCGCCGCCGGTGCAGATGAATGAGATCGAACCGGGCCATTTCGTGGCGGCCAACTAACCAAAGGCCTTTTTCCTGGTTCTGCGATTTTTGCCCCGGCCCTGCGCCGGGGCATTTTGTTTGGCATTGTTCGGGGTGACCGGGGAGCGGGCCTTATTCTCCGCGGAACCGTGGCTTGCGGCGGCTAAGAAAGGCATCGACGGCCTCGGCATGGTCGCCGGTGGTCTCTGTCAGAATCACCTCATCGATATCCATGTGCACCGCCAGATCGCTGAGCGCGTTGGCGTAGGCATTGATGGTCTTTTTCGTCATGCGTGCGGGTACCGGCGGCATGCCGGCGACCTTGGCAGCCCAGCGGACGGCGGCTGCTTCGGCTTCGCCATCCGGGACGATGTCCTGGGCCAGGCCCCAATCCAGCGCCTGCGTGGCCGTAATGGGATCGTCCGCCATCAGCAAAACCTGCTTTGCCCGCGCCGGGCCGACCAGATTGACCAGCCGCGGGATCGAGCCCCAGCTCATGGAAAGGCCCAGCGCCACCTCTGGCGCGCGAAAATGGGCGTTTTGGCCCAGCACCCGCCAGTCCGCAGCCAGCGCAAAGGCCAGCCCGCCGCCGACCGCAAAACGTTCGACCGCGGCGACGGTGAACTGCTCCAGCCTCTCCCAAGCCTGACAGAGCCGCCAGCCATCGCCGCCCAAGTGCCGGCGGCGCAGCATGCCCGCGGCGGAGCGGTTGGCGATTTCAGCGTCGCGCAGGTCGCGACCGGCGCAGAACCCCTTGCCGCGTCCGACCAGCACGATGGCGTGGGTGTCCAGATCGTCATACAGCAGGTTCGCGGTGGCAGTCAGTTCGCGCGCCAGTTGCATCGACATGGCATTCAGGCCGTCGCCGCGGTCGAAGGCAACCGTGGTGACACCGGGGCAGGGATGTTCCAGCGTGACGAATTCAAAATGCACGGGTGTTCTCCCGTTTCGATTCTGGGCGTGGCCGGCAGTCGGCGTTGGCGCGGTTGTTGGTGTAATAGCCTTCGTCGATGCGCCAATAGACTGTGTAGTCGCCGGGAGCGCGTTCGGAGAACAGCCGGTAGCGCACGCAGCCGGTTTCGTCGCGATCGACCGGCACCATGAAAACGCCGGCGCCCAGATACTCGATATTGGGTTCGCGCAGCGCGCCTTCACGGGTGCAGCCTGTCGCCAGCCCGGCCAGGGCTAGGAGGAGAACCGCTTTCCACCGAATACCCATAAGCAGGCTCCCGAACAGGCTGCGAGTGCGGCGATCACTTCATAGGCCAGATCGTAACCGCCAGCGGCTACCACGAAACTAAAGCTGGAAGGCAGCAACATCACCCCAAAAAACTGTGACGCAGCGCCAAGGCCTGTTGTCTCCGCCGCGCGCTCCGGCCCGCCCATGCGTGCGTATTCGGCAAACGCGAGGCCAGTATAGCCGCTGGCAGTGGCGCCGGCGACGATGGCGACGGCAAAAATACCCAGCCATGGCCAGGTCGGCGAGAAACTGCCGGCCAGCACCGCCATGGCCGCCATGACGAACCCCATGATGATCAGCATCGTGCGCGCCGGAATCCAGCGATCGGCAATCACCCCCCAGATCGGGCGCGAGATTACGCCGGAGATTTGGTAGGTCGCCAGCATCTGGCCGGCAGCCACAAGGCCGAAACCAGCCTGGCTTGTCAAATGCACGCTGGTATAGGCGACGAAACAAAGCTGCGTGCCGGCATAAAAGAACACCGCGAGCGTCAGCACCCGCAATTCCGGCATGCTCTTAAGCAGGATCAGCGGCCCGATCAGGCCCTTGGCGCGGATCGCATGGACAGGGTTCTTGTCCGAATCGTATTCGGGCCGCATCAACTGCAACAATACTAGCATGATTCCGGCCGGGACGATCTGCAGGAACAGCGCTGTCTGCCAATCGAAAGCCAGCACCAGCGGCGGCACGATCAGCCCCCCCAGCACCCCTCCAAGGGGTACGCCGATCTGGCGGATGGAGAATACCATATTGCGGATATCAGACGGTGTCCGCTTCATCAGCAGGTGGCTGCTGGTTGGCGCCGTCGCGCCATAGCCACAACCAAGCAGTACGGCGGAGAATGCCAGTGTACCAACCGTGCTGCCGATGCTGGCCATGAGGATCATGGCGAGAGTCGCGACCATGATGACCTGACTCACCCGAACAGCGCCATAGCGATGGATGAAGCTGGGCGAGAACATGGCCGAAATCATGCCGAAGCCATAGACGGTGGAGATGAACAGGCCGACATATTCGCCTGGCACCTGCAACTCTTTGGAGATGGAGGGCGCGGCAGCGGCGATAGAATAGGCCGCCATGGTCGCCAGCGTCTGAACGATCAGCGCTGTGATCAGCGGGATATAGGGTATGCGGGACATTGGGCCAGTCGCGGCAAGGGGGAGCGGGCGCTCTGAAAGCGGGAGCCCGCGTGTGTTTCGCTCAATGATACGCTGTTTGTGGCAGGTCGCAACCAAGCCCTGAAGTTAATCTGTGGTCAGATCCGGCCATGGCCGTGCCGTTCGCCAAGACGGTTGCGTGCGCGCCTCCCAGGGATTGCATTACGCATCGTTGCCCTCGGCCTCGATCTTGAGCGGTTCGCCGCAATGTTTGCAATGGATTGCATCGGGGTCATGGCGCAACAGCCCGCATCCCGGGCATTTGTAGCGAACTTTTAACGGTTGCAGGATGGCGCGGGCCAGTTGGAAGAACAGTGCCACGCCAATAACCATCATAAAGACCGACAGTAGCTTGCCGAGCGGTGTCGTCATCGTGATATCGCCGAAGCCGGTGGTCGTCAGGGTGGCCACGGTGAAGTACAACGCGTCGATATAGGTTTCGACACCCGTATGAGTATCGAACGCAACGACGAACACAAGGGAGGTGGTCACGAATATGAAGACGAACAGATTGACGGCCGCATAGACCGCATCCTCGTGCATACGGAAAAACCGGCTTTCCTGTCGCAGATCGCGGATCAAGTGGTAGGAATGGATCAGCCTTAATCCCCGCAATATACGCAAGAATGCGACATCGTCGACGATGAATGGCGCCAGCAGAAGCGATGCAAGCACGATTAGATCTGCGATTGTGTGTATTTTGAACAGCATTTGCCAGCGCTGGTGAGAAATCCAGAGCCGGGCCAAGAAGTCTAAAGCGATGAAAATGCCGACGACGAAATTGAGATAGGTTGTCGCCAAATGTTCCGGCGACGTCGCCGTGATGATAAAATACACAATGGTAATGGCGTCGAAAACGATCAGCCCGTAGCGGAAGAAGGCGGATGACCGGCTGCGGCCGGTGTAGAGGTGGCGAAGGGTGGTTTGCAGCTTTTGCATCGATCCGGCACCTGACAATCATCCGCGCACACAAGCCCAGCGCCCGCTCTCCGCAGTCTCCTGGGGGCGGTGGCTGGGCAACAGGAATTTCCGTTATGCGTGAATGCGCTGGCTATGGCAATCAGGGGCAGGGCGGGCGGCGACCGAACAGGCTGCCATGTTCGCGAGCGTCTGAACGATCAGCGCTGCAACCAGCGGAATGTAGGGGGTGCGGGACACGCGGTCTGCGGAGGGGCCCCGATGGCGGGAAGGAACATGGTCGCCATCTTGCCGCGCTTCGGGGTTAAAGGGCCAGGGTCATGAAGACGCTATAGGGATTCTCGACATAATCGGCAAACGGCCCGCAGGCGACGAAGCCGTGCCGGGCATAGAGCCGGCGCGACGGTGCATAGCCGTCCTGCACGCCGGTTTCGAGGTAGAGCCGGCGATAGCCGCGCCGGCGGGCCTCGGCAATCAGATGGCGCAGCATGGCCTCGCCCACGCCTTTGCCCCGGTGGGCGGCAGTGGTGTGCATGGACTTGACCTCGCCTTCCGTCGGCGAAAGCTTTTTCAGGCCGCCCATGCCCAGGATCTCGTCATCCTGCCAGACCGACCAGACCGTGACCGCCGGCGTGCGCAGTCCATCGGCATTCAGCGCATGGATCGCCTCCGGCGGCGAATAGACCGCGGAGTTTGCGACGTGCGCGGCGATCAGAGTCTGAATCTTGGCGCCGGACAGGTCATCCTCGCGAATGGTCAGGGTCATGGCGCACTCAGACTCCTGCGTGGGCCGCGCCGCCGATCAGTCCCGCTGCCGCGCTAGAAGACCCGCCTCGCACGCCTTGATCTGCAAGGCCAGATACTTCGAATAGATCCGGCACTGCGCCAGGCTGCCGGCTGTGAACCAGAGGCCTGGCATCGGCGTGCGCTGCCACATATTGCGCAACTCCTGTTCCTCGCCGAAGCCCCAGACCGGGCCGACCCGGTCGGCAATTTCGTCGCCCATGAAGCGGCGCAGCATGTCCTGCTGGTTCAGGTAGCCGGTGGCGGTCACGACCAAGTCAGCCGGAAGCAGCGAGCCGTCCTTCAGGCGCAGGCCGTCGGCCTCCAGCTTCTCCGTATCGTCGTAGTGGATCAGCTTGATGCGGCCGTCGATGATCATGTCGGAGGCGCCGACATTGAAGTAATAGCCGCCACCATGGCGCAGATACATCATCTGGAAGCCGGTCGCATCCTCGCCACCGTCATCCAGCTTGAAGCCGGCGCTTTCCAGGCCGGCCAGCAATTCCTTGTCCTGTTCCAGCATGGACTTGGTCACCTGCTGGAACGACTTGACCAGCACCGGATAGGGACTGGCTGTCGCCAGCAGGTCGTTATCCTCCACTGGCGGGCCTTCGAAATAGTGGGCATAGACGCGCTGCGCCTGTTTGAGGCTGACCACATGGGTCGGGCTGCGCTGCACCAGGGTCACGTCGGCGCCGCAGGTGGTCAGTTCCTGCGCCACGTCGTGGCCGCTGGTGCCGGTGCCCATGACGATGGCCTTCTTGCCTTGCCACTCCTTGCCGGTCTTGTAGGCGCCGGAGTGCATGACCGTGCCGGCAAAATCGTTCAGGCCGGGATAATCCGGCATGACCGGGATGGCGGAAACGCCGGTGGCGTAGACCACGTGGCGCGGCTTCACCACACGCTCGCTGCCGTCCTTGACGTTGCGCAGCGTAACGCTCCACACGCCCGCTGCTTCGTCATAGGAGCCGGCGACCATCTCGGTCGAAGTCCAGACGTTCAGTTCCATCGCATCGGCATAGGACTCGAACCAGTTGGCCAGCTTGTCCTTCGGGATGTAGACGGGCCAGTTCGGCGGGAACGGCATATAGGGCAGGTCGTTGACCCAGACCTCGTTGTGCAGGGTCAGCGAGTGGTAGCGGTGGCGCCAGTTGTCGCCGACCCGCTCGAACTTATCGACCAGCAGGGTATCGACGCCGAGAACGGTCAGGCGGGCCGCCAGCGTCAGCCCGGCCTGACCGGCACCGACGACGAGCACGGCGGGCTCGTGATCCTCGTACTTCCTGGCCTTGTTGCGCAGGTCGAGCCAGTTGTCAGCACCGTATTGGCGCGCGTATTCCTGCCCGCCCGGCCGGCGGTCGCCGATCAGTTCCTCATGGCCGTGGATTTCCTCCAGCGCGGTCAGCAGAATCCAGGCTTTCGATTGGCCGGGCGCCTCCGGATCGGGCACCAAACGGAGGATGCCATCGGCACTGCCGGTTTCGGTCTCGAAGGCAAAAATCGCCTCGATACAGTCGCGGCCGGCCCGGCTGACAATGCGAGGCGGAGTGCGCTCCGCCGGGATGTGGAAGTTGCGAGGCTTGGTGTCCGCCAGGGTTTGGCTCAGCGTCGCGGCGATTTCGTCCGCGCCGTTCATGGTCTGGATGTTCCAGGTGAACGACAGCAGGTCGCGCCAGTGGCCGTCATGCAGGAACAGCCCGGTTGCTGCCTTGGCATTGCCCCTGGCCAGCGCGGCCTCGAACGATTGCAGCCAAGCCTCGGTGGCGGCGGCGGGGTTCATCTGGGAAACGAGCGCGTCCATGGCGGGCACTCCTGTCATTCTGCGGATATTGCAAAGTTCCCCTGCACTTTAGTGCAATCCACCGGGCGCGGAAATCCCCGCCCGGTGTCGCAGCTTTCCCGTTATTTCGGTTCCTCGCCCACTTTGACCAGCAGCTTGCCGAAATTCTCGCCTTTGAACAGTTTGAGGAAGGCGGCGGGGGCATTCTCGATGCCGTCCACCACATCTTCGCGGTATTTGATCTCGCCATCGGCGATCCAGCGGGCCATGCGGGCCATGGCCTCCGGGTGGCGGCTGGCGAAGTCGAACACCAGGAAGCCCTGCATGCGCACCCGCTTTGGGATGAAGAAGCGCATGTTGCGCGGCACCAGTTCCGGCTCAGCCAGATTGTATTCGGAAATGCGCCCGCAGACTGCAACGCGCGCGCCGAGGGCCAGATGTTCGACCACGGCATCCCAGACCTTGCCGCCGACATTCTCGAAATACACGTCGATGCCGCGCGGGCATTCGCGGGCCAGCGCCTGCATCAGATCGTCGGTGCGGTAGTTGATGGCGGCGTGGAAGCCCAATTCCTTGGTAATGTAGTCCGCCTTGGCCTGGCTGCCGACAATTCCGACCACACGGCAGCCCATGATCAGTGCGATCTGGCCGACGACCGCGCCGACAGCGCCGGAGGCCGCCGAGACCACGACCGTGTCGCCCGGTTGCGGCTGGCCGACATCCAGGAAACCGAAATAGGCGGTCATGCCAGGCATGCCCAGCACGCCGTTAGCTGTTGAGACCGGTGCCAGGCTGGGGTCAACCTTCCGCATCCGCTCATAGGGCGGGACGCAATATTCCTGCCAGCCGAGCCGGCCCTCTATGATCTGCCCGACCTTCCAGTCCGGATGCTGCGAGGCGACGATCTCGCCGACGCCGCCGGCCTCCATCACCTCGCCGATCTGTACCGGCGGCGCATAGCTGGGGCCGTCGTTCATGCGCCCGCGCATGTAGGGGTCGAGCGACTGGTAGATCTGCCGTACCAGGATCTGCCCCGGCCCAGGTTGCGGCACGGGTACTTCCTCCAGCCGGAAATTGTCGAGACTCACCATGCCCTGCGGGCGGGAGGCAAGGACGATACGACGGTGGGTGGTTGGGATGGCAGTCATGGGGGGCTCCATTCGGTCGGTTGGGCGGCACGCGAAGAATCTAGCCGACCTTCCGTCACGGATCGACCGCGGAATTGGGGCAGCGGATGCTTGCCGGTAAACAGTGGCGAGGCCGAAACGGATTGGGGGCGCCGTCCGGTCGGACGGCGCCCCTTTGAGCCGGCAAGACTTTGTCGGCAATTAGCCAGTCTTCTTGCGGGCCTTGATCAAGACGATCAGGCCCAGGCCAGACATGAGCAGGCCGATGGCCGTCGGTGCGGAAACCGCAGCGGAGGGCTGGCTGCTGACCGCGGCGAAGTTGGCGCTGAACACCAAGTCTTGCTTGGCGCTATACCGGGACCCGAAGGAAAGCGCATTCGAGAAAGGCGCGTTCGTGTTCGAGAAAATGAACTCGCCGCCCGCATACCGGTCACGGCCGTAGAATTGCGTCGCGCGCACTGTTGCCCCTGAAAGCGACCCGCCGTGTGCCGACAGGACGAAGAACAGGACGTCCCCGCTGGTAACACCGACATTGGGGGTGAGGCTGAACGTTTGCGCACCGTCGCCATTATGGGAAAGGTTCTGCTGGAACAGGATATTGTCGGCGTCGGGCAACTGCCCGGTTCCCAGCATTCCGCCATTGCGGCTGCCCGTAATCAACAGATCGAACGATCCGCCCTGACGATCGGCAACGCTGAAATCCAGCGACGCGAAATTCGTGCCGTCAGCGGTCACCGATTGGGCATAGACATAGGAACCAGTGCTGCCGAACGTGGACTGATCGAAGTTGCCTGGTAAACCGAAAAGATCAATTGCCCCTGCCTGGGCCGCGGTGGAAGCCAAAACCATGGCGCCGACGACAGCGCTTTTCGAGATGAGTTGAAGCATCACGCTTGCTCCTTTTGTGTTATGAGGATAGTTCTTATTTATTACGGTTTTGGAGTGAGGCGGTGTTGAATGGTAATAATGATTACCGGTCCAGCCTTTGTTTACTCAGTATCTCCTGAATTCCTACTCAATACGTGTGTCCGGCTTGTAAAAATTTCAACCTTGGAGGGTGGTGCGGGTTGTCGCGCCTCTGTTTAGGTTGTCCCCTGCATCGGGGCATGCTGATGGCCGTGGCCATTCTGGCGTTGACCTTCGCAGCGGCCCGCCGCAGCATTCCTGGCTGACAGACAACCAGACCAAGAGGAAGCACCCGCTCATGGAATTTATCCGTGTCGAGCAGTCGGGCCCGGTGAAGACCATCACCATGACCCGCGGCGACAAGCGCAATGCGCTGAACTTGGCGATGCTCGCCGAGATGACAGAGGCCTTCCGGGCCGAGCCGGCCGTGGCCGACCGCGTAATCGTGCTGCGTGCGGAAGGGCCAGCCTTCTGTTCCGGCATGGATCTGGCCGAGCGGCTGGAAAAGCCGGCCACCCCCGGCGAGTCGCCGATTGAGGTGATGCTGCACGCGATCGAGATGAACCCGCTGCCGGTGGTCGCCGTGGTTCAGGGCGATGCCATCGCCGGCGGCAACGAGCTGGCGCTGCATTGCGACTTCGTCGTCGCCAGCACCTCCGCCCGTTTCGGCATGAGCCTGGCGCAGATCGGCCTCGCGCCGACCTGGTTTCTGACGAAAAAGCTGATGGAGGTTGCCGGGCCGGTCTGGGCGAGGGAAATCCTGCTGCTGGGCGACCCGCTGCCGTCCACGCGCATGCAAGAACTCGGCATTATCGGCCGGGTTGCCGCGCCCTATGACCTGCAGAAAGAGGCGCAGAAGGTGATCGACCGGCTGGCGGCGAATGCGCCGCTGTCGCTGCGCGCGATGAAAAGCATGATGGTGCGCCAGATGGCGTTCCGCGACGGCATCGCCCATGCGGAGCAGGACGCGCTGGTCGAGGCCGCGCGCAATTCGTTGGACTCCAAGGAAGGCATCCGCGCCCGTCTGGAGAAACGCACCGCAGACTTCAAAGGCAAGTAACCGCCATGGCCACTCCCATTCGCATGACAAAGCCGTGGCGCCCGCTGACCCCGGCGGAAGCCGACAAGGTGGCCGGCAATCTGGGCGTCTATCAACTGGCCAACGATGCTGGCAACATTGTCTATATCGGCGCCGCCACCGGCCGTTCCCTGTTCGGCCTGCGCGGTGAAATTCAGGACAAGGCCGCCAGCCCGCCAGATGGCGCGACCCAATTCCGGCTGGAGGTCAATACCAGCTACCGCACCCGCCACCGCGAATTGCTGATGGCCTACCAGCATGACAACGCCGGTAATTTGCCACCGCTGCAACCGGCAGAGGATGGCCGCGGGTTGGGGAAGTTGAGCCCGGGTTAGCTCCGGCAAAAGGATTGAACGAACCAACTGAAGCGAAACCAAAAGACGACGGAAACGCCCTCATGGATCTCTCCCTCTCCGAAGAACAGAAAATGATCGTCGACCAGGTCCGCCGCTTTGTGCGGGATGAGATCTGGCCGTTGGAAGACAAGCTCGACCCAGACACCGACGAGCTGCCGGAGGCCGATCACCTGCGGCTGGTCAGCCGGACGCAGGAGATGGGGCTCTATGGCCTCGACATTCCGCCGGAATATGGCGGGCCGGATGTCGATATCGTCACGCGCACCCTGATCGCCATCGAGATGAGCCAGCACCGGGCCGGGCTTTACGCGCCCTGCTATGGTGTTTTTGGCGGCGTCGGCGGCCCTGGCCAGATGCTGGAGGCGAACGACTGGCAGAAGGAAAAGTGGCTCTATCCGACCCTACGCGGCGAGAAGAAGGCGTTCTTCGGCCTTTCCGAGCCCTCCGGCGGTTCTGACCCTGCGCGTGCGATCCAGACCCGCGCAGTCGAGGATGGCGACGACTATGTCATCAACGGTTCGAAACTTTGGATTTCCAACGCGGACCGCGCCGATTATGGTTTGGTGTTCGCCCGCACCGACCCGACCAAGGGCCGCGGCGGCGTTACCTGCTTCATCGTCGATACCGACACGCCCGGCTTCCATGTGCGCCGGATCGTGCACACGCTGCGCTCGTCGCGCTATGCCACCGAATTGCAGTTTACCGACATGCGGGTGCCGAAGACACACATTCTCGGCAAGCTGAACGGTGGCTTTTCGATTGCCAACGACCGCCTGTCGCGCCAGCGCATCCCCTATTCGGCGGCCTGCATCGGCGTTGCGATCAAGGCGCACGAAATGGCCGTCGAATATGCCAAAATTCGCGAGACATTCGGTGCGGCGCTGGCCACCCGGCAGGCGATCCAATGGATGCTGGTCGATAACGAGATCGACATCCGCGGCGCCCGCTGGCACACGCTGGAAGCGGCCAGCAAGGCGCACAACGGCGAGCCGTTCCGCATGGAAGCCTCGATCGCCAAGATCACCGCAACCGAGGCCGGCGGGCGCGTGGTCGACCGCTGCATGCAGATTCACGGCGGCCTTGGCGTGGCGAAAGACCTGCCGTTCGAGCGCTGGTTCCGCGAAATGCGCATCCGGCGAATCGGCGAGGGTCCGAACGAGGTGCAGCGCCATGTCGTCGCCCGGGATGTGTTGGGCTTGAGCCTGCGCTAGAGTTCCGTCCTTCGGTATACCCTGGCCTTGCGCCCCAAGTATGGGCGCAAGGCCAGCCGATGAGACGCGGCCCATCTTGTTCCCTGTTTTCTTGCCCGTTGGATTTGTACGCCCATGACGGACCCAGCTCTCAACCGCCTGCCGCTGGAAGGCATCAAGGTTCTAGACCTCGGCCAGATCTACAACGGCCCCTATGCCGGCTGGTTGTTGGCACAGGCGGGTGCCGATGTGATCAAGGTGGAGCCGTTGCGGGGGGATGCTTTGCGTGGCCGCTCGCGGCATCGCGGCTCGATTCCCTGGTCGATGGCGGCGCTGAACCAAAACAAACGCGGCCTGGCGCTGGATTTGAAGAGCGGGGCCGGGAAGGCGCTGCTGTTCGATCTGGCGCGGCAGGCCGATATCCTGCTGGAAAATTTCGCGCCTGGCGTGCTGGATCGGCTTGGCTGCGGTGCGGCGGAACTGCAGACTGCCAACCCGCGGCTGATCTATGCCACCGGCTCCGGCTTTGGCACCACCGGCCCGGACCGGGACAATCTGGCGATGGACCTGACCATCCAGGCCGCCAGCGGCATGATGAGCGTCACCGGCCCGGAAGGCGGCGCGCCGATGAAGGCCGGCATGGCGGTCTGCGACTTCCTGGGCGGTATCCATCTCTACGCCGCGATCATGACGGCGCTGTACGAGCGCAGCGTGACCGGTCTGGGCCGGGTGGTCGAGGTGGCAATGGTGGAGGCGGCGCTGCCGGTGCTGACCACCAATTTCGGCGGTATGTTCGAGAATGGCGGCGTGCCGGTGCCGCGGCGCGGCAACAAGCACCCGGCGAAGGCGGCCGCGCCCTACAACGTCTACGAATGCGCCGATGGGCACATCGCCCTGCTCTGCATTCGGGAGGAGCATTGGGTCAGCGTTACCAGGGTGATCGGCCGGCCGGAATTGGTGGACGATCCGCGCTTTGCGGATGCCGCCACTCGCGCCGCCAACGACGAGGCGGTGGACGAGGTGATTTTGGAATGGAGCCGGAAGCTGCCGAAAAAGGCCGCGGCCCGGGCGATGCAGGATGCCCATGTCGCCTGCGCCGTTATCCGTGACCTGACGGAGATCATGGCCGATCCGCATCTGCGCGGGCGCGGCGCACTGTTCGAACAGCACCACCCGGTTCTGGGCGATATCACCGTGCCGCATTCGCCGTTGCGCTATCACGGCGCGCCGTTCCCGCCCAGCGTGCCAAGCCCCGGCCTGGGCGAGCACAGCCGCGCAGTGCTGGCCGATTGGCTCGACCTCAGCCAGGGCGAAATCGACGTGCTGTTTGCGGATGGCGCGGTGGCCTGATTCGAACACCCGGGCGATGCTCTGCCAGCCCGGGCATTTGCTATCGGATTTGCGCCTCTGTCAGACGACACCGAAGGCCAGCATTGCATCGGCCACTTTCTTGAAGCCGGCGATGTTGGCGCCCTTGACGTAATCTACTACGCCATCCGGACCGGAGCCCTGGGCGACGCAGGCGGCATGAATGTCGCCCATGATCTTGCGCAGCGCCAGCCGCAGATCCTCCTCCTCCCGGTGCAGGCGGGCGGAATTCTGGCTCATTTCCAGGCCCGACATGCCGACACCGCCGGCATTGGCCGCCTTGCCCGGCGCATAGAGCACGCCGGCGCCTTGCAGGGCGGCGACGGCGTCGGCCGTGCAGGGCATGTTGGCGCCTTCCACCACAGCCTTGCAGCCATTGGCAATCAGGGTTCTTGCGTCACCCGCGTCCAGCTCGTTTTCGGTGGCGCAGGGCAACGCAATTTCGCATGGCACATTCCAGGGCGTTTGCCCTTCATGAAAGGTTCCGCCGAACTCATCCACATAGGCATTGATGCGGGCGCCACGCTGGTTCTTGTGTTTCTTGATCCAATCGAGCTTTTCCTGGGTGAACCCGTCGGGGTCGTGGATGAAGCCGCCGGAATCTGACAGCGTCACCGGCTTGCCGCCGCGGTGCAGCACCTTCTCCGCCGCGTATGTCGCGACATTGCCGGAGCCGGAGACCACGGCCGTCTTGCCCTCTATCGCATCGCCGGCGTGATGCAGCATGTCCTCCAGGAAGTAGACGACGCCATAGCCGGTTGCCTCTGTTCGCATCAGCGAGCCGCCGTATTCGATGCCCTTGCCGGTCAGTACGCCGCTGAACGTGTTGGTCAGGCGCTTGTACTGGCCGAACATATAGCCGATTTCGCGGCTGCCGACGCCGATATCGCCGGCCGGCACGTCCACATACGGGCCGACATGGCGGTAAAGTTCGCTCATGAAGCTTTGGCAGAAGCGCATGATCTCATGCGGGCTGCGGCCTTTCGGATCGAAGTCTGCGCCGCCCTTGCCGCCGCCCATCGGCAGGCGGGTAAGCGAATTCTTGAAGATCTGCTCGAAACCCAGGAATTTCAGGACGCCCTGATTCACCGAGGGGTGGAAGCGAATGCCGCCCTTGTAGGGGCCAATCGAGTTGTTGAACTGCACGCGGTAGCCGCGGTTGACTTGGATTTCACCATTGTCATCGGCCCAACTGACCCGAAACGAAACGATCCGGTCAGGCTCGGACAGGCGTTGCAGAATTTTTTCCTCCGCATAGATCGGGTGGGCGTTGATGAATGGAATGACCGTTTCTGCAACCTCGTGCACGGCTTGGTGAAATACGGTTTCCCCCGGATTCCGTTCCACCACCCAATCCATGAAGGTGGAAATGTCGACCTGCTCTACCATCGTGGCGTTCCATTATTGATCTTATGAAAGCCTGTCCCCTGCGATTCCGGCCTGCTCGGGACCGCGGTCAGAATTAAAACAATACCATGAGCGGTTCGTCACGGTCCAGCGAAGCGCATGGATTGGCCGGGAAATGCTTTCCTTTTTCAAACCGTGGTAGGATGCCTCAGGACATGTGGAAAACGAGTGGGTGACCCAGTCATGAAAAAAGCATCGGATTTATTTGTCGAGGCGTTGGAGGCGGAGGGGGTCGAGTATGTTTTCGGTATCCCGGGGGAGGAAAATCTGGATATTGTCGACAGCCTTTCACGGTCAACCAAGATCAAGCTGATCCTGACCCGGCACGAGCAGGCCGCGGGCTTCATGGCCGCCACCTATGGCCGCTTTACCGGCAAGACCGGCGTCTGCTTGGCAACGCTGGGGCCCGGCGCCACCAATTTTACCACCCCCGCCGCCTATGCACAGTTGGGCGGCATGCCGATGCTGATGATTACCGGGCAAAAGCCGGTGCGCAGTTCGAAACAGGGGCGGTTCCAGATCCTCGACGTGGTCGATATGATGGGGCCGATCACCAAGTTCGCGCACCAGATCCAGTCCGCCGACAACATCCCGACGCGGGTGCGCGAGGCTTTCCGCCTGGCGGAGGAGGAGAAACCCGGCGCCACCCATATCGAACTGCCGGAGGATATCGCGGCGGAGATGACCGCATCCGCCCCGATTCCGGCCTCTGCTGCGCGGCGGCCGATTGCGGAGGAAAAGGCGATTCGCGCCGCCGCCATGCGAATCGAGGCGGCCAAATCGCCGATCCTGGTCATCGGTGCCGGTGCAAACCGCAAGGTGACGAGCCGGATGCTGACCCGGATGGTGACGGAAAAGGGCATCCCCTTCCTCACCACCCAACTGGGCAAGGGGGTTGTGGATGAGCGTAACCCGCTGTTCATGGGCTGCGCCGCGCTTTCCGCCGGGGATTTCGTCCACCGGGCGATCCAGGCGGCCGACCTGATCATCAATGTCGGTCATGACGTGATCGAGAAACCGCCCTTTTTCATGGAAATGGGTGGAACCGAGGTGATCCATATCTCCTTCAACTCGGCAGAGGTCGATCCCGTCTACTTCCCGCAGATTGAGGTGATCGGCGACATTGGCAACGCGATTTGGCAGTTGAACGAGACCGTGCACGCGCAACCGCATTGGGACTTCGACCGTATGATGCAGGTGAAGGCGGCCCATGACGAGAACATCCTGAAAGGCAGCGACGACGACCGCTTCCCGATCTATCCGCAGCGTTTGGTGCGGGATATCCGGGCCGCCATGCCGAACGACGGCATCATTTGCCTGGATAATGGGGTCTACAAGATCTGGTTCGCGCGCAACTATCCGGCGGCGATGCCGAACACGGTCCTGCTCGATAACGCGCTGGCCAGCATGGGCGCCGGCCTGCCCAGTGCCATGGCCGCCCACCTGTTGCACCCACAGCACAAGGTGATGGCGATCTGCGGCGATGGCGGTTTCATGATGAACAGCCAGGAACTGGAGACCGCCGTTCGCCTTGGCATGAATCTGACTTGTCTGATCGTGAATGACAGTTCCTACGGCATGATCCGCTGGAAACAGGCGAACATGGGCTTCCAGGACTGGGGACTCGAATTCGGCAACCCCGACTTCGTCAAGTATGCGGAAAGCTATGGCGCCCATGGTCATCGTGTCGAGAGCACGGCTAGCCTGGCGCAAGTGCTGGACCATTGCTTGAATACCAAGGGCGTGCACCTGATCGATTGCCCGGTGGACTACTCGGAAAACAACGAAATCCTGAACAAGCGCATCAAGGAACTGAGCGCGGCGGTCTGAACTGGCGCAGGCCGGAAACCGGCCGGCTCAGGGCGCGGCGGTTGCCAGCCGCTCCGCCAAACCGTGTCGGCGCGCCCATTCCGACGACTTGGTTACCAAGTCGGCGCGGGCCAGCAGCTTGGACAAATCTTCGGGTGTGTCGATATCCAAGGCAATGCCCGGCAGGCCGGTCAGAATCTGCGGCTCCACGCCGATGGCTCGCGCCTCCGCCAGATGCGGCTGAAAGCTGTCGTGGCCGAAATGGAAGGGGATGAGCGACGGCGGGGAGACAGCCAGTGCGTTCGAGCCGCGGAAATCGTGCGCCTGCACGATGGTCATGGCGCGGCCGGCAGCAGTGGTATGTGCGCGGATCAGCGTGTCGATCTCCGCTGGCGAGACACCCGGAATGTCGCCCGGCAGTTGCAGGGCGGCGGTGATGCCTTCTGCTTCCAGAATACCCATGGCCCGGGCTACCGCCTGCGACTGGCCGAGGTTTTCGGGCTCTCCCTCTGGCCGTGCACCGTAGCGGCGGGCCAACGCAATCGCCTCCGGCTCGTTGGTCAGAACCAGCACGCCGGCAAGACCGCTGGCGCACATGGCGGTCAGCACGTCTTCCACCATCAGCCGGAACAGCGCCCGCCGCTCGTCCGCCGATAGCGTCGGGCCGAGGCGGGTCTTGGCGTTCTCGAAATTCTTGACAGGGAGGACGCCCCACATGGCCAACCGCCGCTCCGTCACTCGTCGACTGGGTTGTCCGGCTGGGCCGGGGGCAGCAGCGCCTGGATGGGTACATCGAGGGCGTTGGCGATCATTTGCAAGATCTCAACGGTCGGCACCGCGTCGTTGTCTTCGAAATGGGCAACGTCATCCTCGTCAAAGCCAATCCAGCCAGCCAGGATTTCGCGGGTCAGGCCGCGATGTTCGCGCCAGGCCGTAATCGGGTGGGCACCATCATGCACCGCGGTGGCGACCTCCTCCGGCACTTCGAATCCGGGTGCGTTCTGGTGCAGTGGGTGCTGTTGCTGGTCTTCCTCCCGCATGTGCGGTTGCTGGCTGTCGTCGCCGGTCAGGGCCCAATAATCCTCGATTGGCAGCACCGCGTATTGCGGGCGGCCGTTGGCGTCGAGCAGGAATTGGACAGGGCCGCGGATCATGGCGTTCCTCCCATCAGGCTTCGGTACGGGGGTCGGTTGCGGTCAGCCATCGCGAGCAGACGGCGACGGGCTCCCGCTCATAACCGAGCCGGCCGTAGAAGCCCAGCGCGGCCTCGTTCGTCTCCCGCACCATCAACTCCAGCTTGCGCACGCCACGGGCGCGAAGCCAGTCTTCGGCGGCTTGCATCAGCGCGGTGCCGATACCCTGGCCCCTGCGGTCCGGCGGCGCGGAGAGATAATAGACCCAGCCACGATGTCCATCGTCGCCGACCATGACCGATCCGGCAATGGTGCCGCCATCGTCTGCGACCAGCACGGCCGACGATGGCCCGGCGAGCGCGCGGTCGAGGTCGCCTTCCGGCGGGTTCCACGGTCGTGTCAGCCCGCAGGCCTGCCAAAGCGCCAGCACGGCGGCACGGTCGCCATCGGCAAACGGGCGCACACAGACCAGCATCAGCAGCCCAGCTTTTCCGCCAGTTCGGTAAAGCTCCAGGCGCTGATATCGATGCCGGGGCCGGGCTCTATGTCGGCCTTGCGGTTCTTGGTGCCGAATTCCAGCGGCCGGGCGACAAAGGCGGTGGACAGGCCCTGTGCCTTGGCGGCAGCCAGGTCGTTGTTGTGGGCGGCGGTCATCAGCACCTCCGCCGGTTTCAGGCCCAGCGCGTCGCAGGCGCGGGTGTACGCTTCCGGCTGCGGTTTGTAGGCCTGCACCACTTCCGAACCCAAGATGACATCCCATGGCAGGCCACCGTGCTTCGCCATGTTGACCATCAGCGCGATGTTGCCGTTCGACTGGGTGCCGATGATGAATTTCGTCTTGAGGCGCAGCAGGCCCGGCACGGAGTCCGGCCAGGGGGGCAGGCGGTGCCAGGCGGTGTTGAGGCGGTCGATCTCCGCATCTGTCAGGTGGCCAATCCCGAAGTCTTCCAGCGTCGCCAGCAGGTTCTCGCGGTGCAGAATGTCCAGCTTCGTAAACGGCCGCTCGCCCTTGCGGATCGGCTCCATTGCCGGCTGGTATTTGGCGCGCCAGGCGTCGGCGAAGGCTTCCCAGTCCAGGGTCAAGCCCTTTTGCCGGCCAAGGAAGGCTTCTGCCTCGCCGGCAATGCCGCGGCGCCAGTCCACGACCGTACCGAACACATCGAAAATCAGGGCTTTAACGTTCAGCATTGGCGACTTCCTCATTCGGCGGCTTGCCTGTCAGGCCGAGCACGACGACCCAGTAATGGCGGTGGCGCGGCAATGCCGGATCCGATGAATAATAGACATGGGCTACGCCGATGTCGCGCACGTTCCAGTTCAGCAAAGTGCGCTTGTGCTCGCGGCTTTCCAGCCATCCGGCGAGTACCAGCAACGGGTCGCGTTCGCCGGCGGCGATGGTTTCCAGCGCCATGGCATAGGGATAGCCGACCCGTTTCAGACGGTCATGCAGATCGCCGCCATCCGGATCCTTGTGATTGAAATATTGGCGTTCGGCCATGTCGGCTGCGTGGGCTTCCGCCGCTGCGGCTAGAAGCGGATCCGTACGGAGCAGGGGGCGCCGTTCCACCAATCGGACGGCATTGATTGCGGCCGTCAGTTCGCGGGCGGCGGGATCCCCGGCTTCGGGAGTGTCTGCCGCGGCGACCGCGAACGGCAGCAGGCAAATCAGCAGGAGGATGCGTATCATCATGATCGCGGCACTCTGACGAGGGAAACGCTGCTGTCAATCGCTCTCGACGTCGCTGCCTTGCGCAGGGTAAGCAGACGGCCAGACCTTTGCCTTTCCGGAGCCCGCCTTGCCATGCCCATCTCCATGATCGATTCCACCATTTTTCGTGATTTTTTCGGCACCGAAGCCATGCGCGCCTGTTTTTCCGACGAGGCTATCCTGGGTGCCTATTGCGAGGTCGAAGCGGCCCTGGCGCGCGTTCAGGCCCAGCTGGGATTGATCCCGGCCGACTCGGCCGACGCCATCAGTGCCGCCGCGCGGGTGGAGAACCTGGATTTGGCCGAGATCAAACGCGAGACCGAGATTGTCGGCTATCCGATCCTGCCGTTGGTCCGGGCCATTGCCAAGGCCTGCCCGGGGCGGCATGGCGAATATGCCCACTGGGGGGCGACAACCCAGGATATCATGGACAGCGGCATTGCCCTGCAATTGCAGAAAGCGTTGGCCCTGGTCGGGGAAGAGTTGGATGGCGTCGCCGCCGCTCTCGCCAGGCTGGCGGTCGAACATCGCGATACGGTCATGGCCGGGCGTACCCATTTGCAGCACGCGCTGCCGGTGACGTTCGGCTACAAGGCCGGTGTCTGGCTCTCTGCCATCGACCGGCACCGCGAGCGGCTGGCGCAACTGCGTCCGCGGGTCGAGGTGGGGCAGTTCGCCGGTGCAGCGGGCACGCTCGCCTCATTGGGCGACGACGGCATGGCGGTCAGCGATGCGTTGATGGCGGAGTTGGGCCTGGGGCGGCCCGGCATGCCCTGGCATGTGGCGCGTGATTCCATTGCCGAGGCGGTCAATTTCCTTGGCCTCGTCTCCGGCTCGCTCTCGAAAATCGCCACCGACATCATGCTGATGATGGCGACCGAACTGGGCGAGGCGTTCGAGCCGTTCGTGCCGGGCCGCGGCGGCTCCTCCACCATGCCGCAGAAGCGTAACCCGATCAGTTGCGAACTGATCCTGGGGGCGGGCAAGGTGATCCGCCAGCACGCCGCCGTGGTGATGGATGCGATGGCGGCGGATTTCGAGCGGGCAACCGGCCCCTGGCATGCGGAATGGATTGCCGTGCCGGAGGCGTTCGTGCTCTCCGCCGGCACGTTGCATCAGGCGCGATTCATGCTGGAGGGGCTGCAGGTGCAGCCGGAGCGTATGAAGCGGAACCTAGCCATGACTGGCGGCCTGATTGTGTCGGAAGCGGTGATGATGGGGCTTGCCCCGGCTCTGGGGCGGCAGACGGCACATGATGTGGTCTATGACGCCTGCCGTATCGCGAACGAGCAGGGGCTGACCCTGTTGGATGCCCTGCGGCGCTCGCGCGAGATTACGGGCAAGCTGGCGGACGAGGAATTGCAGCGGCTCTGCGACCCGGTGAACTATCTGGGCCAGTCGCGCGAGATGCTGGACCGCTTTTTGGCGGAACGGGATTAGTTGGCAGTGGGGAACCGTGCGCGCAGGCCGGTGCAGAGGGCGGCATAATCGGGCTCTGCATCCGGTGTCAGGAAGCCGTGCCGCAGCAGAAAATCGATCACGACCAAACTGCAATTGAATTTGAAATCGAAACTGTCGCGCACGATCCCGGCCGCGTCCCCTATCGGCATCAGTTGGAACGAGTCCACTTCGCCATCGGTGTTATTGGGCTCGAACTCTGGCGGCAGCGCCAGGTCGAAGCAGAACAGCGTGTCCTGTTTCAGCCCCTCGGCCACCTCCATCGCATAGGTGACCTGCCCGACGGCGCACATGCCGCGAGCGAGGGAGGCCGGGATGTCCGCTTCTTCCGCGCATTCCTTCAGCATGTTTTCGAACAGACCAAGGCCGACCGGCTGACCGCCGGCCACCAGATTGTCAAGCTGGCCCGGATAGGTCATCTTGCCGAGCGCGCGGCGGGCGATCCACATCTGCCGAGGTCCGTCCGCGCCCTTTACATAGCCATTCAGGTGGACGCCATAGGCCGGCAGACCGAAATAGGTCACCCAGGCGCGGTCCAGGCTGGCAAGCGGCGCACCGCTCCAGCGCGGCAGTACCGGAAATAATTCTCCGCGCGGCGGCGGCAGATCGCCCGCCTGGCAAAGCTCGGCCCCGACCGCGGCCAGTTGCCGGGCGCGGGTCTCTGGCGAATCCAGATCGGGTGCAATCCAGACCCGGCTTTCCGTTACCGCAAACACCTTCGGGAAGGCGCGGAGGCGCTCTGCGAAGGTGTGGCGCATCCAGCCGGCCTGCGTCTGGCCGATGAACCACGGGCGGAACCCGGTAAGATCATGCGTGTTGCACCGGACAATGTGGTCCAGATAGGCCATGGTTGGGCTTCCCTTTGGCGGCGCGCGTGTCTAGAACGTTGCTCTCATGAACTTTCACGCCCCAATTGAACCGGCGCGTTTGGAACGCCGCTATAAGCGTTTCCTCGCCGATGTCACGATTGCCGATGGTCGCGTGGTGACGGCCCATTGCGCCAATCCGGGTGCGATGTTGGGCTTGGCGGAGCTGGGAATGCGGATCGGCCTGTTGCCTGCGCGGAACCCGAAGGCCAAACTCGCCTACAGTTGGGAACTGTGCCATGCCGATGGCGGCTGGGTCGGCATCAACACCACACGGCCGAATGCGCTGGCGGACGAGGCGCTGTCCGAAGGGCGCATTGCCGAACTTGCCGGATACGATCAGCGCCGGCGCGAAGTAAAGTATGGGCAGAACAGCCGCATCGACTTGCTCTTGGAAGGCGACCGGATGGCCCCATGTTATGTGGAAGTAAAGAATGTTCACCTGATGCGCGCGGTGGGTTTGGCCGAATTTCCCGACTCGGTGACCGCGCGAGGGGCGAAGCATCTGGACGAGTTGGCAGCGGTGGCCGGGCAAGGGCTGCGCGCCGTTATGCTGTTCGTTGTCCAGCGCAACGATTGCCAGCGGATGACGCTGGCCCGCGACATCGACCCCAATTATGCCGCTGCAATGGCGCGTGCCGTTGCAGCAGGGGTGGAGGTTTTGTGTTATAGCTGCCGCGTGGGCGACAGCGGCATTGCCATTGACCGGCGCTTGCCGTTCGTCGCGCCGGGCGTCGAGTAAGGAGCGAGAGTTTTGAACCAGCAGGAAGCGTTTGTCCCCCAGCGGCCCCAGGGCATCGAGTTGCACGGCCCGGCTGATTTCGAAGGCATGCGCCGTGCCGGCCGGCTGGCGGCGGAAACGCTGGACTTCATTACCGATCATGTCGAACCCGGCGTAACCACCGAGGAACTGGACCGGCTCTGCCACGAATTCATTACGGCGCGCGGGGCAGTCCCCGCGCCGCTCGGCTATCGCGGTTACCCGAAATCGGTCTGCATCTCGATCAATCACGAGGTCTGCCACGGCATCCCGGACCAGCGGAAGCTGCGCGAGGGCGACATCGCCAATATCGACGTGACCGTTATCCTCGACGGCTGGCACGGCGACAGTTCGCGCATGTACCCGGTCGGCCAAATCCGGGTGAAGCAGCAGAAGCTGATCGACGTGACCTATGACGCGCTGATGCTGGGCATTGATCTTTGCAAGCCGGGCGTGACCTTCGGCGATCTGGGCTATGCCATCCAGACCTTTGTCGAGAAGCACCGGTTCAGCGTCGTTCGCGATTTCTGTGGCCACGGCCTTGGCCGGACCTTCCATGCACCGCCCAGCGTTCTGCATTACGGCAAGCCCGGCGAGGGGCCGGTGATGCAGGAAGGGATGTTCTTTACCATCGAGCCAATGGTGAATGCCGGTGGTTGGGAAACCAAAATCCTGTCGAATGGCTGGACGGCGGTAACGCGCGACCGTCAGGCATCTGCGCAGTTCGAGCATTCCATCGGCATCACCGCCACCGGCTCCGAGATCTTTACGCTCTCGCCCAAGGGGTTGCACAAGCCGCCTTACAAGTAAGGCGGCTTGGCTGCGGTTGAGTTAAGAACCGCTAGTCGCGCTCGAACACCGCTAGCATGCGCATTTCGATGCTGCGGCGTGGCGGGACATCCTCCGGTAGGCTGGGAATGTCGAAACTGGTGTGCGGGCAATAGACGGAGACGCCAGGGCGGCCGTCCATCTGTTTGAACACCAGAATTTCGTCCGGAGTCATGTCCGGGAAATAGTACCAGCGGTGGTCGGGGTTGTAGACCGGTGCGGCGACCAGCGAATCCTGATTGCGGCCGGTGTAGTAGTAATCGATCACGTCATCGGCCGGCAGCGAGCGCCAGTCGATGAAGGACAGCGGGTTGCGGATCGCCGGATTATCGAATGGCTGCCAAGTATTGTACCACACATAGTCCCAGTTCGGCTGTGGCTCGACACCGTGTTGTTCCAGCACCGCCTCCGACATTTCGACCAGACGCTTCACATTGTAGTCACAATGCACGAAGCGGGCGTAGCCGTCATTGAAATCGACCGGCGTTTCGGTGCGGATCAGATGGCTGCGGACGAAGGCCCGATGGGCTCCCGTGGTGCGTTCCACCAGGCGCTCGATGCCTGGGTAGTAGCTGCGTTTGACCTCATCCTCGTCGCGGAAGTCCCGAATGCCGTTCGCGAAGCGGGTGAGGGTAAAGCCGCACACATCCAACTCGCATTCGCCGGCGGCCAGCATCGGCCGGGCGTCGCGCATCTGCACATCCTGGAATGCGGTGTTGGCGCGTCGGGTCTCGCGCGAGCCGATGCGGGGAATTTCGGCCCGGTCTTTCCATTCGGCGTTAACATATCGGACCTGGGCCGGGATGGGCCGGGTTTCAGCCAGGGTTGCCGCTGCGGTCATCGGTGTTTCCTTGATCGGTATTCGGACGGAATTGCCGGCGATCTTCGCCAATCGGCGCGCCGGGTCAAGGAATTTGGCTGGATTTGCATGTGGCGTGACACGTGGGAGCATTTAGAATGCTTGCCGACACAGCCACGCGAGGAACGAGGAACCACCCGATGCCCACGATCAACGGCCATTGTCATTGCGGCAACCTGCAAGCCACACTTGCCACCGAGAAGCAGCCGAATGAGATGTGGCTCCGCGCATGCCAGTGCGATTTCTGCCGCTCCCACAACATGCGCTCGCTGAGCGATCCAGAGGGGCGGATGGAGATACGGATCAAGGACGCCAGTCAACTCAACCGTTATCACTTCGGCCTTGGCATGGTCGACTTTCTGATCTGCAAATCCTGTGGCAACTATATCGGCGCGGTGCAGGAAGTGGACGGCCAAATCTACGGCATTATGAACGCCAACCTAACCGAGAACCGCGGCAGTGCATTCGGCGAGGCGGAGCACCGCTTTTATGAGGACGAGACCGGCGCCGAACGTTCGCAGCGCCGCAAGAAGGTCTGGACGCCGGCGGTCCTGACGATCGAGGGTTAGATGGTGCATAACAGGGATACCAATTTAACGCTTGCCAAATTGGCCGCCGGCAGCCAAGCCCGGCATGCTCTTTTCCGCCAAAGCTGATGGATACCCCCATGGCCAAAGCCCCAGCCCGCATCACCCCGACCGCCATCCGCGCCCGCAAGGACGGCGAGCCGGTGGTCTGTCTCACCGCCTATACGACACCGATTGCGAGGCTGGTTGACGAGCATTGCGATCTGATCCTGGTCGGCGACTCCCTGGGCATGGTGGTTTACGGCCTGCCGTCCACTATCGGCGTTAGCATAGAAATGATGATCGCCCACGGCCAGGCCGCCATGCGTGGTGCTGCCCGCGCTTGCGTCGTCGTCGATATGCCCTTCGGCTCATACGAGGAAGGCAACGATCAGGCGATGCGGAACGCGGCGCGGATCATGGTGGAAACCGGCTGCCAAGCTGTGAAGCTGGAAGGTGGCGAGACCATGGCGCCCACCATCCGCTTCCTGACCGAGCGCGGTGTGCCGGTCATGGCGCATATCGGCTTGCGGCCCCAGGCCGTGAACGTGTTCGGCGGCTACAAGGTGCAGGGTCGCGACGATGCTTCGCGCGCGCAGGTGCTGGCGGATGCGAAGGCGGTATCCGATGCCGGTGCGTTCAGCGTGGTCATCGAAAAGACGGCGGAAGACATCTCGCGAGAGATCACCGGCGCCATCCCGATCCCGACCGTCGGCATTGGCGCATCGGTCGCCTGTGACGGGCAGATTCTGGTCGTAGACGACATTCTGGGCATGTTCACCGATTTTCGCCCGAAATTCGCCAAACCCTATGCCGAACTCGGCCAGGCGGCGGGTGAGGCGATCCGGCAGTATGCCGACGATGTGCGCGCGCGCACCTTCCCCGGGCCAGAGCACATGTTCCTTGCGGAAAAGGGCTGACGCGCGGGTCTAGCCAAAGCGCGCGCTTGCGGGCAAGCTGCCGGGCGATTCCGTTTCAAACCGCCCGCAGGGAGGGGCCTATTCCCATGTCCGCAAAATCCAAATATGCCCTGATCACCGGCGCCGGGTCCGGCATTGGCCGTTACAGCGCGCTGGCTCTGCTCAGGGATGGATGGCACGTCGCCCTGTCCGGCCGCAGGTCCGATGCGCTGGACGAGACCGTTGCGCTTGCCGGCGCCGATGGCGCGCGCGCCCTGCCGATCCCGAGCGATGTTTCCACGCCGGCCGGGGTCAGCCAACTGTTCGAGACGTATCAACGCCAATGGTCGCGCCTGGATATGCTGTTCAACAATGCTGGCATGGGCGCGCCGGCGGTGCCGCTGGAAGATTTGACCGTCGAACAGTGGCAGAATGTCGTGAATGTCAACCTGACCGGCGCATTTCTTTGCACCCAACACGCCTTCCGCATGATGAAGGCGCAGGACCCGCAGGGTGGCCGCATCATCAACAATGGCTCGATCTCCGCCCACGCGCCGCGGCCGTTTTCCTCACCGTATACCGCCACCAAGCATGCGGTCACCGGTCTGACGAAATCGTCGGCACTGGACGGACGGGCCTACAATATTGCCGCCTGTCAGATCGATATCGGCAATGCCGAGACGCCGATGACCCAGCGCATGAAAAAGGGCGTCCTGCAGCCGGATGGCTCCACCCGGGTCGAGCCGGTCATGGATGTGCAGAATGTGGCGGATACCATCGTGCTGATGGCGAATATGAGTCTGGATGCCAACATCCAGACCGTGACCGTGATGGCGACGCAAATGCCATTTGTCGGTCGTGGCTGAGTGATAAATCAAACCCCGGACAGCCATTGGCTGTCCGGGGTTCGGCCTCAATAGACCCGGAAGGAGCACTGCCCTTCCGGGTTTTCTGTTGCCGGGCGTTAGAGCTGGCCCAGCACGTACTCGGCGCTCGACACTTCAAAGGCGCCTGGCTCTTCCACGTTCAGCTGGGTGATCTTGCCGTCGTCAACCACCATGGCGAAGCGCTGGCAGCGATGGCCAAGCCCGCCGCCGGTCGCATCCAGTTCCAGGCCCATGGCCTTTGCCAGTTCGCCATTGCCATCGGACAGCATTTCGACCTTGCCGTCGGCATGGGCGGACTTGCCCCAGGCATCCATGACGAAAGCATCGTTCACGGCGATGCAGGCGATCTTGTCGACACCCTTTGCCTTGATGTCGCCGGCTTTTTCGACGAAGCCCGGCAGATGCTTGGCGGAGCAGGTGGGCGTAAAGGCGCCCGGCACTGCGAACAGCACCACCTTCTTGCCTTTGAAATAGTCGTCGGTCGTGGTCGCCGCCGGACGGCCATCGGCGCCCATCATTCGGATCGTCGCGCTCGGCACCTTATCGCCAGCTTTTACTGCAGCCATGGTCCATCTCCTCGCTGAGGGTCTCAGGTTTAACGTACGCAACAGATGTAAGGCTGCTGCGGCGTCGGGGAAAGGGCATTTCCACATCCCAAAGCGGATTTTCGGCCCCGGCGGTGCGCGCCATTGGGGAGATGAAAATTGTATTCAAATCAAAATAAATAAAAGCAAATTATAAATAAAAAAACCAGGAAATGTGGATTTTATACTATAGAAAATAGCTGTTTATGCAATTTAAATAATATATATCCAGCGTAATCTCAACTTAAGCGACAAATTTTAAATTGATTGTCGCGGACATAAAAGTGTCGTCAAAGGGACAAAATATGAGCATAATTACGTTTCAGGAGTGGCTGGCTGCCCAATTAGCGCTGCCGGGCTCGGTCATCTCACCCGGCAGTGTATCCGACGACATTCTCAGAGGATCTCATGATCTCGAATATATCCGCGCCGGCGCGGGCCATGATCTTGTTGCCGGAAGCAACGGGGACGACTGGCTCTATGGCAACGGCGACGACGATGTTATCGATGGCGGGTTGGGGCAAGACTACATCGATGGTGGCGCAGGTGCCGATATCCTGTTCGGCGCCGACGGTCGCGATGTGCTGTGGGGCGGGGATGGCGATGACCGCCTCTTTGGAGAGGATGGGAACGACCGGCTGCACGGCGGCGCCGGGAATGACTTTATGAGCGGCGGCGCGGGTGCTGATGTTCTGAACGGTCAGGCTGGAAACGACTGGTTGTACGGCGGCGCGGGCAATGATTCCCTGTTCGGCGGTGACGGCGACGACTTTCTGTCCGGTGGTGAGGGTAACGATACGCTTTGGGGCGGTTACGGCGATGACTGGCTTGCCGGGGGTGACGGCGACGACCGCCTGTCCGGCCAGGGCGGCAATGACATTCTGTTTGGCGGCGCCGGTTCGGACCGTTTGTCTGGCGGCGGCGGCGTCGATATCGCCGTCATGGAAGGCCGGATCGGCGACTATGACATCTCCACAGCTTATGGCACGGCCACTATCCGGCTAGGTGCTGACGAAGATTTTCTGACTGGCATCGAGTATGTATTGTTCGATGACGGCGTGCTCAATCTGGCCGCGGAATTCGGCCTGCAGGTCGATCCGCTGGCCTTGGATGACTATCTTACGGTCCAGGAAGACTCGGTTGCCACGGTAACGGTAACGGCCAACGATCTGGATAATGGCGCGCTCACGATCTTAGAGGTTGGCAATGCCGCTCATGGTCAGGTGACCGTGGCTGATGACGGGGTGCTGGCCTATCAGCCCAATGCGGATTTCGTTGGCACCGACCAGTTTACCTATACCGTCGTCGATCAGCGTGGCGGCACCAGCCAGGCGACCGTCTATGTGCAGGTGGATGCGGTAAATGATGCGCCCGTCGCCAACACAGACATCTTTACCCTGGTGGCTGGCGTCGCCGGTTTCGAAGGTAACGTGCTCGATAACGATACCGATGCCGATGGCGATATTCTTAGCGCCCTTGCAACGGATGGCATAACCGCTGCCGGCGCGCACTACAGCATTGGGACGGATGGAACGTTCGCCTATCAGGCTGCCGACGGTTTCAGCGGCACGGAAGAACTTTCCTATACCGTCGTTGATGCGGCAGGCGAGAAGAGTGTGGGCAGCATCGTGGTGCAGGTGGAAGAGGCGCCGCCTGTATCGGAAACCGATGGTCCGGTGATCACCGGGCCGGGTCCGGCCGATGGCGGCGATGGTGATGCCCCCTCCGACCGTGTCGATGGCGATGTGGATGCTGTTGCTGCCAGCTTTGACGCGCCGCCGGAACGCCCCGAAGGCAGTGGCCGTGAATTGTGGGTCGGTGAGGGCGAAACATACGCTAGTCTGCAGGAGGCCTCGAAGCATTCCCAGGACGGCGACACGATTTATGTGCGCGCCGGCACCTATGTGAATGACTACGCCACGTTTAGCCACAGCGTTTCCATCATCGGCGTCGGCGGTCAGGCGCACTTCAAATGGGAGGGGTTGGAGCCCGATCCGTCCAGCAATATCTGGGTGCAGCAGGTCGGTAAGCCCTGGATTCCAAATGGAAAGGGCATCATCGATATCACGCCGCATGCTGGCGATGTGTATGTTGAAAATCTGACTTTGTCGGGCGCGACTTCCGGCCAAACCAACGGTGCCGGCATCCGGCATCACGGCAGCAACCTGACGGTGGTGAATACAACTTTTCTCAACAATGAGAACGGCATCCTTTCCGGGTCCAATAATCCGGATGATGGGGTCGTTCGGATTTATGGCAGCGAGTTCGAGGGCAATGGCTATGAGGACGGCAAATCCCATGCCATGTACATCAACAAGACCGGAACGCTTGTGGTAGAAAATACCGTCATCCGCGACACCGTGGAAGGTCATCACGTCAAAAGTCTGGCCGAAACCACCATTGTCCGGAATTCGGTGCTGCACGACGGTACAGGCACGTCCAGCTATTCCGTGGATGTCAGTGGTGGTGGCAGTTTGCTGGTCGAAAACAACGTCATCACCCAGGGAGCCGAGACCGGCAACCGCCAAATCTTCAACTACTCGCTCGAGCGGGGCGGGGAAGAGGGCGAGGTCATTTTTCGCGACAACACCATTGTCAACGCGTCGACGACCGGCATTCTGATTCGCAATGCCGCCGATGTTCCGGTCCTGTTTGAGGGCAACAGCTTCGAAATGACTGACGGCGGAAAGCTGCAACTGCTTTCAGGCAAGGCGCTTTTCAACGGCAACACATTTGACGGCGCCGTGCTCGATGACTTCGATCATCTTACCCACGCAGTGAAAGGTACTGACGGCGACGACCATCTGGTGTTCGATTGGGAGGCAGACCAAGTGGCAACGGGCGATGGCGACGATCTCGTTTCCCTGGGCCGTGGACACGACACTTGGTTTGGCGGTGCGGACAATGACATTGCTTTTGGCGGAGCCGGAAACGATAGCCTGTATGGCGAGGACGGTGATGATATCCTGGTTGGTGGGGCGGGCAATGACCGTATGTTTGGCGGCGACGGGCACGATATTTTTTATGGCGGTGCCGGTGCGGACACACTGATTGGCGGGGCGGGCAACGACATCTTCATCGGCGGTGCTGGCGGTGATTACATCAACGGTGGCGATGGCACCGATATTGTCGTTCTTCGCGGAAACTATGATGACTTCATCCACAATCAGGCCGGCTCACGCTATTTCTTGGGTGGCAATCCAAAATTGCCCGATGCCGGGCGGGATGCGTTGGCGGAGGTGGAGTATGTGCAGTTTCTGGATGGCGTGCTCGACCTGCAAACCCTGGAGTTCTCAGCGGGCGAATGGATCGTCGATCCGGGCTTGTTGAGCGAACCCGTCGATCCCTTTTTCCTAGGATCGGACCCGTTGGAACTGGCAATGCCATTTGCCACCGGTGCTGTGCCACGTGTCGGCACGGAAGCCAATTTTGAAACGATTACGGGCTCGAACGGCCGTGACCTCCTATATGGCGGTGGTGGTGTGATCGATACATTGATCGGCGGCGATGGTGACGACTTCTATGTCTATGACGACGTCACCCTGAACATCGTCGAGACAAAGAATGGCGGCATCGACACTATAATCGTCACGACGGATTGGGCGCTTCTGCCGGAAAATGTTGAAATGGCGCTGGTTGCTGGCGAAACGAATACGATCGTTCACGGCAATGCCGGCAACAATCTCCTGATTGGCAATTCCGGCCGAGATACTCTCTATGGCGGCGATGGCGATGATATTCTCGACGGTGGCAAAGGTGCGAACATGCTGTATGGCGGCGCCGGTCACGATACCTTCCGCTTTACGCAGCCTAGCAAGGGGAAGGATTTCGTTGCCGACTTCAACGCGAGCGAGGACATGATCCTGTTCGATCAGGATCTGACTGGCGGCGCGCCGATCAGTGAGGTTTTGGCGTCTGTGACCATGGGGCAATATGGTGTAGAAATCAGCTTTGGCGACCTGAACTTCATCTTGGGCCGCACTGGCATTGCGGACCTGAGCGAAGACAATTTCGCCATCATCTGATGATGGCAGAGCCAAAGGGCAGTATAGCGTGCACAATTTTTCATTGATTTCTTGCCCGCGATCTTGATCTAAAAAGGCGCAGCCGCTTCCATGCCCTTGCAGTTCGAGCTGCAGGGGCATGGCGCTGTTCCAGACCGAAGATTCTGGAGCATCTTTCGCCGATCGTATCCCTGCATTCGGTCGGCTGATACTCTGGAACCCGAACCGCCAGTTCCTGAGAAGGACAATCGCCCGATCTCACCGGGGAAGACGCAATGGCACTAAGGGCACGCTTACCTCACCGGCGGCGTTTGGTGGTGATGGCGATGGGGATTGCCGCGCTGGCGCTCGCCCTGGCGGTGCGTTGGGTCGATCCCGGGCCGCTGACGATTGCCCGGTATTTGGTGTTCGACCAGTACCAGAAATGGCAGCCTCGGGAGTATGCGCCGGTGCCGGTCCGCGTTATCAGCATCGACGAGGATTCGCTTGCCAGGCTCGGTCAGTGGCCATGGCCGCGAACCTACATCGCCCAGCTCATTGACAATCTGACGGGCCTTGGGGCGGCGGCGATTGCATTCGACATCATCTTTGCCGAACCCGACCGCACGTCTCCCAGCCGCATCATGGCCGATTGGCCGATGGATGCGGAACAGCGCGCCCGCATCAAGCCGATGATCGATGGCCTGCCCGATCACGACGAGATATTGGCTCAGGCCATCGCCAGTTCCCCCACAATTCTCGGCATGATCATGCAGCCGGGTGACAGTCAGCCCTTTCCGTTCGATCGCAAGGCGGGCATTGCCGGGCATCAGGACGTGCTGGATGGCATTCCCCGATACGGCATGATGAGCCGGAACCTGCTGCCGCTGGAAAACGCGGCCATTGGGCTCGCCAACTTCGGATATTCGCCGGAGCGGGATGGAATTGTGCGCCGCATTCCGCTGCTGGGGCAGGTGCACGATATCATTTTGCCGACGATTCCGATTGAGGCGCTGCGCGTTGCGCAGAACGCGTCCACCCTTATTGTCCGCTCGGCTGCTGCCGCTGGCGAGGATCGGTTCGGCACCATGCTGGGCCTCAACCTGTTGCGCGTCGGTCAAATCGAAGTGCCGATGACACCCGACACCCGGTTTTGGGTGCATTACACGAAACCGGTACCGGAGCGGGAGGTTCCAGCCTGGAAGATATTGCAAGATCCCGACAGCGTTCTCGACCTGATTGAGGGCCAGATCGTCCTCATCGGCGCGACGGCGCCGGGCTTGCGCGATTTGCGAGCGACACCGTTCGGCAGCGACGAGCCCGGCATTTTCGTCCATGCGCAAGCGCTGGAACAGATGATCCTGGGGGATTATCTGCTGCGGCCCGGTTGGGCGGATGCTGCCGAGTTTTTGGGGCTGGCAGTGCTGGGCCTGCTGTTCGCCATGGCAATGCCCTGGTTCGGCCCGATCGTCTGCGCCGCCATAGGCCTGACCTTTGCGTCCGGAGGCGCTTATGCCTCCTGGCTGGCTTATTCGGAAGCCAAGCTGCTGGTCGATCCGCTTTACCCAACGCTGGCAGCGTTGATGGTCTATCTGGTCGTGACCGCGACCCAGTACTTTCTGAGCGAGCGCGAACGGCACCGGGTGCGCAGCACCTTCGGCCGCTATCTGTCGCCGGCGCTTGTGCAACGTATGGCCGACAGTGGTGAGGAGCCGCAATTGGGCGGGGAGCAGCGGCAGTTGACGCTGATGTTTTGCGATATCAGGGGCTTTACGCCGATCTCGGAAAGCATGACGCCAATCCAACTGACCCAGTTCATCAACAAGTTCCTGACACCGATGACCGATTTGATCCTGAAGTCGGGTGGAACCATCGACAAATATATGGGCGACGCCATCATGGCGTTTTGGAACGCACCGCTCGACGAGCCCGACCATGCGGCCCTGGCGGTCGAGACCGCCCTGCAAATGCGCCGGCAGTTGCGGGAACTGGAGCCGCGCTGGCAGGCGGAGGTGGCGGCCGAGGGGCGGACGTTGCCACCAGTGCGCATTGGCATGGGCGTCAACACCGGCGAATGTGTCGTCGGCAATGTCGGCTCGGACCAGCGGTTCGACTATTCCTGCCTGGGCGATACGGTGAACATCGCCGCCCGGCTGGAAGGCCAATCCAAGACCTATGGCGTCGATCTGGTGGTGGCGGAGGATACGGTCGATCTGGCGCCCGGCTTTGCCTATCTGGAACTGGATCTGATCCGGGTGAGGGGCAAGCAGAATGCGGTTCGCATCTACACCGTTCTGGGCGGGGCAGAGGTTGCCGCGTCGCCTGAATATCAGGCGCTGAAGGCGCACCATGACGCGATGCTCGCGGCCTATCGCGCTCAGAATTGGGATGAGGCGTTGCGCATGATAGAAACGAGGCCGCATACTGGCGTGGGTGACATGCTAGGCAGCCTTGATGGCCTCTATGAGGAGTATGCGTTCCGGATCACGGACCTGGCCGCGGCGCCGCCCGGCGCCGATTGGGATGGCGTTTACGAGGCCCAGAGCAAATAGCGCACCGGTGGGCGGCAGGCAGCGGCCGGGGACATGACGTTTCTTCCTGACAAACGGCAATTCGCAGGATACTAACACGCTCCCCGCCTGCGGAACCGCAGGCTTTCCGGTATGTGATGGTGTTGCGCCGGTGGCTTCCGTCCAATCCCTGTTTTTGATTCTGCTGCCGTTTTACTGCACGCCGATCCTCTCCTTCCTCTACCGCATGCTGAACGCGCTGATCGCGCCGGCCCTGGTGGCGGAATTCGGCCTGTCGCCGGCGGAACTGGGGGTCATCACGGGAGCGTTCTTTTTTGGCTTCGGCGCGATGCAATTGCCGCTGGGCCTGCTGTTGGATCGGTACGGGCCGCGTCCTGTGATCCTGGTGTTGTACGCGATCGCCTGCGGTGGCGCGCTGCTGTTCATCTTCGCGCCCAGCCCGGTCTGGCTGATCGTCGGGCGGTTCCTGATGGGGCTGGGGGCGGCGGGCAGCATGATGAGCGGGCTTAAGGCCGCCCGAGTGTGGGCGCCTGCGGACCGGTTGCCGTTCGTTTCCGCCAGCCTGTTCGCCATGACCGGCGTTGGCGGCATGCTGGGGACGGCGCCGATGGGGCTGCTGGTGGCGGAGGTCGGCTGGCGCGGCGGGTTGGTTGCAATTCTGGCCTACAGTGCCGTACTGATGCTGTTGATCGCGGTGCTGGTGCCGAGCGTGCCGCGGCCGGCCGGCGTGCGATGGGGCACGCAGTTCCGCGAACTGGGTCAGGTATTGCGCTCGCCCTTGGTTTGGCTGGTGGCGCCGATGGCAATCGCGAGTGTGGGCGTCAATGGCGCGTATTTGAGCCTATGGGCGCCGATCTGGCTGCGAGACGTCGCGGGCTTCGGCCAGCAGGCGCAGGAATGGGCGTTGTTCGTGATGATGGCAGCCACTATGGCCGGCATGCTCGCCGCCGGCTCCCTGTCGCAGCGGCGGGTGCGGCGCGGCAAAAGCGGTATGCCTGTGGTGCTGGGCGGCGTCGCCATCGCGCTGACGGCGCAGGCACTGGCCTTGCTGGAGGTAGTCTCGCTCGCCTGGGTGATCTGGCCGATGTTTGCCTTCGGTTCAGCGGCAATCATCGGCTTGTTCGCGCTGCTTGCCCGTCGCTTCGATCCGGCGATGGCGGGGCGGGTCAACACCTCGCTGAACTGCATGATGTTCGCCGGCAGCTTTGCCGCGCAATGGGGTGTCGGCCTGATCATCAACCAATTTCCCCAAGCCGCTACGGGTCAGTACAGCGCCATCGCTCATCAAACCGCCCTGCTGACCATGGTCGGCATTCAACTGCTGGCCGTGCTGTGGTACGTCCTGCGCCAGCACAAAATGGACCCAACCCAAGGACTTCCCCCATCATGACATACACCGCCAAACCCATCGGCGAGAACCGGTACCGCGAGAGCCTGGGCCGGTATTTTGAGGACTTCAAGGTCGGCGACATCTACGAACACCGCCCTGGCCGCACCATCAATGAAGCTGACAATTCCTGGTTCACCCTGTTGACCATGAATACGCACCCGCTGCACTTCGATCACGAATACGCCAAGCATTCCGAGTTCGGAAAGCCTTTGGTCAACAGCGCTTTCACGCTCAGCGTCGTCGCCGGCATGAGTGTTTCCGACACGTCGCAGAAGGCCATCGCCAATCTTGGCTGGGACAAGATCAAATTGACCGCGCCCGTGTTCGTCGGCGATACCATCTATGCGGAATCCGAAGTGCTGGACAAACGCGAGAGCAAGAGCCGGCCGCACCAGGGCATTGTGACGGTCAAAACCCGTGGTCTGAAGCAGGACGGCACGGTGTTCATGAGCTATGAGCGCTCGTTCCTGGTGCCGTTCCGCGGGCATGGCGTCGAGGACAAGGCGGGATACTGAAAGCGGTTTATAAGGCCGCCCAGCCAACATGGGCGGCGGTGGCCGCGCCCGGGCGATGGGTGTAGGGATAGGCCAATCGAAACGGCGGAACAGGAACTTGGTTTATGGCTCATTCGCATGAGCACGGCCATTCCCATCATGGACATGCGCACCTTCTCGATGGTGCGGTTGAAGGCGGGCAGCGCCGACTGGCCGTGGCCGTGGCGATCAACCTCGCCTTGACCGTCGCGCAGGTGGTGGGCGGCATTCTTTCCGGCAGCCTGGCGCTGATCGCGGATGCGCTGCACAATTTTTCCGACGCGGCATCGCTTGTCATCGCGCTCTGGGCGCGGCGCATCGCGCGGCGGCCGGCCGATGGGCAGATGACCTTTGGCTGGGGCCGGGCGGAGATTGTGGCGGCGCTGGTGAATTTCACCACCCTGATACTGATCGGCCTGTATCTGTGTTTCGAGGCGGTGATGCGCCTGCTGGACCCGCAGCCGATCGAAGGCTGGACGGTGGTGATCGTCGCCGGGGTGGCTCTGGTGGTCGATGCCGCGACCGTGCTGCTGACGCTGGCAATGGCGCGGGACAACATGAACATCCGCGCCGCTTTCCTCCACAACATGGCGGATGCAATGGCGTCCGTGGGCGTGATTGTCGGCGGCGTGGTGGTACTGCTTTACGACTGGACGCTGATCGACCCGCTGCTGACGCTGGCCATTGCCGCCTATGTGTTGTGGCACGGCGCGAGCGAGATCGGCGGGGCGGTGCGCATTCTCATGAACGCCGCGCCGGACAGCTTGGACGCCACCGAACTGGCCACAGCCATGACACAAGTGGAGGGGGTGCAGGATGTGCATCACCTTCACCTTTGGCGTTTCGACGAGCACCGGTCGTCGCTGGAGGCGCACATCCGGCTTGTTGCGGACGCGCCGGACCCGGCCGCCGTTAAGCGCCGGCTGCGCACGTTGCTGGCAGACGAGTACGGTGTTCAGCATGCAACACTTGAGACCGAGGCGCATGACGACGAATGCGCCGCACCCGGCGGAATGGGCGCACGGTAGGGCCACCGGACCGGGCCGATTTGTGTTGGGCCGGTTTGTGTTGAACCAGTTTCTATCGAGCCGGGCGTTGCGCCCCGCTCAACTGTCCTGCGGCAGTTTCCGCTTGCCCAGCGCCAATTTCCCGGTCGAAAACAGGATCATGGCCAGGATGGGTGCAATCAGCAGAACGATCGAAACGGCCAGTGTGACTTGCGAGACGGCGGGTTCGTGGTATTGCGCTTCGGGGGTGACGACATGTAAGCTTCCGGTCATCCACAGCGAGGGTGTCAGAAACAAAAACACGACTGCGGACAATATGACCGTCGCAATGGTCAGGCCTCTTTCACCCATCAACGCCGCGATAAAGACAATAATCAGCGCGACCCAGCCGATCCAAAGTCCGATAATAGGCAATATGGCGCCGATGATCGCTAGGGATAGTCCTGCAATCCCGACGCCTGTGCTTGCTTTCATGGTGGGCATTATCCTTTGAATTTTCGGTGCAAGGCTGGCAGCGGCTGCGGCGATCAGTAAAGGAGATTTGCGCTGTCATCCACTGGATGCTCGGATTATCCTGGCGCCATCTTGGAAGCGCAGCCATCGCTGCTACCTCTTAAACGATCAGACCCATCGAAGGAAACCGCCCCATGGCCAAACTCCCCGCCCTAGCCATGACCGCCGTGCCGCGCCGCCGCGCGCAAGTGTTGGAATTGGCGCAGGAAATCGAACGGCGCGGTTATGCCGGCCTTTATACGCCCTCCACCCTTGGCGGCATGGCCTTCTGCGAGGCGCTGTCGGTCACGACCAAGAGCATTCCGTTCGGCATCTCCATCGCGCCGATCTATTCGCGCACAGTGGACGACTTCGCCATGAGCGCCGCTTTCATGCACGAAATGTCCGGCGGCCGGTTCCGCCTCGGCATCGGCATCAGCCACGGGCCGAGCCTGCAGCGCATGGGCGTGGTGCCGGGCAAACCGCTGGGCGATATCCGCGACTTCGTCACTCGCTACAAGGCGACCGAGGGTTATGGCGATCTGGCGCCGGTCGTGCTGGCCGCCATGCGCCCGAAAATGATTCAGCTTGCGGGCGAGATCGGCGACGGCATGGTGTTTGCAAACGCGGCCCGTTCGGCGGCGGCGAAGTCCATCAGCAACCTGCCGGAATCCTGCCAGAAAGACCCAAATTGGTATATCGGCTGTATGACGCCCACCTGCATCAGCGATGACGTGGAGGCGGCGAAGGCGGTCCACCGCAAGACCCTCTGGCGTTATGCCCAGCTGCCGAACTACCGCAACTACTGGAAATCGGTCGGCTATGAGGAGGAGATGACGGCGATCGAGAAGTGCATCGCCGATGGCGAGCTCGACAAGATCCCGCACTACCTGACCGACCGCTGGCTGGCCGACACCACCATGTTCGGCACGGCCAGCCAGGTGCGCGAGCAGGTGGAGGCTTGGTACGATGCAGGCGTCAAGACGCCGATCATCGTGCCATCCAGCGCTTCCGGCAATCAGCTGAAAGGCGCGCAGGAAGTGTTTGACGCGTTCCAGTAACCGCTTCCGTCATAGCCGAACTTCCCCGGAAGGCCGAAGGCCTGTCCGGGGTCTCTTGAGTGCCAAGCTCGGACGGATATCCCGGATAGCAGCGCCAGCCGCCGCTATCCGGGAAAGCAGGGTTACCGCAGTGCCGGCATGTCCAGCAGCGGGGCGTGCTGTTGCGCGCCGTAGGCATCCGCGTCGCGCGGGCCGCCGGCGCTGACCGAGCGCTGGATCGAGAATTTCACGGCGTTGGCGAACGGATAGTACTCGAATCCTAGCAGTTCGTTGTCGCCGACGTTGTAACGCTCGCACACCGCCTGCCGGGTCAGCAGGCCTGCGGCCTGTACCGCCTCGAAATCGGCCCGGTCCTTGAAGAAGATGTCGAACGTCACGACGAACGGCCCGGCATTCTTGGAGCGGATCACCTCTGCCACTTCGCTCAAGACCTTCATTGCATCCACTCCAGCCGGCCGAAATGTTCCGGATCGTCTATTTCCATCAGGTGATAGATGTTGAACTCATAGACCGGCCCGGCGCTGATTTCCGCGGGCGAGAATGGAAAGGCGATGTTGCCGGCCGTGGCGACGCGGCCCGGAAAGCCCACGTGCAGCACGGAAGAGCGGGCGAGGCCGCAGACGGATGCCGCAATCTCCGGCGTTTCGCCGATCACGTCGATCAGCAGGCCGACCTCGTGCGCCGGCGTTTTCACCGGCTCCCACTTGCCCATGACGCCATCAATTCCATAGCGGTGGAAGGTGATCGAGTAGGCGTTGGGGTCGACGATGCCTTTCTGCGTTTCCTTGATTTTGGCGGTCAGATCCGCCTGGATCTGGTCGATATGAGCGATGAAGTTCGGGTCGCGCGCGCCGCCGATGGTGATGGCGCGGTAGCCGGCAAGGCGTGCGCCCTCCAGCTTCACGGTGTAGCGTTCGGCGGCGTGGAAGGCGCTGCCCGTCACCTTCACCCGGCGCGGGTCGATCTGTTCGAACTCGGTCCGACGCAGGTCGACCGTGCCGCCGGGGCCGGCCAGCATCAGCGGATCGGTCTTCTCGTAGAAGGTGTGGGCGGCAACCGACTGGACCGTGCAGAACCGGTCCGGGTTCGGCGGTTCGACGATGAAATGGTCGTCGCGCATCCGCCCGATGATCAGGTCGCCGCCGGCGGTGGGGCGGGAGGCGAGGCTGCCGCATTCGACGATCTTGCCCATGTGCAGCGTCAGGCCGCGATCATAGCCTCTCAGCAAGGGCAATGCTGCGATGTTGGCGACGTCCCAGGCGCGCCCGCCGATGATGATGTCCGGCTTTTCCCGCAACGCTGGCCAGTAGGCCTCGCAGCCCATCTGGGCGACGATGTGGCTGGCGCTGTCGATATCGTCCGGCGAGAGTGGCGCGTTGGTCTCGAAGGTCTGGATACGCTGGTTGGCGAGCGCGTCCTGCACCACGGCCCTGTCCAACTCCGTGCGGACGACTGCGACCTTGCGGGTGATGTCCAGCTCTGCCATCACGTCCTTCAGGATGCGCAGCAGGCCATCCACCTGCGCATCGCCGCCCGCACCGCCCGCCGACCCGACGATCAGCGGCACCCCGGCGTCGTATCCTGCCTTGACCAAAAGTTTCAGGTCGCGCTTGGTCATCGCCTCGCTGACAAAAGGCATGCCGGAGCCCAGATAGTATGGGCCGGGGTCGCTGGAACCGGCATCGGCGGCGATCAGGTCGATGCCCGCCTCGACCGCGTCCCAAAGCGATTGCTCGCGGAAGCCATAGCCCAGCATGCCGTTGGAAATGACGACGAATTCGCCGTCCTGCTTGCGTTCGATCATTGGTCTGTGTCCTGCAGGGCGTGGTGCTATTGGGCGGAAGTCTAACACCAAAGCATTGCCGTGGGGGAACCCCCGAGCCTAGCGCACAATGAATTCCGCATGCAGGGCGCCGGCGGTTTTGATGGCGCTCAGAATGTCGATCATGTCGCGCGGGCCGATGCCGAGCGCGTTGAGGCCGGCCACCAGTTCCGCGAGGTTGGTGCCGCCCTCGACCACGGCCATCTTGCTGTTGCTCTGTTGTACATCGATACCGGTGCGGGGCACGACGACTGTCTGGCCCGCTGCAAACGGGTTTGGCTGGGAAACCTGTGGCACTTCGGTAATGCGAACGGTGAGGTTGCCCTGGCTGACAGCAACGGTGGAAATCCGAACATCCGCGCCCATGACGATGGTGCCGGAACGCTGGTCGACCACGACGCGCGCCGGCTGGTCCGGCTGGACGGTCAGGGATTCGATTTCGGCGATGAAACCGGCGATCGCGGCGCGCCGTGCCGCCGGTACCTGCAGCGAGACGGTGCCGGGGTCGAGGGCGGTGGCAAGCGGCAGGCCAAGGAATTGGTTGATGCGCTGCTGAATGCGGCTGGCGGTGGTGAAATCCGGATCTCGCACCGCCAGATGAACGGTTTCCAATTCTGACAACGCGAAATCGACCTCCCGCTCGACCCGTGCGCCGTTCGGGATGACGCCTGCGGTGGGCACGCCCTTGGTGATGGAGGCGGCCTCTCCCGCGAACGCCTCTCCGCCGGCCAGCAATGGTCCTTGCGCGACCGCGTAGATCTTGCCGTCGGCGGCATTGAGCGGCGTCATGACCAGGGCGCCGCCCAATAGGCTCTTGGCGTCGCCAATGGCCGAGACAGTGACGTCCACGCGCGAGCCGGCCCGGGCGAAGGGGGGCAGGGCGGCGGTGACCAGTACGGCGGCGACATTGCGCGGCCGGAAATTCTCGCCCTGGACATTGACACCCAGGCGCTCCAGCACGTTCGCCAGCGCCTCCTCCGTAAAGGGGGAGTTGCGCAGGCTGTCGCCGGTGCCGGCCAGGCCAACGACAAGACCATAGCCGACCAGATCGTTGCCGCGCACGCTCTGGAAATCGACCAGATCCTTGATCCGCGCCTCCGCTGCAGACGCAATCGATGGCAGGCCAAAAGACGTGGTGAGGACAAGGATCAGCGACAGGGCGAGGCGGCGCATGAGATGAATCAGGTCCGGGCCAGGTCAGAATGTGTTCGCGAGCGAAAGGCGCAGAATGCGCGAGGTCGCAAGGAAGCTGGCCTGCAACTGCGTTTCGAGCGAGGCGAGTTTGGTTGCCGCCTCGGTCGGGTCTGCGTCCTGCAAGGCGGAAATCCGCCGCTCCAGCACGACGATGCTTGCCTGCTGTTCCTCCCGGAAGGTCGCGGTATCCCGCTGCACAAGGCCGAGACGGCCCTCGACGCCGGTGATGGCGTTGGTGCCGCTGTCGAGCTTGCCAACCGTCACTTCGGCGAGCCGTCGGTAGGCAGCATTACCGAACTGGCCTTCATCCTTTTGTACGGCTGCGAGCAGGTGCAACCCTTCCAGCAGCGCACGCACGCCGCCCTCGCTGGCCTTGGCGCCATAGGTGATGGCGCGACCGGTGCCGTCGTCGAACGAGAGATCGGCCGTCGCATCCGGCGCGCCCTGGTAGAGCTGGCCGGTGAAGCGCAAGGCGGGGTTGGGGTGGCTGTCGTCGAACATGCTGCCGATCTCCGCCAGCAGCGCATCCACCTGTGCCGGCGTGTCAATCCGGCCGCCGGCAGCGGCAACATGGCTGGCCACCAGGGTTTCGACCTCCGCCAGCATGGTATTGTCCTGCCGCATCGGCGGCACATCCACGGCGAGGCCGCCGAACAGATACCGGCCATCGACGGCGGCGTTGAGCGTGCTGACCACGCGGGCAATGCCCTCGGTCGCTGCCTGTTTCTGCAGGGTGCCGAAACCCGCGGTGTTGGCGGCGTCGTCCAGGATTTTCCGATATTCGAGATCGCCTGCGACACCGCGGACATTTTGCAACGACGTTTGCATCACCGAAAGCCGGGTTTCCACCAGGCCGATGCGATCGATATGCCCGCGGGCCTGGCTGGCGCTGGTTTGCAGGCCGAACAGGGCGGCGGCGGAATCGCCAAGCCGGTCCGCCAGATCGGCGCGCTTTCCGGTTGCGACCTCACCCACGCGGTCGGCAAACCGCCCTTGAAGTCGCCCCAAATCGCTTTGCAGGCGGTTGAACAGAACTTGTGTGGTCAGATTCGCGTTGCCAAGCATGGCGGAAACTCCCTAACGGACGATGCCGAGCAATTCGTCCAGCATGCGCGAGGCAGCCTGGATGACTTGGCTGTTGGCGGCAAAACTGCGCTCGAACAGGGCGAGCTTCTGCAATTCCTCGTCGATACTGACGCCGGCATGGGACAGGCGCCGCTCGCTGACGGTTTGCAGCGTCACTTCCTGCGCGGTGGTATTACGGACCTCGGCGGTGCGGGCCTGGTGGGCAAGCTGGGTGAACTCCCGCGCTGCGGCTGGAAGCGTGTTCGCCGTCAGGCCGGAGACGGAGGAATAGCTGGCCGGTGCCGTGAACGCGCCGATGAAGCGCGAGACTTGGGCTGGGTCGCCGGCAAGGCCGGGTGTTGCCGCCGCCGCGCCATCCCGCAGGCGCGAGAGCGTGCCGCCCGCGGCGGGGTCCAATGCGTCATTGACCGCAAGACGGCTGGCGAGGCCGGCAATCGCGGCGGGGTCGGTGGTGTTCAGCCGGGCGCCGGCGTCGGTAAACAGGCCGGCGTCAGCCGGGCCGAGGGTTGTATCGACCGTGCTGTCCTGGAAACGGTCAGCCACGGCATAGGCGATGGCGTCCAGCCTTGCCAGGGCCGCCGGCGCGATCTCGTCGCGGACCCGGAACAGGCCGGCGATCAGACCGCTGCCAACGCTCTGTGCATCGCCAGAGCCGGGGGCGATGTCGCGACCATCGACGTTTAGCCCGGAAAGAATATGGGTAAATCCGGGATCGGCGGAACCCGATGGGTCGTAGATTTCGCCCGTGTTGACGATGGGGCGTGGGTCGAAGGCAAGCGTTGCCGCGTCGTGGTCGAGCAGCGGCACGCCCTCGTGGGTCAGTAGGCTGATACCGCCGGCCCCATCATTGCGCAGCACACGAATGGGGATGCGGCGCGCAACCTCGTCAATCAGGCGGTCGCGCTGGTCTTGCAGGTCGTTCGTATTGGCACCGGAGCTGTTATACAGGCCGATCTGACGGTTGAGGCGGGCGAGTTCCTGCAGGGAACTGTTGACGATTCCGACCTCTCGCGCGATCGCAGCGTCCGCCTCGCCCCGAATGTTGCCGAATTCATTCGACGCTTCATTGAAACCGCGGGTCAGGCTTTGCAGCGATCGCAGCGCATCCTGCTGCCGCGGTACCGATTCCGGCGTGGTCTCCAGGGCGCGGAACGCTTCTTCCGTCCGCTGGAACAATTGCGGCAGGCCGTTGGTGGAGTCAGCATCGCCCAGAGCCTCCGCCACACGGGTGAAGGCATCGGCGCTGGTGGTGAGAAAATCGAGCCGCGCCTGGGCGGCCCGGGATTCCCGCACCAGCAGCAGATCGACCTGGCGTTGAACCGCGCTGATCCGCACGCCCGCACCCTGTCCGCCGCCAAGATGAGGTTCAACCGTCACTTCCTGCCGGGAGAAGCCCGGGGTGGTGGCGTTGGCGATGTTGTGCGCGGTCACATCGGCCTGGCGCTGGTTCGCCAGCAGGCCGGACAGTGCGTTGGAGAGGGCGTGGGCTATGGTCATGGCGGCACCCGGCTGTTGTCAGCCGCCGGCGGACCGGCGGTTGCGCATTAGCGTTTCAGGTTCGTGGTTTCCTGCAGCATCTCGTCCACAGTGGTGACGATGCGGGCGCTGGAACTGTAGGACCGCTGGGTTTCGATCAGGGCGGTCAGCTCCTGCGCAATATCCACGGTCGAATTCTCCAGCGAATAGCCTGCGGTGGTGCCAACTGGTCCGGTGCCGGCGTTGAACAGAAACAATCCGCCACTTTCCTGCGTCAGCCGAAAGACATTGCCGTCTGTCAGTTGCATGCCGTTGGGGTTGATTACGTCGGCAACCAGTATTTGGTAAATCGGTCGGGTCTGGCCATTGTCGAAAATGGCATTGACCATGCCGTCATCGCTGATTTCCGCCCGCAGGATGTTGCCGAAGCTGGCGCCATCCTTGCTGATTCGCAGCGGCGCGAACTCGCCGGAGAACTGGACCAGGCCATCGCCGGTTGCGGGTCTGCCTATGTCGATGGCGATGTCGTTCCCACCTGCGACCGTCACCGTGAGAGCGCCGGTGGCGGGGTCGTAGGAGCCTGTCGTGGCGGTGACGGCGTCGATCGTGCCTGCCGTTGCACCGGACTGGTTGAACTGGATGCCGAAGTCGCCAACCGTGGCAGCGTTGGCGCTGTCTGTAACGGTGAACTGCCAGTTGGCGGAAAAGCCGGTGGCGGGGATTGTTGGCGTGAAGGTCAGGGTCAGCGTCTGGCTGTTGCCAAGCTCATCGAAATATTCGACTGGCAGGATGCGCGGATCGCCGGAGGCGGCAGCATCCGTATCCTGTGCAGGCAGGTTGCCCGCAAATTCGATGGTGGTGGTCGGGCTGGCGGTGAAGCCGCTGGCGCCGATGTTCACGACCTCCAGCGATTCGAAACTGTTGCGGGCGATGGCCGGATTCAGTGCTGTGCCGTTTTGATCGACCCGGAAGCCCAACAGATAATGGCCGCCATTGGTAACCAAGTTTCCGTTGACATCCGGCCGGAACGAACCGGTGGTGGCAAGGCGGTATTCATCGCCGGCCGGGTTGAGGTTGTCCGGGGTGTTCGATTTCGCCACGGGAATGAAGCCGCCGCCTTTGATGGAAATGTCCGTGCTGTTGCCGGTGGCTTCAACCAAGCCCCTTTCATTGATCGAGCGGCGCACGCTGGAGGTAACGCCGCCAGCGGTGAAACTGCCGGGCTGGTCGTCGGACAGGACGATGGTCGAAAAATCGATTTCCGCCCGTTTGTAGCCGGCGGTGTTGTTGTTGGCGATATTCTCGGAAATCGTCGCCAACCGTGCGGCGTTGGCCTGCAACCCCAACACGCCGGCATTCAAAGAAGAGCCCAAACTCATCGGCCATCCACCCTATCGTTGCGAAACCCGTGCGCCGCGGGGCAGGGTGCCCGGGCGACGGTTCGGGATACCTTGCCGGGTTTGGTTTAAATTTGCGCTAATGGAGCCCGTCAGCGGTTGCCGCGCAGGATGACGATACCAATGCGCCGGTTGCGCGCGTCAGCCGGGTCGTCGGCGATGAGGGGCACGGTGTCGGCCAACCCTTCCACGCGCTGGATGCGTGCGCGGCCGACGCCATGGCGCTCCAGCAGGTGGCGGGCAGTGTGGGCGCGGTCGGTCGAGAGTTCCCAGTTGCCATAGCGTCCGCCGGCAAAGGGAATGGCATCTGTGTGGCCGGTCAGCGCCACCTTGTTAAGGCTCTCCCGCACCACTTCGGCAATCACCTGCACCAATGCCTGCATGCGCGGCGTCGCATCGGCAACGCCGGACTCGAACATCGGGGCGCCGTCACGGTCCACGACCTCGATCCGCAGGCCTTCCTCCGTCGCGCGGAAAATCAGATGACGGTCCAGGCCCTGGTAGTCCGGTCGCTGCTGCACCTTTTCGGCGATGGATTGGGCCAGACGCTCGGCTTCGGCCATGGCGGCTGCATTGTCCTTGCCGTTTTCCTGGCCCGCTGCCCTATCCGGAGCGGGGTAGCGTGCAGATGGCGTTTCGCCTTGCGTATCGAAGCGATAGGCGTTGCCCTGTTCTTCGTTATCATGCAGCGTTCCGGGCTGGCGCTGTGGATCGATTCTGTGGGCGACATCGTGTTGGGCATCCGGCGGCAGGTCCTCGTCGCGTTTCGGCTCTCTCTTATCCGCTGCGGCCAGTTTGCTGGCGGTGCCGCCGGTACCATTCCGGGCCAGCCGTTCCTTGGCAAAGATGGAGGAGCCGGCGAACATGTCCGAGCCGCCGCCGGAAACGCGGCTGATCGGGATGGTCGGATCGAAATAGTCGGCGATACCCTTGCGCTGGCTTTCGGTCGTGGCGTTCAGCAGCCACATCAACAGGAAAAAGGCCATCATCGCCGTCACGAAATCGGCATAGGCTACCTTCCATGCGCCGCCATGATGGGCATGGCCGTGACCGCCTTTCTTCTTTTTGACGATGATGATGTTGTCTGCGGACACGCCAAGACCTCCCCGGCCGGCAGGCTGGGTGCCCGCCAGTACAGGGGTAGAGAAAAGCAGACGGGTCTTAAAGGGCGCTTACGGCAATCGCCCGCAATTGCCGGGGTCAGGCTGCCTCGCCGGCAAGCGCGGTATCGATCAGGGCGATAGTTTCCGCCATGCCATAGAGCGCAATGAACGAGCCCATGCGCGGCCCCTGGCTTTGCCCCAGCAGGGTTTCATAGAGCGCGCGGAACCAGTCGCGCAGGTTCTCAAAGCCATGTTGCTTGCCGATCTCGTAGACGATGTTCTGCAAGGCCGTTGCATCCGCATCCGCCGGGGCATGTACCAGCGCTTCCCGCAGATCGGCGAGCGCGGCCCGTTCCGTATCCGTCGGCGCGCGGTACTGTTTCGTGGGTTTCACGAAGTCCTGATAATACCGCACCGCATAGCCCACCAGCCGGTCGAGCATCGGCGCCGTTTCCGGTGTTGCGTCCGGCCGGTAGCGGGAGATGAACCCCCACAGCACCGACTTGTCCTCCGCATTGGCGACGCTGGCGAGGTTCAGCAGAATGCCGAACGACAGATCAGCCTCCGGTGCGGGGGGATTGCCATTATGGATGTGCCAGGCCGGGTTTTCCAGTTGCTGCGCGGCGTCCTGGGTTGGAAATTTCTCCAGCCAGGTGCGGTATTCGTCAACTGCCTTGGGAATCACGTCGAAATGGAGTTTCTTCGCGGCCCGTGGCTTTTGGAACATGAACTGGGACAGGCTTTCCGGCGGCGCATATTTCAGCCAATCCTCGACGGCTAGGCCGTTGCCGCGGGATTTGGAAATCTTCTCACCCCTGTCGTCTAGGAACAGTTCATAGGTGAAGCCTTCGGGCGGGCGGCCGCCCAGGATGCGGCAGATTTTGGACGACAGGTTGACCGAGTCGATCAGGTCCTTGCCGCTCATCTCATAATCGACTTCCAGCGCGTACCAGCGCATCGCCCAATCCGCCTTCCATTGCAGCTTGCAATGGCCGCCGGTCACAGGAACCTCCACCAGCTTGCCGGTCTCCGTGTCGCGGTAGGTGACGGTGCCGGCGTCCTCATCACGCGCAACGATGGGTTCCTGCAGCACAACGCCGGTGCGCGGGCAAATCGGCAGGAACGGGCTGTAGGTGGCCTGCCGCTCTGCGCCCAATGTCGGCAGGATCACATTGATGACGGCGTCATAGTTCCGCAGCACCTGCAACAGGGCCTGGTCGAACCGTCCGGACTTGTAGCAGTCGGTCGCGCTCTGAAACGTATACTCGAAGCCGAAACTGTCCAGAAAGGCACACAGGCGGGCATTGTTGTGATGGCCGAAGCTCTCGTGCGTTCCGAACGGGTCCGGCACCTGGGTCAGCGGCTTGCCAAGGTGCTGGGCCAGCATGTCCTTGTTCGGCACATTGTCCGGCACCTTGCGCAGGCCATCCATATCGTCGGAAAAGGCAAAGAGTTCGGTCGGAATGTCCGAGAGCTCCTGAAATGCTCGGCGCACCATGCTGGTGCGCGCCACCTCGCCGAACGTGCCGATATGGGGCAGACCGGATGGGCCATAGCCGGTCTCGAACAGGGCATAGCCCTTGGCCGGGACCGAATCGCCCAGGCGTTTGACCACCTTGCGCGCTTCCTCGAAAGGCCATGCGCGGGCGGTTGACGCGGCGGAACGACGGTCCATCATATCGGATGATCCTGTTAACATTGTGTTGAGTGGATGGGCGCTCATACGTAGAAACCTGCGGGCTACTGGTCAATCGACCCTGTGCAATGTCGTAACTGTGCGGCTATTTAACTGTACCGGCATCATTGAGGTGACGGCCACCGCAGTGTAGACAATCCTGCCTTGCCGGCGGTCGTGGTGATACACGGCAGTAAGGGTGAGCCGGAAAGAAAGAGCTGGCGGCGCCCGGCATGGAGGTGTGTTGCATGAGCCTGTTCGATCAGATTCAGCCCTATGCTAGGCGCGCATTCGTCAAGCTCAAGCCGTCTATCCAACTGGTGACGGTGCCGAAGCATCGCCCCGAAGAGAAAACCATCACGTTCTTGACTGGTTTTCCGCGGTCCGGCACCAACATGGTGCTGGATGTATTCGAGTGGAGCGGCAAGACTGAAGTTTTCCGCGAGTCTGATGCCCGGATCAACGATAATTTCCTGCTAAAGGATAACGCCACCGTCGCCACCCGGGTGAAAGCATCGCCCGCCCGGAATGTGATGGTCAAGGCATTGCAGGACAGCCACCGGCTGACCGAACTGATGGGGCTGTTTCCCGGCAGCGGCGTCATCTGGATGTACCGTCATTACGATGACAGCGTGAACTCGATCATGGAGTTGTGGCCGGGCCACCGCAACGGCATCGACGATATTGTCTCTGGCGGGCCGGATGCCGCCGGCTGGCGGGGCGCGAACATGACGGATGAGACGCTGGCAGAATTGCGGGCGGAGTATGAACCGGAATGGAACGATGCCACCTGCAATGCTTGGTTCTGGTATCTGCGCCAGCAACTCTTCTACGACCAAGCGTTCGATGCGAACGACCGGGCCATCCTGGTGCGGTACGAGTCCCTGGTGACCGATCCGCTGCGGGTGATCCAACCGCTGGCAAGCCTGGTTGGCGTGCCGATGACCTCGCTCATGGCGTCGGTTCCGCATGCGCGATCGGTGCGGAAAAAGCCCGCGCCGGATATCGTGCCGAAGGTTCGCGAGCGCTGCGACGCGCTGCTGAGCCGGCTGGATGCCACCTGGGAAGCGCAGGGGATTTAGGGCTGCGGACAGCTGGCCGTTGCATCGCCTGGCTGCATCGCGGCACTGTGCCGGAATGATCTGCGTTTTGTTCCCCTGCTGCCGTTGGCAGACATGACCGGCGAGCCTTCCCCCTTGAACGGCGGCGAGGCTGTAAGCCTGGACTCGCTGCCAGTGCTGGTTTGCGGCGTGCGCAGTGCTGTCTGGCTGGCACCGGATGGCGAGCCGGAAACCCTGACCCCGCCCCAGGCACAGGCTCGCTCTGCAGCCATGCCACCGCTGGTGTGTCACCGGGGCACCGTCGCGCAAAGGCTGCGGCAGGGGGAAGTGCGCAGTTATGACGTGCTGGAACTGTATGCCTTCGCCCGCCCGGCGCATGCCTGCCTGCCGACCCCGTCGGGGTTGGCGGAGGCACTGGGCATGCCGAAGCCCCGTTCGCTGGCAGATGAGGCGCTGACGCTGCGCGATGCGGCCGCAAACCTGTTGCAGGCCATTGCCGCCGACACCGACCCCACATTGGCGCCGCTGGCCTGGCAGATGGCGCGGGGCGGCTGGATCTGGGGGGCGCTGGTGCTGGCCCGCACCGGCCGCCCGCCCGGCAACCTCTCCGGCCGCGCGCGCCACGCCATGCAGGCCTGGGAGCGGCGGCCGCTGTGGGAGGAGCGCGGGCCGGACAGCCCGCCGGGGACCGAGCCGATCGACCCCGCCGATTCCCGCCGCCGCCTGACCGAACTGCTGGGGCCGGATTCGGAGCAGCGGCCAAGCCAGGCGGACTATGCCGACGCGGTGACGGCGGCGTTCCAGCCGCGCGATCACGAGGATCAGCCCAACCTTGTGCTGGCGGAGGCCGGCACCGGCATTGGCAAGACACTAGGCTATCTGGCGCCGGCAAGTCTGTGGGCGGAGATCAACGGCGCGCCGGTCTGGGTCTCGACCTATACCCGCAACCTGCAACAGCAGATCGACCGCGAACTCGACCGGCTGTTCCCGCTGCCCGCCGACAAGCGCGCGCGGGTGGTGGTGCGCAAGGGGCGGGAGAACTATCTCTGCCTGCTGAATTACGAGGAGGCGACCGGCACCCTGTTCGCACAAGGGCCGGATGCCGTCGGCCTCGGCCTGATGGCGCGCTGGATCGGCGCGACACGCGACGGCGACATGGTCGGCGGCGACCTGCCGGCTTGGCTGATCGACCTGGCCGGTCCGCGCCTGACCCTCGGCCTGGCGGACCGGCGTGGCGAGTGCATCTATGCCGCCTGCACCCATTACCGCCGCTGCTTCATCGAGGCGAGCGTGCGCGCAGCCCGCAGGGCCGATATCGTCATCGCCAATCATGCGCTGGTTATGGCGCAGGCGGCATTGGGTGGCATCGACGATGGCTTCCTGCCGACCCGCTATGTGTTCGACGAGGGCCATCATGTTTTCGATGCTGCCGACAGCGCTTTCGCCGCCGAATTGACCGGGCGGGAGGCGAGCGAGCTTCGGCGCTGGCTGCTGGGGGCGGAGGGAGCCAGCAGCCGTGCCCGGGGCCTGAGGCGACGCATGGAGGATTTGCTGCCGGGGGAACAACAGGCGGCGGAGTTGCTGGATGGCGTGCTGCAGGCCAGCCGCTCCCTGCCAGGTGATGGATGGCTACAGCGCCTGATCGACGATTTGCCGCAAGGGCCGGCAGAGGCGTTTCTGGCCAAGGTGCGGCAGCAGGTGCGGGCGCGCGCGCCCAGTACAGACGGCCCGTTCAGCCTGGAATGCACCACCCGCCCGCCGGTCGACGACCTGTTGGAGACCGCGCGCGATTTGGCAAGCGCCCTGGAAAAAATCCGCGGGCCGTTGGCCAAGCTGCGCCAAATCCTGATGCATCGGCTGGACGACGAAGCCGACGACCTCGACACGGCAACGCGCCAGCGGATCGAGAGCATTGCCCGAACCCTCACCCGCCGCGGCGAGCACCAGGTCGCCGCGTGGGCGGACATGCTCACCTCGCTGCAGGAAGAGCCCATGGAACAATACGTCGATTGGTTTCAGTTGGATCGCGTTGCAGGGCAGGAGCGCGATGTCGGCATGCACCGGCATTGGCTCGATCCGTCGATCCCGTTTGCCAAGGCGGTGATCGAGTCGGCGCACGGTGCCGTCATCACCTCTGCCACGCTGCGCGATTCCAGTGGCAACCCGGAGACCGATTGGCTGGGCGCCGAGGCCAGGGTGGGGGCGCCGCACTTGGCACTGCATCCGATCCGCGCCGCCATGGCCTCGCCCTTCGACTATGCGGAAAACACACGGGTTCTGCTGGTCAACGACGTGCGCAAGACCGATGCCGCTCAGGTGGCAGCGGCTTATCGGGTGCTGTTTCAGGCTGCCCGGGGCGGTGGCCTTGGCATCTTTACGGCGATCCACCGGCTGCGCGCCGTCTATCAGCGCCTGGCCGGGCCGCTGGAAGCGGCGGGAATCGCGCTACACGCCCAGCACGTCGACAAGCTGGATACGGCCAGTCTGGTGGATATTTTCCGGGCCGATCCGGATTCCTGCCTGTTGGGGACCGATGCTATCCGCGACGGGGTGGATGTGCCGGGCCGCTCGCTGCGCCTGATCGTGTTCGACCGTCTGCCCTGGCCACGCCCGGACATTCTGCACAAGGCCCGGCGCAAGGCGTTTGGCGGGCCGCGCCATGACGACATGGTTGCGCGCCTGCGGTTGCGTCAGGCATTCGGGCGGCTGATCCGGCGGGAAGGCGATGCCGGCGTGTTCGTGCTGCTGGATTCCGCGCTGCCATCCCGGCTTGCCACCGCGTTTCCGCACGGGGTGACGGTCAGCCGGGTTGGGCTGGCGGAGGCTGCGCAGACGGTTGAGCAGTTTCTGGCCGCAAAAGGGGTGATTCCGCCCGCGTCGGGTTGACCTTTGGCACGGGCGCGTTTTTATGCCATCCACTGCGCAGCGATACCCCAGAAAGAAGGCGACTGCCACTGTGTCCGAGGAATCCGTCATCAACCATCACACGGCGCTGATCTACGTCATGGTTCTCGTCTCCGCATCGGACGGCAACATGACGGATGCGGAACTTTCGCAGATCGGCAATATCGTAACGCATTTGCCGATTTTCGGGGATTTCGATCCAGAGAATCTGGCAACCCTGGCCGCATCCTGCACGGACCTGCTGCAGGAGGACGACGGCCTAGACACTGCGTTGGAACTGGTGAACGAGGCCCTGCCAGAGAAGTTGCGCGAAACCGCCTATGCGCTGGCCTGCGACGTAGCGGCGGCGGACGGCGAAATCCAGCAGGAGGAACTGCGCCTACTCGAAATCATACGTCACCATCTGCGCGTTGGCCGACTGCCGGCGGCGGCAATCGAGCGCGGCGCGAGAGCGCGGCACGCCGTTCTCTGACCCGCAACCCCCGGCTTGCCGACACCCTGGCATTGCGCTTGGAATCGTCCTGCGTCCTGTTATACTCTCGGTCCCTCCCCATCGGGGCGCGTGATCCTAGATGGAGTAGGTGCCCGCGAAACAGGCGCAACATGTTGGTATTGGTTCGGCGATGAAAGTGACGATCGAGCGCGCGGCTCTCCTCAAGGCCTTGGCCCATGCTCAGAGCGTGGTCGAGCGGCGCAATACCATCCCGATTCTGGCCAATGTGCGGCTGGCGGCGGAAGACGGCAAGCTGTCGCTCACCGCGACCGACATGGACCTGTCGATCGTCGAGGAAACGCCGGTGACGGTGGCTGCCAGCGGCGCGACCACCGCACCGGCGCACATGCTCTACGACATCGCCCGCAAACTGCCGGAAGGCGCCCAGGTGGAGTTGGATTCGACCGCCAAGGAAGGGCAGTTGACCCTGCGGGCCGGACGATCCACCTTCGCGTTGGCGTCCCTGCCTGTGGAGGAGTTTCCGGTGCTCGCCGGCAGCGAAACCGGCCACACCTTCACCGTCGCCGCACGCGACCTGCGCAGCCTGATCGACCGGGCACGCTTTGCGATTTCCACGGAAGAAACCCGCTATTACCTGAACGGCATCTATCTGCACGAGGCGGAGAACGATGGCGTGGCGGTGCTGCGCGCCGTTGCTACGGATGGGCACCGGTTGGCGCGGGTGGAAATTCCGCTGCCGGATGGGGCTGCGGGCATGCCAGGCGTGATCGTGCCGCGCAAGACCGTGGCCGAGGTGCGGAAGCTGCTGGACGATGCCAGCGAGGACGTACGCGTCAGCGTCAGCGAAACCAAGGTCCGCTTCAATCTGGGCCCTGTCGAACTGACCTCGAAGCTGATCGACGGTACCTTCCCTGACTACCAGCGCGTCATTCCGCAGGGCAATGACAAGATGCTGACAGTGGATTGCCAGTCCTTCCGCGAGGCGGTGGACCGGGTTGCCACGATCTCCGTTGAGAAATCGCGGGCGGTGAAGCTGGCCATAGACGACAACACCATGACGCTATCCGCCTCCAATGCCGATTCCGGCTCCGCAAACGAGGAGTTGGAGGTGGCCTATGGCGAGGGCGCGATGGAAATCGGTTTCAATGCGCGCTACCTGCTGGATATCGCCCAGCAGATCGAGGGCGATACCGCCGAACTCGCCCTGGCCGACCCGGCCGCGCCGACTATTATCCGCGACAAGGCCGACGCCAGCGCGCTGTACGTGCTGATGCCGATGCGGGTCTAGGCAATCACGAGGGCCGATGTGATGGCGCAAAGCGGCGGCGCCTTCGCCAACATTTCTCCGGCCGGTCAAACGGGCGCCGTTCGGCTGGCGTTGCGCCGCCTGACGCTGACACGGTTCCGCAACTATGCTGGCCTGAGTTTGGATTTGGATGGCCGGCCCGTGGTGCTGACCGGCGTCAACGGCGCCGGCAAGACCAATCTGCTGGAGGCAGTGTCTCTTTTGACGCCGGGCCGCGGTCTGCGCAATGCCCGGCTGGAGGATTTGCCGGCACACACCGCCACCGATGGCACTTGGGGCGTGGCGGCGCTGGTGGAAACGCCGGGCGGGCCGGTTGAAATCGGTACCGGGGCCGTATCGGGCGAGAGCCGCCGGCAGGTGCGGATCGACGGCAAGCAGGCGCGGGGCCAGACAGCGCTGGCACCGTACTGCTCGGCGGTCTGGCTGACGCCGCAGATGGACCGTCTGTTCCTGGATGGGGCAGAGGAGCGGCGGCGGTTTCTCGACCGGCTTGTGTTCGGCACAGACCCGGCGCATGCTGGGCGCCTAACGGCCTATCAGAACACCCGGCGCCAGCGCCAGCGCCTGCTGGGCGAGGGCGGCGACCGGGCTTGGCTGGATGCGCTGGAGCGCACGCTGGCGCAACGGGCGGTAGCCATCGCAGCCGGTCGCCTTGATCTGGCCCGAAGGCTCGACCGTGCGGCCGGGGAGGTGGACGAGGGGCCGTTTCCGGCACCGCGTGTTGCCATTGTCGGCGATGTCGAGCAATGGCTGGCGGAAAACCCCGCCCTCGCGGTCGAGGACCGGCTGGCTGAGGCTTGGAAGCATAACCGCGGCGGTGATGCGGCGACCGGTCAGACCTCCCTCGGGCCGCACCGCTCCGACATGGCGGTCTGGTATGCCGGCCGGGATATGCCGGCGGCGCAATGTTCCACCGGGGAGCAGAAGGCGTTGCTGATCGGCCTCGTTCTGGCCTCGGCCCGTCTGACTGCGGCGGAGCGCGGTGCGCAGCCGCTGGTCCTGTTGGACGAGATCGCTGCCCATTTGGACCCCGGCCGCCGCGCGGCGCTCTACCGCCGCCTGCTGGACAGCGGCGCCCAAGTTTGGCTGACCGGCACGGAGCCAGCATTGTTCGAACCTTTGGGCGAATCTGTCCAATATTTCCATGTGGCCGACGGCCACCTTACGACCACCACAGGAGCCGCGCTGTCATGAGCGACGAGCAGAACCCGACCCACGGCGACAACGACGATTACGGCGCCGGCTCGATCCAGGTGCTGCGCGGGCTGGAAGCCGTGCGCAAGCGGCCTGGCATGTATATCGGCGATACCGATGATGGCTCCGGTCTGCATCACATGGTCTATGAGGTGGTGGACAACGCCATCGACGAGGCCCTGGCCGGATACTGCGACCGGGTTGAGGTGATCCTGAACGCCAACGGCTCCGTAACCGTGCGCGACAATGGCCGTGGCATTCCGGTCGGCATTCATGAGGAAGAGGGCATTTCCGCCGCCGAGGTCATCATGACCCAACTGCATGCGGGCGGCAAATTCAACCAGAACTCCTACAAGGTATCCGGCGGCCTGCACGGTGTCGGCGTGTCGGTAGTGAATGCGCTGTCGTCCCGGCTCGATCTTCGAATCTGGCGCGAGGGGCATGAATACTTCATTCGCTTCCGTCACGGTGACGCAGAAGCACCGTTGGCCGAAGTCGGCCCTGCCGATGGCAAGCGTGGGACGGAACTGACCTTCGAGCCCTCATCCGAGACATTTACCAAGACCGATTTCGATTTCAACACGCTGGAACACCGGCTGCGCGAACTGGCTTTTCTCAATTCCGGTGTCCGCCTGATTTTGAAGGACTCGCGCCAGATCGACGGGCCGGAAGTCGACATGCACTATGATGGCGGCCTGAAAGCCTATGTCGAATATATCGACCGCAACCGCAATGCCATCCATCAGGGGCCGATTTATGTGACGGCGGAAAAGGACGGCGTAACGGTCGAGGCGGCATTGCAGTGGAACGAAGGGTTCCATGAGACCATGCTTTGCTTCACCAACAACATTCCGCAGCGTGACGGCGGCACGCACCTGGCCGGTTTCCGCGGCGCGCTCACCCGTCAGATCAACGCCTATGCGGAGTCCTCCGGCATCGCCAAGCGCGAGAAGGTGACACTGACCGGCGATGATGCGCGCGAAGGCCTGACCTGCGTGCTGTCGGTCAAGGTGCCGGACCCGAAATTTTCGAGCCAGACCAAGGACAAGCTGGTGTCGTCCGAAGTGCGGCCGGTTGTCGAAAGCATCATGAACGACACCTTGAACCGATGGTTCGAGGAACACCCGAACGAAGCCAAGGCCATCGTCACGAAAGTGGCGGAGGCCGCAGCTGCCAGGGAGGCGGCGCGCAAGGCACGGGATCTGACCCGGCGCAAGGGCGCGCTGGACATGACCTCCCTGCCCGGCAAGCTGGCCGACTGCCAGGAACGCGACCCCGCGCTGGCCGAGCTGTTCCTGGTGGAGGGAGATAGCGCCGGCGGCAGCGCCAAACAGGGGCGCGACCGGGCGTTCCAGGCTATTCTGCCGTTGCGTGGCAAGATCCTGAACGTGGAGCGGGCGCGGTTCGACAAAATGCTGTCCTCGGCGGAAATCGGAACGCTGATCGCCGCGCTCGGCACCGGCATCGGCCGCGACGATTTCAATATAGACAAGCTGCGCTACCACAAGATCGTCATCATGACGGATGCCGACGTGGATGGCAGCCACATCCGGGCGCTGTTGCTGACGTTCTTCTACCGGCAAATGCCGGAGCTGATCGAACGTGGCTATATCTACATCGCCCAGCCGCCGCTGTTCCAGGTGAAGCGAGGCGGGCGGACGCTGCGGTACCTGAAGAATGAAGGCGAACTCGATCAGTTCTTCATCGATTCCGGGCTGGAGGAGGCTGTGCTTACCCTGGGCGATGGCAGCCAGCGCGCCGGCAACGATCTGGCGGAACTGGTGCAGGACGCGGTGCGCATTCGTGCACGCGTCACCTCGCTCGGTCGGGAGGTTGGATCGGAACGGCTGGTGGAGCAGGCGGCGATTGTCGGCGGCTTGAATGCGGCGTTCCTGGCGGGTGACGAGCAGGCGCTGGCGGCGGCGCAGCGGCTTGCCGAGCGGATGGACGCGCTGGAATACGAGGCAGACCGCGGGTGGAATGGCATGGTGAGTCCGGAAGGTGGGCTGGATTTCACCCACACCAAAGGCGGCTATGACCGGCGCTATCATTTCTCTCCGCGCCTGCTGGCAAGCCAGGAAGCACAGCGGCTCGACATGCGCTCCGCCCACCTGCAGGAAGTGTATGCGCAACCGGCGAAGCTGTCGCTCAAGGGTGATGAGCAGCGGGTGATCGGCCCGCTGGGCCTGCTGGAGGCGGTGATGGCTGCGGGGCGCAAGGGTATCAGCTTCCAGCGCTACAAGGGGCTGGGCGAGATGAACCCGGAACAGTTGTGGGAAACCACGCTGGACCCGAATGCGCGCTCCATGCTCCAAGTCCGCATTGGCCATGCGGAGGAAGCGGGCGAAATTTTCTCGACCCTGATGGGCGATCAGGTCGAGCCGCGGCGCGCCTTCATTCAGGAAAATGCCTTGAAAGTGGCGAACCTGGACGTTTAGCTGGCGCCGTTGGTGGCGGGGAGCGGGGGGGGGGTAGCCTATCACCAACGGCTCCAGTGCCTTGCGGATGCCTGCCGGAATCGGCGTCGGGCGGTTGTCGCCGCGGGTCACATAGACGTGGATGAAATGGCCGTGCGCAGCGATAGCATCCTCGCCTTCCGTGAAAATGCCGACCTCATAGCGCACGCTGGAATTGCCGAGCCTGCCTACGCGCAAGCCCGCCTGGATCATGGCGGGAAAGCTGATCGGCCGGTGATAGCGGCACTGGCTTTCGATCACCAGCCCGACCACGGGCGAGGTGTCCGTGTCGAGCCCGCCATGCCGGATGATGAAGTCGGTCACGACCGTATCCATGTAGCCATAATAGACCATGTTGTTGACATGGCCGTATCGGTCCATGTCGTTCCAGCGGCTCTGGATCGGTAGGAAATGGCGATAGTCGCCGCGGGTGGGCAGGGGCTCGGCCATGAGGAGGGGGCCTTTCGGGGGCTTCCAAACAGATGCATCCCAAAAAGAAGGGCCGCACGAGGCGGCCCGAGTCAACAGGGAGGCGTCAAAGAAGCACCAGATGAAACCCTTCATCTGACGGTGTTGACTATGCGCCTGAATGGTTAACACAGAGCTAACGGGCTGGTTTGCCGGATGTCTGCCGGAACGCCGAAAGTCAGCGCCGTTGGCATTGCCGCCGCAGTTTGCTAGAGCCCTGGGTATCCGCCCGATGCAGGCTGCCGTCCATGTTCTATGCCTTGACGTTTCCGGCGATTGATCCCGTCGCGCTCGACCTGGGGTTCTTCCAGGTCCGTTGGTATGCGCTCGCCTACATTGTTGGCCTGCTGCTGGCTTGGCGGTATCTCCTTTACCTCGCGCGGTTGTCGCCAAAAACGATGGACCGCAAGGACGCCGACGACCTGTTGGTCTGGATGGCGTTCGGCGTGATTCTGGGCGGGCGCCTCGGCTATGTGGTGTTCTACAAACCCGCCTACTATCTCGAATATCCACTGGAAATCCTGCAGCTTTGGCAGGGTGGGATGTCGTTTCACGGCGGCCTTTTGGGCGTCGTGGTTGCCGGCCTCTGGTTCTGCCGGCAACGGAATTTGCGGGTCTGGCAGGTCGGCGATTTGATCGCGTGCTGCGGGCCCATCGGTCTGTTCCTTGGCCGCATCGCCAATTTCATCAACGGCGAACTCTACGGGCGAGTTACCGATGCTGGCATTGGCATGGTCTTCCCCGGCGGTGGCCCGCTGCCCCGCCATCCAAGCCAGCTTTACGAAGCTGCGCTGGAGGGGCTGGTACTGTTCATAGTGCTGGCCGTCCTTGTGCATCGCGAATCCATCCGCCGCCACCCCGGCCTGATCTCCGGCGTGTTCCTGATCGGTTACGGACTGGCCCGCTCCGCCGCCGAATTCTTCCGTGAGCCTGACGCCCATCTGGGCTTTGTTCTTGGCCCCGTCACCATGGGTCAAATGCTGTCCGTGCCGATGATCGTCATCGGCGTGGCGATTATCCTCTATGCACGCCGGCGCCCGGCGCTGACCGGCGAATGACCGGCGCTCCGCACCTGATCGAGGCGCTGGCCCGGCGTATTATCGCGGCGCAAGGGGCAATCTCGCTCGCCGCGTTGATGCGACTGGCCAATGCGGGCCTGCCGGAAAGCTATTACCAGTCGCAGCAGCCCTTTGGCGGTGGCGGCGATTTCGTGACCGCACCGGAAATCAGCCAGATGTTCGGCGAACTGCTGGGGTTGGCTGTGGCGGATCAATGGCAGCGCATGGGTGGGCCGCGGGCCGCGGATGTTGTGGAACTCGGCCCCGGCCGCGGATTGTTGATGGCCGATGCGCTGCGCATCTGGCAGCGGAATGCGCCAGACTTCTATGACGGTATCGAGGTGACCATGATCGAGGCCAGCCCGGCGCTGGCCCAGACCCAGGCGGAACGCCTGAAAGGGCACAGCCATTGTGTCACCTGGCAAAAAGACCTGCCGGACCGGGAGGTGCCGCTGTTCCTCCTGGCCAATGAATTTTTCGACGCCCTGCCAGTGCAGCAATTCCTGCGGGTCGGGGGTGGGTGGCGCGAGCGGCTGATCAACTGGAATGCGACCCGTGGCTTCCATGATGCGCTCGGCCCGCTGTTTACGGCATCCGTTGCGCCGGACGGTGACGTTTGGGAGCATTCGCCGGACTCGCTGGATTGGGCTGGGCGGATCGGGGCACGGCTCGCAAGCCATGGCGGGCTGGCCTTGGTCATCGATTATGACAACCGGCCCGGCGAATCGAGCCTGCGCGGCATTGCCCGCCACCGCCGCGCTGCGCCGCTGGAGGGGTTGGGCCAGGTGGATCTTTCGGCCGGGGTGGACTTCGCTGCCCTGGCGACGGTTGCCACTGCGGCGGGGGCCAAAGCCTATGGCCCGGTGGGGCAGGGGGCATATTTGCAGGCGCTTGGCATCGAGGCGCGGCATGCGCAACTGGTTGCCCGCGCCAATCTGGCGCAAAAGCGTGAACTGGATACCGCGCTCTACCGCCTGACCGCACCCGACGCTATGGGGGAGAGCTTCCGGGTTCTGGCCCTGACCGGCCCGGACGACCCGGCGCCTGCCGGGTTTCACGTGTGAAGAAAGGGCCGGTGCCGATGTATCTGACTGCCCCACAACTTGCCGCGTTGCCGGGGGTCCGCCATGCCTTCTTTACCCGCGGCGGCGGCAGCTCCGATGGCATTTACCGCGGCCTGAACTGCGGTTTCGGCTCGGCGGACGATGTGGCGACGGTACGTGCCAACCGCGCCCGTGCCATGATGGCGCTGGATTTACCGTCGGCGGCGTTGGCGACTCCGCATCAGGTACATAGTGCCCGCGCTCTGATTGCCCGTTCGCCGGAGGAGATCAGCGGGCAAAAGGTCGACGCGGTCGTGACGGACCGGGCGGGCCTGCCGTTGGCTGTGCTGACGGCCGACTGTGCGCCCGTGCTTTTCTGTGATCCGGTGGCACGCGTGGTCGCCGCAGCCCATGCCGGTTGGCGCGGCGCCCGGTTCGGCGTGACCGACGCTGCCTTGGCCGCGATGGAATCGCTCGGCGCGCGGCGCAACCGTATCACCGCCATCATCGGGCCGACGATCGGGCCCGGCAGTTATGAGGTTGGGCCGGAATTTGCGGCGCACTTTTTGAGCGAAACCCCTGCGAACGCGTGTTTTCTGCGCCGTCCCAACGGGGCTGCGCGGGCGCATTTCGACCTGCCGGGCTACCTTCTCGCCAAATTGCGCCGGGCGGGCCTGCTTCACGTGCATGACCTGGCCGCCGACACGGTGACCGATGCGGAGCGATTCTTTAGCTATCGCCGCAGTGTGCTGAACCGCGAGCCGGACTATGGACGCCTTTTGAGCGTGATCGCGCTGGAGCCCTAGGAAGACTGTTCCGGTCGCCCGCGCCGCCGGATGGCTTCGCCAATCCCGAGACTGTCGGCGGCGGCTAGCAATTCCTCGCGCCAAGCCTCCGCTTCGGCTTGCAGGGCTTCCGCTTCCGCCTCCAGCCGTTGCCAATCCGCCGCGATTTTGGCCAGCGCTGCCGCAGTGTCTTGATCCAATTCGCTCATGGCTCTACAAGTTGTATAATTCTCCCGATATCGCAAGCTGCAATGGAAGGAGCTGGGATTCAATGACGATTCCCGCGACCATGACTGCTATCGAGATTCCGGCGCCCGGCGGCCCGGAACAACTGGTGCCTGCAAACCGCCCCGTGCCGGAACCCGCGCATGGCGAGGTATTGGTTCGCGTTGCCGGCGCCGGGATCAACCGCGCTGATACGTTGCAGCGGCAGGGAAAATACCCGATGCCGCCCGGCGCCAGCGATATTCCTGGCCTGGAATGTTCCGGCGTGGTTGTCGCGGCCGGTCCCGGTACCCGACGCTGGCAAGTTGGCGACCGCGTTTGTGCCTTGCTGGCGGGCGGCGGCTATGCGGAATACGTCAATGTTCCAGAGCCGCAATGCATGCCAGTTCCGCCTGGTGTCGATCTGGTCGAGGCCGGTGGCTTGGCAGAGACCTTCTGCACCGTCTGGACCAATGTGTTCGAGCGCTCGCGGCTCAAGCCGGGAGAGGTGTTTCTGATCCAGGGCGGCACCAGCGGTATCGGCTTCACCTCGATCCAGTTGGCCAAGGCGTTCGGCTCGCCGGTGCTGGCGACGGCCGGTTCGGATGAAAAGTGCGAGGCTTGTGTGCGCTTCGGTGCCGACCGGGCAATCAACTACAAGACCGAGGACTTCGTCGCCGTCGGCAAGGAATTTACGGATGGCCGCGGCGTCGATGTCATCCTGGATATGGTCGGCGGCTCCTATATCCAACGCGAACTGGAGGTGTTGGCTCGCGAAGGGCGGCTCTGCTTCGTCGCGCTGATGGAGGGCACGCGGCCCGGCCAGGTCGATTTCGGTTTGGTGCACCGCAAACATCTGACCGTCACAGGCTCCACCCTGCGCTCGCGGCCGGTTGAGGCGAAGGGGGCGATCTGCCGGGCCGTCGAGGAAAAGTGCTGGCCGCTGTTTGCCACGGGCGATTGCTGGCCTGTCACCTATAAGCGCTTCCCCCTTGCCGAGGCCGGCAAGGCGCACGAACTGATGGAATCGAGCCAGCATATCGGCAAGATTTTGCTTACCACCGGCTTTGCGGGCTGACCGGCCCGCCCGATTTGAGGACGCGACATGAACCAACCGCTGATGCCCAAGGCCACGTGCGTGTGGCTGATCGACAACACCGCCCTGACCTTCGAGCAGATTGGCGCCTTCTGCAATATGCATGCGCTCGAAGTGCAGGCCGTGGCGGATGGTGAGGTCGCTGTCGGCATCATTGGCCGCGATCCGGTTGCCGCCGGCGAATTGACCGCCAAGGAAATAGAGCGCTGCGAGGCGGATCCCTCGGCCCGCTTGAAAATGGCGAAGATCGAGGTGCCGCGGGCGGCAGAGCGGACCAAGGGCCCCCGCTACACCGCGATGGCCAAGCGGCAGGACAAGCCGGACGGTGTTGCCTGGCTGGTGCGTAATCATCCGGAACTGGCTGATACGCAGATCGGCAAGCTGCTGGGAACGACCAAGAACACGATTGCGGCGGTACGGGACCGCACGCACTGGAACAGCCAAAACATCAAGCCACGCCATCCGGTTGACCTGGGGCTTTGCACCTATCTGGAACTGAATGCTGCCGTCGAGGCCGCCCGCGCCAAACTCTCGCCGGAAGAGCGGGAGGCGATCGAGCGCCGGGAAGCCGAGGCGGTCGAAGAGCAAAAAGAAAAGCCGATGAATACCACGCCCACGATCGCCGAACTGTTCGGCCGGATGGGCGGCGGCGACAGTACCGATTGATGCGCCGAAGGGATAGCGGCGGCGCTGGCGACTGCCACCGCTATCCTGATGCGGCCAACTGCGGCAGCTTCGGTTAAACCGGCACGGTTCCCTTTACCACGGTGCGGTGCAGAACGCGCGGCTGCGCGCCCATGTCGTAATTGCGGTCTGCGCGGTGCAACAGAACGCGGTTGTCCCATAGCACCAGATCGCCATTGCGCCATTTGTGACGATAGACGAAGCGGTCCGCCGTGGCGCGTTCCTGCAGGTCTGCCAGCAGGGCGCGGCCCTTGTCATAGTCCACCCCCTCGACATGGCCGATATGCATGCCGAGATAGAGCGATTTGCGCCCGTCCGCATGGGTGCGTACCAGCGGGTGGCTGACCGGTGGCCGCTCGCGCTTCTGCTCCTCTGTCGCAGGCTTGTTGCCAGTATTGCGGCGGCTGGCCTCCCACGAATGCACGGCACGAAGCCCCGCCAGGGAACGCTTTTCCTCGTCCGACAGGGCTTCATACGCCAGCAGCATGTTGGCGAACAGCGTATCGCCTCCCTCGGCTGGCACATCGATCGCGTGCAGCATGGTCAGCAGCGAGGGGGCGGCATGGTAGGATTTGTCCGTGTGCCAGAAATAGTTGCCATGCGTGGCCGGGGCCACCGTCGGCTTGCCGGTCTTTTCGTCGATATTGGTGACGGTGTGGACCAGGGGATATTTCTCGCCGCTTTCCAGCCGGCCGACATGCTCCTCGATTTCACCGAAATTCAGAGTGAAACCGTATTGCTGGTCCTTGGTCAGGTTCTGGTCCGGGAAAACCAGGATGTGGTATGCGTCCATCGCCGCCAGAATTGCATCAGCAATCTCACGAGAGAGCGGCACCGACAGGTCGATGTCGGTGATCTCCGCCCCCGCGACATCGGAAATGCGGGAGAGGCTGAAGGGCCAGGGGCGTGCCGTGGCGCTATCGGTGGCGGTCTGAAGGGGCATGGGGCTTCCTCGCTTCTATGATGCTTTCACAACAAGTCTAGCCCGCCTTGCCCACGTGACGGAAGCGTTTCGGCGTGTCGATATTGCCGACAAGGGCAGCGACGGCCAGCGGGGCAGGGAGCCGCAGCAGATGGAGACGCGGAAGCGCTCGAGGCAAGAGGAACATTGTACAGAGTTCCTTGCAGCAAAGCATGGAACCTAATTCCCCTGGTTGAAACCCGCAAACAATCCCGCATCCAACCGGGTGCGGGTGCGGGGGGGCGTTCGGACGGTTCGGGTCGCCTCTACGTCCGACGCGAGCGGGTCAGGCCGAGAGCGATCACGCCGCCGCTTGCCAATGCCAAAACGCCCGGCTCAACGGCGGATGTGCTCGCGCCCCTACCTGGGATAATGATCGAGTAGTTGTAATTGACCTCGCTGGTGGAGGTCGCGGAGGAACCGACGATTGTGAAGACGCCCGTTCTCGGCGACACATAATCGGTGCCTTCGATCGCATCGATATCGAAGTTCGCGATCAGAGTTTGCGTTCCAGGAAAACTGAGAATGTCGATCGAATTGGTATTCGTGATAACAAAATCGATCACGCCCGATTGTTCCAACGGACCGGGACCGGTCGTTCGCGTAAAGTTGATCGAGAATGTCACGCCATTGTTGACCGCGCCCTCTATCAGGCTGACGGTTGGCGGCAGGGTCAGGCTGAACGGGTCCGCATTGAGGAACTCGAACGACCGGGACGAAACCGTGATCGTCGCGAAGGACAGCGTGCTGACATTTTCGACGAACCTATTCGTCGACAACCCTTCGCCACCGCCCTGAATAGAAGCCTACTCGCCATCCGGAGCATAAACAAATAATGCGTGCGCCGGAGACGTGGCGGCACCAGCCAGCGCGAGCGCTCCAGCGGCCACAATGAAGCGGATTGGGGTTTTTCATGGTCGACTCGTTTCCTGCCGATCGGCGCCTGCTATCACGCCAGATTCGGGCGGTTCTTTTTCCTGATGCTCAGCCGTAAGGGCGCAAGCTGCGGGCCAAAACAGTTGTAAAACAACGCTGTCGTCAACGCCTTATGATTGCAAGGATTATCGAGGGGGAGGCGAGCAGGGTGCCTGCGGGTACTGTAAGGTTTTCCCGCGATGGCAACCGGTTGAGTGGTACGCGATTGGGTTATCGGCAAATAAAAACGGCGGCCCCATGCGGAGCCGCCGTTCGGTTTTGCTACACCCTGTAACGGGCGCACATAACCTCTTATATGCGGCGGCGAACCACCGCGATGCCGATCAGACCAACACCGGCCAGGGCCAGAAGACCTGGCTCGGATACTGTGCGCAGGTCCGGCGGGACCGAGATGGTGAAGGTGCCGCCACCCGTGCCATCGGCGGTGTTGATTGAGCCGCCAAAGGACCAGGAGCCGGCTTCCGCACCGTAGAATGTGCCGCCATCGTCGGCGGTCAGCAGGCCGCCAGACTGGAAGGACTGGTTCGAACCACCGACCGGACCAATATTCACGAACGTCGTGTTGCCGAGCGTGAAGGTCACGGTGCCGGTCTCGGCGCCAAGCCCATTGGTCTCCGCCGGATCGGTCACGAGGGACCGGTCGAAGCTGAACGCGAAGGTTTGGCCGCTGTTCGCGCCGGCGGACGCCTGCAGCGTGATCGACAAGCCGCCAAGCAGATTAATGACGCTGTTGTCGACGCTGGCAAGTTCTTCCGTGCCGCCGAACGCGATGCCCGGCTGGGCCACCGAAGTGCCGATGGTGAAGGTTTCACCGGCATCGATGGGCGGGGCTTCGTTGAGGCTGACAGTGACGCCAAACGAAAAGGTGGCAAATTCGCCGATATCGGCGTACGGGGCCGCGGCGGCCGGTGCCGAAAGTAGCGCGGCGGCAGCGGCGGCAGCTAAAGCGATACGCATAGCGTTCTCTCCTGCTCTATTAGAGACAAACACCGCTGCGCTTATCGCAACGGATATCAAACATCTGACGCACCGTTAGATGCAAGGGGTGTGCCAGACTCGGCGATGCCTCGTGATAACGGCTTGGTGCGGTGTGAATCCGCGCCTTTGCCAGGCTGTTGCGCTGGAGGTGTCGCGCCCAATTTTTGTAAAGCCGGAGCATTTGTGTAAAATATGCTAAACATCAATCGGGCCGTAAAGCAGATGATTCTGGTAAATTTGACGATGGTCCTGTGAATATGAGTGTGGCAAGAGCGTCATTCTAATGGCATGATTGCATACAGAACATTCCGGTTATATGGAATTGCGGAAAATACCTTAGTATAATGCCCGCATATATTAAGAGTTAAAAAAATATACATGTAAGTATTTTCCGATACCAGTATGCGAAAAAGCTATAAATGTATGCTTTGAATCGCGCAGATATGTGCCGTTGCTGCGGGTTATGGTGCGGTTTCTGGGGCCGAATTTGGGTGCTCGCGAAACATTCGAAAGGTGGCAAGAGTTTGGCGTGACGGTTGCATAACTGAGTATATGTGAGCCCCGTGACAGCGGGTTCCCAAAATTATTAAGTGGCGAAGGTGCCGGAGCCGGATCGCGGCAATGATGGGTTAGGAGCGATGATAATGCGTTCGATTTTGGTGGCTGCGGTGGCCTTCGTTGTCGGTGTTTCGGGCGCTTTGGCCGGTCCATTGGCCCCGGGTGTGGTGCAGGATGGTCTGGAATTCGGCGGGACGTTCCAGAACCCGATGTCGCTGTTGGCCGGAGACACAATCACGATGGAAGGGTTGACCCCGAACACGGACCAGGCGCGGTACATGATGGGCGCAGACGTTTTGGCTAGCGCGGGCGCTTACGAGTTGGCTGGCGTGGAAGTCGCCGGACTGGCGCCATTCGATCTTGTCATCGCGACAGGCGCCGGCAATAATGGCATTTCGCTCAATCTCAATTACGACAGGTCTCGCGTCGTCAATCGCGGCTTCCTGATGGGCGCCGACGATCAGACTGGAATCCTGAATGCGACGATTACGTCGACGCTGGCGGCGGACGTCTTTCAGGTATTTACCGGCCTGTTCACCCAGACTGTGTTGTTCATGGGTGGCGAGTTGGTATTTGACGATGGTGCCGGCGTTTATAACGCCAACATGCCGGGTTCGCGGAACCTGATCGGTGTGTTCGCATCGGATAACGATCTTGTTTCGCTATCTTTCGGAGTGTCGACCGTCGATTTCCAGTTTCCGACTGCGTCGCCGGAGCGAGCATTATTGCGCTGATCGGTGCGGGCATTCTGGGTGCTGGGCTGATGGGGCGGCGTTGCCGCTGACCCGTCATCTTTTCGAGTTGTCATAAACGTGTTGGCGTCGGCTTTGGGTGATCGAAGCCGCCGCCGGCGTTTTCGCTGGCTGACATTGGACGTTAGGCCTAGGCTTCTACCGGAGGATTACACTGGCAAAAGGAGCCTGAGCCATGCCGCGTTTCGATGGCAAGGTTGCCCTGGTCACTGGCGCGGCGTCCGGTATCGGCCGTGTTACGGCGAAGGCCCTGGCAACGGAGGGTGCCTGGGTTGCGCTGGCCGATATCAATACATCGGCCGGTGAGGCAGCGGCTGCTGAACTGGGCGCATCCGGCTATTTCGTTCCGCTCGACGTAACCAGCGAGGAGTCGTGGCAAGCGGCTTATGCCATGGTAAGGGAACGGTTCGGCGGCCTGAACGTGCTGGTCAATGCGGCCGGTATCTCCCCGGGCGATACGGTGGAGAATGCCAGTCTGGAGCACTGGCACAAGGTTCATGCCATCTGTCTCGACGGTGTCTTTCTTGGCTGTAAACATGGCGTGCCGTTGATCCACGGCTCCGGTGGCGGGGCGATTGTCAACATTTCCAGCGTGGCCGGCCTGATCGGCGTGCCTCGGTTGGTGTCCTATTCCTCGGCGAAGGCCGGGGTTCGCAACCTGACCAAGTCGGTGGCACTGTATTGCGAACAAATGGGTTATGCCATCCGCTGCAATTCCGTCCACCCTGGATCGATCAACACGCCGATCCTTCGCCAGACCCATGGCGGCAAACTGGAGCCGCGCCATGTCGAGGCGCGCGAACGTTCCATTCCTATGGGCCGCATCGGCCGGCCGGAAGAGGTAGCGAAGCCAATCCTTTTCCTCGCCTCGGACGATGCCAGCTTTATCACCGGCACGGAATTGGTGGTCGATGGCGGCTATACCGCCCGCTGACTGCGCGCACTGGCGTAAACGACCATCGAACCTAAGAAATGGAGAGGATTTGCTATGCCCAACCGTCCTGGACGCATCGAGGGCAAGGTCGCGCTGATCACCGGCGGCGCTTCCGGTCTCGGCCAAGCCACGGCCGAGTTGTTCGCCGAAGAAGGCGGGCGCGTCATGATTGCCGACATCGATACGGCCCGCGGCGAAGCGGTCGCCGCATCACTGGGGGCGGCTGGCGCATTCGTCCGGCTCGACGTGACGGAGGAGGCTGGTTGGGTTGCAGCCATATCGGCCACGCAGGCCCATTTTGGCGGCCTGCACGTGCTGGTTCAGAGTGCCGGCATTGCCATTACCGCGGCGGTGACGGAGACCAGTCTGGAGGATTGGCGCCGCGTCCATGCGATTGACCTGGATGGCGTCTTCCTCGGCTGCAAGCATGCTGTCCCAGCGATTGCCGCAGCCACTACCGACCCGGATAGCGGTTCCGCCAGCGGTTCCATCGTGAATATCTCGTCGATTGCCGGCATTATCGCCGGGCACAATATGGCCGCCTACAATTCCGCAAAGGCGGGAGTGCGGCACCTCTCCAAGTCTGTGGCGCTGCATTGCGCCCGGCAAGGTTTTGCGATCCGCTGCAACTCGGTGCATCCGACCTTCATCGATACGCCGATCCTGGACGACGTGGCGGGCAACATGGACCGTGATCAGGCGCTCGCCAAGCTGGGCCGTCAGGTGCCGATGGGGCGGGTTGGCCAGCCGCGCGAGGTCGCTTATGGCATTCTGTACCTCGCATCCGATGAGTCGAGCTATACCACGGGTTCGGAACTGCTTATCGACGGGGGCATTGCGGCGATGTAGAGCCGCCCTCAAACTGGGAGGCTGCGCTGTCATTATCGTCAGCTGGTGACGCATCTGTGCGCTCTGGCAGCAAATCCCACGTGTCCAGCAAATGGCTCAGTTCTGGTGAGGTTAGCGCATAGTATGAGAATACCTGAAGAAAATTGTTCGGGCCCAGGCAGCGAATGGTGGTCATTGGCGGTTCCTCCGGTTGATCGCACGGTCCCATCGTTGGTGTGACGGGTTGGGGAGTTCAATATTGCGAATGATTCGCATTGATAATGCGGTTGCAAATCATTTGCAAATAAGTATTGTCCGCCCAGGCACCGAAAAGGAGAGTCAATGCCATGTCCTTCATCAAAACCCTTGCGACCGCCGCTGTCGGGGCGCTCATCGGCACCAGTGCAACGGTGGCTGGCGAGGTGAATGTCTACAGTTATCGCCAGCCATTCCTGACCGAACCTTTGTTCGAGGCCTTTACGGCCAAGACCGGCCACGAGGTCAATGTCGTCTTTGCCGAAAAGGGCCTGATCGAGCGCGCCCGTGAGGAAGACCGCTTAAGCCCAATGGATGTGCTGCTGACGGTCGATATCGGTCGCCTGTCCCAGGCCAAAGAGGCCGGCATCACGGCACCTGTGGACGATGCCACGATCAATGCGGCGATCCCGGCGCAATACAGAGAGCCGGACGGGCACTGGATTGGCCTGACCAGCCGGATCCGGGTCATTTACGCTGCCAAGGGCCGGGTCGAAAATGCCAAGGAACTGACCTACGAAGCGTTGGCGGAGCCGCAATACAAAGGTCGCCTCTGCACCCGTTCCGGCAAGCATGTCTACCAGATCGGTCTGGCTGCTGCGATGATCAACCACCATGGCGAGGCCGGGGCGGAGGAATGGCTTCAGGGCATGAAAGCCAATCTGGCACGCAAGCCCTCGGGCAACGATCGATCCCAGGTGAAGGCAATTTGGCAGGGGCAGTGCGATCTGTCGCTTGGCAACCACTATTACTATCTGAAGATGATGGCAGACCCGGACCAACGCGCCTGGGCCGAGGCTGTGGATGTGATCTTCCCAAATCAGAATGGCCGTGGCGCACACGCCAATATCAGCGGCATGTCGCTGGGGGCGCATGCGCCAAACAAGGAAGCCGCGCTCGACCTGATGCGGTTCCTCGTCAGCAAGGAAGCGCAGGAAATCTATGCGGAGGTCAATGGCGAGTATCCGCTGCGCGAAAACGCCGAATGGTCGGACCAGCTGAAGGATCTGGGCACCTTCCGCATCGACCCGCTGTCGCTGCAGGCGATTTCGGACAAGCGGGGCGAGGCATTGCTGATGACCGACCGCGTCCGCTACGACCACTAAGCCCGGTTCAGTTTCGATCTGCTGGGGTGGCGAACTCGCGTGTGATGGCTTTACGCACCATCTCCACCCGGTCGCCGCCCCAGAAAATCTCCTCGCCCACGACGAAGGTCGGCACGCCGAACACGCCGCGCGCTTCCGCCTCCTCAAGAATCCGGCGATAGCGCGCGGCGCCTTTCCCCTCCTGGAACGTCGCAAATCCACCGGGGTCCGGCGCGCCACAGGATTTTAACACCGCGGTGATTGCTGCCAAATCCTCGATGTCCAGGTCGCGCTTGAAAAACCTCTCGAACACTTGGTCATGATAGGCGTCGAATACGCCTTGGTCCTGCGCATAGAGAGCGCCGATATGCGCCGTGCGGCTGTCGAAAATCTTCTTCGGCCCCAGAACGATCAGCCCGCGTTCGTTGGCGATCCGGCGGGCGTCCATGTACGAATATTTGACCCGCCGCCATTGATGCGGATTGCGGGTCTCGACCGCGCCCAGGAACTGCGGGATTTCCAGCGTATAAGGGCGCCATTCCAGGGCCAGACCGAAGCTGCCGGCCAAACAGCGGGCGTCTTCGACTGCTAGATAGGCGTATGGGCTCTTGTAATCGAAATAGACGATTAGCGATTTTAGGGACATGCTTGCTTCCTAGACCTTGGTCGATGTGACGTTTCGCGGTCGCACAACAATAAATGTGCAATGCAATATATTGTAGTGTCCGCGCTTGTCCGGCGGACTCGACTCCCGGACCTTGACGTGGACACGGCGGCTTTACAATGGAGGATGCATCAATGGATCACGTAGCCATCGTCACCGGCGGAACCCGCGGCATTGGCCGCGCGATTTGTGAGGAACTGCACGCCGCCGGTGCAAAGGTCGCAGCGAATTATGGCGGCAATGACGAGGCGGCATCCCGCTTCACAGCAGAGACGGGTATCCGGGCCTATAAATTCGACGTGTCCGACTATGATGCGTGTCAGGATGGCGTCGCCCGGATCATCGCCGACCTGGGCAAGGTCGATATCCTGGTGAACAATGCCGGCGTTACCCGCGACGCAACCATCATGAACATGACACGTGCCGATTGGGATGCGGTGGTTCACACCAATCTGGGCTCGTGCTTCAATATGGTGCATGCGGTGTGGAACAGCATGCGCGAACAGAATTTTGGCCGCATCATCAATATCGGCTCGATTAACGGCCAGGGTGGCCAATACGGCCAAGTGAATTACGCTGCCTCCAAGTCCGGAATTCATGGCTTTACCAAGGCGTTGGCACAGGAAGGCGCACGCTTCGGCATTACCGTCAATGCATTGGCGCCGGGCTATGTGGATACGGACATGGTAGCGGCAGTGCCGGAGCGGGTGCTGGAGAAGATCATCAACAACATTCCAATGCGCCGCCTTGGCAAGGCGCACGATATCGCGCGTGGCGTGGTATTCCTCTGCGGCGAGGATGCAGACTTCATCACCGGCTCGACGCTGTCGATCAACGGCGGCCAACATATGTATTGACCGGCGATGCGTTGACAGGGCGGCGCGGCTGCCCTTGCTTTTGTGCCCGCTGGCTTGTAGTGCCGATGGCCTTGGCTTCCTCTGGATGAAAGGGTTTGGCGAGCCATGACGGGCGAGCCGGCAGGCAATTCGTTTATAACCACCGCGCTTTGGCTGTTGCAGAGCGGCGGGGTTGTTGTGGCTGTGCTGCTGGTGCTGTCGGTGTTCGCGCTCGCCATCATTTTGGCAAAGCTGCTGCAGTTCCGTGCCGCCGGCCTTTGGGACCGGCAGGCCGCGCCGGCGGCGCTGTCGCTGGCCCGCGCCGGGCGCACCGATGCGGCGCTGGCACGCGCCGCTGCCTCTGCGCACCCGGCGGCCCAGGCGTTGGCCCGCACGCTAATCGGCCGCCAGCGAGGGCTCACCCAGGATGCGATCCGGGCGGAGGTCGGGCGCTACGGCAACGGCGTGCTGGAAGATCTGCGATCCTGGCTTCGGCCGTTGGAGGTGATCGCCTCCCTTGCCCCGTTGCTGGGGCTATTCGGCACGGTGCTTGGCATGATTGCAGCGTTTCGGGAATTGGAGGCGGCTGGCAATCAAGTCAACCCGGCAATCCTCTCGGGCGGTATTTGGGAGGCGTTGCTGACCACCGCGGTCGGTCTGGCGGTTGCCATTCCAGCGGTCGCGGCGCTGAATTGGTTTGAGCGTCAAATCGAACGCACCGCGCATGCAATGGAGGATTCGGTAACCGGCGTTTTCACCGATAACCTGGCGCCACCTGTTCCGGCAGCAGAGGGGAGGGGAGAGCATGGCCGCATTTCCGGTGTCACTGTTTCAAAACAGCCCTGATCCCCGCCGCCGAGCGCTGATCAGCCTGACGCCTTTGATCGACATGGTGTTCATTCTGTTAGTGTTTTTCATGCTTGCGTCGTCGTTCGTTGACGAGCGCAGCATCTCCGTGGCCGCGTCGAGTGCCGGCACGGGCGGGCCGAAAGGGGCGCTGTTGGTTCAGGTGCGCGCCGATGGTCTGCGCCTAGGCGGGCACGCGATGAGCCTGGACGCCATCGCGGAAACGGTCGCCGGCCGGGTTGCCCGCATGCCGGATCAACGGATCCTGGTCGAACCAGCGCCGGGTGTACAGTTGCAGGCCGCCGTAACGGTACTCGACCGGCTTGCCGCCGCAGGGGCGCAGAACCTGTCATTGGCAGGGCCAGGGGAGCGGTGATGACCGGGCCACTCTTCGTAACGGCGCGGCGGCGCAGCGTGCAGGATGACCGCATCCTGCCGCTGATCAATGTTGTATTTTTGCTGCTGGTGTTCTTCATGCTGGCCGGACGGCTTGCGGTCAGCGACCCCTTTCCGGTGCAGCCGCCTGCATCGATCAGCGCCGCATCGGAAAGGGCGGGTGACGTTGTGGTGCATGTCGCGTCGGATGGTGCGCTGGCCGTGAACGGCGTGACGGTCGGCCTGAACGACCTTGCCGCGATGATCCCGAGCCGGCCGCAGGGCAATCCGGTGCGGGTCAAGGCCGATGCGCAGGCGGAAGCCTTGGCCGTCGTGCGGGTGCTGGACCAACTCCGCGCCGCCGGGATCGTGCGCGTGAACCTGGTCACCCAGGCGAGGGGCGACTGATGCCAGTCGCCACATGGCAGTGGCTGGCCGCGGGCACCGTGGCGGTTGCGGTGCATGCCGTCGTCGGTCTGGCGCTGGTCGGTTCGCCGTCGCCAGGCGGGGGGGCGGAGGACGGTGCCGTCAGTGTTGCACTCCGCCTGGGGGCCGGTGGTTCAAGCGGAGAGGCGCGCCGCTTGCCATCGACGGAACGAGCGGCTGTAACCGCTGAGCCGGTGTCTGCCAATAGGCCGGCTGCCCGGCCTCGGGAAACGGCCGCGCCACCGGTACAGGCAGTGCCGGTTCACGAGTCTCCGCCGCCTGAAAGCCAGCGGCGGGCGCCGTCGCGGGTGGTAGAACCGGCGCCTGCCGAGGCTTCCGCCGGATCGGACGCCAAGCCGGCGCAAACCGCCCGCCGTATCCAGGCGGCAACAGCGCCGCCCTTGCCACAGGCCCGCCCCCATGCGACCGCCCCTGAGAAGCCTGATGGCAAGCCGCCCGAACGGGCATCAACGGCCGGTAGCCGCCGCGACGAACCCGGCGACGGCCCGTCCCGGTTGGCAGGCGATCTGGCGGAAGCCAATGAGGGCGGAAGCGTGGCTGACAGGTTTGGCGCTGGCAAGAATGCCGGGACAGCTGGACGCCAGGACGACGACGCCCGCGCCGGGTACGTCGCAGCGCTCCAGGCTTGGCTGGAACGGCATATGCGCTATCCAGAACGCGCCGTCGCCCGCCGGCAGCAGGGGACAGCGACGCTCTATTTCGTTGTCGACCGGCTGGGGCGCGTGCTGGACTACCGGCTGGAACAAAGCTCCGGCCACCGCCTGTTGGATCGCGAAGCGCTCGCCATGATCGAGCGGGCCGCACCTATGCCGCAGATGCCGGCTAGCCTGATCGCCGCGGATATGGCCGTGGTTGTGCCGATTAGCTTTGCGCTGCGTTAGAGCAGCGCTCCATCAAGGCGAAACGATTAGCCGGGGCGAGATGCTTTAGGCTGCTGACGCTGCCGGCGCCCGCTCGGAAACGCCGGTCAGGGCGCCGGCCTTGGCGATGAAGCGGACGATGGTTTCCAGCCCGTCGCCGGCCTTCAGGTTGGTGAACACGAACGGCCGCTCGCCGCGCATGCGCTTTGCGTCCCGGTCCATCACCTCCAGGCTGGCACCGACCATGGGGGCCAGGTCGGTCTTATTGATGATCAGCAGGTCGGAACGGGTGATGCCCGGCCCGCCCTTGCGCGGGATTTTCTCGCCGGCGGCCACGTCGATCACATAGAGCGTGATGTCTGCCAGTTCGGGCGAGAAGGTTGCCGCCAGATTGTCGCCACCCGACTCGATCAGACAAAGCTGCGCGCCCGGAAATTTCTGCCACAGGCGCTCGACCGCGGCTAGGTTGATGCTGGCGTCCTCGCGGATGGCTGTGTGCGGGCAGCCGCCGGTCTCCACGCCCTCCAAGCGTTCCGCCGGCAGGGCGTCGGCGCGCAGCAGGATTTCGCGATCTTCCTGCGTGTAGATGTCGTTGGTGATGACGACCAGGTCGACCTCGTCGCGCAGCCGCTTGCAGAGCGCCTCCACCAGCGATGTCTTGCCGCTGCCGACCGGGCCGCCGATACCGACGCGAAGGGGGCCATTTTGGGTCATGTCGGGGTCTCCTATGAGCGAAACAGACGCGAATATTGGGTTTCGTGGGTGGCTGACAGCCAGTCGAGCATGGGGGTGGCGCTGCCGATATCGTCGAGGCTGGCGGTAAGCGCGGCTTCCGTCGCCTCGCTGACCGCCGCCTCCATCCGGCCGTGCACGGCGAGGCCGTCGCTCTGGCCGATGGGCATGGAGCGCAGCGCGGCGGAGACGATGTTGGCCGCGAAGGCGTGCAGGTACGCGAGCAGGCTCGCGTACAGGGGAATCTGAGCGAGGGCGCAACAGAGGCCGGCGGCAACCGGCAGGGCAATGGCCCGGTCCGGCAAATGTAACTCTTCGGACAATGCTTCGCCTTTCCGGGGAGAAAGTTCCGGCCAGCCCTGGCGCACGGCGCGGAGGAACGCCTCGCCCTGGTTCAGGGTTTCGGCGCGCAATTCCATGCTGGGCGAGAGCGCCGCCGCCAGTGCGGCCACCTCGGCCACGTCGGGCGTTGCCCGATTGGCCGCCGCAAACAGGATCGCGTCGGTCCGGCCAGAGCCGAACAGCAGCAGGCCTTCGATCCATTCGGCAAGGTTGTCCCGGCCATCGACCAGCCCTGCCTCGAACGCTGCTTCCAGCCCGTGGCTGTAACTGAACGCGCCGATTGGGAAGCCGGCGCCGAACCAGGTCGCAAGCCGCTGTTGCTGCGCCGGGGTCAGGGGATCAATGGTCATGGTGTTGATGGCCGTGGGAGTGGCCGTGAGAGTGCCCGTGTTCCTGCCCATCTTCATGGTCATGGTCGTGCACATGGCCGTGGCCGCCATCGCCATAGGCACCGCCTTCCGGCTGGAAGGGCTCGCACACCTCCTGAACGTCGCCGCCGAGCCCGCGCAGCATCTGGGCCAGCACCGGGTCCGGGCGGATCAGCAGCCGGCCGGCCTGCACCGCCGCCGGCGTGTGCCGGTTGCCCAGGTGCCAGGCGAGGCGCAGCAGCAGATGGGGCGTTTCGGCGCTGACGGCATAGAGCGACTCCGGCGCAGCCTCTACCTTGATCCATTCACCCCCGTCGCAGAGCAGGCCGTCGCCGTCCGCCATCGCCACGGCTCGCGGCAGGTCCAGCAGCAGGTCCGCGCCGCTGGCAAGCGGAAGGACAATGCGGCGGCGGTGCCGCTCGTCGAAGGCCAGCACCAGCCGGTCGGCCGCATTGTCCGCTGGCCAAGTGCCGGCACGGTGGTGGTGGGCGGCGCGTTTCACGACGAAACCTCCCCGCTGGCGGCCGTGCGCTGATGCCGGATGTTGTGCATGGGCATGGCTCCAGTCCTCAAAACAGAAAGTATCGCTGTGCCATGCTCAGCACCTGCGCGGGCTCGCAGGTCAGCAGCGCGCCGTCGGCTGTGACCTCGTACGTCTCCGGATCGACGGTAATCGAAGGCATCAGGCTGTTGTGGATCATGGAGCGCTTGCCGATGCCGCCGCGCGTGTTCTTCACCGCTACCAGTGGGCGCGCCAGGCCCAGCGTGCCTGCCAGGTCGCGGCTCAGGGCGGCCTGGCTGACAAAGGTCAGCGCACCTGCCGTCAGTGCCCGGCCATAGGCGCCGAACATCGGCCGGTAGTGTTCCGGCTGCGGCGTCGGGATGGAGGCGTTGGGGTCGCCCATGACGGCGGCTGCAATGGTGCCGGCCTTGATCACCAAATCGGGCTTCACGCCGAAGAATGCCGGCGACCAGACCACCAGGTCCGCCAGCTTGCCGACCTCGACCGAGCCGATTTCATCCGCCATGCCGTGGGTGATGGCCGGGTTGATGGTGTATTTGGCGATGTAGCGTTTGGCGCGAAAATTGTCGTTGTCGCCGGTTTCCTCCGGAAGCCGCCCGAACTGGCGCTTCATCTTGTCGGCGGTCTGCCAGGTGCGGATCAGCACCTCGCCGACCCGGCCCATCGCCTGGCTGTCCGACGCGATGATCGAGAACGCGCCCATGTCGTGCAGGATGTCCTCGGCCGCAATGGTCTCCTTGCGGATTCGGCTGTCGGCAAACGCCACGTCCTCCGGAATGTTCGGGTCGAGGTGGTGGCAGACCATCAGCATGTCCAGATGCTCGTCCACCGTGTTGACCGTGTAGGGTCGGGTCGGGTTGGTGGAGGACGGGATCACGTTCGCCTCGCCGCAGACCTTGATGATGTCCGGCGCGTGGCCGCCGCCCGCGCCCTCCGTATGGAAGGCGTGGATGGTGCGGCCCTTGAAGGCGGCAACTGTGTTCTCCACGAAGCCGCTTTCGTTCAGCGTGTCGGTGTGGATCATCACCTGCACGTCCATCGCATCCGCCACGCCCAGGCAGCAGTCGATGGCGGCGGGTGTGGTGCCCCAGTCTTCGTGCAGCTTGAGGGCGCAGGCGCCGGCGGCGATCTGCGCCTCCAGTTCCTGTGGCCAGGAGGCATTGCCCTTACCGGAAAGGCCGAGGTTCACCGGGAAGGCCTCAAAGGCCTGCAGCATCCGGCCGATGTGCCACGCGCCGGGCGTGCAGGTGGTGGCGTTGGTGCCGGTGGCCGGCCCAGTGCCGCCGCCCAGCATGGTGGTGACGCCGGAATAGAGCGCCTCGTCGATCAGTTGCGGGCAGATGAAGTGAATATGCGCATCGAAGCCGCCGGCGGTTACGATCTTGCCCTCGCCCGCAATCGCCTCCGTTCCCGGACCGACCACGATGGTGACGCCCGGCTGCGTATCCGGGTTGCCGGCCTTGCCGATGCCGACGATGCGGCCGTCGCGGATGCCGATGTCCGCCTTGACCACGCCCCAATAGTCCAGGATCAACGCGTTGGTGATGACGGTATCGACCGCGCCGCCGGAACGCGGCGTCTGCGACTGGCCCATGCCGTCGCGGATCACCTTGCCGCCGCCAAATTTCACTTCCTCGCCATAGAGGGTGTGGTCGCGCTCCACCTCGATGAAGAGTTCGGTATCGGCGAGGCGCACCTTGTCGCCGACAGTGGGGCCGTACATGGCGGCATAGGCCGCGCGGGAGATTTGGGCCATGGCGTCAGTCCTTTCCGTCCAGCGGCCCCATGACCGCCTGGTTGAAGCCTACGACCGTGCGTGCACCGGCATAGGCGACCAGCGTCACCTCCCGGCTGGAGCCCGGCTCGAAGCGCACGGCGGAGCCGGCGGGGATGTCGAGCCGCATGCCCCGCGCTGCTGCGCGGTCGAAATCGAGGGCGGAATTGCTTTCGGCGAAGTGGTAGTGGCTGCCGACCTGCACCGGCCGGTCGCCGGTGTTGGCGACGGTCAGCGTCAGCGCTTCCCGCCCGGCGTTCAGCTCGATCGTGCCGTCGGCCGCGATAATTTCGCCGGGGATCATTTGCGGCTCCGGTAAGCGCGGATGGCAAAGCCGATGCCGACGATGGTGGCGACCAAGGCCAGGCCGATCTCCCACTCATGGGAATGGAACAGTGGCGCGTCATGGCCGGGATGGGCGATGGCGAGGGAGGGGAGGACCGCACCCGCTCCCGCTACCGCCGCCGTCATTGCGAGAACCCGCAGGCGACGAAGCAATCCAGCGGCGGGAGCAATGCATTCGAGCGTTGGCCTGGATTGCTTCGCTTCACTCGCAAGGATGACGGGAAAGGCCTCGCAAGGACGACTGGGGGTGTTGCTGGACATGGGCTTCGGCTCCTCGGCTCAACGGATCGGTTCGTGCACGGTCACCAGCTTGGTGCCGTCGGGGAAGGTGGCCTCGACCTGGACGTCCGGAATCATTTCCGCGATGCCCTCCATCACCTGGTCGCGGGCGATGACGGAGGCGCCTGCCTGCATCAGGTCGGCGACGGACCGGCCGTCGCGCGCGCCCTCCACCACGAAGTCGGTGATGAGGGCCACGGCCTCCGGATAATTCAGCTTCACGCCGCGGGATAGCCGTTTGCGCGCGACTTCTGCCGCCATGGCGATCAGCAACTTGTCTTTCTCTCTTGGGGTAAGGCGCATGGGGCTAGGCTCTCCTCAGAGGGACCAGAAACGGGGCATGACCGGCGCGCGGCCGAGGGCGGCGCGGAAGCCGGTGACGAAGTGTGCGACGCTCCGGCGGAGCGTGAAGGCGTCGGGCGCCAGGAATCGCGCGATCAGCAGGCCGTCGAAGGCGGTGGTGGCGGCGCGGGTGGTGGTGCCGGGCGCGCGCTCCAGGATTCCGCGCGCTTCGGCGAGCCGTGTTTCTGCGGCCGCCGCGGCATGGAACACGGTGGCGATGGCCGGCTGGCCGCCGAAGCCGGCGGGGGAGGCGAGGGCGCGCTGAATATCGTAGCTCTCCCGGACGCCGCCACGCGGCGATCGGGGATCTCCGTCCGAGCCTGGCTCGGGGAGGCCCCGGATAGCGCTCCGCGCTTCCGGGGAGTTTTGGGAGGGATGGCCGAGGCGGAGCGCATCCACCCACACCAAAGCGCCCTGGCGCCAAACCTCAATCCGGTCGGAGAGAAACCCCTCGCGGAACACCTCGCCGTGCGCGGCGCGGCCCAGAACCCGGAGTTCGCAGGCCAACAAGTCTGTATTGGCGGCAAGTTCGAACACCGTCCGCCGTTCGAGACGCGCGCCGTCGAAAACGATGGTCTCCTGCGGCAGCCATTCGGCCGATGCCCCCTCGTCCAGCACGACCCGGCTTTCGATCCGGGCGGGCGCATCTGCGGCGCGGGCCTTGTAAAGCCGTTCCGCCGCCTGCGTCGTTGCGCGTGCCGCTGCGCGCGCGCCGACGGCAAAGTCGAAGCGCACAGAGTCGCCACCAGTGAGCCCGCCGCAGGTGGTCGCGAACACTGCCGTTGGCCAGTCCTCGCTGGCGGGCAGCATGGCGCGGCAGGGGGCGGCTTGGTGCAGGTCCGCCAGCACGGTGGACCCGCCAGCGCGCCGCTCGAACCGCACCGCCGCCCGCCCGACGGAGCGCTGCAATGGCCGACTGGCGCCTCCGCCAACAGAGGCCCGCCCGCGCTGCGGGCTAGACGGTAAGGGTTCGGCGTACACTGGCCTCATCCATTTCCCCGCGCACACCCGACAGCACGACCTCGCCGCGTTCCATCACGGCGAAGCGGTCGGCGAGGTCGCGTGCGAACTCAAAATACTGTTCCACAAGGATGATGGCCATTTCGCCGGCCGCCGCCAAGTCCGCAATCACCTTGCCGATGTCCTTGATGATCGACGGCTGGATGCCTTCTGTCGGCTCGTCCAGCACCAGCAGCTTCGGCCGCATCACCAGCGCGCGAGCGATGGCGAGCTGCTGCTGCTGCCCGCCGGAGAGGTCGCCGCCGCGGCGGCCCAGCATATCCTTGAGTATCGGAAACAGTTCGAACACATGTTCCGGCACGTTCTTCTCGCCATGCGGGGCGGCGGCAAAGCCGGTGCGCAGGTTCTCCGCCACCGTCAGGCGGGTGAAAATGTCCCGGCCCTGTGGCACGCTGGCGAAGCCGAGGCGGGCCCGTCGATGGGCGGCCAGGCGGGTGACGTCCTGGCCCTGCCACTCGATGCGGCCGTCGCTGGCCGGTTGCAGGCCCAGGATCGCGCGCAGCAGCGAGGTCTTGCCGACGCCATTGCGGCCCATGATGCACATGACCTCGCCGGGCCGCGCTTCCAGCGAGATGCCGCGCAGGATATGGCTGGCGCCGTAGTGCAGGTGCAGGTTTTCGACGGTCAGCATGGGATCGTAACCCAATTTTCCATTTCACCCTGAGTAGGCCCGCAAGGCCGAGTCGGAAGGCCGCCCTTCGATACGCGCTCGTGCCGAGCTCTACTCAGGATGAGATATTTCACTTGAATTCCTGCCATCCCCCTATCTCCCCAAATACACTTCGATGACTCGCTGGTCGGTCTGGACGTGGTCAATCGAGCCCTCGGCCAGCACGCTACCCTCGTGCAGCACGGTGACCCGCGCGCCGAGCGCCCGGACAAAGGCCATATCGTGTTCCACCACCACCAGCGTGTGCTCCCCTTTGAGGCGGTGGATCAGGTCGGCGGTTTCCTCGGTTTCGGCGTCGGTCATGCCGGCTACGGGCTCATCCAGCAGCAGCAGCTCCGCGTCTTGGATCAGCAGCATGCCGATCTCCAGCCATTGCTTTTGGCCATGGCTGAGCCCGCCGGCAAGGTCGGCCCGCCGCTCGGTCAGGCCGATCGTAGCCATGGTTTCCTCGATCCTGGCCCGCTGTTCCTTTGTTAGCCGGGCGAACAGGCAGATCAGGGCGTTTCGGTCGGCCTTGCAGGCGAGTTCCAGGTTCTCGAACACGCTGAGGTTTTCGAATACGGTCGGTTTCTGGAACTTTCGGCCGATGCCAAGCCCGGCAATGGCAGGCTCGTCCAGGCGGGTGAGGTCGATGCGGCCGTCGAGCTGCACGGTACCGGTATCCGGTTTGGTCTTGCCGGTGATGACATCCATCATGGTTGTCTTGCCGGCCCCGTTCGGCCCGATGATCGAGCGCAATTCGCCACGTTCGATGGTAAGCGACAGGTCGTTTAGCGCCTTGAAGCCGTCGAAGCTGACCGTCACCCCGTCCAGATAGAGATGGGGAGCGCCGCTAGACATGATAGCCGGCCTCCCGCGCCCGTCTGGAAGGGTCGAGCCAATCGCCAATCTTGCGGGTCTCGGTTGCGACGCCCACCAGCCCCTTCGGCAGGAACAGGGTCACAAAAATGAACAGCGCGCCCAGGAAGAACAGCCAGGTTTCGGCGGCGACCCCTGTCAGATACGACTTGGCCATGTTCACCAGCACGGCGCCGAAAATCGCGCCATAGAGTGAGCCCCGGCCGCCGATCGCCACCCAGATCGCAATTTCGATAGAGTTGGCGGGCGAAAACTCGCTGGGGTTGATGATGCCGACCTGCGGCACGTAGAGCGCGCCGGCCAATCCGGCCAGCATGGCGGAAGCCGTGAAGGCCACCACCTTGGCGTTGGCGGGGCGGTATCCCAGGAAGCGCGCCCGTGGCTCTGCATCCTTCACCGCCAGCATCACCCGCCCCAGCTTGGACGTGACGATGAACCGGCAGATCAGATAGCCGCCAGCCAGGGCTGTAACGCTTAGCAGATAGAGCGCCATACGGGTGCCCGGGGCGGCCAGATCGAAACCCAGTATGTCCTTGAAGTCGGTCAGGCCGTTGTTGCCGCCGAAACCGAAGTCGTTGCGGAAAAAGGCCAGCATCAGCGCGAACACCATCGCCTGGCTGATGATCGAGAAATAGACGCCGGTGATGCGCGAGCGGAAGGCCAGCCAGCCGAAGGCAAAGGCCAGTGCGCCCGGCACCAGCAGGGCCATGATTGCGGCAAAGCCGAACCAGTCGAAGCCCCACCAGTACCAGGGCAGCTCCTGCCAGTTCAGGAACACCATGAAATCGGGCAGTTCCGGGTTGCCGTAAACGCTGCGGTCGCCAATGGCGCGCATCATATGCATGCCCATGGCATAGCCGCCGAGCGCAAAGAAGGCGCCGTGGCCGAGGGACAGAATGCCGGCATAGCCCCAGACCAAGTCCAGGCTGATCGCCAGCAAGGCAAAGCAGAGATACTTGCCGAGCAGCGGGATCATGTAGTCGGGCATGTGGGCGTTCGAGGTCGGGTCGACGGCCAGGTTGAGGGCCGGCACCAGGATGGCGGCGGCAAACACTGCCAGCACGAAGCGTGCCCAGCCGGCCTGGGTCAGCAAGGGTTGACGGGAGGTTTCCATCTTACGCCTCTTCTGCCCGACCCTTGAGCGCGAACAGGCCGCGCGGGCGCCGCTGGATGAACAGGATTACCAGCACAAGAACCACCACCTTGCCCAGCACCGCACCGGCGACAGGCTCCAAGAATTTGTTGAGAATGCCGAGGCTCATGGCGGCAACGAACGTGCCGGCCAAGTTGCCGACGCCGCCGAATACGACAACCATGAAGCTGTCGACGATATAGAGTTGGCCTAAGTTCGGGCTGACATTGCCGACCTGGCTGAGCGCCACTCCGGCAATGCCGGCGACGCCGGAGCCGAGGCCGAATGTCAGCGCGTCCACGCGGCTGGAATCGATGCCCATGGACCGCGCCATGCCGCGGTTCTGGGTGACGGCTCGCATTTCCAACCCGAAATGCGTCTTGCGCAGCACCAGGACCACCAGCCCGAGGACGATCAGGCAAAAGGCGATGATGCAGAGCCGGTTGTAGGTCAGGATGACGCCGCCGATGATCTCGACGCCGCCACTCATCCAGTTGGGGTTCGCGACCTCCCGGTTGGTGGCGCCGAACACGCTGCGCACCGCCTGTTGCAGGATCAGGCTGATGCCCCAGGTGGCCAGCAACGTTTCCAGCGGGCGGTTGTAGAGAAAGCGAATGACGCTGCGTTCCATCGCCATGCCGGCAATGGCTGCAACCAGGAATGCGACAGGGATTGCGGCAATCAGGTAGAGATCGAAGACGCTCGGCGGCAGGAAGGTACGGAACGCCTCCTGCACCACAAAGGTGGAGTAGGCGCCCAGCATGATCATCTCGCCATGCGCCATGTTGATGACGCCCATCACGCCGAAGGTGATGGCGAGGCCGATGGCCGCGAGCAGCAGGATCGAGCCAAGGGAAACGCCCTGGAACACTGTCAGCCCGGCTTCAAGCCAGTTTCGCCGGGACTTGATTTTCTCGATGGCCGCCGTCGCGGCTTCCTTTACCTCCGCCGGTGCATCCGCATCGTTCAGAACCTGGCCGAGCAGGGAACGCACGGCCGGGTCCAGACTGCCGGATAGGCTTTCGATGGCCGCAATTCGTTCCTCGGGCGTGCCGGCGGCCAATCGCGCGGCAATCAGGGCGGTTTCCATCGCTGCTTTGACAGCCGGCACCTGCTCCGCCTCGAAGGCCTGCCGCAGCCGATCCAGCATGGTGGCCGAGCCGTATTTGGCGGCTTCCTGCGCGGCGTTACGGCGGGTGGTCGGGTCCGGGCTCGCCAGATTCAATTGTGCCAACGCTTCAGAAATGGTGCCGCGTACGAGATTGTTGACGCGGACCTTGTCGGTATCGCGCCGGCCTACGGTGCCCAGGCTTTCGCCGGTGATCGGGTCGGTTGCGAAGTATTCGCGGCCTTCGCGTTTGACGATGACAAGGCGGCCATCGCTGTCGCGCACATGCAGATCGCCTTCGCCGAGCGCTTTCAGCAGGGGGATTGCCCGGGGATCGCCCAGGGCGGCGATGGCCGCGACCTGGGCAACGCGGTCGCTATAGCTGCCTTCGGGCAGCTTGGCGGCTGCGTCGGCGAGCGGGTCGGCATGGGCTGGCATAACGGCCAGTGCCAGCAAGCCCAGGAGTATTGCAATAACCAGTCGCATTGATTGCTTCGTTTCTTGAGGGACGTTTCCAAAAAGGGACAAACGAAAGAGGAAGAGTGTTCCCCGGACGCCCGGCCGGCGAGCCGGGGAACAAAGAGGGTTAGTTGGTGACGGCGCCGAACTTCGGCGTCTCGCAGTTGCCGCAGACCCAGGGGTAGGTCCAGTCGGCGGTGAGCTTGGCGCTTTCCGGCAGGAAGTCGGTCCAGGCGTCGCCGACGATCGGGCCATCGGTCTCCCAAACGATCTCGAACTGGCCGTTATCCTGGATCTCGCCGATCAGCACTGGCTTGGAGAGGTGGTGGTTGGTGTTCATCACCACGTCAAAGCCGCTGGGCGAGCGCACGGTCTGGCCATACATGGCCTGGCGCACGGCATCGACATTGGTCGTACCGGCCTGCTGCACCGCCTGCACCCACATCTGGAAGCCGATCACATGCGCTTCCATCGGGTCGTTCGTGACGCGCTTCTCGTCGCCGATGAAGGCGTGCCATTTTTCGATGAAGGCGTCGTTCTCCGGCGTGTCGACGCTCATGAAATAGTTCCAGGCCGCCAAGTGGCCGACCAGGTTTGAGGTGTCGATACCGGCAAGCTCTTCCTCGCCAACGCTGAAGGCGACAACCGGGACATCCGCGGCATCGATGCCCTGGTTCGAGAGTTCCTTGTAGAACGGCACGTTGGCGTCGCCGTTGATGGTCGAAACCACCGCGGTCTTTTTGCCCTCGCTCGCAAACTTCTTGATGTCGGCGACGATGGTCTGCCAGTCGGCATGGCCAAACGGGGTGTAGTTGATCATGATATCCTCAGGTGCGACACCCTTGGACTTCAGGAATGACTCGAGGATTTTGTTGGTCGTGCGCGGATAGACATAGTCGGTGCCGGCCAGCACCCAGCGCTCGACACTGCCGCCATCCTCGCTCATCAGATATTCGACCGCGGGAATGGCCTGTTGGTTTGGCGCGGCGCCGGTGTAGAACACGTTGCGGCTGCTTTCCTCGCCTTCATACTGGACGGGATAGAACAACATACTGTTCAGTTCCTCGAAGACCGGCAGCACGGACTTGCGGCTGACGCTGGTCCAGCAACCGAAGACCACGTCTACTTTCTCCTGCGTGATCAGTTCGCGCGCCTTTTCCGCGAACAGCGGCCAGTTGGAAGCCGGGTCGACGACCACTGGCTCCAACTGTTTGCCGAGGAGGCCGCCCTTTTTGTTCTGCTCGTCGATCAGCATCAGCATCGCGTCTTTCAGCGTGGTCTCGCTGATAGCCATCGTGCCGGAGAGCGAATGCAAAACGCCCACCTTGATCGTATCGGCGGCAACGGCCGCGTGACTGACCAGCATTGCCGCGGCGGATGCGCCGGCAATGGTCAGTCTGCGTAAGGTTTTGGACAGCACCATGATGATAGGCCTCCTTTCGGTTTGTGGTGGCCATCAGCAGCAAGTGTCATGCCAAATCGGGAATAGGAAAAATACTGATATAAATCAGTAAACTACCAGATGGTTCAAAGCCGGGGTATCTGACACGGTGCAAAAAACGCCTAAAATTAAGGCGAAAATTTTTTATGGCGAACGCGCGCAAAAAAATTAGGCAGAATAGGTCGGAGCATTGGGTTCGGGGTGCATTTATGAGCCTGAGATTTTGCCGGCCGGGCAGGGTTGGCCATAAAAAAGCCGCCCGAAACTGCGGCGGGCGGCCATGATGCCCGATTTACGGGCAGATTTACGGATAGGCGCTCAGGTGGATGTCACCCAGCCGCCTGCCCAAGGGATGACCTGTCCAACCATATGGGTGCACTTGTCGGAGGCCAGGTACAGCGCCAGTTCCGCAGTTTCCTCCGGATCGGCCACCTTGCCGGTCGGGATCGTAGGCAGAACCTTCTGCCGGAACACATCGCTCTGGATCAGGTCGTCCGGGAAATACCGCTCGTTCCGGATGTAATTCTGGGCGATGGCGTTGACCTGAATGTTGTATGGTGCCAGTTCGAGCCCAACGGAGCGCACGAAGGCGTTCTGTGCACCTCGCGCCGCGCAATAGCCGCTGGTGCCCGGCAGCCCGCCGCGTAAGGGGGCTGCGCTGGTCACGGCAATCACCTTGCCGCGCTTGCGTTCGACCCATGCGGGCGCGACACCCCGGACGATACGCATCAGCGGATGCACCATCGCCTCGAACAGCGCGTGCCACTCATCGTCCTTGATCTGGCCGACGCGTGTGCGGAACGGGTCCTCGGCGAAGTTGGCAATCAGAATGTCGATGTCGCCGGCGCGCTGCAGCAATGCTTCCACCGCCTGGTTGGTGGTGAGCGGGTCGGTGTCCTCTATGACCTCCGCGCCTTCTGCAATGAAGGCATCGGCAATCGGCCGGCCCATATACTTGTCCACGCAGGTGGTTAGCACCCGCTTGCCACTGTAGCGTCCGGTCATGGCAAGGCTCCCTGTGTTCAGCCTGTGGGCTTTATCCCGCCTTGCGCGCTGCCTTCTTCCGTTCGTGAATGTCGAGATAGCGCTTGCGCAGGCGCACGCTGGTTGGCGTGACTTCTACCAGTTCGTCGTCGTCGATATAGGCCAGCGCCTTCTCCAGGGTCATGTTGACCGGCGGTGTCAGGTCCAGCGCATCATCCTTGCCAGAGGCGCGGAAGTTGGTGAGCTGTTTTGCCTTCAGCGGGTTCACGTCCAGATCCTGGCCTTTGGCATGCTCGCCCAGGATCATGCCCTGATACACAGGCTGACCGGGGGAAACGAACAGGAAGCCGCGGTCCTCCAGATTATAGAGCGCGTAGGCAATCGCCTTGCCCTGCTCCAGGCTGATCAGCACGCCGGTGCGGCGTGTTTCGATCGGCCCCTTGTAGGGGGCGTAGTGGCTGAACAGCCGGTTCATAACGCCGGTGCCGCGCGTGTCGGTCAGGAATTCGCCATGATAGCCGATCAGGCCGCGGGACGGCGCGTGGAACACCAGGCGGGTCTTGCCGGCGCCGGCGGGCCGCATCTCCTGCATCTCGCCCCGGCGCTGGCCGAGTTTTTCGACAACCGACCCGGCGAAGTCCTCGTCCACGTCGATGACGACTTCCTCGATCGGTTCCTCGCGCTGGCCTTGCTCGTTGGTGCGGAACAGCACCCGCGGGCGCGACACGCTGAGTTCGAAGCCCTCGCGGCGCATGCTTTCGATGAGCACTGCCAACTGCAACTCGCCACGGCCGGAAACCTCGAACGCGTCCTTTTCCTCGGTTTCCCGCACCTGGATCGCGACATTGCCTTCCGCCTCGCGCATCAGCCGGTCACGGATCAGGCGGCTGGTGACCTTGTCACCCTCCAGGCCCGCCAGCGGCGAGTCGTTGATCGAGAAGGTCATGGCCAGTGTCGAAGGGTCGATCGGCTGGGCCGGAATCGCCTCTGTCACCTCGGGTGCCGCAAGCGTGTGGGAGACGTTGGCATCAGCCAACCCGGCGATGGTGACGATGTCACCCGCCTGTGCCTCCTCCACGGGCTCCCGCTGCAAACCGCGGAAGGCCAGCAGTTTGGAAATCCGCCCGCTTTCGACCAGGTTGCCATCGCGGTCCAGCGCCCGGATTGGCATGTTCGGCCGCGCCTTGCCGGTCTCAATGCGGCCGGTCAGCAGACGGCCCAGATAGGGGTCGCGTTCCACGGTGGTTGCCAGCATGGTGAATGCTGCATCGGGATCGACCTTCGGTGGCGGCACATGCTCGACGATCTTGTCGAACAACGCATCCATGTTGCCCGGCCGCGCGTCCGGATCTGCCGCTGCCCAGCCATCCTTGGCGCTGGAAAACAGCGTTGGGAAGTCGAGTTGCGCCTCGTTCGCGTCCAGTGCGGCGAACAGGTCAAAGGTCTCGTCCTGCACCTCAAAGGCACGCTGTTCCGGTTTGTCGACCTTGTTGATCAGCACGATCGGGTTGAGGCCAAGCCGCAGTGCCTTGCCGACAACGAACTTGGTCTGCGGCATCGGCCCTTCGCTGGCATCGACCAGCACGACGACGCCATCGACCATGCTGAGGATACGTTCCACCTCACCGCCGAAATCGGCGTGGCCAGGGGTGTCGACGATGTTGATGCGTACGTCTTTCCAGACGACGCTGGTGCACTTTGCCAGGATGGTGATGCCACGCTCGCGCTCCTGATCGTTTGAATCCATGGCGCGCTCCGCAATCTTCTGGTGGGCGCGGAAGGTGCCGGATTGGTGCAGCAGGCAGTCCACCAGGGTGGTCTTGCCATGGTCGACGTGCGCGATGATTGCGATATTGCGGATATCCATGCGGGCGAATGCTTTCGATGTGGGCCGCGCACCGGGCGCACATGCGGCTGCCGGCGCGGCGGACAATTCTGTGGATTATGGCCGCTAGATAAGCGCCTTCGCAGTTGCACACAAGCCGGTGACTTGTCACACGTTTGTTTTGCCAAACAACTCCCACAGCCGGTTGCGCTGCAGTTTGCCGGTAGAGGTCAGGGGCAGCCGGTCCGGCGTGGTGAAACACCAGCACCGCGGCAGCTTGTAGGGGGCCAAGTGCCGGCGGCAGTAGGTTTGCAGCGCCTCGGCATCCGTGGCAGCGCCGCCTTCCAAGATCACCACCGCCGCCACGGTCTCGTCCAGCTTCTCGTCCTGCAAGCCGGTGACGAAGCAGGAGGCGACGGCAGGGTGGGCGAGCAGCACTTCCTCCACCTCCGCCGGCGAGACGTTGATGCCGCCGGTCTTGATCAGTTCCTTCAGCCGACCGCGGAAGCGCACCCAGCCCTGTTCGTCCAGCAGGCCCAGGTCGCCGGTGCGGAACCAGCCGTCGGCGCTCAGGCTGGCCGCCGTCAGGTCCGGCGCATTCCAGTAACCGGGCGTGAACCGGCCGCCGATCTGGATCTCACCGATCTCGCCCACGGGCAGCACCTTGCCGGTCTCGCCGACAATGCGGATTTTCACCCCGTCCAGCGGCGCACCGGAGGCGTTGAGGCGCCGGTCCAGCGACGCCTTGCAGTCCGCTACGGCAGAGTTGCCGTAACCTTCCGTCAGGCCGTAGACGTTGCAGATCTCTGTCGCGCCCAGGTCCACAATCCGCTGGATCTGCTCGGGCGTGCCGATGGTGGCGCCGGTGCGCAGCGAGGAAAGATCACGGTTCGGGCGGTCTGCGTGCGTCTGCATGGCAATTGCCATGTTCGGCATGCCGTAGAATACGCTGCACCGCTCCTCCTCGATCAGGCGCAGCGCCTCGCCCGGCTCGAAATGGTGTTGCAGGACCAGCGTGCCGCCATGGCTCATCACCGCGAACAGGGCGTTGACGCAGCCGAACGACCAGAACAGCGAGACGCCGAACCAGAGCCGGTCCGCTGGCGTCAGGTGCATGCGTTCGCCGATCGACCACATGTTGTCGACGATACCGCCATGCAGCAGTGGCACGCCCTTGGGCGCTGCGGTGGAGCCGCTGGTGTAGAGAATGCAGCAGACATCCTCCGGCCCGGCCAAACCCCATGCGGCGGGGGAGGGGGGATGGGCGCGCAGATCGGCATAGGGCCGCATGCCCTCCGGTGCGCTGTCGGTCAGCACCACAACCTCGCGCACCGTCCGCAGCCGACCTTCGGCCTGCAAGGCCTGCACCTCGCCAACGAAGTCGCGGCCGCGGAAGTCCGCTTCCACGATCAGGATGGAAGCGCCCGCATGTTCCAACTGCCAGGCGATCTCCCCCGCGGTCAGCCAGGTGTTAAGCGCCACGGTGATCGCGCCAACCCCCTGGGCGCCGAAATACGCCGCCACCCACTCGGCCCGGTTGCCGGCCAGCAAGGCCACCCGGTCGCCAGACTGCACGCCCAGCGCTGCGAGTCCTGCGGCAATGGTTTGCGCCTCGCGGAGCAGGTTGGCATAGGTCCAGCGGGCCAGGCCATCGACCAGGGCCTCATGGTCCGGCTGGGTGGCTGCCAGATCGTCCAGCAGGCGCGGCCCAGTGCGGGGTATGGGAGCTTGGTAGGTATCGGTCATGACCGGCACTTTAACGGGAGCGGTGATGAAGGCGACAGAAAGGTTTGCCGCGATCACTGCCGGCGGCTCCGGGCTATGGCATCGCGCCTTGTCTGTGGTTAGGATGCGGAATGCTCCCAGGCATGCGAGCCTTTCCGCTTACCAGCCGAGATACCGAGACATGGACTTTCAGTTCACCGAACAGCAGCAGAGCATTCGCGCTGCGATCGAGAAAATTTGCGCCGACTACCCGCTTGCCTATTGGGCGGATCATGACGATAGCGGCGAATTTCCCGAGGATTTCGTGCAGGCGCTCGCCGGCGACGGCTGGCTCGGCATCGCCATGCCGGAGGAGTATGGCGGCGCGGGCCTGGGCATTTCCGACGCCTGCGTGATGATGGAGACCATTGCCGGCTCCGGCGCCGGTCTTTCTGGCGCGAGTGCCGTGCACATCAACGTCTTCGGACCGCATCCGATCGTGGTTCATGGCACGGACGAACAGAAACAGCGCTGGCTGGTGCCGATGATCCAGGGCAAGGAAAAATGCTGCTTCGGCGTGACCGAGCCCGATGCCGGGCTCAACACCGCGGCAATCAAGACGCGCGCCGAACGCGACGGCCAGAACTACAAAATTTACGGCACAAAAATGTGGACCTCCACCGCTCAGGAGGCGGACAAGGTGCTGCTGCTGGCCCGCACCACGCCGCGGGACAAGGTGGCCAAACCGTTTGAGGGCATCAGCCTGTTCTATACCGACCTGGACCGCAACTACGCCGAAATCCGCGAAATTCCGAAAATGGGCCGCAAGGCGGTCGATACCAATTTCGTGTTCTACGACGGCATGCCGGTGCCGAAGGAAGACCTGATCGGCGAGGAAGGCCGCGGCTTCTATTACCTGCTGGACGGCATTAACCCGGAACGCTGCCTGATCGCGGCCGAAGCCATCGGTATCGGCCAGTTCTCGCTCGACCGTGCGGCCGAATACGCGCGGGAGCGCGTCGTGTTCGGCCGGCCGATCGGCCAGAACCAGGGCATCCAGCACCCGCTGGCGGAAAGCTGGGCCAAGCTGCAAGCCGCGCGCCTGCTCTGTTACAAGGCCGCGTGGCTCTACGACAACGGCGAGGCTTGCGGGGCGGAGGCGAACGGCGCCAAATACCTTTGCGCCGAAGTCGGCTACGAGGCGGCGGAGCGCGCTATCCTCACCCATGGCGGCATGGGCTATGCCAAGGAATATCATGTGGAGCGGATGCTGCGCGAAGTCATGATTACGCGCCTTGCGCCGGTCGGCCAGCAACTGGCTTTGTCGTACATCGCCGAGCGGCAGCTGGGCCTACCGAAGAGCTATTGACCCCATGTCCGACGTTGGTTTCCGCAAATGGCTCGGCCTCACCTATGAGGTCATGGAGGACGACCGTGCTGTCGTCTCGCTCGAACTGGATGAGGACAAGCGCAATGTCCGCGATGTCGCCCATGGCGGTATCGTTGCCTCGCTGGTGGATGTTGCCATGGGCACGGCGGCCGCCGGCGGCAATTACGAGACGCGCAAGCGCTATGTCGTCACCCTTGAGCTCAAGGTGAACTATCTGGCGCCCGCCCGCGGCAACAAGCTGACCGCTACGGCCAAGGTCGTGCGTGGCGGCGCCCGCACCTTCGTCGTTGAATGCCGGGTGGTGACAGATCTGGGCGAGGAGTGCGCCATGGCGCTTGGCACATTCATTACACGCCGCCGAACGGAGGAAGATGCGGAGCGGGAGGAGAAAGGGCTGCCGCGCTAGGCAGTGCCGCCCGCCGCCCGCAAGCGGACCCCTGATCCGGCGCGCACGATCCGTATCTAGTGCCGTTATGGCTCATTCCCCGCACCGTTTCGCCATCGTATCTTTAAACTAAACGGTGCTTACGGAGAATGATCCAATGGAACGATTAAGTCAGCTCGGCAGCGTGGAGAGAAGTGGACACCTCCGGGAACCTGGTTTTTGAGGTGATGATGCGGGTATTCGGGTGATTTGGCGGCGTTTGGCTGCCGGTTTTGCTCTTTTGGCTGGTGTTG
>JAWLBX010000011.1:0-122592 GCA_041687435.1 Alphaproteobacteria bacterium
TCGCAACCCGTTACGACAAGCTCGGCTCAACCTACCTCGCCATGATCAAACTGGCCGCCATCCGCATCCGATTGCGCGTTTATGAGTCGACCGCCTAGACTTTTTATCCTGGTTGGTTAGCCGGAAACTCGGTGGCGATTTTCTGCGCTCGTTGCGGACCGCTCATTCTAGATGGACACGGCTTTGGCAAGTCGGATGGCATGGCGCTGTCGATATTGCCGTTGCCCTCGTTCTGCTGGCTTTGCTTGCCTTCCTGCTGGGCCTTGTGATGGAAGGTACGCGCCTCGCTACCGGTTGGAGCGGCAGCGTGGTTGCCGAGATTGAGCGGGCAGCGGCGGAGCCGTTCGGCCAGGGCCTTTGGATCACGCTGATGCTGTTCTCGACCCTGGTGCCGACGCTGTTGCATTTCGGCATGCTGCTGTTCGCGCCCCTGGTGTTCGTCGGCCCGCCGGAGGAGAAGAAGCAGCAATGGCTGGACGTGCTGCGGCGCAAGCCGGCACAGGGCGAGATCAAAGACGGACGCTTTGACCCTGAAAACCCTGCTCACCAACGCGCCGCCAGCGAGGCTGCCAAATGGCTCACCGGCCACCAGGACGGGCTCGCCCATCTGGGCCGCATGGCCTGGACCTTGGGCGTCGGCGGCGCCGTTGTCGGCTTGATCTGGCTTGGCTTCAAAATGGCGGAGACCACGCCGGCCGACCAACTGGCCAGTGTCGCCCGTTACGGCGTCTCGCTGGCCGGAACTCTCTTCGGCCAGCGATAAATCAAGGCAGAGAAGCGTACGGCAGCCTTTGAATAGCTCCATCGCATTGCTGTGCGAACACGGGGCCGCGGTGTTCGCCAGGCCGAAGGAGATCCCGGATCGGCGCGGGCGCGCCGTCCGGGAATCGGTGCCAGCGGGGGTTTGCTGACGGCGGCAGCCTACTTGTTCTGCCGGTTCTCGACCAGATCATCGACCACCTGCGGCTCGGCCAGGGTGGAGGTGTCGCCGAGGTTGCTGAAATCGTTCTCCGCGATCTTGCGCAGGATGCGGCGCATGATCTTGCCGGAGCGGGTTTTGGGCAGGCTCGGCGCCCACTGGATCAGGTCGGGCGAGGCGATCGGGCCGATTTCGGTTCGCACCCAGCGCACCAGCTCCGCCCGCAGCTCCTCGGTCGGCTCCTGGCCGGCGATCAGGGTGACGTAGGCGTAGATGCCCTGGCCCTTGATGTCGTGCGGATACCCGACCACGGCGGACTCGGCGACTTTCGGATGCGCGACCAGGGCGCTTTCAACCTCCGCCGTGCCCATGCGGTGGCCGCTGACATTGATCACGTCATCGACACGGCCGGTGATCCAGTAATAGCCATCGGCATCGCGGGTCGCGCCGTCGCCGGTGAAATACATGCCGGGGTACATGGCGAAATAGGTGTCGATAAAGCGCTGGTGGTCGCCATAGACCGTGCGCATCTGGCCGGGCCAGCTGTCCAGGATCACCAGATTGCCGCTGGTGGCACCGTCTAGCAGCGCGCCCTGATCGTCCACCAGGGCGGGCTTGATGCCGAAGAATGGCAGGGTGGCGGACCCCGGCTTCAGGTCGGTCGCGCCCGGCAGCGGCGTGATCAGATGGCCGCCGGTCTCGGTCTGCCACCAGGTGTCGACGATCGGGCAGCGGCCGTCGCCCACAACATTATAGTACCAGAGCCAGGCTTCCGGGTTGATCGGCTCACCCACCGTGCCCAGCAGGCGCAGCGACTTGCGGCTGGTTTTCTTTACCGGCTCGTCGCCATCGCGCATCAGCGCGCGGATTGCAGTGGGCGCGGTATAGAAGATCGAGACGTTATGCTTGTCGCACACCTCCCAGAACCGGCTGACGGTCGGGTAGTTGGGCACGCCCTCGAACATCAGCGTGGTGCCGCCGTTCGCGAGCGGGCCGTAGACGATGTAGCTGTGGCCCGTCACCCAGCCCACGTCGGCCGTGCACCAATACACCTCCCCATCCTTGTAGTCGAAGGTGTAGTGGTGGGTCATGGCGGTAAAGACCATGTAGCCGCCGGTCGTGTGCAACACACCCTTCGGCTTGCCGGTGGAGCCGCTGGTGTAGAGGATGAACAGCGGGTCTTCCGCCTCCATTTCCTCCGCCGGGCAATCGGCCGAGGCCTTGGCCATTTCGTCGTGATACCAGACGTCCCGGCCGCTCACCATCGTCACCGGGTTGCCGGTGCGCTTCACCACGATGCAGCGCACGTCCTTGCGGCAGTGCAGCAGCGCATGATCGGTGTTGGCCTTGAGCGGGATGGTACGGCCGCCGCGCAGCCCCTCGTCCGCGGTGATCACCAGGGTGGAATCGCAATCCTCGATCCGCCCGTGCAACGCTTCCGGCGAGAAGCCGCCGAACACGACCGAATGGACCGCGCCGATGCGGGCACAGGCCAGGATGGCCACCGCGGCTTCCGGGATCATCGGCATGTAAATGGTGATGCGGTCGCCCTTCCTGACGCCCTGCCCCTTCAGCACGTTGGCGAACTTGCACACATCCGCGTGCAGTTCGCGATAGGTGATGTGCTTGGACTCGCTGGGGTCGTCGCCTTCCCAGATGATTGCGGTCTGGTCGCCGCGGGTCGCCAGATGGCGATCCAGGCAGTTGTGGGCGGCGTTGGTGGTGCCGTCATAAAACCAGCGGATGTGCAGGTCGTCCTTGGCGTAGGAAACGTCCTTCACTTTGGTATAGGGCTTGAACCAGTCGATGCGCTTGCCGTGTTCGCCCCAGAACCCTTCCGGGTCCTCGACGGAGCGGCGGTACATTTCTTCATAAGCGGCGCGATCGACATGGGCGGCCTTGGCGACGGGCGCCGGGACCGGAAACAACTCATCGGCCATGGATGCCTCCTCCGGGAGATACTGGGTGGCTGCTGACAGCCCTTCTCTAGCGTATGGTCTATCGTTCGATGGTAGTCCAGGCTATTGGACTTCCGTCGAGACGGCCATTCTAGAAGGAAGAGTCCATGCCTGCCTACGTGATTGCCCGCGTCAATGTTACCGATCCCGGCCGCTACGCCGATTACCGCGCCCTGACCCCCGCGGCAGTAGCCGCTTTTGGCGGCAAGTTCGTGGTGCGCGGCGGGGAGATCGAAACGCTGGAAGGGCCGGAGGAGACGCGGCGCGTGGTGGTGTTGCAGTTCGACTCGATGGAACAGGCCCGTGCCTTCTATCATTCCGAACAATACCAGACCGCTGTCAAAATCCGACAGGAAGCATCCGAAGGCCAGTTGATCCTGGTCGACGGGCACGAGGAATAGCGCGGGCTTCATGGGGCTTGTCCTTGTCTTTCTGCTGACGCTCGGGTCGATCTGGGGCGTTTCCATGAGTGCGACCAAGCTGGCCGTGCAGGATTTCGGTCCGTTTTCGGTCGTCTTCTGGTATGCGCTGATCGCCTTCCTGGTACTGGGCACGCTGTCCTTGGTGCGCCGCAAGCCGCCGCCGCTGGACGCACGCCACATCCGCTATTATCTCGCCAGTGGCCTGATCGGCTTTGCCATTCCCAGCCTGAACAACGTGATCGTGGTGCAGAACGTACCGGCGGGCATCCTCTCGACGATTATCGCGACTGCGCCGGTGTTCACCTACGCCATCGCGCTGGCGGCCCGGCAGGAGCGCTTCCAGGCCCTCCGCGCCATCGGCATCGGCTTCGGGCTGGTCGGCACGCTCGTCATCCTGCTGCCGGAACAGAGCCTGCCGAGCCCGGCCATGGCACCCTGGGTCGCGCTCGGTCTATTGACACCGTTCCTGTACGGCGTCACCGCGGTGATCATCAGCCGGTTCATGCCGCGAGAAACCGACTCGATGACGCTCGCCACCGGCTTTCTGGGAGTCGCCACGGTGTTCTTTCTGGCCATCGTGCTGGCAAGCGGCGGGGCGGAAATGCCCCTGCCGCCGGTCTGGCCCGCAAGCCATATGGTGCTTTGGCTCGGCATATCGTCCAGTGTCGCCTATGTCCTGTATTTCCAGATCATCCGCATGGCCGGCCCGGTCTATCTGAGCCAGGTCGGCTATCTGGTCGTCAGCGTTGGCGTGGTGGCGGGCATGCTGATCTTCGGCGAACGCCATAGCACCTGGGTCTGGGTCGGCATCGGGCTGATGGTATCCGGCCTGACGCTCATCAATCTGGGCCAGTTGCGGGCGGCGTGGGCGGCGCGATGATGGCGCGAACCAGAACCGCCGGCACGGCCAATCTGCCGATGCTGGTGGCCTTGGGAACGATCTGGGGCCTTAGCAATCCGCTCACCAAGCTGGCGCTGGAGGAGATAGAGACCTTCGCCTTTGCCTTCTGGCAGGTGACGCTGGCGCTGGCGGTGCTGGCGGCCATCGCCCTGGTGCGGCGGAGCTGGCCGCCGCTGGGCGGCCAGCATCTGCGCTATTATGTGTTCAACGGGCTGATCGGCCTCGCCATTCCCGGCTTGAACATCGCGATCGTGGTGCAGCACATTCCGGCGGGCCTGATGAGCGCCATCGTCTCCACCGCCGCGCTGTTCACCTATGTCCTGGCGGTGGTGCTGCGGCAGGAGCGGTTTCAATGGCTGCGCGCATGCGGCGTGCTGCTGGGCCTGGCCGGCGCACTGCTGATCCTGGTGCCGCGCACCAGCCTGCCCGAGGCCGACATGGCCGGCTGGGTGCTGATGGCAATGCTGACGCCGCTCTGCTATGGCATCAACGGCGTGTTCGCCGAACGCTTCATGCCGGACAGTACCGGCACCGCCACCATGGCCCTCGGCCTGCTGGCGACCGCAAGCCTGTGCTATCTGCCGGTGATGCTGGCAAGCGGCCAGGCCGGGCTGCCTCTGCCGCCGGTGTGGCCATCCACCTATGCGCTCTATGCCCTCGCACTGGGGGCGTGTGGCGCCTATCTCCTGTATTTCAGCCTGATCCGGCACGCCGGCTCGGTGTTCATGAGCCAGGTCGGCTATATCGTCGTCGCCATCGGCATCGTCGGCGGCATGCTGATCTTTGGCGAGCGCTACAGCCTTTGGGTCTGGGGCGGCGTGGCACTGCTGATGGCGGGCCTGACCCTGGTCAATGCCGGGCAGGATGCCCGCCATCCGGCATGACGGTTCGCGCATGGACGGGCGCCGGGTGCCGGGTTAGCGTAGCCCGCATCCAAGCCCGATTTTCCGCAACGAGGAAACACAGTCATGACCGATTTATCCGCCCTGCAAATGGTCAAGGTCGAAATCGCCGACCACATCGCCACCGTCACCATGAACAACCCGCCGGTGAACGCGCAGAACCAGCAATTCCACGATGACATGATGCTGGCCTTCGACACGATCAGCGACCTGCCCGAGGTGCGCGTCGTCGTGCTGACGGGCGAGGGCAAGTGCTTTTCCGCCGGCGCCGACATCCGCGGCCGCGCGGGCAAGGAGCGTGGGCCCGGCGACCAGTGGCAGCACAGCCGGCGTGCGCGCGAGTGCTTTCATGCCATCGTCGAATGCAAGAAGCCGGTGATCGCCGCCATCAACGGCGCCGCACTGGGCGCTGGCCTGGCCGTGGCCGCATCCTGCGACATCCTGTTGGCGGCGGAAGAAGCGACTCTCGGCCTGCCAGAGATCAATGTCGGCCTACTGGGCGGCGGCCGCCATACCATGCGCCTGTTCGGCCATTCCAAGACGCGGATGCTGATGTTTACCGGCCAGCGCCTGACCGGCCGCGAACTGGAAGCGCTGAACGTGGTCGAGAAATGCGTGCCGCTGGCGGAACTGATGCCAACCGCGATGGCACTGGCCGCCGACATTGCCTCCAAGAGCCCGATCGCCATGGTGCTGGCCAAGCACGCGCTCAACACCATCGAGGATATGAGTCTGCGCGACGGCTACCGGTTCGAGCAGAACATGACCGCCGAACTCGGCAAATACGAGGACAGCAAGGAAGCTATGCTGGCCTTTGCCGAAAAGCGCAAGCCGGTGTTCAAGGGGCGGTAGAGTTTCGTTCAGGAACCTGCTTCTACAACCCCGCCGCCGGGTCGAGCCCGGGGCGGTAGTGGTGGGATCGGAAAGCCGGGTTACAACTCACCCAGCGCCATGCCCGGCTCGTACTCGCGGCCGGGCACCTCCTTCACGACGGCCTGGCCGCAGACGACATGGCCCTTGACCGGGTCGAAGGTGAGGGTGGGGGCGCCGTAAAGCTCCCACCCCCGGTTCAGCATCTCGGTCACCCGATGGCAGAAGGCCGAGTCATCCTTGCCGGTCAGATAGCGGTAGGCGCGCATCGCTCTCTTGCCCCTCAGGCCGCCAGCGCGAATTTGGTGCCGTCGAGGGCGGCAAACAGCGCCGCTTCCTCCTCTGCCTTCAGCGCGACCACCGGCGGGCGCGTCGTCAGCCAGCCCTTGTCGCCGGTGTGCCGCGCGACCACGGACTTCAGCGCCGGAATCAGGACCTGGCCTTGCAGGGCGAGGCGCTGGGCCGTCAGTTCCTCCTGGATCGCATCCACATTGGCGTCGTTCTGCTTCGCCAGCACCTCCGCACAAAGCGCGACGGTGACGTTGGCGGTCGCGGAGATCGCACCGACACCGCCCGCACGCAGCACCGGCAGCAGGAACTGCTCCGAGCCCGCAAACACGCCGAAGCCCGGGAAGCGGCGGCACATTTCCAGCATGTTGTTCAGGTCGCCGCTGGAATCCTTGATGCCGGCAATCGTCTGCGGATAGGCCTTCAACAGCCGTTCGATCAGGTCGTGGCTGATCGGCGTCGCCGACATTTGCGGGAAGTGGTAGAAATAAATGCGCAGCTTGTCGTCTGCGACCCGCTGGATCACTTCGGAATAGGCCGCGTAAAGGCCATCATCCGACACGTTCTTATAGTAGAACGGCGGCAGCATCACGACGCCGGCCGCACCGTGGCTCAGCGCGTGCCTGGTCATCTCCACCGTATCCGGAATGGCGCAGGAGCCGGTGCCTGGCAGCAGCTTGTCGCCGCCGATGCCGCCCTCCGCCACCGCATCCAACAGCTTGCGCTTTTCGGCAACGCTGAACGAGTTCGCCTCGCCCGTGGTGCCCAGCACCGCCAGGCCGTTCGCGCCCTGATCCAGCAGCCATTGGCAATGGCTGACGAATTTGGCCGTATCGGGGGAAAGGTCCGGGTTCATCGGCGTCAACGCCGCCACCCACACACCGCCTGGCTGGGTCATGGTCGAGGTTCTCCCAATACTGGAGGTTGGATTGCCGCGGACCCTACCTTGCGCCGCGGGGCCGGTCCAGGCGCATTTCCGCAGCCCGCAACCGGCAACCGCCACGCTCAAACCATCTTGCGGTAGCGCGCCACGAAGTCCTGGTTGATGGTCACGCCCAGGCCCGGCCGGTCCGGGATTTCCAGATGGCCGTCGATAATGGTGAAATCCTCCTCCACCAGATCGTGCAGCATCGGGTTGGCGCCCAGCGAGTATTCGACGATGAAGCCGCTGGTGCTGCTCGCCAGCACGTGCAGGCCGCTCGCAAAGCAGAGCGCGCCGCCCCAGAGATGCGGGGCGAAGCGGATCTGGTAGGCCGCGGCAATCGCCTCGATCCGCACCGCCTCCGTAATGCCGCCCGCAATCGAGAGGTCGGGCTGGAAAATGTCGGCCGCCCGCAACTCCGCCAGATCGCGGAAGGCGAAGCGGGTGAACTCGCTCTCGCCGCAGGAGATCGGAATGTCGGTCGAAGCCCGCACCTCTGCCTGGCCGCGCTTGTCGTCGGCAGTCACGGGCTCCTCCAGCCAGTCGATGTTGCAGTCGGTCACCGCCCGGCAGAAACGCTTGGCTTCCGAGACCGTGAAGGTGCCGTGCGCGTCGCACATGATGGCGATGTCCGGGCCTAGGTATTCCCTAGCCGCATGCACCCGCTCGATGGAATGGGCCAGCGTGCCGTCGCCGGAGCCGACGCGCATCTTTACCGCCTTGAAGTTGCCGCGGTCGATATAGCTTTTCAGCTCCGCGCCGACCTCCGCCGCAGGTTTCCAGCCGCCGGAGGCGTAGGCCGGCATTTTCTCGTGCCGCCTGCCGCCCAGCAGCTGGTGCACCGGCGCGTTCAGACTCTTGCCGAGAATATCCCAAAGCGCCATATCCACGCCGCTGATCGCGCTCACCATGTGGCCGCGCCGGCCCAGGATCGGGAAGACGTGGCCGCGATCGATGGCGTAATGGGCGCGGCTGCCGTTGTACATCACATCCCAGAGCCGCGAGATCTGGCGCGGGTCCTGGCCGATCAGCAGCGGCGCCAGTTCCTGCTCGACGATGGTGACGAGCCCGGCATTGGTCCCAGCCGAGCCGACCGCCGCCTTCGCCTCGCCATAGCCGGTAACACCGGCATCCGTCTCCACCTCCACCAGCGTCGCATCGAACGAGGTCGTGCGGCCGAAGTCAGAGGTGTGCTGCTGGGCCTCCGGAATCGGCACGCTGAGCCAGTGGGCGCGAATGGCGGTGATTTTCATGGGGTGTTTCTCCTTTTTGGTCCCGCAAAGCAGCCCGATACCCTGGGACTGATTTTGTATTCAATCCCGGCGTTTGATGGCTACATCGATCACCGTCTGCGCCCGCCTGCCGGCGAACCGGATCAGACCTGCCGGGTCATTCCGGAAGCCACAATTGCGAACCATCTTGATCACGCAGATGCATGGCTGCCTAAATACATGACTTTTCGGCGATAAACCAACCGCCCTTTCAATCAGGGCCCATTGGTTGTGAGCATCCAATACGCTCATATCCCCATCGCGCATATGGCAGGCTCGACCGCACGGGCCAGTTGATGCCGATCCTAGTTCTGGCCAGAGTTGATTTTCGGGTTTAAACTGATAATTGCACCTATAACGAACCCGTAGGGGTGGCTTGCGGATGCAACCAGCGGCGTGGGGCGAATTTGATCGTGGTGATTCCCCGCTTTGTAAGCCCGCCGCATTCTCGCGGCATCCGCAACCCGGAGTGCAGGCTCAGCGATGATCAGGCTTATCCTTTTTGGGCTCGCCGTCGCTGCCGCCACGGCCGCCTTTATGATGTACCGTCTGGGCAGCACGCCGCCGCCCGCACCGGTCGAAACCACTGTGTCGGCGCCAGAGGTGGCCGAGGTGCAGGTCCTCGTGGCGCAGCGCGCACTGCCCGAAAGCCACCGCATCGCCCCCGGCGATATCGGCTGGACAACCTGGCCTGAAACGCGCGTGCAGCCATTCTTCACCGTCGCCGGGCCAAGCGAGATGCCGCTCGCGGATATCGAGGGGCTTTACACCAACCGCTCCTATGGCGCGGGCGAACCACTGGATGTCGGCGCGCTGAAGGCAAAACGCGTCGAACGGCTGTCGGACCGGGTCTCGCCGGGAATGCGCGCGGTGGCGGTGGCGGTGTCGGCCGCAACGACCGCCGGTGGCTTTGTGAAGGTGGACGATTACGTGGACATCATCCGCGTGGGCGAGGCCGGAAACGGCGCGGCAGGCAGCAGCGTCATCCTGGAAAATGTCCGGGTGCTGGCTGTGGGCGCGTCGATGGGCGATGTTCCAGGGATGAACGGCACGGACGTGTCCGGCACCGTGGCTGCCAATCCCGGCACCGTGACGGTGGAACTGACGCCGCAACAGGCCAACCTGCTGGCCACTGCCGACTACGAAGGGCGGCTCGCGCTGGCGCTGCGGACCCGCGCGGACCGTGCACCGGCCGCGCCAGAGGCGCCTGGCCCCGAAATTCCGGTGCAGCCAAGACATTCTATCGACGTGTTACAGGACAAAACGTGGGTGCCTTACGAGGTGCCCTGACTCGACACCTTGCGGCCAATCAAGCCGCACACAACACCCCGCCAGCGGCCAGCCCCGAAGGAGAGAGTCCCCCATGGCCGAGCCAGTTCTGCCAGACGCCCCGCAGCGCGATGCGATGCTGCCCGAAGTGTTGGCGCAGCTGTTCGTTACCACACCCGAAGCCGAAGCGCTGATCAGCGGGGTGCGCGATGCATTATCATTGAAGAATGTCACCTGGCAGACCGCCGGGGCCAATATCGATGACGCGCTGGCTTATCTGGACGACGAAGAAAGCGGCCATATCCTGCTAATCGAAAAAGACCGATCGCTGCCTGATTTCATCACCGCTCTCGACGCACTGGCTGCCAAATGCGACCCGCAATCGCGTGTCTTTGTCATCGGCCGCGGCGATGACGAAGCGGACGCCATTGCTGCCTATCGCCGGATGATGGCGGTGGGCGTGACCGATTTCATCCTGCTGCCCGCCCGGCCCGCACGGCTGCATGGCAGCCTGCTGGATGCGTTCCTGTCCGAATCGCGCCCTAAGCTGGGCACCTCCACCGCCTTCATCAGCGCGGGCAGCGGCAGCGGCTCGTCCACGGTGGCCCAGAATGTGGGCTACGCGATAGCGGAGGTTTTGGGGCGGGATACTCTGTTGGCCGATCTTGATCCGCAATACGGCACCCTGGCGATCAATTTCAACCTGACCAACCCGCGCGACCTGCTGGCGATCGAACACACCCCGGGCAGCATAGACCACCGGGTACTATGGCAGACCGCCGAGCGCATGGGGACGCACCTTAAGGTGTTGCCGACCCTGCCCGATCTTGAGCACGCGCCGGATATGGCCCGGTCGATTATCTGCTCGGTGTTGGAAATTCCATACCAGCACGATGTTCACGTGGTGATCGACGCGCCCGACGCCTGGACCGACACCAAACGGGAATTGCTGCGGCGCGTGGATCGGCTGGTCATTGTGGCGGAGCCGACCCTGACAGGCGTGCAGAATGTAGAGAACACCAAGCGGGCGCTGGAACGGATGGAATGCGATCCGCAACACGTGTCGCTGGTGATCAACCAAGCTCGGCAGCCCGGCCGGACCGAGGTACCCCTGAAGGAGATCGAAGCGGCAACCGGCTTCTCAGTGCTTGCCGTGCTGCCCTATGATGCCCGCCTTATGGGCGAAGCCGAGGCGGCCGGTACCATACCGCTGGCAGTGTCGGAAAAGCGGCCGCTGGCGCGTGCGGTCATCGCATTGGCCCGTTCGCTGTCAGACCAGGGAGAGGACGATATACCGGGCCAGCTGACGCGTTTGTGGCGGCTGCTGCGGAAGTGGTGGTGATGCGTCCCCGCGGCGTGGTCGGCACGGCGAGCGTGGAATTCGCGCTGGTGCTGCCAATGCTGCTGGTGCTGGTGCTGGGCACGGTGGAGATGGGTTTCATGATCCTGTCACATGCGAGCATGAATACGACCATGAGCCGCGTGCCGGACCTTGCGCGGCGCGCCACCGATACGGCCGACCTGCAGGCCCGGCTGGATGCGCTTGCGCAGTTGCGGCTGGGGCTGGGGCTGGCGCAGGTCAGTTTCGATCCGGTTACGGAGTTCTGCGCCTGCCCGGCGGATGCGGCGCACGGACTGGCCGCGCGCACGTCCTGCCCCATGCGCTGCGATGGCGATGCGCAGGCCCTGCGCCTTTACGCCGTGACGGGCCGGGTGCGCGTGCCCAGCCTGATCCCTGGCGGCGATTCGGACAGCGGGCACAGCCTTGCTGCACAGCTTACGGTACTGGGCCAGTGAAACCCATCGCCCGCCTCGCAGCGGATCTTCCGGGCCGCTCGGGAGCGGCGGCAGTAGAATTCGCGCTGGTCGTGGTGCCGTTCCTGATAATCGTGTTCGGTCTGCTTCAGGTCGGCTTCACCTATGCCGTGATGGCCACGCTGAACGAGGCAGCCACCGAAACCGCCCGCGCCCTGCAACTGTCCTTTCCGGACAGCACGCCCACGCCCGCGGACGCCCTGCGGGAAGCGCGGGCGCGCTTCAAAGGGCCCAACCCGGCGCGTTTGACCGTGGAACTGGAACCCTCGGATGCGGGCCAGATTCTACGGTTGGGCTATGACGTTCCGCTGCTGCTGCCGATCCTGGACTGGGACGTGTCACACTTGCAAGCCGAAGCGCTAGTAGACCCATGAGCGCCGTGGCAGGCCTTGCTGCGCCACTGGCGCTCTGCCTGGTCACGGTCATCGCACTGTGGGCGGCGGCAGTGGATTTCCTATACATGCGCATCCCCAACGGCGTGCATGTGGCGCTGGCGGCGGTGTTTGCAGTGCTCGTGCTGCCAGGCCTGCCTTGGACCGAGACCGCCGCACGGCTGGGTGTGGCCGCGGCGGTGTTCGGTATCGGACTGGCGCTTTACGCGCGCGGCCTGCTGGGTGCAGGCGACGTGAAATACCTGGCGGCGGCCGCTCTCTTCGTGCCGGCCGCACCGGAGGTGGTGCTGGCTTGGCTGGTGCTGATAACGATGGCGGGGCTGCCGGTCTTCGCGCTGCATCGGCTGGTAGGGCTGGCCGCCGCGGGCGGGCGGTTTCCGAGCTTTTCCGAAGCCGGCTATTTTCCCTATGGCCCGGCGATTTCGATCGGTCTGGTGACGATGCTGATCCTGACCGGCGCGCCGGGTTGAGGGAGGGGATGGGCATGCCGGGATTTATGCGCAACACGGGCGGGGCGGTGGCGGTGCTGACCGCGCTGCTGCTGCCGGTACTGATCGGTATTGCTGCCTGGGCAATCGACGCCTCATTGCTGCTTTACCGGCAGGAGCGGTTGCAGGTCGCCGCCGACATCGCGGCCCGCGCCGGGGCGGAACTGTTGCGCCGGGGCGGAAGCGAAGCGCAGGCGATCGCCTTTGCGCGGCGCATTGCCGAGGATAATGCCGGAGCCAGGGCCGGAACCGCGCCGGAAGTGACGGTGACGATCCCGCAGCCCACCCGCGTCGAAGTCGAGGCCAGCCTGGCGGTGGAGCGGCTCTTCTCGCGCATTTTCGGGCAAGGCGACTCCCGGGTGTGGGCCGGGGCGGTGGCAGTGTTCGATCCCGGCGCAACGGCAGAGACCTGCCTTCATCTCGACGACCCGCGGGCGCAGCGGGCGCTTCGGTTGCGGAATGACAGCCGCCTGACGCTGGAGGGCTGCGCCGCTGCGGTCGCCTCCAGCCATGGCCGCGCCGTCGTGCTGATGCGCGATGCCCGTCTGCAGGCGACTTGCCTGAACGTGGCCGGAGGGATTTCGGGCAGCGCGCAGATTACACTCACCGAATGCCCAGAGCCACGCACCGGCGTATCCGTCCCTGCGCCGCCGGGGAGCGTAGCCCCGCCGCGGCCCACCGGCCCTTGTGACGACAGCAGGGGTGACGAAAAGGGCAAGGACAAGAAGGATGATAAGGGCAAGAAGGACAAAGGCGACGATGATCGAGACATTACGCCCGACCGTTTGCAGCCGGTCGGCCGCAACCCCTCCGGGCTGGCGCAGATCCGCTTCTGCGACGGACTCAAGATCGAACGGGACACGGTCGGAGGCGCGGGACTCTACTTCATCTCCGGGGGAGATCTGGAGATCGAAAACGGCGCGACGCTCGATCTGGGGCCGGGCGCGGTAATCGTGCTGATGGACGATGCCGAGATCGATATGGACGAGGGCGCCACGCTGCGGATGGTGGCGCCGGACAGCGGCCCGTTGGACGGAATCGCGGTCATCGCCGGGCACGACCGCGAAACCCGCGAGACCCAGAAGCATGACCTCGGCGTGTTGGAAATCGAAGGCGCGCTGCTGCTGCCCGGCGAAGAGATCACCGTCACGGGACAAGGCGCGGACCCGCACTGCACCCGCATCGAAGCGGGACGGTTAGAGATGGACCGCGACGCGCGGCTCGCCATCCGATGCGACGGCGGAGCGGGTGCCCCGGCGGGGCAGATACGGCTGTTGCCGGATCCGTAAGGCAAGATCAAAACAGAGTCCCGAGGCGGAAGGCCACCGGGGCAAGAATCACAATCAGCAGCGCGGGCAGGAAAAACAGGATCATCGGCACGGTCAGCTTGGCGGGCAGGCTTGCGGCCTTCTTCTCGATCTCGATGCGCCGCTTCCGGCGCTGCTCGCGAGCCATGGCGTTCAGCAGGTTGGCCAGCGGCAGGCCCTTCTGGTCGGCCTGAATCAGCGCGGTAACCAGATCCTGTACTTCGACGAGGGGGCAACGCCGGCTGATGTTCTGCAGTGCGCGGACGCGTTCGCCGAAATAGATCAACTCCGCCGTCAGCACCGTCAGCTCATGCGCCAGATCGATGGCCTTGTGTCCAAGAAGATCGCGGATACGCAACAGCGCGGTCTCCAGCGTCAGCCCGGCGCCGATGGTCAACGCGAGCAGATCCAGAAGATCCGGCCAGTCCTTGCGCAGCGCAGCCATGCGCTTGTCGGTCCGGTTACGCCGGTAGATCAGTGGCGCGGTCAGCCCCAGCAATGCGCCCCCTGCTGCGCCAAGCACCACACCCTGGCGCAGCGGCAGCATGTCGGCGGCATAGGCCAGCATCACCAGGATGCCGAGCCCTGCGCCGGCCGGCACCAGGACGATTCGCCAGACGATCCACCAGGCCGGGGCTGCCGCGCCGTAGAACCCCGCGCGCCACATCTTTAGCGCCAGCGTATTATCCGCCTGCGCGCCACGGCCCCGCGTTTGCGCGCGGCGGTTCAGCAGGTGCTGGGCCAGCCGAATCGCCAAGGGCGGACGGGCGGCAGCCGCTTCCCGTGCACCCTCTTCGTCCGCGGTCAGTTCACGGACGCGGCCGCGCAGGCGCTGCATCCTGCTCTGCCGCGTCAGAATGAAGATCAACCCTAGCGCCAGCGCCACCCAGAACAGCAGTGCCGCCGTCCGCGACGCCGGATCTTGCAACAACAGCACAGCCAACAGGTCAGCCATCGAACTTCGCCATCTCGCGCATCACCAACGTGCCCAGCACCACCATTCCTGCGGCGCTGGCCAAGGCAATCTGCCCCTTCAGCGTGTAGAACAGTACGCCAACGAAATCGGGCTGTACCAATGACAGCATCACCAGCACCACCACCGGCAGCGAGCCGATGATCGCCGCCGAGGCCCGCGCTTCCTGCCCAGCGATGACGATCTTGTCGGCCAGCGCGGCGCGCGCTTCGGTGGTTTCGGTCAGGTTCTCCAGGGCGGTGACGATGCTGCCGCCGGTTTCGGTCTGGATGGCGACGATCAGCGCGAAGAACTCGGCCGCATCGAAGGGCAGGCGCAACGCCATGCGCTGGCAGGCGTCAGGCAGGGTCAGCCCGATCGCCTCATCGTTCAGGATGCGGGCAAATTCGGTGCGCAGCGGGTCTGGACCTTCGGCGGCGACAAGCTGCATCGCGTCCTGCAGCGTCAGTCCGCTTTGCAAGGTGCGCACCATCGTGCCCAGTACGCCCGGGAACTGCTGCTCGGCGCGTTTCATCCGCGCCGCCAGCCGCCGCCGCCCCACCAATAGCGTCAGGCCCGGCACCAGAACCGCCGCGCCCAGAACGGCCAGCAGCGCAGGCAACCCCACGGCCAGCCCCAGCCCCGCCGCGGCGGCGACCGCAAGGCCAAGTAGCAATGCCAGCCGCCTCGGCCCGGTTTCGAACCCATTGGCAAGCAGCCAGCGCCGCGCGCGCCCCTGCCCATCGCCGATCCTGTTCTCGATCTTGCGCAGCCGCGCCGTGTCGACTGCCGGTGATATCCCATGCACCCGCTCCGCCGCGCCAGCCCGCCGCGCGCGCAACCGCTGCACCAGCATCCGGCGGCGGCGGCCAAGCGTCATCAGTCCAAACGCAGCAGCCGCGACCGCAAAGACCAGCAATGCGGTGGCCAGCGGCCAATGCTCCGCCGCGCTCACAGTTCTTCAAGAGCGCGCTCGATCCGCGCCTGCGTGCCATGGTATTCCGCCTTTTGGCGCGCCACGCCCACCAATCCCTCGCCGCGCACATGGCGCCCGCCGATCTTGCCCGGTCCTTCGCCCTCTACCTGAATCTCGAAACTGAAAAGCGGGGCCAGCACGATGCGGTCCTCCTCCAGACCGGCAATCTGCGAGGCGGCGGTGATCTTGCGGCTGCCGTCGCGCAGGCGTGACGCCTGCACAATCACATCCACCGCGGAAGCCGCCATCTCGCGGATGGTTGCGGTCCTGAGCGACGGGTAGCCCATGGTCACCATCGATTCGAGCCGCGATAGCGCCTCTTGCGGGGAATTGGCGTGCAGCGTGCCCATCGACCCGTCATGCCCGGTGTTCATCGCCTGCAACAGATCGAACGCCTCGGGCCCGCGCACCTCGCCCACAATGATCCGGTCGGGGCGCATCCGCAGGCAGTTCTTCACCAGATCGCGCATGGTGATGGCGCCCTCGCCCTCCAGGTTGGGCGGGCGCGTCTCCAGGTTGATGACGTGGGGCTGTTGCAATTGCAGTTCGGCAGTGTCCTCGCAGGTGATGACCCGCTCGCCGGGATCGATGAAGGCAGAGAGACAGTTGAGCAGTGTCGTCTTGCCCGATCCGGTGCCGCCCGAGATCAGAATGTTGCAGCCGCTTTTGGCCAGCGCGGACAGCACCGTCGCCGCCGGCGGCGGCAGGCTTTCCCATCGCACCAGATCGTCGAGCGTCAGTTTTTCACGGCGGAAGCGCCGGATCGTCAGCGTCGCCCCGCCCAGGCTGAGCGGCGGCGCGATCACGTTCACCCGCGAGCCGTCCGCCAGACGCGCGTCGCAGATCGGGCTGGATTCGTCGACGCGCCGCCCGACCCGCGCCACGATGCGCTGGCATACATTCATCAGATGGCGTTCATCGCGAAAATGAATGTCGGTCTTTTCGATCCGGCCTTCGGTCTCGATGAAGACATTATGCGGGCCGTTGACCATGATGTCGGCGATATCGTCCCGCGCGAGCAGCCGTTCCAGCGGGCCATAGCCCAGCATCTCGTCGCAGATATCGTCGAGCATGTGCTCTTCGGCCGCAGCCGACAGGACGATCTGGTCCTGACGCAGAATAGTCCGGATCTCGGCCTGAATGAACAACCGCCCATCGGCGACGGACATGTCAAGCAGGCTCGCGGCATCCACCGTGGAAATCAGACGGTCGAAAACCGCCATGCGCTTTTCGCGGTAAGACGGATCGGACGGATCGAACCCGGCGGCACGGCTCCGATCCGCATCGGAGCGCGCGCCCGGGCCGTCCTGACCGGTGCCGGTTTCCTTACGCCCGAAGGGCATGTGATCCCCTCCGGGCGTTATCCTCCCGCATCGGCCAGTGCCAGGCGACTCCGTCGTTACGGAAGCGCGCCATGCTTCACTGCAGACCGCGCATTAGTCGGGGTTTTTCAGGGTTTCCGTCACGCCGCCGAACAACTCGTTCAACTCGTCACCAAGAAGGAAGACAGCGGCCGCGATGGCAACGGCAATGCCTGCCGCGATGAGGCCGTATTCGATCGCGGTTGCGCCGCGGGTATCGGCGCGGAAGGTTTCGAAGAAACAGAAGGCTTTGAGAAACGGCATGTGAACTCTCCTAATTATGCAGCACGTATGGAGCCTGCCACGCGATCTGCGAGGCATTTTCCTCTCAACACACAACTATAATGCGATAATATGGTTATGAAAATCCTTGATTTGGATCAAGGTGAGCGAACAGGGTGGTGAACTGAACACGCAAGTCGCCCGGACTGTCAGGCCCCCGGGAGGGTCAGGCCGCAGAACTGCTTGGACCAGGCCAGGCCGCCGGAAGTCCCAGCGTGGCAAGGCAGGTCGTAACGGCATGGCTTCCTTCCACCTTCGCATTCCTGTAATGAAAGGTCGTCCGGCTGACGGGCGTACGGGCAGACAAGATGCATGACACCCGACACAAGAAACGTTCCGGCTGGGTGTGGTCCAAGCGCCGCGCCGCCGTATTGGCATTCGCCGCCGTGCTGGGCGGCTGCCAGGCGACGGTCCCGCATATGACACCCCTACAGGACTCAGACGCGCTGTCGCGCGGGATGACACTTTTGCGCATGGCGCGTTATTCGGATGCCTATACGCAATTCAACGCCATGCGCCCTTTCGATACCGGCAATCCCGACGCGTTGAGCGGGCTGGCCATCGCCGCCGACATGACAGGCAACCAGCAGCAGGCCAGCCGCGCCTATGAGGCGCTGGCCAATGTGGAGCGGAACACAGCAGCCTTCTATAATAATCGCGGCTATTCGCGAATGTTGAATGGTGAGTTGCAGGCTGCCTACGGCGATCTGACCCGCGCCGCCGCGCTGGCCCCGAAGAACGAGAAGATCCGCAACAACCTGCGCATGCTGCGCGCGGTGCTGCCGCGCAGGGGAGAGTTCTAGGATGCGGGCAGCCCGTATTCCGCGCACCGCAGGGCTATTGGTTGCGGCGGCGATTCTGATGCTGGCAGGCGTGGCGGCGGGCCAACCCACGGGGACGGGTGCGGCAACCCCCATCCCCGCACCGGCACCCACCATACCGCAGGCGATCACGCTCGCACCGGGAGATTCTGTGGTGATGACCACCGATTTCCCGATCGCCAACATTATCGTGGGGGCTGAGGCGGTGGCCACGGCAGTACCGCTCTCGCGCAACAGTTTCGTCGTGCAAACCCGTGCACCAGGCCGCACGGCGATCATCGTTCTGGATGAAGAACAGACCCGCCGACAGCACCTGAACATCACCGTGCGCGACGATTTTCCGGGTCTTTCGGACATCCTCAACGGGCTCGATCGTGGCAATCGGATCGAGGTGACGAATGTCAACGGCCGCGTGCTGCTGCGCGGACAGGTCCGCAGTGAGGCACAGCGGCACAAGGCGCTGGATGTCGCGCAAAGCTATGGCACCGCTCCGGTAATCGATTCCCTGCGCGTGATCGATCCACGCCAGGTGATGCTGCGGGTCAACATCCTGGAATTATCCCGCACGGGCGGCAAGGATCTGGGAATATCGGCTTTCGGGTCGGCACAGGCTTTCCAGACGACGAACGGCACCCCGTTTGCTGAGGTCACGGGCGCGATACAGATAACATCGGCATTGCTGGGCGACTTCGACGTGGATTTCATCCTGCAGGCGCTGGAGGCGAAGGGGCTGGCCAAGCGGCTGGCCAACCCCACGCTGGTGACCGTGAACGGGCAGGAAGCCAATTTCGTCGTGGGTGGCGAGGTTCCGATCGTCGCGCCGATTACGGACGCGGCCGGCAGGACAATTGGCCAGACCCAAACCGATTACCGCGAATTCGGCGTGAAGCTGAACTTCACCCCCTTCATCATGGATCGCGACACCGTTCGGCTGGTGATCACCCCCGAGGTCAGCCAGGTGGACTGGACCCGCCGTGTGGATGAAAACCCGGCCTTCGTGACCCGCCGCGTGACCACCACGGTGGAGTTGGAAAGCGGCAGCAGCTTCGTGATTGCGGGGCTGTTGCAACGCAACAGCACGCGGTCGATCAGTCAGTTCCCCTGGCTGGGTGACATCCCCATCCTCGGCGCGCTGTTTCGCTCTACCAGTTTCCAGAATGAGGAAACCGAGTTGGTGGTTATCGTCACCCCGGTTTTGGTGAACACGAAATCCCCACAGGTGCAACCTTATGATCCGCACGCGCGCAGCCCCGACCCGTCGGAGGCGGAGTTGTTCCTGCTGGGCCTGCTGGAAGACACCGACGCGCTGACCGAACGCTTCCGGGCGGGGGTGGGCGCCGGGGGGGCGTACGGCCATATCCTGCCGGGCGAGTGACCGGCCCGGAAATCAGGTAAGCGGGGGTTCGTCACTCGACACGCGGCAACCGGACGTCGAGCGCGGGCAGCCCGCGGGTGTCGAGTACCTCTTGCACAATGCGGACATGGTCGCGGACCCAGGGCACATCCTGTCTGGCCGCGCGCATAACCCAGCGTGCATGCTCTTGCTGGACGGCCCTGCCATTCAGCGCGAGATAGGTATCGAACTTCTGCCGCACTTGGTCAGGGCCTGTCACCTCCATCGCGGCCACGAGCGCGTCGAAGCCCATGGAGCCGGGTGCATCGGCCCCTCCGTTGGCGGCTTCGGACACCTCGTCCGTCAGCGTGCCGAACAGCTTGGCAATATCACCGCCAAGGGCGAATACCGTGCCGGCCACTACCACCGCGATACCTGCCGCGATCAACGCGTATTCGATGGGCGTCGCGCCGCGGTCATTGCCGCGAAAGAACGGATGCGGGTTCGGCAAAGGTCCGGCTCCCTCAGGTTGTCCCGGCGCTGGTCAATGGTCCGCCCGGACCTCGACATTGCCGATCAATAACGATTCATCCGATTGCGGCTGATCCAGCGTCGTGCCGAAACCGAGGGTCAGCGTTTCGCCCGGATCCTCCACTGCGACGCTGACCCTGTAAGAATAGTCGGTCCCGCGTGAGGGGCTGCTCCAGCTGCCGGCCTGCACGGTGGAAGTCAGCGCCGCGCTGGCGGTGATTCCAGGGCTGGGCGTGAAGGTCAACTCCGGTTCGCCGCCGCTCCAACGGAAGGTGCCGATGCCGATTTGGGCGCCATTGACGAAGATCCGTGCTTCTTCGTTGTCCCAACTATCCACGAAAGCCATGTCGAAGCCGATCTCCGCGCGACTGGCTCCTGCGGGGATATCGAAGCTGCGGCTGACGGTTTCCCGCCCGCCGTTTTTCGTTGCGAGCCAGACTCAATCCGGTGCCGATCTGTTCCAGCGTGCGCAACACGCCCCCGGTCCAGCCCTCGCGCCCGTCGGCAAAGTTGTTGCGCGCGACAACGCGCATCTCCCCCGTGCCCCCGTCCGGCGCGGTAGGCAGCATAGTGCTTGTGCGGTTGAATAGCGTGGCGAGTTCGCCGCCAAGCAGGAAAACCGCCGCCGCGATCGCCACGCCGACACCCGCTGCGATCAACCCGTACTCGAGGGCCGTCGCGCCGCGGTTCGCTGTCAGAAACGCGTTACTCTTCATTCGCGCCATCGGCTTTATCCGTTGCCCTGCCTTAATGCTGGCTATAGTTCAATCATAAGCTGAATGCAGCGCCGGATAAAGCCGCCAATGGACGCCGGGGCCACGATGCGACCGTCAAGCCGGCTGGACCGCAATCCGATCCAGCACCGCCGCCACATCTGCCGCCACCGGCAATGCCGTCTGCGCGCCGAAGCCGGTGCAAGCGAGGCCGGCGGCGGCACTGGCGAAGCCTAGCGCGTCCGGCAGGGCCTTGCCCTCTGCAAAGGCCGCGGCCATGGCGCCAGCAAAGGCGTCGCCCGCGCCGGTGGTGTCGACGATTGCAACCGGCAGCACCGAAGCCCGCCACGCCTTGCCTGCCGCCGTCACTGCGACCGCGCCATCGCCGCCCAGGGTAGCGATGACGTTTGCCTGCAAGCGCGCCGCCAGCGCCCGTGCCAGGGCGAGGAAGCCGCCTTCCGCCGCAACGCCGGCCTGCCGGGCCAGCGCCGCCGCTTCCAACTCGTTCACGATCCAGTAGTCGACCGCGCCCCAGGCCGCTTCCGGCAATTCGCCGAACGGCGCGAGGTTCAGCAGGGTCGCCGCACCCGCTGCCTTGGCCTTCTGCAGGGCCGCGGCGGTTTCCGCGAAAGGCACTTCCATTTGGCAAAGCAACACGTCCGCGGCCTTCAGGTCACCCAGTTGGTCCGCGCGCACTGCCCGGTTGGCGCCGCTGGCGACGACGATGGCGTTCTCGCCATCCTCCGCCACCATGACGGCGGCGAGGCCGGTGGGGCGCTCCGCGATGCGCACGTCGTGCGTGTCCACTCCCGCAGTCTGCATCGCCTGCATCGGAAACGCTGCCATGGCATCGTCACCGACCGCGCCGACCATCCGGACCTTTGCCCCCAGCCTGGCCGCGGCGACGGCCTGGTTGCAGCCCTTGCCACCAGGTACGGCCTCATAGCCGGCAGTCAGCACGGTTTCGCCCGGCACTGGCAAATGGCCGACGCCCAGCGCGATATCGGTGTTGATCGAGCCGAAGACGACGACCGTCATGGGTGCGGGGCCAAACTTGCGGTCAGCCGAGTTGTTCCAGCACCGCCTCCGCGCTGGAAACACCGTATTCGCCGGGCGGCTCCGCCCAGATGTTTTGAACGACATTGTTGTCGATCAGCATGACGTAGCGCTTGGAGCGGATGCCATAGCCGCGGGCGCTCATGTCGTTGGCAAGACCGATGGCGGTGGCGAACTCGGCAATGCCGTCGGACAGCATGGTGACCTTGCCGGGCGCGCCATGCGCCTCGCCCCAGGCCTTCATCACCGCGGCGTCGTTGACGCTGATGCAGGCGACCTCGTCCACGCCCTTGGCCTTGATCGCGTCGGCGTTCCGGACGAAGCCCGGCAGATGCTTGGCGGAGCAGGTGCGGGTGAAGGCGCCCGGCACGGCGAACAGCACCGCCTTCTTGCCGCCCAGCAGCTCGTGCGCGGGCTTCGCCTCCGGCCCGCCGCTTTCGCCGATAATGTAGAGATTGACGTTCGGGATGGTGTCGCCGGCTTGGATTGGCATGGCGGTGCTCCGTCACTTTCGCATAGGGAAATTGCAGGCTGGCCATTCAAGCCGAGCCGGGCGCTGGCGTCCAGCCCCGCACCGGCCTCACATCGGCAGGTGCAGCACCAGGGTTATCCAGGCCAATGCCAGCCCGGCGGCTGCGCCGAGCCAGGTGCGCGCGCCGTTGGTGTCGAGCCAGCGGCGCGCCGGCTTTCCCGTGAACCGACTGGATTGTTTCGTAGAATTCGATCCTTTCGCACACATCGTTCTGACCTCCGTCCACGGCCGCCCTGCCTGATGCAGGGCCCGGCCGGCCGGCTAACCGGCATGGCTCGAATGTAGGCGCGATGCAGCGATACGCATGTAAACTGGTTCACAGGGTTTTGAGATTTTCCTGACAGATCAGCGTCTGGAACTCAATGGCGCTAAAAATCAATACAGCGACCGTTGATTTCCCAGTCGCCATAGCGGGTCGGGTCCGGCTTGTTCGGGTCTTCGCCGGCAGGCGGCGGCTGCTTTTGCGGCCCCGGGTCCTTGTAGACGGTCGGGGCGGGTTTTTCCGTCGGCTGTTCGGGCTTGTCGCTCATGGCGCGGCACCTCTGGCGTTGCGGGTTGTGCGGGTTGTCGGCTTTGCCATATAGCGCAGCGATGCCGGCCTGCCACCCGCTTGATTCGCCGCTGCCCGCCCACCACTTCCATAGCGCTTGAGTTCCACCCTGGGGAGATGGCCGCACCGATGGCCCGTACCTATCTGCTGCTGGCGGCAATGACCGCCGTATTCCTGGCTGCCGGCTGGCTGATGGGCGGCCAGGGCGGAATGCTGATTGCGCTGGTGATCGCGCTGGCCACCAACGCGTTCGCCTATTGGAATTCGGACAAGGTCGTCCTGCGCATGTACAATGCGCGGGAGGTGAGCCGGGCTGAAGCCCCCGGCCTCTATGACATGATCGAGCAGTTGGCCGCCCGTGCCGACCTGCCCATGCCCAAGGTCTATATCATCGACGAGGACCAGCCGAACGCCTTCGCCACCGGCCGCAATCCGGAAAACGCCGCGGTTGCCGCCACCACCGGCCTGCTGCACCGCCTGAGCCAGGACGAAGTTGCCGGTGTGATGGCGCACGAACTGGCGCATATCAAAAACCGCGACACGCTGGTGATGACCGTAACGGCTACCGTGGCCGGCGCGGTCGGCATCCTGGCCAACATCGCCTCGTTCCAGATGCTGTTCGGCGACAGCCGGAATAATCCGCTGGGTATTGTCGGGGTCATCGCCACCATGATCCTGGCGCCGTTGGCGGCCACCATGGTACAGATGGCAATCAGCCGCGCCCGCGAGTACGAGGCCGATGCGCTGGGTGCGCAGATATGCGGCGAACCCTTGTGGCTCGCCAATGCACTGGCCGGCCTGAGCCGCGGCGCGGCGCAAATCGACAACCATCGGGCGGAGCGGAACCCGGCCAGCGCGCATCTGTTCATCGTAAATCCGTTGCACGCGCACGCCATTGATGGTTTGTTCGCCACCCATCCGCCGATGGAGGAGCGAATCCGCCGGTTGCAGGCCATGGCCGGTGGCCGGCGCGGCAGCTTTGCGAGCCGTGGGCGCACCGCCGGTCCCTGGGGCTGAGAGCACATGGCTCGCGCGGTCATCTTTAAAGAATTACGGATTCATCATGTCTGACGAGCGGCCGATCCGGCCCTCCGCCCGTGGCGGCCCGCGCCGCCCTGCAAGCACTGTCCCCGCCCACCGCCCGGCGGCGCCGACACCGCAGCCATCGCCACGGCTGGCCGCCCAAAGCGTGCTGCACCAGGTGCTGGACCGCCGCCGCCCGCTGGAAGAAGCGATTGCGGAGGAGCCGGCCTGGACCAAGATCCACGGCCGCGACCGCGCCTTTGCCCGCCTGCTGGTAACCACCGTGCTACGCCGGCTTGGCCAGATCGATGACGCCATCGGCCGCTTTGTCCAGCGCGTGCCGGAAGGCCGCGACGCCTACATCCGGCAGGTCCTGCGCCTGGCCGTCGCCCAATTGCTGTTCCTGGATACGCCACCGCACGCCGCGGTGGACCAGGCCACGCGCATGACCCGCGGCCCCGGCATGAAGTCGATGGTCAACGCCGTGCTGCGCCGGCTGGTGGAAGCACGCGCCACGCTGTTCCGCGAGCAGGATGCCGAGCGGCTCAACCTGCCGGATTGGCTCTGGCGCAGCTGGTGCGAGGCCTATGGCGAGGCCGCGACGCGCGCCATCGTCCGCGCCCAGATGCAGGATCCGCCGCTCGATATCACCCTGCGCAACGGCCAGAATGCGACCGTCTGGGCGGAACGGCTGGGCGGCAGGGTGCTGCCGACAGGCACGATCCGGCTGGCCAAGACCACGCATGTGCCCAGCCTCGACGGCTATGGCCAGGGCGTCTGGTGGGTGCAGGATGCCGCCGCCGCACTTCCCGCCCGCCTGATGGGCGATGTGGCAGGCAAGAGCATTGTCGACCTGGCCGCCGCGCCGGGCGGCAAGACGCTGCAACTGGCCGCCGCCGGTGCGAACGTGATGGCCGTCGATCAGTCCCGCGAGCGGCTGGAGCGCCTGTTCGAAAACCTGGAGCGAACCAACCTTTCCGCCGATACCGATGTCGCCGATGGCCGCTACTGGCGGCCGCGCACGCCGGCGGATGCGGTGCTGCTGGATGCGCCCTGCTCCACCACCGGCACCGCCCGCCGGCATCCGGACGTGATTTGGAACAAAACCCCTGCCGCCGTCGCCAGCCTGACCCAAACCCAGGACGCGCTGCTGAAAAATGCGGCCAACATGGTGAAACCGGGCGGCTTGCTGGTCTATGCCTGTTGCTCGCTGCAGCCGGAGGAAGGGCCGAAGCGGATCGAAGGCTTCCTGCGCCGGCATCCGAACTGGGCGCGCCTGCCGGTTGGCCGCGGCGAAATCCCCGGCGGCGCCGAATTCGTCACAGCGGATGGCGATTTGCGCACCCATCCGGGCCATTGGGCGGGCCAGGGCGGCATCGACGGATTCTATGTCGCGCGCCTGATGCATGGCGGGTCTACCTAAGCAGCGCTTGAAGCGATGCGAGCCGCCTGCTACGCGAAGCTGCCATGAGCCAGAAAAACCCCCTCTTCATTGCGCCCTCGATCCTCTCCGCCGACTTCGCCCGGTTGGGGGAGGAAGTGCGCGCGATCACGGAAGCCGGCGCCGACTTGGTGCACGTGGACGTGATGGACGGCCATTTCGTGCCGAACCTGACCATCGGCCCGGATGTGCTGAGGGCGCTGAAGCCGCATTCGCAGCTGCCGTTCGACGTGCACCTGATGATTTCACCGGTCGATCCCTACATTGACGCCTTCGTAAATGCGGGCGCCGACTATCTGACCGTGCATGTGGAGGCCGGGCCGCACGTCCACCGCTCGCTGCAAGCCGTGAAGGCGGCAGGCTGCAAGGCCGGCGTGACCCTGAATCCCGGCACGCCGGTGGAGAGCGTGCTGGGCGTGCTCAACCTCTGCGACCTGGTGCTGGTGATGAGCGTCAACCCGGGCTTCGGCGGGCAGTCCTTCATCGAAACGCAGCTAGAGAAAATTGCCCGCCTGCGCGCTGCGATCGACGCTTCCGGCCGCCCGGTGCGGCTGGAGGTAGATGGCGGCGTCAAGCCATCGAACGCTGGCGACGTCTGGCGCGCCGGCGCCGATACCATTGTTGCTGGCTCTGCCGTGTTCGCCGGCGGGCCAACCCAATATGCCGCCAACATTCAGGCCATCCGCGACGCCTGCCGCGACTGACAGCGAAAGCAAGAAACCATGACAACCCAAGTGAAAATCACCCGCGCGCTGATCAGCGTTTCCGACAAGACCGGCCTGGCCGAGTTCGGGCAGTTCCTGGCGAGCCAAGGGGTTGAGGTGCTATCCACCGGCGGCACGGCGCGCACCCTGCGCGAGGCCGGGGTGGCGGTGAAGGATGTCTCCGAAGCTACCGGCTTTCCGGAGATGCTGGACGGACGGGTCAAGACCCTGCATCCGGTCATTCACGGCGGCTTGCTGGGCCTGCGCGATGGCGGCGAACATGCCCGGCAGATGGCGGAGCACGGCATCCAGCCCATCGACCTGCTGGTGGTAAACCTCTATCCGTTCGAGAGCACGGTGGCGGGCGGCGCCGGCTTCGATGACTGTATCGAGAATATCGACATCGGCGGACCGGCGCTGATCCGCGGCGCTGCAAAAAACCATGCCTTCGTCACGGTCGCGACCGAAATGGAAGACCTGGCGGAAATCCGGGCGGAAATGGAAGCGAACGCCGGGGCGACCTCTGCCGCGCTGCGCCGCAAGCTAGCCGCGGCGGCCTATGCGCGGACGGCGGCCTATGACGCCGCTATCTCCCAATGGTTCTCGGGCCAGGTCGGCGAGCCGATGCCGCGCCACCTCGCCTTCGGCGGCAAGCGCGGCGACCTGCTGCGCTATGGCGAGAACCCGCACCAGGCAGCGGCGTTCTATGCCAACGGAGAGGCCCGCCCGGGTGTGGCCTCGGCCCGGATCGTGCAGGGCAAGGAACTGTCCTACAACAACCTGAACGACACGGATGCCGCCTTCGAATGCGTCGCAGAATTCGACGAGCCGGCGGTGGCGATCATCAAGCACGCCAACCCGTGCGGCGTCGCGGTTGGCGGCAATCTGCTGGATGCCTGGCAAAAGGCTTTGCGCTGCGACCCGGTCAGCGCCTTTGGCGGCATTGTTGCCGTCAATCGTGGGCTTGACGGCGAATTGGCGGAGGAACTCAACAAACTGTTCCTTGAAGTCGTCATTGCCCCGCAGGCAAACGGAGACGCGCTGAAAGTGCTGGGCGGTAAAAAGAACGTGCGCGTGCTGCTAACCGGCGGCATGCCGGACCCGACCACGGCCCGGCTCACCGCCAAGACTCTGTCCGGCGGCCTGCTGGTGCAAACGGCGGACAATGGCCGCGTCAATGCCGAGAGCCTGCAAGTCGTCACCAAACGCGCGCCGAGTGCGCAGGAAATGGCCGACCTGTTGTTCGCCTTCCGTGTCGCCAAGCACGTTAAATCGAACGCCATTGTCTATGCAAAAGACCTGGCGACCGTTGGCGTCGGCGCCGGTCAGATGAGCCGGGTCGATTCGGCCCGCATTGCCGCCCGCAAATCCGCCGATGCGGCAGAAGCCGCAGGCATGGGCGAGCCGCTGGCCAAGGGTTCGGTTGTGGCCTCCGACGCCTTTTTCCCGTTCGCCGACGGCTTGCTGTCAGCAGCCGAGGCCGGGGCGACGGCGGTGATCCAGCCCGGCGGCTCGATCCGCGACAAGGATGTGATCGCGGCTGCCGACGAAGCCGGCCTCGCCATGGTGCTCACCGGCATGCGCCACTTCCGGCACTGACTGGATTGTTGCACTAGTCCGCCGCCACTTGGGCTTTCGCGGCGCCGCGGGCGCGGGCGGCGTCTTCGTCCGCGTGGGCTCTGTCGTGCGCGGCATCCGCATGGATCGGCGGATTGTCCCGCAGTATTGCGGGCCGCCGATCCGGCGGCGTGACGAGGCCACCAGAGACCACCATCTTAATGCCCTCCTCCACCGTCATCGACAGCACGACCAGATCTTTTTTCGGCAGAAACAGCAAGAAACCGCTGGTCGGGTTCGGCGTCGTCGGCAGAAAGACGTTAATCATCTCCTCTTCCGTCAGGTTCTGCACCTCGCCTTCAGTCTTGCCAGACACAAAGCCCATGCACCAGATGCCGCGGCGCGGGTATTCCAGCAGCACCACCTGACGGAACGCCTCCGACTTGCTCTTCAGCACGGTTTCCAGGATTTGCTTTAACGCGTTGTAGATCGTGCGCACCACCGGCATGGTGTTTACGAGCCGCTCGGCCGTATGCATGAAAAACCGGCCGAGCATGCCAGCGGTCAAGGCACCGATCAGGGTGATGCCAATGATCGAGATCAGCAAGCCGAGGCCGGGGATGCTGAACGGCATCAGCGTTTCGGGGTTGTAGCCTTCCGGAATCAGCGTGCGAACGGTGGAATCGAAGAAGTCGATGATCTGGATCGCCAGCCAGACCGTAATCGTAATCGGCGCCGTGACCAGAACGCCGGCGAAGAAATAGGTGCGAAGCCGGGTGGAAAAGCCACGGCGGATGGTCCGCATATGCCGGCGGAAATATCCGCCCTCCTTGGGTTGCTCCGTCATATGAGCGGCCATTCTCTCTGAAGCTGCTGCGTGCCATCCAGGCGCGATAGAATGTTTGTCACACTCCGCCGTTGCCGGTACGTATAATTCAACAAATGGCGCTTCGCACGCCGTCTGTCCATAGGCGCTATGGTGCAATCCGGCGCGAGTCACGGCAACCGGGGAACCTCTTCCATGAGCAACAAAGACCTTTCCGGCCAATCCATCGAGCAACTGGCGGCGGGGTTGCGCAACGGCTCCTTCCGCGCCCGGGATGCGGCGGAAGCGGCCATCGATGCCCAGACCCGGCTGGAGCCAACGCTCAACGCCTACCGCGACTGGAACCCGGATTATACCCGGGCCCAGGCCGATGCTGCCGACGCCGCCTTGGCCGCACGCTTCGATCTGGGTGTGCTGCAAGGCCTGCCGGTGTCCGCGAAGGATCTCTATGCCGTTGCCGGCTACGAGACCTTCGCCGGCTCGCCCTATCCCCTGCCGATGTTCGCCGACGAAGGCCCCGTGGTCCGTGCGGTGCGCAGCAATATGGCAGTGATCCCCGGCAAGACGCACACGGTCGAATGGGCATTCGGTGGCATCGGCATGAACCCGCACCACGCGACCCCTCGCAATCCGTGGGATGACCGGGACCACCGCGCGCCCGGCGGCTCGTCCAGCGGTGCGGGGGTTTCGCTCTGGCAGGGTTCCGCCGTTGCGGCGCTGGGCAGCGATACCGCCGGCAGCGTCCGCATACCGGCCAGTTGGACCGGGACCGTCGGCGTCAAAACCACCTGGGGCCGCTGGTCGCTGGACGGAATCGCCCCGCTGTCGCCCACGCTCGACACCCCCGGTGTGCTGACGCGAACGGCGGAGGATGCGGCGCTGGCCTTTGCCGCGCTGGACCCGCAGGTGAGCGACCCGCACGCCTTTTTGCAGCAATGCCGCCAAGCAGAGGCGCGGCGCTTCACCCTGGGCGTTTGCGACTGGATGTTCGAGGACAACTCCCCCGGCGTGGCGGAGGCCGTGCAGCAGGCGCTGGATGCGCTCGCCGCCGCAGGCGCCCGTATCATCAAGGTCGACGTGCCGAACCTGGAGGAACTGCACGAACTGTTCCGCCGCGGCGGCATTGCCGGCATCGAATTCGCGGCCTTTATCGGCCGGCCCGAAATGGCAAAGTGGAAAGCGGCGGTGGACCCGATCGTGCAATCCCGTTTCGCGGCGATCGAGTCGGTGCCGGCAAGCGAATACATCCGCCGCGTCATCCGCATTGGCGAAATGGCGGTCGAAGCCGCGCCGGTGTTCGAGCAGGTAGACGCCATCGTCGGGCCGACCATTCCGATCACCCCGCCCAAAATCGCCGATCTGCAATCGGTGGAAGCCTATGGCAGCCACAACCTGCAATCGCTGCGCAACACCAGTGTCGGCAACATCCTGGCGCTGTCCGGCGTAACGCTGCCGGTGGGCCTGGACAAGGCCGGCATGCCGGTCGGCCTGCAAGTGATGACTCCGAACGGCGCCGACGAGCAGGCGCTGGCCATGGCCGTGGCGTTCGAGCGGGTGCTGGGCACGCCGCGGGATCGTCTGGGCGCCCCGGCGATGGTGCGCTAGGGCGCCGGCTTTGCTGCTGGCGGAAGGGGATTGGACCAAATGACCGACAACGGCATTCTGATTGTCTGGACCGGCATCACGGAAGACCGCGACGCCCTGTTCAACGGCTGGTACAACCGCCAGCACCTCTCGGAGCGGACCAATGTGCCGGGCTTCCGCAACGGCCGGCGCTATAAGGCGGTTGAAGGCTCGCCCGCCTATCTGGCGTGGTACGAGCTGGACAGCCCCGCTGTCTTCACTAGCGCCGCCTATGCCAAGCGCCAGAACAACCCGACCGGCTGGACCCAGGCGGTGATGCCGGGCTTCCGCGACGTCACCCGTGTGGCCGGGCGCATACAGGCGCGGCTGGGGCAGGGTCTAGGCGGCGCCTGTGCCTCCTGGCGGCTGACGCCTGCGGCCGGCTCCGAAACCAGTCTTACCGACTGGCTGACGCAGGAGGCGCTGCCGCAACTGCTGGCGGACAATACCGATGTGCTGGGCGCGGTGCTGGCAGCGCCGCTCGACGCGGCGGAGGATGCGGGCGCCACCTCGAACGAAACCAAAATGCGCGCCCAGCCGGACAATCCGTCCTGCTGGGGCCTGCTGATCGAGTGCGCCGATGTGGAAACCGCGCAGACGGTTCAGGCCAAGCTCAACCCGACCACACTGGCGCAGCATGGCGTGGAGCGGAGCGAGCCGGGCCTTTATGCGCTCGTCACCGCGCTCGGCCAGTTCGACAATGCGCCGGCGCCTGACCTAAAGGAACTGCCCCGATGAAACACATTCTGTTGATCCAGGGCGCCAACCTTCGCTGGCTCGGCAAGCGGCAACCGGAATATTACGGCACCACCACCGCCAGGGAATTGGATGCCCGCCTGACCGCACACGCGGAAGCGCACGGTTACACCCTCACCATCGAGTATCACGATGTCGAAGGGGAGGCGATCCGCCGGATCTACGATGCGGTTGAGGAAGGCATCGACGGTGTTGTGATAAACCCGGCGGGTTTCACCTATGCCGGCTATGCGCTGCGCGATTGCATGTTGGGTGTGCGGGACGAGTTGCCGATCATCGAAATTCACATCACCAATGTCGCCGCACGCGAAATTCCGGACATTCCGTCCTCTGCCGCGGCAGGGGTAATCTATGGTTTTGGGCTGACCGGCTACGAGATCGCACTCGAAGCCATGTTGAAGGTGCTGGATGGCCGCTGAGGCCGTGATACCGCTCGGCGTTTATGGCTCCCTGCTGGATGCAGACGTGCGGCGGCTGGTGCTTGGCCGCTGCCGTGCCCGCGCCGCGGTGCTGGCCGGCTGGCAGCGGGTCTATGTCGCTGGCACGGTCTATCCGGGCATCCAGCCGCAACACGGCGCTGAAACCAGCGTACTGGTACTGGATACCCTCAACCACGGCGCAATCGCCCGCTGCGATGCGTTCGAGGGGGCGGAGTACGAACGCCGGCTGTTGCCGGTGCGCTTTGAGGCCGGCGGCAGTGTGGGCGAGGCCATGTTCTATGTGCCAACCCCTGCGATACGTCTGACCGAGCGGCCATGGCGCTATGACTGGGCCTGGCGCGCCCGTCACCGCCGCGCCTTCCTCGCTATGACCAAGGCAGCGATGCGCGGCCACCGAAAGGGGCGACGCCAGCCATGACGGCCAGGGCAAAGGCATCGCCGGACGCGAACACCGGCGGGACGGTTGCGGCCGGGCATTTGATGGGGCTGTATACCGCCATCAGCTTCGGCAGCGCCTATCCGGTCGGCAAGCCGCTGGTGGCGGTGATCGACCCATTCGTGTTTTCCTCCGCCCGCTACATCGTCGCTGGTCTGGTGCTGCTGCTGGGGCTTCAGCTATTCACCCGTGCCGGTGCGCGCGTGCCCTGGCGCGAATTGCCGACGCTGGCCTTCACCGGCTTTCTAGGCTTTACAGTGTTTCAGGGGCTGTGGGGCGTCGCGCTTGATCTGACCACGGCTTCCAAGGCCAGCGTGCTGGTCTCGACCACGCCGATTTTCGGGGCGCTGATTCATGCCTTTCAGGGGCACCGCTTGCCCGGATGGGCCTGGGCGGGCATCGGAGTGGCGTTCGCCGGCGTGTTCTGCGTCATCAACAACTCGTTCGAGACGGTGACGCTGGGGGGCGGCTCGCTGCTGGGCGATGCGCTGTTCGTCGCCATTGCCGGCATATGGGCGCTGTATGGCGCGCTGTCCCGCCCGGTGATCGCCCGCGTTGGCGCGGCCCGTTCGGCCGCCTGGGCGGCGCTGCTGGGAGCGCTATTCCTGCTGCCGCTGGCCGCACCGGGCGCGGTCGCGCAGGATTGGAGCGCGGTCTCGCCCTGGCTGGCGCTGAATTTCGCCCATGTCGCACTGGTCATCGGCTGCCTGGGCATGCTGACCTGGAACGGCGGCCTGCGCCGGCTGGGATTGCCGAAGATGACGGTCTGGCTCTACCTGACACCCGTTTCCGCCGTTATTCTCGCCAACCTGATGCTGGGCGAATGGCTGACCGGGCCGCAGATCGCAGGCGCCGCGCTGGTACTTGGCGGCGTCGCGCTCACCCAGCGCTAAAGCGTGGCCAGAAATTCATCGAGCGCCGCATTGAAGGCTTCCGGCTGATCCAAGTTGGAGACATGGCCTGCATTCGGGATCACGCGTTTCACCGCGTTCGGGATCTTTTCCACCATGTAGTCGCTGGCGCCAATGAACGGCACGTCGTTCTCGCCGACGATGATCAGGCTCGGTACGCTGATCTGCGGCAATACCCGCATCACCCGGTCGTCGCTTTGGGCCAGCATGCCGCGGGCGGCATGGGCGAGCCCGGTGGCGTCGCGGTGCTCTGCCGCTGCCTGCATTCCGTTCAAACCGTCGCGCTCGAACTTCACGGCCCGGGCCTCGGCGCGGGCGTTCCAATCGGCGCGGGCCTCGTCCTTGCGGTAGCCGGGGCCGCAGTCGATGATCAGCAGTGCGGCGCAGCGCTCCGGGTGGGCGGCATAGAAGGACAGGCTGGTATAACCGCCAAGCGACAGGCCGCCGACAATGGCCTTGTCCACGCCCAGATGATCCAGCAGCGCAGTCATGTCAGCTACGGAATGATCTTCCGAATACAGGTCCGCGTCGGCCGGATAGTCGCTTTCGCCGTGGCCGCGAAAATCCCAGGTAATCACCTTGTAGCGGTCTTTCAGATGATCGGCCTGGCCCTGCCACATACGCCGGGTCAGCCCGAAGCCGTGCGAAAGAAGGATGGCCGGCCCCTCGCCCTGGACGGAATAGGCAAGCCGGACGCCGTTGTGATCAAGATGAGGCATGGCAGGAGTTTCCTGATACTGTATTTATTTTGGCGGCTACCCTAAGCTGGGCAGCTATAATTGTGCAATGGCTGCGGTTGTTACCGCTCGACTCAGGCGCGGTAACCAAGGGTTGTCAACAAATTCATAACTTTGAGCTTGATTTTAGCGGATACTCTGCGAATATATAGGGTGTATCTGGCATTCTGAGCGTTGCTTACCGCTCCTGCCCCTCCTGAATGCCAGATATTAACCGTTTGGAGGTATTTTTTAAGTATCTCCAACGCGGTTCACGCTCTCTCCTGACTTCGCCCCGGAAAGCCTTGGCTTCCCGGGGTGTTTTTTGTCTGCGAGACGATGATCGAAGCGGGTCAGGCCCGGGCTTCGCGGCTGTCGAGATCGAGCGCCGCCAGCACGGTGGCAACGATAGCTTCCGCGTCCAGGCCGGCCAGATGCACCTGCGCTTCGGGCTTGTCCTGCTCCAGGAAGGCATCCGGCATGGTCATCGGCCGCACCTTGAGGCCGTGGTCCAGCGCCCCCTCCCGCGCCAAGTATTCCAGCACGATGGCACCGAAGCCTTGCGGCGCTGCTTCCTCCACCGTCACCAGCACCGGGTGCTCACGCGCCAGCCGGCGCACCAGATCGGTATCCAGCGGCTTGGCGAAGCGGGCATCGGCGACGGTCGCTGACAGGCCGCGCGCCGCTAGCAGGTCCGCCGCGGCCAGGCAATCGGCAACGCGCGAGCCATAGCCCAACAGCGCGACGCCCGTGCCCTCCCGCAGGATGCGGCCCTTGCCGATGGGCAGTACCTCGCCCCGTTCCGGCATGGCGGCACCGACACCCTCGCCGCGCGGAAAGCGGATCGCGGACGGGCGGTCGTCGATGGCGACGCTGGTGGCCACCATGTGCCGCAATTCCGCCTCGTCCGATGGTGCCATCAGCACGAAGCCGGGCAACGGACCCAGATAGGCGATGTCGAACGCGCCGCAATGGGTGGAGCCGTCGGCGCCGACATAGCCAGCCCGGTCCAGCGCAAACCGGACCGGCAGGCCCTGGATCGCGACATCGTGCACGACCTGGTCATAGGCGCGTTGCAGGAACGTGGAATAGATCGCGCAGAACGGCTTCATCCCTTCGGTCGCCATGCCGGCGGCAAAGGTGACAGCGTGCTGTTCGGCAATGCCCACATCGAACGTGCGCTCGGGAAACGCCTTGCCGAAGGCATCCATGCCAGTGCCGCCCGGCATGGCGGCGGTGATGCCGACAATGGTCTCGTCCCGCTCCGCCTCCTGGATCAGCGTATCCGCGAACACCTTGGTATAGCTGGGCGCTTTCGGTGTGCCCTTGGCCTGCTCGCCGGTAATGACGTTGAACTTGGAAACGCCGTGGTACTTGTCCGCCGCGGCTTCCGCCGGGGCATAGCCCTTGCCCTTCTGGGTGACAACGTGGATCAGCACCGGGCCGTGGTCGGCGCTGTCACGCACATTGCGCAGCACCGGCAGCAGGTGATCCAGGTTGTGGCCGTCGATCGGGCCAACATAGTAGAAGCCCAATTGTTCGAACAGCGTGCCGCCGGTGGCAATGCCACGGGCCATGCTTTCGGCCCGCCTTGCAGCCTTTTCAATCGCGCCGGGAAAAATGCGGGCAATGTCACGGGCCAGATGCCGCAGCGAGGCATAGGGCCGGGAGGAGATCAGGCGCGAGAGATAGGCGCTCATCGCACCGACCGGCGGCGCAATCGACATGTCGTTGTCGTTCAGGATCACCACCAGCGGCGCATCCATGCTGCCGGCATTGTTCATCGCCTCATAGGCCATGCCGGCGGACATGGCGCCGTCGCCGATGACGCTGACCACCTGCCGGGGCCGGCCCTGCATCGCACTGCCCACTGCCATGCCAAGCCCGGCAGAGATGGAGGTGGAGGAGTGCGCGGCGCCAAACGGGTCATACTCGCTTTCGCTGCGCTTGGTGAAGCCGGACAGGCCGCCGCCCTGCCGCAAGGTATGCATGCGGGCGCGCCGCCCGGTCAGAATCTTGTGCGGGTAGCACTGGTGGCCCACGTCCCAGATCAGCCGGTCGTCCGGGGTCGCAAACACATAGTGCAGCGCCACAGTCAGTTCGACCACGCCCAGGCTCGCACCCAAATGGCCGCCGGTGACGGATACGCTGTCGATCGTGTCCGCACGCAACTCGTTCGCCAGTTGACGCAGGTCCGACTCTGCCAGTTTGCGCAGGTCGGCCGGCCAGGTAATTTGGTCGAGCAGCGGGCTTTTGCTGTTGGGGATCGACACCAGGGTCTCCTCGGCTGTGTGGCCAGCCGCTACCCGAACGGGCAACGCGGCGCCTTCACTCTACTTAGGCGCGCCGTTCGACCACGAAAACCGCTGCGTCGCGCAACGGCTTAGCTTTTTTATCGAAGCTACCAATATGCGCCAGCGCCTGCTCTATGAGCAAGTGGGCTTGCGCGCGCGCGGCGTCGGGCCCCAGCGCGGTGATGGCGGTGGCCTTGCCGGCGTCGCTATCCTTGCCCACCCGCTTGCCGACGGCGCTCTCGTCGCCCTCATGGTCCAGCAGGTCGTCGATGATCTGGAATGCCAGGCCCATGTCCATGGCATAGGCATAGAGTGCCGCCCGCGCCGCCGTATTCGCCTGCCCCAGGATCGCGCCGGATTCGCAGGCAAAGGCGAACAGCGCCCCGGTTTTGAGCCGTTCCATCCGCACCACGTCGCCATAGTTTGCGGCCGCAGGCGGGTGCAGATCCAGCATCTGGCCGCCCACCATGCCGCGCGCACCCACAGCCTGCGCCAGGCCGCCGACCAGGGTGCAGCGGACCGCCGCATCCGGGTGCGTGGCCGGTTCGGTGAGGATTTCGAACGCCAGCGGCAGAAGCGCGTCGCCCGCCAGGATCGCGGTAGCCTCGTCAAAGGCACGGTGCACGGTCGGCCGGCCCCGGCGCAGGTCGTCATCGTCCATCGCCGGCAGATCGTCATGGATGAGGGAATAACTGTGCAACAGTTCCACGGCAGCGGCCACCCGCAACGAACGCGCATCCGGCACGCCGAACAGCCGCGCGCTGGTTACGGCCAAAAACGGCCGCAAACGCTTGCCGGGCCCAAGGGCGCCATAGCGCATGGCCTCGAACAGCCGGGCTTCCGGCCCCTCACCAGTCGGCAGGAGTTCGGCCATCAACGGGTCGACGGCAGCAGCAATGGCGGCGAGATCGTCGCTGAATCCGGCCATGGGGTACAGGCTTTCTCAGGTGTCGAGGGGCTGGGCGCCAGTCGGCTGACCGCTGGCGTCGAGGGTGATCTTCTCCACCTTCTCGCGGGCCTCGCGCAGTTTCGCCTCGCAATGGGCTTTCAGCGCCGCGCCGCGCTCGTAAGCGCCGATGGCATCGTCCAGGCTGGCCTTGCCCTGTTCAAGGCGGCTGACGATGGCTTCCAACTCGGCCAGCGCCTCCTCGAACGAGAGGGTGGCAATGTCGGGCTTGGCAGCAGATTCGGTCATCCGGCAGGGCTCATCAATTCAGTCACATGGGTGGCGGCACAGTCGCCTAGCGCCTGCAGGTCATAGCCGCCTTCGAGGATCGAGGCTAGGCGCCCATTGCAACAGTCCCCGGCAACGGCCAGCAATTGCCGCGTGACCCAGGCAAAATCCTCCGTCTGCAGCGTGAGATTGGCCAGCGGGTCGCGGGCATGGGCATCGAAGCCGGCGGACACCAGAATCAGTTCCGGCTCGAACCGGCGCAGCGCTGGCAGCACGCCCTTGCCGATCGCCTCGCGGAAGGCAGCGCTGCCTGCGCCCGGCGGCAACGGCACGTTAACGATGTTCTCACCATTCGCACCGCGCTCCGACGCGCGGCCGGTGCCGGGGAATAGCGGCATCTGGTGGGTGGAAGCATAGAACAGGCTTGGTTCGTTCCAGAATGCGGCCTGGGTGCCATTGCCATGGTGGACGTCAAAATCGACGACGGCGACGCGGCCCAGTCCATGCCGGTCTTGCGCATGGCGGGCGGCGATGGCGATGCTGTTGAACAGGCAGAAGCCCATGGGCCGGTCCGGCTCCGCATGGTGGCCGGGCGGCCGCACGGCGCAGAAGGCGTTGGTGCCCGCCTCCGCCAACACCAGGTCGACCGCGTCGAGCATGGCGCCGGTGGCGCGCCGCGCCGCCTCCAGAGAGCCGGGGGACATGGCCGTGTCGCCGTCCAGCATCACCAGCCCTTCCGCCGGTGCATTGGCGATGATCGCCTCCACATAGCGCCGCGGGTGGATCAGCGTGAAATCGTCATCGCTGGCAGCCCGGGGCACGCGGCGGTCCAGTGCGGCAAAGCCGGGGGCGTCCAGCGCCTGCCAGACCGCCTCCAGCCGGGCAGGACGCTCCGGATGGCCCTCCATCGGCTGATGCCCTGTGCAGGCGGTGGATGTGAACAGGGTCGTCGGCATGGCTGCGCTCGCGCTGGTTCCGCGGAAAACCTACAGACCCAAAAGCCTACAGGTCAAACCTTGGGGGCACCAGAGGGTGCAGCCACGGCGTATGAGCAGCCGGGAGCGTCATCCAATACGGACATTGTCGATCAATCGCGTCTCGCCCAGAAAGGCGGCAGCGAAGATGCGCGCCGGCTCGCCCGGCCTAAAATCCAGCGAAAGGTCGGCCTCGCGGCGGGCTTCCAGATAGTCGATGCGGTCATAGCCGGCGGCGAGGATCGCGTCGCGCGCGGCGGCCAACGCGTCCGCCGGGGCCTCGCCGGCGGCGATCTGGCTGGCAGCTTGGCACATGGCCGCTATCATGGCGGGCGCAATCGCCCGCTGTTCGGGCGAAAGGTGCTGGTTGCGCGACGACAGCGCCAAACCATCCGGATCGCGCACCGTTGCACACGGATGGATGGCGATGGGGATATTGAGATCGGCAACGAAGCGCTGCACCACCTTCAATTGCTGGAAATCTTTCTCGCCGAAAAACGCCCCGTCCGCGCCGGATTGCAGGAACAGCTTGGAGCAAACCGTGGCAACGCCATCGAAATGGCCGGGCCGGGCTGCGCCGCACAGCCCTTCGCTCACACCGGTAACGCTAACATTGGTGGAGAAGCCGTCCGGATACATTTCTTTCGGATAGGGGCAATAGAGCAGGTGGGCGCCCGCGGCCGCCAGCTTCTCCGCGTCGCTATCCTCGGTCCGCGGATATTTGGCGTAATCGGCAGGGTCGTTGAACTGCTTCGGGTTGACGAACAGGGTCGCCACCGCCCGGCTGTAGCGGGCCAGTGCGGCCTCCACCAGGCTCAGATGGCCGGCGTGCAACGCGCCCATGGTTGGGATCAGCCCGACGGTCTCGCCCGCGGCATTCCAGCCGCCAACCTGCGCGCGCAGTTCCGCGACGGTGCGGACGATGGGAACCGATGCGCTCAAGGGCGCTCTCCTGTAATGGGCGAGGGAACAATCCGGCGACTGATTACGCGGAAATCCGGCCTTTGTTAAGTGCGAAGCAAGGCGAGACGCGCCCTTTGTGCCGCAGAAACGGGCAGGCCCGGCCCAAACCGCAAGGCTTGGGCCGGTGGTGCCGGTCTATTCCGCCGCGATGTTGGACCGTTCGGCCCGGCGGTAGACGAACTCGGCTCCGTCCAGGTCGATGGCCGGGAATTCGTCCTTCTCGCGCCAATAGTCCTGGGTATGCTGCCATTCCCGCTTGTCGCCACGGCGCGGCAGGAACGGCACGGCGCGTTCCAGGTAGTGCGGGTTGAAGTCGTTCGGATCCCACCAGTCGAGGATCGGCATGTCCCTGTCTTGCTCGCGCAGTGCCACCTCGACGCTGGAGGCGCCCGTCTCCTGCATATGGTTCAGCAGGCGGCAGACAAAGGCGGCGACCAGCTCGCTGCGCAAGGTCCAACTCGCCCGGAAATAGCCGAACACCCAGGCCAGGTTCGGCACGCCGGTGAACATGGTGCCGCGATAGGTGACGGTGTCGTGCCAGTCGAGCGGCTTGCCGTCGATGGTGAAGGCGATGTCGCCCATAATGCTCATGTTGAAGCCGGTGGACGCGATGATCAGGTCGGCTTCCAGTACTTGGCCGGATTTCAACCGAACGCCGTTCTCGACGAAGCAGTCGATCTCGTCGGTGACGACCGAGGCCTGACCCTGTTTGATGCCCTGGAACAGGTCGCCGTCCGGCACGAAGGCGATGCGCTGGCGCCAGGGGCGGTAGCTGGGCGTGAAGTGCGTATCCACGTCATAGTCAGGGCCGAGCGCGCTGCGCACATTGTCCAGCAGCATTTTCTTCGCCGCGTCGGGCTTCTTCTGGCACAGCTCCGTGAAGGCCGCCTGCTCGTACATGATCTTGCGGCGCGTAACTTCGTGGACGATTTCCTCGTCCATCTGCAGGGTGCGCAACTCCTCCGCAATCTCGATCGCGTTGCGGCCGATGCGGAAAAAAGTGGGGGAGCGCTGCAGCATGGTCACGTGCTTGGCGACGCCTGCCATGGCCGGCACAATGGTGGCCGCACTGGCGCCGGAGCCGATGACGAGAACGTTCTTGCCTGCATAGTCCAGGCCTTCCTCCGGCCATTCCTCGGAATGGACGAGCGTGCCCTTGAAATCCTCGACCCCGTCCCAATCCGGCATATAGCCCTGGTTGTGACGGTAGTAGCCCTGGCACATGTAGAGGAAGTTGCAGGTGAACTGCCGGCTCTCGCCGGTCTCCAGATTCTGCGCCGTCACGGTCCAAAGGCTGTCGGCGTAGGACCAGTCCGCGTTCGTAATCTTGTGGCGATAGCGGATGTGCGGGTCGAGGCCGTTTTCCTCGATCACCTCGCCCATATAGCTCAGGATTTCCTCTGCCGTGGCGATCGGCGGGCCGACCCAGGGCTTGAAGCCGTAGCCGAAGGTGTGCAAGTCGCTGTCGGAGCGAATGCCGGGGTAGCGGTGCGTCCACCAAGTGCCGCCGAAGCTTTCCTCCGCCTCCAGGATGACAAAGCCGGTGTCCGGGTTGTTCTGGCGCAGATAATAGGCGGCGCCGATGCCGGAAATGCCGGCGCCAACGATCAGAACGTCGAAATGTTCGGCGGCCGCGGCCTGTTTGGGTGAGACTGTTGCCATTGTCTGCTCCTTCGGTCCAATGGACGGCATGCCCGGATACCGGGCCTTGAACCAAAGTATCACACCATTGCGACCCGGCGCCTATGCGCCAATGCGTACCGATCCCCTGCGAATCGGTGTCGCGCCCTTCAATCCACGCCGGCCGCCATCTGCAACGCCACCGCGCCTGCATAGATGATGAGAAGCATCAGGCTCTCCATACCAATCCGGCCCGGCCCCATGCGCTGACGCAGGATCAGTCCACCCAGCAGCACGGCAGTCATTAGAATGCCGGTGGCATTCCAGAAGAAATCCCCCGGGCCGATGGCGTGATACAGCGAACCGTCGCGGTAGGAGATATCGGCAGCGGTCAGAAACAGCGTGTCGAATGTGTTGCCGCCGATAATGCCGCCGACAGCCAGTTGCAGAGCGCCGCGGCGCACCGCGGCAATCGTGGTGACGAGTTCGGGCAGGGAGGTGACCACGGCCGTCGCCATCGCGCCCACCAGCGATTCCGGCAATGCCATGCGGCCACTGACTTCCGCCGCAGTCTTGGCAATCACCCAGCCCGCTATGCTCATGACGGCCAGAAGCAGGGCAAAATACGCGAACAGCCGCGCGGTGCTCTGGGCGCGGGAGCCGGCATCCTCGCGTTCTACCGTATCGGTACGAGTTTCCAGCGTCGCGACCGGCCGCCACATCGGCGCCTTGCGCAATGCTTTTGTTGCCAGCAGCGCACAAACGTAAATCGCCGGAATGATCAAAGACACGGGATGAACGGCAAACAGCGTGTATTCAGGCAAGCTGAATGCGACCAGTGGCAAGGTCAGCAGCGCAATCAGCACCACCGCCTGAAACACGTTGGCCAACTCCGCCGCAGCGTGTTCCAGGTTGGCCTTGCGGTAGGTGAGGTCCGCAATGGCAAGAAAGGCGGTCTGCGCGGCGATGCCGCCGATACTGTTGGAATAGGCCAGCGAGGCGTGCCCGTCGAACGCAGATGTGACGGAGACAACCGTACCGCTGAGTGATGTGGCGGCCCCCAGCAGCACGGCCCCCGTAATGGCTTCGCCAAGGCCGGTTCGGTCTGCCAGCCGATCCGCCAGCCCGGTCATGCGCACACCGCCAGCCAGCACTGCCAGCGCGGCAAGCGCGAACGCAGCCAACAGGCCCGCCGTCGACCATTGCTCTAGCATGGGCCTGCCTCTCCCTGTCCGCGCCGGCCTGTCTGTTTCCGCCTAACGGCCCACCCGCAACAGGCGATCAGACCATGCGCCTGGTGCACGGACGCTTGGCGTCACCGGAATCAGACGGTTAAGCTGCCACAAACGCGCAATACCATGTTTCAAGAGGAAACCCCATGCCCCGGCTTTCCAAACTCTCCCGCTCCATCAGTGACAAGGTGGCCCTGGTCACGGGTGCCGGCTCCGGCATGGGCCGCGCGACGGCCTATCTGTTTGCGGACGAGGGCGCGCATGTTGCCTGTTGCGACGTCAATGGGGAAACGGCGGAGGCCACCGCCGCGGCCATCCGCGAGGCGGGCGGCTCTGCCGGCGCCTGGACGCTGGACGTGGCCGACCGGGCCGCGGTGCAGCAGGCGGTAGGCGAGATCGCCGGGCGGTTCGGCGGGCTAGACATCCTGGTGAACAATGCCGGCGTCTCCGTCCATTCGCCCATCGATGCGGCGGATTACGAGGAGCGCTGGCAGCGGGCGGTGGCGGTGAACATCACCGCCCACACCTACACCATCCGCGCCGCCCTGCCGTTCCTGCGCCGGTCAGCAGACGGCGGCCGTGTGGTCAACATCGCCTCGACCGAGGGGCTGGGAGCGACTCCCGGCATCAGCCCCTACACCTCGACAAAGCACGCAGTGATCGGGTTAACCCGCAGCCTTGCGGTGGAACTGGGCAAGGAAGGGATCACGGTCAACTGCATCTGCCCCGGCGCCATCCGCACCGGCATGACCGAGAAATACCCGGAAGAAGCCAAACAGAAATTCGCGCGCCGGCGCATTCCCAACGCCCGTTATGCCGACCCGGAGGAGGTGGCGCACGTAACCTTGAGTCTGGTTCTGCCGGCGGCCAGCTACATCAATGGCGCGGTTCTGCCGGTAGATGCCGGCCTGACGATCAAAAACGCCTGAGCCCTCGGACCGCCTCCGTCCGACCGTCAAACTCCGCAGCCCTGAGGCCGGGCCCCAGCGTCGCCGGCGGGGATAAACACGGCCGCGCCGCGCCGGATCAGCCGCCCAGCATACGGCGCAGCAGTTCGATATCCTCCTGCAAGCCCCGGTCGCTGGTCTGCAACTCGTCCACCTTGCGCACGGCATGCATGACCGTCGTGTGGTCGCGGCCGCCGAACTTGCGGCCGATTTCCGGCAGGGACCGCGTGGTCAACTGCTTGGCCAGATACATGGCGATCTGCCGGGGCCGTGCGACCGCACGCGCACGCCGGGGCGAGGACATATCGGCCAAGCGGATGTTGTAGTGCTCCGCCACCCGGCGCTGGATATCGTCGATGGTCACGCGGCGGTCGTTGGCGCGCAGCACGTCGCGCAGCAACTCCTGCGTTGCTTCCACCGTTAGCTCGCGGCCAACCAGTTCAGCATGGGCTACCAGCCGGTTCAGCGCGCCTTCCAGCTCGCGCACGCTGGTGGAGATGCGATGCGCCAGGAATTCCATCACGGATTTCGGGATCATGAATCCCATCTGGTCCGCCTTGGCCTCCAGAATCGACAGCCGCAGCTCGTAGTCGGTGGGGTGCAGGTCGGCGACCAACCCCCAGCCGAGGCGCGAGCGCAGCCTTTCCTCCAGCCCTTCCAGGTCGGAGGGGGATTTGTCGGCGCTGATGACGATCTGGCGGTTCTGATCCACCAGGGCGTTGAAGGTGTGGAAGAATTCTTCCTGGGTCGACTCGCGGCCGCAGATGAATTGCACGTCATCCACCATCAGCACATCGACCGAGCGGAGCTGCTCCTTGAACGCCACCGTATCCCGGAACCGCACCGCCCGGATGAACTGGTACATGAAGGTCTCGGCGGAAATGTAGAGCACCCGGCGCTGCGGGTCGCGCTGGCGGATGTGCCAGGCGATGGCATGCATCAGGTGCGTCTTGCCCATGCCGACCGGGCCATAGAGGAACAGCGGATTGAAGGCCACCTCGCTGGCGTCGGCAACGCGCCGGCACGCGGCGTGAGCAAACTGGTTCGGCTTACCAACGACGAAATTGTCGAACGTCAGCCGATGGTCCAGCGGGGCCCCGATGGTGTTGACCCATTCGTCCGCCGGAGCCGCAGCATCGACGCCATCCGGGAGATCGTCGGACGGCACGGGCTCCACCGGCACCTCGGCTTGCGCGCACGCTGCATCGGCCGCCTTCGGCCGGGCCGGCAATCCGGACGCGACGATAACGGTGACGGTCTGCACATCCTCTGCGGCCCAGAGCGCCCGCAAACGGTCGCCATAAAGGGCGTTGACCCGGTCGCGCATGAACCGCGTCGGCACTGCGATGGTAACGGAATCGCCATCCTCATCCGCCAGGGCCATCGGCTTCAGCCAGCTGCGGAACACGCCTTCGCCGAACTCGGCCCGCAATTTGCCGCGGATCCGTTGCCACTGGGCCGGCCGGGTGTCGGGCTGATCCTGTACGGTCGTATCGATTTCGTCCATCACGACTGGCCCTCCGCAATGTGCGGCGCAGCCGGCAGCCCGGCACCGAGCCAGCCGCCATGGCGGCGGCCATCGGGCCCCGCAACGCCCTCAAACCCTTCCGCGATGTTCACCGTCGCCGCATAGCCTGCGGCAGCCGCGGCCCTCGCTGCCGCCAGCGATCGAACGCCGGACCGGCACAGGAAGTACAGTTTCGCATTGGCAGGAATTTTTTCCGCTGCTAGGTCCACCAGAAAGTTCGCATTGACCCGCATATCCGGGGCGAACTGCCAGGATACGAAATGCAACTTATGCGCCAAATTCCCCAGATCCGGCGCACCCACCTGCGCCCACTCGGCTGCGGTGCGCACGTCGATAATATGAGCCTGTTCGTCGTTGCGGACCGACTCCCATACGGCCTGCGCTGAACATTCGGGAACAGTGGTTTCATTCGACATAGGTTTATTATCTCCCACAGCCTTTAAAGTTGGCTACACAGAAAACTATAATAGTCAGATCAAACAAGCGAATTAATGCTAGATGCAGCGCCCGACATACTTTGCTGGATTTTGACTGCTGCCCTGAGCCATTTCTTGCAAACCTTTGAATTGCGAGTGTCTACACTGCATCCCGCACCGCCTATTTCTATATTTGTTAATTATTTTTACTAGACCAAACCGATCCAGCAAGCAGACTGTAACCTTTAGATGCTGGAAAACACAACGCTCAAAACCGACGCTGCCGGAAAAAAAACACTTGACCCAACCGGGCGTCTGACACAGCCGCCATCCGGCCGCATTCGGACAAAGACTCAACAAAAATGACTAAACGCACCACCTAAAATAGAAAATGCCGGCCCCAGGGAACTGGGGCCGGCACCTTCACGCGGTGCTAATCCAGCTGAACGTTCAGCCGATTGCCTTGATGCGGCGGTTAAGGCGCGAGATCTTTCGCGCAACCGTGTTTTTGTGAACGATTCCCTTGTTCACGCCGCTCATCAGCACGGGCTGTGCCTCGCGGAATGCCTCGCGCGCGGCAGCGGGATCACCCGCCTGGATCGCGCTTTCCACCTTTTTCACATAAGTCCGGTACTGGCTAACGCGAGCCCGGTTGACGGCGGTCCGACGCGCCGTCTGGCGCACGCGCTTGCGTGCTTGCGGAGAATTGGCCATGGCTATCCCTTGCCGCCGATTGTTGGAAGATCGCGGCTTATACGGGCTTGCGTTGCAGAGGTCAAGCGCCAGCGCGGCCGAAACCGCCCCGACAACCCGGGTAAATTGCCGCTTGCCGCCGTTCAGCGGTGCTGGAAGGCCGGCGCGCGCTTTTCGACGAAGGCGGCCATGCCTTCCGTCTTGTCCTCGGTCGCAAACGTGGAATGGAACAGGCGGCGCTCGAACCGTACGCCTTCCGCCAGCGTCGTCTCGAAGGCGCGATTGACGCTTTCTTTGCAGATCATGGCGATCGGCAGCGACTTGTCGGCGATGGTCTCGGCCACCGCCATCGTTTCCTCCATCAGCTTGTCCACGGGCACGACACGGGTGACGAGGCCGCAGCGTTCCGCCTCGTCCGCACCCATCATCCGGCCGGTCAGGCACATATCCATGGCCTTGGATTTGCCGATGAAGCGCGGCAGGCGCTGGGTGCCGCCACCGCCGGGAATGGTGCCGAGGTTGATCTCCGGCTGGCCGAACTTGGCGTTTTCGGCGCAAATGATCATGTCGCACATCATCGCGATCTCGCAGCCGCCGCCCAGCGCATAGCCGGCCACCGCGGCGATCACCGGCTTGCGGGTCTTCGACACGCGCTCCCAGCCGACGGTGATGAAGTCGGCCATATAAACGTCCATATAACCTTTTGAGGACATTTCCTTGATGTCCGCGCCGGCGGCGAAGGCCTTCTCCGAGCCAGTCAGTACCAGGCAGCCGATCGCCTCGTCCGCCTCGAACCGGTTGATCGCGTCTTCCAGCTCGGTGATCAACTGCGCGCAGAGCGCGTTCAGCGCCTTGGGGCGGTCCAGCCGGATCAGGCCGACACGGCCATGGGTTTCGACGGCAATCATCTCATAGGCCATGGGAAACGCTCCTTAAGAGGGCTCATTCGGTTGGCAATCTGATGCCGCAGCAAGGCGGCGGAGGCTTTCTAGGTCAGACTTGGCAGGACGGGCAATAGAAAGTGGACCGGCCACCCTGCACCTGCCGGATTATCCGAGCATCGGGATGGCAGGAGCATGACTTTCCTTCCTTTCCGTAAACTTGCCATTTGCATTGAAAATATCCCAACTCACCATCGGTCTGCACATAATCCCGCAGCGAGGAGCCGCCGGCCGCAACCGCGTCTTGCAGCGTCGCGCGGATTTCGTGCGCCAGGGCGCCGGCCTCGGCATCGGACAGGCTGCCGGCGGCACGGAATGGCGAGAGATGGCCGCGGTAAAGCGCCTCGCAGACATAGATGTTGCCCAGCCCGGCAATCAGCCGCTGGTCCAGCAGCGCGGCCTTCAGCGGCGTTCGCCGGCCGGCGAACAGACGTTGCAGCGCCGGCCCGGTCAACGCATCCGACAGCGGCTCGATTCCCAGCGTTTTCAGGCGCGGATGCTCGGCCAATGCCGCCGCATCGGCCATCCAGTCCATCGAGCCGAACCGGCGGGCGTCCTGATAGAGCACGGTATCGCCTGCCGCCGTCGTCACCACCACATGCACATGCGGCGCACCCCGCCGGCTTTCGGCGTTGTGCCCCGCCGGCTCGACAATCAGCCGGCCGGACATGCCCAGATGGATCAGCCAGACGCCGCCATCGTCCAGGTGCACCAGGATGTACTTGGCCCGCCGGTCCAGCCGCAGCACGCGCCGGCCTTCCAGATGCGCCTCCAATTCTACCGGCAACGGCCAGCGCAAGTCGCGGCGGCGCACCGCGACACTGGCGATCAGGGCCCCTTCCAGTACCCGCGCCAGCCCGCGGCGGGTGGTCTCGACTTCCGGCAATTCAGGCATAAGGGGGATGCTAGCCGAGGATTTGTGCCTTAGCTATGCTCCATTCACAGTTCATCCCCAGGATTATCCGCAGCCATGGCCAAGACGCATTTCGGGTTCCGCGACGTCGACGAGGACGAGAAGTCCGGCCTGGTCCGCGGGGTTTTCTCGTCCGTGGCGCAACGCTACGACCTGATGAACGACCTGATGAGCGGCGGTGTCCACAGGCTGTGGAAGGACCGGCTGGTGCGGCGCATCAACCCGCGGCCGGGCGAGACCGTACTCGACCTGGCTGGCGGTACCGGCGACATCGCCTTCCGCATCATCGAAGCCAGCGAAGCCGATGTCGTGGTTTGCGATATCAACGAGGCCATGGTCGGCGTCGGCCGCGACCGGGGGCTGGACCGCGGCCGGATCGAAGGAATCGAATGGTCGGTTGGCGACGCGGAGGCGCTGCCGTTCGGCGACAATACGATGGATTCCTGCTGCATCGCTTTCGGCCTGCGCAATGTCACCCGTCCGCAAGCGGCGCTTGCAGAAATCCTGCGCGTGCTGCGCCCGGGCGGTCGCTTTTTCTGCCTGGAGTTCAGCAAGGTCATCGTGCCTGGGCTCGATCGTCTCTATGACGCCTATTCGTTCAGCGTGCTCCCGAAAATCGGCAGGATCGTCGCCCGCGATGAGGAATCCTACCGCTATCTGGCCGAAAGCATTCGGCAATTTCCGGATCAGGAAGGGCTTGCCGCCATGATGCGCCGCGCCGGCTTCGCAGCCGTTGGGTACGAAAGCTGGTCTGGCGGCATTGTCGCCGTCCATCGCGGCCGCAAGCCGGCCTGACGCGCACCGATGGTCCGCCTCCTGCTCCACCCGCTGCGCATTGCCCGGATTCTTTGGGTTCTGGCGCGCTACAACGCCCTGTTCTGGCCGCAATTGATGGGGGACAGCCCGGTGGTCCGCGGCCCGTTGCGTGCACTGCGCCGGCGCGACGGCAGCCTGTCCGACCGTCCGGGGGAGCGGCTGGCCCAGGCTTTGCAGCGCCTTGGCCCGACTTTCATCAAGCTGGGCCAAGCGCTATCGACCCGCGGCGATATCCTGGGGGAGGAGGTGGCGCACGACCTAGCCACGCTTCAGGACCGCCTGCCGCCATTCGACGGCGCATCCGCCGTTGTGTCACAGGCGTTGGGAGTCGAGTTATCCACACGATTCACTGAATTCTCTACGGCCCCGGTGGCCGCCGCGTCCATTGCCCAAGTGCATTTTGCCGTGACGACCGAGGGCGAGCCGGTTGCGGTCAAGGTCTTGCGGCCCGGCGTCGAGCGGCAGTTCGAGCGCGATCTGTCTTTGTTCGCCTGGATGGCCTGGCTGGTCTACGCGCTGTTCCCATTCGCCCGCCGCTTCCGCCCGCGCGAGGTGGTGGCCGTGTTCGCCCGCTCCGTGCATGTGGAACTGGACCTTCGGCTGGAAGCCGCGGCGGCGGCCGAACTGGCGGAGAACTTCGCCGATCATCCGGGCTTTCACGTGCCAGCCGTTGACTGGCAACGCACCGGCCGGCGGGTGCTGACGCTGGAACGGGTCGAAGGGCTGCGCATCGACGATGCCGCTGCCATCCGGGCGGCCGGTCACGACACGCAACGGATCATGGCCATCGCTGCCGAAGTGTTCTTCCGTCAGGTGTTCGTCGACGGCTTTTTCCATGCGGACATGCACCCCGGCAATGTGTTCGTGCGGCGGGATGGCGGACTGAGTGTCGTTGATTTCGGGATCATGGGCCGCTTGGACGCCGCCGGTCAGGACTTCATGGCGGATGTGCTGGTCGGCTTCCTGCGCCGGGATTACCGGCTGGTGGCAGAAGCCCATGTCCGTGCCGGCTATCTGCCCCGCGACGAAGACCCCGCCCTGTTCGCCCAGGCGCTGCGGGCGGTTGGCGAGCCGATCCTGGGGCGGCCGATTGCCGAAATCTCCATGGCGCGGCTGCTGTTGCAACTGTTACAGGTAACGGCGCAGTTCGACATGCCGGCCCAGCCCTCGCTGCTGCTGCTGCAGAAAACCATGCTGATGGCCGAGGGGCTGGGGCGGAACCTGGATGATACCGTGAACATGTGGACCATCGCCCAGCCACTGGTCGAAGACTGGATGATCCAGAACCGCGGCCCTGACGCCCGGCTGGCCAACGGCCTGCACGAAGCCTTCGCCACGCTGGAACGGATCCCGCATCTGGTGAAACAGGCGGACGCGCTCAGCCAGCGGGCGCTGGAACGCAAGGCCGGCGGCTTCTCCACCTGGTGGCTTGCCGCGGCAGCAGCGGCCGGCTTGCTGGTGGGGCTGCTGCTGGATTAGGGCTCAGCGGGCATAGCGGTCGATCGCGAAGGGCGAAAGGTCGATCTCCGGCTCTTGTCCCGCGAGGACGCTGGCGATGTGCTGGCCGGTGATCGCGCCGCCGGTCAGGCCCAGATGGCCGTGGCCGAAGGCGTAGGCGACGTTCCGGTGCTTTTTCGAGCCACCGATTACCGGCAGCGAGTCCGGCGTCGCCGGGCGCTGGCCCATCCAGGGCTGGGCGTCCGACGTGTCGACAGTGCGGAACACGTCCCGCGCATGCTGCACCAACCTGTCGGCCCGGCCCCAGTTCGGTTCCGCCTCCAGCCCGGCAAACTCGACGGTCCCGGCGAGGCGCAGGCCCGGCTCCATGGTCGTGCACATGAACTTACGCTCACCGAAGCTGATCGGGCGGCTGGTCTCGAAACCCGCATGCGGCAAGGAAATGTGATAGCCGCGCTCGCTTTCGAGCGGAAACGGCTCGCCCAGACCGGCGGAGAGGCGATGCGACCAGGCCCCGGCGGCGATCACGAAATGGTCGAACGCATGGCGCCCGCCGTCGGCGGTGCGCAACGCCGCGACGCCATCCGCTCCAGTCTCGAAGCCCGCCACCTTGGCCCGCAAATGCTGTCCACCGGCATCGAAGACCATTTGCGCCAGCAGCCGGCAAAGCTCGCCCGGATTGCGGCAGTGCGTGCTGTCCGGGTAGTAGGTGGCGTGAATGAACTGCGGCCCCAGTGCCGGCTCCAGCTGGCGCAGTTCGTCGCCGTTCAACTCCTCCACCTTGTGCCCGTGACGGCGAATGAGATCGCGCATCATCGCATCGCCCTGAAAAGCCGCCTCGGTCTCATAGACGGCGAGCGAGCCGGTCTGCTTCAGCAGACGGTCCGCGCCGGCGTCGCCGGTCAGCGCCAGGTAGGATTCCCGCACCGGCCGATAAAGTGCGGCCAGCGCTTCCGCCTGTTGCTCATAGGTCTTGGCCGCGGCCATGAACTTCATCAGCCACGGCGCCGCCTTCAGCGCATAGCCGGGGCGGATGGCGAGCGGTCCCAGCGGGTCCAGCAGCCAACGCGGCACCTTCTTCCAGATGCCGGGCAGCGCCATCGGCGTCACACTGTGCGCCGAGATAGAGCCGGCATTGCCGTAGCTGGTCATCGTCCCTGGCTCCTCCGGATCGACCAGCGTCACCGCGAAGCCGGCCCGCTGCAGATAGGCGGCGGTGCAGATGCCGACGATGCCGGCGCCGATCACGGCGACGTGGCCGCTCGATGCTGTCGTCATGGCGCTGTTTCTCCCGTGCGTTGACCGTTGCACCGCTGCCGATCGCGGGCGACACTTCGGCTTAAACCAATTCGCAATGCCTTGAGAAGCTAGGATACGCCATGACCCGCCGATTGATCGACATTTCCATTCCGCTCACCAACCGGATTGTTTGCGACCCGCCGCACATGCGGCCGAAGATCGACTACAAGACCCATCACGATACCGCGCCGCAAATGGCGGAATACATGGGCGTGCGCGTCGAGGACCTGCCGGAGGGCGAATACGCAGCGGTGGAGAATGTCACGCTCTCCACCCACAACGGCACGCATCTGGACGCGCCCTATCATTTCTTCAGCCGCATGAACGAGGCGATCACACCGGGCGGCGAACCGTCCGCCACCATCGACCAGGTCTCGCTCGACTGGTGCTACCGGCCGGCGGTGAAGCTGGATTTCCGGCATTTCGAGGATGGCTACGTCGCGACGCCGGCGGATGTGCAGGCGGAGTTGCAGCGCATCGGCCACGACCTGCAGCCGCTGGATATCGTGCTGGTGAACACCGGCGCCGGCACCCATTTCGGCGAGGACGGCTTCATCGACCGCGGCTGCGGCGTCGGCAAGGCCGCGACCCGCTGGCTGCTGGACCAGGGCGTGCGCGTCACCGGCACGGATGGCTGGAGCTGGGACGCACCCTTCAGCCACACGCGCGAGCGGATCAAGGCCGGCGGCTCGGCCGACCTGATCTGGGAGGGCCACCGCGCCGGCCGCGACATCGGCTATTGCCACCTGGAAAAGCTCTGGCGGCTGGACCGGCTGCCGGATGCCGGCTTCGAGGTGATCTGCTTCCCCGTCAAAGTCGAGGCGGGTTCCGCCGGCTGGACCCGCGCCGTGGCGGTGATAGAGGAGTAGGGGCTACAACAGCCGCTCGATGCCCACCGGGGCCTGGCCGGTTTCGACCAGCGTCACGGCCTCGACCAGTTTCGAATTGGCCGGGGTGGCGATGCCGATTTCCTTGCCCTTATCCGCCACCAATCCGTTGATGAACTCGATCTCGGTGCGCCGGCCCTTCAGCATGTCCTGCCCCATGGAGGGACGCGCGCCCTCCTTCGCCTTGGCGGCAGAGGCCAGCAGCTTGTCCTCGACCGCGCGGAAGTTCGGGGCATCGTTTGCGCCGCTTTCCAACTCCTCCCCCGCCTTCACCCAGACCTCCGGCACAAAGCCGTTGATCTCCTCCAGCGCGTAGCCGAGCGCCTGGCCAACCTTCACCGCCTCGCCGGCGATGCGGATCGACAGGTGCCGCGCCGGCTCCTGCACCATGTATTCCTTGATGCTCATGCCGGTGGAGGCGCTGACGCCGTTGCCCATGGCGTTGGCCACCAGCTTCGACCAGCGCTCGCCCCACAAGTTGGTGGTCGCCTTGGCGCTGTCGATTTTGGAAAGCCAGCCGACCAGCATCTCCAGCCGGGGTGTGATCACGCAAGTAGCCTCACCGGCGCGGAACACCGTATGTTCCGCCCCGCCCTTGGCGATGCGGCGGATGACATGGCCAGGCCCGACCAGTTCCACGACGATCTTCGCGGCGATGCAGCCGAGCGTCTTGCCCCAGCCGACAATGCCCGCGATAGTTTCCTCGTTCATGCAGTTCTGCAGCGAGACGACGCAGCCGGTCGGCGCCAGATAATCCTTGATCAGCATGGTGGCCCAGGCGGTGTCGTAGGACTTGACGCAAATGAAGGCGATGTCGATCGGCCGTTCGCGCTTCAGGCCCTGCAGCTCCGTCAGGTGATAGGCCTTGACCGGCACGGTGAAGCATTCCTCCGGCGTCGTGCCTTCCAACTGGATGCCGTCCGTCCGCATCTTCTCCACATGGGCCGGCCAGGCATCGAAGAACGAGACGTCCAGGCCCTGCTGGGCGAGATTGCCGCCGACATAGGCGCCGACGGCGCCAGCGCCGACGATCATGATGCGGGGGTTGTTGAGTTCGGTCATGGGCGTGTTTCCTACCGGTTCGGATTGGCCGTCAGGCGGCTTCCAGGGTGACCCGCCACATGACGCGGCGGTGTCCGTCATAATCGTTGATCGGGTAGTGCTGGCTGGCGAGATTGTCCCAGACCGCCAGCGTGCCGGGCTGCCAGCGCAGGCGGCAGGTGAATTCCGGCCGGCGCAGGTGTTTGAACAGGTATTGCAGCACCGGCTCGCTTTCCGCCTCCGTCCAGCCCTTGAATTTCAGCGTGTGGATGTAGTTCACGAACAGCGCCTTGCGTCCGGTCTTCTCGTGCACGCGCACCGCCGGGTGTTCCGCCTCCATCGCCAGTTTGTCCAGGTTTTGCAGCTGGATGCTTTTCGAGTTGGCGTTCATCAGCTTCTTGCGGTCGCCGACGCGGCCGGCGCCGGCGCTGGAAACGCCGGTTAGCGGGTCGATCAGGCGTTTCATGCCATCCGAAAGGGTTTCGTAGGCCATGTACATGTTGGCAAACAGCGTATCGCCGCCGGCCGACGGAATTTCCAGGCCATAGAGCGCGGTCGCGGCCGGCACATTCTCCAGATAGGTCGTATCGGCGTGGAAAGCGCCGCCGCCGAAATTCGCCCGGTCCTCCGGATTCTTCACCAGCGGCGTGATCTTCGGATGGCTTTCCAGCCCCTTGGCAAAGGGATATTCGTTCGGCGTGCCGAACATGGCGGAAACGCGCAACAGCGCATCCTCGTCCAGCTTCTGGTCACGGAAGAACAGCACCAGGTGATCGGCGAATGCCTGCTGGATTTCATTTGCCACGGAATTAGACACCGGGCGGGAAAGATCGACGCCAAATACCTCGGCACCCAGCGCACCGGCAACCGGTTTCACATCTATCAGATCATACGGCATCGGCGAACATAACCTCTTGGCAACGGTAACGGCGGAGTCCGACCGGAATTTCTGGCGCAACAGTACCGCCGCCGCCCGGCCGGCGCCAGAGCGAACACTAGCGCCGTTTTGCCCTCACATCCTCCAGCACCGGCAGGATGTATTCGCGGAAGCGCGTCGGATCCTCGCTCATCGGGAAATGGCCGAGGCCCTTCATCTCCACCACCTGCGGCCCGCCCGTGATCTTCGCTGCGGTTTGCCGCGTATCCGCCGGCGAGCAGGAAAAATCGTATTCTCCCGTCAGCAGGTACAGCGGGCAGGTGGCGGGGTCGATCCTGTGGGTGTCGTCCCGGAAATCCCCGTCGACACGATAGAAATGCAGGTCGCCCTTGAAGATGCCGGGCCCGCCCTGCATGTAGCCCCACAGCGTCTCCCACCGGTATTCCTCCGGTGCGGTCGGCGCGATCAGGCCGCTGACCACGGCGGCGGCGACGTTGCCGCCGTCCAGATCCGGCCGGTTGAGCCATTCCAGATCGTACCAGCCCTCCGGCTGGAAATCCGCCGCTTCCAGGCCGATCATGCCGCCGAATTCGGCCGCATGATGAATGGCCAGATAGACGACGACCCGCCCGCCGATGGAACAGCCCATGACCACCGGCCTTTGCAGCTCCAGCCCGGCACAGAACGCGCGGATCAGTTCGGCATAGCTGGCGGCGGTCAGCGCATAGTCGCCGCTATCGCGCCAACCTGCGGGCGGCAGCGACTTGCCATGCCAGGGCATGTCGAAGGCCAGCACGCGGTAATGCTTGGTGACGTCCGCATCGGTCAGCAGGTGGCGCCACTGCTTGTTATCGGCGCCGGCAGTGTGCAGGCAAACCAGCGGAATGCCATCGGCCGGCCCGGCTTCCTCGAAATACACCCGATGCGGCTTGCCGCCCAATGTCAGGTGGATGTAGCGCCCGGTGATGGGCTCGATATGGGCGGGCATGGATCAGCCTTTGCCCTTCAGCATGGCGCGTTGAATTCCACCAGATTCATGCCGGGATCGAAGCAGAACACCTGCCGGAAGCCCTGCATGGCGATGCTGCCGGCGTCGCTATAGGGCACGCCTAGCTCGTCCAGCCGCGCCATCAGCGCGTCCAGGTCTGGCACGGTCACGGCGAAATGGCCGCCGATGCTGGGGTTGTGCGCGAGGCCGTTGTCCTTGGCCCAACTTGCCACCGGCCGGATCAGGTGCAGGCCGCGGTTTTCGGAGCCGAACACCGCCAGCGCCTCCGGATCGGCGCGGAAATTGCCGGCCTCGGGCGGGCGCTGCAATGCCTTTTCCTGCAGGCCCAGAATTTCGCCATAGAAGGCCGCGGTTTTGCGCACGTCCACGGCGGCGATGTTGACGTGATGCAGATACCAGCCGCCCGGCTGATCGCAACGGGCATGCTCCTCGTCCGGCGCCGGCCCGGGCCCGGCACGCTTGCCGACATTCTGGTTGATTTCCACCAGATTGAAGGACGGATCGTAGACATAAACCTGGTGCATGTCGGCCATGGCATAGACGCCGGCATCGTCATACTGGATACCGGCCTGGTCGAGCCGCCGCTTGACGGCGCCCAGATCGTCCACCGTGATGGCGAAATGGCCGCCGATGGTCGGGTTGTGCATGAGCCCGTTTTCGTGCGCGAATAATGGCCGTTCGGTCACGATATGAACGCCACGATTGTGCTCGCCCATACTGGCGCGGTTATCCAGCGGCGCGGTATCCGACTGGTCCGGATCGGGATAGACCCAGGGGCATTCCTGCATGCCGGCCACGGTCTGGTAGAAGCGGACCGACTCGCGCACATTGTAAGCGGGAATGTTGACGTGATGGACGAACCAACCCATGCGGGTACCCTCCGTTTGATTTTTATGCAAACAGGGCGCGCGGCTTCGCCAGCACGTCCTTGATATTCTGCAACTGTTGCATGAACACGGTCATGTCGCCGTCGATCCGCAGCGTCATCGCCTTGGCCAGCCCGAACAGGTCGTGATGCGGCGGCGTCGGTACTGGCCGCCAGTGCACCAGCCAGACCTCCGGCGCCGCGTTGAAGGCGACGGCGGCGGGCCGAAGGATCGTGCCAGCCGGAATGGCCTCCTCCGGCTGGCCGGCGTGGAAAGGCAGAAACCAGCGCGCCTCCCCTGCCGTCACCGACAGCGTGCCGGTGAAATGGCGCATGCGGTGGCGCAACAGCGCGTCGGCGCGGACAAGCTCCGGTATGGCGATAATACCGTCGGCGGCGGTCGGCATCGGCGATCCTATCCGTACAACAGGGCGAGTGTCGCAAGCGCAAACAGTATGCGCAGAGATGTCGTGCGCCGCAATCGCGCGGCACGGAACTTCAAGCTACCGCCCGTGAAAGCGGGGCTCGCGCTTTTCCAGGAAGGCGCGCACACCCTCCGCCCGGTCCTCGGATTCCTGGGCCCGGTCCTGACTCCAGCTTTCCCACAGGGCGGCATCATAGGGCTCGCGGTTCAGGCCTTTCAGCACCGCCTGTTTCGTCATGGCCATGTGCTTGGTCGGCCCTTTGGCCAGGCGTTCGGCCAGGGCCAAAGCCTCGTCCATCAGCACGTCTGCCGGCACGATGCGGTTGATGGCGCCGGCGGCCAGCGCGTCATTCAGCGGAATGTCGTCGGCCAGATAGAGCCACTCCATCGCGCGGGCATAGCCGACCATTTTCGGCAGCGTCCAGGTGACCAGGTCATCCGGCTGGATCGCCCGTTTCAGCCAGACCGGGATCAGCCTTGCCTTGTCGCTGGCAATGCGGATATCGCACAGCAGCGCGAGCCCCAGGCCGCCGCCCGCCGCCGCACCGTTGATGGCGGCGATGGTCGGCTTCGGCATTTCCAGCAGTTCGACACACCAGGCGAAGCGCGGCTCTGCCGGGCCGGTCGGCCAGGGGCGTTTGTCGTCGGCTGCAAGGTCGGCACCCGCACAAAAACCCCGGCCCGCGCCGGTCAGCACCAGACAGCGCGCTGCCGGGTCGGCAGCGACCTGCTGCACCATCGCCCGGATTTCGTGGCGCATGACGCCGTCGAAGGCATTCAGCCGGTCCGGGCGGTTCAGGGTGACGACCACAACGCCATGGTCGCGGCGTTCCAGGGTCAAGGTCTGGTAGGCAGCAGTCAAGGCGGCGCGTCTCTCAGAACCTCAGAACGGCTCGTCGCCGCAGATGGTGATGCGGTGCATGCGGCGGCGCTCGTTATAATCCGGCACGGCGTAGTGCTGGACGCAGCGATTGTCCCACAGCGTCAGTGTGCCCGGCTTCCAGTTCACCCGGCAGGTGAATTCCGGCCGGATCGAGTGCGCCTTCAGGTATTTGAGCAACGGCGCCGCTTCGGCTTCCGTAAAGCCATCCAGGCTCTGCACATGGCTGCCGATATAGAGCGCCTTGCGCCCGGTTTCCGGGTGCGTGCGGATCAGCGGATGGGCGCTCTCGGTTTGCAGGTCGCCGGGGTCTTTCACCTTGCCGGCCATGGCCGCATTGGCGGCATAGCGCGAGGCGCGGTTGGACTGCTTGCTGCCGACGCACCAGGATTTCACATCCGCCAGCATGGCCTTCATGCCATCGCTGAGCGCATCATAGGCGGCGTACATGTTGGCGAACATGGTGTCGCCACCGGCGCTGGGCGTTTCCTTGGCATACAGCATGGTCGCCATAGCCGGCTTCGGGTTGAACATCTGATCCGTGTGCCAAGCCGAGCCGAAGGTGTAGGTGTCGGACGGCTCCTTCACGATTTCCAAAATGTCCGGATAGTCGTCCATCCCCTTCATGAACGGGTGGTGGTGGATATCGCCGAAGCGGTGGGCGAACGCGATCTGCTGTTCGGGTGTGATATCCTGTTCGCGGAACAGCACGACCTGATGTTCCAGCCAGGCCGCCTTGATCTCGGCAAACACCTCGTCCGAGAGATCGGCGAGGTTCGCACCGCGGATTTCCGCGCCCATGGTGCCGGCGATCGGGTGCACGGTGATGTGCTGATACGTGGTGGCGCTGTCTAACGGCATGATGGGGTTCCTTCCCTTTAGGCCGCCTGGGCCTGTTCGACCGTCGGCGCATCGCCGGCGACGGTGGTTCGGCGCACGTCCCGCACTTCTTCGGTGTCTGCGAACGGGCGGCCGCGGTGCATGGTCTGGCGGTTGTCCCATTGCACCAGATCGTGCTGGCGCCATTGGTGGCTGTAGACGAATTCGCGCTGGGTCGCGTGCTCCGTCAGGTCGCGCAGCAGGGCGCGTGCCTCCGGCACCGGCCAGCCGACGATGCTGCCGGCATGGGCGGAAAGATAGAGCGACTTGCGGCCCGTTACCGGGTGCGTGCGCACCAGCCGCTGGCGCACCGGCGTGAAGTTCTTCTTCTCGTCCTCGTTCAACTCCTCGAAGCCCAACAGGCCGCGCGAGAACAGCAGCGAATGCTCGCAGATCAGATCCTCGATCCGGTCCTTGGTTTTCTGGTCGAGCGCATCGTAGGCCGCGCGCATGTCCGCAAATTCGGTGTTGCCGCCCTCGCTCGGTACCTGCCGGCCGGAGAGCAGCGAATATTTTGCCGGGATCGCGCGGAACGAGCTGTCCGAATGCCAGAGCTGGTTGCCAAGGTTGAACATGCGCTGCCGGTCGTCGCGACCGAGCGGCTTGTTCTCCTTGTTCAGATTGGAGACATCGGCCAGTTCCGCGCGCAGGCGCCGGTCCTCGACCTTGGTGATGTTGGACTTCCGGTCCGGCACCTCCAGCTTGCCGAAATTCTGGCTGAAGGCGATCTGATGATCGTCGGTGATATCCTGGCCGTGGTAAACGAGGACCGCGTAGCGATCCATGCCGGCTTCCAACTGGGCCACCTCATCCGGTGTCAGCGGTCGGGTGAGATCGACGCCCGAGACCTCGCCAACGAACACGGGGTGGATCTGGCGAATTTCGACGGACATGGACTTGACCTCCATCAAACGAATATTGGCCAATAGTATGACAGAATGAAACCGCTCCGCAACAACGGGCTCTCTGCACCCTCGCACAGGGCCGGGCGTTGGGGTGCAATCTGCCGCAATTGTCGCGATTGGTATTCATTCGCATTTACTCGCCAATCGCAATCACATCCCCATCAATCCGAAAGGGTCATCCCATGCCTTTGTTCCGTAACGCCGCCGCTACCGCTTTCCTTGCGACAATCGCCTTTGCCCCCGCCGCGATGGCAGAGGAGGTGAAGCATTACGAAGCGGAAAAATCCTCCACCCTGGCCGAGGCTGTCCGCAATTTTTCGGAACAAAACGCCATTGTGTCCAAGGAACTGGCCAAGGACACCTGGACCAGCACCGACATCGAGACGATCCACGAGGCGACCTATTCGCTGGAGCTCGCCCTGGAAGAGATCAATGAGGCGATGGAGGAACTGGCCGAGAAGCTGGAGCGTGTCCACCGCCTCTCCGAAAAGCATGAAGAGGCCGACCTGCGCGAAGCTACGGCCGACTATCTGGAAACGGCGGAAACCGTCATTCCGTCGAAGCCTGCGGCGGACTAGCCGCCAGCGGGCCGCTTATTCCGCCCAGCGCGGCTTGCGCTTCTCGATGAAACTGGCCACGCCTTCGCGGCCTTCCTCGCTCAGCATGCAGCGGGCGAACGCGTAGCCGCCAGCCTGCCGCGCTTCTTCTGGGGAAAGGCGCGGCAGCGCCATCAGCAGCGCCTTGGTCTCCGCATTCGCGGCAGGGCTGCAACTGCGCACGCCGGTGCGGATATCCAATTCCGTGGCACCCAGCGCGGCCTCCGTCGCGACCACATAATCGGCAAGCCCAAGGCGCGCTGCCTCCTCGCCCCGAAAGCGACCGCCGGTCAGCATCAACCGGCGCGCGGCCGGCAATCCGATGCGGCCGACCACGAACGGGGCGATCTGGGCGGGGACAATGCCGATCTGCGTTTCCGTCATCGAAAACAGCGCATCCTGGGTCACGACCACGATATCGGCACAGCAGGTCAGCCCCAGCCCGCCGGCGATGGCCGCGCCCTGCACCAGCACGACCACGACCTGCGGCAGCGTGTTGATGGCGCCGAACAGTTCGCCGGTTTCTGCATTGGCGGCGGCGACGTCGTCCAGGTTTTGCTCGCCGCCCTGGAACACGCTTTGAAAGCCTTTGATATCGCCGCCGGCACAGAACACGCGGCCCTTGCCGCGAAGCGTGACACCCCGCAGCGTCCGGTCCTCCCGCACCGCCGCGACCACGGCGCCCAACTCCGCCGAAACCTCCTTCGACAGCGCATTGCGCGCCTCCGGACGGTTGAACCAGATGGTGAGCCAGTCGGCCTCGCGCTCCAACAGAAAATGCTGGCATTCGGGCAAAGCGGATACGGCAGTCATGGGACAATCTCGAACGGTTGCGGGTAGGGATATGCGCCCAGTGTGGCCGCAGCTCTCTATCATGGCGAGCCCTAATTGTCTTTCGCGAGCCCTGCGCTCGGGATAGGCTACGCCGCTTATCTTGTCCGCCGAAACCGTCAGGCCCTGCCGATGTCCGCCGCTGCCATTACCGCCACTGCCGCCGAATTCCATACCGATGACGGGTTGCGCCTTGCTGCGGACCGCTGGGGTAGCGGCGGCCGGACCGTGCTGCTGTTCCACGGCGGCGGCCAGACCCGGCATGCCTGGGGCGGTGCAGCAGAGCGGCTGGCACAGGCGGGCTGGACCGCCTACACCATCGACCAGCGCGGCCATGGCGAAAGCGACTGGCACCCGGAAGGCGCCTACACGATCGACCGGTTTGCGGAGGATGTGCGCGGCATCTGCCGCAGCTTTCCGACACCGCCCGCAGTGGTCGGCGCCTCGCTCGGCGGCATCGCATCGCTGCTGGCCCAGGGCGAATGCGAGGAAACCGTCCTTTCCGCTCTGGTGCTGGTCGATATCACGCCGCGGGTCGAACGCGCCGGGGTCGAGCGCATCATCAACTTCATGGCGGCCAGGGCCGAAACCGGCTTTGCAACGCTGGAAGAATGCGCCGATTACGTCGCCAGCTATCTGCCGCACCGCAAGCGGCCGAAGGATCTTTCCGGCCTGATGAAGAACCTGCGGCTTCGCGACGATGGTCGCTATTACTGGCACTGGGACCCGCGCTTTGTCACCGACGCCGACCGGCGCATGGAGGATCGCGACCCGGAGCGCATGATCGCCGCCGCCAGACGCCTTTCCTGCCCGGTCATGCTGGTGCGTGGCGGCTCCAGCGATCTGGTGAGCGAGGAGGTCGCGCGGGAGTTTCTGGAGATCGTACCACAGGCTGAATTCGCCGACGTGGCCGGTGCCGGGCACATGGTCGCCGGCGACAAGAACGACGCCTTCACCGACGCGGTGCTGCCCTTCCTGGAACGGAACCACTAGCACCATGGCAGATTCTGCGCCAGCCGGGTTGCCGATGCCGGGCCAAAGCCTTACTTGCAAGTCTCAAGCACACTGCCGGAGCGAACCGGGCCGGAAGCGGCGTGGCCGGCACTGGGTGTCAAACACTGGGCGACTGGCCCATCATCATGGTTTTTCTATTGCGGAGCCCGCGCCAACATGAACGATTCCCATCCGCCTTTTTCCGCGCATCAGGTGTTGGACTTTTGGTTCGGGGCGCCAGATTTCGCAGACTATGGCCAGCCGCGCAAGATCTGGTTTGCCAAGGATCCGGACTTCGACGCCGAGGTCCGCAAGCGTTTCAGCGGCCTGCACCAGGCGGCCAGCCACGGCATGCTCGATCATTTCTGGAAAGACGTGGCCCTGCCGAACCTGGCGCTGGTGATCACGCTCGACCAGTTCTCGCGCCAGCTATACCGCGGGGAGGCCAAGGCATTCGCGCAGGACGCTCACGCCTTGCAGGTGGCCAAGCACGCGATTGACGAAGGCTTCGACCGCGATGCCCTGCCGGTGCAGCGCCTGTTCTGGTACCTGCCGTTCGAGCACAGCGAGAACCTGTCAGATCAGGACCGGGCCATTGAGTTGATCGAACCGCTCGGCAATGCGGAATGGACCCGTTATGCGTGCGAGCACCGCGATGTGATCGCCCGTTTCGGCCGCTTCCCGCACCGCAACGCCGTGCTCGGCCGCGAGAACACGCCGGAAGAACAGACCTATCTGGACCAGCCCGGCGCCGGCTTCTGATCCCGCGCCGGGGGCACTGCGGCCTCAAGCCTTGGGCGGCGTCTCGCCCTCTTCGTCCCGGTGTTCCGTCAGAACGCGGATCAACTGGCGTTTCGATATCACGCCCTTGAACTGGCCGTCGTCATCGACCACGGCAACCGGCGTATCGGATTCTAGGATGGTAGGCAGTGCGTCTTCCAGGACGGAATCGGCGGAAACGGTCTGCGTATCGTCCGCCAGATCATAGAGGGTCTGGCTGTCGTTGCTTTTGGCTGCCGCGGTCAATTCTTCCTCGGTCACGACGCCGCGGAACTCGCCACCTTCGAACACATAGCCATAATCGGCCTTCTTGCCCTGCATTTCCCGCAGGGCGGCATCGATGTTCTCGCTCGTCAACCGCAGGCTCGGCGGACGCATCACCACATCGACGGTCAGCACCCGCGCCCGGTTCACATCGCGCACGAAGGCAGCCACATAGTCGTCCGCCGGGTTCAGCAGAATATCCTCGGGATTGCCGACCTGGCTCAACCGGCCATCTTTCAGAATGGCAATCTTGTCGCCCAGCTTCAGCGCCTCGTCCAGGTCGTGCGTGATGAAGACAATGGTCTTGTTCAGCTTCTGCTGAAGCTCAATCAACTGGTCCTGCATACCCGACCGGATCAACGGGTCCAGCGCGCTGAACGCCTCGTCCATCAACAGCACTTCGGGATCGCCGCAGAGGGCGCGGGCCAGGCCGACGCGCTGCTGCATGCCGCCGGACAGTTCCGCCGGGTAGGAGTTCTCGTAACCGGCCAGCCCGACAGTTTCGATCCATTCCGCCGCTTTTTCCTGGCGGGTTTTCTTGTCGATCCCCTGGATTTCCAGGCCATAGGCAACATTGTGGATGACGGGCCGATGCGGCATCAGGCCGAAGCGCTGGAACACCATCGCCATTTTGGTCCGGCGGAACTCCCGCAACTCGCTTTCGTTCAGCTTGAGCACGTCCTGACCATCCACCAGTATCCGCCCCGCCGTCGGCTCGATCAGCCGGTTCAGGTGGCGGATCAGGGTGGATTTGCCCGAGCCGGAGAGGCCCATGACGACGAAGGTCTTGCTTTCCTCCATCGACAGGCTGATGTCGTGGAGGCCGACGGTATGGCCGGTTTCGGCCAGGATCTCGTCCTTGCCCTCGCCAGCCTGCGCCCGCGGCAGCACCGACTGCGGGTTGGGGCCGAAGATTTTGTAAACGTTTTCAACTTCGATTTTCGCCATTGGGTTCCTGTTCCTTATGGTGTGCCCGGTCGCAAGGGGGCGGGCCTAGTGCCCGGCCCCGCGATGCTTCTGGATCCGGGCGCCATAGGCCTGGCTGACGCGGTCGAAGATGATCGCGATCGCAACAATGGCCAGGCCGTTGAGCAGTCCCATGGTGAAGTACTGGTTGGTAATGGCCTTCAGCACAGGCTGGCCAAGGCCCTTGACCCCAATCATGGACGCGATCACGACCATGGCGAGCGCCATCATGATGGTTTGGTTGATGCCGGCCATAATGTTCGGCATTGCCAGCGGAATCTGAACGCCGAACAGGCGCTGCCGGAAGTTCGCGCCGAATGCATCGGCGGCTTCGAGCACGTCCTTGTCCACCAGCCGGATGCCCAGATTGGTCAGGCGGATGACCGGCGGGATCGCATAGATCACCACCGCAATCACGCCCGGAACCCGGCCGATGCCGAGCAGCATGACCACGGGGATCAGATAGACGAAGGGCGGCATGGTCTGCATCACGTCCAGCACCGGCGTGATCGATGACTGCGCACGGTCATACCGCGCCATCATCACCCCAATGGGGATGCCGATGATGATCGACAGCACGGTGCAGACAAGGATGATCGATATGGTGCTCATCGTGTCTTCCCACATGCCGAAGAGACCGATGAGCACAAAGGCGACGGCGACACCGACGACCATCCAAAGGCTGCGCGCCGCGCCATAAGCCAAGGCTGCGACGACAACGATAATCAGCCACCACGGCGAATTCAGGAGCAGTTGCTCAAACCAGATCATGAATTGCAGCAAAGGATCGAAGAAATCCTCGATCGCGATACCATAGGAACGTGAAAATTCCCGGTATGCACCATCGATTCCGCGTCTGATTTCCAACAATGTTTCACGTGGAAGCGCGGGAAATTCTACGAGCCATTCGGCCATCGGTCAGCCTCTCGGTGGTTGATTGATCTTTTTCTTAGGCACGGCCGCTCGCCGCGGCCGGCCGGGTGCCGTGAGCGGCAACAGCCGCCACCCATGTGCCGCCGCTTTTAGGTGGCACGGGGTGGCGGCAGAAGTCTCGATACTGGAAGGCATCGCCCGGGTTAGAGCGCGTCCTTCACGTTGGAAGCGACATCGGCGGGAACCCACTTGATCCACAGGTCCTCATACTTCTTGAGGAAGTAGCGGGCACCATCCTCGCCGGGATACTGGTTGTCGTCCATGTAGGCCAGAACCTCGTTCGCGATTGCGTTCGACCAGGCCCGGTTGCCCAGATACTCCATGGCTTCCGGCGCACGCTTCGCGAAATCGTCGGTCACGACAGTCACGACCTTGGCCTTCGGCCAGTCATTCGCCTTCGGCTCAAGGCAGCCTTGCACCAGTGTGCAATTGGTCCATTCTTCCGCATCGTGCTCAACCCCGAAGTCCAGCTTGTACATCGGATATTTGCCCAAAATGGCGGTCGGCGCCCAGTAGTAACCGACCCATGCCTCTTCCCGCTCATAGGCCTTGGCGATGGAGCCCGCGAGACCCGCGCCGGAGCCTGGATCGACCAAATCGAACCCTTTTTCTTCGGCGTCATAAGCGCGGAACAGGTTTTCGGTAACGATCTGACAATTCCAGCCTGCCGGGCAGCCATAAACGGCGCCCTTGTCCGACAATTCCGGATGCTTGAACAGATCGGGCCGCGCCAGGGCGTCCTCCACCGTCTCGATGTCCGGATTGGCGTCCTTTACATACTGGGGAATCCACCAACCTTCCTGGCCGCCATCCGTCAGGATCTCGGCTGCATAGTGCAGGCGGCCTTCGGTGACGGCATCGTCGATCTGCTTTTTGACGCTGTTCGGCCAGATTTCAGGCGCGATATCCGGCTCGCCCTTTTCGACCATGGAAGTGGAGGTCGGCATCGTGTCGCCGGGGATCAACTCTACCGAGCAGCCATATCCCTCTTCCAGGATGATCTTGTCGACATAGGCGGCGAATTCGGCCGAAGCCCAGTTCATGTCGGCGATCGTGACACGGCCGCAATCCGCGGCTGCTGCCGGCTGCGTTCCGGCCAGCGCCAGAAGCGCGGCGCCTGCCATGGCAGTTATTGAATATCGCATCAGGATAACTCTCCCTACTCTCTGCTTTTGGTCCCAGTCTGTATGCGCGTGGAACAAATCCCAAACCCACTCCGCAAAGCGCAGCGCCAAGACAAATAACCTGCGAGGATTATTTTGATCGAGTTCACTGCGCTCCATTACAACCCCGACCTTCGAATGAAGCATACCGGATTGGCGAGTGGAACCGCGTATCAGGACCGATCCAAAAACAATACTCTGACAGACTGCAAAAGTCGACCCCTTGCAGCCGGAAGGGATATCCGGCGATGTCAAGCGGGAAAATCGGGGCCCTGTAAGGCGAGGCCGGCGCGGGGCCAGCCGGCCTTACATGCGTCCCGCAGCAGCCCGGTCGATGGCCTTGGCCAGGCGAATGTCGCGATCGGTCACGCCACCCGCGTCATGACTGGCCAGCGTGATATCCACCTGCGCATAGACATTGAACCATTCGGGATGGTGATCCATCTTCTCTGCCATCAGTGCGACCTCCGTCATGAAGGCAAATGCCGTGCGGAAATCGGCAAAGCGGAACGACCGGAAAATCGCATCCCGCCCTTCCACCTCGCGCCAGTCGGGCAGGCTTTCCAGCGCTTCGTGCCGGGCGTCGCCGGTCAGTGGTGTAGGCATGACGATTGAACCTCCTGTAGCCGGATAGGATACCCCGGACATGGCCGAAATCTTGCCACCGACCCTGGACGACCTGCAAGTGCTGGCCGACCGCGCCTTCGCCAGTATCCCGGCGGAACTGGCGCGGCATGTACAGGGCGTCGCCATTCTGATCGAGGATTTCCCGGATGCGGAAGTCGAACGCAGCATGGAACTGGATTTCCCGTTCGACCTGCTGGGCCTCTATCACGGCGTTTCCCTGGCGGAGAAAAGCTTCGGCGACGCACCGAACGATCTGGACCGTATCTTCCTCTACCGCCGCCCGATCCTCGACTATTGGTGCGATACCGGAGAGGATCTGGCCCATGTGGTGCGCCACGTTCTGATCCACGAGATCGGCCACCATTTCGGCCTGTCCGATGCAGACATGGAGGCGTTGGAGGCGTTGGCCACCGACGACGATACAGACCCTCCCGCGCCCTGACCCCACGCCCTGGCCGGATCGCCGCAGCGGCCAGCAGATCGGTTAACCGGCGGTTAACCATGCGTTGTCAGGCTAGCCTTTACGATTTGGTAATGGTTCAGCACTGCGGGAGCATAGCGCATGCGCATCTGGCGCGGCGTATGGCGTACGGCGATGGCGATCTGCGCCGCCTGGCCGATGCCAGGGTCGGGCGCCGACCCATCCGTCACCGCTTATCACAGCCACCTGCGGCCGGTGCAGGCTGTGGCCAGCCTGGCCGCGGACGGGGTAATCGCCACCGGCGACAGCGGCGGCGTCGTCTATCTCTGGCGGCTGTCGCAGGCAGAGACTGCCCTGGGTGCAGAGTTGCGACAGGACGGGCCGAGTATCGGCATCCCGCCAGCCGAGCGCCTGCCCGGTCCCGTCGCGGGGCTTGCCTTTGGCGATGCGCGCTGCGACGGCCCCGACAACCCGCCGGTATCCGGCTGCGGCCTGTTCATCGCCGGCCAGGGCAGCGCCGGTTTCAGCTATCTGCATCTGTATGACTGGCGCCGCCAACGCCTGCTCGCGTCGGCAGAGGTGCTGCGCGGCAGCATCACCCATGTCGCGGCCGCGCCCGGAGGTGCGGAGGTCACAGCCTGCACCATGCGCGTCGGCATTCAGCATTTCCGGCCCGATCTCCACCGGCAGACGCTTGAGCGCACGGGCGAACGGGCGGAGCCGCCCGCCGCAAGCCTGGGCTGTGAATGGGCCGGCTATGATGCCCGCGGCAACCTGCACTTTGCCAGCGGTGACCGGCTCGCAACCGTGCTGCCGCCGCCAGCGGGGCCGCGGCTGGTGGATGAGGCGCCGCGCAACGCCCTGGCCCTCAACCCGAACACGGGCGCCGCGCTTGCCGCCGCCATCGCACGGCCCGATCACGTCGCGCTCTACCCGGCCATGCCCGGCCCCGACGCCGGGTCGGCGCCCGCCAGAATCCCAACCGGCTCGCGCCATGGCGATACCGGAGTGGAGGCGCTGGCCTGGCGCGATGGCGGCGATGACAGAGGCGGCTATCTGTTAACCATCGGGCCGTACGAGGCCGGCGCAGCCACTGAAACGGTGACGCACCAGATCGAGCGCTGGCGCCTGCCCGACGCAGCGGAGGCGGACAGCCCAGACCAGCCGCTTCGCCCGCACCAAAGCAATTTCAACGAACTGGTCGCGCTGCAGGGCAAGGCCACGGCACTGATGCCGCTCACCGCATCATGGATCAGCCCGGGCGACCCCGACCGTTACCGCTATGTCGCTGCGTTGGACGAGGCGCGGCGGCTGGTTCTCGTTGCCGGGCGCAGCGGCTACACCAAAACCGCCAGCGGCCAGCGCACCGCCGATCCCTTTTTTGCTCTGGAGGCTCGGCCTTATGCGCGCGCGGAACTGCAAATCGGCAGCGCGGGTGAGGCGGCCTGTCTCTGGCCTGGCGGCAAGGCCGCGTCTGTGACCTTCCGTCCGCCCGGTTCCGCGGGCGCTGACTGCCGGGCATTACCCGCGCCGGCTGCCGAACCGGCCGCACCGCCGCAACACCGGCCGGATGGGTCGGTGGTGATCCCGCCGGCGCTCCAACCCTTGAATTTTCCGGGTGACCGCCTTCGCGCCTATACCCTCAGCGCCGATGGCCGCGCAATGTTTGCGGCGGTCGCCGTAGCGCGCGCAGAGGACACAGCACCGGTTGAATTGCGCCGTTATGCGCTGCGTGCGGACCGCTGGGCCGCCAGGGGTGAACCGGTGCCAGCCGCGGCGGACGTTGTCGCCCTGACCCTGACGGATACGGCCACCCTCGGCATCGCCCTGCGCGAGCCGGCAGGCGGCGGCACCTACCGGGTAGAGTCCCGCACCATCGACCCGACAGATGCCGCGCCCGCGCTGGTGGTTCATGCCTTCGTCCCATCGCCAACGGAAGATACCGCCTTCACCCTCTGCTTCGACACGCGCGACCCGGCCCAACCGCTGGCGCTTTATCAAAAGGATGGGCCGCGCATTCGCCTGGGGCCGCCACGGCCGTCACCGGACGGCGGCAGAGCGGTAGCGGACGATAACGGCCTCCTGGCATTGGTACTGGAATCGGTGGCGGATCCGGCCTGCGCCGAAGCGCCGATGCAACCGGGAATGCAGCGCTTCCGCATGACCGTCCGTCTGCCCTTCGCACCGGATGGCGCCTTCGACCTGGTGCCGGAGGGCGGGAGGCCCGAATATTACATTATCAACTTCAGCCGGCCGAAACTTTACATCCTCGCCGTCGGCATAGACGACTATTACGACGACCGTTGGCGCCTGGACTACGCCGTCAAGGACGCTCAGGCATTTTCAACACTGGTTGGCAGTACGCAATCGCAACTGTATTCCGAAATCGAAACCGTTTTGATCCGCAACGGGGAAGCCAATCGCAAAAACATCCTGATCGAGCTTGCGAAATTGCAACGCAAGGCAACGCCGAAAGATTGGGTGATGATCTTTTTCGCCGGACACGCCAAATCCGACTGGGTCTACGATTATTACTTTTTGCCCTGGGATTACGATCACACCTATCCCCACTCAACCCAGATTTCGGAGCACGACCTGGCGGCGCATTTGCGCGGCATCCGGGGGAAGAAAGTGCTGATCCTCGACACATGCTACGCAGGAAACCTTGCCAATGCCCGTATCCGCAGTGTCGGCGATGATGCTGCACCGCGGCGGCTACCCCTGGCTGACGTGCGCGCATACGCCGAACGGCTCATTCGGATCGACGAAGGGCTGATCCTGCTGGCGGCATCGTCGCTCGATCAGACCGCGCGGGAGTCAGACAGTCTCGGCCATGGCGTGTTCACCAGTACGCTGCTGGACGCCCTGCGGTCGCCCGAACGCTTCGCAAACCGCCGGTACCCGGGAGCGCTGAGCGTCAACGACATCCGCAACTGGATCGAGGAAGAGGTGGTGAGCCGCTCTCGCGACCGGCAACGGCCGGTAATTGCCGGCAGGGCGGACCTGCTGCGCGCGCCATTCTGGCAGGTCGCGCCACAGACCTACAATGGCCCGCCACAGGCCAGCAACCGCACACGCGGCGCCAGCAGGGTGCAGGCCGTCGGGCCGGTCCTTTGGCAGGCAGAGGCCGCGGCTTCTACCCCTTGAAGCCGCGCAGCAGGTAGAGGTAATAGGTCTCCGGTCCGCGGGTGGGGCGGACGCGCTGGACCGGCGGCAGGGGCTCTACAGCCGCAAACCGGTCCGCCAGATGCGCTGGCGAGGCATTGCGGGTGATATACAGCAGCGGGCGGCCGCCGATCGCCGATGCATCGCTGACCAGTTCGTAATGGTCCCGCGCATGGGCGGCGGTGCGCAACTTGACCCATTCCGGCGGCTGGGGCGGCACATAGAACAACATCTCGGCGATCACGGCCCGGTCGTCGGCGATCAGCAGCGCATCCGGTATTTCGGACAAGCGTTCACCTACCGCGGTGCCCACCTCCTGCCAGCCGCGCAGCCGGTGCCAGGGGTCGATCCCGAACGCCGGCGCGACGCTGCTGCCATGCATGATGGCGGCGGCAGCGGCCAAGTGCAGGGCAAACGACCAGCCGAGCCAGCGCGCCCGGCCCTGCCGCAGCAGAAAGCCGACCACCAGCACCGTCGCGCTGATATAGGCGACCGCGGCCCAGTTGGCATGGGCGCGGGAAACCAAAGCCTGAACCAGCATCAGCAACAGCACGGGCGCGGCAAAGGCGGCCAGCACACGCTCACCCGGCTGCAGCCGGCGCCAGCAGATCAGGGCCCAGACAAATCCCGCCAGCAGGATCGGCCCCATCACGCCGAACTGAGCGCCGGCAAACTCCGCCAGCTTGTGCGGCTTTAGGGTCAAGCCGTTCCAGTTGGCATTGTCGGCGGTGTGACTGAAGCTGGCAAGCTCGTGAGTCCAGTTCCACCAGACATTCGGCAGGAACAGCAGCAAACCCAGCCCAATGCCGAGCCAAAAGCCCGGCCGGCGCAACACGGCCCGCGTCTGCGGCACCAGCAGGAAAGCGGCCGGCAGGCAGAGCAGCATATAGACCATGGCATACTTGCTCATAAGCCCCGCGCCAAAGGCCAGACCGAACCCGATCCACCAAAGGCCGCCATGCTGCCAGTAGCGCAGCCAGCAGAGCAGCGCCGCAGCCCAGCACAGCAGCAGCGGCACATCGGTGGAGGCGATCTGTGCCGACAGGCTGATCCCCGGCAGTGTGGCGAGGGTAATGGCCGTCCATGCCGCCGTGCGCCGGTCGTAAAGCGTAGCGGCGATGGCGCCGCCCAGCGCCGCGGTCAGCGCGTAACAGAGCGGTGAGACCAAGCGCACGCCGAACTCCGTATCCCCGGCAAGGCCAGTGGTCAGTGCAATCAGCCAGGCGGTCACCGGCGGCTTGGAGTAATAGCCAAAGGCGGGATTTTTCGCCCAGAACCAATATTGCGCCTCGTCAAAGAACAGGTCGAGGCCGCTCACCGCCAACGCGCCGACACGCCAGGCGGTCAAGGCCAGGACGAAGGCGGCGGCGATGGTCAGTGGGTAGCGGTGCCAGATTGCAAGCATGAGGCTGTCAGGCGTCCGGTTCCGGTGCGTTCAACAGCCCGGCGCCCCAAACACGGCCGGGCCCGGCCTGCTGCACGATTACGGCGACGCCCCAATTTGCCGGCTCGCCGGGCATGACCTGCACTTCCATCGACTGCGCCCGCCCATCGTAACGGCCGATGGTTTGCCGTTCACGCACGATCTGATGGTAGGCAAGGCGTTTGCCGCCGTTTTCGCCGCGCAAAATCTCCGTTTCACGCCGCCTGTCGAAACGGGCGAGCCAGATGTCGGCGCCCGCGGCCTCCGCCGCGGCGGGCAAGGCAATACGCACGCGGTCCGGCGCGGCCCAGGCCAACAGCGGAGTCGCCGGCCGCGGTAGCCGCGCCGCCCTGGCAATGGCGAAGCGCACCCCGCGTTCGTTCGAGTCGATCTCGTGCGTTTGCCCGTCAATCACCATTTGCGGGGTATAAACCCGGCCCTCGCTCACCGTCTCGCCATAGCGGCGCTGGCGTTGGGTGCCCCATTCAGTTGCAAACGGGTCTGGCCAGCCAAGCCGGTCCCAGTAATTGACGTGAAAGGCAAGGGCGACAACCTCACCTTTCGCCGCCAACCGGCCCAACGCCCGGTCGGCCGGCGGGCAGGAATAGCACCCCTGGGACGTGAACAATTCCACCAGCACCGGTTGGCTGCGGCCATCGCTACGCACCGGCGCATAGAAAAAGATGGCCACGGCCAGGCAGGTCGCCGCCGCCGCTACCGCCAGAATGGGAGAAGTCAAAACTCGCATGCGGGCTAGGTACGGCTGCGCCGGCAGGAACACAAGCGGCATCCATCACAGTTCGCCGCTGTTGGCCGGTCACTCGCCAGAAGCGGGTGGCGGAATCCGAAAAATCTGGCCGGGAAAGATCAGATCCGGATTGTCGATCTGGCTGCGATTCGCCTCGACGATCATGACGTATTGGAGGCCATCCCCATAGAACCGTTCCGCCAGCCGCCAGAGATTGTTGCCGGGCTGCACCACGAAACGGTCCGGCAACGGCAGATCGCCGGTATTATCCGCCTTGGCGAAGGGCAGGCTGACCGTCGCGGCCATTCCGCCCGTGCCACCGAACTCCTCCGCCTGCAGGCGATACTGTCCGGCGGGCACCGGCCGGTCCGGCTGCAGACGCCAACGGCCCTCCGCATCGGCCTCGGCCTCGCCGACGATCTGGCCGTTCAGGCTGACACGGACCGTATTGCCTGGCGATGCCGAACCCGTCAGCGTCACCTCGCCCGCATCGTCATAGCCCACCTGCGCAACAGAAAGACTGCCCGACTGGGGCCGGTTGGGGTCGGGCTCGGCCGCCACGGCGCGGATGGTCTCGGAAATGGTTTCGGTAACCGCACCCGCCGGAACTTTCGCCGGCCCGGCGCCGGCCTCCGGTCCTGGCCCCACCGGCACGGTCCAGCGTGCCGTGGCACCCGCTGCCGCAGGGGCGTTCCTACGCTCTGCCGGCGCGCCGACAGTCGGCAAGGGCAGATCAACCGGTGGCGCAGCCGGCTGGATCACGGCCCGGCCTGCCGGCGTGCGTTCCGGCTGCCAGCCGGGATGCCATTGATGGATCGCCGCAGCGGCAGCGATAACCGTTGCGCCCAGAACGCAAACCGCGACAACTACCCGCAAAGACTTATGGATCCTTCCCTGAAAGCCATGTCTGTATAGCAGAGAGTACACGGTGGCCGCCAACCTTAACCCTGGCCGCCATCGGAACGGAGCCGGACGGCCGCAAGCCGTCCAAGGGAGACAAACCGGATGACCAGAGCCGCCATCTGCGTGTTCTGCGGCTCGCGCCACGGCACGCTGCCCGCCTATCGCGATCTGGCCGTGCGCGTCGGCCACGGCCTTGTCGACCGCAATGCCGGCTTGGTCTATGGCGGCGGCGCGCTTGGCCTAATGGGTGTGGTCAGCGACAGCGTGCTGGAGAGGGGCGGCCATGTGACCGGCATTATGCCTGGCTTCCTGCGGTTTGCCGAACGCCAGCACGACAACCTGTCCCGCATGATCATCACCGACGACATGTTCCAGCGCAAACAGGCGATGTTTGACCTGTCCGACGGCTTTCTGGCCCTGCCCGGCGGCATCGGCACGCTGGACGAGGTGCTGGAGGTGCTGACCTGGCACCAGCTCGGCCAGGTCGACAAGCCGCTGGTCCTGCTGGACGAAGGCGGCTTCTGGGGGCCGTTCGTCGCCGCGCTGGAGCATGCGGTAACGCAAGGGTTCGCCGGCGAGAATACCCGCTCGCTCTACCGGGTGGAACACACGCTGGACGGCGCGTTCGCCGCCCTCGGCCTCAGCTAGGCCTGCGGCAGAGCACAACGAAAGGCGAATGACGCTCCGTCCCCTTGCGTCTGGCCCTGCAGTTGCTAGGGTCCGGCCCAAGACCGAGCGCGCGCAGAGCAGGAGCACCCGCGATCATGGCGAAGATCAAAGTCAAATCCCCGGTCGTCGAACTAGACGGCGACGAGATGACCCGCATCATCTGGGATTTCATCAAGAAGAAGCTGATCCTGCCCTACCTGGATATCGACCTGAAATATTACGACCTGTCGATCCAGAAGCGCGACGAAACCAACGATCAGATCACGGTCGACGCCGCCAACGCGATCAAGGAATACGGCGTCGGCGTCAAGTGCGCGACCATCACGCCGGACGAACAGCGGGTGGAAGAATTCGGGCTGAAACAGATGTGGCGCTCGCCCAACGGCACCATCCGCAACATTCTGGGCGGCACCGTGTTCCGCGAGCCGATCATCTGCCAGAACGTGCCACGCCTAGTGCCGGGCTGGACTCAGCCCATCGTCATCGGCCGCCACGCCTTCGGCGACCAATACAAGGCTACCGATTTCACCGTGCCCGGCGCCGGCAAGCTGACCATGCGGTTCGAACCGGCGGACGGCGGCCCGGTTATCGAGCGCGAGGTGTTCGAATTCCAGGAACCGGGCGTTGCCATGGCCATGTATAATCTGGACGAATCCATTCGCGGCTTCGCGCGCGCCTGCTTCAACTACGGCCTGCAACGCAACTATCCGGTCTATCTGTCCACCAAGAACACCATCCTCAAAGCCTATGACGGCCGCTTCAAGGATCTGTTTCAGGAGGTATTCAATGCCGATTTCAAGGCAGAATACGACAAGCGCGACCTGACCTACCAGCACCGCCTGATCGACGACATGGTGGCCTGCTGCCTGAAATGGGAAGGCGGCTATGTCTGGGCCTGCAAGAACTATGACGGCGACGTGCAGTCGGACACGGTGGCGCAAGGCTATGGCTCGCTGGGGCTGATGACATCGGTCCTGCTGACGCCGGACGGCAACACGGTAGAGGCAGAAGCGGCGCACGGCACGGTGACGCGCCACTACCGTCAGCACCAGCAGGGCAAGGAAACCTCCACCAACCCGATCGCCTCGATTTTTGCCTGGAGCCGGGCGTTGAAATACCGGGGCAAGATGGACAACACACCCGAAGTCGAGCAATTCGCCGAAGCCCTGGAAAAGGTCTGTGTCGAAAGTGTCGAGGCGGGCGCCATGACCAAAGACCTGGCCATTCTCGTCGGCCCGGAACAGGACTGGCAGACGACGCAGGGGTTCCTGGCGACGCTGGACCGGAACTTGCAGAAGGCGCTGGCATAATCCTCCCCCGCCTTTTAGCGTCTTGACCGGACTGCCAAGGGAAATCGAGGAAACGACCGCATGACCAACTGTGTACACGATCACCGCCATTGGGCCGACAAATGGGGCCGGGGCGACCAGATTGGTGCGGGCGCGCTGCTGACCCCTGCCAACACGCTGCAGGCATTGCGTGAGGTGCAGCGGGGCGAGGTCTGGGATCTGTCGTTCGAGACACAGATGGGCGCGCCGGCGATTCCGCCGAACCAGACGCCCTATATCATCAGTTCCTCCTCCACCGCCCGCAATTCGGCCAGGCGGCGGCGGGCAGCGGGTGCGACCAACGATGCCGGCTCCAACCTGGAGCGGATTGAGATGACCACCCACGTTGGCACGCACATGGATGCGCTCGGCCATTTCTCCATCGGCGAGCATCTCTATGGCGGCTATTCGGTCGACGACACGGTGGACGACTGGGGCTTGGTCAACCTGGGTATCGAGCATTGCCCGCCGATCATCACCCGCGGCGTCCTGCTGGACGTGGCCGGTGCGGACGGGGAGGCGTTTCTCGAAAACGGCCGCACCGTCGGGCCGGACGACCTGAAGCGGGCGCTGGACAAGGCCAAGACGGCGTTGCGCCCCGGCGATGTGGTATTCGTGCGCACCGGCTGGGGCCGGTTCTTCATGACCGACAACGCCAAATACCTCTCCGGCGAGCCGGGCCTGAACACGGCGGCGGCGCACTGGCTGACAGAGCAGGACGTGGTCGCCATCGGCGCCGACAACATGGCGGTGGAGGTGCTGCCGGCAGAAAAACACGAGATTCTGATGCCGGTGCACCAGCACTGCCTGGCCGAAGCCGGCGTCTATCTGGTGGAGAATCTCGCGCTGGACGCACTGGCCGATGCCGGGATCTACAGTTTCTGCCTCAGCATGGTGCCGGTGAAATTCAAGGGCGCAACCGGCTCTCCGGTGCGGCCGGTGGCGATCGTCTGATACCGTTCCGGCGTAATCCCCGATGGCGCCAGCGCCAGGTGCCATCCGGGGTGACTGGGTTAGTCCGCGCGCCGCAACATCGGCCCTGTCGGGCCGCCGCCGACAACGTGAACGTGGAGGTGCGGCACTTCCTGGTGGCCGTTGTCGCCATTGTTCTGGATCAGGCGATAACCGGCTTCCGTCACGCCTTCCTGCCGCGCCACAGTACCGATAGCCTGGACGAAATCCGCCTGTTCCGCCGGAGAGGCATTGGCGGCGAACTCATCCCAGGTGACATAGGCGCCCTTCGGGATCACCAAGACATGCACCGGCCGCTGCGGGTTGATATCGCGAAACGCCAGGCTGTGTTCGGTCTCCAGCACCTTCGTGCAGGGAATTTCACCGCGCAGGATTCTGGCGAAAATATTGTTCGGGTCGTAGGCCATTTCCGGTCTCGCTGTTTGCGTCACTTCTTCGCCCGTGCCGCCAGTTCGGCCCAGATCGCCTCTGGCTTTACCCCCTGGTCGGCCCAGAGCACGCAGAGATGATAAAGCAGGTCGGCGCTTTCCGAGACCAACCGCTCCCGGTCGCCGCGCATGCCTTCGATCACGGTTTCCACCGCTTCCTCTCCCACTTTTTGGGCGATCTTGGCGGTGCCGCGGCCGAACAGGCGAGCCGTGTAAGAACTTTCCGGGTCCGCACCGCGGCGGCTTTCGATCACCGCATAGAGGGCGTCGATGGTGTGGGCGTCGTTCATGCGGCGGCCTCCAGATGGGTCGGGCGGACCGGGATACCGTGGGCGGCCAGATAGGCCTTGGTCTCGGCAATGGTATAGCTGCCGAAATGGAAGATCGAGGCGGCGAGCACGGCGCTCGCCCCGGCGCGTACTCCCTCCACCATATGCTCAAGCGTGCCGACGCCGCCGGAGGCGATCACCGGGACGCGCACCGCGTCGCTGACCGTCTTGGTCAGGCCCAGGTCAAATCCGGACTTGGTGCCGTCCTTATCCATGCTAGTCAGCAGGATTTCGCCGGCACCGCTGGCCGTCATGCGCTTCGCCCATTCGACGGCGTCGATTCCGGTCGGATTGCGGCCGCCATGGGTGAACACCTCCCATTGGCCCTGGCCGGTCTGCTTGGCGTCGATGGCGACGACGATGCATTGCGAGCCATAGGCGTTGGCGGCCTCCGTCACGAACTCTGGACGGCTGACCGCGGCGGAGTTGATCGATACCTTGTCGGCGCCGGCCAGCAGCAGCTTGCGGATGTCCTCCACCGTGCGCACGCCGCCGCCAACGGTTACCGGCATGAAGCAATGGTCGGCCGTGCCGCGGACCACGTCGTAAATGGTATCGCGATTCTCGTGGCTGGCCGTGATGTCTAGGAAAGTGAGTTCGTCCGCGCCGGCCGCGTCATAAACCTGCGCCTGCTCCACCGGGTCGCCAGCGTCGATCAGATCGACGAAGTTGACGCCCTTGACCACACGGCCAGCGTGCACGTCCAGGCAGGGAATGATGCGAACCTTGAGCAAGGTGTTACCTCCCCTAACCGCGGGCAGAGCGCAGCAGCGTCAGCGCCTCGCGCGGGTTCAGGCGGCCGTCATACAGCGCCCGGCCGCTGATCGCGCCCTCTATCCCTGCGGCTTCTTCCGCCAGCAAGGCGCGCAGATCGTCCAGCGAGGCGATGCCGCCCGATGCAATCACCGGGGTTTTGAGCGCCCAGGCCAGATCGACCGTGGCATCCACGTTGACGCCGGTCAGCGCGCCGTCACGGTCGATATCGGTGAAGACGATGGCGGCAACCCCGGCATCTTCCATGGCAAGCGCCAGTTCGGTCGCCCGCACCTCCGTCGTGCGCAGCCAGCCGCGGCTGGCCACCATGCCGCCGCGGGCGTCTATGGAGACGACGATCTGGCCGGGAAACTCCTTGCAGGCGCTTTTGACCAGGGCGGGGTTTTCCAGGGCGACGGTGCCAAGGATCACCCGGCGGATGCCGCGCTCGAGCCAGTGGGCGATGGTGGCCCGGTCGCGGATGCCGCCGCCGAGCTGCACCGGCACCTTCACACGGGCCAGAATAGAATCCACGGCGGCGCTATTGACCGGCTTGCCGTCGATGGCGCCGTTGAGATCGACCAGATGCAGCCATTCGAACCCTTCGGCTACGAACTGGGCGGCCTGGGCGGCTGGATCGTCGTTGAAAACAGTGGCCTGGTCCATGTCGCCATAGAGGAGGCGAACGCACTGGCCGTCTTTGAGGTCGATGGCAGGGAATAGGATCATCAGCGTTTCGGCAAATCTGTCTGTTTCAGGTTCTTGTAGTAGAAATAGCCCTCGATCATCTCACCCTTCACCCAGGCATAGTTGGGGTGGGTGCCCCAACGGATATAACCCAGATTGTCGTAGATGCGGATCGCGGCTTCCTGGGTCGCGCGAACGTCCAGGTTCAGGATGGCGAATTTCAACGCGCGCGCGCGCGCCTCCAGCGCCAGCGTCAGCTCGCGCGCCAGACCATGGCCGCGGGCCCATGGCGCGATGAAGGCGCTTTTCAGCTGGGCGGCGTGGCGCTGCGATTCATCATTGCGCGACGGCAGGATCAACTGGCCGGAGCCGCAGATCGTACCGCCCAGGCGCACGATGAACAGTTCGCGTTCCGGCACCGCCAGCACGCCGCGCCAAAAGGCTTCCAGCGTGTCGCGCGCCGGCGGTTCCAGCCAGCCGAAACCGCCGCCGTCGAGGATGGCCATTTCCGTGGATTCACAGAGATCCTGCATGTCCCGGGCGTCGAGGCGTTCGACCCGGTCGATGCTGGTGCGGATAGCGGGGGCTTGGGATTCGGCGGTTGTCACAGGATCATGGCTCCCACTTCAGAAACTGCTGCAATATCGTCAACCCGACCGCCTGGCTTTTTTCCGGATGGAACTGGGTTCCGATCAGGTTGTCGCGCCCGACAATGGCGGTAACGGGCCCGCCGTATTCGGTAGTAGCCAGACAATCGCCCGCATTGGTGGGCGAGAGCTGGTAGGAATGAACGAAATAGACATGGGGGTCCGCCGGCAGATTCGCCAGAACCGGATGCACCGGCGTCCGGATTTCCAGCGAGTTCCAACCCATGTGCGGAATTTTCAGCGTCGGGTCGCTGGGGCAGAGCGGCACGACGTGGCCGGGAATCCAGCCGAAGCCGGGGTAACGGCCATGCTCCTCGCCCACATCAGCCATCAGTTGCATGCCGACGCAGATGCCGAAGAACGGCTTGCCCTGGCCACGCACCGCCTCCTCCAGCGCCTCGCGCAAGCCACTCACGGCGTTCAGTCCGGCAAGGCAACTGGCGAAGGCGCCCTGGCCGGGCAGCACGATGCGGTCGGCCGCCAGCACTGCCTCCGGCGATTGGGTGACGAGCACCTCCGCCCGGATGTTGGCGGCAACGGCGGCGTGCTCCAGCGCGCGAGTGGCGGAGCGGAGATTGCCGCTGCCGCAATCGACAATCGCGACGATCATGCCGGGGCTCCCGCGGCGGACGGTTGACGGGCGAACCAACGCAGTTCGGCAGCATCGGCTGTCTCTGCGATCAGAACATCGGCGAAGCGAAAGCCGCGCCGCTCCAGCCGCCAGCGCCGCCAGTCACGCGCGGTGAAGCCGACCAGCAGCGCGACACCGAACGCCGGCACCGCCGCGGCAGCCGGCCCAAGCCATGCCTCCGCCAGAATCGAAACCGCGGTTTGCAGCAGGGCGAGCCCGATGGCGCTGGCCCAGAGCCCCTGCCACAGAAACCATAACGGGCCAAACACCACGGCCCAAAAGGCAAAGCCCTCTGCCACCAGGATGGCGTCTTCCGCCGTCCCTGTGGGTGGCACCTGCACGGTATAGGCCCGCATCAGCCACCCTCTCCGCCGCCAAGCGTGCCTTTGGTGGAAGGGATCGCGTCGGATCGGCGCAGGTCGATTTCCACCGCCTGCCGCATAGCGCGGGCAAGGCCTTTGAACAAGGACTCGGCGATGTGGTGGCTGTTGGCACCATAGAAAGTTTCGGCATGCAAAGTTGCGCCGCTGGCGCTGGCGAAACCCTGGAACCATTCGCGCACCAGTTCGGTATCGAAACTGCCGATCTTCTGGGTCGGAAATTCGCTGCGCCAGACCAGGAACGGCCGGCCGGAGAAGTCGATCACCACCCGGCTCAATGTCTCGTCCATCGGCAGCAGACAGGCGCCGTAGCGCTGCACGCCGCGCTTGTCGCCCAGGGCCTGTTTAACGGCCATGCCAATGGCGATGCCGGTGTCTTCGGTCGAGTGGTGGTCGTCGATGTCCAGGTCGCCGTCGCAACGCAGGCGCAGGTCGCACAGGCTGTGCCGGGCGAGCTGTTCCAGCATGTGATCCAGAAAGCCGATCCCGGTATGAACGTCATAAGTGCCCGTGCCGTCCAGGTTGACGGTCACGTCGATTTTGGTCTCGTTCGTGTGGCGTTGCAGCGTGGCTGTGCGCATGGCGGCGCTCTTTACTGTAATGGCGGCGGGCTCGACGCGCACTCCATAGCGCGCAACGCTGCGCACCGCTAGTGGTCAGGGTGGCGCTGGCCAAGCGCAGGCATACGGCACCAGTCCGGGCCTATCCGGTATTGACGTTTGCCGGCCCATGGCCGGCAAACCGAAAGCCTCAGCCCTTTTTCTTGGCCGCCTCCGAATAGGGTGCATACCAGCTTGCCGGGCGCTTTTCGATAAAACTCATCAGGCCCTCAACGGCCTCATCGGTCAGCCGCTTGCCGGCGTGGTCGCGGGCCAGTTCGCGGGCGCGCCGGTCATCCACGACCATACCGGCGCATTCCAGGATGGAGGTCTTGGACGTGGCAATGCCGCCGGGCGCAACCTGGAGGATCGCCTCGATGATTGGCGCTGCCGCCTCGTCCAGACCGCCGGTGGGACAGACCTCGTCCACCAGGCCCAGTTCCTGCGCCTTGTGCGCGCCAAAGCGCTCGCAGGTGATCGAATAGCGGCGGACGTGCCGCGCGCCCATGCGGCCAAGCAGGACCGGATAGATCGGCGCTGCCATCAGGCCCCATTTTGCCTCCGTGATCGCGAAATAGGCGTCGTCCGAGGCGATCACCACATCGCAGGCCGCCGCGATGCCGGTGCCGCCGCCGAAGCAGCCGCCGTGCACCAGGGCGATGGTCGGCTTCGGTACCTCGTTCAGCCCGCGGATGGCGTTGGTGGTATCCATCGAGATCAGGAAGTTTTCTTCCGGCGACAGGTCGATATTGCCACGGATCCATTTCAGGTCAGCGCCGGCCTGGAAATGCGGGCCGTTACCCCGCACGACGATCACACGCACCTTCGGATCGTGGGCGAAGGCCGTCACCGCCTCAATCGCCTGCAGGATCATCTCTCGGTTGTAGGCGTTGTTCACCTTCGGGCGGTTGATGGTCATGGTGCCGACGCCGCGCTCGTCGACGGAAGTGAGGATCACGGGCTCGGATGGGGCGGACATGGCTGCTGGTCTCCGGAATATGCAACACGGGATTTGTGCCCTAACAACAGGCATGGCTCCACCGGCGTCAAGCCGGGATCGGCAGGAACCGGCGCGACCAATCCACCATCCTCCGGCCGGTGTTGGCAGGCCGTCTGGGGCAGGGGCAATCCTCACACAAAAAACCTGTTGCTATTCAGGGCGATTACTTGCATCCTATTTATCTGTATTGGCATCGAGGAGTGCATACCATGCTCCGCCGACTGGTATTTGCGTTGGCCACAACGCTGGCATTACTGACCGCTGCTTGCGATGTCGAGTTTGACGCGGGTGATCCGCGTCCGCCTATCACCCCGGGATCGTCGGTTTATGGCCTCATCGAATGGGATCCGAGTCAGGCCAGCACCCTGAACATTCTGTTCGTGCCCGATTCCTCATACGGCGATTTGTCGGTGCAGGCAAACCTGCAGGCCTTTTTCGACGATATCGAGGAGGTGATCGAGGACGGTTACTGGCAAAACAATGCCTATTACGTAAACCTGGGCCGCTTCAATTACTATTATACCACCGCATCCGGCAGTGCAGCAGCGCCGACATCGGGCATTTGTCCGAACGTAACTTGGCCGGCGGAGGTGGATACAGACGGCGCATTCGCGGACTTGGTGCTGCTGCTACACACCAACACGCTGCGGGATTGCCGCTGGGGCCGCAAGGCGACCAGCGAGCCGACCAGCTTCCGCACCGTCGTTCATGAATCGACCCACGCACTGTTCAACATACCGGACGAGTATTGCTGCGACGGCGGCTACTATTCCGCCCCGCCGGTGCTTTACACCAGCCAGGCGGCCTGCACGGGCGACGCTGCCAACGCTGCCTGGCGGAACTGCCAGTCCTTTACCGCAAACAGCGGCACGACCTGGTGGCGGTCCGAGGATAGCATTGCCGACATCATGTCCGCCGGCGGGTCCACCGTGCTGGAGGCCGGACCGGCCGATTGGGCCATCATGGAGTCCGTGCTGAACGCGCTCGGCGGCGCGGCGACGCCTTCGGTTTTCGCACCCGCTACCTGGGATCATACGCCATGACACATCGTGGAATCGTCACCGCGGCGTTGTGCGTTGCCCTTTGGGCAACAGGGGCCGCCGCTCAGAACACAGGCTCCAAATCCACCGACACCGCCCCGCCTGCCCGTACGTTCAAGGAAGCGGTCGAGAAAACCCGCCCGAACACGGGAACACGGCCGCTGCCTGCGACCGAGGTCGCCGTTCTTCACCTGATCCTGCATGCGGAGAATGGCAAGCTGCGCGAAGCCATGCTGGAGCGGGTGCTGGTGGTCAACGCCACCCCGCCCAAGGTATTCGCCCGCAGCCGCGGCTCGTGGGAGGTACAGCTGCTTGGCCGGCAGCCGGCACGCTATCGCATCCAAAACCCGCTGGACGACGTGGAGGTGGAAAACCCGCGCGATGCGCGTTCACCGTTCAGCAAGGTGACGATTGAAGGCACACTGCCGGTCGACCTCGTGGTGCCGTTGAGCCGCGACGGCAAAAGCCTGGGTGTCGAGCGCATCCGGATCGTCGACACCGAAAGCAAGCGAACGGTGATCGACACGCCGGTCCGGCGGCAATAATCGGGCTGCCGGCCGGCGCCGCAGGGCAGCCTCAACCGCCGACCGTGATATCCAGCCACAAGTACGGGGTCACGCCCGCACGGTCGCCCTGGCGTAGCACCAGCGTGGTGGTCGCGCTTTCGATCACCGCCGGGCCATCTATTTTCTGGCCAGGGGCAAGCTCATCCCAGGCATAAACCGGGGTTTCATGCCAGCCGTCCATATAGACCGGCCGGTGCGAGGCCGGGCCGGAGGCCTCGCGGTCTGCGCCAGCCAGCGGCTCCTGGGGCAGGGCGGGAAGCTGGCCGATGGCGGCGACCCGGGCGTTGACCAGAACCGGCTCCTGATCGCGCAGCGCATAGGTGTAGAGCGCCTCGTGGCGCACGTGGAAACGCTCCGCAATCTGCGCCAGCATGCCGTTCGCATGCCAGTCCAGATCGTCCAGCGGCACGTCGATCTCGAAAATCTGCTCGCCATAGCGCATGTCGGTGGCGAAGCGGTGGGTCACGGGGCCGTCGAACACGGCCTGCAAACGCCGGGTCGCATCGTCCCTCAGCGCGTCGAAGGTGGCGCGCACGGCTTGCGCATCCAGCGCGCCGGTGTCGCCGATATGGGTGCGGCTGGCCTCGAACCGCAGGTCGGTCGCCAGCATGCCCCAGGCGGAGAGGACGCTGGCAACGCGGGGCGCGATGGCGCGGGTGACGCCCAGCTGGCGCGCCACCTCCGTCACGTGCAGGCCGGCCGCGCCGCCGAAGGAGAGCAGGGCAAACTGGCGCGGGTCGATGCCGCGGCGCACCGAGACGAGCCGCACACCCTCCGCCATCTGGGTGTTGATGACCCGGTGCACGCCTTCCGCCGCCTGCTCCCGCCCAACGCCCAGGCTGGCGGCGAGCTTGTCGAGCGCGGCCTCCGCCGCTGCCGCATCCAGCGTGGCGGTGCCGCCCAGAAAGTTGGCAGGGTCGAAAAAGCCCAGCACGGCGCTGGCGTCCGTCACCGTCGCCTGGGTGCCGCCGCGGCCATAACAGGCGGGGCCAGGGTCAGCCCCGGCGCTCTCCGGCCCGACCTTCAGCAGGCCGCCCGCATCGACGCTGGCGAGCGAGCCGCCGCCGGCGCCGATGCTGGCAATATCCAGCGCTTGCAGCGCGATCCGCTGGCCGGCAATGCCGCGGTCGGCGGACAGCGTCGCCTCGCCGCCCGCGATCAGGGAAATGTCGGTCGAGGTGCCGCCCATGTCGAACGGGATCAGGTTCGGCGCCTGCATCAGCCGCGCCGCATAGCGAGCACCCGCCACACCGCCGGCCGGGCCAGACAGCACGGTGGCGGCGGCCAGCCGGATCGCCTCCGCAATCGGCGCGACGCCGCCATGGGAGAGGATAATGAGCACCGGCCCCAGATAGCCCGCCTCCGTCAACCGCTGCTCCAGGCGGGACAGATAACGGTCCAGCGCTGGGCCGACATAGGCGTTCACCGCGGTGGTCGAGACGCGCTCGTATTCCTTGATTTGCGGAAACACATCCGACGACAGGCAGACATAGGCCTCCGGCATGGCGGCGCGCACCATTTCCGCCGTCGCCTGCTCATGGCTGGCATCCTTGTAGGCGTGCAGGTAGCAGATGGCGATGGAGTTGCAGCCCCTGGCCTTCAGCACATCGATTGCAGCTGCCGCAGACGCGGGGTCGAGTGGGATTTCGACCGTGCCATCCGGCCGGATGCGCTCGCGCACGCCCAGGCGGCGGTCGCGCGGGATCAGCGGTTCGGCCCTGGGCATGCGCATGTTGTAGCGGTCGGGCTTCAGCCCCTCCCGCATTTCCAGGATGTCGCGATGACCCTCGGTCGTCAGCAGGCCGACGGTGGCCCCCTTGCGTTCCAGCAGGGCGTTGGTGGCAACCGTGGTGCCGTGGACGATGCGCTGGGTCTGCGTCAGCAGGGCGGCAAGCCCCATGCCGAGCGCATCCGCCAGCCGGGTCAGCCCATCCATGACGCCGACCGACTGGTCCGCCGGGGTGGAGGGGGACTTGGCGAAGGTTACGCCGCCGTCGTCATCGACCGCCACCAGATCGGTAAAGGTGCCGCCAACGTCGATGCCAATGCGATACATTCGGGCTTGTCTCCGCCTAGTCGTATTCGAGAACGTCTTTGCCGTACCGCGCCAGATAGACCGGCACGGCATGCCCGGATGGCAGGTTCCACGGGTCGCCTTCCGCCAGCAGGCGGTGGACTTCGTTCAGGGCGATGCTGGTCGGCGCCGGCGTGTTCGGCATGGCGAGCGCTTCGGCGATCGGGATCCATTGCAGGTCCACCAGTTCGCCGGAGCCGCCAAGCTCGCCATGCGTGTTGCGGCGGTCGACGATAAAGAACCGGGCGTTGAACCGGCGCACATTGTTCGGCGGCGTCACCGCGCGGGCGACGTAGTCCAGGCAGTCAAGCCGGGGCGCCAAGCCGGTAGCAAATACCTCCCGCCAGTCCGCGGGCAGGGCCTCCGGATCGTAATCGCCGTTGTGCGGCGCGCCGACCATCAGGCCGGTTTCCTCGAACGTCTCGCGAATGGCGGTGCAAGCCAGCGCGCGGGCCCGGCGCCGCGAGGCAGTACGGAGCAGCCGCTCCGCCACCGGCTCGCGCAGGGGGCTCGCCACCGGAATCCCCACGTCCTCGTTATCCAGCCGGCCACCCGGAAAGACGAACGTATTCGGCATGAACACATGCCTGCCGGAGCGGTGGCCCATCAGAATGCGCGGCTCGCGCGCGGCCGCGGCGTCGCTGGAGCGGTCGACGACGATCAGGGTTGCGGCGTCGCGGATCGCAAGCCTGCGCTTTTGCGCGGGCGCTTCAACGGGTGGGGTGGGGGCATTCATCGGGTCATTTCTCTCCGCCAACCGAGACATAGTCATAGGTGCCTTCGCCCTGCACGATCATGAACTTGGCCGGCCTGTGATCCACGCCGGAAACATAATGTGCGACCTTGGGCGGCACGGCGCAGGTTTCGCCCGGCTGCAGGATATATTCCGCCCTGGGCGCCCGGGTTTCGACCCGCAGCGGCCCTTGCATACAGAAAAAGGTATCCGTGATTTCCGAGTGGTAGTGCCACGGCACGCATTGCCCTTCCGCCAGGGTCAGCATGCGCACACGCAGGCCTGGAACCTGCGCGACAGTCTCGCGGGCTTCGATTTCGTAGCTGCTCATTGGGTTTTCTCCCCGGGGTTGGACTGCCGGCATTTTTCAGGTACCGACCTTCAGCGTCTGGGTCAGGCTGCGCAGGCAGGCGATGACGCTAAGGGCCGTGATCTTGCCGGTTTTCGGGTTCTCCTCCGTTGGGATGGTGGCGATATCCAGCGAGAAACGGGCGCTGTCCGATTCCACCTCTATATGATGCGTGTTTCGGTCGACGGCCGGATCGGCCCAGATTTGCAGTGTCGTGCGGTCCGGGCCTATGCCCGCCAGCGACAGGGCGGCAGCGACGTTGACGTTGGCGGGAAAGCCGATGGCGCCCTCGCGCGCCGTACCGTCGAACACCTTTTTCGGCCGGGTCAAGCCCTCGACCGAGATGTTGTGCTCGACCAGATACGGCGCTCCGGCCAGGCCGCCCGGCGGCTTGCGGGTGATCATCTTGACGGAATGGATCGTGCCCTCCGCCGCCGCGCGCACCGCGTCCAGGCCCAGCAATGCGCCGGTGGGTACGATGATGCGGGCGCCGGTCTGTTCCGCCCGCTCCACCAAATGCATTCGCGGCAACAGCGCGCCGACACTGGTCGGGATGAACAGCCGGCCGGCCTCGATTGCAGGCATCGCCACCTCCTCGAACACTTCGGCAGGCGCGGCTTCCAGCACGACGTCACACCGGGCAAGCTCGCCAAGACCCACCACCGGCACGGGCTGGCGGAAACCCGCCATGCGCTCCGCCGCGCGCGCCCGGTTGTGGGCGGAGACAAGGCCAAGAGACAGGCCGGGGATGCCGCCCTCGTCCAACAGCCGTGCAACCTGGCGGCCAATCGTTCCGAAACTGCCAATACCGACGGTCAGGCTCATGGGATTACCCTTGATTCTCCGGTTCACCTGTCGAGAAATTCCCTGAGGCGGGCGTTGTAGGCGGCCGGCTGTTCCAGATAGGCCGCATGGGCCGCCTGGCCGATGATCTCGCGCCGGGCGCCCGGGATGATGGCGGTCAGCGCCGCCGTCTCTGCTTCCGGCGCGATCCGGTCCTCGGCACCGGCCAGAACGAGCACGGGCAGGCGCAGCGCTTTCAACTCTTTCTCGTTGTTGCAGACCGACAGCAGATGCACCGCGGCGGCATAGCCACTGGCGCGGATTTCGCTGGCCACGCTGGCAACCGCCGTCTTTGCCGCAATGCTTGCATCGGCGGAACACATGGATTTAACGCGGGTTGCGCCGAACTCCTCCGGCGTCATTGAGGCATGCTCCCTCAGCCGCTGGTCATAGCCGCCCGAATTCGCAAAGGCGATGCGGGTGGCGGACAGAACCAGCCTGCGCACGCGGCCCGGATGGCGGGCAACGACTTGCGGGGCGATGGCGCCGCCCATCGAATGGCCGACGATGTCGCATTCGCCGGTCACGCCGATGGCGTCCAGCATCGCGGCGAGCGCATCGGCATATTGGGCCGGGGTCGGGATTTTGGAGGGATAGTCGTCAGAACCGCCATAGCCCGGCGTATCCCAGGCAATCACCCGGCGCCGGTCGCTCAGGCTCGACAACTGCTCCGCCCAGGAGCGGGCGCCGCCGCCAAGGCCGTGCAGGCAGACCAGGGCCGGGCCCTCGCCGGCCTCGCGGTAGGCGATGCGGCCGGTTGGCGTATCGACGGTTTTCATTTCAGGCTCGGCCATGGCTCACTCTCGCTTTTTCCTGCGCCCGCTTCTCCCGCATCCGCAACCGGGTTTCGCGCCACAGGATGTAAAGGCCGCTGGCGGCAACCACCGCCGCCCCCAGCAGCTTGGTCTCCGACGGGATATCCCCCCAAACTGCATAGCCGATCAGGCCCGCCCAGACCAGCGACAGATACCGGTAAGGGGCGATGGCGGAGCCGGTAGCAAGCTGGAAGGCCATCACGATCAGCCACATGGCAATCACCACCATGACGGCGGAAATCGCCAGCAACACCCAGCTTTCCAGGGTTGGCATGGTCAGCCCGAAAAACGGCAGCGTCAGCGCGCCGCCAGCGGCATTGGCCAGCATGTTCCAGAACAGCGTGGTCGTCGGCGGATCGATGCCGCCCAACTGGCGCGAAGCGATGTCGCGCAAGGCAGCGGTCAGCGCCGCCGCCAACGGTAGCGCGATCACCCAGGTCAGCGGCGCCTGCCCCGGCTCGGTAATCAGCAACACGCCGCCAAACCCGACGACAACGGCCGCCCAGCGCCGCCAGCCCACCGGCTCGCGCAGCATCACGGCCGACAGTGCCGTGATGATCAGCGGACTGACAAAAATCACCGCCAGTGCTTCGGCCAGGGGTAGGTAGACGAACGACAGGGTCACAAAGAAACTGCAAATGACGGCAATCAGCGACCGATAGGCGGTCAGCACCGGCTTGCGGGAACGCAGGCGGAACACCGAATGGCCAAGTGCCGAATGCATGATCATCACCACCGGCACCGCCAGCAGCCCGCGGAAAAACATGACCTCCCCGGCATGATGGCTTTCCACCAACCATTTGGTGATACCATCCTGGGAGGTGAGAACCACCGTCGAAAGCACGATATAGAAAATGCCGCGCGGAATGTCTTGTTGCATAAGGGTTCGGCAATTCGCAAACGGGATGCACGAAGGCGCCAGTCCACCGTAGGCAGGCCCCGCGGGGCGGGCAAGGCCGTTGATCCCTGCCGCGTGGCGCCGCATCTGAACAGGATCAAACAGGAAGGCTAGCGATGACCGACGCGCCGAAAGACCGCCAACAGCCCGTTGCCCTGCTTCAAAGCGTCGATGACGACGTGCGGCGGCGCGTGCGCGGCATGGTGCGAACCACACGGTTCGCGGCCCTGGCCTGCCTGGAGCCGGAAACGGGAGCGCCGCTTGCCAGCCGCATTGGCCTCGCGACCGACGTAACCGGCGCGCCGGTGTTCCTGACCTCCGCCCTGACGGCGCACACTGGCGCATTGCAGGCAGACCCGCGCTGCTCGCTGCTGGTGGGGGAGCCGGGCAAGGGCGACCCGCTGGCCCACCCGCGCGCCTCTCTGGTTGGGCGGGCGGAACGGGTGTCGCCGGGGCCGGATCGGGACCGGGTGCGCTGGCGCTATCTCGCACGCCACCCAAAGGCGGAACTCTATGCCGATTTCGGTGATTTTTCGTTCTGGCGGGTGCGGATCGAGCGGGCAAGCTTCAATGGCGGCTTCGGCAAGGCGTATCAGATGCAGGCGGCGGACTTGGTGCAACCTGCGGATAGGTTGGCTGAGACATTCGCGGCGGCCCAGGCGGATGTCTGCGGCCACATGAATGCCGATCACGCCGACGCCGTTGCGCTTTACGCAACGGCACTGTGCGGTGCAGAAGCAGGCGATTGGCGCCTGGCGGGGATCGACCCGGAAGGGCTGGACCTGGTGGCTGGCGACCTCGCGGAGCGGCTCTGGTTCGACGCGCCGATTGCGGACCCGGCGGCCATCCGGCCGGTGCTGGTCGCGCTGGCGCGGCAGGCGCGGGCGGCGGCGGCAGGCTGAGAGTTGAGCCCGAAAACCTTGACATTCCCGCCGCCGCCTGACGGTGTGCGGGCCAGACTTTCAACCGGCATCTCAAAGGAGCCCGACCGCCATGTTCCGCGCCATCTATCTGGAGCAAAACGAGGACAAATCTGTTCGCCAATCCATCCAGTCCCTAGACGAAAGCGTGCTGCCGGAAGGCGATGTGCGGGTGGCGGTGGATTATTCCACCATCAACTACAAGGACGGGCTGGCAATCACCGGCGCCGCACCGGTGGTGCGGAAATATCCGATGGTCCCCGGGATCGACCTAGCCGGGACCGTGGCCGAATCCTCAAACCCCGAATTTCAGGTCGGCGACGCGGTCGTCCTGAACGGCTGGGGCGTGGGCGAGGGCCATTGGGGCGGGCTGGCCCAGCAGGCACGGCTGAAGGGCGACTGGCTGATCAAGCGGCCGTCCGCGTTTAGCGCCCGTCAGGCCATGGCCATCGGCACAGCAGGCTATACGGCGGCGCTCTGCGTGCAGGCGCTGGCCAAGGCCGGCATTACGCCGGACAGGGGCGACGTGCTGGTGACGGGTGCCGCCGGCGGAGTCGGCAGTGTCGCCATCGCGCTGCTGGCCAAACGCGGCTATCGCGTCATTGCCTCCACAGGGCGGGCAAGCGAGGAAGCCTATCTGAAAGACCTGGGCGCAGCGGAAATCATCGACCGCAACGAACTGTCGGAAAAGGGCCGCCCGGTCGGCAAGGAACGCTGGGCCGGCGCGGTGGATGCGGTCGGCAGCCACACGCTAGCCAACGTGCTGGCGCAAACCAAATACGGCGGCGCCGTCGCGGCCTGCGGGCTGGCGCAGGGCGGCGACCTGCCGGCCTCTGTCTATCCGTTTATCCTGCGTAGCGTGTCGCTGTTGGGTGTGGACTCGGTGATGGCACCGCGCCCGGTCCGAGAGGCCGCCTGGGCGCTGCTGGCGGCGGATCTGGATACGGCCAAGCTGGACGCAATGACCCGTGAGGTCTCCCTGGAGGAAGCCCCCAACGTTGCCGCGGACATTCTGAAAGGCCAAGTGCGCGGGCGGGTCGTGGTCGACGTCAACGCCTAATCTTCCGCTGCCGGATATGGACCGGCCGGTGCGCCAGAGCAAACGGGGTGCCACCTTTCCCCCGGTGGCATCCCGTTTGTACCGGCGCCCGGTTATTCAGCTATTGGGATGCGCCGATGGCTGGCGCTTCATCAATTCCTTCAGCACATACACGCGAAGCGCACTGGACAAATTGCTTTGACGGCCCTTGTCCACTTCGGCCACCACATTGGCGATGGAAATATTGCGTTCAGCGGCAATGCCCTTGAGCAGATCCCAAAACGGGTCTTCCAGGGAAACACTGGTGCGATGGCCCGCAATGGTAACGGACCTGCGGCGGAGTTGTTCGCTCATCTTGCCTCCTACAACGAATGCTGGGCTCGTCCCCGGCATTTCTGTTTTGTACGGCGCCGGTGCGTAACACGGCATCGCACGCTCTGACCCAATCCATCCGAAACCTTCGGCGGCGACTTTGACGCCCATTGCGAAGCCCCGGACGGCAAACATGCGGGAATATCTCCCGCCCTTACAAATGTATGCCCATTAGCCAAGCATTCATTGAAAGTTCAAAATACCCTGCATATCAGAGGACCGGTTTGATCCCAATCAATCCTCCGCCGAACCTTGCGGCGCAGCACTCGTTTTTGGAATCATATTGCGGATCGGAAAATGCCACGCAAGCATACCCAAGTATGGAATTTGGCGGGTGCGGTGCCACGCCTCCCACCCCTGTAGTCACCGGCAAATCCAGGCCGGATTACGCCGGTCCACAGGACTAACGGCGCGCAGAACTGCTTGAGAATATTGGGGGATGGCCCGGCCTTGAATTTTTGGAATGTCGGTGGATTTTCTGGTGTCGGGCCAAAAGAATGCAAATTGCAATCGTTCTTGAATTTTGTTGAAACCGCCCGTTACATCGTCTGCGTCACCACCGCGCGGCGCAGTACGATTTTTTCCTATTTTCCTGCGGCAAATTGCTCCACGGAGTTTTCCGCGCACGCAATACGCGGATATTCACCCTGGCGGCGGCGGATCAGGCAATGTTGCGGTCACGCCCACAGGCGTGCCAACCACCACCGTCAAAAGGGCGTCGGGATCGAGCAGGCGGCCGGAAACGCGGCGGACAGTCTGCATATCCACTGCTTCGATTACCGCCGCACGCTTCGACCAATAGTCCCGCGGCAAGCCGGTAATCTGCATATCGACCAGAACCGCGGCAATCGCCCCGGTCGAATCCAGGCCAAGCGGAAAACTGCCGATCAAGTACGCCTTGGCATCGGCCAGTTCATCCGCCGTCGGCCCATTCTTCGCAAGACCCCGCCATTCCGCCGTGATCACATCCACAGTCTCGGCAACCGTTGCGCTGCGGGTGGCGGTCCGGCCCAGCAGAATCGCACCGGCCCGATAAGGCGCGAGGCTGGCATTGATGCCATAGGCGAGACCGCGTTTCTCCCGCACCTCCGCCCCCAGCCGCGAGGTGAAGGTGCTACCGCCCAGAATCTGGGTGACGATCAGGGCCGGATACCAATCCGGATCCCGGCGCGGGATACCGGCATGGCCGAACACGATGACGCTCTGCGGGCTGGGATGCGGAACCACCGCCAGACCGGCCGGCGGAGTTGGGGCCGGAGCCAGTTCCGGTGGCGGATCGGTATCCGGCAGACTGCCGAAGGCCTCGTCCAGCAGTACCCCAAGCTCTTCCGGCGCAATATCGCCGGCGACGCCGATGACGAGCCCCTTCCGCGTCAACGCCCGATCGAGAAAGCCGCGAACATCCTCAGCCTCGACCGCGGCCACGGTTTCCGGCGTCCCGCGCAGCGAGCGGCCATAGGGATGGCTGCCATATGCCAGACGGAACCAATTGCGGTAGGCGATAGCGTTCGGCTGCGTCAGGCTGCGCCGGCGTTCCGACGCCAGCCGCGCCTTCTGCTGCCGCAGCGCTGCCGCGTCGAGCCGGGGCGATGTCAGCGCTGCCCGCAGCAGCCGCACCGCCATGGCGCGATTCGCCGTCAGGGTGGTGAGACTGCCGTTGAAACTGTCACGCCCGGCGCCGAATGACAGGCCAATGGCCTCGTCCGCCAGAGCTTGCCGGAATGCCTCGCCATCCCATTCGCCTGCACCCTCTGTCAGCATGCGCGCGGCCAGGGTCTCGGTCCCCGCTTTTTCCAGCGAGACAATGCCGGTCCCGCGGAAATGAAACTCGATCGCCAGCAAAGGCACGGAGGAATCCTGCCGCAGCCAAGCGGTGATGCCGCCCGGGCTCACGACCTCGACGACGGCCTCCCCCTCTGCTCTCAGGCCAGCCGGAATCAACAGCAACAGCGAGACCGCCAGCAGCAAAAAGCGTTTCAAGAGGCCGGTTCCTTCGGCAGCAGTTCGCCGGTAACCGAGCGATCCGGCTGAAGAACCAAACGCGCGGCCGCCATTACGGCTTCCGGTGTGACCGCCGCGATCCGGTCCGGCCAGGATTCGACATCGGCCACCGTTCCACCGTTCACCAGCGTTTCACCCAACACACGTGCGCCGGATTGCAGATCATCGCGGGCATAGACGGCGGCGGCCTGCATGCGGCGGACCGTTGCCGCGACCTCCTCATCCGTTACACCCTCGCGCAACAGGCGGGCGATTTCGGCCTGCACCGCTGCTTCCAGGTCGATCAGGCTCACACCGGTTGCCGGCACGGCATAGACAGAGAACGCGGCCTGGTCGATGCGGTCGCTTTCGTACCAGGCGCCGGCCGCGGTCGCGATCTCCGAACCGCGCACCAGGGCCTTGCTCAGACGCCCGACCGAGCCATCGCCCAGGATTTCCGCCAGCACTTGCAAGGCGTGGGTGTGTTCCTTGCCAGGGCTGTTGGCCGATGGGGCCAGATAGGCACGGCGCCAGGTCGGATCGTTTACACGCTCGTCCTGCACCGTCACGCGGGCGGCGGCAAATGGCGGCGGCTCCTGCGGGCGGATGCGGGCGGGGTGATTGCCCGGCGGAATCGGGCCATAATGCTTCTCTGCCAGCGCCCGGACCTCCGCAGGCTCGACATCGCCGGCGATTACCAGCACGGCATTGTCCGGTGCGTAATGCCGGCGGTAGAAGGCGCGGACGGTGTCGTGATCCAGCGCCACAACCTCATGCCGCCAGCCGATGATCGGGCGGCCATAGGGGTGGTTCCGGTATAGCGTGGCGGCCATCGCCTGGCCGAGACGGGCGCCGGGGTTCTGGCCGATGCGCTCGTTCCATTCCTCCAGCACCACGTTACGTTCGGTTTCGATATCCTCACCGGTCAGGACGAGGCCGGTCATCCGGTCCGCCTCCAACGCCATGACATCGCCGAGCAACTCGCGCGGGACCACCTGAAAATAAGCCGTGTGGTCCCAGGTGGTGAAAGCGTTCTCATGCCCGCCATGGCGGCGCACCAGGGCGCTGAAGGCGCCGGGCGGCGTCTTTTTCGTACCTTTGAACATCAAGTGTTCGAAGAAATGGGCAAGGCCGGATTCGCCGGCCACCTCGTCCGCAGCGCCGACCTTGTACCAGAGCATCTGTACCACCGCCGGGACCCGGTGGTTTTCAATCACCACCACTTCCAGGCCATTGGCGAGGCGAAAGGTGGTAGGGTCGAACACCTTGGCCCAGGCCGGCGACAACACCAAGCACAGGCCGATCGCGAGGCAGAGCCCCGCGCGCTGCAACAGGTCAGAACAGCGAAATGCCATCATTGCTCTTGCGTTCGATTGTCGGGGTAGTGCCGGTTTGTGGCGACCGGCCAAGCGCGGCATTTTCCTGGATCCGCCGGGATTCGCCGGTCGGATCGACCACTGTTCCGGGCGGCGGCGTCTCGCGCCAAAACATCAGGCGCTCCACGAAATTACGGTCGCCGGCGGCCATGATGGCGCTTTCCTCATCCACCTTGGTGCGAATGTCTGCCGGTGTCTCACCAACATTCAGGGCGCGCAGCAGGGCTTCCTCGCCTGCGCTTTCGGCGACCGGCCGTTGGACAGCGCCATCGCGCCCGAACGTGGCGGCCTGCGCTTCCTGCCGCGGATCGATCTGCGGCAAGGCCCGGGCACCCGGCTGCGGCGGCCGCAGGTCGTAATTCGGCGGCACGCTCAGCGGCGCATTGCGCACGACGCGAAACTCATCCGGCGCTTTTTTTTCGATCCCAGCCGACTCGCGAATTTGCTCGCAGGCCGTAAGAGACAAGGCCACCGCGGCCGATACCAAAACGATCCGTCGCACGCTTGCATGCATCCTTTGCTACTCCACTGCCGATTTGGGTGGGGAACGGCCACCAAACAAGCTTTCGGCAATCAACAATCCGACACCGAGCGTGATTGCCGCGTCGGCCAGGTTAAACACGGGCCAGCTATAGCCATAGGCATGCCATCGCACGAAATCGACGACAGCGCCATAGAGCAGGCGATCAATAATGTTGCCGACCGCGCCGCCCAGGATCAAGCCGGTGGCCAGAACCGTCGCCCAGGTCCGGGCACGGCAGAGCCAGACCGCCACCGCACCGGCGATTGCGCCCGTAATGCCGACCAGAACCAGCGGCGGCAACGCGCCATCGCCGAACAGGCCGAAACTGACGCCGTAATTCCAGACCAGCACCATCTCCCACCAGCCGGTGACTGCAATTCGCACGGGCGGATTGGCGAGCGCGGCCAGCGCCCAGACCTTGGTCGCCTGATCGAGAACCAGCATCAACACCGCCAGCCCAAAGCCGGCGAAGCGCATGGTGCGGATGGTCAAGCCGCCTCCGCAAGTTGGCGCACCGCATCGGCACAGCGGCCGCAGACATCCGGGTGCTCCGGGTCGCTGCCGACATCGGGCACGTGCTGCCAACAGCGCTCGCAGCGCTTCTCATCCGCCTTGACCGGCACCACGGCGCAACCCGGCACATCTGTCAGGGTATAGGCATCGGCCGGTGCCGGCCCGGTCTCAACGGTGACTGCAGAGATAATGGCGATCTCCGCCAGGTCCAGGCCGGCGAGCGCTTCCGCTTGCTCCGCCGTCACATGAACCACGGGCGCTGCCTCCAGCGAACCACGCATGCGTTTTTCCGCCCGCTCGCGTTCCAGCGCACCCAGGATCACCCGGCGGACGCCGCGCACCTTCGCCCATTTGGCCGCCAGGGCCTCGGCACGCCAATCGGCGGGGAAGGCCGGGTAGGTCTGGAGATGAACGCTCTCCCCCTCCGGCGCGGCCTCGATCGAGCCGAACCGGCGGGTCAGGAACGCCTCATCAGCGGTGAACGGGATGATCGGCGCCAGCCACGTCACCAGGGCTTCGAACAGATGGTTGAGCACGGTGCGGCAGGCGCGGCGGCGCAGCGTGCCAGGGTGGTCACAGTACAGCGAGTCCTTGCGGATATCGAGGTAGAAGGCCGACAGGTCGCCAGCGCAGAAATTGTGCAGTTCGACCCAAAGCGTGTGGAAATCGAAATCGTCGATGCATTCGCGCACCACCGCATCCATCTCCACGATCTTGTGCAGCATCAGCCGCTCCAGTTCCGGCATGTCTGCCGGGGCCACGCGCTCCGCCTCGCTGAAATCCGCCAGGCTGCCAAGGAGGAAGCGCAGCGTGTTCCGAACCCGGCGGTAATGGTCGGCCTGATGCTTCAGGATTTCCTTGCCGATGCGCAGGTCTTCGGAATAGTCGGCGGAACAGACCCAGATGCGCAGAATATCGGCGCCGTACTGGTCGATCACCTCCTGCGGGGCGGTAACATTGCCGAGCGACTTCGACATTTTCCGCCCTTCCTCATCCAGCACGAAGCCATGGGTGAGGACGGCATCATAGGGCGCGCGGCCGCGGGTGCCGCAGCTTTCCAGCAGCGAGGAATGGAACCAGCCGCGGTGCTGGTCCGAACCTTCCAGGTACAGGTCGGCCGGCCATTTCATGTGCGGCCGCTTTTCCAGGGTGAACACGTGCGTCGAGCCCGAGTCGAACCAGACCTCGACGATATCGCGCACCTGTTCGTAATCCTCGGCCTTGTACTCGTTGCCGAGGAAGCGCTCCGGCGGGCTCGCATACCACGCATCGCCGCCTTCCGTGCGGAAGGCATCGGCAACACGGTCGAACACCGCCTCATCGCGCAGGATCTCGCCGGTTTTCTTGTTAACGAACAGCGGGATCGGCACACCCCAGGCGCGCTGGCGCGAGACGCACCAGTCCGGCCGGGTCTCGATCATGCTGCGCAGGCGCGTCTGGCCGCTTTTCGGCACGAAACGCGTCTCATCGATCGCCTTCAGCGCCTTTTTGCGCAGGTCGTTCGTCTCCATAGAGATGAACCACTGCGCCGTATTGCGGAAGATCAGCGGCGCCTTCGAGCGCCAGGAATGCGGGTAGGAATGCTTCAGCCGGCCCCAGGAATACAGCATGCCGATGCCGGCCAGCAGCTCGCACACGGCCCGGTTGGCAGGGCCTTCCTGGCCGTCGTCGTCGATGATGCGCAGGCCCGCGAACAGGCCAACATGCTCGCGGAAGGCACCATCCGGCCCGACATTGTCGGTGATCGGCAGGCCGACTTTCAGGCCAAGCTCGTAGTCGTCCGCGCCATGACTCGGCGCGATATGAACGAAGCCGGAGCCGGCATCCATGGTTACGAAATCCGCCGGATGCAGCGGCACGTCATAGTCGTAGAAGCCATGCGCTTCCGGGTGTCCGCGTAGCGGGTGTGCGCAGACGGTGCCGGCCAGATCGGAACCCTTCAGTTGACGCTCCACCTCCCACTCGGTCATGCGCGCGGCCTTGGCCGTGCTCTCCAGCAGCGCCGGCGCAATCACGAAGCGCTGGCCGACGGGGATGCGGCACTTGTCCGTACCGGCAACGCAGCGGACGACGGCATAGGTCGCATCCTCGGCATAGGCGATGGCGCGGTTGGAGGGCAGGGTCCACGGCGTCGTCGTCCAGATGACGATGGGCACGCCCGGCTCCAGCCCGCTGTTCAGCCCCGGCGTTACCACCGGGAAGGGCACGTGCACGGTGTGCGAGGTGTGCTCCTGATATTCCACTTCGGCGTCGGCCAGCGCCGTGCGCTCCACCACGCTCCAAAGCACCGGCTTGGCGCCGCGGTAGATGCCGCCGTTCATCGCGAACTTCGCCAGTTCCTCGGCAATCGTCGCCTCGGCGTCGAATGACATGGTGGTGTAGTGATTGTCCCAGTCGCCAATCACGCCGAGGCGCTTGAATTCCTCCAACTGGGTATCGATCCACTCGTCGGCAAAGGCGCGACACTGGCGGCGGAACTCGACCAGATCGACCTCGTCCTTGTTCTTGCCCTTGGCGCGGTATTCCTCCTCCACCTTCCATTCGATCGGCAGGCCGTGACAATCCCAGCCGGGGATATAGTGCGCATCCTTGCCCAGCATCTGCTGCGAGCGGTTGATCACGTCCTTGAGGATCTTGTTCAGGGCGTGGCCAATATGCAGGTGGCCGTTGGCATAGGGCGGGCCGTCGTGCAGCACGAATTGCGGCTTGCCTTTGGAGACATCGCGTTGCCGCTGGAACAGGTCCATGCGGTTCCAGCGCTCCAGCAGCAGCGGCTCGCGCTTCGGCAAGCCGGCACGCATGGGAAATTCCGTTTTCGGCAGAAAGACCGTACTTTTGTAGTCCGTCGTCATGATCTGAGGAGGCTCTGGTCTTGAATTCGGTTAAAGCGGATTGGCCGGCATGCCGGCCAAGATGGCGCGTGCGGTATCACAGTCCTTGGCGATTTGCTGGCGCAACAGGTCGAAACTGTCGAACTTCTGTTCCGGCCGGATGAAATCCAGCAACTGAACCCGCATAGCCTTGCCATATAGGTCGCCTTCGAAGTCGAAGACGTGCGTTTCCAGCAGCAGCGTTTCGCCATCGACCGTAGGCCGGCGGCCCAGATTGGCGATGGCGTCACGCCAGACAAGGTTCTTGCCCTCGCCAATCGAGCAGCGCACGGCATAAACGCCGAGCGCAGGCTCCAATAACTCGCCGAGGCGGAGGTTGGCGGTGGGAAAGCCGATAGTGCGGCCGCGCTGTTGGCCGGTGGCGACGATGCCGTCGATTTCCCACCAGCGGCCGAGCATTTTAGCAGCCTCACGCGGGCGCCCGGCGCGCAGATGCGCACGGATGGCCGTGGAGGAAAAGGTCGTACCGTCGGACGCGTGCACCGTGTCCAACACGGTAACGCCAAAACCGTTCTGCTCGCCGAGCGTGCGCATTGTGGCGGAGGTGCCGGTGCGGTCCGCGCCGAAACAAAAGTCATATCCGATAACCACATGCCCGGCACCGACCGTGTCCACCAGCACGTGTTGCACGAACTGGTCCGGCGGCAGGCTGGCGAATTCGCGGGTAAACGGAATTTCCACCAACAGATCGACGCCCAGATCGGCCAGCGCCTGCGCCTTGCCGGCCGGCGAAGTCAGCCGGAAGGGCCGTTCGACCCGGCGCAGCACGCTGCGCGGATGCGGCTCGAACGTCACCACGCCGAGAAGCCCACCTGCCGCCTGCGCAGCCTTCAATATCGCCCGGTGCCCGAAATGGACTCCGTCGAAATTGCCAAGCGCCACCGCGGCGCCACGCAGGTCTTGGGGCAGAGGTTCTAGCCCGTGGAAGTGGTGCACCAGATCATCCTTGAAACATAAGGCGTCACAAAACACAGCGCGCGCCACCCGCACCTTAGCGGATGCGGGGGCACCCCCACAAGCTCAGGGCTGCCGCAGGGTGGGCGCTCACGGCCCTTCTCTCACACAGAGGAGACCGCCATCGCAATAGCGGAAATCCTCGCGCCTGCGAAACACCCCGGCAAGCCCTATCGGCGAAACCGGCTGTCTGCGGTTCCCGCGCGGGCTATCCTGCGGTACATCCCCAGACACGCACCGCCACCCGAAGGACCGCCTGCCATGCCGCAACCGCCCGTCGCCCGCACGTCCGACGCCATTCTGGAAATGCACGGCCAGCGCATCGCCGACCCCTATGCTTGGCTTCGCGCCGAAAATTGGCAGGAGGTCATGCAGGATCCGGGCCTGCTCGATCCGGAAATCCGCGCCTATCTGGAGGCCGAAAACGCCTACACCGACGCGATAATGGCGGATACCAAACCCTTGCAGGACGCGCTGTTCGCCGAGATGAAGGGCCGGCTGAAGGAGGACGACGCGTCCGTGCCGGTGCCGGATGGCGCCTTTGCCTATTTCAGCCGGTTCCGGCCAGGCGACCAGCACCCGCAATTCTGCCGCTCGCCAACGGATGACCCGGGCCAAGTGGACGTGATGCTGGATGGCGACGCGGAGGCCCAGGGCAAGGCCTATTTCCGTATCGCCGCGATCCAGCACACCGACGACCACCGGCTTCTGGCCTGGGCGGCGGACAGCACCGGCTCCGAGCAATACGTCATCCGCGTGCGCGACCTGGCCTCGGGCGAGGAATTGCCGGACGAACTGCACGAGGCCACGCCGTCGCTGACCTGGGCGACCGACGGCCGCCACCTGTTCTACACCAAACGCGACGCCAACTGGCGGCCCTACAGTGTCTGGCGGCACGAACTCGGCACGCCGCAGGCCGACGATGTCTGCGTCTTCAAGGAGGCTGACCCCGGCTATTTCGTCGGTGTCGGCCGCACCGCATCCCGTGCCTTCATCGGCATCAACACCCACGACCACGAGACCAGCGAATGGCATCTGATCCCGGCCGCTGCCCCGACCACAGAGCCTCGCCTGTTCGCGGCGCGCGATCCCGGCGTCGAATACGATCTGGAACATATGCCGGGCGCAACGCCCGGGGAAGGCCACTTCATCATTCGCACCAACGCCGACGGCGCCGAGGACTTCAAGCTGGTAACGGCGCCGGAGGGCTCGGTTTCACGTGAAACCTGGCAGGATCTGGTGCCGCACGAGCCCGGGCGCCTGATCCTCGGCCTTTCCGCCACTCACCGGCATCTGACCCGGCTGGAACGCGTCGCTGGCCTGCCGAGGCTGATCGTGCGCGAATGGCCGGGCGGCGAAGAACACGCCATCGCCTTCGACGAAGAAGCCTATTCGCTCGGCCTGGGCGGCGGGTTGGAATTCGCGACGACGATGCTGCGATTTGTCTATTCCTCCATGACGACGCCGGCGGAAACCTACGACTACGATCTGGAAACGCGCGCGCGCACCCTCCGCAAACGGCAGGAGGTGCCCAGCGGCCACGACCCGGCGGATTATGTGACGCGCCGCCTGCTGGCCAAGGCTCCGGACGGCGAGGAAGTGCCGATCACGCTGGTGTACCGGCGCGACGCGACCCTGCCCGCGCCGACGCTGCTCTATGGCTATGGCTCCTACGGCATCAGCCTGCCGGCGAGCTTCGGTGTGGTGCGGCTCAGCCTGGTGGACCGGGGCTTTGTCTGGGCGCAGGCGCACGTGCGCGGCGGCATGGAGAAAGGCTACCGCTGGTATACGGAGGGCAAGCGCGAGAAGAAAGAAAACACCTTCCGCGACTTCATCACGGCGCGCGATCACCTGGTGGCGGAAGGCATCGCCAAACCGGATGCCGTCGCTGCGGAAGGCGGCAGTGCGGGCGGCATGCTGATGGGCGTGGTGGCCAATTGGGCGCCGGAAAAATTCGCCGCCATCGTCGCCAACGTGCCCTTCGTCGACGTGCTCAACACCATGTGCGACGAGAGCCTGCCGCTGACCCCGCCGGAATGGCCGGAATGGGGCAATCCGATCAAGGATGCGGCGGCGTTCGAGCGGATCAAAGGCTACAGCCCCTACAATAACGTCACCGCACAGGACTACCCCGCCATCCTGGCCATCGGCGGCCTCAGCGACCCGCGCGTGACCTATTGGGAGCCAGCCAAATGGGTGACGAAGTTGCGCGCGACCGCAACCAGCAACAAGCTGCTTCTGCTCAAGACGGAAATGACCGCAGGCCACGGCGGCGCGGCTGGCCGGTTCGACAGCCTGAAGGAAGATGCGTTTCAGTATGCGTTCGTGCTGAAGGCGCTCACAAATGCGTGATAGCGGCTCTTCAAACGCAAACGGTGTTTGATCTGCCCGCCGCAAGCCGCTCGTATATCTGCGGTTGTCCATGCATACAGAACGGGAGATACCCGCATGAGCGATGTGACCCTGACCCGACGCGGCGCGCTGGGCGCCGCCGCTGGCCTTATGGCCGCCGCCCCCTTGCTTGGCAGCGGTCTGCTGAACCCGGCTTTCGCAGCCGCGCCCATGCTGGGGCCGGTGCGGCCGATCGTGTTTCGCTTCCCGCTCGGCCAGTTCGAGGTGACGACGATCTTTGACGGCGCCGTTCAACTCGATGGCCCGCACCCGATCTTTGGCGAAAACCAGGACACGGCGGCCGTCGCCGCCTATGCGGAGGCGAACAACCTGCCTGGCGGACGCATGGAAATCGGTTTCACGCCGGTCATTGTCAACACCGGCAAAGAGTTGGTGCTGTTCGATGCCGGCAATGGTGTGGGCCGCCGGCCGAATGCCGGCGCCCTGTTGGCCCGGCTGGCGGATGCGGGCTACACCGCCGACCAGATCGACACGGTCGTCATCACCCACATGCACCCGGATCACATCGGCGGCCTGATGGAGGATGGCAAGCCGGCCTTCCCAAACGCCCGCTATCTCGCCGGTCAGGTAGAGTATGATTTCTGGTCAAAGCCGGATATGGCCGAGCATCGCGTCGGCAAGCTCGTGCAGTCCAACGTCATCCCCCTGGCAGAAAAGATGAGCTTCCTTGGCGACGAAGCTGCGGTAGCCAGCGGCATCACGGCGATCGCCGCATTCGGTCATACGCCCGGTCATATGGCGTTCCATATCGAAAGCGAGGGCAAACGCCTGCTGCTGATCGCAGATGCCTGCAACCACTATGTCATGAGCCTGCAACGGCCCGACTGGCACGTGCGCTTCGACATGGACAAGGAAGGCGCCGCCGCGACGCGCCGGAAGGTGTTGGGCCTGGCCGCGGCCGACGGCATTCCAATCACTGGCTACCACATGCCCTTTCCAGCCGTCGGCTTTGTCGAGACGATGGGCGAAGGCTTCCGCTGGAGCGGGGTCAGCTATCAGATGCACGTCTGACCGGCATTGCCGAAACGCCCTTAAAGCCGAAACGAACGAAGGCGGTGCAATTGCACCGCCTTCGCATTTTCTGCCAAACGCGGATTCGCCGAGCATAAGCCCGGCTCGCCCTCAGATCATCGGCATGCCGGCGTGCATGTTGCGGCTGTCGCCCAGCTTGGAGAAGCCGTTGGAGAGGCTCGGCATGGCGATTTCCTCGATAGTCTCCGGCGTCCAACCGCCCTCGCGGTGCACCATGCGGACGGGCAGCATGGAGCCGTAGAGCGTCAGTTCCGCCGCGCGCTGGTGGAACACTTGCCCGTTGACATAGTCGGCCTTCGGGCTTGCCAGAAACACACAAAGCGGCGCGATCGCATCGGCGCGGGAGCGGTTCAGGCGCTCGTCGCGGACGGCGGCGGCCTGCGGGTCCTTCGGCGTCGGCACGCTGCGGGTCATACGCGTATCCGCGGAGGGCAGGATGGCGTTCGCCGTGATGCCCTTGGACGCGTTTTCCATCGCCACGATCTTGGTCAGCGCGACGATGCCCATCTTGGCAGCGCCGTAGTTGGCCTGACCGACATTGCCGAGCACGCCGCTGGTCGAACTGACATTGATGATGCGGCCGAATTCCTGATCGCGGAACAGGTTGATCGCAGCGCGGTTGACGTTGAAATGGCCGGTCAGGTGAACGTCGATCACCGCCTGCCAGTCATCCGGGCTCATCTTGTGAAACATGCGGTCGCGCAGGATGCCGGCCGGGTTGAAGACAATGTGACAACCGCCGAGTTCATCGCGCGCCTGCTCCACCATGCCGAGGCAATCCTCGAAGCTGGTGACAGAGCCGAAATTCGCCACAGCCTCGCCGCCGGCGGCCTTGATCTGGTTGACGATGTCCTGGGCGGGCGTGGTGTCGCCGCCCTCGCCGCCACCGCTGACGCCAGGATCGTTGACCAAAACCTTCGCGCCATTCGCCGCCATCAGCTTCGCCACTTCCGCGCCAACGCCACGGCCGGAGCCGGTGCAAATCGCTACACGCCCATCGAGCATACCCATAGGTGGTGTTTCCTTCTCATCGATATGGTTGGTTATTCCCAAAGAAAGGCTAGTCCGGTTTGATGAAACCTGTCCAGCGCCAGGATGCGCCTGTGCAAGGCTTTACGTTCCGGCGGCGGGCGGTTTATGACAGAAGCCTCCGTCTTTCGCAGGAGCCTGCCGCACCATGACCGACACTGCTACCCCTTATCTGCGCAACGACACCGGTATCGGCCTGGCCGTGGAGGAAGCGAGAGCCCTGCTCGGCGACCGGCTGTCCACCGGCCAGGCAGTGCGCGACCAGCACGCCCGCGGCGAGGATTATTTCACCCCGGCCCCGCCGGACGCCGTCGCCTTCGTCCAATCGACCGAGGAAGTGGCTGCCGTCGTTAAGGTCTGCGCCCGGCACAAGGTACCGGTGATCGCCTGGGGCACCGGTACCTCGCTCGAAGGCCATGTGACGGCGCCGCAGGGTGGCATCACCATCGACCTGTCGGGCATGGACCAGGTGCTGCAAGTCAATGCCTCGGACATGGATTGCCGCGTGCAGGCCGGTGTCACGCGCAAGGCGCTGAACGCGCACATCCGCGACACCGGTCTGATGTTTCCGGTCGACCCTGGCGCCGACGCCTCACTGGGCGGCATGGCCTCGGTCTGTGCCAGCGGCACCAATGCGGTGCGCTACGGCACGATGAAGGAAAACGTGCTGGGGCTGACCGTGGTTACCCCGGACGGCACCATCATCAAGACCGGCGGCCGCGCGCGCAAGACCTCCGCCGGCTACGATCTCACCCACCTCTATGTCGGCAGCGAGGGCACACTTGGCATCATCACCGAGGTGCAGCTTCGCCTCTATGGCATTCCGGAGGCAATGGCCGCGGCGATCTGCCAATACGACGATCTGCAAAGCGCCGTCGATACCGTGGTGACCGTGCTCCAATACGGCATTCCCGTCGCCCGCATGGAGTTGCTGGACGAGGCCCAGATGGCGGCCTGTATCGCCTTCTCCAAGCTGGACGAGTTGCAGCCAAAGCCGACCCTGTTCTTTGAATTCCATGGCTCCGAAGCCAGCACCAGGGAACAGGCGGAAACGGTCCAGGGCATTGCCGAGGAATTCGGCGGCAGCCAGTTCTCCTGGGCGACGCGCGAGGAAGACCGCAACCGGCTGTGGGAAGCCCGGCACAACGCCTATTACGCCTGCCTCGCCATGGCGCCGGGCAAGCGTGGCTGGGCGACCGACGTGGTGGTGCCGATCAGCCGGCTGGCCGAATGCATTCTGGAAACCAAGCAGGATATCGGCGCAAACGGCCTTTACGCGCCGATCTGCGGCCATGTCGGCGACGGCAATTTCCACTGCTGCCTCATGCTGGACCCAGAGGTGGAGGCCGAGAAGCAGGCGGCGCACGATTTCTCGAAGCGCCTGGTCGACCGGGCGCTGGCCATGGGCGGCACCTGCACCGGCGAGCACGGCGTCGGCATTGGCAAGATCGGCTCGCTGCAGAAGGAAACTGGCGAGGCCTACGAATACATGCGCCGGATCAAGCAGGCGCTGGACCCGGACAACATCATGAACCCGGGCAAGGTGGTGGTGTTATAGACATTCGGTCCGCCCTTGGGCTGTTTCCCTGAGCCTGCTGCGGCCCAGGCTCAGGGAAACAAGGCGGCGCATTCGAAACAAGCCGCCCCGTCAGTATGGGCTGCCGCTCTCCTTCTTCACCGCGCCCTTCATCTTGCCCAGCTCCTGCTGGCAGCCAATGGCCATCATGCGGCTGTCGTTGGCGATGGTGGTGAGCAGGAAGCCGGCGTCGATCATCTTTAGCGCGAATTCCGCCGTGCCGCAGTGCAGGCCGGCCGGAACGCCGTGTTTTTTCGCGCCCGCCAGAATATCCATCATCTTGTCATATACGAACTGGTCGGTCGGATCGAGCACCGGGTTGCGGCCATAGCTAAGCGCCAAGTCGGATGGGCCGATATAGATGCCGTCCAGGCCCGGCGTGCTGAGGATCTCGTCCAGATTCTGCACCGCCTGGTCGGTCTCGATCATGGCGATGGCCAGCACGGTGTCGTTGGCCTCTTTCACATAGTCACTGCCGGAATACAGCACCGCCCGGATCGGCCCGTTGGAGCGGTAGCCGACCGGCGGGTATTTCACGGCACCCACAAACGCCTCACATTCGGCGCGGCTGTTGATCATCGGCGCGATGATGCCCTGGGCGCCCGCATCCAGCAGCTTCATGATCGCCGCCGGATCGTTCCACGGCACGCGCGCCATCGGCGGCTTCGAGGTGGTGGAGATCGCCTGGAACATGTGCACCGCGTCGATGTAGTCGATCAGGCCGTGCTGACAGTCGACCGTGATCGCGTCCCAGTCCTGATGGGCCATCACCTCGGCGGAGAAGCTGGACGGGATCGCGCACCAGCCGTTGACGATGGGCTTGCCGGCCTTCCAGGCCTCGCGAACGGGGTTCGGTCTCATTTCAGCACCTCCTTGTTGATGACGTTGTCGGGGTTGAGCTTGCCGTCGAAGCAATCGACCACATTCTGCGCGGAGGCCGCACCCATCCGGAACATGCTTTCCTGGGTCACGCCGGCCGAATGCGGCGAGACAATGATGTTGTCGAGCTCGAACAGCGGGTTGTCCGGCGTCGCCGGCTCCACCACGAACGGGTCGATACCGGCGCCGGCAATCACGTTGCGCTTCAGGCAGTCGTAGAGCGCTGCCTCGTCAATGATGCCGCCGCGGGCGGTGTTGACGACGAAAGCGGTCGGCTTCATCGCCTCCATCTCTGCCTTGCCGACCATGCCCGTCGTCTCCTCGTTCTTCGGGCAGTTGACAGAGACGAAATCCATCTCGCCCAGCACGGCGCGCCAGTCGGCCACCGGCTCCGCGCCTGCCGTGACGATGGCGTCCTGAACGACGTAGGGGTCGTGCACGAACACGCTCATGCCCATCGCGTTCAGCATCGGCACCAGCCGCCGACCGATCCGGCCGAAGCCCAGCACCAGCACGTTCTTGCCAGCGAGATCGTAGGCGGGCAGTTCGAAGCGGATGTTCCAGTTGCCCTTGCGCACCTCCCGGTCGTACTCGCGGGCCCGCTTGGCACAGGCCATCATGAAGAACAGGGAATGCTCGGCCACGGTGATCGAGTTGGCGATGCCGACCACCGCCAAGGGAATGCCGGCCTTGGTCAGGGCCGGCACGTTGACCGCATCATAGCCGACGCCGTGCCGGGCGACGATCTTCAGCCGGTCCGCCTTCTCGATTATCGCCGGCGTGAACGGCGCCACGCCCAGAATAGCGGCATCATAGTTGCCGATATGCTGAAGGATGTTCGCCTCGGAGACTTCCGTGAAGCGTTCCACCTCGATATCGGGGCGTTCGGAAAATACGGACATCAACCCGTCCGACAGGGGCATTTGCACCATCACGCGGTATTTTGGCATAGGCGGTTTCCTGCTGCGTCATTCTCGATTACCCGCCAAGATAGAGCATGAGAGGCCCTATCGGGCAAGCACAGTCATAGCGGTTTCGGCTTGCCGGCCCTGGAGGCGAAGGCGGAGGCCAGCACGCAATAGAGCGCGGCCGCCCAGGCGACCGTCTCCACGCTGGTGCCGACATCGAAGGCGACGCCCATCACCATCGGGCCGAGGCCGGTGGAAAACACCATAAACGAGGTTCCGAACGCCCGGATCGCGCCGACATGGGCAACGCCGTACAGCTCCGCCCAGAGCGAACTCAGCACCACCGAACTCACGCCGGAGCCGAAGCCCAACAGGCCCAAAAAGATCGGCGGCCACCAGAGCGAAAATCCCAACGCAAGCGAAACGCAGCACAAGGCGAGCGGCGTCAGGTAAAACGGCACCATGCGCCTGGCGGTAAACCGGTCCACCAACGACCCGCCCGTCAGCATTCCCAACACGGAGGAGGCGGCATAGGCGGAAAACGAGGCCGCCATCAACTCGATCGGCCAACCTTTCGCGCCCGCCAGATGTACCTGGTGGAACACGAAGCCGGTGGAAACGAACGCCGGCGTCAGCAGCACCGGCATCCGCATCCACAGGCCTGGATCGCGCAGCATCTGGCCAACCTTATAGCCCTCGTTGGAATTGACGCCATGCCGTCGCGCCAGCGTTTCCGCCCGGGCCGAAAGGTCTTCGCCGCGGATCAGCCAGAGGGCCAACGGCAGCAGCAGTAGGATCAGCCCTGCCGTAATCCACCACGTCTCCCGCCAGGTCAGGAAGGCCAGCAGCGTCACGACAAAAGGAGGCGCCACCGCCGCGCCCAGGGCCTGCCCCAGCTGGGCCGTGCTGATCGCGCGGCCGCGTTCGGCTACGAAATAGCGGGCCATGGCCGTAATGCCGATATGGGTGGACATGCCCTGGCCCATCAGACGCAGCCCGTAGATAGCCACCGCGCAACTGACGGCCCCCCAGGTGAAACCCATGAAGGTCGCGATGCCAGCCAAGCCCAGCAGGGTCAGCGTCGTGGTGCGTTCGATGCTCCAATGATCGACCACCCGGCCCAGCCAGATGATCGTGGCAGCACTGGCCAGCGTGCCGGCCATATAGACCGTGCCGAACTCACCGTGCGACAGGCCGAATTCCGCCCGTATCTCGCCGCCGAACAGGGAGATGAAGAACGTCTGACCGCCGCTGGAAAGGAAACAGAGCGCGAAGCCGAAGCCGATCAGCCTAGCATTGGCGCGCAGAAAGCCGAAAGAGAACATACCGGCTTGTTTAGACCAAGTGTTTGTGCCCTGCCAATGCGCGCGGGGACGCGGCGTTTCTGGGAGTGGGCATCGCCAGCCGGGCATGATAGAAAATTGCCGAAACAAACAGCCCTGTCATTCCGCGCGAATAAGGACAGTTCCATGAACGATGCCGTCAACGTAATGGACGTCGATTTCGAGAAATTCGCCATCGGTCAGCCGGTACCGCGCAAGGAAGACCCGACACTGGTCCGCGGCCAGGGGCGCTATACCGACGACATCAACCTGCCGGGGCAGGCCCATGCCGTCGTGGTGCGCAGCCCGATTGCGCACGGTGTCATCAAGGCCATAGAGACCGACGACGCCAAGGCCATGCCCGGCGTGCTGGCGGTCTATACCGGTCACGACCTGATCGCCGCCGGGCTTGACCGCATGGGCACCGGCATGAGCTTCAAGCAGCGCGACGGTTCGGACATGCCGAAACCGGTGCAGCCGCCGCTCGCCATCGACAAGGTGCGCTATGTCGGCGATCCGGTCGCCATCGTCGTCGCCGAAACGGCCTACCAAGCGAAGGATGCGGCGGAGGCGGTGTTCCTCGACATCGAGTCCCTGCCCGCCGTCACCCGCGCCGCCGAGGCGGTGAAGCCGGATGCGTCGCAACTCTATGATGCGACGCCCGGGAACGTGGTGCTGGACTTCCACCATGGCGAGACGGAGGCCGTGGACAAGGCCTTTCGGGAGGCCGCGCACGTCGTCTCCATGGCCATCGACAACCCCCGCGTTGTCGTCAACGCGCTGGAGCCGCGGGCGGCGATTGCGGAGTACGATGCGGGCGAGCAGCACTATACCCTGCATCTCGGCTGCCAGGGCGCATTTCCGATGCGGAACAATCTGGCGAACGTGCTGGGCGTGGAGCGCGACAAGGTCCGGGTGCTGATCGGCAATGTCGGCGGCTCGTTCGGCATGAAGTCAGCGGTCTATCCGGAGTATATCGGCATCCTCCATGCCGCCAAGACACTCGGTCGCCCAGTAAAGTGGACCGACGAGCGTTCCGGCTCCTTCCTCTCCGACAGCCACGGCCGCAGCCATGAGATGAAACAGACCATGGCCTTCGACCGGGACGGGCGCATCACCGCGCTGCGGGTCGAAGGCTACGGCAATATCGGCGCCAACCTCTCCAACGGCACGGTCATGCAGCCAACCGGCAACGTCGTAAAAAACACGATCAGCGTCTATGCGACGCCGCTGCAGGACATCAACACCAAGGCCGTGTTCACCAACGCCACACCGGTAGGTCCCTATCGCGGCGCCGGGCGGCCGGAAAGCAATTATTATATCGAACGGCTGCTGGATACGGCGGCGCACGAAATGGGCATCGACCGGATCGAAATCCGCAAGCGCAATCACATCAAGCCGGAGCAATTCCCGTACCAGACACCCGCCGGCACCACTTACGACAGCGGCGAATTCACCGCTCTGCTGGAAAAGGCGGTGAACGCGGCGGATTACGAGGGCTTCGAGGACCGGCGGCAGGAAAGCCTCAGCAAGGGCCTGATCCGCGGCCTCGGCATTGGCCAGTATCTGGAGGTGACCGGCCCGCCGTCGAAGGAGATGGGCGGCATCCGGTTTGAGGATGACGGCAGCGTCACCATCATCACCGGCACGCTCGACTACGGCCAAGGCCACGCGACACCGTTCGCGCAGGTGCTGGCGAGCCGGCTTGGCATTCCGTTCGACCGGATCAACCTGCTGCAGGGCGACTCGGACGAATTGCTGGCGGGTGGCGGCACCGGCGGCTCCAAGTCAATGATGGCGTCGGGCCAGGCGATCTTCGAGGCCGGCGAGATCGTCAAGGAGAACGGCGCCAAGATCGCCGCGCATCTGCTGGAAGCGGCCGCCACCGACATCGAATTCACCATCGGCCCGCGCGGCGGCGAGTTCGAGATCGTCGGTACCGACCGGCGCATCGGTATCATGGAAATTGCCGAACGCATCCGCAGCGGCGTGGAACTGCCGCCGGATGTGCCGCAAAGCCTCTCCGTCGCACACGTGGCCGAGGGGCCGCCCTTCGCCTACCCGAACGGCTGCCACATCGCGGAGGTCGAGGTCGACCCCGAAACCGGCGTGGTCCAGGTGGTGAAGTACACCATGGTCAACGACTTCGGGGTGGTCATCAATCCGATGCTGGTGGAAGGCCAGTCGCACGGGGGCGTCGCCCAGGGCCTGGGCCAGGCCCTGCTGGAACGGGTGGTCTACGACGCAGAAGGCCAGCCACAGACCGGCAGCTTCATGGATTACGCCATGCCCCGCGCCAGCGACATGCCGATGATGGCAACAGAATACCACAACGTCCCGGCCAAGACGAACCTGCTGGGGGTCAAGGGCTGCGGCGAGGCCGGCTGCGCCGGTGCCATGCCCAGCATCATGAACGCCCTGGTCGATGCGCTCCGCCGCGAATACGGCATCACGCATATCGACATGCCAGCAACACCACTGCGAGTTTGGGAAGCGATTCAGGCCGCCAGAGCCAGACAAGCCGCGTAAAAGAGAGGCCGGCGCTGGAACCAGGCTGGCCTGCGTTGCAACCTGCCCGCGGCTGGAATTACGCGGACGCGTCATCCTTGCGTTGCATCACGGCGCCGAAGAACCCATCGGTATCGTGCTGCGCTGGCGTCAGTTTCAAAAAATCGCCGGTGGCTATATCCGTCAGGACGCTGGATGCAGGAACCAGGAAGAAATCCGGGTGCTCTTCCAGGAATTTTACAATCACGTCTTCATTCTCGCGCATCAGAATGGAACAAGTGCCGTAAATCACCCGCCCGCCGGGCTTCACCATCGAGGAGCCACGGTGCAGCAGCGATTCCTGGATCGCCGTGATCTCGTCCAGATCGGTCCCCTTGGTGCCCCAGCGCGCATCCGGATTGCGGCGCCATGTTCCAGTACCGGAACACGGGGCATCGACCAGAACCCGGTCGAAATCCCATTTGTGCCGCTTCAGCCATGGGTCACTGGTGCCGGTGATGAGCCGGCAGCGCGAATTCTGGACGCCGGCGCGGCGCATGCGCTCGCGCGCGCGTTCCAGCTTCTGCTCGTAAATATCGCACGCGGAGATACGGCCGCGATTGTTCATCATGGCGGCCAATGCCAGGCTCTTGCCGCCGGCGCCGGCGCAAAGGTCAAGCACGTGCATGCCGGCCTGGGCATCCACAAGCATGGCCAACAATTGCGAGCCTTCATCCTGCACCTCTACCAAGCCTTGCCGAAAAGCCTGGACCGCACCCAGCGGCGGCCGGCCCTCAACGCGGATGCCAAACGGCGAATGCTGGGTCGGCCGGCCAAGAATGCCTTCCTCCGCCAGCGCCGCCAACGCCGCATCGCGCTCGATCATCAGCGTGTTGGCGCGCAGGTCGAGCGGTGCCTGGTCCAGCATCGCCGTCAGCTCTTCCTCGAGCCGGTCGCCAAGCGAGCGTTGCAGTTCGGCCGCCGCCCATTCCGGCACCTCCAGCCGCACATGCCAGGGCATCTGCTTCGGGGTCAGGCCGTGGTTGATCACCGCCAGCGCCAATTGCGCCTCAGCCGCGTTTAACGGCCGCGCGCCATAGCGGCCACCGGTGAAGGAGCTGTTGAACAGGCTGGGGGCATGCACGGCCTGGTCGATAATCACCCAGCCCCGCGGCATCGGCGGCAGCTTCGCCTGACCCAGCCACCAATCGTACCGGGCACGGTGGCGGAGCACGCGGAACACTTGGTTGGCGACGACATTGCGATCGCGGGAGCCCATATAACGGCGGAACCGCAACTGGTTGCTGACGACCCGGTCGGCCGGCAGATCGGTAGAGGCGATCGCGGTCAGGATTTCGATCGATGTCGCGACGCGTGCAGCTGGCGTCATTCGGAACTCATTCTTCTGGTTCGTGTTTTGGGCGGCGGGTGCGGCGTAACAGAACGTACAGCGCACCCGATCCACCATCTTTGACATGGGCATCGGTGATCGCGGCGACATGCTGGTTCAACGGCGGCGTTTCAAGCCACCGCGGCACACTGCGTCGCAGTACCCCTATAGCGTCTTCGGGCCGCGAAGCCATTGGATCCCAGCCTTTGCCGGTGATGATCAATACCAGCCGCCGGTTCATGGACCGGCTGGCCGTTATAAACCGCATCAGTGCGCCGTGCGCCTGTGATTGCGTCATACCATGCAGGTCAAGCCGGCCTTCAACTGGCAACTTGCCCTTACGTAAGCGCTGGGCTGTACGTTTGTCCAGGGCTAGGGCGGTCGATTTTTTCGATATGGCCGGCGGCGCACCTTGGGGCGGCTGTACCGCCCGGTGGCCTGAAGCCTGGGCCGGTGCCGGCTTTGGCGTGTGTTTCGGCTGTTCAACAGGCTGGGCCGGTGCCGGCGGCAAGAACGCGGCACGGCGGCGCAGGGGCGTCACCGATGTCGCAACCCGCCGCCACAACTCATGCTCTTCATTACTCAGCCGCCGGCGCGATGCCATGACTCAATCCTGCACCTGGGGCAAATGCTGGCGCGCGAACATGCGCCAGTCATCGCCAGGCGCGTTCGCCTCCGGTCCACGGGTGGCGCTGCCGTAGTCTTTCATCAGGCGCAGCGTGACGCCGCCATAGCGCCAAACGTCAAGCCAGCCATGCAGGCTGGCCAATGCCAGGGCCAGGGTGCGCTTGCGCAGTCGGTACATCACCCAGACATTCGCGGTTGTTAGCGTCAGGATCACGCAACTCGCCAAAATCCCCAGCGCCCAGATCCAGCCGCCCAGCATCCACGCCGTCGCAACACAGCAGACGGTCGCAATCAGCGGCAGCGTATTGTCGAAATGGCTATGGCTCGGCGAGCCTGGCCGGTTGAAATGCCGCAAATCGATACCGATCAGCAGCCTTTCATCTTGGTTTGCATACCATATCCGTTCGAACAGGGATTGATCGTCCTCAACCTCGGCCATGATCCAGCGGCAACGGCCTCAGGTAATCGGAATGTCGGAGACATGGGCGCGGAAGGCCGGTCTGGCCAGCATGCGGTCATACCACGCACGCAGGTTCGGCATATCGTCCGGCCGGTTTGGAACATCCATGCCGAACCAGCGGTGCACCATGCTGCCGAACGGAAATTCCGCCATGGTGATGGCATTCCCGCCAACATAATCCTGCCCATCCAGGCGGGCATCCAACATGCGGAAGGCAGCAGCCGATGCCTTGATGCCAGCATTGATCTGGTCCCAGTTCTGCTTGTCCGGCGCGGTACGGATCAGCCCCCAAAACACATCCCGCATCGCCGGCGCCAGCGTGGTCTGCTGCCAGTCCATCCACCGGTCGAGATCGGCACGCACCGCAAGCTCTTCCGGATACATGCCGCCCACATCATGCTTGGCCGTCAAATAGCGGACGATGGCATTGGATTCCCATAGCACCAAATCGCCGTCGACAATCGTCGGCACGCGGCCGTTCGGGTTCATGGCCAGATAGTCAGGCTGATCGTTACCGCCGAATTCACCGCCGATATCGCTGCGCTCGAACGGAATGCCCAGTTCGCCGGCCGCCCAGGTCACCTTCATGACGTTGCTGGAATTGTTCCGGCCCAAGATTTTCAGCATGCGTTTGGTCCCTTCGTTCCGGTCTGAACCGGTACTCTATTGCCGCGTCACGCGACGCGGCAGCAGAACGTATAGCCGACCGCGGGATTGCATGCGACCGGCAAGATCGACGGCACGAGCGCCTGCACCCCAGAAGAAATCGGCACGATCCGGCCCCTTGATAGCGCTGCCGGTATCTTGTGCAACGGTCAGCCGCTGCAGGCGGCCTTTCGCCCGCGGGTCCGGATGCTCCACGTCGAGCCAGACCGGCAGGCCATAGGGAGTATGCCGCGGATCGACTGCCAGCGACCGTTCTGGCACCAGCGCCACCGCCTGTGCGCCGACCGGCCCGGCGCCATCGACCGGACGGAAGAAGATATAGCGCGGATTCCGTTGCATCATTGCGCGGCCAGCATCCGGATGGGCGCGCAGCCAGGCGGCAATGCTCTGCATCGCGATATTCTCGCGCGCGATCTGGCCGCCCGCAACCAGATCGCGGCCGATTGCATGGTAGGGCTGGCCATTGTCGCCGGCATAGCCGATCCGCTGGATCGAACCGTCCGGGAAACGCACTTGGCCAGACCCCTGAATGTGCAGGAAGAACGCGTCGACCGGGTCCGCAAGCCACAACAATTCGAGCCCCTGGCCATCCAATCCGCCGGCATCGATTGCCGCGCGGGGCAATTGCCGCCGCGGGCTGGAGGCAGGCGGTGCGCGGTAAATCGGTACCGGATAGGCTTCCGCTGGCTTGCGCGAGCCGGCGAGCGATGGCTCGAAATAGCCTGTGACCAGCGCGTCCTCTGTCATTCGGCCAACGGCAAACCGGCGCGAAATCCAGTCGGAATCGATCGCGGCCGCCGCGTTGGCATCACGACAGACGGCCCGCCACGCTCCGGGGTCTGCCAGGGTCTGATTCAGCCAGGGTTTGCGGGTGCATGACCGCTGGAACGCGGCCAGCCAGCCGCCGAGTCTGTCTCTGTCCCAGTCAGCAATATCGGGGCGGGTCGCTGATTCATATGCGGCCGGTTGCAAACCATCCGGCCGCTGGGAGCACCCCGCCAGCAAGGCCATTGCTGCGGCAAGCGCCAGGCGGCGAACGGGTTTGAAACGCGGCCGCCACATGACAAAATGGTCAGTCGTCGGAGGGCGCGTCCTGGATTTCCACCAGGGTCCAATTCGGATCGTTCGAACCCGTGTCGCGGGCAAACGTCCATACGTCCGTGACCGGCTCGATTACGCCATGCTGGCCCTGGGTAGCGTGGCCTTCTGCATCCCGAACGACATTGATCTGCTCCGACTCGAACCGCACGGTCACCCGCGCCATGGATCCCTGAAGGGCTGCGCCGACGATTTTGGCGTCCTTGATGCGGACCAACGTGGATTCGAACGTCTCGCCAGCGTCCTCACGCTGTCGCATTTCGCCATCCAGCGTGGAATACACCTCGTTGCTGGTCAGCGAGCGGAGCGTATCGCGGTCGCCATTGGCAAAGGCATTCACGATCAACTCAAACGCCGTGCGCGCACCAGTTGCAAACCCATCCGGATCGAAAGACCGGTCCGCCTGCTGAATTTCGGCCAGACTGCGCTCCACCGGGTCGGCGGATAGCCGCTTGGCCGGCATCTGGATCACGTTTTCGTCCGGCGCGCCTTTTTCATGCGGCGCGGCGCCGTCGCCGCCTGATTTCGGGTCGCGTTCATGGCCCATGCGGCGGCCGAGGACACTGCGCAGCCGCAATACCAGAAAGGCCGCAACCATTCCGAAAAACAGGATCTCCAAAAAAGCCGATCCGGCGTCCATATTTAACGCTCCACGGCGACCGTCGCCGATTAACAGGGACAGCCGGAATGCTTGCGCGTGTTCCGACCGCTCGTGCGATATCCGGCTCAGCGCAGATTTTTGCAGGCGTGCAATTCTGCGCGTAAGCATTATATCACACATAAGCCGTCGATGCTGAAAGGGCAAGTATGCTGCCGCTGTTGTTGTTTATCGGTCTCCCGATTGTCGAACTCATCCTGCTGATCAAGGCGGGGGATGCGTTCGGGTTCTGGTGGACCGTGGCGTGGATTTTTGTCAGCGCCCTCATCGGCATTGTTCTGGTGCGTCAGCAAGGGCTTGCCGCCATTGCCCGCGCCCAGGAGGCGCAGGATGCCGGCGAAGTTCCCGTTGGCGCGATCCTGACCGGAATCCGCTTGGCGTTTGCCGGTGTGTTCATGATCATTCCGGGATTCATCACGGACGCGTTCGGGCTGTTGCTGTTGTTGCCATGGACCGGCAACGCGCTTGGCCGGGTCATGTCCGCCCGTGTCCGCATGCATTCCACCTGGATGGGCGGCCGCGGCCATGGCCACCACCACCCTGGCCGCGGACCGGACGATGGCGAGACCATCGACGCCGAATACGAGGTGGTGCAACCCGGAAAGCCGCCGGCAACGCGGGGCGATGGCCAGCCGCCGGCACGCCGGGATGACAATCCGTGGCAGAAGCCCTGACCATGGACCTAGGGCGCGGTGGCCGCTTCGCGGCCAAACGCCTGGTTGAGTGGCAGGCGACGACGTGATAGCCGGCTCTAACAAATTTTCCCCGCAGCGCCGCCCGGTCTGCGGCCCCATTGTACCACCTGCCAGGATATCGCATCCATGAACACCCCGACCCCGCCGAATCCCAACGCATCGACAGAAGCGCCGCTCGCGATTTCGGTTCAGTACGTCAAGGATTTCTCGTTCGAAAACCCGAACGCGCCGCAAAGCCTGACCGACATGTCGCAAGGGCCGAACATCAATGTCGACATGAATGTCGATGCGCGCCAACTGGGCGAGCGTCAGTTCGAAATCATCCTGCGCATGGGAGCCAAGGCGGAGAAAGAGGGCCGCACGATTTTCGAGGTGGAACTGCAATACGCCGGCGTCTGCCAGGTCAGCAGCGCCGTGCCGCAGGAGCAGATTTCGCCGCTGGTGATGATCGAAGGCCCGCGCATGCTGTTTCCCTTCGCGCGGGGCATCATCGCCAACGCCACCCGCGACGGCGGTTTTCCGCCGCTACTGCTGAACCCGGTCAACTTTGTCGCCCTGTATCAGCAAATGGCGCAGCAGCAGGCAGCAGCCCGCAGCAATGCCGGCGGCGAAACTGCTTAAAATGCAAGGTTGACGGTCAACAAAGCCCGGCCGGTTGGCCGGGCTTTGTCATGCGGTCGAGCCTGGGTTTTCCTCCGATTCACCGCGCAGCCAGAGCGGATCCTTCAACGCCTTGGCGATGAAAGCGCGGTGCGCCTCCCGCTCTACATCGGTCGGTGCGTGCGGGCGGGGGGGGCGGATGGTGACCGGTTCCGCGGCTGTCGGCGCGAAACTGCCCTCAGCGCTGCCGCCATGCCGCTTCCTGCCGCCGGTTTGTGGCATGGAATCCGCCGCCAGCATGAAACCGGGTTGCCGCCCGCCCACCAATTCCAGATACACCGCCGCCAGCAACTGACAGTCGACCAGCGCGCCATGCAATGTGCGCACCGACAGGTCGACGCCAAAACGCCGGCACAGCGCATCCAGACTGGCCGGCGAGCCGGGAAAGCGCTTGCGTGCCATCAGCAGCGTATCAATCAGCCGTTCATAGGGCAGGCCGGGCCGCTTCACCCGCTGCAATTCCGCGTTCAGGAATTTCATATCGAACGCGCCGTTATGGATCACCAGCGGCGAGTCGCCGATGAAGTCCAGAAATGCCCTTACTTCGGTCTTGAACAGCGGCTTGTCGCGCAGAAAATCCTCGGAAAGCCCATGCACCGCAAACGCTTCCTGCGGCATGTCCCGTTCGGGATTGAGATAACAATGGTAGTGGTTGCCGGTCGGAATGTGGTTGCGCAGCTCCAGCGCAGCGATTTCCACCACCCGGTCGCCTTGCAGCGGGTCGAGCCCGGTCGTTTCGGTATCGAGGACGATCTCACGCATGTGTGCGGTTCCTACCTTCCTGCCAGTCAACAGCTGCGGATATCACGCATAACCGCCGCGAGCGATTCCCGCGTCACGCGCCGGCCAAGGCCGGATGGGACAACATAATCCGCCCGTTGTCGCTTTTGCGCATCCGGCATCTGCTTTGACAGCACCTGTTCCAGGCGTTCTTCCGTCATGCCCGGACGGGCCAGAACACGGGCCCGCTGAATATGCGCGGGAGCGGAGATCACGATCGTGACATCGCACCGTTTGTCGCCGCCGGTTTCAAACAGCAGCGGCACGTCACGCACCGCATAGCCCATGCGCCGGCGCGCCACGGCAGCCAGAAACGCCCGTTCGGCTTCGCCCACTCGCGGGTGCAGGATTCGCTCGAGCCGACGCAGCGCTGCCGTATCGCCGAATACGCGCTTGCCCAATTCCGGCCGGCTGACGGCGCCATCGACGACAACGCCGGGGAACACTTCCTCCACCGCCGCCACTGCCGCACCGCCTTTGGCCATCAACCCATGTACGGTTGCGTCGGCGTCGAAAATCGGCAAACCCATTTGGCGCAGCATGGCGGATGCGGTGCTCTTGCCCATACCGATAGAACCGGTCAGGCCGATGATGAAAACCGAACGCTTCACGATAGCAAATCCTTCACGATGGCAGCATGCAGGGCGGCGGTCACCGTCGGCCGGTGTCCGAACCAGCGCTCGAAGCCGGGGCGTGCCTGGTGCAGCAACATGCCCAGGCCGTCGACCGTGCGCAGGCCGCGCGCCTTGGCAGCAGAAAGCAACGGAGTTTCCAGCGGCACATAGACAATATCGTTGACCACCGCTTCCGCCGGCAAGGCATCGAGCCGGACATCCAACGGCGGCTGGCCATGCATGCCAAGGGACGTCGTGTTGACGACCAGGCCGGCGCCGGCCATGGCGTCGTTCCGCTCCACCCACGGCACCGCGCGCACCGCTCTGCCATTGGCGGCGGCCAGGCTTTGGGCGCGTTCCGGGGTGCGGTTGGTCAGGCGGATTTCCGGCACACCGGCATCCAGCAGCGCAAAACATATCGCCCGCGCTGCGCCTCCCGCACCCAACACCACCGCTGGCTGCCGCCGCGACCAGCCGGGTACACTCTGTTCCAGATGGGCAAGAAAGCCAAAGGCATCGGAATTATCGCCAGACAGGCTGCCGTCCACCTGCACCGTCACCGTGTTAACCGCACCGATGCGCTCGGCCGCCGGGGTCAGGGTCTGGACCAGCCGCATCGCCGCTTCCTTGTGCGGCAGGGTAATGTTCCAACCGCGGAACCCGACCTTCGGCAGCGCGGAAAACGCTTCCGCCAGATCCTCTGGCCGGATGGCGAGCGGCACATAGGCGCCGTCAATGCCGTAATCCTCCAGCCAAAAGCCATGAATCCGGGGCGAGCGTGAATGCGCGATGGGCCAGCCCATGACGCCGGCCAGTTTTGCGGCACCGGACAGGCTCATGCGCGGATGGCTCCTACGTCCCGCAAGGTCTCCAGCACCGATAACAGGGGCAGGCCCAGAATGGTGAAAAAGTCGCCCTGCACCGTCTGAAACAGCTGTGCACCCAATCCTTCCAGCTGATAGGCACCCACGGACTGACAGACCGTCTCACCGGCAAGGCTGAGATAATAATCGACGAAATCGGGTGTCAGCGGCCGCATGGTCAGCGTGGCAACACCACTATCCCGCGACAGGACAGCCCCACCCTGACGCATTTCCACTGCCGTGATCAGCCGGTGCGCCTTGCCGCCAAGTTCGAGCAACCGCTGCCGCGCCTCAGCCAAGTCGGCCGGTTTGTCGAACCATTCGCCGCCGCACTCCATCATCTGATCGGCAGCGATAACGACAGCATCCGGCGCCTGCTCCGCAACCGCAGCGGCTTTCGCGGCGGCGAGATCGGCGGCGACGGTTTCCACCCGCTTGCCCGCCGCCTGGCCGGCAAGTTTCACCGCCGTTTCATCCACATCCGGCCGGACGATATCGAATGCAACACCGGCATTGCGCAGCATCGTCGCCCGCACCGCACTGCCGGAGGCCAAAATCACTTTCACTCGGGCGCTCCCTTATCCCGTTCCATCCGTTGTTCATAAAGTTGCATGATGGTCGCCGCCGTTTCTTCGATCGAGCGGCGGGTGACATCGATCACCGGCCAGTTTTTCGACAGGAAAAACCGCCGCGCCTCCCGTACCTCGCGCTCGACACGCTCGCTATTGATATAGGCGGTTTCGGAATCCTCGCGCAGCATCAGCAAACGGTTGCGGCGGATCTGCACCAGCCGGTTCGGATGAACCGTCAGGCCGACGACCAGCGGCTTCGTCACCGTATTCAACGCCTTCGGCAGCGGAATATCCGGCACGAACGGCACGTTTGCGGCCTTCAGACCACGGTTGGCCAGATAGATGCAGGTCGGGGTTTTCGATGTACGCGAGACACCGACCAGGATCACATTGGCATCGTCCAGATCCTCGTTCGCCTGGCCGTCATCATGCGCCATTGTATAGTGCATTGCCTCGATCCGGACGAAATAGGCGGCATCCAACTCGTGCTGCCTGCCGGGCAGGCCGCGGGACTCCCCGCCCACATAATCGGCAATCGCACCCATTACCGGGTCCAGCAAGGCCACGAACGGCACGCCCAAATGCCGGCAGGCCGCTTCCAGCGTACCGCGCAGACCGTCATCAACGACGGTGCAGAGCACCAGACCCGGATGGGCAGAGATGCCGTCGATTACCCGCTCCATCTGCGCCGAACTGCGCACCAGCACCCAAAAATGCTCCGTCGCTTCCACCCCTTCAAACTGTACCAGGCAGGCGCGCGCAACGCTGCGCACGGTGTCACCGGTCGCGTCGGATACCAAGTGGAGATGGAGGTGTTTCAATCGAAATGCTCTGAGGGGGCGATGAATGGCTATCGGTAGACTGACGGGCCGGCAGGGTACAGGTTTGGGGAAAAGCCGGGCAATGCTGTTGACAACATAGGGTGGTTTTCCTCAACCGCAATTTCGATCCCCGTGACGCGGATTCCAAACATGAACCATCCCCATGGGGAAAACTGGTGGGTAACCCCGCGGTAAATCGATTCGTCCCAGATTATCCCCATATTCCCAGCCATATGCACCCTGACCGGTAACGCCTTTCAGAGGCGATTTGGCCGGTTTATCCACGCTATTCACTGAATTATACACAACCCCATGCTGCCATTCCGCCGTGTCTGCGCGATGCGGGAATCATGGGGATTCACAGGATTCACTGGCCAACAACAACAACAACCTTTTTAGACTCTCTTTCTGTTGTAGCTGGTTCCTGGCACCCTTATCAGCTCAATTCGAGCTCAAACCATGGAGATACCCGGACATCGTGGCCAAACCCCTTCTGGATTGCCTGCTGGGCCAAGGCTCGCCCGATCGCCCCTCACCCATCTGGCTTATGCGCCAAGCCGGCCGTTATCTGCCGGAGTACCGGGCCCTGCGCGCAGAAGCGAAAGGCTTCGTCGATTTTTGCTTTTCGCCCGACTTGGCGGCGGAGGCGACATTGCAACCAATCCGGCGGTTCGGCATGGATGGCGCCATTCTGTTTGCCGATATCCTGCTTCTGCCGCACGCATTGGGCCGCGAGGTTCGTTTTATCGAAGGCAAGGGTCCCGTATTCGAACCGCTGCCAGCCCCCGATGCGCTGGCGATCCGGGATGGTTGGCAGGCGGTGACGGCACCGGTTGCGGAAACGGTGCGGCGGGTGCGGGCAGCACTGCCGCCGGAAACGACGCTCATCGGTTTTGCCGGAGCGCCCTGGACGGTCCTCACCTACCTGATCGAAGGTGGGGGCAGCCGCGATCACATGAAAAGCCGCCAATGGGCGTATGGCGATCCACCCGGGTTCCAGCACATGATCGACGTGCTGGTGGAAACGACCGTGGAGTATGTCGCCGCCCAGATCGAGGCCGGGGCCGATGCTTACCAGCTGTTCGATAGCTGGGCCGGCGCGCTGACCGCCGACGGCATGGAGCGTTGGAGTCTGGCTCCTTGCGCCGCGATTGCTGCGGAATTGCAAGAACGCTACCCAAATGTTCCCTGCATCATGTTTCCGCGTGCTGCCGGTCCGCTGCTGACACGGTTTGCCACCAATGGCGCCTTTGCCGGCATTGGCATCGACAGCGCTATTGCGCCAAGCTGGGCCGCGGCGGCGTTGCAGCCGCATGCGGTGGTGCAAGGCAATCTTGACCCTGCCATCCTGATTGCCGGTGGCGAGCCCATGCGGGCGGCGGTTCGCGATATTCAGGCCAACCTTGGCGGCAATGGCCGGCATATCTTCAATCTGGGCCATGGCATCACGCCGCAGACGCCACCGGATCACGTTGCGGAACTGGTTGCCCTGGTGCGGGGCGAGGCTTGAGGCATGGATTTCCTGGCGGATTGGTATGCCTGGACCAAGACGGTGCACATCCTGGCAGTTATATCCTGGATGGCCGGGCTGCTCTACTTGCCGCGCCTGTTCGTCTATCACTGCGATGCGGCAGTCGGTGCGGCCGATAGCGAGCGGTTCAAGGTGATGGAGCGCCGGTTGTTGCGGGCGATCATGAATCCGGCCATGGTCGTGGCGTATGTGTTCGGCATTTTGCTGCTGCTGACGCCGGGTATTGTCGATTGGACGGCGGGCTGGATTTACGTGAAGTTGGTGGCGGTCGGATTGTTGACCGTGATGCACCACATCTACGCGGTCTGGTATCAACGGTTCCGGGACGACGGGCCGCGGCGCAGCACCCGCGTGTACCGCATCGCCAACGAAATGCCGGCGCTGCTGATGGTCGTGATCGTCATCATGGTCGTGGTGCGGCCGTTTTGAAGCTTGAGTTAGTGACCGGACGGCGTTTTGCCTGACCAATGCAGAATAGTATTTGACGTTGGCGCTATCAGCGCCTACATGCACCTTGTAGTGTCCGCTAATGGCAGCAAGCCAACGCATAGCGTTTTCCCCGGGCCTGCTCTCTCCTTGATCCCGGCCGGCAACAGATATTTCCAACGTGCCGCCGGACTTACCCAGACCGCCACAATCGAGAAGTCGTAGCCGTGCTGCAGCCCCTGACGCAGACGATGAATCTCCAGGAATTGAAGCGCAAGACCCCGGCTGAATTGCTGGAGCTTGCCGAAGAATTGGAGATCGAGAACGCGAGCACCCTGCGCAAGCAGGACATCATGTTCTCTGTCCTGAAACAGCTTGCCGAGCGTGATGTGACCATCACGGGTGACGGTGTGCTGGAAGTGTTGTCGGATGGGTTCGGGTTCCTCCGCTCGCCGGATTCGAATTACCTGCCAGGACCGGACGATATTTATCTCTCACCCAGCCAGGTGCGCCGGTTCGGCTTGCGTACCGGCGACACGGTGGAGGGTGAGATCCGGGCGCCGAAGCAGGGTGAGCGTTATTTTGCCCTGGTGAAGTTGAGCACCATCAATTTCGAACCGCCGGACCGTGTGCGCCACCGCATCAACTTCGACAACCTGACACCG
>JAWLBX010000012.1:0-115559 GCA_041687435.1 Alphaproteobacteria bacterium
ATCGTAGCGTGCCATGGACAATCCTCCTCTGACACGCTTGAATCCGATTTGCTCGACTTTGGGAATCCCCGATTACCCGTTAATGAGTGCACGGCCTAATTTGGGGAGACCGGTTGGAGCACCGGCACACTTCAGGTTTGACCATTCGGCTGAAACGCACCGCATCTGAAGACTAGGGGCAGGAGACAGGGCAATGGACGCGGGATTATATCCAGCCGGGAATTTTGGCAAAACCTTGGCGCGACAGTTGCGCGGACCCAACCTTATTTTCTGGTCCATGGTGGTGGCCAGCCTGGCTCTGTCGATCGGATCGTTTTACACGACCTGGATCGGCATGATGGAGTTCGTCGGATCGGACTTCGTGGGCGTTCTGGTCAGCTTCATCATCACCTTCGGCGTGCAATCCTTGCTGTATGCGATCAGTTGGGGAATTGCGCAGAACTTGCGAGTAGGCCGCGGGCGGTTGATCGGCAGCATCACGATGTGGCTGATCTGCGCCTTCATTTCCGGCTTCTTTTCATTCTATGGCTTTTTCAACACCCAGGGCGGCCGTGACGAACTCACCAGGCGGCTGCACGTCAATGCGGAAGTGCAGGATGTGCTTGGCGGTGTCAGCGACCGAATGGAACGGCGGATCGACAGCCTGCACGCAGAAATGATCGACAGCCCGGAATATGATGACTGGATGCGGGGATCGATCGAGCGGGTCGTCGCGGACTCCCGCAGCCTGGAAGCTGCCATTTCAGCCGCCGCGCGCGCCGAGTCCGAGCGGTTGCGGCGCCAAATCCAAGACAACACCCTCAGGATCGCAAGCATTCGGGATGACGAAGCGCGCACAAATCTCACTCTCACATCCCGCGATACTAATATTGCAAATGCACAAGCGGACATCCAACAATGGGAACGCGATATTGACCGCCTGAACGACCGTATCGCCGACCTTAACGGCGAACGGAGTGCGCTCATGGCTGCACAAGAGCAGGAAGCACGCACGGGGGAAGGCCCGCGTTGGCGGCAGCTTGGAATCGATCTGAACACCAATGCCGCCGCGATTGCGGGCGCACAGGAGGAACTGGCAGCCAAAGAACAGCGTCTGTCGGAACGGCAAGCGGATTTGGCGGGTCTCGAGGCGTTGCGCGACACCGGCAGTGTCGGCCAGGTGATCAGCCGCTTCCGCCTGGATATCGAACGACTTGAAGAGGAAAACACCGTCCTTGAGGCAAATCTGGCTGGCCTGGAGCAGAGGCGCGCATTCAATGCCGACAGAGAAACGGCATCCGTCGAAATAACCAGGCGGCAATTCGAAAATAAAGACTATGACCAGTATGCAACACTCGTCGACGGCTGCCTGCAGCTTGAAAACGTCATTAAGGAAAATCGCCCCCCAAATGCATCCGGCATCGAATGCCGCAGTCCGTTCGTCGCCCAGAAACTGGATGAATTGAAGCGACTGCAGGCAGAAACCAGCGCTTTTCAAGCGGCATGCATCGACGGACTGCCGGTAATCGAAGACCAGAAAATCGATCCGCTGATCGAGTTCGCCAATGACTGTCTGAAGTACGAGGTCAACGGGCGGGACCGTGCCGCGGCCTATGGCGCGATGACCGCCCTGAAATCCCGCCGCGGCGACGAGGCCAATCCCATCAGCACGGCAGGCGTCGCGTTGTTCGAGGATCGGCAGGCGAATGCGGTCATGGCGGCGCTGCTGGCGGTTTTCGTCGATCTGCTTGTGCTGATTTGTGCCATTATCGGCCGGCATTCCGGCCAGTCGGAACGCGTGCGTGCCATTGACCTCCTGTTCGACCGGTTGCGAAAGGTCGATGAGGACGGCATTGAATATCTGGCATCCATGCCAGAAAACCCCAATCAACGGGAGATCGTGGGCGAGTTGATCAATATGCTGGTCCGCGAAAATCTTGCCGATTACCATGGCCATGATGGCAATACCGTCGCCTTGCGCCCAGGCGCGCGTGAGCGGCTGCGGCATGAACGGGCTCGGGAAAGCGGCGAGATTTTCCCCGCTCACGCCGCCGGCCATTCGGCCGTTCCCAATTCGGGTGCTGCTGATGGATCGCAGGACCAGCCGGCCAATGCCCGCAAGCGGGTTCCCAGGGGAAAGATCCGGGGGACTTAAACATGCCGATACGAAGCCGGCCGGCGCTGTTTCTCTGGCTCGTACTGATGAGCCTGGCCCTGCTTGCGCCCGAAGCGCAGGCCAAGAGACAAAATGCCTATGGCCTCGTACTGGTGATCGACGCCGGATTGTTTCGGAAGGCATCGGCAGCGGTTGTGGATGGCATGCTGAGCGACATCGACCGCATGGAACGCAGTGCACCCCACGCCAAGCTTGCGATCATTGCCTCGGACCGCGGGCGCTCCACCCTTCTGCGACCGGATTCCAGGGCGCGGCTGAACCTTGACCGCTTCATCAGAACCCATCTGCATCTCGACAAGAAAACGCAATCCGCCTCCACAACATTGAACCTCAACAACATCCGTGAGGAGCTCTTCCGGCTGGATGCGCTCTGGGACCTGTCCGTCCAGTCCGCGCCGGACCAGGGGCCGCGGGTTGTCCTGGTTCGGGTATTTGCGTTGCGTTGGTATCTGGATCGGCTGGCGGCGGGGGCAGGCGATCTCTACACCTTTGAATACCCGAACACTTGTGTCCAGGGCTATACGGAGACCAACCGGCGCTGGCCGGCTTCCACCACACTCGACATCGAATTCCGCCCGCCGCTCGGCCAGCCGAGCCCGCCGGAAGGCGCCATGTCCGGCTTTATCATCGCATTGACTGGCCAGGCAAGTCAGCCGGAGAATGTCGTGTTCCGCGGTTGGGCCGGGCCGAATTGCGAAAGCGGCGAAGCCAGAGCCATCGCCAATATCGCGCATAGCGATCCAACAAATCCGATTTGCAAGGCCGGAACGCGCCGCGCGGTGCAAGGACCGGAAGTAAGCTCATGCTCAGCGGCGCCGGTCTATCCGCCCGTCGCGGCGGACCTTGTCCGCCGCCCGGTCAACCTGGTCATCGCGGACGGAGACGGCCCTGCCAGAGCCGCAATGCTTCTGTCCGCAGGATCAGCATTGCATCGGGCCGATGTGACCGTCGACGGCCGGCCATTGCCTACCAGCGGCCAGATGCTGCCGGTCGGCCAGCGTGGCAGCCACTCTGCCCCCATTCACGCCCGGTTGAGCCCGAAATCCGCCTGCCGCAATCCGCAATTGGCGGAGGTGTTTGTTCAAACCTATGGCCCCGCAAGTGCATCGCCCTTGCAGGACCGGACCCTCGTGGTATCCGATGCCCCGTGCATCCCGCTGGAATTTCCTATGGGCGAGTTGAGGGTGCGATGATGATCCGTCTGATCCTTCTCATAGCGGCGCTGGCGGCGACCGCGCTTGTGGCGCCCCCCACCTGGGCGCAACAGTCTGGCGCCCGGATTTACATCCTCGATGCCTCCAACAGCATGACACGGACACGCGATTATCCGGGAAACACGTCCCGTCTTGCAGTCGCAAAACAGGTGCTGCTGGATGAGCTGAAAAGCCTTGCAGCACGCGGGGATGGCTTGCCGACCGCGGTTTACGTTTTCGGCTCACGCACAAATTGGGACCGAACGCGCCGGCGCAGCAATGGACGGTACCGCACGGCGGCCGATTATCCGCACGACGGCCCGCTCTGCCAGGACAATGTGAAGATCGGCGGCTTCACCACGGTGGAAAACCGCTTCGTCCGCCAGATGCGGCAAACGCTGTCGGAAACCAGCGCGGGCGGCATGACGCCGATCAATGTCGCCATCAAACAGGCGTTGGAACAACTGGTGCCTTACGGCGGCGGTGAAATCATCCTGATCTCGGACTACGAAAGCCCAAATTGCCTGCCGCCGGGTGAGAACATTTGCACCGACATCCAGCAACACGCGCAAGAAATCCGCATGGATCTGAAGGCGGTAAAGATCGGAATTTTCAAGGTTCCCGAATCGAATTTACGCGCCGACCTGCAAAATTGCCTGCCCGTCACCGAACATCCGATCAGCCCAACATCGGAGCCGAACGAAGAAGACACTCCATTGGTGCCGGAGCTGAAAGTGGAACTAGCAACCGCTTATACGGAGCGGGCCATGAGCCCTGCGCCGCCCGATCCGCAAACGCTGAGGTTTACCCTATCGGATGTCGCGAGCGGCCGAATCGTGCGCAGCGGGACTTTGGGGCCGGTCAATGTCGCCCCCGGCACTTACCGGATTGCCCTCCGTCACGGCAACCAGGAATGGAAACGGACCGTTCGGATCCAGCAAAGCCAACGGCTGGAAATCCCGGTCAATCCCGGCATTCTCATCATCGAGCCCGCCGAAGCAGACACCCCTGCCACCGTGGACCTGTTCCGTATCGATAGCGCTGGCCGCGAAACCCAGCTGGGCCAGGTGCGACTTGCCAGCACTTCCACCCGCTTGGTCCTGGGTACGGGCCAGTTCAAAATCGTCGGCCGTTCCCAGGGCCGGACCCTGGAGCATCGAATGGAGCTATCGCTTGGTGAAACCAAGACCATCGCCTTGCACTTGGATCGGCCACCGCAGGTACGGCGTGCTGTCATCACTCTTCAGTTTCCGATGCCAACAATCAGGGCCGGCGGGTTTATCCGCCCGGACGTGACATTGCATCAAAATGGCCGGACCATTCGCCAACTGTTCGAAGGCGACAACACTTTGGAACTTGCGCCCGGCAGATACGATATCGCCATAGCAAGCCGCCGGCCTCACATGCTGCCGCTCACGGTCAAACCGAACGACGGCCAGTTCGCCGCCACCGTAGAGGTGACACCCGGCTGGTTCGAAGCCGACCCGGGACACCGCGGGACGTTCGTCCTATTCGATGGCAAAGGCAACACCATCGCCCAATTTGAAGGCGCGCGCGCCGCTCACAGCTTGCCGGATGGCGCATACAGGCTTGAATTTTCCGGCAGCAACGGCAAAAAATCCCGCGCCGATTTCGACATCTCCCAGGGGCGTCTCACAGAAATATTGCTGCGATAGGCGCTTCGTTTCCGCACGCGCGCTGTCGCGCCAATCCAGTTGCAATTGATCCCCGCCACGGGCCGCTTATATCCGTGTCACTCTTGCAACCTCCGATTTCCGAAGGAAACCGCCATGCGATGGCGCGCGTGGATCAAGCGATGGGCCTGGCGGTTCTTGCCTTTGGTGGTGCTGGCGACGGGTGCCCTGGCATTCATGGTGTTGGTATCGACCAAACCCGAGTTGGCGCAGCGCGATGTAGCCGAAAAGGTTTGGCCGGTGCGGACAGTCAGCGGGACTGTCGGCTCAGTCCAGCCGGAATTGCGCCTGTTTGGCGAGGTTATCGCGGGGCGGGAGGTGGAGTTGCGGCCTCTGGTCGGCGGTCGGGTGGTCGGAGCCGGACCGAATTTCGAGGATGGCGGCAAGGTTGCGGCCGGGGACCTGCTCATTTCCATCGACCGTTTCGATTATGAAGCCGCCGTTGCCGAGGCCGACGCCGATCTGGGCGAGGCCCGGGCCCGGCTGCGGGAATTGCAGGCAGAGTCAGATGCCGCAAAGGCGATGCTCGAGCAGGACGAGGCGGTAGAGACCCTGCGCCAACGGGATTTGGACCGGTTTGCATCCCTCACCCAGCGGGGCGCTGCCTCGACCAAGTCCTTGGACGACGCGCGCATGGCATTGCTCTCGGCGACAGAACGGGTGATTGAGCGACGCTTTGCCATCGAACGGCTCGACGCCAATCTGGCCCGGCAGAGAGCCGTGATAGAGAGACTCGAAGTCAAGGCCCGGCGGGCGGCCCGCGATCTCAATGAAACCGAACTGACCGCACCATTCGCCGGCTACCTCACGGATATCGGCGCCCAGGTCGGCAAGCGCGTCAGCCAGACCGACCGCGTTGCACGCCTGATTGATGCCTCACGACTGGAGGTGCGCTTCAATCTCGGCATGCAGCAGTTCGGAGAGATGCTGGCTGCCGGCGATTTGGTCGGCCGCCCGGTCCAGATGGTCTGGCGGCTGCACGGGCAGCCGCGCCGCTTCGACGCCGTCATTGCCCGCACCGGCTCGGAAATCGACACCGCCAGCGGCAGCATCGCCATATTTGCCCGGATCCAGCGCGGTGAAGGGCTCGAGTTGCTACGGCCGGGCGCCTTCGTTGAAATCCTGATGCCCGGTCCGCGCTATGACGGCGTACTGCGCCTGCCCGAAACCGCCTGGCATGAGGACAAGGTGCTGGTCATCGATGACGGCCGGCTCGCCGTACGGCCGGCGACGCTGGTTCGCCGGGTCGGCAGCGATATCCTGGTGCGCGGCAGTTTTCAGGCGAACGAGTCCATCCTGGTAACGCCGATTCCCGGTGCCGAGGCAGGCATGCGGGTTGATGTGGTGCCCGAAGGAAGCTGACGTGGCAGAGCCCAGCCCTCCCGCAGCCGGCAACGGCCTGCTCAGTTTTTTCGCGCGCCACCGCACCGCGGCCAATCTGGTGATGGTGATCATGTTCCTGGCCGGTATTGTCGGCCTGACGCGAATGAACACCCAGTTTTTCCCGGATTTCGGCATCGATATGGTGTTGACCACGGTGCAATGGCCGGGCGCGAGCGCCGCCGATGTGGATGCCAATATTATCCAGTCCATCGACCGGGAGGTTCGCTTTCTCGATGGCGTAAAAAATGTGATCTCCACCTCGCGCGAAGGGGCGGCGAGCATTCTGGTCGAATTCGTGCCGGGCACGGAAATGCAGTCTGCACTTGCCAACGTGGAAACAGCCGTTGCCCAGGTCACCACCCTGCCGGACGACAGCGAAACCCCGAACACGCGCCGCATCGTCCGCTATGATACTATCGCCCGCCTGCTGCTTTCCGGCCCAATGGGCGAGGCGGAATTGAAGCGGATCGCAAAGCAGGTCCGCGACCGGCTGATCCAGCGCGGTATCGACAAGGTCGATCTGTTCGGCGCCCGGGACGAGGAAATTCTGGTTTCCGTCGAGCCGGAAATGTTGCGCGCTCTGGATCTGACACTGGGTGATGTCTCCGAACGCATCAGCGCTATCAGCCGGGACTTGCCGTCCGGGGATACCGGGGGTGCGATCGAGAAGCAGATCCGCTCCATCGGCCTGGTCGATACCGCCGACGGCGTCTCACAAATCGAGGTTGTCTCGCGGCCCGGAGGCGAAAAGGTTCGGGTCGGCGATATCGCGCGCGTGACCGAGGCATTCGATGATAACGGCAATACAGCCTGGTACCGGGGCAATTTCGCGATCAGCCTGCACGTCCAGCGCGCCACCACGGCCGACGCACTCGAAACAGCGGAAACCATGCGCACAGCGCTTGCGGAATTCCGCGGTGAGTTGCGGCCAGGGGTCTCGCTCACCGTCTACAATGAGCAGGCAGCGCTGATCGAAAGCCGCATCAACCTGCTGGTAAACAATGGTGTAGGCGGCCTGCTAATTGTCTTACTGGTGTTGTTCATCTTCCTGAACACCCGCGTCGCGCTTTGGGTGGCGATCGGTATTCCGACGGCATTGTTCGGCGCCATGGGGATCATGCTGCTGACCGGCCAAAGCATCAACATGATCAGCCTTTTTGGCATGATCCTGGTGCTTGGCATCGTCGTGGATGATGCCATCGTTGTCGGCGAACATGCGGAAATGCAGCGGGCAAATGGCCTGGATGCCGGCAGCGCGGCGGAGTTGGGCGCGCAGCGCATGGCCGCCCCGGTGCTGGCCTCGATCCTGACCACCGTTGCGGCCTTCCTGCCCATGTTCGTGGTCGGCGACATCATCGGCACAATCATCCGCGCCATACCCATGGTGGTCGTCGCCGCGCTTGCCTGCTCGCTGATCGAGTGTTTTCTGGTGCTGCCGGGACACTTGCGGTATGCGCTGGCCGGCGATCCGAACCGCATGCTGCCGATCCGCGCCCGTTTCAACCGCGGCTTCGATGCCTTCCGCGACCGCTGGTTTAGGCGGCTGGTCCGAACCGCCCTGCGCCGCCGCTATACCGCCATCGCCATTGCCATTGCCACGCTGGTCATCGCCATCGGCCTGATTGCGGGCGGCCGCGTTGGCTTCTCCTTCTTCCCGACGCCGGAAGCCGACGTGATCTACGGCAACGTCAAACTCGTGCCCGGCTCCAGCCGCGAGGCGGTGCGTGACAGCCTGCTGAAGATGGAAGAAGCGGCCTACGAAACCGCGGCCGCCCTGCTGCCCGGCGAGCCGCTGATCCATACCACCGTTGCCTTCGTCGGCACCCAGCTTGGCGCAGAGGGGCCCGGCGGCGGCGGCAGCGGTCAAACCTATGGCTCCGTATACCTGCAGCTGATTCCGTCGGAGGAACGGGACATCCGCACCAGCACGTTCGTCGCCGAGTGGAGAAAGCGGCTGCCGCCGATTGCCGGCGTGGAAAACATCACCTTCCCACCGATCAGCGCCGGCCCGCCCGGGCGCGAGATCGACATCCGCCTGTTCGATGGCGAGCCGGACGTCCTGAAACGGGCGGCAGACGAGGTGCAGGCGCTGGTCGCCGCCTACCCCGGCGTCTCCGACCTGGAAGATACATTGCCGTTCGGCAAGCAGGAACTGGTGATCCGTCTGACACCAGCCGGCCGCGCCATGGGATTCACCACCGAGAGCGTCGGCCGCCAAGTACGGAATGCCTATGAGGGCGCCATCGCCAAGCGCTTCGCCCGCGCGGATGAGGAAGTCCTCATCCGCGTTCGTATGGACAAGGCGGCACTCGCCAGCCGCTCGCTGGACGATCTGTATCTGCGTGGCCCAACGGGCGCCGAAGTGCCGCTGAGTCAGGTCGTCACCACCGAGACCCAGCGCGGCTTCGCCACCATCCGCCGGGAGGACGGCTTCCGCGAGGTAGCTGTCGCCGGAGAGGTGGACAAGACCGTCACCACGAGCCAGGCCGTGCTGGAGGCGGTAGAGCCAGATATCGCCGACATCGCCCGCAAGTACGGTCTGCAATACCGTTTTGCCGGCAAGGCGGAGGAGCAGGCTCAGACTTTCGGCGACATGCAAGTCGGCGCCATGATCGGGCTGGCGCTGATGTATATCATTCTGGCCTGGGTGTTCGGCAGCTATTGGCTGCCGCTCGCCGTGATGTCGATCATTCCGTTCGGCATGATCGGCGTCAGCTTCGGCCATTTCCTCATGGGGTACGACCTGACCTTCCTGTCCATGGTCGGCATGCTCGGCCTTTCCGGCATATTGGTGAACGACTCCATCGTGTTAATCTCTACCATCCACCGGCGCCAGCAATCGGGCATGCCATTGCTGGAAGCCATAGAGCAGGGCACGGTGGAGCGGTTGCGGGCAGTACTGCTGACCTCACTCACCACCATCGGCGGCCTTACTCCCTTGATGTTCGAAACCAGCACCCAGGCGCAATTCCTGATCCCGATGGCAATCACGATCGTCTTCGGTCTGGGCGTCGCCACTCTGCTGGTATTGGTCGTCGTCCCCTCCCTGGTCGCGATCGGCGCTGATATCCGGCATCTGTTTGCCAGGCGCACTCTCGGACCTCCCGACCCGGACCTGGCGAGGTTACGATGAGCGATCAGGCCCTGCGCCACACCATTGCCGATTGGATCATGGATGCAGCATTACGGGGTGCCGGCATGCCGCAATTGGTGGAAGGCACAGCAAGCCGCCTGCTGGCGGCCGGCGTTCCGCTGGCGCGAGCACATGTGACCTTCCGCACCCTGCACCCCTTGTTCGAGTCGGTCTCCCTGATCTGGCGCCGGGGCCAGGGCACCTCCGAGCAGGAGTTCGTGCACGGCGCCGGCTCGACCACCACTTGGTTGCAGAGCCCGTTCGCCTTCATGATCGAACACCGACTTGGCTTGCTCCGCCGACCATTAGCGGGTGACAGTGCGCTGCTGGATTTTCCCGTGCTGGAAAGCCTGCTTGCAGAGGGTTTCACCGATTATTTGGCAATGATCGTGCCCTTTGATAGCCCGAACATCAGCATCATCGACAACAAGCCGGATGGCATTGCCACATCGTGGGTAACGGACCGGACCGGCGGATTTTCCGACGCCCACTTGGCTGCCCTGCAAAACGCTGTGCCCCGGCTGGCGGTTGCCTGCAAACTAGCCATCCGCGAACAGATCGCGCGCAATGTGGCCGAAGCCTATCTCGGCCACAGCGCCGGGCGTGAAGTTCTGAGCGGGCATATCCGGCTCGGCGATTATGAAACCATTAACGCCGTTGCCTGGTATGCAGACCTCAGGGATTCCACTGGCCGGATCGAACGGCTGGGGATGGAGCGGTACCTGGCGCTGCTGAACGGCTTTCTGGGCTGTACCGCCGGCGCGGCCATGGCCCTGGGCGGGGAGATCCTGGCGTATCCAGGCGACGGCGTCCTGGCCATTTTCCGGGACCAAGACCCCGCTATCGCTGCAAAGTCCGCCTTGGCCGCCGCGGCAGAGGCGCGCCGGCGCGTATTCGACGTGAATGCAAACCTGTCCGAACTTGGCCAGGAAGCGTTAGAATTCGGTCTCGCGGTTCACCGGGGGGATTTGGCGTTCGGCAATATCGGCACGGGTGGCCGACAGGCATTTACGGTCATCGGACCCGCCATCAACGTGGTCAACCGGGTGGAGGCGATGAGCAAGGATGTTGCGTGCGCCGTGCTGTTGACCGAGGCAGTGGCCGGGCTGCTTCCAGCAGGGGAGTTGGATTTGGAATCTCTCGGCGCCCAGCATATCCGCGGCAGCGATACGCCGCTGATCATTTTCGGGGCCACGGACAATGTGCTGCTGCCCTACAATGCCCCGCCGGGCTATACGGAGACAGTGCTAACGCCTCACCCTGCCCGGCTGACAAGGGCCTGACGCCGCAGGCCCTCACCGTAACTGCAGAGGAACCGCCGCTCATGATTTCGCTCGCCGGCCAGAAAATCTTCATCACCGGATGCGCTTCCGGCATCGGTGCCGCCACCGCCAGAACCCTGGCAGAGGCTGGCGCCTATGTCATCGCGACCGATATCGACGGCGATGGCGTCAGCGCCACGGTCGAATCCATCCAGGCCGCGGGCCACCAGGGCGAGGCGCGGGTGCTTGACGTGTGTGACCCCGCCGCGATCCTCGCCACCGCCGAGGCTGTGACCAATGACCATGGCGCCATGGACGCCATCGTCAACGTCGCCGGCTGGGACAAGGGCCAGCCTTTCATGGAAAATAACCCGGAATTCATCGAGCTGATCGTCCAGCTCAACTATCTGGGGCAGGTGCGCGTCTGCCAGGCCTTCCTGAAACCGATGATCGAAGCCGGCCGCGGCACCGTCGTCAACATCGCCAGCGATGCCGGACGCGTCGGCAGTCTGGGCGAAACAGTCTATGCCGGCGCCAAGGGCGGCGTCATCGCATTCAGCAAGAGCCTTGCCCGGGAAATGGCGCGCCATGGCATCACCGTCAATTGCGTTGCGCCAGGGCCGACCGACACCGCACTGCTGGCCGATATGCCGGAGCGCATCCAGGAAGGGCTGAAACGCGCCATTCCGTTACGCCGCCTCGGCCAGCCGCAGGATATCGCCGACGCCATCCTGTTCTTTGCCAGTTCGCGCGCCAGTTACATCACCGGCCAGGTGCTGAGTGTTTCCGGCGGCCTGACGATGAATGGATGAGCCGTTGCCCACTCCTTTCCTTATCACCGGCCCAGGCCTGACATGAGCTTCCGCCGCCCCTCAATCCTCACCGTCCTGTTCGCGCTGATTGCCATCGCCATCATGTTGGGCCTGGGCATTTGGCAGTTGGAACGGCGCGAGTGGAAGGCCGACCTGCTGGCGACCGTCGCCGAACGCTTGCAGCGCCCGGCCGAGCCTATGCCGTCCAATGCCAGTGACGACTGGGAGTTCCGGCGCGTCACGGTAGAGGGTTTGGTCGTTGGCAATCAATGGTTCCGCTTTCCGGGACACAGCCGCGATAGCGGGGTCGGAGACTTGCTGATGCTGCTGGTCCAGCGCGATGATGGCTCCATCATCCTGGTTGAGCATGGCTGGGTTCCCTTCGGCGGCATGCCGCCGCCGATCCCCGCCGCCTTGGCTACCGAGGGCATTCTGCGTCAGCCCGCCAAGCCTGGCTGGTTCACCCCTGCGAACGATCGGGCCGGCAACGCCTGGTACGTCGCCGACCCACCTGCCATGGCCGCCACCGCAGGCCTGCCTGCGACAACGACGGCACCTTTATACGTCAAGCCGCAGGATTGGGAACCGCACCTTCCCAACAACCACCTGGAATACGCGCTCACCTGGTTTTCGCTCGCCGGGATTTTTTTGGTGATTTTCATTCTGTTCCACCGCACAAAACCAGGCCAATCATGACCCCATACGAAACTCTGACCCGCGCCTTCGCCCGCGCTGCCAAGATCAATACTGCCACGCTCAAGCTCGGCTGGGATCAGCGGGTGATGATGCCGCCGGGTGGAGCTGACGATCGCGGCGAGGAACTGGCCACGCTGGCCGCCCTCGCCCATGAAATAGAGGCTTCACCCCAGGTTGCCGAAGCGCTCGCCGCCACGGACGAAACGGCGCTCGCCCCCTGGCAGGCAGCAAACCTGCGGGAAATGCGCCGCCGGCACGCGCACGCTGCCGCCGTTCCCTCTGCCCTGATCGAAGCTGGCGAGACGGCAGCCGCCCGGTGCGAAATGGCTTGGCGCGAGGCCCGCAAGACCGGCGATTTCGCCTTGCTGTTGCCGCTCTGGCGCCCGGTCATCGCCAACATACGGGAGAGAGCTGCGGCCAAGGCAGAGGCTCTTGGCGTTTCCCCTTACGATGCGCTGATGGACCCGTACGACCCTGGCCGACGCTCCGCCCAGGTAACCGCATTGTTTGACGACCTGGAAACCTTTCTCCGCGATGCCCTGCCGAAAGTTCTCGACCGCCAGACCAGCGAGCCCACCCCGCACCTCCCGCCGGGCCCTTTTCCGGCAGAACGCCAGCGGGAATTGGGCAAGCGCGTGATGGCAGCGGTCGGTTATGACTTCCATCACGGCCGTCTCGACGACACGGCCCACCCATTTTCTACCGGCAGCAGCGGCGATGCCCGCGTGACCGCCCGCTGGGACGAGGCCGACTTCACCTCTGGCCTGATGGCGGTGCTGCACGAAACCGGCCACGCGCTCTACACCCGCGGCAAGAAACCCGACCACGCTTGGCAGCCGGTCGCCGCTCACCGGGGCATGACGATCCACGAAAGCCAGTCGCTCTGCCTGGAGATGCAGATCGGCCGCTCCCGCGCCTTTACGGAATTCTGGGCCCCTTTGGCTAAAAAAGCGTTCGATGGCGACGGGCCGCTGTGGCAGGCGGACAACATGCACCGCTGGGCGACCAGGGTGGAGCCGGGCTTTATCCGCGTCGATGCGGACGCCGTCACCTACCCGTTGCACATCATACTGCGCTTCCGGCTGGAACAGCGGCTGGTCGATGGCTCGCTCGACCCTGCCGACGTGCCAGAAACCTGGGATGCGGAAATGCAGACATTGCTTGGCATTCGCCCGCCGACACTCTCGCTAGGCTGTCTGCAGGATATCCATTGGTTCGACGGTGCTTTCGGCTATTTCCCGACCTACAGCCTGGGCGCCATGGCCGCCGCGCAACTGTTCCAGGCCGCGGAAGAGGCGGAACCAGGCCTGTATCAGACCTTGGAGCAGGGCGACACCAGCCCGGTCATCGCATGGCTGCGCACGCATGTGCATGAAGTCGGCTGCCTGCACGAGCCCGATGACCTGTTGCAAGCGGCAACCGGCAGCCCGCTCGGTTCCGCAGCATTCAAGCGGCACATCCGCGAGCGGTATCTGACGGCAGCTTGATCGGAAGTTCACGCGGGCCAACATAAAACGCCACGACCGTGCCAAGGCCATGGGCACAGTGGACGGCGATTAGGCGCCCGCGACTGGCAGCCCGCTCGACTTTCCAGCGTTGAACCGGCATATCCGGCGCCGGTATTGACCGTGACCCGCCCAGCCGCTGCACCATCACGCAATCCGTGGTTGAGGCGGAAGCGCAACCTGAAAGGCTCGCACCGGATGCGTTATATCTCGACCCGTGGCCAGGCGCCGAGCCTGGGCTTTGCCGACGTCACCCTGGCCGGCCTGGCCAATGACGGCGGCCTCTATGTTCCCGAGGCATGGCCGCAAGTCTCGCACGATCAACAACGCACATGGCAGAGCCTTTCGTATGCGGATCTCGCCATCGCGGTGATGCGTCCCTTCATTGGCCACGAAATTCCCGACGCTGCGTTCGCTAACATGGTGCGGGACGCCTACGCCACATTCGAGCATCCGGCTGTCACGCCCCTGGTCCAGCTCGACTCGAATCTCTGGCTACAGGAATTGTTCCACGGCCCCACCCTTGCTTTCAAGGATGTCGCGCTGCAATTGCTGGGGCGCCTGTTCGACCATATCCTGGCGGAACGCGGCCAGCGTATCACCATTGTCGGCGCGACCTCCGGCGACACGGGATCGGCCGCAATCGAGGCCTGCCGTGACCGCGAGGCCATCGATATCTTCATCCTGTTCCCCAAGGGCCGCGTCTCGCCGGTCCAACAGCGTCAGATGACGACGGTCCCCAGCGGCAACGTCCACTGCATTGCCGTCGATGGCACCTTCGACGACTGCCAGGACTTGGTGAAAGCCTTGTTTGCCGACGCTGCCTTCCGCGAAGAGGTCAACCTGTCGGCTGTCAACTCGATCAACTGGGCGCGCGTGATGGCCCAGACGGTCTACTACGCCTTCGCCGCCCTGCAACTGGGCGCGCCGGACCGGGCCATCGACGTATCCGTACCCACCGGCAATTTCGGCAATATCTTCGCCGCCTATGGCGTGAAGCAGATGGGTTTTCCCATAGAGCGGCTGATCGTCGGCTCCAACCGCAACGACATCCTGACCCGGTTCTTCCGGCACGACGACATGAGCCTGCGCCCGGTTGAGCCCAGCTTCTCGCCCAGCATGGACATTCAGATATCCTCCAACGTCGAGCGTCTGCTGTTCGATCTCTATGACCGCGACGGCCGCGCCACGGCGGAGGCTTTGGCAGAACTGCGCTCCCAGGGCCGCTTGACCCTCGGGGAGAACCGCCACGCCGCTGCCAAGGCCACGTTCAGCGCCGCCAGCTTCGACGACGAAGCAACCCTCGCCGCCATCAAGACCTGGCGTCAGCGCGCCGGCTACACGCTCGACCCGCATTCCGCCGTGGGCATGCTGGCCGCCGAGGCCTGCGCACCAGAGCGGCCGCGCCCGCTGGTGGTCGGCGCAACCGCCCACCCGGCCAAGTTCCCGGATGCCGTGGAGCAGGCCACCGGCCGACGCCCGGCCCTGCCCGACCGCCTCGCCGACCTGTTCGAGCGCGAGGAGCGGCTGACCGACCTCGCCAACGACCGTACCGCCCTGCAAGCCTTGGTACGAGAGCGGCGTCGGGGGTAATTGCAGCCATCGACACCCCTTCCCGGTGCTGGCACCATTGCGGCCCGATCCCGATTGCCAGTTCCGGAACCTGTCATGGACACGTTCGACTACGTCATCGTCGGAGCCGGCGCCGCCGGCTGCGTCCTCGCCAACCGCTTGTCAGAGGATGGCACCAGCAGCGTCTGCGTGCTGGAGGCGGGCGGCGATGACCGGCACCCGTTCATTCACATTCCAGCGGGCTTCGTCAAAACCCTCTATGGCGACCGCTTCCTCTGGCCTTTTCAGACGGAACCGGCCCCCGGCTTGGACGGACGCTCAATCGCCATGCCACAGGGCAAGGTGGTTGGCGGCTCCAGTTCCGTAAACGGCATGGTTTACAATCGCGGCCAGCGTGCGGATTTCGACGTCTGGGCGCAGATGGGCAACCGCGGCTGGGGCTTCGACGACCTGCTGCCCTATTTCAACCGCTCGGAGACCCGCATCACCGCTGGCAGCACCATCCAGCGCGGCCAGTCTGGCGAATTGCCGATTACCGACAGCGACTGGATCAACCCGCTGGCCGAGGCGTTTCTGGACGCAGCCGCCGGGCTCGGCATCCCGCGCGCCGCAGACTACAATTCCGGCTTCCAATTTGGCGCCGGTTACTTCCAGCGCTACATCCACAAGGGCAAAAGAATAAGCTCGGCCAGGGCTTTCCTACGGCCCGCATTACGCCGACCGAATGTCTCGCTCCGCACCCGTGCGCAAGTAATCCGGCTGGAAATGGACGGCAACCGGGTTACCGGCATCACCTACCGCGACGGCTTCGGCAGCCAGTACACGGTTGCAGCCGCCCGCGAAGTCATTCTCTCAGCTGGTGCCGCCAACTCACCGAAAATACTGCAAATTTCCGTTATCGGTTCACCGGAGCATCTGCAAGAGATCGGCGTGCCCGTCCGCCACGCATTACCTGGTGTTGGCGAAAACCTACGCGATCATTACTCCGTTCGCATGACTGCCCGTGCCAAGAATGTATGTACGATCAATGAATTTGCACGATTTTCTCGCCTACCGATGGAGATTGCCAAATGGGCCATGGGCCGCCCCAGCGTGTTGGCGCTCTGCCCCGACCATCGCCTTCGTCCACGGCAAGAGCCACCCCTCGCTGGAAGATGCCGACCTGCGCATCCTGTTCACGCCCGGCAGCTATCAGGACGGCAAGGTCTATGTCCTCGACAAATTCCCCGGCCTGACCTGCGGCGCAGCCCAGCCGCGGCCCGAGAGCGTCGGCCATGTGCGCGCGCGCTCCGCCGATCCGGCCGAGCCGCCTGCAATCCAGCCCAACTACCTGGCCGCCGAAACCGACCGGCGCATAACGCTCGCGGGCCTCAGGCTCGCGCGGCAGATCCTGCACCGCCCGGAACTGGCTCGCTATTTCGACCACGAGACCCTGCCCGGCCCGAATGTTCAGACCGACGACGAGTTGTTGGACTTCGCACGGCGCAAGGGAAACACTGGATATCACCTTGTTGGAACTGCAAAAATGGGCCCTATTTCCGACAAGCATGCCGTTGTGGACGATGAGCTTCGGGTGCGTGGCCTTCAGGGCCTGCGTGTGATCGACGCCTCGATCATGCCGATGCTGCCGTCCGCCAACACCTTCGCCGCGACCATCGCAATTGCGGAAAAAGGCGCCGATTTGATCCGCGGACGAACGGCGCCCGCATAGACTCAAATCACGCCATCCCCCTTCAGCCCCTCGACTGTAGCCGTATCCAGGCCCAGCCACTCGCCCAGCACGGCAGCACTGTCGGCGCCCGCTTCGGAGAAAAATTGCAGCGGGCTCGTTTCGTACTCAAACAGGCGGAGCGGTGAGCTTGGCAGCACCACGTCGCCCATATAGGGGTGCTGCATCCGGTTCAGCATGCCGCGCGCATGCAGGTGCGGGTCGTTCATCACCTCGCCCACGTCACGCACCGGAGCCACCGCCAGGCGGGCCGCGCGCATCTGCCCGAACACCTCGTCGCGTGAGCGGCTGCCGGTCCAGGCGGAAATGGCGTCGTTGATTTCCGCCTCATGGCTGCAGCGCTGTGCCGGCCCACCGAAAGCGGGATCGTCCGCCCATTCCTCCCGCCCGATCAGGCGGCAGAGGCTTTTCCATTGCGGTTCGCTGACGACGATCAGCGCCACCCAGCCATCCGAACATTCGTACCGGCCATAGGGTGCGGTCTGGCCGGCCGACTTGTCGCCCCGGCGCGGCGGGATTTCGCCGGTGCGATGGTAATGGGAGTACTCACTGGAAATATTGAAATAGATCGCCTCGATCATCGCGCTTTCCACCCGCGTGCCGACTCCCGTGCGCTCCCGCCCCAGCAGCGCCGTCATCAGCGCGCCATAGAAGTGGATGCCGCCCATGAAATCGCAGACTTGGCCGCCCGCCCGTGCCGGCGGCCCCCCAGCCTCGCCGGTGATGCTCATAATGCCGCTTGCCGCCTGGATGGTGTGATCCATGGCAAGCTGGTCCCAGTCCGGCCCGAAGCTGCCATAGCCATTGGCGGAGCCATAAATCAGCCGCGGATTACGTTCGTGCAGCACATCCCAGCCCAGGCCGAGGCGTTCCATAGTGCCGGGGGCAAAATTCTCGCAGATCACGTCCGCCTGCTCGACCATGGACAGGAGCAATGCCTTCGCCGCCGGCTTTTTCAGGTCGAGCGTCAAGCTCTTTTTGTTGGAGTTCAGCATGGCGAAGGCCAGCGGCGTATTTTCACCGCCGCCCCGCCGTGTGCGCTCGCCGCCCGGCGGCTCGATCTTGATGACCTCTGCCCCGGCCATCGCCATCAGGAAGGTGGCATAGGGGCCCTGGTAGATCTGGGTGAGGTCAAGGACGCGGATACCCGCGAGGGCTTGCGGTTTCATGATATAGCGTTTCCCGGATTTGATTGGTTTTGTCGCCCGCGATGCTAACCTAAAATCCGCGCAACCGAGACCGAAAACACCAATCCAGGAAGGAAATCCGCCGATGGAAATCTGGTCGAGCGGCGTACCGGCCCCGCGTGGCATTCTGCATGTCGCCCGGGATATGGAAGAAAACGGCTGGGACGGCCTGGCCGTTGTCGACTCGCAAAACCTTGCGGCCGACCCGTTCGTTGCCCTGGCCATGGCCGCCACCGTGACCGACAGGCTGAAACTCGGCACCGCCGTCTCCAACTCGGTAACGCGGCAGGCCGCCGTACTGGCGTCGGCCGCGGCGACCGTGCACAGCGTCAGCCACGGGCGGATGGTTCTGGGGATTGGCCGGGGCGATTCCGCACTGGCGCACCTGGGCCGCGCCCCATCGCGTCTGGGCCCGTTCGAGCGCTATCTGAGGCATTTGCAAGCGTACCTGTCCGGTCAGGAGGTTCCGTTCGCCGAGCTGACAGACCTGCCGGAAAGCGTCGCGCCGCCGGTGGCGGAATTGGATCTGGCGCACGCGCCGGCAGCAAGCCGGATCGGCTGGATCGGCCCTTCGCGCAAGCGTGACGGCAAAGTCCCGGTGGAGGTTGCGGCGACCGGTCCGAAAGTCATCGCCGCCGCCGCCCGGCAGGGTGACCGGGTGATGTTCGCGCTCGGCGCTGTTCCGGACCGTATTCGTTGGGGCATGGAGGTCGCCCGCACCGCACGCAAGGACGCCGGGTTGGACCCCGACGCCATTGATTTCGGCGCTTATGTGCCCTGCGCCTGTCACACAGACCCGGCTACCGCGCGCGACTTGGTGCGCGGTGGCCTGACCGTGGCGGCTCGGTTCGCCATCATGCATGGCAAGACTGCCGGGCCGATCTCGGAAGAAAGCGAGAAGGTCATGCGAACGCTGCGCGATTCCTACGACATGGAAAAGCATACCCACGGTGATTCGGCGCAGGCGAGCGTATTGACGCCGGCTTTCATCGACGAGTATGCCGCTGTTGGCACGCCCGACCAAGTGCTGGCGCGGCTGCAAGCGTTGAAGGCGCTTGGCCTCAGCAAGGTGGTGCTGAACGGCAGTTGGCGTAACGCAGCCGGCGAGGAAGGCCCATTTTCCAAGCGGCTGGTGGAAACCGAGGTGCTGCCACACCTGCGGGGATGAGGCCCGACCGCCCGCCTGCAATGCAGCAGGCGGGCGGCAAACCTGTTAGCGGCCCTTCCAGTTCGGGGTGCGGCGCTCGGTCATGGCGGCGACGCCTTCCTTGAAGTCCTCGGTCTGGCGCAACTGCTCCTGGATGGACAGTTCATGATCGGTCGCCGCCTTCACGCGGTCGGCAAGGTCGCGGCGCATGGTTTTGCGGGTTTCCATGATGCTGATCGGCGAGCACTCGGCGATCTCCGTCGCCAGGCCGATGGCGGTCTCGCGCAGCTTATCCATTGGCACCAGCACGTCTGCCAAGCCCATGGCGTAGGCCTGCTCGCCATTGTAGCGGCGGGAGGTGTAGAACATCATTTCCGCCTTCGTCTTGCCGATCACCTCCGGCAGGGTCACGGTCAGGCCAAAGCCCGGATGGAAGCCCAGCCGGGTGAAGTTGGCGGAAAAACGCGCCTCGGGTGCTGCCACCCGGAAATCCGGCACCAGCGCCAGGCCGAGGCCGCCGCCGATTGCTGCCCCCTGGATCGCGCCGACAATCGGCTTGGGCGTGCGGAACAGGCGGACGGCTTCCTGGTACAGGTGGCCGCCGCGCGGTTTCGCATCCTTCACCGGAGCATTGAAATTGGCGCCGGCACAGAAATTCTTGCCGGCAGCGCACAGCACAATAGCCCGGCAAGCGTTGTCTTCGGCCAGATCCTCAAAACATTCGGCCAACGCCTCGATCAGGTCGTAGTCGAAAAAATTGTTCGGCGGCCGCTGGATTTCCGCGACGGCCACGTAGTTGTCGAGGGTGACGCTGAGGTCGGTGTAGTTGCCATAGCTGGCCATTGGGTCGTTTCCTTTATGTTAGCGTAGGTTAGCGCAGGCCGAGGCCGCGGGCGATAATGCCGTTCAGGATTTCGGTGGTGCCGCCCTGGATGGTCAGCTTCGGCGCGATGGTGGTGGCGAATTCCAGCACATGCTGGAACGAGGCCATGTTGGTGGGGTCCGGATCGACGAAGGCGGCCAGGTCGCGGGCCCTGGCCGGCAGCGCCTGCTCCCACAACGTGCCGAGGTTCTTGACGATGGAGCCCTGCAGGGTCGGCTCCAGCCCCTCCGCCAGCATGCCGTTGACCGAGACGGACATGCGCCGCAGCGTGTGCAGTTGCGCCACAAGCCGGCCGATACCCTCCGCCCCGCGCAGGTCGGGCTGCTGGCCCAGGACGCGCACCAGTTCGGTCAGGATGTAGAAGGTCTCGAGGAAGCGTTCCGGCCCGCTGCGCTCATAGGCCAGTTCGCTGGTCGCCTGCTTCCAGGCCTGCCCGGGCTCGCCCATCACGTACTTGTCTTCGACGAAGGCATCGTCAAACACCACCTCGTTGAATTCGTGCCGGCCGACCATGTTGATGACCGGGTTGATGGTGATGCCCGGCGTTTTCATGTTGACCACGAACTGGGTCAGCCCCTCGCGCCGGTTCTCCTTAGAGGGGGGCGCGGTGCGGAACAGGCCGATCATGTAGTCGGCATTGTGCGCGTTCGAGGTCCAGATTTTGGCGCCGTTCACCAGATAGCCGCCGTCGGTCTTGGTCGCGCGCGTGGTGGCACCGAACAGGTCGGAGCCGGAGCCCGGCTCGCTCATCCCGATGCAGAAGGTGCAGTCGCCCGAGACAATTCTCGGCAGGATCTCGTTCTGCACGTCGACGTGCCCGTACTTCATGATGGTCGGGCCGGACTGGCGGTCTGCGGTGAAGTAGGAGCTTGTCGGCGCGCTGACCGCGCGGAATTCCTCCGTGATCACATAGCGGTCCAGAAAGCTGCGTTCCTGCCCGCCGAACTTTTTCGGCCAGGTGATGCCAATCCAGCCCTTGGCGGCGACGCGCTTGGCGAACGGGCGGTTGAAGCTGGAGGCCTCGTCCTTGTCCAACGGGTCGAAGGTGCCCGCGGCAATTTCCTCGTTCAGGAAGGCCCGCACCTCCTGCCGCAACTTCTCGCATTCGGGCGGCAGGCGGATGGGGTCGAATTGAAGAACGGAAGCGGTCATGGTGTGTAATCCTTTGTCTTCAATTTGTCAGCGCGATGCCACGAGCGGCCAGACCGCATCCGCGCCGTTCCGCGCCACGGTTTCGCCCAAACGGACGGCCCAGGCGCTTTCGCTGCCGAACTCGTCCCGCCAGGCCCAGAGCCGCTGGGTGAAGCGGTGCAGCACGTGTTCCTGCGTGAAGCCGATGGCGCCGTGCGCCTGATGAGCGATGGCCGCGCCCTGGCCCGCCGCCTCGCCACAGCGGATCTTGGCGCCGGCGATCTCCAGCAGCATCTCGTCGCCCGCCAGGCCGTCGCCGTTTGCAATTGCATCCGCCGCCGAGCGGGAGGCCGCCGCCGCTGCCGCCGCCTCGCACGCCAGACGCGAGAGGTTGTGCTGCACGGCCTGGAAGCCGCCGATATTGCGGCCGAATGCCTTGCGCTCCTGCGCGTATTGCACGGTGATGTCGAGCGCCGTCTCCAGGGCACCGGCGATCATGACGGCGCGAGCCGCAGCCCCCATCAAGTGCAGGTCGTCGGCGCTGACGGCCGCCTGCTCGCACGCCTTCGGTGTCACGCCGGCAAAATCCACCGTGCCTTGCGGGTCCAGCGCGATGGTCAGGCCGGGCTCGATCCGGCAATCGGCGGCACTCACCAGCACGACATGCGCCGCCTCGCCCCGATAGGCGACGGCAACGATATGGTCGGTCTCGCCCGCGAACGGGATTTGCCTGGCCGTGCCAGAGAGCCGGCCATCGGCGTCCAACTCGATCCGGTCCTTCGCCCGTTGCGGTGCGACGGCCATCGGGCCGGAGGGACAGGTGATGCGAGCCTTCTCCAGCAGCCAGCCGGCCAGCAGCGTCTCCGCCAGTGGCACCGGGACGGCATAGTTGCCGGCAACGTGCAGCACGTCGAAGCCGTCGAGAATGTCGGCGCCGGCACCGCCGATCTCATCCGACACCCAGGTCAGGGTCAGGCCAGATTCCTCCAGCGAATTCCAAAGGGTTTGTTTCCAGCTTTCGTCCTTTGTGCTGTTCAGGGTTTGCGGGTCGCAGCGGTCGCGGAAAATCCGCTGTGCGGTATCGACGATGATCGTGTCCCGATCAGTCATGCTCATTTAGCCTTCATGCCTTGCGTGGGGCGGATTGCGGCAATCCTAGCCGCACAATGCACCGAACTGCCAGAGCCAGATTTCCAGCGACAGAGTTTTACGGTCATAGCCGCCGCGCACCCTGTCCGCTTGTTGCGCGCCAGCGAATGTACTACGTGTTCGCCAACCACCCGCAGGGCCAAAGGATGGACGATGACTGAAACAGCTTCCGACAGACTTTCCGCCCTTGCAACCGCACAGAATGAAAGCGTTTAGCCGATGGCGGCTGCACCTCCGCCGTCATCGGTCGAGGCCGAAAGCCGGGTCCGGGTCGACCTGACCGCGGTCGTAGTCGCCGTGGATGCGGGCGAGCCATATTTCCTGACCGTGAATACGGAAACGCCCCCCGGGGTCGCCCTGCCCTCCGGCCCGTTGGTACCCGGCCATCATACCCTGCAGGCAGGCCTTCGCGAATGGGTGGAGGCGCAGACCAAGTGCCGGCTGGGCTATATCGAACAGCTATATACATTTGGCGACCGCATCGCGATCCTGACCGTGGACCGGGACCCGGCCGATGAGCATCGCGCCATTTCCATCGCCTACCTAGCTCTGGTCTCCATGCCGGCTGAACGGCTGGAGGCGCAAGCGCGCTGGACCTCCTGGTATTCGCTGTTTCCCTGGGAAGACCAGCGCAATGGCGAGCCGGAGGCGCTGCGCCGTTTGCGGCGGCAACTGCTGGACCACAGCCAGACCCTGCCGCCCGCGCGCCGCAATTCCTGGCTGGAGCGCCTGGAACTCACCTATGCCACTGGCCGCCTGCCGTGGGATGAAGAACGCACGCTGGAACGCTATGAACTGCTGTATGGCGCCGGCTTGGTGGCCGAAGCCTACACCGACCGGGGCAAGCCCGCACCCGACCTTCCGCCTCTGATTCATGGCGTGCCGCTTGCCGCCGACCATCGCCGGATCGCCGCCACCGGCATCAGCCGCCTGCGCGCCAAAATCAAATACCGCCCGGTGCTGTTCGAGCTGATGCCGCCGGAATTCACGCTGTCGCAGTTACAAAAAACGGCGGAGGCGCTCTCCGGCATCGCGCTGCACAAACAGAATTTCCGCCGGCTGGTGGAAGCGCAGAACCTGGTGGAGGAAACCGGCGGGATCGCGACCGATACGGGCGGACGGCCCGCCAAACTGATGCGGTTCCGCGAGGACGTGCTGCTGGAGCGGCCGTCACCCGGCTTGCGTGTCGGGGCCGGCCGCCGCATGGGCTTGGCCTGAGCCAGCCGGTTTTCCGACCGGCATCCTGCGCTTTTTCTCAATTGGAGCAAAAGATTCTTGACACTTTCGTGTCAGACCCTATTCTCCGCATCAGTAATGCTCAAAAAGAGCATATCCTGTGCCATGCGCAAAGCAATGAGCGGTTTTTTGAGCAATAAATGCTCATCTTGAGCAAAAGGAACGCCCCATGCAAACCCTCACCACCAACCGCAGCCCCGACCGTTTGCCCTTCACGCCGGAGATCGAAGCGCGCACCGCGCCGATCTACGACCGGTTGAAGGACCAGATACCCAGCGTCGAGTGGCAGCTGTTCGCGCCCGAGATCGACGCCATCAACCGGCTGAAGCGCGAGCGTAACGCCATCGTCCTCGCCCACAACTATCAGTCGCCGGAGATCTTTCACGGCGTCGCCGATATCGTCGGCGACTCGCTGGCGCTGGCCCGCGAGGCGGCAAAGTCGGATGCGGACGTGATCGTGCTGGCCGGCGTGCACTTCATGGCGGAAACAGCCAAGCTGGTGAACCCGGAGAAGATCGTGCTGATGCCGGACATGGAGGCCGGCTGCTCGCTCGCCGCCTCGATCACCGGCCAGGACGTGCGCGACCTGAAGGCAAAATATCCGGGCGTGCCTGTCGTCACCTACGTCAACACGTCGGCCGAGGTGAAGGCCGAGTCGGATATTTGCTGCACCTCCGGCAATGTGGTGAAGGTGATCGAGTCGCTGGGCGTGCCCCGTGTGCTCTGCATTCCGGACGAGTATCTGGCCAACTACGTCGCCACCAAGACGGACGTTGAAATCCTTTCCTGGAAGGGCAAGTGCGAGGTGCACGAGGAGTTCACGGCCGACGACATCAACCTGTTCCGGGAGACCATGGACGACGTGGTCGTGGTTGCCCACCCGGAATGCTCGCCGGAGGTGATTGCCGCGGCGGACTTCGCCGGCTCTACGGCGGAAATGACCAACTATGTCCGCACCCAGAAGCCGCCGCGCGTGTTGCTGCTGACGGAATGCTCCATGAGCAGCAACATCGCCGCCGAATTGCCGGAGGTGGAGTTCGTGAAATCCTGCGGTCTCTGCCCGCACATGAAGCGGATCACGCTGCCGAAAATCCGCCGCGCGCTGGAGACCATGCAGCCGGTGGTGGAGGTTGACCCGGACGTGGCTGCCCGTGCCCGCGCCGCGGTCGAGCGCATGCTGGCCGTGGCCTGAGGGGCGCCGTTTCATGTCCCTTCAGACCCACGCCCTGCCCGACCTGATGATCGAGCCCGTCGTCCGCGCCGCCCTGCTGGAAGACCTGGGCCGCGCCGGCGACATCACCACCGACGCTCTGATCCCGGATGGCCAGATGGCGGAGGCGGTCATCGCCTCCCGCAAGCCTGGCGTGGTCTCCGGCGTCACCATCGCAGCCATGGCCTTCCGACTGCTGGCGCCGGAGATGACCTGCGAGATCGTGCGGGTCGATGGCAGCCGCGTCGCGCCCGGCGACGTGGTCATGCGCATCGCCGGGCCGGGCCGCGCCATGCTCTCAGCCGAACGCACGGCGCTGAACTTCCTCTGCCACCTCTCCGGCATCGCCTCTGCGACGGCGGAGCTGGTGGAGGCCGCCAAGGGCACCAAGGCCCGTATCACCTGCACCCGCAAGACCACGCCCGGCCTGCGCTTTCTGGAGAAGGCGGCGGTCCGCGCCGGCGGCGGCGCCAACCATCGCTTCGGCCTGGATGATGCCGTGCTGATCAAGGACAACCACGTGGCGCTTGCGGGCGGCGTCGCGGTCGCGGTGCACAAGGTACGGGAGAAGGTCGGCCATCTGGTTAAGATCGAGATCGAGGTCGATACGCTCGACCAACTCCGTGACGCGATGACCGCCGCGCCGGACGCCGTGCTGCTCGACAACATGGCGCCGGACGTGCTGCGCGAGGCGGTCGGCATCGTCGATGGCCGCGCCGTGACGGAAGCATCCGGCGGCGTGACGCTGGAGGCAGTGCCGGCCATCGCCGCCGCTGGTGTCGACCTGATCTCCGCCGGCTGGCTGACCCACAGCGCGAAAAGTCTGGACCTCGGCCTGGACATTGCAATGCACCAGACGGTCTGATCATTACCGAAAAGAAAGCGCCGGATGCCCACAGCGGACATCCGGCGCTTTTTTTGTGCCGTGCAACCTACTCCTGCGCGACGGAAGAACCGACCTTGCCGAAACGCGAGCGCCGGATCGCGCGGTAGACCACGGCCACGACGATGATCAGCGTTGCCGCGTGCAGCCCCATCGCCAGCGGGCTCTGGAACAGCGAAATCACGTCACCCTGCGAAATCAGCAAGGCCCTGCGCAAGTTGTCCTCCAGCAAAGCCGACAAAACGAAGCCGATCAGCACGGTCGGCGCCGGAATCCGCAAGCGGCGCAGCATTATGCCGAAAATGCCGAACGCAAACATGATGTAGACCGCGAACATCGTGTTCGACAGCGCATAAGTCCCGATTATGGTCAGGAAAATAATCGGCGGATACAGCAAATCCCGGGGAATCGCTGACAGCAGCGTCATCCACCGTTTCAGGGCGTAGCCGAAGATCAAAATGCAGAACCCGGCACAGAACAGCGCGATATACATCGCATGGATAAACGGCAGATCGTTCTGGAACAGCAGCGGCCCCGGCGACAAGCCATGAAAATAGAACGCACCCAGCAAGATCGCCGTAATGACATCCCCCGGCACACCCAGGGCCAGCAGCGGGATCAGGGTCGCGGCCTTCGTGCCCGAGTTGGCGCTTTCCGCCGCCGCCACGCCCGACAGCGCGCCCTTGCCGAATTCCTCCCGGTCCGGCGCGCTCCGCCGCGCCTCCGCGTAGGAGACGAACGTGGACGCGGTCGCGCCGATACCCGGAATGGCACCCATGGTGATACCGATGACGCTGCCCTTCAGAATGGTCGGCAGGGTCATCCGGAAGTCCGCGCGGGTATAGCGCGTGCTGTCGATTTTCGGGGCCTTCAGCTCCCGAGCCGTGCTCATATAGTGTTCGAGGATGTCCGGCAGGGCGAACAGGCCGATCAGCAGCGGCAGGAATGGAATGCCGTCCGCCAGATCATTGACGCCGAAATCGAACCGTGGCGTCGCGTTCACCAGGTCGAGGCCGACCGTGCCCAGCAGCAAGCCCAACAGGCCGCCGCAGATGCCGCGCGGCAGGCTTTCATGTGAAAGCGCGGCGATCACGGTCAGCGACAACAGGATCAGCGCGAAGAATTCCTTCGGCCCGAACTGCTGCCCGAACTTGGCGAGCCAACCCGCCAGCAGCACCAGGGCCACGACCGACAGCAGGTCGCCGATGAACGAGGCCCAGAGCGCCGTTTCGATCGCGCGCCCCGCCTGCCCCTTTTGCGCCAGCGGATAGCCGTCGATCACGGTACACGCCGCTGCCGGCGTACCAGGCACGTTCATGAGAATGGCGGAGATCGAGCCGCCGAAAAGCGAACCCTTGCCGATGCCGACCAGGATCAGCACACCTGTCAGCGGGTCCAGGAACAGCGTGAACGGCAGCAGCACGCCGACTGCCATGGTGGAGGTCAGGCCGGGAATGGCGCCGATCACCATGCCGCCCAGAACCGCAAGCGGCAGCAGGATCAGCAGTTCCGGCTGCGAGAGGTGGTCAATGACGATTGCGAAATGATCCATGACCCTATTCCCACAGACTGCCGGACGGGATGGGAATGCCGGCCACGAGATCGAAAATAACGTATACTGCCCCGGCGAAAACGACCGACGTGATCACACTGGTCACCAGCCGCTGGCCGGACGCCAGCGTCGTAATCGCAATCATCATGACCACGCCGACCGGAATCATGCCGAAATAGGGAATGACCAGCAGGGAGGCGAGCAGGATGGCAGCGACCAGCAACAGCCGGCCGATAGCCTCCGGCTTTTTCCAGAGAACCCGTTCTCCAGCCAACAGCACCGAAGCGGCATCCAGCCCGCCCAGGATGATGAAGCCCCAGGCGATGATGCGCGGGAAAGCCTGCGGGCCAGGTGCGCCGCCCAGATCGAACGGCGGCGCCGGCACATAGACCGGTATCAGATAGACAAGCAGCAGGCATCCGAGCGCCACAGCACCCAGCCCACCCGACGCGGCCGCAAGGCGCGAACCGGACATGGACTTCCTCTCCATTGTTTATGATTGTGCGTGCCGCCGACGCCGGCGGCTTCGGCAGACGGTGGAGCGATCTTGCCCTTCCGCCTGCCAGAGTGGTTAGGCCGTTGCCGTCTATTCCGCCTTGAGGATGCCGATCTTGGTCAGAACGGTGCGGAATGCATCCTGATCCTTCTTGATCTGCGCCTCGAACTCCTCCGGCCCTTGATAGCCGGGATAGAGCGCCAGCTTGAACAGGCGTCCCTTCACGTCATCCCGCTGCAGGGCCTTTTCGACCGCCGCAGCCATACCTTCGACGGCTTCCTTCGGCGTACCCTCGCGGGTGACGAGACCGAACCAGCTCAGATGCTGCACGTCGACGCCCTGCTCCTTCAGCGTCGCGAGTTCGGGATAGCCCGGCCATTTTTCATCGTTGATATAGCCGATCCCCTTCACCGCCCCGGTCTGGAGCTGCGGCAGAAGGTTCGAGTCGACCATAGCGTTCACATGCCCGCCCATCAGCGCGTTGAGCGCATCGCTGCTGCCGCGGTAGGGCACATGCGTCATCTCGATGCCCAGGGCGTTTGCGAACATCTCCATATAGGTGTGAGTGATGCCGCCCACGCCGGTGGAGGCGTAGGTCAGGCGGTTTTCCTTGGCATAGGCAGCGAATTCCGCCGCATTCGACACCGGCACATCCGGGTGCACCGCGACCGCCACCCAAGAGCGCGCGATGCGGGCGACCGGCTGCACGTCCTTGTCCACATCATACGGCATCTGGCGGGTAAAGATGCTGGCCATGACCGAAGTCGGGCTGACCGAGAAGGTGTAGCCATCCGGCTTGGCCTGCAGCGCCTTTGCCGTGCCGATCAGGCCGGCGCCGCCGCCAATGTTCTCGATCGTAATCGACTGGCCCAGAATTTCTTCGAGCGCCGGCTGAACGGACCGGATGGTGTTGTCGCTGCTGCCGCCGGGCCCGTACGGAACGACAATCCGAATGCCCTTTTCAGGCCAAGCTGCGTTGGCTGGCGAGAAGCCAACGAATGCCGCCATGGCAAGCCCTATGGTGAGCAGTTTCCGCATCCCCAAATTCTCCTTGTTTGATCTGTGTCAGAGTGCACGAACCTTACAAGACCGGTGTGAAATTCCAAGCCCTTCCTCAGAAAATCGCCGGTGGAAGAGGTGATGGCAGAGACCCGCCGCCGGCTGAACCGGTAACGCATCCAAATTGCTGCGATGCACAATTATGCAGTTGCGCCACCGCGTTGACCAATTCGTAACCGGAACGGGTCACCGATTGCACCGAAAGATAACAAGGCCAGGATATGGATCAAATAACCCAAGGATAAATTGGGTAATTTTTCGAATAACTTTTGTGCATAATTCGATATTCACGCACAATTTTTGTGTTCAATGCACAAATTGGCGACATTTTCCCAAATTTTCATTTTTTGGCACGCCTTATGCATCAACCGGTTGCTGCTGGAAGTGCCAATTCTGGACACAACGACCAGGATTTAACGCTTCGGCAGGATGTTCTATCGCCACGAGGTGTCCGAATGACTCAAGTATCCCGAGCGACCCTAACCAGTTTGCTGCATCGCAAAATGCGGCGTGGCATCGGCATTGCTGCGCTTGCAAGCGCCATGGCCCTACCCGGAGCACAGGCACAGGCGGAGGATGTTCTGCGCGTTGCCATGACGGCCGCCGATATTCCGATCAATATCGGCCAGCCGGATCAAGGGTTCGAAGGCTTCCGGTTCATGGGCTACATGCTCTACGACGCGCTTGTCCTTTGGGATTTGTCCAAGGCGGACGAGCCTGCTGGCCTCACGCCCGGCCTCGCAGAAAGCTGGTCCGTCGATCCAGACAATCCGGAACGCTGGATTTTCAACCTGCGCAAGGGCGTGAAGTTCCACGACGGCAGCGACTTCACCGCCGACGACGTGGTCTGGAATTTCGAGAAGGTGACCAAAACCGATGCACCTCAGTACGAACCGAAACAGGCTGCCCTCGTAGCGCAGCGGATTCCGGCGCTGAAAGAGGTGAACAAGATCGATGATCACACGATCGAGATCCTGACCGACGGCATCAGCGCCTATGTGCCCTATCAGGTGAGCTTCTGGTTCATGTCGAGCCAGGAACACTATGAGAAGGTTGGCAGCTGGGCGGAATTCGCCGAGTCGCCGTCCGGCACCGGCCCCTGGAAGTTTGTCTCCCAAACGCCGCGGGCGAAAGTGGAGATGGTGCCGAACAAGGACTATTGGAACCCGGAGCGGGTGCCGAAAGTCGATCGCGTGATCCTGCGGCCGATCCCGGAAGCATCCGCCCGAATGGCCGCCATTCTTTCAGGCCAGGTGGACTTCGTCGAGGCACCGTCGCCGGACGCCATTCCGCGCTTGCAATCCTCCGGCATTAAGATCGCCACCAACGCCTATCCGCACAACTGGGCGATCAAGCCGAGCCGGATCGAGGGTTCGCCCTGGAACGACATCAACGTTCGCAAGGCGGCAAACCTCTGCATCGACCGCGCAGGCATGAAGCAGATGCTGGCCGGCAATGCCATTCCCTCGGAAGGCCACCTGCCACCTGGGGACACTTGGTTCGGAGAACCGGATTTCAAGATCGGCTACCGCCCGGACGAGGCCCGCGAACTGATGGCTGCCAGCGGTCACACGGCCGACAAGCCGCTGACGGTCAAAATCGCAATTTCCACCAGCGGGTCCGGCCAGATGCAGCCGCTGCCCATGTTCGAATACCTTCAGGCGAACCTGGCGGAATGCCATTTCGACGTGCAGGCCGAGGTCATGGAGTGGAATGCGCTTCTGGCCTTCGGGCGGAAACCGGCGGATTCCGAAGAAGCGATCTCCAAGGGCATCAATGCCATCGTCATCAGCCACGCGACCCAAGATCCGTACAGCGGGTTTGAGCGCTTTTTCCTGTCCTCGCGCATTTCGCCGGCGGGCTCGAATTGGGGCATGCTGAAGGATCAGTGGTACGACGATACCTTGGCAAAGGCCGCCAAGACCTTCGAGCCGGAAGTCTTGAACGAAATCCTGAGCTCGGTTCATGAGCGCGTGGTTAACGAGGCCGAATGGGTCTGGGTTGTCCACGATGTGAACCCGCGCGCGCTTGCCCCGCATGTCAAAGGGTTCGTGCAGGCGAAGAGTTGGTTCCAGGATCTGACCCCGGTCTACATCGAACGGTACCGGCACCGGCCGCGGCCTGCCGCGCCGGCCCTTTATGGGGCGAGACCGGCAGGCAGCACCGCCCGGCCCGTTCGGCTTTCATTCCCCCGACATCCGGATCGCATTCATGCTGTTCTATGTGTTGAAACGGCTTCTTTACTCGATCCCGATCGCGCTGGGCGTGTCGGTGATCTGTTTCGCCCTTGTGCATATTGGCCCGGGCGACCCCCTTAGCACACTGCTTCCGGAAGATGCGCCACAGGAAGTGGTCGACCGGCTGAAGGCGGAATACGGCTTGGACAAGCCGCTGGTGGTCCAATACGTGCTCTGGCTCGGCAAGGCGCTGACCGGCGATTTCGGCATCTCCATCGTAACCAGCCGCTCGGTCTTGGGAGAGGTGCTGCCGGCCTTGGTCAACAGCCTCATCCTGGCAGTCGGCGGCGCCATGCTGGGCTTCATCGTCGGCATGATCCTGGGCGGCTTGGCCGGTTATTTCCACGGTCGTCCGGCGGACCGCGTATTCACCGGCATGGCCATCACCGGCGTCAGCGTACCGCACTACTGGCTGGCGATCGTTCTGGTGATCATCTTTTCGGTTGAACTGCAATGGCTGCCATCTCTCGGAATGAACATGAGCGGCGCCACGGACTTCACCTTCACCATAGAGAATTTTCGGCACATGGTGCTGCCGGTAATTGCGCTTTCGGTCATTCCGGCCGGCATCGTCACCCGCACCGTGCGCGGCGCGGTTGCCGAACTGCTCAACCAGGAATTCGTCGAGGCGTTGCGCTCCAAGGGCATGAACGAACGCCAGATCTTGCGCCATGTGGCCAAGAACGCAGCGCCGCAAGTGATGGCGGTGATGGGTCTGCAATTGGGCTATCTGCTCGGCGGGTCCATCCTGATCGAAACCGTGTTCGCCTGGCCAGGCACCGGCCTGCTGCTGAACAATGCGATCTTCTCCCGCGACATCCCCCTGCTTCAGGGCACCATCCTTATTCTCGCCCTGATCTTTGTTGCGCTGAACCTGCTGATCGATGTGGCCCAGGCCACCGTTGACCCGCGCATCAAGCGCTAGCCCTTGCGATAGGCTGGAGACTGACCCATGACCGCCCAAACAATGGATTCCACTGCCATCGCCGCCGCGGAGGCGCCCAGCGCCGGACCGAAGCGCCGCACCTACTGGTCTGCCGTGTTCGAGCGCTTGCGCCGTGATCCGGTAACCATCGGCTGCGCTGTGATCATCCTTATCATCATGCTGGCAGCGATTTTTGCGCCCCTGATAGCGCCGCACGACCCATACAAGACCAGCATGTTGAACCGGCTGGCAGCCGTCGGCACTCCCGGCCACCTGCTGGGCACGGACGAGCTGGGCCGCGACATGCTGAGCCGCCTGATCTATGGCGGGCGGGTGTCGCTGTTCACCGCCATTGTCCCGGTGATCGGCGCTCTCATCCTCGGCGGCACGCTTGGCATTGTCGCCGGGTTCCTGGGGGGGCGGGTGAACATGATCATCATGCGCACCATGGACGTGTTTTACGCCTTCCCATCCATTCTGCTGGCAATCGCGATTTCGGGCGCGTTGGGCGCCGGCGTCCTCAACGCCGTAATCTCGCTAACGCTGATCTTCATGCCGCCGATCTGCCGCGTTGCGGAGACCGTGACAACCCAGGTGCGCAATCTCGACTTCATCGCCGCCGCCCGCGCAACGCCTGCCAGCACCGGGCGCATATTGCGGGTGCATGTCCTGGGCAATGTACTGGGGCCGATCCTGATCTACGCTTCCAGCCTGGTCAGCGTCTCGATCATCATCGCCTCTGGTCTGAGCTTTCTCGGATTGGGTGTCAGCCCGCCGGAAGCTGATTGGGGCCTCATGCTGAACACGCTGCGCCAGTCCATCTATGTCGCGCCAGTCAATGCGGCCCTGCCCGGCGTCCTGATTTTCATCACCGGTTTCTGTTTCAACCTGATGAGTGATGGCTTGCGTTCGGCCATGGACGTCAAGCTCTAACCCTGGAGGATTATCCGCTCATGACCACCACCCCGCCCATTACCATTGAAGCCTTCGCCGTTCTCGCAGAACAGCGCGGCCTTCGGATCGAGGATCCGACCATGTTGGAACGGCTTTATGCCGGTTATAGCTCGCTGCAAGGCCTGCTTGCACGCCTTCCAGCCGAACCGGACCCGGCCACCGATCCCGCTCTGATCTTCCTCGGCCAAGGCGTGGAGTTAAGCCGATGACCGCACTGCATTTCCAATCGCTCGCGGATGCAGCGCGCCTGCTCCGTCTCGGCGCGGTCAAACCCAGCGATCTGGTCGAGGAATGCCTGCACCAGATCGGCAACCATAATGACGAGTTGAACGCCTACATCACCGTCTGCGCGCCGGAGGCACGGGAAGCCGCCGCCATTGCCGACGAGGAGATTGAGAACGGCCATTGGCGTGGCCTGCTGCACGGCATACCGGTAGCACTGAAGGACATTTACGACACGGCCGGCATCCGCACCACCTGCCATTCCAAGCTGTTTGCCGACCGCATCCCGGATGCCGACTGCGATTCGTGGGAACGCCTGTCCGGAGCAGGCGCCATTCTGCTGGGCAAGACTTCCACCCACGAATTCGCCACCGGCGGGCCATCCTTCGACCTGCCCTGGCCACCGGCCCGCAACCCCTGGAACCCGGACCACATTCCGGCCGGTTCCTCCAGCGGCTCCGGCGCAGCGGTGGCTTCGGGCATGGCCTATATGGCGATGGGTTCGGACACCGGCGGCTCGATCCGCGGGCCGGCCGGCGTGAACGGTCTGTCGGGCCTCAAACCCACCTACGGCCGCCTAAGCCGGCGCGGCATCTTTCCGCTCAGCTGGACCCAGGATCATGCCGGGCCGCTCGCCCGCACGACCGAGGACTGCGCAATGGTCATGCAAGTGCTGTCCGGCCATGACCCGTTAGACCCAACCTCTGTTAATGCTGCCGCTCCCGACTATCTTGCAACACTGAACCGGCCGATCAAAGGCATGCGCATCGGCTGGTGCCGCGACTGGTACGAGGCCGATGCCGACGACAGCGTCAATCAGGCGACTGCGGCGATGGCGGAAACGCTGCAAGGCCTGGGGGCGGAGATCGTACCCATCACCCTGCCGCCACTGGCCGATTTCCACGCCTGCGGTCGGATCATCATCTTGTCCGAGGCGTTCTCCATCCATCGCCGCTGGATCGCAGAACAGCCGGAAATGTATGGCGAGTTCTTCCGCCTGCGCTGCCGCCTGGGCGCATTCGTCGGCGCGGATCAGTATCTGAACGCGTTGCGGTGGCGCCGTGAGTTGACGGCGGCGACGGAGGCAGGAATGGCCGATGTCGATATGCTACTGACAGCCAACCAGTACGGCCCGGCAGAAACATTTGAGGCCTCACAGCAGGACTACCACTTCTTTGGCAAATCCTCGCTCACCATGCCGGCAAACGTCACCGGCCAGCCGGCGCTGACCGTGCGTGCGGGCTTCGCAGACAACGGCTTGCCCGTTGCAGCCCAGTTGATCGGCCATTCCTTCGCGGATGCCGATGTGTTGCGCGTTGGCCACCAATTCGAACTGGCACGGCCCGATTTGCGCACCTGGCCCGAGTTGTAAACATTCAACCCGAGCAAAAAAAAGGCCGGCGCCTCCATGGAAGCGCCGGCCTTTTTCGTTTGGTATCTTTACATGTTACGCGGCCTCGCTACCCAAGGAGCCGATGCCTTGGGGTTTGTCGCCCCAGGCACCGATGCGCGCACAACGGGACATATGGGTAGGGCTCAACTGAACTTCGTCCGGAACGACGGCCAAGCAAACATCTGCCGCATACGGGCAGCGCGGAGCAAATGAGCAGCTGGATGGCGGCGAGGACAGGTTCGGCGGCGTGCCCGGGATCGCCTGCAACCGCCGCCCGCGGCTCGCGGCGTGGATGGTCGATGACAGCAGCCCCTGGGTATAGGGGTGCTGCGGGTCGCGCACCACTTCGGCCAGTGGTCCACTCTCGACAATCTTGCCGCCATACATGACCGCCAGCCGGTCGCCGATCTCGATGGCGACGCCAACGTCGTGGGTCACGATGATGACACCCAGCCCCAGCTCGCGCTGCAACTGTTGCATCAACAGCAGCACCTGAATCTGCACGGTGGCATCCAGCGCCGTGGTCGGCTCGTCCGCCAGCAGGATTTTGGGATCGCACGACAGGGCAAGCGCAATCATCGCGCGCTGCCGCATGCCGCCCGACATTTCGTGCGGATAATTGTTCAGCCGCTGGGCGGCAGACGGAATCCGCACCAGTTCGAGCAATTCCAGTGCCCGCGATCTGGCGGATGCATAGCTGGTGCCCTTATGCTTCATCACCGCTTCGGCGATTTGCTGGCCAACCGTATAGACCGGATCGAACGCGGTCGCCGGCTCCTGAAAGATCATGGCGACTTCGCCGCCGCGCAGCGACCGCAGCCGGCTGCCATCCATCTCCAAGATTTCCTCCCCGTCCATACGGATCGAACCGGAAATCCGTGTGCGCCGTTCCGGCAACAGGCGCTGCACCGCACGCAACGAGACACTCTTACCGGAGCCCGATTCGCCGAGGATGCTCAGCACCTCGCCGCGTTGAAGATCGAAAGAAACGCCGTTGACGGCGTGCACCGTGCGCTCACGCGTGACGAAGGTCACGTAGAGATCGCGAACGGACAAAAGGGGCGGGGTTTGGGTCATTTCAGAGGATCCTTGCGGCATCAAGCGGTTGCACGGCGGGCTTGAAGTGCGCCAGACACCAGATGGCAGGCGGCGGCGTGGTCGGGGGTTCCAGCGCTGGTGAGCAGCGGCACGTTTTCCCGGCATAGCGGCTGGACATGCGGGCAACGCGTATGGAACCGGCAGCCGGACGGCGGATTGATCGGGTTCGGCGGGTCGCCGCTGATCGGCGCCTCTTTCCGCCGGTTGTCCGGGTCCATCGACGGCTGGGCGCTCAGCAGCGCCTTGGTGTAGGGGTGCTGCGGGTTTTCGTAGACCTCCTTTACGTCGCCAATCTCCACGATCTCCCCCAAATACATGACCAGCACACGGTCGGACACGTAGCGGACCACGTTGAGGTCGTGGCTGATGAAAATATAGGTCAGGTCAAACTCTGCCTTCAGATCGGTCAGCAGATTCAAGACCTGTGCCTCCACCGACTTGTCGAGGGCGGAAACGGCTTCATCCAGGATCAGCAGCTTCGGCTGCATCGCCAGCGCACGGGCGATATTCACGCGCTGGCGCTGGCCGCCCGAAAGTTCGTGCGGGTAGCGTTGCAAAAACAGTTGCGGATCCAGGCCGACCCGGCCCATCAGATCGATGGAGCGCTCCATCGCTTCCCGCCGCGGCACACCGGCGGCCACCGGGCCGAAAGCGATGCTTTCCTCGATTGGCATGCGGGGGTTCAGCGATGCATAGCTGTCCTGAAACACCATCTGCACGCGGGCGCGCATGTCCCTGATGGAGATACCATCGGAAGCGCCTATTTTTTCACCATCGAGGATGATTTCGCCCTCGTCGTGGGTGATCAACTGGATCAACAGCCGGGCCATCGTGGATTTGCCGCAACCGGATTCGCCAACGACCCCAAGGGTCTCCCCGGAACGCACCGTGAAGCTGATGCCGTCCACGGCCCTTACATAGGCGGCTGGCCGCCAGGGGGGAAATGCGCTGCCGGTGGGAAAATACTTTCGCAGCCCCGAAACGGTTAGCATGGATCTGGATGTGGCCTGCATCGCGCCGTCCTCATTCGGTCTTCGGTTACAAGCCGAAATGAATGCAAGCACCATGCCAAGATATTTTTGGACTTGGCAAAATATCCAGAAGTATAATTATACAGCAATCTGCCTGCACATTGGCGGGCCTATGCCTGATATTTGTCCATTGGCCCGGCAGTCAGATCGGTTCACTGTTCCCGATTTCCATAGCCGCCTGCAGGATGCGCGGACGGCCTGCACACATTTCAGGCGCGGCGGAAACCTGGCTCAGGTCGGTTTCTGGCCATAGTCGCTGTCGCTGACATGCTCGAACCATGCGGTGCCGCTGCCATCCTCACCGGTTTCGGACATGGCCAGATGCGTGAACAGCCGGTCTGGTGCGGCCCCATGCCAATGGCGGGTGTTCGGTGGAATGATCGCCGTATCACCCGGGCGCAGTTCCTGCACCGGCTCGCCCTCTACCTGCACCCGCCCGACACCGGAGACCGCCAGCAGGGTCTGGCCGACCGGATGCTGGTGCCAGGCGGTACGGGCGCCGGGGGTAAAGGTGACATTCGTGGCCCGCATGCGGGAGGGAGCTTGGCCGACCAGCACCTCATCCTGCATGACCGTTCCGGTAAAGTTCGTTTCGGGCGCGACCTTGGTCGGGCGATCGTTGGCGCGGTACAGCTTCAACTTCATCACAGCGGCCCTTCGTTGTTTCTGTCCGTTTGTTGATGCCGTTCCGCCGGCAAGCGGACAGTGGAATTGTGAAAATCTACCGTGCATGTTTAAGACCTGTCGAGGCCTCTGGCCTAGCAATCTCCTTACCGGCGGACTCAAGCGCCTTGCTGGCGCAAGCGCTGCAACAGGCAGCGGGCGGTCATCAGATCGAGGTGGCCGCCGCCGGCATTCTTGAACAAGGTGATTTCCTCGGCCGTTTGCCGGCCGAAGCACAGGTTCTGCGCAAGGCCGAACAGGTCGCCGACGATGTCCTTCCTGGTGATTGCCCCGCCGGCCAGCGCACTGACGATCTCGCCGCTGCGTTCGCAGATCTTGTCTGCCGTGTCGCCAAAAATCCGGGCGCAGGCTACCGCAGCCTCATCGGCCTCGTGCATCCGCGGAGTGTAGCTGCCGATCAGGTCGAGATGAGCGCCAGGTTGCAGCCAGGCGCCAAGGACGAGCGGCTCTGTCGCATTGGTTGCACACGAAACAATGTCCGCTTGCCGCACGGCTGCCTCCAGATCGGTCACCGCGGTGGCATCCGGCAGTTGCGCTGCCAGGGCTTCCGCCTTCGCCGCGGTCCGATTCCAGATCAGCACGCGGCGCAGCGATGGGCGCACGGCCCGATGGGCCGCAATCACGTACGGCGCGAGGCCGCCAGCGCCAACCATGACCAGCGTCTCGGCATCCTCACGCGCCAGGAACCGGCTGCCAAGCCCAGAATCCGCGGCGGTTTTCCGGTAGGTGAGCGCAGTTCCGTCGATGCAAGCCACCGGCCGCCCGTCCGTGGCATCGAACAACAGGAATACCGCCTGTACTGCCGGCAGAATCGCGGCCGCAGCCGGGTTGTCCGGGAACACCGTCACGATCTTGATGCCCATCGCCTGGCCATGCTCCCAGGCCGGCAGGGCCAGAAACGCGGTGCCGGCGCCCGGATCCTGCAGCAAGACGGACTGCGTCACTGCTGGTGCCTGACGGTGGCCTTCGCACAACGCCTCGATCAGGCGGGGGAAATCCAGCAGGGCATGCACCTGTTCGGCGTCGATCATCCGCATTGCGGTGCTTCTTCTGCCCGGTGGGTCCAGCAATCAGTAACGGAAACGATCCATCAATGCAGCTTGGGCGATTTCAGGAAGGTCGTGCGGTCTGCTGACTGAATCGTCACGTCCAGCATGCGGCCGTCGCGCGCAAGGCGCAGCCGGACTTTCGCGCCTGCGCTTCCACTGGACCAGATACTGCGCCAAAGCCCGACAAGGTCGGTCATTTCCTCATCCCCGACGGCAAGAATCTGGTCGCCACTTTCCACGCCGGCCAAGTCCGCCGGGCCACCGTCCGCAACGCCGCCTACCAGGATCGCATCGCCGCTTTCCGCGGCGTACATGCCAAGCCATGGCCGGGGAAGCCGGTTGACCCGCCCATAGGCCAACAGGTCCGGCAGGATGGGCGGCAAAAGCCCAATGGGCACCACCATATTCATATCGCGCCGACTGCCGCGCTCGCCCTCCTGCTGCACGATCAACGACCCGATGCCCAGCAACTTTCCATCCTGCCCAATCAGCCCGGTGCCGCCCCAGAATGGATGCGCGGGCGCAGTGTAGAAGGCGTCGTCCAGCGCATATTCCCAATAGCCGGCGAATTCCAGCCTGCCGGTCAACCGGGTTTCGATTGCGTGCTGCCGGCCGCCGCCAGCAGCCAAAATGCACTGGTCACCTACCCGCAACCGGTCCGAATCGCCAATTGCAAGCGCCGGCAGATCGAGCTGGCCGAGCGCCTGAACCAGACCGAAACCGGTTTCCTGATCCAGCGCCAACGCATGCCCGGGCACGGCACGGCCGTCATTGGTGTGAATCCAGATCGTCTCTGCCTCGGTAATCAGATAGCCGATGGTGACGATCAACCCGGCTTCTTCAATGACGACTCCGCTGCCGCCGCGCTCCATTCCCAATGTGTTGGCCGTGAAAGCATCTGCCGGAACATGGCTGTTCAAGCCGACAACGCCGTCCAGCGTCCTTTTCAGATCAAAGGTATAATCGTCCGGGTCCGGTTGCAGGTCCGGCGGGATTTCCCATTCAGGCTCGGTCATGCGGGTGCTTTGTCCATGGCTAGAGGGAACTGAAACGCGCCTCATTATAAGGGCAGATGGAAGATTTGCCGACCGCGCATCGCGGACATAGCACGTGCAGCGCCAAGGGGTGACGATCTGCTGCGATCCCGCCGGAATACCCGCCATGATTGTTCTGGTAAGAGTTATCGGGCGATGACTCGAAACCTCGTTTTCATTCTTTCGATCTGCATCTGCCTGCCCGTCGGCGCCTGGGGCGTGCTGGCGCCGGACCAGATGACGGCCGCGGCGTTGCAGTTCACGACCTATGTCATGACAGGGGCCAGTTGGTTCTGGCTGATCCTGTGCACCGGGCTGGTCATTCTGTCCGCCGGCTTGGCACTGAGCCCCTATGGCAAGATCCGGCTTGGCGCCGACGATGACCGGCCGGAATTTTCCACCGGCTCGTGGCTGGCGATGCTGTTCGCCAGCGGTATGGGCGCCGGCCTGTTGTTTTGGGGGGTGGCAGAGCCCGTCACGCATTTCGATGCGCCGCCCGGCATGCTCGGCGGGACGCCTGAAGCGGCGCGCGAGGCAATGGTCATCACCAACCTGCACTGGGGCCTGCACGCCTGGGCCATCTATGGCGTCTGCGGCTTGGTCATCGCCTATTTCGCCTTCCGCCGAGGCGAGCGCAGCCTGATTTCCACGCCGATCCGGGCGATATTCCGGGGTACCGCCGCCGGCAGGGCCGCCACGGCCGCGGATGTGCTGGGCGTCATCGCCGTCGTCTTCGGCCTGGCCGGGTCGCTCGCCATGGGAACGTTGCAGGTGCGGTCCGGTCTGGCGACCGTGTTTGCAGTTGTGCCTACGGAAACTGTCTCGATCGCCATTCTGGGGGTTCTGTTCGCCTTTTATATGCTGTCCGCAAGTACGGGCGTCGACAAAGGCATCAAGATTCTGTCGAACATCAACATCAGCATTGCCATCGCCATCATGCTGTTCGTCATTGTGTTCGGACCGACGGAATTCGTGCTGGAAACCTTCGTCACGACCATTGGCGCCTATACCTCTCGCCTGCCGGAAATGGCGTTCAAGCTGTTCCCCTATGAGGGCCTGACCGATTGGTCCGTCACCTGGACGCTCACCTATCTGATCTGGTGGCTGGCCTGGGGGCCATTCGTCGGCGTGTTCATCGCGCGCATTTCCCGTGGGCGCACCATCAGGGAGTTTTGCGCCGGCGTCATCCTGGTACCGACGCTGTTCTCTATCCTTTGGTTCTCTACCTTCGGCGGCGCGGCCTTCTATATCGAACTGTTTGGCCCTGGCGGATTGTCGGAATTGGTTGCGGCGGACGTAACGGACGCGCTGTTTGCCTTTTTCGAGTACTTCCCGTTCAGCCCAGTGCTGAGTTCCCTGGCGGTGTTGCTGATCTTCATTTTCCTGGTGACATCCGCGGACAGTGGCACCTTCGTGCTTTCGATGATGACGACGAACGGCGATCTCAATCCCCCGATCATGCACAAATTCGTCTGGGGCATCCTGATCGCCGCGTTGACCGGGGCCACGCTGTTTTCCGGTTCGGTCGAGGTCGCTCGCGCCATGGCTGCCACAGGTGCGATTCCGTTTTCGGCCATCCTCCTTCTTCAGGTGGTCGGTCTTATGCGGGCCCTGCGCGAGGACCAGACGGAGGGGCCCGGCGCAATGAAGGCGACCGGGCCGGGAATCGCCGCCCAGACATCCGATGGCAGCTGACAGCATCAAGATATGCGCATAGTCCTCACCCTGCTGATCCTTCTTGCCGTCGGGGCCTGCTCGCAACCGACCGTCCGGGTTGGTTCGAAAGACTTCACTGAAAACAAGATCCTGGCAGAGATGTTTGCGCTTCTGCTGGAGGACGCGGGTTTCCGCGTCCAGCGAACCATCCCCGCCGGCAGCGTTACCGGCACATTCGATGTGTTGCGCGGCGGCACGATCGACCTTTATCCAGAATACACAGGCACCGGTCTGGTTCTGCTGGGGCTGCCGGCCCTGCCTGATCGGGACCAAGCGTTTGTCGTCGTCTCGCGCGAATTCGCCAAAGTCGGGCTGACCGTGCTGGACCGGCTGGGGCTCCAGAACACCTATAGCGTCCTGATTACGGAGAACCTGACAACCGCACGCGGCGTCGCTTCTATCGCGGACCTTGCAAAGCAGGCGCCCGACCTGCGGATCGCAGTTTCGGATGACTTCGCCAGGCGGCCAGCGGATGGTTTACAGCCGTTTCTCGACCACTACGGCCTGCGTTTCCGCGATGTCGCCACCGTGCCGCTGCGGGATCGGCTTCACCTTTACGACATGCTGCTGGAAGGCAAGGCCGACGTCATTATCGGCTTTCAGACGGACCCCCAGATCGTCGATTATCAATTGCGTGCCCTGGCGTCCGACACACCGTTTTTCCCCGCCTATGAGGCCGTGCCATTGGTGACGCAGGAGGCGCTGTCCCGTGCACCCGCCATTGGCTACACGCTGCAGAAGCTGGCTGGAAAGCTGGACGTACAGCGCATGCGGGCCTTGAACCGGGAGGTCATCTTTGCCGGCCGCAGCCCGCGCAACGTTGCGCGGGCTGCGCTGGTGCAAATGAACCTGATCCCGGGTAGCGTGACTGCGGAACAGCCAGATATCCAAATCGCCATCGACCCGTGGGAGGTCGGCGGGCCAATCGCGACGGCTGTGCTGCGGGCGGCCCGCCAGGCGTTACCCGAACGGGAAACCGCGTTCCGGAAGTCGGTTGCGCCGGTTGCATCGCTGCTGCGGCATGAGGCACGGATGGCCTGGACGCCAAGTATCGGGCAGTTTCGTATTGTTAACGGCAGCGCATATCTTTACCCGGAACTGGAAAGCATCGCCGCAACCGGATCGGTGTTCGTGCATGCACTCGCCCGCCGGGACGATACGGCCAGCCTGGCGGGCGCCAAGACAATCGCCGGTGGGCCGCTCGGCTCGCCCTCCCACAAGTTCGCGGAGGCAGTCGCTGCTTGGCATACGCCGGCGCCGCAGATCGTTTCGCTGCCGGACACCGACGCCGCAACGGCAGCCGGGGCCGTTATAGCGGGCAAGGCGGATGTAGCCTTTGTCATCGCAAGCCTGAACCGGACCGACATCGCCAAACTTCTGCAACCGGATGCGCAGGTCAAGCTGATTGCCGCAGATCGCTGGTGGGTCGGCTCCGCACGGCTCGCGCTGCCGTTTCTCGCCAAGGCCCGGATCACGGCTGATGTCTATGCCGCTACGTCCGAGCCCGTGGAAACATTGGCTATGCAGGCGACCGTGGCAGGCCCCTCCCCGCCGGCTTCCATTATCGGGAGGCAGGGCCCATCCTCGTACAGCGAGGATGTCTACCCGGTGACGGATTCGGTCGTTCTGGCATTCAACGAACATCTGGGTACGCACCCCGATATCGGCCCGCATCTGCGCCGGGCGGCGGCTTTGACGCCAGAACAAAGGCGCGGCGTGGCCCGGCTGAACCCCACCCCCGGCCAGACCGTGCTTTCGCTCGCCATCATCCTCTATCTATTCTGGTGCGGCTGGCTGTTCGTACGCCCGCGCAAGGCATAACGGAAACGGCCCGCAGCATTTACGCCGGGCACAGCAATGCCAGTCGATTCAATCTGTAATTTTTTGCGAATAGTTCGCATTCGCTATTGACGAGGCAGAACGAACACGGCAGAACGTGTTCGCGAAAGGCGCATACCTGCATCCGCCGCGGCGAAAATGCGGCTCCGGTCCGGGCCCCCGTCCCGCCCCGCAGCGGGCAATGCGCAACGCCTCGCCAGCCAGGTTCGTCACTGAACCCAGCAAGCTCCCCATCAAACCGAAGAATTCCGCCCCTTCGCTGCGCCTTGCGCTTCGGAGCGGTGCAGGCTGGAGATGCATTCAGTGACCAAGCAACCTTTTGAGTCCCAACTTCCCACAGCGCTGTGTGCAGCGGCACTGGGAACGCCGCGGCTGACGGCCCAACTGCGACCGACGCTCGGCCTTTGCCTGATGACCGCGGCCTGCATGGCAGCCACCGGCCCCGCCTTCGCGCAGGAAGACGGCACGATCATGCTGCCCGGCCTTGAGGTTGAAACAACCTCCCCGTCCGATGGCGCAGGCCAGGCCGGCACCAGCGGCTCCGGTGCGGCTGGTGCGGCGCACGACGGTGCGGCAGGCGAAGGTGACGGAACCGAAGCCGCCGGCAATGCTGCCGGCGGACCATCCGGCAACGGTACTGCGGCGAACGCCAATCCGTTTGCCGACCCGGATGCCCCCTGGAAGGTCGATCAGTCCGCCAGTTCCCGCATCCGCACGCCACTGATCGATACGCCTCATTCTGTGACAGCGATCCCGAAAGAGGTGCTAGAGCAAAAGAACGCAACGTCGGTGCGGGAGTTGGCCCGCACGACACCCGGCATCACACTGGGCACCGGTGAAGGCGGCAACGCTTTCGGCGACGTGCTGTTCATCCGCGGTTTCAAGGCGACCAACGACGCCTTGATCGACGGTGTGCGCGACAGCGGTTCGACACTGCGCGAGAATTTCATGACGGAGCAGGTGGAAATCCTGAAAGGCCCATCCGGCACGATTGCGGGCCGCGGCGTGACCGGTGGCGCCATCAACCTGGTAACCAAAAAGCCGACCCAGGACGATTTCATCAATCCGGATATCACCGTGGGCACCGACGATCTGTTCCGCGGCACCATCGACGCCAACAAGGTGTTTTCGGAAGATTTCAGCGTCCGGGTCAATGCCATGGGGCAGATGAGCGACGTTGCCGGGCGCGAACATGTCTATGACAACCGTTGGGGCGCCTCGATTTCCGCTGAGGCCCGGCCCATCGAAGCCCTGACGGTCGGCCTGGACTACTACCATCTTTATATTGAGCAAATGCCCGATTGGGGTGTTCCGTGGGATGGGGTCGCGGGCAAGCCGGCAACGGAAAGCCTGGGCGTCAGCCGCGAAACATTCTATGGCATTCCGGACCGGGACTTTCAGGAAGCGAGCCAGGATGTCGGCACGCTGCGATTGGACTATGAAATCGGCGACGGATTCGCCCTGTCCAACCGCACAAGGCTTTCGCAATCGCGCAACGACTATGTGCTGACCGGCCCATCCAGCGTCGACACCAGCGACCCCGACTCGCGCAACTGGACCGCGAATGTTTCGTTCAAGTCGAACAAACAAGAAAGTACCGTGCTGGCCAATATCAGCGAACTGACCTGGGTCGGTCGGCTGTTCGGCATCAAACACGACGCCATTGCCGGTGTTGAGTTGAGCCGCGAACAAATCGAAATGGACCGGTATGACGGCCTGACATCGGAGGACTACCTGCCGCCGCCCGGTGCGCGCGGCTGCGTTGTGAACCTGTACAACCCGGACCCGGTGGCATCCGGGTGCTGGAGCCCGAGCGACCCGCTGACGCTTAGCGGCGATCCAACCGACGTCGAAGTGGATACGATATCCGCCTTTGTCGGCGATGCGGTGGAAGTCTATCCGGGCGTCACACTGACCCTGGGCGCGCGCCTGGACCACTACGCCATCACGAAGGAAGGCACCGGCTTCAAATACAGCCGCGATGATCTGATATTCAACTGGAACGCCGGCGTCAGTTGGAAGCCCATGCCAAACGGCACGCTTTACGCGGCGGTCGCAACATCGACCAACCCGATGGGGCAGGAACTGGATGCCGGCGGCGGCTCTTATGGCGGCCTCGACGAGGCAGGCGAGCTTCTCGACCCCGAGCGTAACATCGCCTACGAGGCCGGCGTGAAATGGGCTTTCTTTGACGGAAACCTGATGACAACCGCATCGCTTTTCCGGACGGAGAAGGAAAACGCCCGGGAAACGCAGGGTCGCGGCCCCACCGCCACCACCACCGCAAGCGGCGAATACTACGTCCAGGGCGTCGAATTCGGCATTGCCGGAAAGGTTCTGGATCAGTTGTCGCTCTATGGCGGCCTCTCGCTGATGGATTCAGAGGTCACATCGTCAGCCGATGCGGGAAGTATCGGCGAGAAACTGGCCAATATCGCACATCACCAGTTCAACCTGCTGGCCCGCTGGCAGATCACGGAGGATTTTGCGATCGGCGGTCAGGCGACATGGCGCGGCGAGATCGAAGGCGGCAGCCTGGCCGCAACCAACGGCAACACGTTGCCGTCCTTCTGGCGCTTCGATGCCATGGCGGAATACCAGCTGACGGAAAACGCCGCGCTAAACGTCACCGTCAACAACCTGACCGACGAAACCTACTACGACGCTTTCTATCGGTCCGGGTCGCCCTTCGCCTATGTCGCGCCAGGGCGGTCGGCCTATGTGAAGCTCAAAATGAACTTTTAGAACGCGAACCGCAGACGGTGGCAGCCGCCGCCGTCTGCGCACCGGCGTTGCGCTTCCTTCCCGAATGGACCTGCCCGCATGTTAACTGTGATCCCCGCACTTCTAAGCGGGAACGAACTCGCCGCCATTCAAAGCATTTTGCAAGATGCACCCTGGAGCGACGGCCGGGTCACCGCGGGAGCGCAATCTGCCGAGGTGAAGCATAACGAACAGCTTCCGGTTGGCTGCGCAGCAGAAACCGAAGCACAGCAAATTTTGTCAGGGGCACTCTCGCGCTCTGCTGTCTTTATGTCAGCCGCCCTGCCGAAGCGCATTTTACCGCCGATGTTCAACCGGTACCGGCACGGCGGAACATTCGGTGCCCATGTTGACAATGCCATCCGCATCATTCCCGGCGCCGGGGAAACGATGCGGGCCGATCTTTCATGCACCGTGTTCCTGGAAAACCCGGATTCCTATGACGGTGGCGAATTGGTCATCCTCGACCGCTACGGAGACAAGCGGGTGAAGCTGCCAGCCGGGGATGCCGTGCTCTATCCATCCGACAGTCTTCACCATGTTACGCCAGTGACGGCAGGCGCGCGTGTTGCCTCGTTTTTCTGGGTACAGAGCATGATTCGCGACGACGCCAAACGCGCAATGCTGTTCGACATGGACCAGACCGTGCAGGAGCTGTCTGCCGAACGCGGCGCCAACGATTCCGCGTGCCTGCGGTTGAGCGGAATTTACCACAATCTGATCCGGGCTTTTGCGGAGATCTGACATCATGACGCCCGTTGCAATCCTCCTCGCCGCCATTCTGTTCGCCGGTTCGGCAGCGGCGCAGGAACCGCCCTCCCAGCCAATCGCAACCATGGAGTCCGACAGCCCCGGCGCGCAAGTGCCGCAGCCGGATGCAGCGGACCCAGGCTGGCCTGACGCGGTCTTTGCTGGCCTGCAGGAACAATTCGCTGCATCGCAAGGACATGGCGGAACCGGCGCGCACGATCTTTCGGCGATCGGCATGTTCATAGCAGCCGATATCGTTGTGAAGGCAATCATGATCATTCTTGCCCTGCTTTCGGTGCTGACCTGGGGCGTTTGGCTTTCCCGTCTGGCCGCACTGGCCCGCGGCCGCCGCCAGTTGCGCATGGCCTATCGCGCGCTCGACGAAGCCGGTTCATTGCCGGAAGCAATGGCCGACACGCAAACTTCCGGGAACCCGCTCTACCGGATGATTGCCGCCGCCATCCGCGAGCGCGAACGCTCCGCCGCCCCCGGCTTTCCGGTTGAGGGGATCAAGGCGCGCGCCGCCGCCCATCTCGGCCGGATCGAAGCCGCCGCGGCGCGCCGGATGCAGGCGGGATCCGGCATTCTGGCATCGATGGCATCGTCCGCCCCATTTATCGGGCTGTTTGGCACCGTTTGGGGCATCATGAACAGCTTCATCGGCATCGCTGGCAGCGGCACCACCAACCTCGCCGTCGTTGCGCCAGGCATCGCGGAGGCCTTGCTTGCCACGGCGCTTGGCTTGGCGGCCGCCATACCGGCAACCCTGTTCCACAACCACATTGCGCGCGGCATCGGCGGCTACCGGCTGATGCTTGCCGATGCGGCAGAACTCGCCACGCGCACGCTGTCACGTGACCTGGACCGCCCTGGCGAAGCAGCCGAGATCGAAACTGCCGGCCAACGAAAGGCAGCCTGAGCCATGGCCGGACCGATCCACGATTGCGATGAGCCGGTCGAAACGGCGGAGATCAACATCACACCGTTCATCGACGTCATGCTGGTGCTGCTGATCATTTTTATGATCGCAGCACCGCTTTCCACCGTCGATGTGCCGGTGGAACTGCCGGTTGCGACGGCCCGTCCGGCTCCGCGCCCAGCAGAACCGGTGTTTGTAACGATCCGCGAGGACGGGGAGGTCAGCGTCGGCGAGACCGCGGTACCAATGGAAGACCTATTGCAGAGGATCGAACTGGTCACGCGGCTGGACCGCGACACCCGGTTGTATCTGCGGGCTGACCGCGCCGTGCCATACGGCGAGTTGATGTCGGTCCTGAACAAGCTCCGCGTCGGTGGGTATTTGAAGGTCGGGCTCGTCGGGCTTGAAGCCACCCAGCAGGCAAAGGCGGCGCAATGAGCCTTGCCGACCCACGGCCAGGGCATGCTTTCGGCATTGCCATGCTCGGATTGGGGTTCAGTGTTGCGCTGCATCTTGTCGGTGGGGCCGGCATTCTGGACGCAGCCGCTCCTTCGCCCGAACAGCCACCGCAGGGCATAGAGGGTGCATTCCTCGTGTCGCTGGATGTGCCGATGGATGCTGCGGCCGCGCCCGCCCATGACGCCCCGCACGGCGAAACCGTACCGGAAATCGCGGCGGCACCGCAGCCGCAGCCCGAAGAGGCAACTGCCGCGCGGGTCGTCGAAGAACCGCCCATGCAAACGACTCCCTACACGGTCAAAGACCCGGAACTGGCATTCAAGATCGCAAACCCCGATCAGGAAAAGGCCAGCGAACGGGAAGCGGAACGCGTGCCGGTCAAACAGCCAGAAACACACGCTCCGCCTCTGCCGCCCAGCCGCGCCGCCCGGCCGCCGCCCGCCACCGGAAAGAGGTACGAACAGGCTTTGGCCGCGGCGAAGCAGGAAGGGTTGGAGCGGGAGCGGCGGCGCCAGTTGGCAGAATGGCAGCGCAAGCTCGCGCTGGCATTGGATGCGCTGAAGACCTATCCGGCCGAGGCCAGAGACGACCGCGCCGAAGGCCGGGCGGTACTGCGCTTCACAATCGACCGCCAGGGCCGGCTGGTTCGCTCAACCCTCCAGGAAAGCGCCGGTCATCCGGCCCTTGACGCAGCCGCGCTTGGCATTCTGAAACGGGCAGGCCGGTTGCCGCCGCCGCCGTCGCACCTGACGGGCGACCGATTCGAGATCGCCGTACCGGTCACATACCGGGTGCGCTGAGTGTCAGGAGGCCGGCCGCAGCATGTCCGCCCGCACATCCGCCAGCGCCCGCAGACCGAGCAGCGCCATCGCAACCTCGAGTTCGTCTCGCAGGAGTCTCAGCACATGGCTGCTTCCCCTGGCCCCGGCGGCGGCAAGACCGTGCAGCAAGGGCCGGCCCACCATCACGGCATGGGCGCCCAGAGCGCGGGCGATCAAGGCATCCTCTCCACGCCGCACGCCGCCGTCGACGATCACGGGGATCGCACCGGCAATTGCGGAGACGATCTCCGGCAACATGTCCAAGGCCGTGGGCAAGATATCGAGCAGACGGCCGCCATGGTTCGACACGACAACACCGTCCGCACCATGGGCAACCGCGCGCCGTGCATCGGCTGGGTTGAGTATGCCCTTCAGGATCAGCGGCAGGCGCGTTGCATCGCGCAGCCTGGCGATATCGTCCCAGCCGGGCGCAATCGCGAACAACCGGTCGAATACCTGGCTTTCGCCTTCCGCCAGGGCCGGAAGGTCTGGCGGCGCAAAGCGGGACAGGTGGACCGGCGCAATCCCTTCCGGCAAACGGAAGCCCGCGCGGATTTCCCGCGGACGTGGCGGCGTGAGGGGCATATCGACGGTAACGACGATGGCAGAGCAGCCGGCAGCCTCCGCCCGTTTCAACAAGGCCAGCGACTGCGAAAATTCATGCCGCGGATACAACTGAAACCACAACGGGCCGGGGGAAAGCCGCGCAATGTCCTCGATAGCAATACTCGACTCGGTCGAAACTGTCATGATTCCGCCCTGCGCCGCGGCGGCGAGTGCAACGGCCACCTCCCCTTCTTCGTGGGCAAGCCGCTGCAGCGCCATCGGCGCGACGATGAACGGGTGGGCCGCGTCCACATCGAACAAACGGATTCCCGTGCCGCCGCCGGCAGCACGCCCGTTCAGCGCCTGGGGCAACAACCGCCAACGCCGCCATGCCGCAAGATTCGCAGCCAGCCCAACGCCCGCTCCGGCACCGCCGTTGAAATAGGCGTCCGTCATCGCCGTCAGATGTGGACGTGCCAGGGTTTCATAATCCGCCAACGAAAGCGGCATGAAAGCATGTTCAGAGGTCATCTTGGCATCCGATCCGAGGTCCGAAGCGCCAACTGCCCGGCCTTTGCTGGACACTGGTGCCTGTATATTGATAATGCGAATGCATCTCACTATCAATATACAAAGGCAATGCTGAATTTCCCCGCCAGTTTGCATCACGGTCACGCGGACAAACCGGATGTCCAGTCACCTGGCCACACCGGCCCCAAAACCATCACGAAATTGGAGAGACCGTTGACAAGAATTCCGCAGGCGCCCGCATGACGGACAAATCTCAACAACCGCACCCGGCGCCAGCAGCCACTCCCCGGGTCAATTCGCAGGAGCTGCTGCAGGATGGCCGGCGGATCATCATCGTGCATCGCGGCGAAGAATATGTGCTCCAGGTGACGCGGGCCGGCCGTCTGATCCTGACGAAATGATTCGATACGCCAATCGGGCGGCCAACAACAGGCCGCACATCCCGGAAAAAAGAATACGAATCGTGGCCTACTCCAAATACCAGTCATAAATCGCGCCCGGGACGTTCAAGGGCAACCCGCATCCCTGCAAATCGGCAAATCGGGGTCTGAAGTTACACGGCTACCGATGGGCACAAAAATGATCGGTACTTGCAAGGCGCGCCCATATCCGGAATTACTCACGCTTACGAACAAAATCCGCCCCTGCTGGCGGCCATCACGCGATCCCGGTCTATGCTCATCCCGCGGTCGTTTCGCCGAGATCGAGCCCGGCCGAAGTATCCCATACGCCAGACTGCCCCCTCCCTTTAGGCTCGCCCACAAGTTCCCCCGCAATGCAACACAACGCTGATCTGATCCACTCCGACACACCCGCAGGCAACGCGCCTTCCAGCATCGGGCTTGAGGAGGGCGAGACGCTTGACCAGTCGTATCAGCGGCTGAGGCGGCTGGTACGGCTGCGCCGTGTTGCCCGCGCACTGGGGCCCGCAATGGCACGGCCGCGGGGAATGGAGCCACTGCGTGCCGCCATTGGTGCAGGCTTGGCGCTGACATTGTGCGGGCTGGTTCTCGCGAGTGCAGGGATAACGCTGGGCGACAACAGCGGCCTGATGCTGATCGCACCGCTCGGGGCGACCGTGTTTCTGCTGTTCGCCGTTCCGAATTCACCGCTGGCCCAGCCATGGTCGGCGATCGTGGGCAACACGCTGTCGGCCCTGATTGCCGTAACCGTCTTGCGCCTGAACCTGCCGGTTGAGGCCAGCGCAGGCATTGCCGTATGCGCCGCCATCGCCGCGATGGCCGCCTGCCGCGCCATGCACCCACCCGGTGCAGCCATGGCGTTGGCGACGGTTCTCAGTGCATCGCTGGTCGACAATCTGGGCTACGGCTTCGTGCTGATGCCGGTCCTGTTCGACACCGTTCTGCTGGTTGGCTTCGCAACCATTTACAACCGCTTGACCGGCAGGAAATATCCCTACCGCCAACCCGCCGCGGAAAATGCTCACGCGACCGCCGATCCGGCGCCCGACCGCCGTTTGGGACTAACACCGGATGACCTGGCCGGCTTGCTGGCGCGCTTCAACCTCTCGGCCAATATCGGGGCGGAGGATTTCGGACACGTCCTTGCCGCCGCCGAGGAAGAAGCCACCCAGCGCCATTTCAACGGCCTGACCTGTGTTGCCGTCATGTCGCGCGATGTTGTTACCGTCCAACCGGATACACGGCTGCATATCATTGCCGAACTGTTCCGCCGCCATCGCGTCAAGACGCTGCCCGTCGTCGGCGCCGATGGCCGGTTGTCCGGGCTGGTTACGCAGGGCGATCTGATCTGGCATGCGCGGGGCCGCGGGTTCGGCCGGGCCTACAGATTCGCAGCGGCGGCCTCCCGTCTGGTGGGCCGCAAACGCGGACTAATCCTGCTGGCCCGGGACATCATGACGAGTCAGCCGCGCACGGTCTCGCCAAGCGCAGGCATCGGCGTATTGGTCCGGGTTCTTGCCGACGACGGCGTCCCGGCGGCACCAGTTGTCAGCGGCGACCGCCTCGTCGGGATCGTCACCCGCTCGGATCTGCTGGCCGTGTTGGCGCGCCAGACGATTCTGGCCGGCGGCAGGTGATGACAAAGTGACCGGAGGCCCGCGGCGGGCAAGGCCTCATGTTGCATTGTGGCTGGAGGCATGCTGGGCGCTTTGCCCAGCGGTCGCTTCAGCGCAATTTGCCAACAGGCGGGTTTCGGCTATGTCAGAAGCATGAACATTGTCATCATCCTCACCGTCATAGCATCGCTGTTCCTCGTCATTGGCGCGGCGGAACCGCTTGCCGCGCGATTGCGCCTTCCCTTCACGGTGATGCTGGCATGCCTTGGCATTCTGATTGGCGCCGGCGCGATTTTCTTCCTGCGGACAGACCTGACCGACGCGCTCAATCCGGTGGCAGAGGCAATTGTGGGACTGCCAATCCGGTCGAATATCTTTCTGTATGCCTTCCTGCCGACCCTGCTGTTCCAGGTGACGCTTGGGGTCAACCTGCGCCGGATGGTGGACGACTGGGTACCCATCCTTGTTCTGGCGGTTGTGGCAGTGGTGGTCGCAACACTGGCCGTCGGCTACGCGCTCGCCTGGGCCAGCGCCCTGCCGATTGCCGTCTGCCTGCTGATCGGCGCCATTGTTTCCACCACCGACCCGTCGGCAGTCGTGGGCATTTTCCGGTCGATTTCGGCACCGCAGCGCCTGGTGCGGATCATAGAAGGCGAAAGCCTGCTGAACGACGCTGCAGCCATCGCTCTGTTCGGCCTGTTCATGGGCTTTGTGATGCTGGGCGCGCCCGACCCGGATTTTAAGGATGCGCTGCAACGCTTTCCCCTGCTGATCGCCGGCGGCGTCGTGACTGGCTGGCTGCTCGCGCAGATCGGCATATGGATCATGGCGCTGTTCGAGCGCTATCCGCTGGCGCAGATCTCCGTATCGGTTGCACTGCCCTACCTCGCCTATATCGGCGCCGAGCAAACCATCGGCGCCTCTGGCGTTATCGCGGTCGTAACCGCAGGTTTGATGCTCAATCTGATGGGGCCGGGACGCCTGCAGCCTGCGTTATGGACGAACCTGCGCGAGGTCTGGGATTTGCTGGCGCATTGGGCCGGCGCCTTGATCTTTATCCTTGCCGCGATTCTCATCCCGCGGCTGCTCGAAGACGTACGGGTTAACGATCTATACTTGGTTGCCGTGGTCGTCGTCGCCGCGGTGGCTGCGCGGGCAGCGATCCTGTTCGGCCTGATGCCGATATTGTCCGCCCTGCGCATGTCGCCGGTTGTGGAGCGGCCATTTCGCACCGCGATCCTGTGGGGCGGTTTGCGCGGTGCGGTGACGCTGGCGCTGGCATTGGCCGTTACCGAAAGCATTCGGGTGCCGCCTGAAATGCGGCGGGTAGTCGGCATCCTCGCAACCGGCTTCACGCTGTTTACGCTGATCGTGCAGGGCGGCACGCTGCGCTGGGTAATCGGCCGTCTGGGCCTGGACAAACTCGCCCCGATCGATCTGGCGCTGTCAAATCAGGTCATTGCCGTCGCATTACAGACCGTGCGTGAAACGGTGGCGCGTGCAACCGAAAACTATGACCTGCCACATGAAACCGTGCGATCCGAGGCCAAGCGCTTTGGTGAGCGGTTGGACCGGGCGGTGCGCAGGGCCGAGGCCAATATGGGGATCCTCGACCGCGACCGGATCACCCTCGGCCTGATCGCGTTGGCCGGTGCAGAGCGCGATGCGATCCTCGCCCGGTTCCGCGACCGCACGATCTCCTCGCGTCTTTCCGATATGATCCTGTCCGAAGCTGACCGCCTGATCGAAGCCTCCCGCAGCGGCGGCCGCACCGGGTACCAGCAGGCGGCGCGGCGCAGCCTGCATTACGGCCGCGGATTCCGGGTGGCCGCGTTTCTGCACAACCGGCTGCAGCTTTCGGCACCGCTGGCCAGAATGACCGCCAAACGGTTCGACCTCTTGCTCTCACAACGGCTGATCCTGCGGGATTTGCATGGATTTATTGACGGACGCATCCGGCGTATCCACGGCCGGCGGGTTGCAGACCTGTTGCACGAACTGCTGAACCGGCGGCAGGCGGCCGTGGAGCGGGCGCTGCAAGGGCTGCGGCTGCAATTCCCCGGCTATGCCGATGAATTGGAACGCCGTTTCATTCGCCGCACGGCGCTGCGGCTGGAAGAGCGCGAATACGACTCCATGAAGGAGGATGGCCTGATCGGCACCGAATTGCACACCTCGCTGGTGCAGGATATTGCCGCGCGGCGCCTGGAAGCCGAACAGCGCCCCCGGCTCGACCTGGCGCTGCAGAAAGCCGAACTGGTGCGGCAGTTTCCGCTGTTCGCCGATATGGACCCCGGCACGCTGCGGCGTCTGAGCCGAACATTGGTCACCCGCTATGTGACCAGCAACACCCTGATTATCCGCAAGGATAGCCCCGCCAAGAGCGTCTTTTTCATCGCGTCCGGCGCGGTCGAGTTGAAAACTGCCGGCCAGACTTGGCGGCTTGGCCGGGGCGAGATGTTCGGCCAGATGGCAATTCTCATGCATACCCGGCGGCGGACGGAAGTGCGCTCCATCGCGCCGACCACGCTTTTGGTTCTGGACGAGAATCGCTTTCTCCGGCTCTTGCAACGCAGCGAGACGCTGCAAAAGGCCGCCCGGGAAAGCGCCGTCAAACGTGGCATTTCCCCGACGCTTCTGGATATCGATGCACCTACCGCGGAATGATGTGCAGCCAGCATTCCGGTCCGCCTTCTTGGATGCCGGCCTTCAAAACGGGCAATATTGCACCACATCCCAAAAAGGAGCCGCGGATACCGACAGGAGCCGAGACATTGTTGACACGCAGAACTCTGGTTGGCGCCGGAATTGCCGGCCTTGCGATGGGCACATTGGCGCCATCATGGCGGCCGGCATCCGCTGACGGCCGCACTCTCCCGGCGGGCATCGCTGAACTGCCCAGGGTGGGGCTCGGCACTTGGATCACCTTTAATGTCGGCCACGATCCGGTGCTGCTTGCCCGGTCCGTGGACGTGATGCGCGCCTTTTTCGAAGCAGGCGGCGGCATGATCGACAGTTCGCCGATGTATGGTTCGTCTCAAGATACGGTGGGCCGTGGCCTGTTGGAACTCGGCTATCCAGCAACATTGTTTTCTGCCGAAAAGGTTTGGACGTCGTCCCCCGGGGACGGGAGAGGACAAACGGAGCAGTCCCTCCGGAAATGGGGCATCGACCGCTTCGACCTGATGCAGGTCCATAACCTGGTCGCAGCCGAATCCCACCTGGAAATGCTGTTGGAACGCAAGGCGGCTGGCGCAATCGGTCATGTCGGGATAACGACCTCGCATGGTCGCCGGCACAGCGATATGGAGCACCTGATGCGCCAATATCCGCTTGATTTCGTGCAACTGACCTACAACGCGCTGGACCGGGAAGCGGAAACGCGTCTGCTGCCGCTTGCGCTGGAGCGGGGTATCGGCGTGATTGTCAACCGCCCGTTCAGGCGGGGCGGATTGATCAGCCAGACGGCCGGCTCGCCGCTGCCCGGCTTTGCCCGGGAGATCGGGGCCGACAGCTGGGCCCAGCTCCTGCTGAAATTCATCCTGTCCCATCCGGCAGTCACCGTCGCAATTCCGGCGACGACACAACCGGCACATGTTCGAGAGAACAAGGCGGCTGCCCGCGGCCCAATGCCAGATGAAGCCATGCGCCGGCAGATCGCCAGACAGGTCGCGGCGCTCTGATGGAGCAATGGCTGGGTTACAGTCTGCAAGACGTCATTCTCTTCTCGGCGGAGACCTACTGGCGCCTGTTCGAACGTCACAACACAGCGCTATGGCCCCTTCCCATCATCAGCGAGATGATGGGCGCTGGGATGTTGGCCGCGGTAGTTTTCGGCCAGCGCTGGAGTGGCACTGCGGCGTGTCTGGCTTTCGCTTTGGCTTGGGCCTTCATCGGCCAGGCGTTTCTGCGCGGCCTCTATGAACCGATCAACTGGACGATCGTCCATGTCATTCCGGCGTTCTGGCTCCAGGCGGTGCTGCTGCTGGTATTCTGCCGCAAGCTGACCTTCGGCACAGGAAGGCTCCGGACAACAATCGCGGCAGTCTTGGCTTTGGTTGCATTGGCCTATCCCGTCGCGGCAGTGATAGCCGGTCGGCCATTTGTACAATCGGAAGTCTTGGGCATCGCACCGGACCCGACGGCCGTGGCAACGCTTGCGATCCTGATCCTGGCAACACCGGGTTGGTGCCGGCTGCTGCTATCGCTGATACCGGCGGTCTGGCTGGCCCTTAGTGCCGCCACCTTACTGACGATGGACGCCAGTACCGGATGGATTCCACTGGGCGCGTTAGCTCTGGCGCTGGTTGCGCTTACCCTGCCGTCCACCGACATCGGTGAACACCGCAGCTGACCTTTGCCGTCAGCCATGGCCCATCCCTATGGCTGACGGCAAAGACACCCCGATGGCTAAATCACACCGGCTTCCGCAAGCGCTGCAATCTCCGCCTTGGATTTGCCAAGCAGGTCGCCATAGACCTCCGCATTGTGGGCGCCGATATCCTCGCCTGCAAAGGCAATGCGGCCGGGCGTGCCTTCCAGCCGCGGCACAACACCCGGCATGGCCACCTCGCCCAATTCATCGTCGGGAATGCGGGCGATGTTGTTGCGCGCGGCATAGTGCGGGTCGCCGCCAATGTCCGCAGCCGTGTAGATGCCGCCAAAGGGCACATTGAGGCCGACAAGCAGCGGCTCGATTTCATTGAAATCCAGGGTCGCAACCCAATCGGCCACCATGCCTTCCATTTCGTCCGCGCGTTTCATGCGCTCGCCGATGGTCTTGTAGCGCGGGTCTTCCGCCAGTTCCGGCTGCCCCATCGCCTTGGCGAGCCGCGGCCAGACCCCATCGCCGCCCGCCGCGATCTGAACATAGCGGCCGTCCTTGGTTTCGAACGTGCCGGCCGGTGTGAAGGTCGGGTTGCGGTTGCCAATGCGCTCGCGGTTCTGCCCGGTGCGGGCGAAGGAGGTAATCATGTCCGCGGTGATCCGGAACGGCGCTTCGTAAAGCGCCAGATCAATCATCTGGCCGTCACCGCTGCCGCCGGGGGCATCGCGATTGTAGAGCGCGAACATGGTGGCCAGCGCGGCGAAGGTGCCGGTGTTATAGTCCGCTGTCGGAAATGCCGGCCGCACGGGAAAGCGGTCCGGAAAGCCTGTCGGGTACATGTAGCCGGAGAAACCCAACGCGATCCGGTCATAGCCGGACCGCTTGGAATAAGGCCCAACCTGCCCGTAGCCCGATACCCTGGTCATGATCAGACGGGGGTTGAGTTCATGCACCACATCCCAGCCGAGGCCCCATTTCTCCAGCGTGCCGGGGGTGAAGTTCTCGATCAGAACATCCGCGTGGCCGATCAGCTCCTTCAGCAGCGCCTGCCCTTCCGGCACCCGCAGGTTCATGGTCACCGATTTCTTGTTCCGCCCCTCGACCAGCCAGCCGGGCGAACGGTTGGCCTTGCCGTCGACCGGCGAGCCGCGTAGCGCATCGCCCCGGCCCGGCTGCTCCACCTTGATGATCTCGGCACCGAAATCACCCAACAGGGTCGCACCGAATGGGCCGGCGATGAGGGTGCCGATATCCAAAACCCGGATGCCGGAAAGGGGCAGGTTTTCGTTCATGTTTCTTGTCCTGTAAGGGCCAGCTTGTCTCGCCCGCCCCAAAGAATTTCCGTCATTGCGAGACGCCGCAGGCGACGAAGCAACCCAGGGCTAGGGCCCCGCGCCGCATTCCCTGGATTGCTTCAGCTACGCCTCCCAATGACGCCGGAGAGGAAAGCAGGGTTGGAGGAAACCCCTATTCCGCCGCGCTGGCTTTGCCGCTGCTGTCCTTTTCGCGGCGTTCCCTGGCGACACGTTTGACCTCGTCGAACTCCGCCCGACGGCGGGCGATCTCGTCAGCGGGAATGCGTTCCAGGTTCTGGTAGTCGAGCTTCCAGTCCGCGTCCTCGTTCCAGTGCTGCGGCGACTGCCGCGTGGTCCTGGGCCCGGTGGCGCTTTCCAGAAGATCAAGCGCCATCGCCAGCGTTTCTTGCTGCGATTGCGGATCGTGCGGCTTGCCAGCCGCATTGCCCAACGGAAAGTCACTGAACAGGAACCGCGGCACGCCGCAATGTTCGACGATGTCTTTGGCGCAACCCATGATGACGGTCGGAATGCCATTGGCTTCGAGATAGCGTGCGGTCAGACTCACGGTCTGGTGGCACACCGGTCAAGCCGCAACGAGCACTGCCGCTTCGACGCCATCCTTGCGCAGTTCCGCCAGCACGTCCGGGCAATCCTGCTCGACCGTGGTGATCTGACTGCGGTTGGTGGGCGTGCCGACGAACCGTTCCGCCAGCGCGCCGATCCGGCCTTCCTTGGCCGCCTGCTTCAGCGCCGCCAGCGGAAAATAGCTGTGGATGTCGGCCGCGGTGGTGTGCTTGCGGTCGATGCCAATGTGCGAAATGCGAACGTCCGGCTCACCCTCAATCGAGTCCGTATAGACCCGGTAAAACTTCGCCGCCGCGTTGTAGGGCGCGCCCGGTCCCTGGTCGCCCTTGTCGGGTTGATAGGGTGCTGCCGTAACCACCAAGCCAACCTTGGTCTGGCTCAGGGGCTTGGTCAGTTTCGTGAAGGGAACATCCCGGTATTGCGCCCACCGGTAGGGATTGCCGTAGCCGAGTGCCAGATAATAATCCCGCAATCGCTGCATGTACGGCACGGGCGCATCATGCATGGGCGCAAAGCCCATTGCATCGTCGATTTCCGACTGATCGCTCATATGATTGCCTTTCGCCAAAAAGGAAGAACCATCGGGCCATTGGCTGACCGTCGACTGCCCTTCGCGAACCGATTTTATGCACCTTGCGCCGCTCCAAAATCAACCGGCATCGCGCAATCGCACGGTTGGGCGAACGCAGGCGGCACGAATGAAACCCAGCACGATGTGGTTGCGAAACGGACGCTGAGCCTTTAACGCGGCCTAAGCAGCGGTCCAGCCGCCATCCACCGGCAGAACCGCCCCGGTGATGTCATTGCCGGCGGGACTGCACAGAAATGCCGCCATCGCTGCGACGCTTGCGAGGTCGACAAAGCGGCCAGTCGGGTGGCGTTCGCCGACATACTGCCGGGTGACTTCCTCCACAGACTCGCCTCGTTCCACGGCCATGGCCTCGATCTTGCCGAGGATGGCCGGGCTCGGCACACTGCCCGGGCAGAGTGCATTGCAGGTGATGCCGCGTGCGGCGGTTTCCAGGGCAATGGCGCGGGTCATGCCGATCAGAGCCGTCTTGGTCGTCACATAATCGATGCGGTTTTCGGCGCCGCGGAAACCATAGACCGACGACATGTTGATGATGCGCCCCCAGCCCTGCGCCTTCATGTGCGGCAGAGCCAACCGCACACCATGAAAGGCAGAGGACAGGTTGACCGCAATAGCCGTATCCCAGTCCTCGGTTCGTATTCCCTCGATTGGACCCGGATTCCGCACGACGGCGTTGTTGACCAAAATATCGACGCCGCCAAAACGCTCGCCCGCGCGGACCATCATTGCCTGGATCGCGGTAACGTCGCGCAAATCGGCCGGGTCGAACACCGCCTTGACGCCATGGGCCGCTGCAATCCGCGCCGCCGCTGCCCGGCCTTCCCCATCCGTGCAGAGGCCATTGAGAACCACCGCAGCCCCCTCCGCCGCCAGCCGGTCGGCAATGGCAAAGCCGATGCCGCCGACAGAGCCGGTCACCAGCGCGCATTTTCCCTTTAGCATGCCGCGGTCCCTTGCTTCGCTCACACTCACGCCGCCGCCAGTCGGGAGACCGTGCCGGCATCCGCCAGCGTATCCAAGGTCCAAACAGCATCGATCAGCGGCCAAATCGGCCTGGAGAAGCCGGCGCGCGCGGCCAGCATGGTCAGCTTTTCTTCCAGCTCCGCGTCGGTCAATGGGTTGTCCGGTGAGCCGCGGGCGGCATCAATGCTGATGGTTTCGGCGCTGTCATTGGCCATGCGGAACATCGCATGCACGCTGGCGATATCCATCGTATCGTCGTCGATGAAGCGAATCTGTGGCCGGCCGTCGTGCAGGGTTTCGGCCACGGCGGCGTCGCTGAAGGCGTCCAGGCCCGCCTCGCCGCGTTTGAAGGCGACGGCCATGGCATGTTGGGCGCTGACCTGAGCCTCCCGCCCGGTAGTCACATCCGGCCGATCCGTTCGTTGGCGCAACAGCGGGTGGCCGCGCAGCTCAACCGACGCCACATCCGCCGCGCGGAAGCCGGGCCGGCGGGCAAAGACCAGGGCGGCGTCAATGACCGGGTTCAGCACGATTCCCGCCGGGTAGGGTTTGTACGTGTTCTTCGCGATCTCCCAAACCGTGCCCAGATCATCGGTCAAAGCGCCGGCCTTCGGCCCGTCGCAATAAACAGCCAGGAAACCCCGCTCGCCGGATAACGGGGCCGGCGGGCCGGAGAAGTCTGCCTCTGCCAGCAGGGCCGATTGCATGCCGAGCCGGGCCGCGTTGCCGACGCTCAGGCTCTTGGACATGGTGCCCAGTGTCTCCACCAGCCCGGCAGACTGTGCAGCCGCATTGCCGAGCGCCCAGATGAATTGCTGCGAATTTAACCTCGCCAGTGCGCCGGCGCCGACAGCCGCGCCGAAAATCCCGCAGGTGGACGTGATGTGCCAGCCGCGGGCGTAGTGATAGGGCGAAACTGCATTGCCCAGCCGGCACGCGATCTCGCCTCCCAGCACAAACGCGCGCAACAGGTCCGCTCCGGAACAGGGCCGGTGCTCGGCAAAGGCAAACAGGGGTGGCGCAAGCGGGGCCGAAGGGTGAATGATGGTGTCAGGGTGATTGTCGTCATAGTCGAAAATATTGGCCGCCATCGCGTTCAGGAATGCCGCCAGCGCCGGGTCGCAGCGCTCCCGGCGGCCGATCAGCGAGACATTGCCATTGCCGGCGAACGGCGCCATCGTCGCCAATGCCTTTTCGACCGCCGCTTCCTGGCAGCCGGAAAAGCCTGTCGCGAATATGTTGAGGATTGAGCGCTTTGCCTCGTGCAGGACTTCGGGTGGAATATCCTCCCACCGCAACCTCGTTGCAAACGCGGCCCATTCCGCTTCCAGGCGGCCGGGCATGTGAGAGGGTGGATAGGTCATGAGCGTTTCTTCTTTCCGCCTGCTGGCTGGAGACTTTGCATGCAACCGCCGCTAGACTGGCAGCCGTCTCCTCGTTTGAGAACCTTCCTTGTTTGAGAACCGTTATGATGCCTTCCTTGTCGCCCGACGCCCTCCGTTCCTTTGCCCGACAGGCTCGGCTTGCCGCCCGGAATGGCAGCCTTGCAGAGCCCACTCCCGGCAAATCGCCCGGCATCGTACAAGGTAATCTGGCAATTCTGCCCGCCGACTGGGCGGATGATTTCCTGCGGTTCTGCCACCTGAACCAGAAGCCCTGCCCGCTGCTGACCGTTTCCCGGCCAGGGGAGTATCTCTTGAATGAACTGGGCGACGATATCGACGTGCGTACCGATGTGCCCATGTACCGGGTTTTTCATGACGGCACCCTGACCGAGGACGTTCCGGACATCCGTCACCTGTGGCGGGATGATTTTGTTGCCTTCGTTCTCGGCTGTTCGTTCTCGTTCGAGGAAGCCTTGCTGAGTGCCGGGCTGCGCCTGCGGCACCTGGAGCAGGGTATCGACGTTGCCATGTACCGCACCAACATCGCCACCACGCCATCCGGCCCCTATAGCGGGCCGATGGTTGTGTCCATGCGCCCGTTTAGGCCGGCAGACGCCATCCGCGCCATTCAGATCACTTCCCGCTTTCCGCGGGTACACGGCGCGCCGGTGCATTTCGGCGATCCGAGCCAGATCGGAATTTCCGACATCAGCAAGCCGGACTGGGGCGCGCCCGTTTCCATAGAAGCGGGCGAAACCCCCGTATTTTGGGCGTGCGGAGTAACCCCACAGTCTGTAATCGAATACGCCCGGCCGCCGATCTGCATCACCCACAAGCCCGGTCATATGCTGATTACGGACCGCCTGAACGCCGAATACGCAGCGTTCTGAGCCGCCGCCCTGCAACAAAAAGAGAAGTCATCCATGACCGCATCCGCAATTGCCGAAATCACCCAGTTCTGGCTTGGGCCGGCACTGGGATCGCCGGACGCCGCCAACAGCCGCCGCGATTGGTGGTACAGAGGCGGGGAAACCGTGGATGCTGAAATCCGCGACCGCTTCGGTCACTTGGTGGAATCCGCGTGCGGCGGCGGCCTGTCGGAATGGGAGACTTCCGGAGAGGGAGCGTTTGCGCTGATCCTGCTGCTGGACCAATTCACCCGCAATATCTACCGGGGAACGACCAGCGCCTATGCCGGCGACACGCGGGCGTTTCAGGTGGTGTCAAACGCCATCACTGCTGGACTCGACACCCACTTGCACCCGGTCGAGCGCATTTGGATCTACCATCCATTTCACCATTCCGAATCCGTAGCAGAGCAGGACCGCGGCCTGGCGCTGTTGCAGGCCGTGCGCAGAGATGCGCCGGCCGACTGGCGCCCCTATGTCGAGCGGTCCATTCAAGGCTGGACCCGGCACCGCAGCATTGTCGCCCGCTTCAACCGCTTTCCGCACCGCAACCACACCATCGGCCGTCAAAGCACGGCGGAAGAGTTGGCGTTTCTGGCGACGGAAGGCGAGAGTTTTGGCCAGGGTGCGGGATCAGCGCCGCAATAGCAGCGGCCCGTAAGCCAAGCAGAACCCGGCATAGGCCCCGAACCAGGCCAGCCCCGAAATGTCATAAAGCCATAACGCGTGCTGCGGGTACATGCCGGACACAAACCGGGCAACGACCGCCACGATCAGCAGGGCGTAAATCGCTACCGTTCTGCGGTTTGCCGTCAACTGCTGCCCTGTATGGCCGAGCGTCGCGCGGGTCATCACCGCGAGGGTCATAAGGCCAATGCCGCCCGCCATCCAAAGATGCTGTGCGGCGGCAAGGCCGAACATGCCGGGAAGCACAAGTTCCGCACCCAGCGCCAGCGCGCCGAGCGGGAGGAAGAGATAGCCGGCATGCAACACCCAGACCAGAGCCTCCCCGCCGGTGCGTCCCCCTCGCCACCGCAGCAAGCGCAGCAGGTGCAGCAAACCTGCCAGTATCAGGGTACCTCCCGAAACCGCTGCGTCAGGCAGCAAAATCCAAAGCACCAACGCGGCCAGGAATACGGCAAGCGCGATCTTGTCGAACCGCTGCATCGGTGGCACGGGCAGCCTGCCCTCCCCCTGGCGAACGAGCCAGTTGCGGGAAAACGACGGCACGATCCGTCCGCCGACCAGGGCAATCATCATCAATGCGGCGGCAAGACCAAGGCGGAGGCCGAACCCCTGGGCCGCATAGGCGCCCGCTGCCGCTTCCCAATGAAACAGGCCATTGGCGACCAGAAGCGTAATTAGCGCCGCAAATACCGGCAGGTTGCGCCAGTTCCGCCCGGCGATGATTTCCCGCCCGATCATTGCCGAAAGCGCTGCCGGCATGGCCAAATCTGCCGCTGCGACGCCCAACGGCGGCAGGTAGGCGGAAATCGTCACGGCAAGCCGCCCGGCCAGCCATAACGCGAACAGCACCGCCAACGGCCAGCCGACAACGGGCAAGCGGCCGGTCCAGTTTGGCACCGCCGTCATCAGGAAGCCGGCAACCACCGCGCCCAGATATCCGAACAGGAACTCATGCGCGTGCCAGGACACCGGATCGAAAGCGGTAGGCAAGGCAAGGTGACCGCTCAACATGGGCACCCATAACGCCATGGAAACCGCGGCCCAAAGGGCACCGCCAAGGAAAAACGGCCGGAAGCCGAAGGACAGAACCGCCGGCCCTTTCCAGGCCCGCACCTGCTGCGCAGTCGTGGTCATCCCTCATGCCTTTTAACGGCGAAGATCCATGAACTCGCCTTGGTGAACCGGCGTTTCGAAAAGACCGGGGCCCATTGCCAAACTCTCGGAAAAATAGAAGTCCGGCTCATAGGCTTTGTCCTTCCAAACATACCAGTCATCATCGCGGCCGACCGACTCGTACTCAATCACGAATACCGAGCCGCCGGGTGTCTTGCCATTGTTGGAGACGTGGTGCTCGATATGATCGTGCGCAATCCAACGGCCGGGATTATCCATCCGCAGGATGACGTCATAGCGCTCGCCGGGTGCCATGTTGAGGACATCGGCAGCGAACGGCGCCGGCAGCGGCAAGCCATCCTTATGGGTCACCAGCATGTCATGGCCATGCGGATGAAACGCCACATGCACCGTTGCCGCGATCAGACGCAGCCGCAGCACGTCGCCCTTTTTCACCCGCAAGGGCTGGGTCGTCGGAAATGCCTTGCCATTGATCGAGAAGTAGCTGATCGGCTCCGACGGATGCCCGCCCTTGCCATAGTCCAGTGCCACTTCGGGATTCCAGCCGGAGAACATCAGGATCGCTTCTTTCGTTACCTCCGCCTCGATCGGCGCCGGCTCCTGGGGGTCGACGATCAGCGGCCCCCACATGCCCCGGATTCCCACATGCTCCGGCACGTTTACGTGACAATGGTACCACAAAGTACCGACCTTATCGGCAGTGAAACGATAGACGTAGGTGTCACCCGGCTCTAGCGCTTTCTGGGTGATATCCGGCACGCCGTCGCTGCGCCATGTTCCGGTCTGATACATGCCGTGCCAGTGAATCGTGTGGGTCAGCGTCGTGTTGTTGGTCAGCGTCACCTCGACCTCGTCCCCCTCGTTGACGCGGATTAACGGTCCCGGCACCTGGCCATTGTAGGCCCAGACCGCCACCGTGAAGCCGGGCGCCACCTCCATCGTCACCTCTTCGATGGTCATCTGAAAGCGCCGCAGTTCCGCATTGGCCATCGCCGGAACCAGTGCCAGCAACAAGGCGGCGGCCAGAAACATTCGGGTACAGGTCATTGGCCAACTCCCGTGCTCTCGCCCTGGCAGCAGAGTTGCCGCAGGAACGCGACCAGATCGTGGATTTCCGAATCCGAAAGATTGCCGCCCCAGTTTGGCATCAGGTTAGACTTGTTGACCGCCTGCCCGCCAAATTTGATCGCCTTGAACAGTTCCGCATCGGTCCGGGCCGACATTTCCGCCCGGTCGGTGTGGTTGCGTGGCTGGACTTTGAGATGGGCCGCATTGAGACCGCTGCCCTGCCCGTCGCGGCCGTGACATTGCACACAATAGGCCCGGTACAAGGCCTCGCCTGAATCCGGGTCGGCCGCTTGCGCACCGGGGTTTGCGAGGATGAACGCCAAGACCGCGCCAAGAATGATCCGGACTCTCATTGGCCTCTGCCCTCCTTTTCGCCGATTAGCTTCAGATAACTGGCGAGTTTGTTGATCGCCCCCGTCTGCAAATGCAGGTTCGGCATCAGCGTTCGCGGCTCCCATGCGGCGGGATCGCGGATGTAGGAGGTGATGAATTCGGGCTTAAGCCGCTGCCACGCCGTATAGAGTTCCGGCCCGGATACGCCGCCGTATTTTGGCGTGTCCTTGTGGCAAGCCGCGCACCCTTTGAACTTGACGAAATCCATTTCTCCCATCCGCTTCGATATCCGGACCGGCTCGAACGCTTCGGCGGCAATCAAGACGGAATTTGCCGTCTTCCCGGCCAAAAGCTCGGCAGCCATCGCTGCTTCCCCCGGCGGCAGTACCGGATGGTCGATCAGCGAGGCCTTATCGACCTCATCACCCTTTTCTCCGTTCTTGATATGCGCGGGCGGAAAGTCGCCGGCCGGCCGGATGCGGGCCGGGGCTTGCAGCCATGCCTCCAGCCATTCCCGCCGGAACTTGTTGCCAGCGTAAAAGAGCGGCGGCCCTTTTCGCTCCGTCCGCACTACCAGCGAGGGGTTGGCCGGGGGCTCCAGTTGGTGGCAAGTGCTGCATCTTTCGGCCAGAAATCCGTCAGCCTCTCCCCCGCCCGCCAATGCGGGCGACTGGAAGGATACGGCGCCGGCCAATGCGAGCCCGATCAATACGCTGCGCATCGTCCACACCCCCGTCACCGCAGGATCTTCAGGTCGCCGCGGCCTTTTTCAGGGTCTGCCCCGTCAAAGGTCATCAACACCGAAATTCCGCCGTTCAGCGCGTGCTTCATGCGGTGGTCGACGATGACATTGTTGGTGGGGCGGTCGGCCGGCGGTACGATGTCGAAGGTCATCGCATGGGCCGGCGGAACCTCGACCGTCTGCATCGAATGCAGCACATTCTTTGGGTTGCCATTGTCCCAAACGCGCTCCCAAATCCCGCCGATCGGATGGAAAGCGGCAGCCTCGTTGATCATCGCATTCACGAAGTAGATGCGCACCCGCTCACCCGGTTCCGCTTCCAACGTCAAGGTCGCGTTTGGGTCGTGCACCGGGTCGTAGTGGAACAACTTGCCATTGACCAGCGTACCCACCCAGTTGCGGTTCATCGCCCGGTCTTCGGCGCTGGTGCCCTCCTCGAACAGATCGCCATGCACCAGCACATATTCGCGGTCCGGCTTGGGATAGGCATCCGAATATCCCTGTTCGGGATCGACCAGGATCAGGCCGTACATGCCGCGTGAAATGTGCTCGGCCATCGAACTTGCGCCGCAGTGATAGATAAAGACCCCCGAGTGTTCTGCCTTGAACTGGAAATGCTTGCTTTCCCCAGGCTTTATCTCCGAAAACTCGTCCAGCACGTCGACGATAGCCGCGTGAAAGTCCATCGAATGGCTGTTCTTGTTGTTCGGGTTGTTGTGCATGCTGAAATCCACAACATCCCCCTGCTTCACCCGGACAACCGGCCCCGGAACTGTTCCGCCGAATGTCCACATGCGTTGGGTCGTTCCCTTGTTGTCGATGACGATGTCTTTCTCGATCACCGGCATTTCGACCTTCACAGTCTCAGCCGCGGCGGCACTTAGGGAACCGGCCAGCGACAGCGCGGAAACGGCAGCAAACAACTTTTTGCGCAGGAACATGGCGACCTCCTTATTGGGTATTTAATATACCTATTAAGGAGGTCGAAAACATGTATGTCAATTACCCTTTTATCGGAAATTGGCGGCCGACTGGCGCGCCGCAGCAACAACCCGAACCAAACCGGGCCGAACCAAAATGGCAGATCTGAGAAGTTCCGAATTCCGGGCGAATATCCTATATAGAGTGCAATAATCAAAATCGCTGGGAACCGAGGCAACCGATGCGGCTGACGCAACACACGGATTACGCGCTACGTCTTCTCATTTCGCTGGCCGTCGCCAACGGCGAGCGCCAAACGATCGAAGCCATAGCGCGGCGCCACGATATCTCCCGAAACCACCTGATGAAGGTCACGCAGACCCTGACCCAGGCGGGTTTCGTTGACGGAACGCGCGGCCGCAACGGCGGAATAGCCTTGGCGCATACCCCCGAAACGATTTCCCTGGGTGCAGTCGTGCGCGTCTGTGAGGACAATTTCTCGCTGGTCGAATGCTTCGACGCCGAACGCAACCGCTGCGTTTTTACTCCTGTCTGTGGATTGCGCGGACCGCTGGAGGAAGCACTGCTGGCATTCCTGGCGGTATTGGACCGCTATACCTTGGCCGACCTTGTCCGCCGACCGGGACAGAGCGAAGCGCTGCGCAATTTCCTGTTTCCACCCGAAGACAGCCTGACGGCATAAGACCAGCCGAACAGCCGGCGACCGCCGGAACTATCCGGCCTCCCGCCGTAGAGGCCGGGACAGCAGGCCAACCATCGCCTCGTCGATATCGCCATTCCCGTGCAACACCTTAGCCACGGCCTCGCAAATCGGCATTTCGACACCCAGGGAACGGGCCAATCGCGGCACCGCCCGGGCGGTATGCACGCCTTCGACGACAATATCCGGCCTGGACATCGCGTCGGCAACCGGCATGCCTCGCCCGATCAGGGCACCGAAGGCGAAATTGCGGGATTGTTCCGTCGAGCAGGTCAGCGCCAGATCTCCAACCCCGCCCAACCCCATCAACGTCGCCGCTTCGCCCCCCTTAGCAACGACCAAACGCTGCATTTCCGCCAACCCCCGCGTAATCAGCGAGGCGCGCGCGTTTTCTCCCAAGCCGCGCCCCATCGCGACGCCGCAGGCAATTGCAATGACGTTTTTGGTTGCCCCCGCGATTTCGACGCCAGTCACATCGGCGGCGGCGTAGGGCCGGAAAAACGGCGTGGCCAGGCTCTCGGACAGGGCCTCCGCCACGGGCAGATCCTCGCACGCCAAGGTCACCGCCGTTGGGAGGTTCCGCGCCACCTCGCCAGCAAAGGTCGGGCCGGATAAGACGGCAGCCTGCCGTTGCGGCAGCACCTCCGCCAGAACCTCACTGAGCAGAGAGCCCGTTTGAAACTCGATGCCCTTGGCACAGATCACCACCGGGCAGGCATCGGGCAGCACATCTGCAAACCGGCCGGCGACGCCTCGCAAAGTCTGCGCCGGCGTTACCAGCAGCACCGCATCAGCGTTTTTGAACGCATCGCTATCCGCCGTTGGCCGGATCGCATCCGGCAAGGCGATATCTGGAAGATAACGGGCGTTCTGCCGCTCTTCCGCCATCCGCGCGACATGGGCTTCATCGCGCGCCCAAAGTGTGACGGCCCGGCCAGCCCGCGCCGCCACCAAGGCGAGGGCGGTGCCCCAAGAGCCGGCGCCGATCACACCGATATGCTGATATTTCATTAGGTCCAACCTAGCCGCGCTGCCGACTAGCGCTTTGTCCGACAGTTACACCATGGCCGCCGCATCACGATACAGGCTGCGGTCAGCGACATGCTCGAAGCCGATACTGGCGACATCGTCCAGCAGAATGCCGACCTCAGTTTGCCGCCCTGCCCGCATCGCAGAGTCCACCAAAACCTGGAAAAAGATATCCCGTTGTGCATGGCTGCCGCCGATCTGATGCAAGTCTCGCCGCACCGGCCACAACAAATCCAGCGCCGCCGCGTAGTCACCCTTCCGATGCGCGGCCATAGCCTCGACCACCGGCACGCCCAGCGTCTGCGTCACAGCCCCGATAATCCCGTGCGCGGCGTCTTCCCGCTTCATGTTCGCCACCAGCTCATCGACCAGATCGAAACGCCCGACCGCGGCCAATGTCATGGCGTCGTGGGCGCTGCTGAACGGATTGGCGTGATCGGCGGTACGGCCTGCGCAAATATCGGCAATGGTATGCCAACGATCGCCGACATCGACGCCACGCAGTTCCAGCCGTTTCAACAGCGAGGCCACGTTCTGCAGGTCGATGGTCGCGTCGGGCATGGCCTTGACCAGCGGCGATTCTGGGTTGCGCACCTTGGTATCCAGCAAGTTGAGGATGCGGTCGTATTCCTCCCGCTCCAACAGGAATAGGCACAAATGCCACCAGCAATGATGCGCTATCTGGTTGACGTTGCCCCAGTTTCCGGACAATGGCTCCATGAACGCGATGCCATCATCGGCCCGCCCCTGCATCACCAGTGTATGGGCGACGGCATGGGCACCCCAGGCGCTGGACGGCTCGCGCTCGACCGCACCGCGGCCGCAACGCTCGGACATTTGATAGTCGCCGGCTTCCTCGTTCGAGAATGCCCGCACGGCCAGGAAATGGGCGAAGTCCAGCGTATCATCGCCCCAGGCCGGGGCCGCGCGTTCGGCAATGTCTCGCATCCAGCGGCTTTCGCCGCTCCAGAACAGTTCGAACTGCGCCAAACGATGGGCGAGGATATCGGTCGGATTCTTGGCCAGATGGGTTTCCAGCACCGAAACGCCACCCTGAAGACTGCCGCCGTTGGCGACGCGCACAGATTTTTCGAACGCCTGCACCCGACTGCTGGCTCCGCCGATCACCGGCGCAACCTCCGCCAGCAGTGCTTGAACCGCCGGCGTGAATTTGCGGGTGCGGGCCGCGTGCAGAATCCAGGCTTTCAACAGCTTTGGCTCGATGAATTCCGGATCTGCGTCGATGGCAGCGTTCAAGTGGACCATAGCATCCGCCCGCCAGGCGACAAACGAGCGAGCACCGGCATCATAAGCCTTGGCCGCCGCCGGGTTGGATGTGGATAGGCTGAAGCCATAACTGTCTGTCAGCGTTGTCATGTGCGGACCCTCTCCCAAAGCGCTGCCACCGATTGGCAAAAAGAGTATAGGCGGAAAAAGCAGCTGTCTAACGGGCAAATGATGCCCGAAACGCAGCGATCCGGTCCTTGATTCCAGGTTTGGCAACCGAACGGGCGAGCGCCGCCATATCCGCATCGCGTGTATCCGGGCGGGTGACATCGGCAAGCGCCGCGGTGACATCGGCTGCCAATCCGGTATAGGCCTTGGCAAATTCCTCGATAAGACCGTCCCATTCAGCCGGGTCCGACAGGTCGTCGGCCAGGCCCAGCGATAGCGCTTCCTCTGCCTCAACCGCGCGGTTTTCGATCTGAATCTGGCGCGCCGCAACCGGGCCGATACGATAGGCGAGCCGGCGCGTGCCCAATACCACGCCGAACCGTGGCCCCGGCATCTGAAAACGTGCGCCGGGCGCCGCCACCACCCGCATCGCCGCGGCCGCGAGATCCGCTCCGGCCCCGACCGCACGCCCCTGCACCAGCGCCAAGACCGGCATCGGCGCATAAAATACCGTCTGCAACATCTCCTCCACCTGGAGGAAGCGCAGCGTCAGGTCGCCATCGGTCAGGCTGTCGAAATCGCCGAAGTCGAAGCCGGCGCAGAAATGCCGCCCCTCGCCTCGGAGAACGACCGCCCGCGCGCCATCGACGGTGGCTTGGTTGATGGCGGCGCGGATCCCGTTAGCCATCTCGTCCGAAAGCGCATTCGCCTTATCCGGCCGGGAAAGGGTAACGACGGTCAGCAAGTCGCGAACATCAACGGTGATCGGGTCGGTCATAGAGACTTTTCCTGTAAATAAAAATCATGCGGTTGGCGATTGGCGGCTCTGCACAGACAATAGCCGGGACCGCCAGTCGGCGGCGGCCCCGGCTGCTGCAGCTTTGGCTGATCAGCCGTCGCTGCGAGCCGCCTGCCCGCGCTTGCGCCGCCGCTCATCGCCGATAGCCAGCAGCCTTTCGCGGTCTTCCGGTCGAACGCGGTTATAGCGCTCGCGCCATTCCGGATCGTGCTTCCATTCGAAAGGCGACCGTACGGTTGTTCCTGGCGCTTCCGCCGTTTCCAGCAGGGCCAATGCCTGGCGCAGCGTTTCGGTCTGCATGTCCGGTGTCCACGGATGGCCGCAGGGATTGCCCAGCGGAAAGTCCGAGAAGAAGAACCGCGGCACACCGCAGTGTTCGACGATATCCTTGGCCGAACCGATCACAACGGTCGGGATGCCATTTGCTTCCAAATGACGGGCGATCAGACTCACGGTCTGATGACACACCGGTCAAAGGGCAGTCAGAACGGCAACGTCAACCTTGTCCTCGCGCAACCGGCGCAGAAGCTCGGGCGCATCCTTCTCGTTGGTCTTACCGTGGCTGTAGTCGGTCGGCGCGCCGTGAAAGTGTGGTGCCAGCCGGCCGATGACGCCCTCCGCCTCCAGCCGGCGCGCCGCATCGATCGGCAGGAAGGTTTCGCGGTCATCGGTATGGGTCGCTTCCTTATCCCATGCCAGATCGGTGTCGAACGTGGCAGGCGGGCTGTCAACATCGCCGGACCAAACGTGCTTGCGATTGCGCTCATCCCGGTTGGAGAGATCGGGCGGCCCCGCCGTTGTAATCAACGCCACGGTACAGTCCGACAACGGCTTGGAAGGCCGGGTGAATGGTGCATCATCGTGATGCGCCCAAACATAGTCGTTATTGTAGCCGAGCGCGCGATAATATTGCCGGGTTCGCTCCATGTAGCGAACGGGCGACTCGCTGCTTCTGGTTTCCATGAATTCTCCTCTTTATGACCGTGGCCACTCGGGCATAGGAAACACCGCCCGGGCGGCAGGAAAGCAAGGTCTAAAGCCGACCTTGTGCCATGCTTGATGTTTACAGGAACCGGATGGCCAAAGGTACCGTTATCCGCCACGCGCGAGCATTCGCACCAGCCCCGCCGGGCAATTGATGGTTGCAGACCTTGGCAAAGCGGCGCCGATCCGCTTACCTTGGCCTTAGTTGCGTTGATTGCCAGGGGCTGCCACTGCCTTGGCGATGGGTTTGTCATGAACGGGGGTTCGAATGTCTTTCCGGTTTTGGCGCCGCATAAGGCTGTTGCCCGGTGTTACGCTGAACCTCAGCAAATCGACCGCCTCGCTGTCCTTCGGCCCGCCGGGCGCGAAATTCACACTAAGCCCGCGCGGCAACCGCGTGACCGCCGGCATACCAAGCACAGGGCTGTTTTACACAGTCAAGGCGCCTGCGAGCGCATGTGACCGTGGCCAGCGACAGCAAGCGGTTCCTTCGAAAGACAAGTTGAACCTTGGTTTTTTCAAACGCTTGGTTACGCCCGCCGACGAGGAAGCGTTCGTCGATGGGCTTCGCGCGCTCAGCGAAGGTGACGATGCCACCGCCCTCCGATACCTGGAACAGGCGGATGCCAAGCCTGATGCTGCCTGGATGGCGGCGCTGCTGCACCTGAAACGCAAGCAGTTCGACCGTGCGGAGACATTGCTCAACACCGCGCTCGCCGACGACCAGGATCTGGGCCGCCTGTTCGCCAAGTACGATCTGGATATGGTTGTTGATCTGCCCGTTACCGACGAAATCACCGCCCATATTCGCCCCTGCCGCCGCGGCAGCCTCATCGCACTGGCGGAGATGCAGGAAGCGCGTGGCGAGATCGCCGCCGCCCGCCAAACCATCGGGCGTTTGCTTCAGGATGCTCCGGATGACATCGTCGCCATGGTTTCTCTGGCGGAACTGATGCTGGCCGGAACGCCGGTCTCCAAGCAAGATGCCGATGCTGTGGTCCGCATGACCGCCGGTATCGAGAATGAAACGCCCGTTCATGCCGCCCTGCTCCTGTACAAGGCGCGGGCACTGCGGGCGCTCGGCATGGACGAAGTTGCCGTCAAGACGCTGACACAAGCCTATCGCCGCAAAAAAGACCGGCCGGACGATCTGCTCCGCCAGATCCGCTACGAACGGGCGCTGGCCTACGCGGATATAGGCCGCGCCAGCCGTTCGCGGCAGGAATTGGAAGCGATTTACGCCGAAACACCCGGTTTTGCGGATGTCAGGCAACGGCTGGGTTTATGATGGCGAACGCTAGCGATCAAAGCACGCCACGGAAAATGGGAATCGCCTGCCCCGGTGTCGACATGCTCTACTCTTTTGTGGAGCGCATAACCGGAGGCAACGCCATGCGGCCCGTGAAGTTGCGGACCAAGGCGCCTGCTTCTGTCGGAAAGCAATGGGTGTAAAACCATGGAAACCACACAATCGAAGGCCGAGAGCCTTTCCGCCTTTGCCGCAAACCTGACCTGGGCGGATATTCCCCCAGCGGTTCGGGAGCGGGCAAAGCTGCAAATCCTGGATGCCGTCGGCACCGGGATCGCGGCAACCGCCTATCCATTCGCGCAAAAGGCCGTCGCCGGTGTCAATGCGCTGGGCGGCAGCGGCACCTGTTCAGTCATCGGGCAGACAGGCCGATTGAACGCGCGGGATGCAGCGCTGGCAAACGGTATGCTGATGCACGGCCTCGATTTCGACGACACCCACCTTGCCAGCATCATTCATGCCTCCGTCGCCTGCCTGCCTGCCGCGCTGGCGGTTGCGGAAGCGGCCGAAGCCAGCGGGCAGGACTTGTTGGTGGCCTATGTCGCCGGCATGGAAACGGCCATCCGCGTCGGCCTTGCGGCCAACGGCGCGTTTCACCATGCCGGCTATCATGCCACCGCCATTGCCTCGCATTTCAGTTCGGCCATTATCGCCGGCAAGCTGATGGGCCTGAATGCCGACGCCCTGACCATGGCGCAAGGCATTGCCGGCAGCAGCGCCGCTGGCATTCAGGTGTTCCTGGAGGAAGGCGCCTGGACCAAGAGATTTCATCCCGGCTGGGGCGCCGTCGCCGGCATCACGGCGGCAACCCTGGCGCAGAACGGTTTCGTTGGTCCGCGCCGCCCCTATGAAGGCAAGTTTGGCCTGTTCGATACCCACCTGCAAACCCGCCTCGCCGAGGCCGACCTCAACCGTCTGGACGAGGGTCTTGGCAGCAAGTGGATGCTGGCCGAAACCGCGATCAAACCCTATCCAGTCTGCCACTTCATTCATGGCTGCGCCGATGCGGCCATTGAACTGAGCCAAGAGCTTGCGGCCGCAGACATCGTTACGATTGAGGCTTTTCTACCGGAAGCGACCCTGCCCATTGTCGCCGAGCCGGCTGCCGCCAAGATCGCACCCAAGACCGATTACGAGGCCAAGTTCAGCGCGCAGTTCGTGGTCGCAACCTGTCTGGCACGGGGCCGCTTCGGTCTGGCGGAACTCTCCGACGACGCCTTCTCCGACCGCCAGTTATTGGACCTTTCGGCGAAGGTAACCTGCAAGGCGGACCCGGACACATCCTTCCCCACCTACTTCTCGGGCGGGGTATCGGTGACATTGCGCGATGGGCGCACGCTGACCCAACACATTCCCATCAACAGCGGCGCGGGCGAGCGTGCGCTGGATGTCGGTGGCGTCAGTACAAAATTCCGGGGCTGCGCCGCCATGGCCATCGGTAACGATCAGGCCGAGCGCATCCGGCGGACTGTCCTGCAACTGGACGAACAGTCGGCGATGGAACTCGGCGCGGCCCTGCGGGCCGATTAAAAGGTGCGGCACAATGAGGACGAACAGGCGCCAATCTGACTTCAGCGGAGCCTGTCATTGAATTGGAAAGAAATCCATGACCATCACCATCCGACCCACAGGCGCCGCGGCCGGTGCGGAAATCGTCGGCATCGACCTGGCAAGAGGGCTTGACGCCACCGCCGCCGGGGCCATCCATCAGGCGCTGGACGAATACGGCGTAATCATCCTGCGCGGCCAATCGCTGACGCCGGAGCAGCAGATCGCCTTCACCCGCTGCTTTGGCGAGCCGGACGTGAACTTTAACGCGCTGCGCTTTGGCGTCGACGGCAGCCCGGAAATCTACCGCATCTCCAACATTACCGAGAACGGCAAGCCCATCGGCACCCGCCGCGCCGGTGAGACCTGGCACACCGATATGAGCTATGCCAAGAACCCGGCGAAGGCGACCATGCTGTTCGCGGTGGAGGTGCCGGACCTGTACGGCCTGCCGCTGGGCGGCACCTGTTTCGCCAATGCCGCTGCCGCCTACGATGCCCTGCCGGAAACCACAAAAGCGGCCATCGCCGGCCTGAAAGGCGTGTTCGACTTCCGCGGTCGCAAGCGATCCTCGCCGGTCAGTGCGGAGGACATCGCCAAATATCCGCCGGTTGAGCACCCCATCGTCCGCACCCACCCACGCACCGGTCGCAAAAGCCTGTATATCGTGCGGGACGACTGCACCAGCATTGTCGGCAAGGACGCCGACGAGAGCCGGGCGCTGATCGAGGGGCTGGCCGACCATATCGTCAAACCGCAATTTGTCTATCAACACCAATGGCAGAAAGGGGACGTGGTGGTCTGGGACAACTGCACCGTCCAGCACCGCGCCATCGTCGACTACGACCTGCCGCAACGCCGCCTGATGTGGCGAACAACGGTGAAGGGGCAAGTGCCGGTCTGACGGCCGGCACCGGAAAAGCCAGCCGGGCCTAGACCGCCTGCACCTCCAATCCCTTCTTCACCGCCGGACGGGCGCTCATGCCGTCAAACCAGCGCTTGACGTTGGGGAACCGGTCCCACGGCAGGTCGATCCACTCGTAGCGCACGGTCCAGGGATAGACGGCGATATCGGCAATCGAATAGTCACCGCAGATGAAATCCTTGCCTTCCAGCTGCTTGTCGAGCACGCCATAGAGGCGGTAGGTCTCATCCGTGTAGCGCTTGATGCCGTATGGCACCTGCTCCTTGGCGGCCCGCCGGAAATGGTGCGCCTGCCCCTGCATCGGGCCGACGCCACCCATCTGCCACATCAGCCACTGCAGCACCGCGTACCGCTTGCGCGGCTCGGTCGGCCAGAGCGGGCTGTTGGTCTTTTCCGCCAGATAGATCAGGATCGCACCCGACTCGAACAGGCTGAACTCGCCGCCGCCGGGGCCATCAGTATCGACGATGGCCGGGATGCGGTTGTTCGGCGAAATCTTGAGGAATTCGGACTCGAACTGCTCGTCCTTGCTAATGTCGACCGGATGCCACTCGTACGGAATACCCAATTCCTCCAGCATGATGGAGATCTTGCGGCCGTTCGAGGTGTTCCAGGAATAAAGGTGGATCATGACGCGGGCGTGCCTTCCTGTATCTGCGGGATTTTCCAGGTTAAGGCGTCGCATGCAGCCAGGGCCAAGTCAATTGCCGCAACGCGATTGCCTCCTATGATGGGCAACACCGTTTTTCTGACAGGCCGAGGGCCCACATGACCAACGACAATCCGATTGAGTTCGCCTGGCCGGACATCACCTCCTATGCCAGCGGAAACACCGGCATTCCCTATGTCTGGAGCTTCGACAGCGGCAAGCCGGGGCGGCATGTGATGGTCAACGCCGTGACGCATGGCAACGAGTTGTGCGGCGCCGTTGCAGTCGATCTGCTGTTCAAGCTGCGTATCCGACCGAAACAAGGCCGCCTTACCCTCGCGTTTGCCAATTTCGAGGCCTACAACCGCTTCGACCCGCTGAACCCCTGGGTGACCCGGCAGGTGGACGAGAATTTCAACCGCGTGTGGGTGGAAAAACGGCTCGACAGCCCGGAGGACAGCCTGGAACTGCGCCGCGCGCGGGAGATGCGGCCGGTGTTCGACCAGGTGGACGATCTGCTCGACATCCACTCCATGTCCACAGCCAGCCCGCCGCTGACGCTGTTCTGGGGCCATGAAAAGGAGCAGGCCGCCTATCTTCGCACCGGCTATCCCGCCTATGGCATCGGCGGGCCGGTGCATGACGAGGGCAAGCGCATCATCGAATACACGCCGTTCAACAACACGGCGAACGACAAGACGGCCCAACTGGTCGAATGCGGCCAGCACTGGGCCGACTACACCCGCAAGGCTGCCATCGACACCGCGTTCCGCTTTCTGGTGGCAACGGGAACGATCGATGCCGCCGAAGCCGCGCCGCACCTGCACGACCGCAACCCCCCGCCGCCAAAGGTGTTGGAGGTCACGCACGGCGTCATGAGCAAGACCGACCGGTTTGCCTTTACCGAGCGGTTTATCGGTCTGGAGACGATTGCAAAGGCCGGCACCGTTGTCGCCCATGACGGCGGCGAGCCGGTTACGACGCCCTATGACAATTGCGTGCTGGTGATGCCCAACCACCGCGCCGGCAAAGGCCAACGGGTGCTGCGCATGGCGCGTTATGTCTGACCGGTTTAACCCGATCCCATGAACCGGGAAACGCTTTGGGGCGCATTCTGGATGGCGGTTGCCGCCTGCTGCTTCGTCACCATGGGCGTCGCCGCGCGCGAATTGCACCTGTCCGGCATGAACACGCCGAACATCATGGTCTGGCGCAGCGGCTTCGGCCTGATCCTGACTACCGTGCTGATCCTGCTGACCGGCCATATCTCGCAATTTCGCACGCGGCAGAAACGCGGCCATCTGGTCCGCAACAGCGTGCACTTCGTGGGGCAGTTCTCCTGGTTCTACGCCCTCGGCTATCTGCCGTTAGTACTGGTGACGAGTCTGAACGCTACCGTGCCATTGTGGGGCGCGATCTTCGCGCTGCTGTATCTGAAGGAACAGGTCACCTTGCAACGGGCCGTGGTGATCGCGCTCGCCTTCGCCGGCGTGCTGATTATCCTGCGGCCCGGCGCGATGGAGATCCATCACGCCGCCTTCGTCTCGCTGATCGGCGCAATGGGCTATGCCGGGGCAGCGATCCTGGCGAAGGAACTGACCAAGCAGGACAGCGCCATGACCGTGGTGTTCTGGATGATGCTGATCCAACTGCCGATGGCCTTCGCACTCGCCATCTGGGATTGGACTTGGCCAGCCTGGACGCTGGCCGATGCCGTGTGCATTGTCGTGATCGGCTCCACCGGCGTGCTGGCGCACTTCGCCATGGCAACCGGACTGAAAAAAGCCGATGTCAGCATCACCATGCCGGTCACCTATATCCAATTCCCGTTGGTGGCAGCGCTTGGCTTCGCGCTCTATTCGGAAATTCCCAACATCTACACGGCCGCCGGCACAGTGTTGATCATCGCGGCAAACTGGTACAATATCGTTCGCCGCGCCTGATGTGAAAAAAAATTACGCCCACAAGACTGGCCGCTTTGACACAAATCAAGGATTGGCAGGTTCACTGGCAGCTGGAATTGTTTATTATACAAGTAGACCCGCAAATAGCCTTTGCAGGTTCCGAACCGGCCGAGCACGTTCGGAGCCGCGTTTCATCCGAGATCGAAAAGCTCGAAGAATTTTTCGGGGATATCATCTCATGCTGGGTTGCCGTGAAGGCAGCCTCCGGCCGACGACAGCACGGTGATCTTTATGAGGTCACGATCCATCTGGTTCTGCCGGGCAGCCATGAAGTGGTCGCCAACCGGACCCCGGGCGACAATCATGCCCACGAGGATGTGCTGATCAGCATCCGCGACGCCTTCCGCGTCGCCCGCCGCCAACTGCAGGACGAAGTCCCCAAGCTGCGCGGCGACGTCAAAGAATCCGTCGGCCCGCCGCTCGCCACAGTCAAGGTTCTGGTGGCCGAGCAGAATTACGGTTCCCTCGAAACAGAATTACGGTTCCCTCGAAACCGAGGACCGGCGCGAAATCTATTTCCATCGCAACAGCGTCGCCAACGGGGGGGTTCGACAATCTGCACATCGGCAACACCGTCAGCTTCCACGAATCGCTGGGCGACAAGGGTCCACAGGCCAGCACCGTTCACCTGCTCGGCAAGCACCGCATGCAGGTGGTTCAGGACTGACGCCCCCAGCCGGATGCTCTGCCGGGCCGGACCCATGATCCGCAACGTCTGAGCCATATCTTTGGGGCGCGATAGCCGTTATCGTGCCCCAAAGATTGTTCAGGAGGTAATGCCCCATGAGCCTGCCGCTCTCCGATCAGGATCTGGCTTTTCAGGCCGAGGTCCGCCGGTTTGTTGAAGAAAACCTGCCCGCCGATATCGCCGCCCGCCAGCAGGAGCACAAAGGCGACTACAAAGGCGATTACACCCGCTGGATGAAAATTCTGGCGCCGAAAGGGTGGAGCGCACCGCACTGGCCGAAGGAATACGGCGGCGCCGGCCTGAATGCCTGGCAGCGCCATCTGTTCGAGGAAGAGGTGAACCGCCACCCAGTTCCCTATGCCGCGCCGTTCGGCACGACCATGGTCGGTCCGGTGATCTACACATTCGGCACGCCGGAGCAAAAAGCCCGCTTCCTGCCCGGTACGGTTAATTTCGACACTTGGTGGTGCCAGGGATATTCCGAGCCCGGCTCCGGTTCCGACCTGGCCAGCCTGCGCACCCGCGCGGACCGCGATGGCGACCACTATATCGTTAACGGCACCAAGGTTTGGACCAGCTACGCACAGCATGCCGACTGGATTTTCTGCCTTGTGCGCACCGCCTTTGACGAGCGCAAGCCGCAGCAGGGAATCTCTTTCCTGCTATTCGACATGAAGTCACCTGGCATCGAAATTCAGCCGATCATCTCCATCGACGGCCAGCATCACCTGAACATGGTCCACTTTACCGACGTTCGCGTTCCCATCGACCAGCGCATCGGCGAGGAGAACATGGGCTGGACCTATGCCAAATTCCTGCTGCAGTACGAACGCTTCGGCATTGCGGAGGTTGGGGAAAGCCAGGCGCGGGTGATGAAGTTGCGAAAATCCGCCCACGAGCAGGGGCTGGACCGGGACCGCGACTTCATGCGCGCGATTAGCGAGGCCGAGGTGGAATTGCAGGCGCTAGCCGGCACGAACCTGCGCTATCTGGCTGCCGAAGCCCAGGGCAAACCGGTAGGGGCGGAGGCTTCGGCGCTCAAAATTCGCGGCTCGGAAATCCGCCAACGGCTGACAGAGCTTGCCATTGCCGCCGGTGGCTCGTATCTCGGACCATTGGCTGGCTATGGCCGCGACATGGGTTCGAACTGGGACGAGGTCCTGCCCGCCCATCTGCGTGGCGCCGCCGACGACTACTTCTTCAGCCGGGCCGCCACGATCTATGGCGGTTCCAACGAAATTCAACGCAATGTGATCGCCAAGGCGACTCTGGGCCTGTAGATGACCAACGACGATAGCGAAAAGAAACCGACCGACGAAAACACAACGGCGGAACCGGACGCGGCGCCCGCTGCATCGGCCAATATCCCGCAGACAGCGACAGCGCCGGAACCGCAGCCCGGCCCCGATGCAGCCGATGCCGAACCTGCGGTTGGCGTAGCGGCTGAGACCGTGGCGGCCGAAACACCGACAGAAATGGCAGCGGCTTCGCCAAAACCCGAGACCGCTTCCGAACCGGTCGAACAGGCGCAAACGGCGGTAGATGCTGCCCCCGAAACTGCGCCGGAACCAGCCGCCGATATGGCCGCGCCGCCCCCGCAGCCCGAGACCGAGACCGAGACCGAGACAGAGGTGACACCCCAGGCCGAAGCCGAACCCAAAGCAGAGCCTGAACCTTCCGCGGACACGGAGCAAGAACCCGCGCTGGCTGCCGAAGCTGAACCCGCGGCAGCGGCGCCGGAACCGAAACCGCTCCGGATTTACGAATACCGCTATATCCGCGTCCGTCAGAATGCCTGGGACGAGACCGAGAAGGCTATCTTCGGGCAAGGTGCAGCCGCCGTTGCCGAGGCGGGCGGCCAACTCTATGGCGTATGGGCCGGGCAGATCGGGCTTTCAGCAAATCAGGGTGTTGTCGTTACCGTCTGGACCGATCTGGACGCCGCCAAACGAAACGGCAAAACGGCCATCAAGGGCGCCGATGCCATTGCGGCATCGGAAACCCTCTATCTGGAGCCGACCACCCGCCCGGCCGATGCGATTGCACCGGAAGGCCCCGGCATGTTCGCCCATCGGGTGTTCGAGGTGCGCCGCGACGATATCGAACGCTTCGTTGAACTCTCGTCGGAAGCATGGCCCCAGTTCGAAGACGTGTTCGGCGCGCAAGTCTGTGCGTTGTGGCGCGAGACCGGGCACGACCGGGCGATGGACCGCCTGATCCTGCTGACCCGCTATCCAGACTACGCCGCCTGGGAGGCTTCGCGCTTTTGGCGACCCGATCCCGACCCGAAAGCAGCGGATGCGTTGGCACGCTTCCGCGAGCGGCGCGAAATCACGGTGGATACCGTCGTCTACACCACCCGACTGGCCACCGCCGCCGCTGGCTGAGACTGACGGCCGGGCTGCTGGTGGCAGGCATTGCCGCCAGCAGCCCGGCTAATTCCGCTGCCGGTGCGGTTCCTGTGCCGGCAGGCTTTTCCATACTGCGGCCAGACCTGCCAGCCTTCGGCGGGCTCTCTGGGCTTGAGATTGCCGATACGGACCGGTTGTTTGCTGTCAGCGATCGCGGTTGGGTCATGCGGATCGGCAAACAATCGCCACATCATGTCACTGGCTTCCAGGCGCTGGGCGGCCTCCCGCAGCAGCGCCATCTCAGGGATGTGGAAAGCCTGCGCCTCGCGCCGGGTGGCGGCTGGTGGGTCGCCTACGAGGGCGCCAATCGGGTGGCCTGGCACAAACCCGGCTGGATCGGCCTGACGGCAGCGCCGTCTCGCCAAATGCTGCGCTCCGCATTGCGCAGGTTTGCCGGCAATCAAGGGCTGGAAGCGGTGGCCGCGTTGCCGGACGGGCGCGGCCTGGCGATGATCGAGCAAACCGGCAGGGCCGCCGCCGTTCTCTTCGACAATCAGGGCCGCACTCAGAGGCACATGACCTACCAGACCGACCTGCCGCCGGTCGATGCCCTCGCCCTGCCGGACGGCGGGCTGCTAATCCTGACGCGCACGCTGGTCTGGCCGCTGCCCCCGGTCTTCGTCAGCCGCCTGGAATATGCCGCTCCTGGCTGGGACGAAACCGACAGTTTCCAAAGCCGCCCGCTGTTCCGCCTCGACGACGTCCTGCCGGCCGAAAATTACGAAGGCATGGCGGCGGAGCTGCTGGAAGGCGGCGGCTGGCGGATCTGGCTGGTGTCCGACGATAACTATACCTGGCTGCAATCCACGGTTTTGGCTTGGCTCAACCTGCCCGAAAGCTGTTTGCAGCCAACAGTGCAATGCCGGCTTGAACTCGGCGTTACAGCGATGCTGCCGTCCCCGCCAGAGCCGCTATCCCGTCCCAATCCTTCGCCGCGATAAGCTTTAAAGGAGCCGGCCAGGAATCGCCAATTTGTCGATATCGTGGGCTGACACACGAAGTGCTTGCGGACGCAAGCGTTTCGATCAGACCGCTAGGCAACAGCCGGCATATCTGCCGGCACACCCACGTCCGCCGCTTCCACTGCTTCCAGCGCATCACGCACCGCCATACGCTGCTCCGGGCTGGCGGCAGGCATGGGCGCACGCGGCGTGCCGGCGGGTATGCCTTGCAGGCTTTGGGCATACTTCGTGCAGGCCGGCAGGTTGTCGGCAAACATCGCATTCCACAGCCGCAGCAGTTTCTGATGCAGGTCCAACGCCATCGCATGGTCGCCAGCCCGCACCGCATCCCACAACCGCACACAGGCGTGCGGAGCGGCAGCAAGAATTGCCGCAATGGCACCATGCCCGCCCAGCGCGAACGAGGGATACATCAGGGCATCGACCGCGCTGTAGATTCTGGCGTGCGGCGGCGCATCGATCAGCAGGTCGGCGTAGAGTTTGAGATCCCCGGCCGACTGCTTCACACCGATCACGCCCGGCACCTCCTCGAAAATGCGGCACAACAGGGCCGGTGAGAGATAGGTCCAGGGTACGACGTTATAGATGATGATCGGCAGCCCGTTTTCCTCCGCCATGGCGCGGAAGTGATCGACCATGGCGTCGTCGGTGGGGCGAAAGAGATAGTGAACAGGTGTCACCTGCAAGGCAGCGACGTTCATATCCCGTACAGCCTTGCCGCGGCGGATGGCGTCGCGGGTGGAGTCGGCGATAACGCCCGCGATCACCGGAATGCGGCTGGCAGCAGCCTCGCACGTCGCGGCGATCAGATCGCGAAATTCCGCGGGATCGAGCGTATGCCCCTCCCCCGTGGAGCCGCCTGCCGCGAGGCCATGCGCGCCGGCCTCCACCAACCAATCCACCTGCGCCCTGACCCCGCCCGGGTCCAACTCGCCATCGCCGTCGAATGGCGTGGTCATGGGGGGAATTATGCCGATCAGGTCGCTCACAGTTCGTTTGTCCTTATCAAAGGCCTGCACGGTCCGAGTCATCTTATTGCGTTACAGCGCAAATCATCGCGCGCCGTCGTGTTTGTCAACTGCGCCGGACACCGGGGAAGCGTGTTCGCGCTACGCATCGCCAGTGCGCCACAATGCGCAACGCTAAAGCGCGTCTATCGTTCGCACCCGCACTCCCTCATTGACTTGCATCAAATGCGCCGGGCAACGGACTGCGTAGCGTCCATCCGTTAGCTTCGCTTTTTCACAACCCGGGCACGTCTCGGAAGAAAGGATCGACCCCATGCCCCTGAAACGTGGCCTGATCGCCGCTTTGCTATGCTCTGCCGCCAGCAGCACCGCGGCCTTGGCTGAAGAGTCGGCAACGACGGCAATGCGCTACATCCCGCCCGTCACCAACCCGACATTCGCCGAGTCTCCGTTCATCACGACCGAACTGAGGCCGATCTTCATACGCCATGATATTCCGTCAACCTTCGCCACCAATGGCGATTACGCCAACGTGATCGCATTGCAGGCCCGGTATGCGCTGACCGACCGCCTGGCTCTGATCGCCACGAAAGACGGCTATGCCGACGTGAATTACGGCGCGTTTTCCGATGACAGTGGCTTTCTGAACATCGCCGCCGGCGCCAAATACGCCGTGATCGACGATCCCGAGGCCGGGCAAATCCTGACCCTCGGCGCGCGCTACGAATTTCCGACAGGCGACGTGAATGCCGGACCGTTCCAGATCCAGGGCAAGGGTAACGGCTTTGCCAACGTCTTCGTCTCGGGCGCCCAGCAATGGGGCAATTTCCAGGTGCAGGCCAGCGCCAACGCCCACATCGCGATCGATTCCGATGTAGACAGTTCAATGTTGGTTGGCTCGATGCAGGCGAACTATGCCGTGCTCGAAAACTTCCTGCTGGGTGGCTTTTATCCGCTGGTGGAAGTGAACGTATTTCACCACTTCAACGATCCCGGCCGCACGCCGCTGACCGCAGCGGGCTTCGACGTGTTCAGCCTGGGCCAGCAGGATTCAAACACCATCGTCACCGGCGCCGCCGGCTTCCGCATGCACATTACCGACAGCATCCAATTCGGCACGGCGATTGAACTGCCGCTGACCGATGACAATGGCGAGTTCACCAACTGGCGCCTGACGGCGGATGCAGTGATCCGTTTCTAGTCCGCCTGGGCGGGTTGCGCCTCCCGGAAACGGCCGCTCCCCTCTGGCGCAAACAGTGCTAGAGGAGAGCGAGCCGCCCTCCGAGTGACAGGAACCCGAGCCATGCCAGACGGCTATACCCCCGCCAGCGTCCTGCAAACCGGCAAGCGTGTCGGCGACAGCCGCTTGGCCGAACGCCTGCGCCGCGAGGTGGAAGGCGACGTGCTGTTCGGCGCGTTCGACCGCGGCCGCTATGCGACCGACGCCAGCATTTACCAGGTCGAGCCGATCGGCGTGGTCCGCGCGAAATCGGTCGCCGACATCCAGGCGGTTCTGACCCTGGCGCGCGAGGAAGGCGTCACCGTCCTGCCGCGCGGCGGCGGAACCTCGCAGTGCGGCCAGACAGTGGGCGAGAGTATCGTCGTGGACTGCGCCCGCTGGTTCAACGGCCAGACGGCGCTGGATGTAGAGAACCGCCGCGTTCGCGTCCGCCCTGGCATGGTGCTGGGGCAACTCAACAAGGCGCTGGCGAAACGCGGCCTGTTCTTCCCTATCGACCCGTCCACCGCCAGCCGCGCCACCATTGGAGGCATGGCGGCGAACAATTCCAGCGGCGCGCGCTCGATCCGCTACGGCCTGACCGTAGACAATGTGCGCAGCATCGACGCGATCCTGGCGGATGGCTCGGCGCACCATTTCGGTTGGGTGCCGGGCAATCTCGATGGCGGCCAGGGCTCGCCCGGCTATGTCGAACTCGTGCAGAAGATGCGCAAACTGGCGATCACCAACAGCGATGAATTAAAGGCGCGCATTCCGAAGGTGCTGCGCCATGTCGCCGGCTACAACCTGCACCGCGTCGATCCCGCCGGCCACAACATGGCGAACCTGCTGGTCGGTTCCGAAGGCACGCTCGCCTTCTTCACGGGCCTGGAGCTGGACTTGCAGCCGGTGCCGGCGAGAAAGGTGCTGGGCGTCTGCCACTTCCCCACCTTCCGAAGCGCGATGGAGGCGACCAGGGAACTGGTCACGCTCGGCCCCGATGCGGTCGAACTGGTGGACAACACCATTCTGACCCTGTCACGCGAGATGCCCCAGTTCGCGGCCACCATGGCGGAGGTGGTGCGCGGCAACCCAGATTGCCTGCTACTGGTGGAATTTTCCGGCGAAGATGCGGGCGACCTCGCCGCCAAGCTGGATGCACTGGAAGCCAAGATGGCGGACCTCGGCCACGACCGGGCAGTCGTGCGCGTCACGGACGGCGCCTGGCAGGGCCGGGTCTGGAGCGTACGGGAGGCCGGGCTCAACATCGTCATGTCGATGAAGTCGGCAGGCAAGCCGATCAGCTTCATCGAGGACTGCGCCATCCCGCTGGAGCATCTGGCGGACTTCACCACGCGGCTCACCGAGCTGTTCGAGGCGAACGGTACCTCCGGCACCTGGTATGCGCACGCGAGCGTCGGGCTGCTGCACGTCCGGCCGGTGATCAACCTGAAGCAGGAGGCCGGGGCCAGGCAGATGCGCGCCATCGCGGAGGGCGCGTTCGATCTGGTGGCGGAATACGGCGGCAGCCATTCCGGCGAGCACGGCGACGGCTTCGTCCGCTCCGAATTCACGGAAAAGATGCTGGGGCCGCAGCTTGCCCGCACCTATGAGCAGGTGAAGGACACGTTCGACCCGCAGGGACTGTTCAACCCCGGCACGGTGGTCCGCCCGCCGCGCATGGACGACCGCGACCTGTTCCGCTTCAAGCCTGGCTACCGTGAGGAGCCTTTGCAAACCGCGCTGGACTGGAGCGAGTGGGGCGGCTTTCTGGGCGCGGCGGAGATGTGCAACAACAACGGCACCTGCCGGAAGATGGCGCCGGACGTGATGTGCCCCTCGTTCCGCGTCACCCAGGACGAGCAGCACGTGACGCGCGGGCGGGCCAACACGCTGCGGTTGGCGCTCAGCGGTCAACTCGGGCCGGATGCGATCTGCAGCGAGGAGATGCGGGAAACGCTGGACCTCTGCGTCGGCTGCAAGGGTTGCCGGCGCGAATGCCCGACCGGCGTCGACATGGCCCGCATGAAGATCGAAGTGCTGCACCACTACCACGCCAAACACGGGTGGAGCCTCAAGGACCGGCTGGTCGCCAGCCTGCCGCGCTATGCGAAATGGGGAGCGCTGTTTGCGCCATTAATTAATCTAAATAGCTTAATACCTTACAGTGGCTGGCTGCGGGAGAAGGTCGCTGGCTTCCACCGCGCGCGCTCCCTCCCCCAATGGGCGGGTAGCCCGTTCCGCAGCGTCGAGGCCGGGACATGGCCGCTCGCGGGCAATGGCCGGGACGTGGCGCTGTTCGCCGACACGTTCAACACGGCGTTCGAACCGGGGATCCTGCGCGCCTCGCTGAAAGTCCTGCGGGCTGCGGGCTACCAGGTTCATGCGGTAGAAGCAGGCGGCAGGCCGCTGTGCTGCGGTCGCACCTATCTATCGGTTGGCATGGTCGAACAGGCGCGGGTGGAGGCGAAACGCACGGTCGAAGCGCTAAAGCCTTATGTGGAGGCCGGCGTGCCGGTGGTGGGGCTGGAGCCAGCCTGTCTGCTAACGTTAAGGGATGAGTTCCACGCGATGCTGCACGGCCCCGATACGGAGGCCCTGTCGGCCAAGGCATACATGCTGGAGGAATTTCTGGCCGATGAGGCGATGGCCGGGCGGCTGCAACTGGCCCTGAAGCCGCTCGCACAATCGAAAGCCCTGCTGCACGGCCACTGCCACCAGAAAAGTTTCGGCGTGATCGGCGCGGTGCAGAAAGTGCTGGGGCTTGTGCCGGGGCTGGAAACGTCACTGATCGATTCCAGTTGCTGCGGCATGGCCGGCAGTTTCGGCTATGATGCAAAGCACTGGGAGGTCAGCCAGGCCATGGCCGAAGCGAGCCTGCTGCCCGCCGTGCGGGCGGCGGATGCGGACACCCTGATCGTCGCCGACGGCACATCCTGCCGCCACCAAATCAAGGATGGCAGCGGCACCCGCGCCCTGCATGTGGCGGAGGTGCTGGCGGCTGCGCTTCGGTAACGCAAAGGCTTGTCGCCACTGCCGCGACCCCCAACGAAAATGGGGACAACGGCGGCTCCGTCGTCCCCAAAGTCGTTGGCCGTGGCGCCGCAACTGGCGGCGGCAGGAGGATGCGGGCAGCCTACCGGGAAACACCCTTGAGAGCGGCCGTGGCTGCACTGCCCTGCCCGCTGGCGGCGAGGTCTCCGAGGGAGACCATGCCCACCAGCTGCTTCTCGCGGCTCACCACCGGCATGCGGCGGACTTGCATCTCGCCCATATTGGCGGCGACCTCCGCACATTCCTGATCGTCGAAGCAATAGTAGACCGCGTCGGTCATCAGATCGCCCAACTGCGTTGCGTTGGGATCCTGACCTTTCGCGAGCCCGCGGACGACAACGTCGCGATCGGTCACCATGCCGACCAGCTTGTTATCCGAGGCCACCGGCACCGCGCCCAGATCGTGATTGGCCATTACCTGTGCAGCCTGCACGGCCGTATCGGTCGGGGAAAGGTATTGGCAGCCTTGGTTCATAATTTCACTAACTCGCATCGCAACCTCCTAACGATTGCTGTTGAGTCGTTCGCTGCCGCCGGGCTCTCCGGCTTGGCAGCGCGGGGGGAATCCTATCTACTCCGCCCGTAACCCACACATGGGCCACTGACCGGAGGGCATCAACCATGGATTCCCGGCATCCCCCTTGCCGGCTGAAACACAAGAAACCCACGGCCCGGCCGCACCGGGGATGCAGCGCGCCGGAATAGAGGGTAAGAAGGTGGGGAACATGCCCTATCAAGGATTGACCTCCCGTGAGCGATGAACAGAAACAGCCCGTAACCCCGCGCCTGGCCGCCACGGTCATGATGCTGCGCGACGGACCGAATGGCTTGGAAGTCTTTATGGTGAAGCGCCACCACGAAATAGACTTCGCCACAGGCGCACTGGTTTTCCCCGGCGGCAGCGCCGATCCTGGCGATTGCAGCGCTGTCGTCCGCGCGCGTTGCGACGGGGCCGGGCAATACGATGATGAAGAACTGCGCTTCCGCGTCGCGAGCGTGCGCGAGGCGTTCGAAGAAACCGGCCTACTGCTCTGCCGCCGCCCCGGCGTCGATCACGTGCTGGAAGCGGACGAGTGCGAGGCGCTGTATCACTACCGCGACAAACTGGAAAGCAACGAACTTGATTTTGGCCAGTTTCTGGAGGCAGAGGATCTGATCTGTGTCGCAAACCGGCTGTCGCACTTCGCCCACTGGATCACACCCGCCGGCATGCCCAAACGCTTCGACACGCATTTCTTCTGCGCCCGCACGCCGGAGCGGCAACTGGCCAAGCACGACGGTTCGGAGAACGTCGACAGCGTCTGGATCACACCGTCCGAGGCCTGCGCGGCCGCTGATCGGGGCGAATACACCATCATTTTCCCAACCCGCGTGAACATCGAAAAGCTCGGCCGCATGGGCAAGGACGTGGCCACCGCCATGGCCAACATTGAAAACGACAAGGTCGTAACCGTCCTGCCCCAGGTCACCAAGATCGACGGCGGACGGATCATGCGCATTCCGGCGGAAGCCGGCTATGGCTTCAGCGAAGTTTCCATCACCGGCAAGCCGGGCACGCAAGGCAAAATCCAGGTGATTGAACGCAACGGCCAGCAATTCGGGCTGGCGGCGCAGCTCAAGGATTGATTGCGAATGTTGGGCCGCTGTTCATAACGGCAACGGCCCCCGGCGCACCGCTGGTCGCAGTGGCCGGGACCCAACATCAGTGCGAATGCCGGGGCGTCTTGTTGCGCACCCGTTGATACTTTACCGCCGATTCCAGAACGCCGCCGGTCTCCAGCTGCCCCACATCCCGGCGGTAGATTTCCTGCCACGGCGTATGGTTGTCGAATTCCGGCTGGACATAGGCGGCGCGGCGACGGGCAATTTCCTCGTCTGAAATCAGCATGTCCACGCGCGCGGCGTTCAGGTCTATGCGCACGGCGTCGCCGTTCCGCAGCAAGGCCAGATTGCCGCCGGCCGCACTTTCCGGCGAGGCGTTCAGGATGGAGGGGGAGCCGCTGGTTCCGCTCTGCCGGCCATCGCCGATGCACGGCAGGCTCTTGATCCCGGCGCGGATCAGCGCATCCGGCGGCTGCATGTTCACCACCTCGGCCGAACCCGGATAGCCGAGCGTGCCGGTGCCGCGGATGAACAGAACCGTGCGCGCGTCGATGCCCAGGTCCGGATCGTTCAGGTTGGCGTGATAGTCCTCCGGCCCATCGAACACGACGGCCTTGCCCTCGAACACGTTTTCCTTGCCCGGTTCAGAGAGGAAGCGTTTGCGGAAGTCGGCGTCGATGACGCTGGTTTTCATGATGGCGCTGTCGAATATGTTGCCGCGCATGACCAGAAAACCGGCCTTCTCCCTCATGGGCTGGTCATAGGCCTTGATCACGTCGCGATTTTCAGCCTCGCGGCCCAGGCAGTTCTCGCCAATGGTCTTGCCGTTCACGGTCAGAGCCGTTTTGATGATCTTGCCCGCACCGATCAACTCGTTGATGACCGCCGGCACGCCGCCCGCCCGGTGATAGCCCTCGCCCAGATACTCGCCCGCGGGCTGCAAATTCACCAGCAGCGGCAGGTCGTAGCCATGGGCTTGCCAGTCGTCCAGGCACAACTCCACCCCTGCATGCCGGGCGATGGCGGCCAAGTGAATCGGCGCATTGGTCGAGCCGCCGATGGCGGTATTGACCGCAATGGCGTTCAAAAACGCCTCGCGTGTCAAAATCTTGGATGGCGTCAGATCCTCCCACACGATTTCCACGGCCCGCTTGCCGGTCTCATAGGCCATCTGCCCACGCTCGCGGTAGGGTGCGGGAATGGCGGCACAGCCCGGCAGCGACATGCCCAACGCTTCTGCCAGGCTGTTCATGGTCGTGGCCGTGCCCATGGTGTTGCAGTGGCCCATGCTGGGAGCCGAGGCCGCCACCACCTCGATAAACTCTTCATAGCCGATCTTGCCTTCGGCATATTCGAGCCGTGCCTCCCAGAGCACGGTACCGGAGCCGACACGGCGGCCCTTGTAGTTGCCGTCAAGCATCGGCCCGCCGGACAACACGATCGCCGGAATATCCACCGTCGCCGCTGCCATCAGCAGCGCCGGCGTGGTCTTGTCGCAACCGGTCATCAGCACCACGCCGTCGAGAGGATAGCCGTGCAGCACCTCAACAAGGCCGAGATAGGCCAAGTTCCGGTCCAGCGCCGCGGTCGGGCGCTTGCCGGTCTCCTGAATCGGATGGGTCGGGAATTCCAGCGCGACGCCGCCCGCCTCGCGAATGCCCTCCCGCACCCGCTGGGCCAGGTCCAGGTGGATACGGTTGCAGGGCGAGAGGTCGCTGCCGGATTGGGCAATGCCGATGATCGGCTTGCCAGACTGCAATTCCTCCCGCGTCAGCCCGAAGTTCATGTAGCGCTCGATATAAATCGCGGTCGCGCTGACGTCGTCTGGATCGTTGAACCATTCGGCGGAGCGCAGGCGGCGTTTTGGCTGGTCGGTCATGGCGGTTCCCCTAGTGGTTGTTCGGCGACGGCTTTTCTGCCGTCAGCACAAGAAAGGCCGCGCCTGCGGTCGTGAGGCGGCCGATCGCGGAATCTAACGGGGCCAACAGCTTGGCCGCAATGCCGAAGGGCGGATAGAAGATTGCCCCCTTGACCAAGGCATTCCGCAACCCCGCGGCTTTTGCCAGTGCCAGCAATTCGCGCCGGCTTCGGAATTCGGCTTTCCGCCACACGGTCGAACCGAACCAGCCCCGAACGCGGCGCGCTGTCGCCCAGAAACTCCAACGGTTGAGTTCGCCCAGCATCAGTTGCCCGCCGGGCCGCACGCATCGCACCAGTTCCCGCGCCGCGCGTTCGGCATCGCTGACGAAGCACATCACCGCAACCGTCATCACCACATCGAAGGTTTCGCTTTCGAACGGCAGCGCGTCGATTTCGCCGGTGTGCAGGTCCAGTTTCACGCCCGCTGCATCCGCGCGGTCTCTGGCGGCGGCCAGCATTTGCGCCGATGCATCTATACCGGTTACATCCGCCCCCATTTGCGCCAGCTTCACGGCAAGAATGCCATCGCCGCAACCCACATCCAGAATGCGTTTGCCTTGAACAGAGCCGAGACAGGCCAGAAGCAGCCGCTCCTCCAAGGCATCGGTGATCCGCCCGAGCGTGCTGCCGCGCCAGGTGCCATAGGCAGCGGGCAGCGCTTCGATTGCGTCTTTTGCTTCCCGAGCCTGCGTCATTGGTTCCACTCCAACGCCTGCATTGGATTGCGCTGCGCATGCCAGCCCCGCCGACAGAGTGGCCAGCCCTTGCTTCCCCATTATTGCCGCAGTCCGGCCCGATCGGGGCAACATATTTCTTCAAACGACCCTGAAAGTTCCAAATTCCTGCCAGGATCGCTGGCCATTGTCCGTCCTCGTGATCGGACGGAATGTCCGGTCGGCAACAGTACCAACTTTGAGGACGACGAACATGAACAAACTTTGGACCGTTCTTGCCACCGCAGGCTTCCTGCTGGCCGGCCCCGCCCTCGCTGCCGGCGTGGCTTTCGAGGACGCCGATACCAACGGTGACGGCGCCGTCTCCATGGACGAAGCCAAAGCCGTCATGCCGGACCTGACCGCAGAACAATTTGCCGCTGCAGACGGCAATGCCGATGGCGTTCTTTCCAGCGATGAGTTCGGCGGCCTCGGCAACTAAGCCATCGCCTGCCATTCACTCCCCGACATCACTTGCCCCGGCGCCGCCTCGCGCCGGGGCATTTTGTTGCGCGTTGGCAACGGCGGCACGAGCGGTTAAACTGTTTCGCAGTCCCTCGCCCATTCGGAACGCCGCTTGCCATGACCAGCTACGCCATCCCGCCGCTTGCCCCCATCACCCTGCCGATCGACGGCACAGACGAAGTCTTTCCCGTCGCCCGCGTTTTTTGCATCGGCCGCAACTATGCGGAACACGCCCGCGAGATGGGGCACGATCCCGACCGCGAGCCGCCGTTCTTTTTCATGAAACCGGCAACCAGCATCACCACAAAGGGCGAGTTTCCTTACCCGCCCGGCACATCCGACGTGCATCACGAGATGGAAATGATCGTCGCGCTGGCAAAGGGCGGCCGTGATATCCCAGAGAACGAAGCGCTGGACTGCGTCTATGGCTACGGCGTCGGCCTGGACATGACCCGGCGCGACCTGCAGGGAGAGGCCAAAAAACTAGGCCGCCCGTGGGAAATCGGCAAAGCGTTCGACTGCGCCGCACCGTGCAGCGGCCTGAAGCGGGCTGCCGACATCGGCCACCCCGCAACGAACCGCATCACGCTGGACGTGAACGGCAAGCGCCGGCAGGACAGCACGCTCGACAAGATGATTTGGAATGTGCCGGAAACCATCGCCTATATCAGCCGCTATTTCGAACTGCTCCCGGGCGACATCATCATGACCGGCACGCCGGAAGGCGTCGCCGCCGTGGTGAAGGGCGACCGGCTGGTGGGCGAGGTCGAAGGCGTGGGGCGGCTGGAGGTCACGGTCGCCTGACCGTCCCTCAAAAGCGTTAAAGACGCGGGCAAGGCTTAGCCGCTATAGTCCCCGCACCTTACAAACGCGGCAGGGAGCGGCAGCCCATATGAGCGAGCAATCCTTCGACCTCATCATAATCGGCGGCGGGCCTGGCGGCTATGTCGCCGCGATCCGTGCGGCGCAGCTTGGCCTCAAGACCGCCTGCATCGAGCGGGAGCATCTGGGCGGCATCTGCCTCAATTGGGGATGCATTCCGACCAAGGCGCTGCTGCGCTCGGCCGAGATTTATCATCTGCTGCACAATCTGGATGAGTTCGGGCTTTCCGCCGACAATGTCTCGTTCGACGCGGCGAAGGTGGTGAAACGGTCGCGCGACGTGTCCAAGAAGCTGTCGCAAGGAGTCGCGCACCTTCTGAAAAAGAACAAGGTCACCGTGATCGACGGCGAGGCCAGGCTGGCCGGCGGCGGCAAGGTGACGGTCAAGCCTGCCAAGGGCGACGAACAGACCTTAAAGGCTGACCATATCATCCTCGCCACCGGCGCCCGCGCGCGCGAACTGGAGGGGCTGGAGGCGGACGGCGAGAAGGTTTGGACCTACAAGGAAGCGATGGTGCCGAAGAGCATTCCGAAGTCGCTGCTAGTTGTCGGCTCCGGCGCAATCGGCATGGAATTCGCCAGCTTCTACGCCGACATGGGCGCGGAAGTTACTGTGGTGGAAGTGGTTGACCGCATCCTGCCGGTAGAGGACGAGGAGATCGCCAAGTTCGTGCACAAGGCATTTGAAAAGCGTGGCATCAAGATCATCACCGGAGCCAAGGTCACCGAATTGGACAAGTCCGGCGACGGCGTGAAGGCGAGCGTGGAAACTCCGGACGGCAGCGAGGCCGTAGAGGTCGAAAAGGTCATCATGGCCGTTGGCATCACCGGCAATGTCGAGGATATCGCGCTCGACAAGACTAAAGTGAAGGTCGACCGCGGTCACATCATCATCGACGAGTGGTGCCAGACCGATGAGCCCGGCGTCTATGCCATAGGCGACGTGGCCGGCCCGCCCTGGCTGGCGCACAAGGCCATGCATGAGGGCGTGGTCTGCGTCGAGAAGATCGCCGGCAAGGGCGACCCGCATCCGATGCAAACGCTCAACATCCCCGGCTGCACCTTTTGCCGCCCGCAGGTCGCCAGCGTCGGCCTGACAGAGGCGAAGGCAAAGGAGCAGGGCTTTGAAATCAAAGTCGGCAAATTTCCCTTTGTCGGCAACGGCAAGGCCATCGCCCAGGGCGACCCGGAAGGCCTGATCAAAACCGTGTTCGACGCCAAGACCGGCGAACTGCTGGGCGCCCACATGGTCGGTGCGGAGGTGACCGAACTGATCCAGGGCTATACCATTGCCAAAACCCTGGAGACGACCGAGGCGGAATTGATGGGCACGGTGTTCCCGCACCCCACCCTGTCCGAAATGATGCACGAGGCTGTCCTTGACGCCTACGGCCAGACGCTCCACTTCTAGGCCCTTATGATACGTATGGAACGAAAGGCCGCTGTCTGATGGCCGACCTCGCCCCCGCCAATGAAACCCCGTCGCGGCACGGCCCAGCCGACCGGGCACTGCGTCATCCGGAAAAGGCGCACCGGCCCGACCAGGAATCCGGCCGCAAGCCAAAATGGATTCGGGTGAAGGCGCCGGTCGGCAAGGTCTATAACGAGACCAAGCGGATCGTCACCGAAAAGAAACTCGCCACGGTTTGCGAGGAAGCCGGTTGCCCGAACATCGGCGAGTGCTGGCAGCAACGCCACGCCACGATGATGATTCTGGGCAGTGTCTGCACCCGCGCCTGCAGCTTCTGTAATATCGCCACCGGCAAGCCACCCGCGCTCGATCCGCACGAGCCGGAACGAGTCGGCGAGGCCGTGGCGGAGCTGGGGTTGCGCCATGTGGTCATTACCAGCGTCGACCGGGATGATCTGCCCGACGGTGGCGCCACCCATTTCGCCCGCACCATCAAACACATCCGCCGGCGTTGCCCCGAGACCACCATCGAGATCCTGACGCCGGATTTTCAGGGCAAGAAGGGTGCGCTCGATATTGTCATGCGCAACCCGCCGGACGTATTCAATCACAACCTGGAGACAGTGCCGGGCCTCTATCCCGAGGTGCGGCCAGGCGCCAAGTATTATGGCTCGCTGAAGCTGCTGGACCAGGTGAAGGATCACAATCCGAGCGTTTTCACCAAGTCTGGCATCATGGTCGGACTGGGCGAGACGAGGAGTCAGGTCGCGCAGGTGATGGACGATCTGCGCTCTGCCAATGTCGACTTCCTGACCATCGGCCAATACCTGCAACCGTCGCCAAAACACCACCGGGTTGCGGACTATGTGACGCCGGAGGAATTTGATGCCTATGCCCGCATGGCGCGCGGCAAGGGCTTTCTGCTGGTCTCATCCAGCCCACTGACGCGATCCAGCTATCACGCAGATAGCGATTTCGAGGCCCTGCGCAAAGCCCGCGAAGCCAAGCTCGCCGCCGCAAAGGTCTGAGAGGCCCCTGTTGCCCACCCATGCCGAACGCCGGTTTTTGCCCTATCCGCCGGAAAAACTGTATGCGCTGGTTGCCGATGTCCAGCGCTATCCGGAATTCCTGCCCTGGTGCACCGCAAGCCGGATTACCAGCCAAAAGGATAATGTGATCACCGCCGATCTCGTCATCGGCTTCAAGATGATCCGCGAGCGCTTCACCAGCCGGGTCACGCTTGAACCCGAAAGCCGGATCGACGTGGAATATACCAGCGGCCCGTTGCGCTATCTCAACAACCACTGGGTGTTCGAGCCCGCGCCCGGCGGCTGTGTCATCGACTTCTATATTGATTTCGAGTTCAAATCGCGGCTGTTTCAGCGGCTGGCGGGTGTCGTTTTCAACGAGGCTGTTCGGCGGATGGTGGCCGCATTCGAGACACGGGCCAATGCGATATACGAACCTTTGCCGCAGCCGGCCACCTCTCCCCTACCCGACGCTGCATCGGGAGACTAAAGTCGGAGCCCGACAAACAAAGCGGCGTGAGGTTCGGAAGCAGAATGACCGACCGGATAGTTGTAATTGGCGCCGGCCAAGCCGGTGCATCGCTCGTGGCGAAATTGCGGGAATTGGAATTTAACGGCTCGCTTGTATTGATTGGCGAAGAACCGGTACCGCCCTATCAGCGACCGCCACTTTCCAAGAAATTCCTTCTGGGTCAAATGGATGAGCAGCGGTTGTGTCTGCGCCGCGCCGAGTTCTACAACGACCGCTGCATCGACTTTCGCGTCGGCACGACGGTAGACAGCATCGACCGCGAACACCGGACGGTGGTGCTGGCCAGTGGCGAGCGCCTCAAATACGACAAGCTTGCGCTCACCACCGGTGCGGCAGCCAGGCCGCTCCCGGCCGCGGTAGGCGGGCATCTGGCCGGCGTCTACACGCTGCGCTCGATCGCCGATGTCAATGCGATACGGGCGGAATTCAGACCGGGCCGGCGTGTCCTGGTGGTCGGTGGCGGCTTTATCGGGCTGGAGGCGGCAGCTGTCGCCGCGAAAACCGAACTGAACGTCACCGTTCTGGAACAGGCCGACCGCATTCTCCAGCGCGTCGTCGCACCGCCCACCAGCGACTATTTCCGCGATCTGCACACCGCCAACGGCGTCACCATCCGCGAAGGTACCAGCCTTGCCCGCCTCACGGGCGAGGCTGGCCGGGTTACGGCCGCAGAACTCGCTAATGGGGAAAACCTGCCGGTGGATTTCGTTGTGGTCGGCATCGGAATTCAGCCCAACACCCAACTGGCTGCCGACGCCGGCCTGGCTGCCGCAAACGGTGTCGAGGTGGATGCCCAGGGGCGCAGCGTCACCGACCCCGATATTTTTGCCGCCGGTGATTGCGCAATCTTCCCATTCCGCGGCAGGCCAACCCGGCTCGAATCGGTCCAGAACGCGGTCGATCAGGCGGAAACTGTGGCCGCAACCATGCTGGGCAGCGACACACTCTATAATCCGGTGCCATGGTTCTGGAGCGATCAGTATGACTGCAAGTTGCAGATTGCCGGGCTCGGCCGCGGCTACGCACGGACCGTTGTGCGACCCGGCGTCAAGCCGGGGGCGCAATCTGTCTGGTATTTCGCGGGCTCCGGCCGCATCAAGGCGGTCGATGCGATGAACGACCCGCGCGCCTACACAGCGGCCAAACGCTGGTTGGAAGCTCGTCAAAGCCCGACCGCAGACCAAATCGCCGACACCAGCCTCGACCTGCTGAAACTGATGCCGGCTGGCTGATTCACAACCAAGAGGAAACGCCATGCTTGCCCTGCAAAAGACCGAACCCGCGTTCGGCGCTGAACTGCTCGACCGCCCCGAGCCCTCGATTGATGAGGGCGAAGTGTTGGTGGAGGTCGAGGCCGCTGGTATCTGCGGGTCTGATGTTCATATGTACGAGTGGACGCCCGGCTATGAATGGCTGATCCCTGCCCTGCCCGTCACGATGGGCCACGAATTCAGCGGCCGCATCGCTAAACTTGGTCCCGGTGTTTCAGGTCTCTCGGAAGGGCAGCCGGTCGTGATCATGCCCAGCTATTCGTGCGGCACTTGCGAGCGTTGCCTTGCCGGCAAACCCGACACTTGCGTGCAGAAAAAATCCATCGGCCTGTCGGTGGATGGCGGTTTCGCCCGGTTCGTGCGTGCGCCGGCCCGTAACTGTCTGCCGATAGGCGAGGACCTGCCGCCACACATCGCAGCACTGGCCGAGCCATTGGTGGTGGGCGACCGGGCCGTGCAGATCGGCGATATAGAACCGGGGCAGGATGTGGTCGTTCTTGGCCCGGGTATTATCGGCCTTGCCACAGCCTTTATCGCACAGAAGGCCGGCGCCGGGTCTGTCACCATTGTTGGCAAGAACGACCCGCTCCGCCTTAGCATCGCACGCGAACTGGGCGTGGACCGCGTCATCGACCTGGATAACGGCGGCCCGAAGCTAGCCGACCATATCGACGAACGCTCGGTCGACCGTGTGTTCGAGGCCACCGGATTCGGCGAAAGCATCACGCAGGGGCTGGGGTTGCTGAAGGATTACGGCATCCTGACCGCCATCGGCATTCACGCCGCCCCTGCCAGCTTCGATGTCACCCCGTTCGTGCGCCGCAAGCTGCAACTGCGCGGCTCGCACGGCGCCGGCCGGGATAGCTGGGACCGGGTGCTGCCGCTGCTACCGGAACACCAAAACACGCTTGGCGCCATCGTCACCCACCAAATCCCCCTTGGCGAGGCGATCGAAGGCTTTGAAATGAGCCGCCGCCGCGAAGCCTGTAAGGTGGTGATCCGGCCCGGCATGGCCTAAGCTGATCCCCTCAATCGCAACCTAAGAGAACAAAAATGGCATGGAAACGCATGGTGCTCGAAATCGGCATGGGCACCGACATTCGCGGCGACGACAGCACCAAGGCTGCCGTGCGCGCACTGAAAGACGCCCTCTGGCACAACTCGTTGACCATCGGCGCAGCGGTTGGCCAGGATGCCGACGCGATGAAAGTGGCCGTTACCATCGGCGTGCCTAATCCGCAGACCGTGGACAAACAGCAGGTGCTGGATGTCCTCCCCCACGGCACCGGCACCTGCGACGTGGTTGAAGGCGGCTTGCGGATGCCAAATGCCAGCGGCAGCGATGTCACCCTGATCGCGCATGCCGCCGCGGTCGTCTATCTCGACATCCCGGAAGCGGCGGAGTAGGCCCCATGGCGAGCAAACGTATCATCCTTGAAATGGGTGCCGGCAACGATCTGCATGGCGGCAACTACACCAAGGCCGCGGTGCGGGCGGTACAGGACGCGCTGCACCATTCCTCGCTGACCTTTATCCGCACCCTCAACATCGACAAGACCAAGATCGACGTAGTCGCCACCATTGGCGTGCAAGACCCCGGCGCGGTGGATACCGCCGAAATCGCGAAACAGTTTCCGGTCGGCAATGTAACGGTCAATCCGGTCAAGGGCGGGCTGGACGTGCCGGACGAGGCGATTGGCGATGTGGCGGTGATCACCAGCGCGGCGGTCGAGGTGTGGCTTCGGGATTGACCGTGGGCACGCCCCTTCTTGCCGGCTTCCGCCTTGCCCAATTGGGCCCGGGACTGGCAGCGGCGGTCTGTGGCCGGCTGTTTGCCGACTGTGGCGCCGACGTCGTAACGGCGGGTGCGGCCGCCGATACGGCGCTCGCGGCCTATCTGAACCACGGCAAGCCGGCCATGCCGCTGGCGGAGGCCGTGGCGGGGGCCGACATGGTCGTCGCCGAGGGCTCGCCGCAAACGCTGGCAGCCACGGGATTTGCAGCGGATGCACTGCGCCGGCTGAACCCCGATGCCGCGCTGGTGCTGATCTCTCCATTCGGCCAGACAGGCCCGCGCGCGGAGGAGCCCGCAACCGACCTCACCCTGATGGCGGCAAGCGGTATCATGCGCATGCTGACCGGGCAGGTGGACGACCTGTCGGAGCCGCCGGTGCGTGCAACCGGCCGCCAATCCGCCTTTATCGGCGGCCTGGCCGCCGCCTGCGCCGGCCTGCACGCAGCACTTGGGCAAACGCCGGGGGCTGTGGTGGATGTCTCGCTGCAGGAAGCGCTCGCCACCCTTGCCATGACTGAATTGGCGCGTGCCGGCCAGACCGGCCGTTCGTGGCAACGCCAGCGCGTGGCCGATGGCAACGGCGCCACCGTCTGCATTCTGCCCGCCAGCGACGGCTACGCCGCCATCTCTCCCCGAGAGGAAAAGCAGTGGCAGGCTTGGCTGAAAGCCATGGGCTCACCCGAATGGGGCGCCGATCCCCGTTTTGCCAGGAAGGCCGACCGCATCGCCAATTGGGATGCACTGCACGCCCTGATGAGCGAATGGAGCCGTCAGCATCTGAAACAATCGATTGCGGACACGGCACAAGCCGCGCACGTCCCCAGCTTCCCGCTGCGCGACTTGGCCGAACAGTTCGCCTCGCCGCAGTTGGCGGAACGTGATTTCTGGCGCACGGTGAACGGCCTGAAATGCCCCAGCCTGCCAGTGCACCTGGCGCATGCCACGGCCGGGCCAAAACCGCTGCCGCAGCATGGCCCGCTGCCCCTTTCCGGCCTGCGCGTGCTGGATTTTTCCTGGGTCATTGCCGGACCGACCGCAACCAGACACATGGCGGCGCTGGGTGCCGAGGTGATTAAGGTCGAGGCACCGGGGCCGGGCGACCCTGGCCGCGGCTCCGAACTGCACACGGTGTTGGGGCAGGCCAAGAAAGCCATTGTGCTGGATCTGAAGCGGCCGCAAGGGGTGGAAATTGCGCGGCGCCTGGCCGCCGAATGCGACGTGGTCATCGAAAATTTTGCCACCGGCGTCATGGACCGACTGGGCTTGGGCGCAGCTGGCCTGCAGGCGCTGAATCCCGACCTGACCTATATTTCGGCCAGCGGCCTGGGCCGGACTGGGCCGGAGGCCAAGGCCGTCGCCTATGGCACGCTGCTGCAATGCTATTCAGGCTTTGCAGGCCTGAACCGCCACCCGGAGCGCCCTCCGCGCGTCGGCTTTGCCTGGCTCGACCCGATGTGCGGCCTGCTGCTTCCCTTCCTGGCAGCTGCCAGCCTTTGGCGCCGCGCGCATCAAGGCGGCGGCACCCGCGTCGATCTCTCCATGGTGGAAGCCCTGCTCTGGACCCTCGCCGAGCCGGTGTTGGCAGCACAAACCGAAGGCAGCGCGAAACCAAGGGGAAACGGCGACCCGGCGATGAGCCCGCACGGTGTCTATCCCTGCCAGGGCAAGGATGCCTGGGTGGCGCTGGCCGTGCGGACCGACAGCGAATGGCAGGCATTTTGCCGGCTGGTTCCGGGGCTGGCAAACTCGGCCGCCCACTCTCTTGTCGAACGTCAGGCGAAGGCCGAGCGCATAGACGCTGCCATCACGGCCTGGAGCGGGGCGCAAGCCGCAGAGCAGGTCACAGCCAGCCTCACAGCAGCAGGGATTGCCGCTGCATCTGCCGCCTCCTCTGCCGACCTTGTGGCGTGCAATCACCTGAACGCCCGCGGTTTTTGGGAAGCGTCCAGTCCCGGCATTCTGCCGGCCCTGCCCTGGCAGGCGAGTTTCGGCCGCGCCAATGGTCGAGCGCCGGCGCTCGGCGAGCATACGGACGATATTCTGGCCAAAATCCTCGCCATTGCCGCCGACGATTGCACCCGCCTGCGAACGGCCGGCATAATAGGCTGAGGCGCGTTAAGGCACACTTCAGGCGCCTGTCCCTAATACTCGCCGCTGCGGTAGGCCTCGTCGAGCCTTGCCGCTTCTTCCTCGCTCAATTCCGGCCATGGGTCGCCGCGGCGCCGCAGCGTGCCGGTGAAGTCAGGGGCGCGCTTTTCGTTGAAGGCAGCCCGCCCCTCCTCGCCATCCATCGTGGTCTGGATCAGCAGATTGTTGATCAGGTTTTGCACATGCCAGGCCTGATCCGTCGGCAGGTCGCCGAAGCGAACCATAAATTCCTTCATCATGCGCACGGCGACGGGCGGCATCTTCACGATCTTGCGCGCCATCTCCTCGGCCCGCTCCATCAGCTTGTCATGCGGCACAACCTCATTGATCAAGCCGATCCGCAACGCCTCGTCCGCCATGATCGGCTCGTCGGTCAGCAGCATTTTCATGGCATCGATATAGCGAAGCTGCTTGATCAGCAGGCTCGCGCCCGGCCCATGCCCGAGCCACCCTTGCGAGGTCAGGCCGAATTTGAACTTGGCGTTCTCCGCGCTGGCAATGCGAATGTCGCTGGACGCGAGCACCATGTAGAGGCCAGCGCCCGCCGCCCAGCCATTCACCGCGGCGATGACCGGCTTCCATACCCGCGGATAGTGATCGCCCATGCGGCCGTCGACGCCGGTAGTTTGGCCGTGCACCGTGCCGGCCAACGGCCAGAAGATGCGTTGGGTGCGCAGGTATTCCTTGTCCTCCGCAGTCAGGTCCGGGCGGGCGGCCAGATTGTGCCCCGCGCAAAAATGCCGGTCGCCGGCACCGGTGACGATGACACAGCGAACATCCCGGTCCTCCCACAAATCGATCCACGCGGCGGAGATGTCATCGGACATCTGCTTGTCCAGGATGTTGGCCTTGGCCGGATTGTTCATGGTGATGTAGGCGACGCCGTCGCGCTTTTCGTAGTCCAGGGGCATGGGAAGTTTCCTCGGAGGCTTGGCTTGATTGGCTTGAAGCCAGTGTGCCAGCCTCGCTTCGCTAGGACCAGATGCCCCGCGTCATGGCTGCGGAACCAGAGCCTCCGCCATGGCCAGCACCTCCGCCGGGGACTGGCCTGCACCACGCAGGTCCGGCACGCTCACGCTGCGGTCCCGCTTGGCGAAACGCTTGCCGTCCGGCCCCAGCAGCAGGGCATGATGCCAGTATTCAGGCTCTGGCAGGCCAAGTAGGGATTGCAGCAAGCGGTGAATATCCGTGGCATCCAGCAGATCTTCGCCGCGGGTGACGAGCGTGACGCCCTGCAAGGCGTCGTCCACCGTAACGGCCAGATGATAGCTGGTCGGCGAATCCTTCCGCGCCAGGACCACATCGCCGAAATGTGAAGGATCGCAGGCGATGCCGCCCCGGCCACAGTCATGAAATGCCAGCGGCCCGGTTTGAGCGACAGCCAAGGACATATCCAACCGCCAAGCCGGCTGCTCGCCCGCGTCAATGCGGGCCTCCGCCTCTCTGCGGTCGAGACCACGGCAAATGCCCGGATAGACCGGCCCGTCCGGCCCATGCGGCGCGCCACCGGCAGCGGCGATTTCCGCTGCAATCTGGGCGCGGGTGCAGAAACAAGGGTAGAGCAGGCCCATACCATCAAGTTTCAAGAGCGCCGCGCGGTAATCCTCGAAATGGGCGGACTGATAGCGCACGGGTCCATCCCAATACAGGCCAAGCCAGGCCAGATCGTCCAGCATGCGCGACGCAAACTCGGGCTTGCACCGGGTCCGGTCGATATCCTCCATCCGCACGAGGAACCGCCCACCCGCCCGCCGGGCCAACCGCCAGGCGAACAGGGCGCTATAGACACTGCCAAGGTGCAATTGGCCGGTCGGGCTTGGGGCAAAGCGGGTGACGAGCATGGGTCCGGGGCGTTAGGGTGCTGCCAGACAGCAACCTTGCACGCCGAACCGCAGGAGCCAAGCCATGCCCGTCGATCCGGAAGCCAAAGGCACCACCCTGATGAGCCATCACTATCATCCGGTCAGCGGCGGCCTCGCCAAACAGCTGGTGGTGATGCTGCACGGTTATGGAGCCGATGGCGAAGACCTGATCGGCCTTGCACCCATACTGGGGCAGGTCCTGCCGGATGCGGCCTTCGTCGCCCCGAATGCGCCGTTCCCGTGTGCGATGTCGGCATTCGGCTTCCAATGGTTTGATGTCTGGGATGCCGATAGCGCCCGCCGGCTGGAGGGGGCGCGGCTCGCCAACAAGATCTTGCAGCCGTTCTATGACGTGCAGTTGGAAGCCCACAACGTGCCGCCGGAGGAGTTGTATATTCTTGGCTTCAGCCAGGGCACGATGATGGCCCTTCACTCCGGCCTGCGCCGGCCGGTGGCTCCGCGGGCGATCGTCGGCTTTGCCGGCCGGCTGATGGCCGCGCACCTGCTGGCGGATGAAATGACCTGCCGCCCGCCGGTCATGCTGGCGCACGGGGCGGATGACGACGTTGTGCCGGTCGATAGCCTCGAAAAGGCCAACGAAGCCCTGCGTGCTGCCGGCGTGGAGGTCGAGAGCCATGTGATCGCAGGGCTGGGCCACGGCATTGACGAAACCAGCATTCTGCATGCGGCCCGCTTCCTTCGCCGTGTCAGCGACGCGGCTGCAAATTCGTGAATCGCTGCCGTGTTATTTGAGACGCCATTTGTAGCGGATATTCGGATCGGTCCCGCATTCCAGGATGCGCAGCCGCCCGGTGCGGACCTCGTGTTCCTCCTGCGGCAAAACCGTGCGGCCGATGCCGATTGGCTGGCGAATTGCCGAATTCGGCTGCAACTCCAGACCGCCAGGGATGATCGACGTGTTCCGCTTGCCGGACCGGAATGCGTAGGTGATGTAAAGCTTATGCGGGAATCGGTTCTCGATCGTGGCCCAGTACGCATGAATGCCTGGCGGGCATTTCCCACCCAGGCATGTTGCATACACGTTTTCGACCTTAGTGTGCGGACACGTTGCCTTTGCCGGGCTTGCCACAAGCACTACCAATAGCGCTGCGCCGACCGCAGCTCCTGCCAAAACTTTCAACTGCATCCTCTGGCTGCCTTTGCTTGCGCAATCGTGTCGCTGGCCTGCATTGCGCAGAACCAGCCACATTTGCAGCCAACATAGGTGATCTAGAGGAAAAATACGAGCGTAATAAGGCCGAAAATCGGCATCAAAATGCCAAACGACCATACCATGTAGCCAAAGAAGCTAGGCATGGCGACGTTCTGCTCTTCCGCAATTGCCCGCACCATGAAGTTGGGAGCATTGCCGATATAGGTATTGGCACCCATGAATACCGCGCCCGCGGAAATTGCCAGCAGCGTGCGGGCCATATCGGTCATCAGGTGGGCAGCATCACCACCGGCGGTGTTGAAGAACACCAGATAGGTCGGCGCGTTATCGAGGAAGCTGGACAGAATGCCCGTCAGCCAGAAGTACATCACATCCACCGGGCTGCCATCGGGTGCGGTCACCAGGGAAACAACACCCCCCAGTGCGCCATCGGCACCGGCTTTCAATATCGCGATCGCCGGAACGATGGTCAGGAAAATGCCAACAAACAGCTTGGCAACTTCCAGGATGGGGAACCAGGTGAACCCGTTGGCATCCCTGTTCGCCCGGTCGGTCACTTTCCAGGAGATATATGCAATCGCCAGAAGCAGGGCATCCCGAACGATATTCTGCAGATCCCACGGCACATGATAGACATCGAGGGAGATACCGGGCTTCCAGATCCCGCTCATCAGCACGGCCCCAACCACGCCGGCCAGCAGCAGGAAGTTGACCGTGCCGGTGAGGCCTAGCGCCTCGCCGTCGCTCGCTGCGGGCTCCGTCGCTGGGCCTTCGCGTTTAAACAGCACAGTATCAACCAAGTAGTACAATACCAGCAGGATCACCGAGACCAAAAGCATGGGCAGGAACATGTGCGTCGTCGGCCAAAAGAACGATACGCCCTTCAGGAAGCCCAGGAACAGCGGCGGGTCGCCCAACGGGGTCAGCGATCCGCCGACATTCGCAACCAAGAAGATGAAGAAAACGACGGAGTGCACCTTGTAGCGCCGGCCTTCGTTCGCACGCAGCAACGGCCGGATCAGCAGCATGGCCGCCCCTGTGGTACCCATCCAGCTTGCCAGCACGGTACCGACCAGCAGAATGCCGGTATTGACGACCGGAGAGCCAACCAAGCGCCCCGTCAACCGGATGCCGCCCGCCACGGTAAACAGCGACAACAGCAGGATAATGAACGGGATGTACTCCAGCAGGAGCACGTGAACGACCTCGTACAGCGTAAGCTCGAAGCCGAAAACCGCGAGAAAGGGAATCAGAAACGCCGCTGCCCAGAATGCCGAAACCTTGCCGAAATGATGATGCCAGAACTCCGGGGCCAGCAGCGGAAACAGCGCAATCGACAGCAGAATGCCGACAAAGGGCACAATCCAGATCAGTCCCAGTTCACCGCCATCCAAATGCGGCGCGCCGGGACCGGCCGCCAAGGCAGAACCCGCCGTCGATACAATGGCGAGCAAAGCCAAACCAATAGTGCGCAAAGCGGTCATGTTAGACCGTCCTCCCAGTTCTGAACTTGGCGGATCGGCAGCAGGCCCGTCGCGCCTGCTCCGCACGTGATATCGCTTGGGTTTACGAAGGCAAACCCGGTCAATGCAATCCTTTTGTGAGGGCTGTCCCTGCATCAAGCCGCAACGGAAGTGCGATTGCACCCCGTGCATCGGCCCGCTACGGTCAGATCTCAATGCGGCGCGACTTCTTTGGGCCTGCGCCGTTCCGGCTTGCACGAGAGGGATAAACCAATGGAGATGTCCGGCGAATACCGCATTCCTGCCCCAAGGCAAACCGTGTGGGAAGCACTGAACGACCCCGAAATCCTGAAGGCTGCATTGCCGGGTTGCGAGGAATTGACCGCGGATGACGACGGCGGCTTTGCAGCCAAGGTCCGGGCCAAGGTCGGACCGGTCAGCGCCCGTTTTTCCGGCAAGGTGCAATTGCACGATCTCGACCCGCCGAACGGCTACCGGATCGAGGGTGAAGGCACAGGAGGCGCCGCCGGATTCGCCAAGGGCAGCGCCACCGTCAAACTGGCCGAGGACGGGGACGAGACCGTCCTCACCTACGAAGCCAACGCCTCTGTCGGCGGCAAGCTGGCCCAAATCGGCTCGCGCCTGATTGACGGCACGGCCAAGAAGATGGCCGACGACTTTTTTGCGAAATTCTCCGAGATCGTGGCGGAGAAGCAGGGCGTCGGCGCCACTGCTGAGGCCCCGCACCCACATGGCGACGGCATGCCTGCCATGGGGGTCGCAGCGGAGGAACTGGCAGAGGAAACCTATGACAGCGCCAAACATGCCGTAGAGGATGCCGCCTCGGAAGTGGCCCACGACGTTGCCGATGTCGTGGAATCGACAGAGTACGCGGCGAAGGGCGTGCCACAATGGATGTGGATTGCCGGCGCGGCCGTTGTGATCCTCGGTTTGGTGATCTTCCTGACCTGACAACCGGGCTTGCCGCTGCCGCGGGCGCGCTTTCACGTGCGATTGCGGCGTTGACCGGCGGCCCGCACGCCGCCATGTTCATGTTCGAATATCCAATCCTCCTCCCTCCTAGGAGAAGCAAGCCGATGCCTTCCGTCTCCATGACCGTTAACGGCAAGCCGGTTTCCGGCGAGGTCGAGGGCCGCACCCTGCTGGTCCAGTTCCTGCGCGATCACCTGGGCCTGACCGGCACGCATGTCGGCTGCGATACCACCCAGTGCGGCGCCTGCACTGTGCATGTGAACGGCGAGGCTGTGAAATCCTGCACCTTGCTGGCGATGATGGCGGAAGGGACAGAGGTCACGACGATTGAGGGCCTTGCCGACGGCGACGACCTGCATCCCATGCAAGAAGCCTTTCGCCAGAACCATGGCTTGCAATGTGGCTTCTGCACGCCGGGTATGATCATGTCCGGCACCGCACTCGCCAAACGCAACCCGGCGCCGAGCGAGCAGGACGTTCGGGAGTGGCTGGAAGGCAATCTCTGCCGCTGCACCGGCTACCACAACATCGTCAAATCCATCATGGCCGGCGCCCGCGCCATGAACGGTCAGCCGTGAGCCAAAGCGGCTAGGAGCCCAGGTCCGATGTACGAGTTTACTTACCACCGCGCCGCCTCGCTGGACGAAGCCAAGGCCAGGCTGGGCGAGGGCGAAGACCCGACCCTGATGGCCGGCGGCATGACCCTGATCCCGACGCTGAAACAACGTCTCGCCATGCCCAGCGACGTGATCGACCTGGGCGGCATTGCCGACTTGGCCGGCATCCGTACCGATGGCGACACGCTGGCCGTCGGCGCCATGACCAAACACGACACCGTCGCCAATTCGGCGGAAGTCAAGGCATTCTGCCCCGCGCTGGCCGAATTGGCGGGCATGATCGGCGACCCCATGGTGCGTAACCGCGGCACAATCGGCGGCTCGGTCGCCAACAACGACCCCGCGGCGGACTATCCTTCTGCCGTGCTGGGCCTTGGTGCCACCGTCGTCACCGACGCGCGGGAGATTGCGGCCGACGACTTTTTCACCGGCATGTTCGAGACGGCACTGGAGCCCGGCGAAATCATTCAGGAATTCCGCTTTCCAAAGCCGAAGCGCGCCGCCTACGCCAAGTTCCCAAACCCGGCCAGCCGCTATGCCGTCGTCGGCGTATTTGTGGCGGAGGTTGCCGGTGGTGTCCGCGTCGCAGTGACCGGCGCCGGCCCCTGCGTTTTCCGCCATGGCGGGATGGAAGCGGCACTCGCCGGCAACTTTTCACCCGATGCCATTGCCGGTATGCAGGGCAATGCGGCAGACATGAACAGCGACATTCACGCCAGCGCCGAATACCGCGCCCATCTGGTCGGCGTGATGGCACGCCGCGCCGTCGCCTCCATCGCTTGAACGAGGCTGTTTTGCCCCTTCCCGACTCCGTCGATGGCGTTGCCGGTCTGCTGGCAGGCGGCAGTTATGTCGCCGACCGCTCGCTCGCCACGTCACTGTTCCTGGCGCTGAAGCTGGGCCGACCGCTGTTCCTGGAAGGCGAGGCCGGCGTCGGCAAGACCGAGATCGCCAAAGTCCTGAGCACGCAACTCAACCGCCGCCTGATCCGCCTGCAATGCTATGAGGGCCTGGATGTCGCCAGCGCCGTTTATGAGTGGAACTATGCCCGCCAGATGATCGAAATCCGGCTGGCGGAGGCCATGGGCGATGCGGACCGCGAGACGCTGTCCGACGATATCTTCCGCCGCGAATTCCTGATCGAGCGCCCGCTCCTGCAAGCGATGGAGCCGAGCCTTGAAGGGCCGCCGGTCCTACTGATCGACGAACTGGACCGCACGGACGAACCGTTCGAGGCTTACTTGCTGGAAGTCTTGTCCGACTTTCAGATCACGATCCCCGAGTTGGGCACGATCAAGGCCGAGCAACCGCCCATTGTCATCATCACCAGCAACCGCACGCGCGAGATTCACGACGCCCTGAAACGCCGCTGCTTCTACCACTGGGTGGATTACCCGGATGCGAAGCGCGAGGCTGAAATCCTGCGTCTGAAAGCGCCCGGCGCGCCGGAGGAACTGACCCAGCAGATTGTCGGCTTCATTCAAAAGGTGCGCAGCATGGACCTGTTCAAGCTGCCAGGCGTCGCCGAAAGCATCGACTGGACCAATGCGCTGATGCAGTTGAACGCCCTGGTGCTAGACCCCACCGTAGTGAACGACACGCTGGGCGTATTGCTGAAATACCAAGACGACATCCAGCGCCTGCAAGGCTCGGAGGCGCAACGCATCCTGACAGAAGTCAACCAAAGCCTCGCCCAGGCACGGCGCGAGGGGCTGTAGGCCATGATCCCCGGAAGCCCGGAGGGCTATCCGGGGCCTCCTTCCGAGCCAGCCTCGGAAAGAGATCCCGGGTCAAGCCCGGGACTCGCCCCAGGGTCAAGCCCCGGGAACATCACCGGCCGCCTGCCCGAAAACATCATGCATTTCGTGCGCACGCTGCGGGCCGCCGGCCTGCCGCTGGGGCCCGGCCAGATGCTGCGGGCGGTGGAGGCGGTGCGAGCCATCGATATCACCAACCGCCGCGATTTCTATTGGGCCTTGAGAGCCTCCCTCATCAGCCGGCACGATCAGATCGAACTGTTCGACCAGGCATTCCAGATGTTTTGGCGCAATCCGGATATTCTGAACCGGATGATCGATCTGATGTTGCCCACCCTCGCCATCGACGACCCGGCGAAACAGGAGGAGGGCGAGCCGCTCCAGCGCCGGCTGGCCGAGGCGATGATGCCGCCGCGCGACCAAATTCAGGAGGAGGAAGAAGAGGTCGAAATCCAGGCGGACATGACCTGGTCCGCCCGCGAACAGCTCCAGACCAAAGACTTCGAGCAAATGAGCACGGAGGAGTTGGACCTCGCCAAGCGCGCCATGGCACGCTTGGCTTTGCCACTGGCCGAACTGCCCACCCGCCGCTACGAGCCTACCAGCCGCATCGCCCGCGCCGACCTTCGCCGCACCATGCGACAGGCGCTTCGCGGCGGCGGCGATTCGATCCCGTTGCAATACCGCCGCCGCAAGACGCGGCCGCCGCCGCTGGTGGTGCTCTGCGATATTTCCGGTTCGATGGAACGCTATGCCCGCATGCTGCTGCACTTTCTGCACGCACTTACCAACGACCGCGACCGGGTGCACACTTTCCTGTTCGGCACGCGGCTGACCAACGTCACCCGCTATCTGCGCGACCGGGAGGTGGACCGGGCGCTGGCCAAGATCGGCGAGCAGGTGGAGGACTGGTCCGGCGGCACGCGCATCGGCGCAGCGCTGAGGGAGTTCAACATGCACTGGTCGCGGCGCGTGCTGGGCCAGGGCGCGGTGGTGCTGCTGATCACCGACGGCCTCGACCGGGAGGCAGCGGAGGGCGTGGCCGAACAGATGCAGCGATTGCACAAGTCCTGCCGCCGCCTGATCTGGCTTAACCCGCTCTTGCGCTACGACGCCTTTCAGCCCAAATCATCAGGTGCAAGGGCGATGTTGCCCCATGTCGATGATTTTCGGCCCGTCCATAACCTGGAAAGCCTCGGCGACTTGGCCGGCGCGCTCTCGGCATCGGATGTAAACTTGCAGAAAGGCATGCGAGAATGGCGGAGCAAACTGTAAACCCCGACACTTTAACCAACGCCGAAGCCGATGCGATCCTCGCCCAGGCGCGCGAATGGCGGACGGACGGCAAGGGCGTGGCCGTTGCCACTGTGATTTCCACCTGGGGCTCGGCACCCCGCGGTGTCGGCAGCCAGTTGGTGCTGGACGAGGACGGCGCCTTCATGGGCTCGGTTTCCGGCGGCTGCGTCGAAGGCGCCGTGGTGACCGAGGGGATGGAGGTCATCGCTGACGGCAAGCCGCGGCTGTTGGACTTCGGCATTTCCGACGACCAAGCCTGGGAAGTCGGCCTCGCCTGCGGCGGCAAGCTGGAAATCTATATCGAACGGGTGGAACACTGACATGCAATCTGCTCTGTTCGAAAAGGCGGTAGCGTTACGGGCCGAAAACAAGCCCCTGGTCCGCATCGTTCACCTCGATTCGGGTGCCGACTGGCTTTGGACGCCTGACGGGATCGAAGGGCCAACCGGCTTGGCCGTGGAAGTTGGCGAAGCGGCGGAACAGGCCCAGCGCCAGGACCGCAGCCACGCCATCGCGCATGAGGGCGAGCGTTATTTTCTGCATGTCTACAACCCGCCGCGGCGTCTGATCATCGTCGGTGCCGTGCATATCACCCAGCCGCTGGTGCAGATTGCAAGCGCTGCCGGCTATGCCGTGACCGTCATCGATCCGCGCGGCGCCTTCGCCACGGCGGAGCGCTTCCCCGGCGTGAACCTGAACGAGGATTGGCCGGACGAAGCCATGACGGCGCTCAAGCCCGACAACCGAACCGCAGTCGTGACCCTGACCCATGATCCCAAGCTGGACGATCCGGCACTGGAAGTCGCGCTGCGGTCGGATGCGTTCTATGTCGGCTCGCTCGGCAGCCGCAAAACCCATGCCAGCCGGGTGGAGCGCCTGACGGCCGCCGGTTTGACGGAGGAGCAAATCGGCAAAATCCACGCCCCCATCGGTCTGCATCTGGGCGGCCGGGCGCCGGCGGAAATCGCCATTGCCATCATGGCTCAGATCACCCAGGTCCTTTATCTGGGCGAGGGTGAGGCCGTGAAGGCGAAGGCGGCAGCTTAGGGACGGAATGCCAGAATGAAATTCGGCCCTACCCCTCTGGCGGAGGCAGCGGGCGCACTGCTCGCACATTCGGTCAAGGCCGGCAAACGCACCCTGAAAAAGGGCCGCCTGCTCAGCGATGCTGACATAGAGACACTGGCTGAGGCCGGCATTGCCGAGGTGGTGGCCGTCCGGCTGGAGCCGGGCGAGGTTGGCGAGGACGAAGCTGCGGACCGCATCGCCAGATTGTTCCGCGGCGATGGCGTGCGGGCCAATACCCCGTTTACCGGGCGGGTGAACCTGTTCGCCGAACACGCGGGCGTGCTGACGCTGGACCGTACCAGGCTCGACCGGATCAACTTGGTGGATGAAAGCGCCACCGTTGCCACGCTGGAGCCGTTTGCCACCGTCGAAGCCGGTCAAATGGTGGCGACGGTGAAGATCATTCCGTTTGCGACCTCGGAAACCGTATTGCGCCGGATCGAAACCATCGCCGCGCCAACCGCCGCCTCGCTGCTTCAGGTCGCCGCCTTCCAGCCGAAACGCGTAGCTCTGGTGCAAAGCACGCTGCCGAGCGTCAAGCCTAGCGTGCTGGACAAGACGGTGGAAATCACCCGCAGCCGGCTCTCCCCCCTTGGCGCGAGCCTCACGAGTGAGCGGCGCTGTAGCCACACGGCCGATGCGATTGCGGAAGCTGTGCGCGAGGCATTGGCGGATGCCCCGGATTTCGTACTGATCGCCGGCGCCTCGGCCATTGTGGACCGGCAGGATGCCCTGCCGGCCGGCATCGTTGCCGCTGGCGGCAAGGTCCGCCATTTCGGCATGCCGGTCGACCCCGGCAACCTCATCCTGATGGGCGAGATTGACGGCCTGCCGGTCGTCGGCCTGCCCGGCTGCGCCCGCTCGCCCAAGCTGAACGGATTCGACTGGGTCCTGGCCCGGCTTTGCGCCAATCTGCCCGTCGGCCCGCAACAGATCATGACCATGGGCGCGGGCGGCCTGCTGGCGGAAATCCCATCACGCGGCCACCCGCGCGCGACCCAGCCGGATGGCACTGCCGCAGAAGCGCCACGGGCGCCCCGCATTGCGGCATTGGTGCTGGCGGCTGGCCAATCCCGCCGCATGGGCACGGCCAACAAGTTGTTGCAGCCTGTGGCAGGCAAGCCAATGCTGACGCACGCGCTCGACGCGGTGCAAGGTGCTGATATCTGCACAACCGTCGTCGTTACCGGCCACGAGACCGATGCCATCAGCCCGCTGCTGATGGGCCGCGACCTGCTGGCCGTGCATAATCCGAATTATGCCGATGGCCTCAGCACATCGCTCAAGGCCGGACTGCGGGCACTGCCGGAGGGTATCGACGGCGTCATGGTCTGCCTGGGCGACATGCCCCAGGTAACGGCTGCCCACCTGAACCGGCTAATCGCGGCCTTCAATCCGCTGGAAGGCCGGGCCATCGTCATCCCCACCTTCGAAGGCCAACGCGGCAACCCGGTTTTGTTGAGCGCCGAGTTCCTGCCTGCGATGCAGGTGCTTTCCGGCGACCAGGGCGCCAAGCCGCTCATCACCGAAAATACCGACCGGATCGCCGAGGTGAAGATGGTGGACGCCGCCGTCCTGCTCGACATCGACACGCCGGCAAAACTGGCGGAAGTGACGGGCACGGTTGCCTGACAAAGCATCTTCGGCGCAACCACCGGCCAGCTTCAGGGACCGCATACGGCGGCTGTTGCATTCGCGCTTCATGCCGGTGTGGCTGGTGGTGCTGTCGTTTTTCGAAAACACCATCCTGTTGGTGCCGATCGAGCCTCTGTTCGTTCCGGTCATGACAATGCGCCGCGGGTCGGCATTCCTCTATGCCGGCCTGCTGACGCTTGGCTGCGTCCTGGGCGCAGTCGCGACCTATTGGGCCGCAGCGGCAGCATTCGAACCGTTGGTCGAGCCGGCCATGCGTGCCGGCGGCATTCTGGGCGAGTTCGAGTCCGTCCGCGACGACATCCAGGACAGGGGCTTCTGGGCGCTGTTCTTCATCGGCGTCACACCCGTCCCATTTCAATTGGGCACCGTGGCATCCGGTGTGATTGGCCTGTCGCTCGCCGATTTCATTGCTGCGGTGACGCTGTCGCGCGCGCTCCGTTACTTCGCTCTCGCCGGGTTGGTTTATGCGATCGGGTGGCGGGCTGAGGATTTGATCGACCGTTACGAGACCGAGATCGCAATCGGGGCGGTCATGCTGTTTGCGCTCATTCTGATTGGCGGCTGGCTCGCCACCCGCCTGTTCTAGAGCGCAATCGGCTCCGCCGGGACGACCCGTTGCGGTGCGGAAATGGCGCTTTGAGCCGGTATCAGCGCCAACTCCCCCTGCGTTTTCGCCAGGATCTCGGCCACGGATGCGGCGGAGAGACTCAGGGCTCTTGCCGGGTCGGGTGTTTCCAGATAACGGCCCAGATAGATCGCGGCGAAGGTGTCACCTGCCCCGAATGCCGGTGCCTGGATGCGTGGCTGGCGCACACGCCAAGCGGCCGCGCGGGTCACGGCCAGGCTTTCCACTATGCGCGGATCGAACAACAGGCCGGTCACGACGACCAGCCGAGGCCCCCGCTCCAGCAATTCCCGCGCCGCCGCCAATACACTGTCCAGGCTGTCGCACGGCATGCCGGCGAGGGTTTCCAGTTCGAACCGATTTGGCGTGACAATATCCGCCGCGGGCACCAGCAGGTCGCGCATCACATCCGGAATGTCTGTCGCCACGAACAGGCCCTTGGGGTCGTCGCCCATCACCGGATCGCAGGCATAGAGCGCCCCCGGCACGGTCTTGCGCAGCCGTTCTACTGACTGCGCCACGGCCTGCCCGTTGACCGCCGTGCCAAGATAGCCGGACAACAGTGCGCCGCATTGGCTGAGAAAACCGCGCTCCGCCAGCCCCGCTACCAGCGTGTCGATCTCCTCCGCCGTGGCCGGCCCGCCCGTGAAACCACCATGCGCCGGGTGGTTCGAGAAGCGCACCGTGTCGATTCGCATCACGTCGCGACCCAGGCGCTGCAGGGCAAACACGGCAGCGCTGTTGCCGACATGGCCATGGGCAACGCTGGATTGAATCGAAAGCACGTAGCGCATGCGGCGGTTCCGATGCTGCGAAGGCGGGACAGGCGCGTTATAGAGGGCCAAACTCGCAAATGCCAAAGGAACCAGTAACCAATATGCCGAATGCCACCCCGATCCGCCCGCGCCGCAGCGTGCTCTATATGCCGGCGAGCCGCGCCAGCGCCCTGGAAAAGGCCAAAAGCCTGCCAGCCGATGCACTGATTTTTGATCTGGAGGACGCCGTTGCCCCAGATGCGAAGGCTACCGCCCGCGAACAGGCCTGCGCCGCCGCGGCGTCTGGCGCCTATGGCAAGCGCGAGATTATCATTCGTGCCAACGGCCTCGCCACGCCCTGGGGCTATGCCGATCTTGCCGCGATTGCCAAATCGGGTGCTGCTGCCGCGTTGATCCCCAAGGTGGAAAGCGCCGCCATGCTCGCCCAGGCTGCGCAGGTGCTGGACGAGGCAGGCGCGCCGGCAGACATGGTGCTCTGGGCGATGGTGGAAACGCCGCTTGCCATGCTGCAAATCCAGGATATCGCCCGCTCCCCCCGCCTCGCCTGTCTGGTGATGGGCACCAGCGATTTGGCCAAGGACCTGAACGCCGCGCACACGCCGGACCGCCTGCCCTTCCTAACCGGCCTGGGGCTCTGCCTGCTGGCCGCGCGCGCTTATGGGCTCGCTATTCTGGATGGCGTCCACCTGAACCTGGGCGATGACGACGAATTCCTGGCCCATTGCCGGCAGGGCTATGAGATGGGTTTCGATGGCAAGACCCTGATCCACCCGAAACAGGTGGAACCCGCCAACGCCAGCTTCGGCCCCAGCGAGACGCAGGTGGAAGAAGCCCGCCGCATCATTGCCGCCCATGCGGAGG
>JAWLBX010000013.1:0-93778 GCA_041687435.1 Alphaproteobacteria bacterium
GGATTTGATCAAGGGCCTGACCGCGGATGCGATAGGCATTCTCGATTCAACAGAACCTGATTCCCAGGAGCGTAAAACGAAGCTGGAATCGCTGTTCCGTTCATCCTTGGATATTCCGTTTCTCGGCAAATTCGTCATCGGCCGCTATTGGCGCCAGATGAGCGAACCTGAAAAGGCAGAGTATATGAAGGCTTTCGAGCACTACGTGTTGTCTGTCTATGCGGGGCGCCTGAACGAGTATTCCGGCGAATCCCTGCGGGTTCTGGACACACGTCCGGTGGATGCGGTGGATACGATCGTCACGTCGCAATTGGCTCGCAAGGATCGCGCCCCGGTGGCGATCGATTGGCGCGTCCGGCAGAATGACGGTGACGCCAAGGTCATCGACGTATCGGTCGAAGGCGTCAGCATGGCCATGAGCCAGCGGCAGGAATTCAATTCAATCCTGCAACGGGAAGGTGTCGCCGGCCTGATCAGACGCCTGGAAAACGCGGAACCGCGCGACCCTGGCCCGCCGCGCTGACCGGCGCGGGGGAAACGGACCCCAAACCGGAACCGCTCAGCCTGCCAGCGCTTCGATCAACAACGGATTGACCAAATCGGGCCGTTCGTACTGCGCCCAATGGCCGGCGCCTTCGACCAGATGAAAGCCGCGGCAATGCGGCAGTGGCTCAAACACGTCGCGCCGGTCCTGCATGTAGGGGCCCGCTGTTGCGTCTTTCTCGCCGAAAATTCCCGTGACCGGCACGCCGATTGAGCGCAGCACCGCGGCAAGGCTATCGCCACGCGGAATGGTATTGCTGCGGATGCGGGCCTTGCGGGTATTGCGCTGCTGGATGTGCAGCGCCAGCGGGTCGATGCGGCCATGGTCGCCGAACATGATGACGCCCAGATTGTGCCGGTGGACGTGCAGCATTTCCTCCGGCGTCATGGTGGAACGCATCTTCCAGAGGTCCGGCCGTGCTTCGTTCAGCCGCACACCCAGCGCGTTGGAGCCAACAACTATGAAGCTGTCGCAACGGTCCTGCAGTGCCTGCACTGCCTGGCCGCCGACAATTCCGCCAAACGAAAACCCGGCCAAGTGAAAATGCTCGCCAGGCGCCAGCGCGGTTTCGATGGCGCCGGCTACCAGCTTGCCGATGCTGTAGATATCCCAGTCGTCGGGCGGCGGGTCGCTGTCGCCGAGGCCGGGTGTATCGCCGGCGATCACGCGATAGCCTGCGGCAACCAGTGCCTGGATATTCTTGGTCCAATGCGTCCAGGCGCCAAAGGAGCCATGCATCAGGACCACCGGTTTGCCGGCGCCCCACTGGTGCCAGACCATGTGGCCGCCATGCGGCATCGGCGCTCGGATTACGCGCGCACCATCCTCCAGCCCGGCCAAGTAGGAGGCGGGGTCCGATATCTCCGCAGTCATGGAATGGCGCTCTCCGTCAGGCAGGCAGGCGGGCTGGGGCAACGCCGATCAGGGCGTCGCGGGTAACCAGCGGCTTCAACCGATCCCTGCTCCAGCCCTCCGTCCCCTTCGGCTGCTGCGGCAACACGATATAGCGAAGGTCTGCCGTGGAATCATGGACCCGCACCTCCACATCCTCCGGAACCTCCGTTCCGAATTCGCGCAGAACCTGCCGCGGTTCGATGACGACACGGGCCCGATAGGCTTTTTTCTTGTACCACGCCGGCGGAACGCCCAGCACGGACCGTGGATAACACGAACACAGGGTACAGACGATCACGTTGTGCACGTCGTCCGTGTTCTCCACCACCTTGACCTGTGCCTGGTGGTCCATATCGATGCCCATTTCCCGGATCACGGCCATCGGTTCTGCAATCAACCGGGCCTTATAATCCGGATCGGTCCAGGCGCGGGCGACCAATTCCTGGCCATTCTCGATACCACGGCTATCCATGCTATCGATCTGCTGCTGGATCTGCTGGGCAGTGATCATGCCCTTTTCGATCAGCAACTCGCGGATTGCCTGCTCCAACACATCGTATTCGGTGTCGGGGTGATCCGGCTGAAAGGTCCGGGAATGGTCGTGATCGTGGTGGTGGTCGTGGTGATCGTGCGTGTCAGCCATTTGCCGGCTCCAACCAGTGGTCATAAATGTCAGCGAGGATCGAATCCTTTGGCGACCCGTCATAATCCCGCCAGACATCCTTGGACGCGAACCGCACCTCATAGAGCACGCGCGGCTCTCCTTTCTGGAAATAGGCAATCTTTTCCGGGTTCGGGAAGGTGCCGAGAACTGATACCACTTGGCCCCTGTGGCCGCGCAAATAATGCGGGGTACGGCAATGCCCGGTGGGGATTTCGTTACGAACGACAACGGTGTCGCCCGGCTTCAAGTCTGCGCTCATGTCAGGGCTGTTCCTGATGGCAAGGGCGGAAATCGGAATCAGTTTAAGGCGAAGAATACGATCTGAAAAGGGAACGCTATAATTCGGCGACGCTCGTCAAATGCGCACAGCATGGGGGTGTTCGAAAGCCACCCCCTACCCCTTCGGATGATCCTTCCGCGGCATCACCACGACATTGCGTATGGCGGCGATGGCGGTAAAAGCCAGCGCGCCGCCGATGGCGCCGCCGATAACGATGGCCATTGGATCGATCTCCCCCAGCTCCTCCGCCGTACCAAGCAGATAGGCGTTCAGATAGAGAATGATCGGTCCGGCAATCACGCCCCACGACATCACATTGCGCACGTTCCATTTTTTTGGGCCCTCGCCCTCCGGCTTTTGATCCGGGCTACCGCCTTCCCCTTCAACCATGGTCAGAGGGTGATGCTCGGCACCCAGAGGTAGCCGTCCGGGTCCAGGATATAGGCCTCCCGCATGCCATGCGGCTTGTCGAGCGAGCCGGCAAGAACCTCATACCCAGCAGCCCTCGCCCGCGCCTCCGCCGCATCGGGGTTGAGGCCGATGATGCGGAGTTCGGCGCCAATACCCCGGATCAGGGTCTCGGCAAGGGAGCCGGAGAGCGGATGGTCGCTATAGGCGTGATCTGCATGCAGGCACCATTTTGTGCCGGCTCCCTCCACCGCGGCAAAGTCCGGATCCTCGTAAACGATGGTGGCCTGCAGCACCTCCCGCGCGAAGGCGGTGGCCCGCGGCATATCCCGCACAAGCAGGTTGACCGTCAGGCCACCCAGTTCCTTCGAATACTCGCCCGCCGGTTTCCAGGGCGTGCCGGTGCGTTTTTTCATTTGCTCAAGCATCCCCGCCCGGCATCGCACCTTCGGCCGCAAGCGCCGCAATAGCATCTGTCAGAGACATGACCTCCTGCGCCTTGCCGCCCAGGCGACGGATGGCGACGGTGCCTTCCTCCGCCTCGCGCTTGCCAACGACCAGCATGGCCGGGACCTTGGTCACGGAGTGCTCCCGCACCTTGTAGTTGATCTTCTCGTTGCGAAGGTCGGTCTCGACCCGCAGCCCAGCCTTGCGGCAGGCGGCGGCCACTTCCTCCGCGTAAGCATCGGCATCGCTGGTGATCGTGGCAACCACCGCCTGCACCGGCGCGAGCCAGAGCGGAAAACGGCCGGCATAGTTCTCGATCAGGATGCCGATGAACCGCTCGAACGAGCCCAGGATCGCGCGGTGCAGCATCACCGGCCGATGCTTCTCGCCATCCTCACCGATATAGTTGGCGTCCAGCCGTTCCGGCAACACGAAATCGACCTGAAAGGTGCCGCACTGCCAATCCCGGCCGATGGCGTCCTTCAGCACGAATTCCAGCTTTGGGCCGTAGAACGCGCCTTCACCCGGATTCATCGTGTAGGGTAGGCCGACATGCTCAATGGCGTCGCGGAGCGCAGTTTCCGCCTTGTCCCAGATTGCATCCTCGCCGGCGCGGATTTCAGGGCGGTCCGAGAACTTCACCACCACGTCTTCGAAGCCGAAGTCCCGGTAGACCGACAGCAGCAGCTTGCAGAAAGTCTCGGTCTCCGCCGTGATCTGATCCTCGGTCGCGAAGATATGGGCGTCGTCCTGGGTGAAGGCGCGCACGCGCATGATGCCGTGCATGGAACCGGAGGACTCGTTGCGGTGGCAGGAGCCGAATTCGGCCATGCGCAGCGGCAGGTCGCGATAGCTTTTCAGGCCCTGGTTGAAGATCTGAACATGGCCGGGGCAGTTCATCGGCTTCACCGCCAGCACGCGCTCATCCTCGGTCTCCGCAATGAACATGTTCTCGCGGAACTTGTCCCAATGGCCGGAGCGTTCCCACAGCACGCGGTCGATCAATTGCGGTGTCTTGACCTCGACATAGCCACCGTCTTCGAGGCGGTCACGCATGTATTCCTCGCACAGGCGGTAGACGGTCCAGCCCTTCGGGTGCCAGAAAATACTGCCAACCGCTTCCTCCTGCAGATGGAACAGGTCCATTTCCCGGCCGAGCCGGCGATGGTCGCGCTTCGCCGCCTCCTCCAGCATGGTGAGATGGGCCTTCAGTTCCTTATCGTTCCGCCAGGCAGTGCCATAGATGCGCTGCAACTGCTCGCGTTTCGCGTCCCCGCGCCAATAGGCACCGGCAAGGCGTTGCAGCTTGAAGGCGTTGCCGACATGTCCGGTGGACGGCAGGTGCGGGCCCCGGCAAAGATCATGCCATTCGCCCTGGCGGTAGATCGAAATGGTTTCACTCTGCGGCAGGTCGCGGATCAGTTCGGCCTTGAACACCTCACCCATATCCTCGAAATGCTTGATCGCGTCGTCGCGGTCCCATTCCTCGCGCACAAAGGGTTCATTGCGGGCAATGATCTCCTGCATCTTAGCCTCGATCTTCTCCATATCCTCCGGCGTGAAATGCTCCTCGCGCGCGAAGTCGTAGTAGAAGCCATGCTCGATGGCCGGGCCGATGGTGACCTGCGTGCCGGGGAACAGTTCCTGGACCGCCTCCGCCATCACATGCGCGGCATCGTGGCGGATCAGTTCCAGCGCCTCCTCGTCGTCGCGGGTGAGGATGGCGACTTCGGCATCGCGCTTCAGCGGCGTCGAGAGATCGCGGACCTGACCGTCGATCCTGGCAGCAATTGCACGCTTGGCGAGAGACTTGGAAATGCTTTCCGCGACTTCGGCCACGGTGGTGCCGGTCGCATAGGTGCGCGTCGCGCCGTCGGGCAACGTTATGGTGACCTGTGCGAGTTGGGTATCCGGCATGGTGATGGCTCCAATCTTTCGTGGCTGCGCAAATACGCCCGCAGCGGGCCTAACTTGCTTCCGCCCGACTATCGGGGCAAGAGGGCCGGTTCGCGCAGGATGTCGCTTGCTGCCTGCCAGACAGTCTCGACCGGCAGATCGGCAAGGTTACGCGCCTCCAAAATCACCGGCTGGCGGCGGTTGGGATGGGCGCGTGGCCGGGAAAGGCTTGGACTGGAGTCCGGCCCGAACAGCACGATGCAGGGCGCACCGGCCAGGCTGGCGATGTGCATCGGCCCGGTGTCGTTGCCGACCACCAGCCGGGCGCCTCGCATGACGGAAGCAAGGTCGAGCAGACTGGTCTGGCCGACAATGCTCCGCGCCTCCGGGGACGATGCACAGATAATGCGGGCTGGTTTCGCCTCCGGCGGCCCGCCGACAATAACCGGGGTGATACCCTGCCCTGCCAATCTTTCGGCAAGCTCCGCGAAATGTTCGGCGGGCCAGCGTTTGTCCGGCCGGTGCGGCGCACCGCCCGGCAGGAGAACGGCATATTCTGCGGGCAGACCAAGACCGGAGATGTCGCTTTGCCAGCACGAGGGATCAGACAGCGGTACGCAGGCAATACCAGCCGCGGCCAGTTGATGGCGTTGCGCCTCCACCGGATGAACCCGGGTGCGCTCCGGGTTTCTGTCCGGGTGCGAACAGCCGGACGCGGTACCAGACCATTCCGGCCACGGCCCCGGCCAAAACAAGTGATAATACCAGTTGGTGCGGTTGGAGGTTTGCAGGTCGTAGACCCGCTCGAATCTGCTGACACGCAGACGCTGGCGCAGGGCCAACACCCGGTCCAGCCGCCATAGCTTCGGCCGCTCATCCAGCCAGATACGCTGAAAAAGGCCGGTAGCCTCCGCCAGCGGCGCGAGGCCCCTGGTGGTGAGCAGGGTCAGTTCGGCTTCCGGATGCGCGGCACGGATCGCCTGCATCGGCCCCATGCTCAGGACGAAATCGCCCAGCGCTGATAGCTTGATGACCAGAATCCGTTGCAATTGTCCGCTCCTGCCGGCGCCTATGCCGAAGTCACGGCGTCTTGGACAGCAATTCGCCGTAAACCTCAAGCGTGCGCTCGCACATGTTCTGCTTTGAGAACATGTTGCGGGCGCGGTGCATGGCCTTGACCGCCAGTTCCTGCCGCTCCTTCGGCGACAGGCCGAACACCTTTCCAAGCGCGTCTGCCAGCGGCCCCGGCTTGCCGGGCGGAACGAGCCAACCGGTTTCACCATCCACCAGCACTTCCGGTGCGGCGCCATGGGCGGTGGCGATCACCGGCTTGCCCATGGCTGCCGCCTCCGCCAACGTGCGGCCAAAACCCTCCGGCTCGGTCGAGGCGGAGATGACGACATCGGCCAGCGCCATGGCTGCCGGGACGTCATCGCAATGGGACGCGAACACCACACGCTGTGGCTCCAACCCACGCTCCCGAACGAGGCGCTGCAGTTCCTCGCGATAGGCCTCCCGCCCATCATCCGCGCCGACCAGCACACAGACCAGATCCGGCAGGTGGCGCACGCGCAGCAGGTTGGCCATGGCGCCGATCAATACCGCATGCCCCTTCAGCCTAGTCAGGCGTGCGGGTAGCAGCACGATCCTGGCATCCCGCGCAATGCCCCATTGCTCGCGCAACGCGGCCAATCGGCCGGCGCAGACCGCCTCCGGGTTGAAGGCGTTCAGATCGACGCCCCGGTGGATGACCCGCAAACGCCCCGGCAATAAGCCGTAGCGCTGGCGGATCAGTTTGGCGATGAAGTGAGAGATCGCAATCACCCGGTCACCGCTCGCCATGACGCTGTTATAGCGCCTTTTCAGAGGGCCGTTTTCGGTATAGGCGGCGTGAAACGTGGTGACGAAGGGAATGCCGGTTCGCTCTGCCGCCATCTTGGCAGACCAGGCTGGCGCCCGGCTGCGGGCATGAATCAATGAGACGTTTTCTCGCTGGATCAACGCTGCCAGTTTCGCGGCGTTGGCGCGGATCGTCAGCGGGTTCTTGCTGGCAAGGCTCATGGCGATGTGCTGCCCGCCGAGCCGTGTCAGCCGCTCCACATTTGCGCCGGTATCGCTGGCGACAAGGGCACGCCCGCCCGCCGCAATGATAGCCTCCGCAACCTCCAGCGTGCCGCGTTCAACGCCGCCTTGGCCGAGCGCAGGCAGCACCTGCAAAATCGTCGTACCGGGCGGCAGGGCTTGCGCGGCGGCGGCGCCCAGGGCATTGCTAACGGACATCAGCCCCCCTTCCCGCTCTGGAGACCGGCATGGCAGGCGCACCCGCATTTCTCGACCGCGACGGCATTGCCATCGCATACCACCATAGCCCCGCACGCGGCGCCGGGGCGCGGTTGCCCGGTGTCGTCTTCCTGGGTGGGTTCATGTCGGACATGGAGGGCGGCAAGGCTCTGCATCTGGAGGCCACGTGTCGGGAACGCGGTCAGCAATACACCAGGTTGGACTATCACGGCCACGGCCAATCCGGCGGCGTTTTCGCCGAGGCAGGCATTTCCAACTGGGCAGGCGACGCGGCCGCGGTGATCGACGCGGTGACGAGCGGTCCACAGGTGCTGGTCGGCTCGTCCATGGGCGGCTGGATCATGCTGCTGGCGGCCAACCGGCTGGGCGCGCGGGTGCAGGGCCTGATCGGCATTGCGCCCGCACCCGATTTTGTCCTGCGCATGGAGGCGGAACTGTCCTCCACCCAAAAGGCCGAGTTGGACTCGCAAGGCTTTACCACCCGTCCGACACCGTATTCCGACGATCCGTATATTATCTCGAAACGGTTAATCGAGGATGGAAAGCGGAGCCTGGTGCTGACCGATGGCCATCCGTTTGCCGGGCCGGTTCGCATTCTGCATGGAATGGAGGACGATGCCGTGCCCTGGCGGGAGTCGCTGACGCTGATGGATAAGCTGGCAAGCGACGATGTCAGGGTTACCTATGTCAAGGGCGGTGACCATCGTCTGTCGGAGCCGGGCCAGCTTGCCATGCTGGATGCGGCGGTGTGTGAAATTTCGGCTCTGGTGGCCAATGCAAACGCTCAGGAAGGGTAAGGCACGATGACCAGCTTTTTGGTGGATGACGCAGCGGGCGCGATTCCGCTGCATCTGTTGAAAGCCAGCGATTGGGAAAACTGGATCGCCAGCCGACCCGCGGTTGAACGGCAATGGGCTGCGGTCACCGGTTTCAAGGCCAAGGCCGGGAGCCTCTGCCTTATCCCCGGTAACGATGGAAACTTGGCCGCGGTGCTGGCCGGCATGGGAGATGACCCGCCGCTCTGGGCCGCCGGTGGACTGGCGGCAAAGTTGCCGGAAGGTCTCTATCGCCTGGCGGATCTGTGGGACACCGACGACGCGACCGACATTTCCGCCGGGTTCGCACTCGGCGCCTATACGTTCGGACGGTACAAAACCGTTGAGGAACCGAAAGCCCGCCTGTCCTGGCCGATGGCAGCCAATCGCGACGTGGCGGAGGCGATTGCCCAGGGCGTCAGCCTTGCCCGCGATCTGATCAACACACCGGCGAACCACCTGGGGCCGGAGGAGTTGTGCGCCGCCGCCCGTTCCATGGCCGAGCAGTTCGGCGCGGAGGTTAGTGAGTTGGTGGGCGACGAACTGCTCAACAACAACTATCCCACGATCCACATGGTCGGACGCGCAGCGAAACGGGCGCCGCGGCTGATCGACATTCGGTGGGGCGACCCGAGCGCGCCGAAGGTGACGCTGGTTGGCAAGGGCGTCTGCTTTGATTCGGGCGGGCTCGACCTGAAACCGGCCGCCGGCATGCTGCGCATGAAGAAGGACATGGGCGGCGCCGCTTCGGTGCTGGCGCTCGCGCACATGATCATGGCGACCGGGTTGAAGGTGCGTCTGCGCGTGATGATCCCCGCAGTGGAAAACATGGTAGACGGCAACGCCATGCGGCCGCTGGACGTGGTCAAGACCCGCAAGGGCCTGACCGTCGAGATCGGCAACACCGATGCGGAGGGCCGGCTCGTGCTCTGCGATGCGCTGGCGGAGGCGGATACGGAAAGCCCGGCGGTGCTGCTGGACTGCGCCACCCTCACCGGTGCGGCCCGGGTGGCGCTGGGAACGGACCTGCCGGCGCTGTTCTGCAACGACGATAAACTGGCCACCGACCTGCTGGCGGCGGGCGAGCAGGCGCACGACCCGACCTGGCGGTTGCCGCTGCATGCGCCCTATAAGGACATGCTGAAAAGCGACGTGGCTGACCTGAACAACGTCTCCGAGGGCGGTTTCGGCGGTGCAATTACGGCGGCGCTCTATTTGCAACACTTCGTCAGCCCAACGACGCCCTGGGTCCATATCGACATGATGGCCTGGAACAACAGCACCAAACCAGGCCGCCCGAAAGGCGGCGAGGCACAGGCGGTGCGCGGCGCGTTCCAGATGCTGCGGCGGCGATATGGGTGAAACGCCGAAGGTTGCTCGCGGATCAAGGTCAGACCGTCAAGCATGGCAGTAAATGGTATTATGGCCACGCTGTAGGGGGTTAATACTATTGCTTAAAGCGCAAAACCCTGGTTTGTCTTAATCATAACAAGCCACGGACTTGATCCGGGGCGCCTCGCAATCCGGACCTCCCCAACGTGCGTGACGCGCCACCCTTCCAATCACTCTATGAACTCGTATCCTTTCTGCTCGACCAGCATTTTGCGGGCGAGCAGTCGCTTTTGGCCGAACGGAACACCGGCAATTTGGCGGATGAGGATCAGGACCGGTTGCGGGACCTGATCCTGGCGGGCGCGCCCTTGGCGGTGGCAGACGCCATCACTGCGCTTTTGAAGCGAGGCGTCGCGCCGCTGGCGATTTCCGACGTCGTCAATATTGCCCATGCCACCTTTGTGGTAACACGGCAGCCGCTCCCGTCCTACCGGGCCGAATCCGCACACAGCTTCGACCTCGCCAATGTGGTGAATTTCAGCCTGCGGAACGCAAAAACCTCCCAGAAGGTTACCGCGATTTACCTCTCCGCTTGGTTTGTGACGGAAACAATCGGCAAGGCCGGCGCTTCGGGACGAACGCCGGCAAACGAAACGCCAGATCTGCGCCCCCCGAACACCTGGGCGGAGATCATTGACACCGCCAACCTGCTTACAGAGTTGGAAACGGCAATTTCTGAACATCGTTCGATGCGTGCCGTCGACCTGGTGCGCGAATGGAACCGGCGGCACGATCCCGCCGAACCGGGGACGCGCGACGACCTGATTTACGTGCTCGCCAAATGTGCCGCCAGGCATCAGGGTGACCCTCAGGTTCTGCACAACGCCGCGGCCGTGATTGAGGAATACCAGCTGAACAGCGCCAGCCTGAAGCGAAAGGATATCCTGCTGGAATTCTGGGCGCATTTCCTGTCCTGCCCCAAAGCCAGGCCAGCCGCGGCAGCCGGTTATGGGAAAAGCCGACGCTATTTCGGTATGGGTGTGGCCGGACAGGCGTAGCCGAAGCCGCAGGTGAATTCACCGGCGCGCACGATCGCCCGCCAAGTCGCGCGGCCGCATGATCATGAAGGCGATGCGGCCTGCCAGCATCACGACCGCGATACTGCCGAATGCAAGCCACCAGCCCTGCTGACTCATGCCACCGGACGCATCCAGGACGAAACCGATGCTGAGCGGACCAATGAAGCCGCCGCCATAGCCCAGCATGGAATGCACGGCGAGGGTGGCGCCGCGGCGGTCCGGGTCGGCAGCGCCGGCAGCGCCGGCGGTCAGCGAGGACGAATCGAGCCAAATCACCGCGCCATAACCCAGCACGAATGCGACTGCGAGGCCGTAGGAATAGGAGCCGAACCAGCCGATCGTCAGGCCGCAAAGGATGCTGAGGCCCATGGCCAACGCCACCAGCCGCTGCCTTCCAAGCCGGATCGACGCCTCGTTACCAACGACACTGACGCTGGTGCCGACCAGCCCCATCGCCATCGCTGCGGCCGTCGGCGTTAACCAAGCCGCATCCGATCCTGTGGAAAGCGCCACCCACGCGAGGAATGCAACGCACCACCCGCGCAGCGCGTTCATCTCCCAGGTATGGACGCAGTAGGCAACGCTGTAGGCCAGCGCCGAGGTGTTGCCGAAAACCGGACCAAAGTCGAACAACCTGGTGCCGGTCTTGGGTTTCGGCTCCTGCCAGGGTGCCGCGAACAGCACGATCAGCCACGCGGCGAGCGCACAGGCGCCACTCAGCCAGAACGCCGTCTGCCAGTCCCAGACGGCCGCCACCTGTCCCGCCACCAGAAACGACGCCGAGCCGGAAATGCCGATACTGGCAGCGTGGCCGGCCGTCGCGCGGCTCAACAGGCGTGCATCCACCCGGTCGGCAAGCAATTTCAGACCGGTCATGTAGGTGCCAGCCCAGCCGATGCCGGCCAATGCGCGGCAGACCATGGCGCTCCAGAATCCATCTGCGAACAGCGCAAAACCAAAATGGCCCAGGACGGTGAAGCCGACGCCCAGCAGGTAAATCCGCTTGGGATCGATTCGGTCAGTGGATGTCACCAAAATTGGCACCGCCACCGTGTAGGCAGCATAAAACACGCCGGTGATCCAGCCGGCCTCGCTGTTGCTGAGACCCCAGCGCTCGACAAAGCCGGGCAGCAGGGCGGGCCAAGTGTAGGCGCCGATCTGGGCGAGCACCTGGGCGGCACAGACGAGGAATACAAGGCGGGCGGGTGACATGGAACCTGACTATCAAAACCGTGCTGCGCCCTATTCGCGGTTGCCATCGCCGCGCGGGAACGCCTGCACGCAGTATTGCCTGTCCAGCGGCGAAGGAAAAGCAGTGGCGTGCAGCCGCCCGGTGCCACGGCTGCGCCGGTAGCCGCGCTTTGCCGCGCATTGCTCCATGCGGCCGGCACGCCTAATCTCTGGCGCATCCGAACGCATCTCTCCCAAGAATCGTATTATATGTCCAAACCGCTATCCGATCTTCTCGTAGTCAGTCTGGAGCAGGCCGTCGCCGCACCCTATCTGACCTGCCGCATGGCCGATGCGGGCGCACGTATCATCAAGCTGGAACGTGCCGATGGCTCCGGCGATTTCGCCCGCGGCTATGACCAGCACGCCCATGGCATGTCCAGCTACTTCGTCTGGCTGAACCGGGGCAAAGAATCGCTGGCCATCGACATCAAACAGCCGGAGGACTTGGCACTGCTGCACCGCCTGCTGGCCAAGGCCGATGTTTGGATCCAGAACCTCGCGCCGGGGGCGATGGAGCGGGCCGGGCTCGGCTCGGAAACGTTGCGGGCGAAGTATCCGCGGCTGATCACCGTGGACATTTCCGGCTATGGCGACGCCGGCCCGCCCTACAACGAAATGAAAGCCTATGACCTCTTGGTGCAGGCCGAAAGCGGCATCACGGCCATCACCGGCTCGCCGGAAGAGCCTGGTCGGGTCGGCGTTTCGATTTGCGACCTGACAACCGGTCTCAATGCCTATACCGCGGTGCTTGAAGCCGTGGTTGAACGCGCCAAGACGGGCAAGGGCTCCGCCATTAAGGCTTCGCTGTTCGGCTCCATGGCCGACTGGATGGCCGCGCCGCTGATGGCCTATGAGCAGTCGGGCGCGATCTGGCCGCGCAACGCGCTGCGTCACCCGCTGATGTGCCCCTACGGTGCCTTCCCATCCGATGATGGCTCCCGCACCCTGGTAGCCTGCCAGAATGAGCGGGAATGGGTGCGGTTCTGCGAACATGTGCTCCAGGACCCCGATTTCGCGAGGGATCCAAAGGCGGCGACCAATGTGATTCGGGTTGAAAACCGCGCCTATGTCGAGGGCCGGATCGAGCAGACCACCAGCCAGATCAGCCGGGAAGAGTTTCACGCGCGCCTGCGCAAGGGCGATATCGCCTATGGCGCGGTGAACACGATCCCCGATGTCTCCAAACACGGTGCGCTGCGGCGGATCACTGTCGGCACACCGAACGGCGACATCTCTTATGCCGCGCCCGCCGTAATCCGCGGCGAGGCCCGGGACAACTATGGCCCGGCACCGGGCTATAACCAACATGGAACCAAAATACGTGAGGAGTTTTCCGCATGACTCAAGACCTGGAATACCTGAAAGATTGGATCGGCAAGACTGAGGAGATCGAGGACCGGGTCACGCAATTCCAGGTTCATGGCCTGCGCGCCCTGTTCGACGATCCGACTGTCCCGCAGGAAGGTGACCCCTGCGGGCCGATGGACCACTGGTGCTTCTTCAACCCACGGGTGCCGCGTTCGCAAATTGGCGAAGATGGCCACCCGAAACGCGGCGGTTTCATGCCTCCGGTGCCGCTACCGCGCCGGATGTTCGGCGGCTGCCGGGCAACCCACCACCAGCCATTCATCGTCGGCGAGAAAGTGCACCGCAAGAACACGATCAGCGACGTGGTCATCAAACCGGGCCGCACCGGGACGCTGGTGATCTGCACCGTCAAGGTGGAGATGAGCGGCCAGAACGGCCTAGCCATCACGGAAGAGCAGGACATCATCTATCGCGACAATCCGCCGGCGGATGCGAAGGACGGCGCGGTCGGCAAGACAAACCCGGCGCCGACAGATCACGACTATATCCGCACCATAGAGCCGGACCCAGTGTCTATGTTCCGCTATAGCGCTGTCACCTTCAACGGCCACCGCATCCACTATGACCGCAAGTATGTGACGGAGGTTGAAGGGTATCCGGGCCTGATCGTGCACGGACCGTTGACGGCCAGCTATATGCTGTATCAGTCGATGGAGCAAAACCCAGACAAGACGGTCAAGCGCTTCGATTTCCAGGCACGCTCGCCGCTGTTCGACATTGCGCCATTCCAGGTCGCCGGCAAGGCCAACCCAGACGGAACGCACAGCCTGTGGTCGATCACGCCGGAAGGAACAGTCGGCACCCTGGCCACGGTAGCGTTTGCATGACATGGAAAAGCCCGGACCGATTGCCGGTCCGGGCTTAAAACTTCGATGCTGACAAGCCGGGGCAATGAATGCCCCGGCTTTTTCAATTGGCTTCAGGCCACCTTGTCAGCGATGAAGAAATGCCAGCCGATGCAGCCGTCGTTGGCGGTATCGACCCAGAATTGAAGTGCACGGCTGGTGCGGTCCACCAATTCACGCCCGATCTTCTCTTCGAATTCGGGACGGCGGGCTTCGAGTTGGTCGCGCACCCAGCCATAGGTCTTGGCGACGTTCGGCGACCAGTCTTCCTCGATATCGACGCGGAAGCCAAGATTCTGCATGGCCTGGCGATAATCCGGCGCATCCCACATCTCTGGCGCGCCGACACGCTCATACACCCGCTCGCGGATATCGTCCGGCGTGCCCTCGCGCACCAGCAGCTCCGTCAGCACCAGCCGGCCGCCCGGCTTCAAAACACGATAGGCTTCCTGCAAAACTTGCAGCTTGTCGACCGCATGCAGGAATGATTCCTGACACCAGTAGACATCGAACTGCCCATCCGGGAAGTCGAGTCCGTGGAAATCGCCGTAAGCAAAGCTGACCTTATCATCCAGGCCCATTTCCTTGGTCAGCCGGCGCGCTTCTGCCAGTTCCCGGTCGGAAATGTTTGTGGCGACGACGGAACACCCGACAGTCTTGGCCAGGAAACGCGCAGTCGCGCCATAGCCGCAACCAACCTCCAGCACTGTTTGGTCAGGCGTCAGATTGGCAATTTCCGCGACATGCTTGTTGGTGCGATCCATCGCGACCGGCAACGGCTCGTCATCCGACTCGAACATGCCAAGGTGAATGTTCTCGCCCCAGATCTCGCTATAGATCGTGTCGGCGGCACCGTCGTAATAGCGCTTGGTCTGTTCGACCACATGCTTTACGCCGGCCTGTTTCGGGTTGGGCAGCACGCCCTGAACCGGCCGCTTCGGCTTGAAAGCCACCTGCTGGATGAAGTCCGGGTCGTAATGCTCGAACGGCCGCTCGAAATCACCGTAGGGGGTGATGTCCACGAAACCGGAATCTTCCAGCAGGAATTGCACGTAACGCTGCTTCAGCGGGTAAAGCGATAGGTAGTGCTTGCCGGCTGAACCGAAGTTGTATTCGAACTTCACTTCGGTGCGCGAAATCCGGACGGGCCGGACGTCGGTTTCCTCACCCGTGTAATAGTATTTGTGCTTGCTGCTGAAGCCCTGGTCGAGGATCGAGTCGTAGTTCCGATGGTCGATCAGCAGGATGCCGCCCGGCTTCAGCACCGAGAACATGGCCGCCATTGCATCGCGCCGGGCCTCATGATCGTACAGGTGCGAAAACGAGTTGCCGAGGCAAACCATTGCGTCGAAGCGGTTGGCGCCGAACCTGTCGGAGAGGTCGCGCCAATCGACAACCGCCTGTTCCACAAGCTTCACGCCCATGGTTTCGGCATTGCTGCCCGTCTGCTCCATCATGGTGCGGGAGCCGTCCGTAGCAGTGACATCGAACCCAGCGGACGCCAGTTTGATTGCATGATAGCCAGTGCCGCTGGCGATATCGATGACGCTCTTGACCTCATGAATATTGAGGATGCGCTCAAAAAACTGGCGCTCACCTTCCTCGCGACCATCCCAACCGATCAGGTCATCCCAACGGGAGACAAAATCGGAGTTGTATTCTTTACGATATTTTTCGTTCTCAGCGACGGTAGGCACTCAATCAGCCTCCTAAATTCCGGGTCGAGGCTCGGCTTTGTGTTATAGCTGCCATCGTTAAACCGATGCGCGCAGCAATCACGCCGATGAATGCCACGCCGGAACGCAGCATCTGCCTCAGGGATCAGTGAACGTGCGCAGTAAGAACCTTCAAAACCTGAAAAACAATCTTGTTAATAATTCCAAATTTTGCTATAGTTTTTTGGTTTGTGTTCGAAATTTTATTCAATAAATTTTATTTGCTCGCTGATGCGTGATGTTTTTTGTAACTGAATAGGCGTTGGTTTTTTCAATATTATCGGCTTCAGGCGCAGAAGTATGGCCCAAAATAACGGTCACCTATGGCGCAAACTTGGCTGTTCGAAAGGCCGATCGCAAATAATGAAAGTAAAGATCGGCAATCGCTAGGATCGCATGACGAAACGTTGACAGCCACAGCTCTCAGCGCCTATCCGCGGGCTGCGCCGCCTGGTTGCCGCAGCCGCGGGCTCCACTGCCTGACAGGCCCGGCCATAGCCTCCGTCGCCAGCGATGCATCGCTTTTTATTCGCGCGCGTTGGAGCCGGAAATCAAGGAAGCGAACACAGAAAGGCCGGGAACACCCTTTCGATGCTCCCGGCCAAAATCAGAACCGCTTATCCGCGCGGTGAATGCGGCATGTACCAACTTTGATCGGCACCGGCACCGACATTGGTAATGCGTACGTCCAGCAGGAACGGCTCGCCGGCTGCCTGGGCGTCGCTGCCACGTTTCAATGCAGCCTCCAGGTCGGCCGGTTCATCGACGCGCATGCCCTCAATGCCCTGGGCCTTGGCCAGCATCACGAAGTCAATCTCTGGGTCACCGAGGAAAGTTTCCGGATACTTGTTCTGCGCCGCCATGTTGCCGCCCCAGGCTGCGAAATTCGCCCGGACGGTTTGATACTGCATGTTGTTGAACACGACCGTCAGGATCGGCAGGTTGTAGCGGGCCATGCTCCAGAACGCCGACGACGAATACATGACCGCGCCGTCCCCCAATCCCAGCGTCACCGGCCGGTCCGGCGCGCCAAGCTGGGCGCCGACCGCGCTGCCGGGGCCGATGCCGAGGCTGGCGCCATAGGTGCGCACATAGTCCCACTCGTTCTCCGCATATCCCAACGGCATCAGATGATCAGCGGCACGGAAGGCTTCCGACACCAGCATGGTGTTCTTTGGCAGCGTCCGGCCCATCATGTGAGCCAAATAATCCGGATGGATCGGCTTGCCGCCGGATAGCTTCTCCGCCATCTCCAGCTGTTTCTGGGCGCGAGCCTTCGCCTGGGTGGCCAACCCCTGCTTGCGCTTCTGGATATGGGCCAGATTGGAGTGATCCGGCTTCCAAAGCGAATTCAGCGCGGCCAGCGAGTGTTTGACGTTGCCAACCACGCCAATATCGACGTTGAATGTGTTGCCGATCAGCGACGGGTTGTGCCCGATCGCCATGATCGTGCCGGCATCCTTCCAGCGGTGGTCCGCCTCTCCCGCCCGCGTGCTCTGCCGGTAACCGACGCAGAACACGACGTCGAAGCCGCTTTGATCGATCGCGTCGACCTGGCCGACGAAGTTCGGGTGACGCAGCGGAAAAGCGCCAAAATCAAACATGTTGATGGCGACCGGCAGCGAGTAATTCTCCGCCAGTTCCAGCACCTCGTTCTGGGCCTTGGCGGAATGCACGTCCGGCCCAACCACCAGCAACGGGTTTTCCGCGTTCAGCAGGGCGTCGTGCATGCTCTCCAGGGTCGAAGGTTGCGGCGCCATCGCCAGTTCAAGCGGTTTCGCCGTCTCGATCAGGCCTTCGACATTCTTCGCGTCCAGCGCGTGGCCGGAATAAGCGACGTAGACCGGGCCGCTCGGCATGGTCATCGCCTCCTTGAAGGCGCGCCTGGTGGCGAGCGGAATGCCGCGCGCGTCCTGCACCTCCCACCGGTTCTTGGTGACGTCCTGCACCGTGCTCATCTGCGAAAAGCCGGCCTGCACGCCCAGCGGGTTATGGTCGCCAAACGAGCCGTTGTCGCGCATGGCCGCGGTCACGACCATCGGCGTGCCGTCGAAATAGGAGTTGAACAGCTGGCCCGAGCCCTGGCGGGTCCCGGCGGCGAGGTGGACGTTGACGAAAGACGGTTTTTTGGCCGCCTTCGCGTAACCGTCCGCCGCGGACAGTACCAGGGCCTCGTTCAGCAGCAGGATCGGCTGCACGCCCTTTACGGTCAGGAAGGCATCGAAAAAGCCCGCCTCCGCGCTGCCGGTATTGGTAAAGGCATAGTCGACGCCCTGGGCGACGAGTTGGTGCATCAGCAGTTCGCCGCCGGTGCCGACGACGGTTTTCTTTTCGCTCATAAGGCGTATCTCCTCTGTCCTTCGATCGCCCTATCGTGACCAAAAGCGACGGTTAAGCAAGCGCAGAACAGGCAGACGAACGGCCTTCGGGTTATTTGTCTGCCGAAAATCAGGTCAGGCGGCGCGGACCAGCTTGCCCGGCAGGGCGCCGGTCGGCTCACCGTTCTCAAACACTGGCACGCCGGAAACGAGCGTTGCCACATAGCCTTCCGCCCGTTGCACGAGGCGGCGGCCGCCAGCCGGCAAATCGAATACCACTTCCGGCCGGCGGATCAGCAGTTTGTCGTAGTCGATGATGTTCACGTCTGCCTTTAGGCCCGGCTGCAACCGCCCGCGATCCTTGAAACCGAAAAAGTCCGCCGTCTCGCTGGTCAGCCGGCGCACCGCCCACTCCACCGGAAACTTGCCGCCGCGCGTGCGGTCGCGGGTCCAGTGGGTGATCATGAAGGTGGGCATGCTGGCGTCGCAGATCTGGCCGCAGTGCGCGCCGCCATCGCCGAGGCCTATGATGGTAGCCGGATCCTGCATCACCTCATAGACGGGTTCCAGATCGCCGGTGGCGAAGTTGGTGACCGGGAACATGATGACGCCCTTTCCTTCGCCTTCGGTCAGGAAGTCGTAGACGAATTCCTGCGGCGCTTGGCCGGCGAGCCTGGCCGCAGTCTCGACATTAGCGTCTTCCGGCGGCTCGTACTGCGGCGGGTCATCCATCACATACATGCGGTCCCAACGGGTCGCGATGGCGCGTTGCAGCGGCGGCAGCCTGCTCAGCAATTCGTCGGAGTTCTCCTCCGCCAGGATTTTCGCCCGAAGCCCAGGGTCCTTCAGCTTCGCCACCCGTTCGGCATGCGGCAGGCCGTTGAGCGCCGCGAAACTGGGGCGTCCGCTAAACGGCGTCAGCGAGGTAGAAAGGCCCAGGATCACGCCGACGGCCCGGTTGGCAATCTGCGCCGTCACGCTGGCGCCGGCATCGCGTGCGGCGTGCACGCCCTTCATCAGGCGCGGCACGCGCTCCGGGTCCGAATAGCGGCTGGTGAGCAGGAACCAGAGCGGCCGGCCGGTATCCTTGCCGATGGTCTCCATCCACTCGAATTCCGCAGGCTCGTCCTCGAAATCGTTGAGCATGCCGAAGGCGCCGTGATTCACGCTTTTGAAGGCCTGACCGATGCCGATCAGTTCCTCAGCCTTGGCATAGCGGGCCGGGACCCGCTCGCCCTGGGTGGTGCGGTGAGATTCCGTGCGGCTGGTGGTGAAGCCAAAAGCGCCAGCCTTCAGCGCCTCCTCCGTCAGCCGCTGCATCTCGGCGATATCGTCCGGCGTGGCATCCTCGAACCGGATCGCGCGCTCGCCCATCACATAGACGCGGAGCGGATGGTGCGGCATCTGAGCGGCGACATCGATGGCGCGCGGCTGGCGGTCCAGCGCATCCAGGAATTCGGGAAAGCTCTCCCAATCCCATTTCAGGCCCTCGTTCAGCACGATGCCGGGGATATCCTCGACACCTTCCATCAGATCGACCAGCGCGTCACGGTCCTCCGGACGGCAGGGCGCGAAGCCAACGCCGCAATTGCCGAACAGGATGGTGGTCACGCCATGCCAGGAGGACGGCGCCAGCATCGGGTCCCAGGTGGCCTGACCATCGTAATGGGTGTGTACATCGACCCAACCGGGCGTCACCAGCTTGCCGGCCGCATCGATCTCCCGCTTGCCGGGCCCGGCTTTGCCGCCGACCGAGGCAATCCTGTCGCCATCAATGGCGATGTCACCGACAAAACCTTTGGCGCCGGTACCGTCGACAATCGTCCCGCCGCGAATAACAATATCATGCATAGCGCAGTCCTTCCTGAGACTTATTTAGACTTTCGTCGGAATGCTAGGCGGTAAGCTGCGGCGTGTGCAAGCAGGTATGATTCGCTATGCTGCCCGGAGCTTCCGCAACCGGCGGATGCAGCCCATGCGAAGGATGCCCCCGATGCGGCAGCCAACCCCTACTTTCGAAATTGATCTGACTCAGCGAGCCGCCTTCCGGGATTGGGCGCAGGCGATCATCCGCTACCGCGACCTTGACCCGAACAGTCACGTCAACAACGGCGCCATCAACGGTTATTTCGAGGAAGGCCGCATCCATTTCCGCCGCGAGGATATGATCCGGCATGGCCGCGATACGGTGGCAGGCGTTGTCGTCGTGCGGTTCGATGCCCGCTATCTGGCCGCGCTGCATTTTCCCGGCGAGGTCGAGATCGGCACGAATATTCTGGCCGTCGGCGGCGCCACCTTCACCTTCGGACAAGCGATCTTTCAGGGCGGTACCTGTATCGCCACCGCCCGCGTCGAAGCGGTGTTTGTCAACCCGGCCAACGGCCGTGCCGTGCGAATTCCGAAGGATATCCGTGGCATCCTTTCGGCGGCGGTTCCGGCATCGAACGGCACCTGACGGAACGGACGCAAACTCGCCAAGACTTACCATAATAGTACACGCTGAGGACATACCTTTGACTGAAAATTTCAATGCCGGCCGCATCCATCTGACCGTCGCGACAGCCCGGGAACTGGGCGAGGCCGCGATGCGCGGCGCCGGATTCGATGCAGAGGACGCATGGATCCTGACCGATCACGTACTGGATGCGGCGCTCTGCGGTTATGAATATTCCGGCCTGCCGAAACTGCTGAACGTCATCGACGATCCGCTGTTCCAGCGCCCGAGCAAGCCAGTTGCAACGGTGCGGGAAACCGGAGCCTCCGCCCTGCTGGATGGCCACAACACTACCGGCATGATCGCCGCCTACCGCGCCAGCCAGGCCACCATTGCGCGGGCGGAGGCGCACGGCCTTGCCATCGTCTGCCTCGCCAACACTTGGATGACAGGCCGCAGTGCCTATTATTGCGAGATGATCGCCCGCGCCGGGCTGGTGGGCATTCACACGGTGGCAGCGCCGGCGATGGTGGCGCCATTCGGCGGCGCCAAGCCAGCACTCGGCACCAACCCGATCGCCTTCGGTTTCCCGACAGCGGACGACCCGCTGGTGATCGACATGGGGACCTCTGCCTTCATGGGCACCGACCTGCAATTCCGCGACCGGATCGGCGCGCCAATCCCCGAGGGCGTCGCCGTTGGCCCGGGCGGCAATCCCACGACCGATGCCAGCGAGGCGCGGAAAGGTTCGCTGCTGCCATTCGGTGGGCCGGCGGGTGGCTACAAGGGCTTCGGTTTGGCGCTGGCGATGGATGCCATCGGCGCGCTGGCAGCGGGCATTCGCCCGGCAGATGCGATCAGCGGCTATCTGTTCATTGCCTTCAAACCGGACCTGTTCATGCCTCTTGCCGACTATCGGCGGGAGGTATCCAGGCGTGTGGAAGTCGTGAAGGCAACCCCGCGTCAGCCCGGCGTCACCGATATCCGCATTCCTGGCGAGCGCAGCTACCAAACGCGCGAGCGGCTCACACGTGAAGGTCTGGAGATCGAGCGGAAAATTTACGATGCCCTCATCCACTTGGCCGAGGGCAAGCGCGATCACGGCGGCTGAACGGACGGCGGCGGCCCGAACCTTAATTGCCGTTTCTGTCCATCGCCTTGGCCACCTTCTTCATCAACGTCGGCAGCGCCAGTTCGGCGAGGCCCTGGCGGGTGCTCCAGCGGGCGCCTTCCGGCATGTTGGCGCCGAAGCGGGCAGTGGCGCTGCGAACCTCCAATTCGACTTGGAAATGAGTGAAGGCATGGCTGATGCAGCTTGGCTGCAGCTGCCAGTCGGCAGCAAGCGCCTCAATCACCGGGTCGGAGCAAGGTGCTTGCCGGTCGTCCCAACCGGCGGACGGGAACTCCCAAAGACCGCCCAACATGCCTCTGGCCGGGCGCTTGCGCAGCAATACCGCGCCATCAGGCCGCTCCAGCCAGTAGACAATGCCGTTGCGCAGCGGCCGCACTGGCTTGGGTGGCTTTACCGGAAGAGCCTCTGGCTCACCTCCAGCATGGCCGCGGCACCATTGCACCGCTGGACACAGCAGACATTTCGGCGACCTGGGCGTGCAGACGCCAGAACCCAGGTCCATCAGCGCCTGCGCCCAGTCGCCGGAGCGCTCCCGCGCTTCCAATCTGGCGGCAGTCTTGCGCACCAGTGTCTTGGCGAGCGAGACGGGCTCCGTGATCGCGGCGAGCCGCGAGACTACGCGTTCTATATTGGCATCCACCGGCGCGGCCGGTTGACCGAAGGCGATGGCGGCAATGGCCGCAGCAGTGTAGTCTCCAATGCCGGGCAGCGCCCGCAACCCCTGCACATCGTCCGGAAAACACCCAGCGTGCTCCGCCACCACTGTCTTTGCACAGCGGTGCAGGTTGCGGGCGCGGGCGTAGTAGCCAAGGCCAGCCCAGGCATGCATCACGTCGTCCAGCGGCGCATCGGCCAGGTCGACGACCGTCGGCCAGCGCTCCAGAAATTTGGCGAAATAGTTTATCACCGCCGGCACGGTGGTTTGTTGCAACATGACCTCGCTGAGCCAGACATGATAGGGCTCGGCCCCCTGCCCCGCTGGAGCGCGCCAGGGAAGATCGCGACGGTTGGAATCATACCAGCCGAGGATCGCGGCGCGGATCGCCTGAACCTCGTTGGCGGAAAAAGACGTTATCGGAGAGTGTATCTGCGGCATGGCTGCGCTAAGGTAAGGCTTGGCCGCAAGCAATCAACGGAAAGACATGCGCCATGGCGCGCCTGACACAACGAACGATCCGCCGCATGGGCCAGCCGATTGCGGCGGCACTGGCGCCGGTGCTGGCAAAGCCGGCAGCCAAACGCGGCTTCCGCGAGGCGAGGCTGCTGGCAGAATGGCATACCATTGTCGGCGACCAGCTTGCCAGTCGCACCCGGCCCGAGCGGCTGGACCGCCGTGGCGGCACGCCGACATTGCGCCTGATCGTAGCATCGGGCTGGGGGCCGGAAGTGCAGCACATGGCGCCAATGATCGCCGAGCGCATCAATCGCTATTTCGGCCAGACCATGGTGGAGCGGATCACGCTGCGCCAAGGGCCGCTGCCCCCGCCGAAGCACTGCCCGGCCCGGCAAGCCGCCGCGCCGAGAAAAGGCCTGTCGCCGGATGAACTGCTTCGACTCGAAACTGCCTGTGCGGCGGTGGAAGACCAGGAACTGGCCGCCATCCTGCGCCGGCTGGGCGAAGCGGTCGCAAGGTAGGAAGCCTCCTCGCCTTTGACGTTCTTGTTGATATCCTGGAAGTGGACCCGCGGCGGTCAGGAACCACCCCTCAGAACGGGATGTCGTCGTCCAGGTCCATCGGGTCGCTGGCTGGCATGCTGCCACCGCCGGCACCGCCGCCGCCGCCGCTACGCCGCTGCTGACCGCCGCCGTAGCTTTGGCCACCGGCCGGACCAGAGGCATAGCCGCCATCATCCTCATAACCGCCACCGGACTGGCCGCCGAAGCTGCCACCGCCGCCTTCCTCCCCACGCCCGCTCAGCATGGTGAGGTTGCCGCGGAAGCGCTGCAGCACGACCTCGGTCGTAAATTTTTCTTGGCCGCCCTGGTCGGTCCACTTCCGGGTCTGAAGCTGACCTTCGATATAAACCTTGCTGCCCTTTTTCAGATATTTCTCGGCAACGTCGGCAATGTTCTGGTCAAAGACTACGACGCGGTGCCACTCGGTCTTTTCGCGGCGCTCGCCGGATTGCTTGTCGTTCCAGCGCTCCGATGTCGCAATCGCCAGATTGACCACCTTGTCGCCGGATTGCATGTAGCGCACCTCCGGGTCACGGCCCAAATTTCCTACCAAGATCACCTTATTGACGCTGCCGGACATCTGCTACGCTCGCTTGCTCGTATTTCCGATATGACTCTGCCACAGACTAGGCGGCTTGGCGGGGATGAATCCAGCCCCTTGCCGCTAGGGCCTGTGGACGAACCGGTTTAGATTGCTTTCCATGCCTGACGATATGACCCCGACGACGAAACGCACCGGAATGATTCACGACCGCGAGGCGCCCGCCATCCGTGTACGCGGCGCGCGTGAACATAACCTTAACAGCGTGGATGTCGATTTACCCCGCGATAAGTTGGTCGTGATCACCGGCCTTTCCGGCTCCGGCAAATCCTCGCTGGCGTTCGACACGATCTATGCCGAAGGCCAGCGCCGCTATGTCGAATCGCTGTCGGCCTATGCCCGCCAGTTCCTGGAGATGATGCACAAGCCGGACGTCGATTCGATCGAGGGCCTGTCGCCGGCCATCGCCATCGAGCAGAAAACGACGAGCCGCAACCCGCGCTCCACGGTTGGCACGGTAACGGAGATCTACGACTACATGCGCCTGCTCTGGGCCCGCATCGGTGTGCCCTACTCGCCCGCGACCGGGGAGCCGATCAGCGCGCAGACCGTCAGCCAGATGGTCGACCGCATTCTTGCCATGGGCGAAGGCACGCGCCTGTATCTGCTCGCTCCGATCGCGCGCGGCCGCAAGGGCGAGTTCAAAAAGGAACTGGCGGAACTGCAGCGCGCCGGCTTCCAGCGCGTAAAGGTGGACGGCACCCTCTACGAGGTGGACGAGGTGCCGGCTCTCAAAAAGACCTTCAAACACGATATCGAGGTGGTGGTGGACCGCCTCGTCGTGCGGGACGACATCGCCGGGCGCCTCGCGGATAGCCTGGAAACGGCACTGGAACGCGCCGACGGCATCGCCCTGGTCGAAAATGCCGACACCGGCGAGCAAACCACATTCAGCGCCAAATTCGCCTGCCCGGTCTCGGGCTTCACCATTGCCGAGATTGAGCCGCGCCTGTTCTCATTCAACAACCCTGCCGGTGCCTGCCCGGCCTGCGACGGGCTGGGCGTGCAGATGTTTATCTCACCCGACCTGGTGGTGCCGAACCCGCTCCTCTCGCTCGACGACGGCGCGGTGCTGCCCTGGTCTCGCTCGACGACTCCCTCACCCTATTATAAGCAAACACTGCAAGGCTTGGCCGACCACTACGGCTTTTCGATGGAAACGCCGTTCCGCGACCTGGAGAAAGCCGCGCAGGACGCCATCCTTTACGGTTCCGGCAAGGAGCCGGTGCGCATGGTCTATGCCGACGGCATGCGCAAATACCAGGTCACCAAGCCGTTCGAGGGTGTCATCCCCAACCTGGAACGCCGCCTACGCGAGAGCGACAGTGCCTGGGTGCGGGAAGAACTGAGCAAATTCCAGGCCGAGAAGCCCTGCGCGACCTGCCATGGCGAGCGCCTGAAACCGGAAGCGCTCGCGGTCAAGGTCGGCCCACGCGAGTGGGCAGCGTCGATTTCACAGATTTCCGAACTGAGCGTTGCGGACGCGCGCAACTGGTTCCTGAAGCTGGATGCCTCGCTTGCGGACAAGGACAAGGAAATTGGCGAGCGCATCCTGAAGGAGATCAACGACCGCCTGGGCTTCCTGAACGCGGTCGGCCTGGACTATCTGAACCTCTCGCGCACCTCCGGCACGCTGTCCGGCGGCGAAAGCCAGCGTATCCGCCTTGCCTCGCAGATCGGCAGCGGCCTGACCGGTGTGCTCTACGTGCTGGACGAGCCCAGCATAGGCCTGCACCAGCGCGACAATGCCCGCCTGCTGGAAACCCTGGTGCGCCTGCGCGACCTGGGCAACACCGTCATCGTGGTCGAGCATGACGAGGAGGCCATCCGCGCCGCCGACTATCTGGTGGATATGGGGCCGCGCGCGGGCGTGCACGGCGGCAATGTCGTTGCGCAAGGCACGCCGGAAGAGGTGCTGCGCTCGGAAGAGAGCATCACCGCTGCCTATCTCACCGGCCGACGGGAAATCGCGGTGCCGAAGGTGCGCCGTCCCGGCAACGGCAAGACGCTGGAACTGACCGGCGCGTGCGAGCACAACCTGCAAAACGTGGACCTGACCGTACCGCTTGGCACGTTTGTCTGCGTGACCGGTGTTTCCGGCGGCGGCAAGTCCACCCTGATCGTGGAAACGCTTTACAAGGCCATGGCGCGGGCGCTGACCAATGCGCGGGAGATTCCAGGCGCGTATGACCGCATCGACGGCCTGCACCATATCGACAAGGTCATCGACATCGACCAGTCGCCGATCGGCCGCACGCCGCGCTCTAACCCCGCCACCTACACCGGCGCCTTCACGCCGATCCGCGACTGGTTCGCTGGCCTGCCGGAAGCGAAGGCCCGCGGCTACAAGCCGGGGCGGTTTTCGTTCAACGTGAAGGGCGGGCGCTGCGAGGCCTGCCAGGGCGACGGCGTCATCAAGATCGAGATGCACTTCCTGCCCGACATTTTCGTGGAATGCGACGCCTGCAAGGGCAAGCGCTACAACCGGGAAACGCTGGAGGTGAAGTTCCGCGACCACTCCATCGCCGACGTGCTGGACCTGACCGTGGACGAGGCGGCGGAGCTGTTCCAGGCCGTGCCCTCAATCCGGGACAAGATGCAGACACTGCAACGGGTTGGCCTCGGCTATATCAAGGTTGGCCAGCAGGCGACGACCCTGTCCGGCGGCGAGGCGCAGCGGGTGAAACTGGCCAAGGAACTCTCCCGCCGCGCGACCGGGCGCACTTTGTATATCCTCGACGAGCCGACCACCGGCCTGCACTTCGAGGACGTGAAGCAGCTGCTGGAAGTGCTGCACACCCTGGTCGAGCAGGGCAACACCGTCATGGTGATCGAGCACAACCTGGACGTGATCAAAACCGCCGACTGGCTGGTCGATCTCGGCCCCGAAGGCGGCGCCGGCGGCGGCAGGATCGTCGCCGCGGGAACGCCGGAGGACGTGGCCAAGGTGAGCGATAGCTACACCGGGCGGTATCTCCAGCCGTATCTGTTGGCGGGAAGGATGCAGGGGGTGGCTTGATCAGGGGCTTCCCGCAATTGTGATCCTGACAGGCCCATCTGTTGCGCTATGTCTTTGCCAGGAAACACCATCAGGGATAATTGACCTTTGCCTAACGATCACATTGCCCAGCCGCCCGTGCTGATGCGAAACGGCCCCGTTATGGTATTCGGCGGCCCCTACAGCAATTTGCAAGCGACGGAGGCGCTGTTGGCCGAAGCTTCCCGGCACAGTATTACGGCGGAAAACATGATCTGCACCGGCGACGTGGTCGCCTATGCCGCCGACCCGCAGGCCTGTTGCGACCTCGTCCGGGAAAGCGGCATGACCGTCGTCATGGGCAATTGCGAGGAGGCGCTGGCGGCGGGCGCGGAGGATTGCGGTTGCGGCTTCGATGAGGACAGCCAGTGCGCCGCGCTATCGGCAGAGTGGTATGCCTATGCATCCAAACGGGTCGACGCCGCGACCTGCGCCTGGATGGCGGGGCTGCCGCGACGGGTCGATCTGCAGATCGGTAACGCACGGCTGGCGGTTATCCATGGCGGCCTGCGGGAAATTGCCCGCTTCGTCTTCGCCTCCGAGGACGAGGCGCTGCGCCAGGAGTTGGACTGGGCGGGCGCCGATGGCGTGATTGCCGGCCATTGCGGCCTGCCATTCACCCGGGTGCTGGACGGGCGGCTTTGGCACAATCCGGGCGTGATCGGCATGCCGGCCCATGACGGCACGCCGCGCACCTGGTATGCGGTGCTGACGCCGGGGCAGGAAGGACTGGCCATCGAAACCGCCGCCCTCGCCTATGATCATGCCGGCGCTGCCCAGCGAATGCGTGTGGAAGGGCTGCCGCCCGGCTATGCCGCCTGTCTGGAAACCGGACTTTGGCCAAGCGAAGATGTCCTGCCCGATGCGGAGCGCGCCTCGGCAGGCCGCCCCCTGGCGCCGGCGCCGGTGCTTTGGCCATGGCCGAACCCCGGACGGGCAGCCGCCTGAACCTTTCCCATGTTTCCAACGCCTTGGCGATCACAGGCCGGCCAATCTCTTGCCGGTATGGCCCGACGGAGCCGCCACGCCAAAAAATCCTTTCAGCATCCGGTTCCGATATTTGCGCGGGGCCCGAGCGCCACCATATGTCGAGCTCAACGCCAATAACGAAACTGGAACAGGAAGCTGACGATGAAATGTCCGATCGACGAAGAAACCTTGGTGATGACAGACCGCAATGGGGTTGAGATTGACTATTGCCCGAAATGCCGGGGCGTATGGCTCGACCGTGGCGAGTTGGACAAGATTATCGAGCGGGCCGCCGCACCGCAGGCGCCAGCGGCGGCTCCCAGACCCGCAGACCACCGTGGCAGCCAAGGGTATGGTCAGCCGCAGGGCCAGCAGCCCTACCGCAAGAAGAAAGAATCCTTTCTTGGCGAGCTATTTGACTTCTGATCGTGCGGCCTGACCAACTGTTCTAAGTTGGGAGCGAATGGCGGGACACTGCACCAAAACGTCCTGCTGTTTGCACAAATATCCGCCCGGAAGCCGGCTTCCGGGCGGGTTGCTTTTGCCGATCAGGCACTGCTGACGTGCGTTTGCTACTGTTTCGGCACGAAGGCTGCCCTTGTCCCGCCATCGACCGGGATAATTGTGCCAGTGACATAGCCCGCATCCTCGCTCAGCAGGAAGCGCATGACCCGCACGATGTCCTCCGGCTTGGCGATCCGCCCGAGCGGTGAATTGCCGGAAGGCGCCCAGTTGCCATCGCGCCCGGCTTGGTCGTTCACCATCGGCGTATCGACGGTTCCCGGTGCCAGCGCGTTAACGAGAATGCCATGCTCGGCACATTCCACGGCCAAAATCTGCGTCAACTGACTGACTGCAGCCTTGGACGCCGAATAGGCACCGCTCTCGATCTTGGGGCGGATGGCGGAGATCGAGGACATCAGAATCATCCTGCTCATCTCGCCCGCTGCCGTCGCTGCCTCCAGCATCGGCATCGCCTCGCGGCAGGTAAGCCAGAGGCCGCGCACATTGACGTTCAGCACCGTATCGAAATCCTCCACCGCCATATCCTTCAGGCGGCCGAGTTTGAGCACGCCGGCGCTGGCGATCAGGGCGTTGACCTTTGGCGAGTCCTCCTGAATGCCGCGCATCACCTTGGCGACGGCGGCCGCATCGCGCAGGTCGCAGGCGCGCGGATGAAAGTTTTTGGAAGCCAGGGCGCGGGCCGCGGGCGCCAGCGCGGCATCGGATACATCCAGGCCATAAACGGTCCAGCCTTTGGCAAGCAGGTCGCGCGCGGCCTCCCGGCCGATGCCGGATGCGGCGCCGGTGATAATCGCAGTGTTTGGCATGAGCGTTTCTCCCATCGCTTGAAACATTGGCAGCCATGGTCTGCGCAGGGGCTGCAAGTTGCAAGCCTCCGCCCGGCTCGGGTCATGGCGTTTTGCGATTTCGTGGCCACTTATGGTAAGCCATACACGAACACCGTGACCGGAGAAGCTAGTTTGATGCGATGTCGAGCCCTGACAAAGGTTGTGCTGCTTGCAATTCTCGCCGGCGGATCCGTAGGCCTGATCGCGCAGGACATCCGCGCGTCCAACCTTTCGGCCACGACATCCGGCGGATATGGGAGCGATGCCCAGCCGCAAACCGCGCCACTTTGGCAGTCCGAAACGCGTTTCGCGCAATTGCTGGAGGCGCTGGAAGGGTTGCGGAACCATGGCCTGAACCCCGCCGACTACCATCTGAACACCCTGTCACGGCTGCAGAACGCACCGGCCGAGCGCGAGCATCTGGCGACCAGAGCCTGGCTGCTGGCGGCCCAGCACCTGGCCTATGGCCGCATGCACCTCACCGAACGCGAAGCCGATTGGCGGGCCGGGCGGGAATTCGTTGATTTACAGGCACACCTGCATATGGCCCTTGCAACCGGAACGGTCGGGAGCAGTCTGGATGACTTGGCACCGCAAAACACCGAATACCGGGCGCTGATGGCGGAACTGGATCGCCTGCGCGACAAACCCATCGGCCAAACCATCTTGTTGCCGGAAGGGCCATCGCTCAAGAAAGGCGATAGCGGGTTCCATGTGGAATTGCTGAAGGCCCGGCTTGCCCAACTCGGCTATTTTCCGAACGGTATGACAGAAGCGCAATTTGGAGACAGCCTCGCCCAGGCGGTTGAAACCTTCCAGTGGGACGCAGGGCTGGAGCCAGATGGCATTGTCGGACCGGCAACGCGCGGCATCCTGAACCTGTCGACCCCGCGCAAGATCGACCGGCTGCGCATCAATCTGGAACGGCTGCGCTGGCTGCCGGGCGATTTGGGCCGGCGGCACGTGCGGGTCAACATCGCCGGTTTCGAGGTCAGCGCCTACGCGGACGGCCAACGCGTGCAGACCCACCGCGCGATCGTCGGCCGGCTGGAACGGCAGACGCCCGTATTCTCCGACCATATCGAATACATCGTATTCAATCCGTGGTGGGAGACCCCCGCATCCATCGCACGCAAGGACGAATTGCCATTGTTCCGCCGCGATCCCGCGGCTGTGAAGCGGCTGGGGTTTCAGGTGTTGGATCGTGACGGAACTGTCGTCAATCCGGACACGATCGACTGGAACGAGGTGCCCGCCAGCCCCTTCCCTTACCGCCTGCGTCAGGCGCCGGGGCCTTTGAACGCCTTGGGGCAGGTCAAGATCATGTTTCCGAACCGCCACAATGTCTATCTGCATGACACCCCGAAACGGCAGTTGTTCTCCCGCTCAAAGCGCACCTTTTCATCCGGCTGCATCCGGGTGCAGGACGTTCTCGACTTGGTGCGTTGGGTTCTGAACGACCCCGATCGTTGGGGGCCGGAGCAGGTGCAGGCAGCCGTAGACAGCGGCAAGGAACGAATTGTGCGGCTTGGCGAGCACTTGCCGGTGCACATTCTCTATCTGACCGCTGCGACAACACCTGACGGCATGGTGCGCTATCTGCCAGATGTCTATGAGCGCGATGAGGCGGTGCTGGCAGCACTCGATACGCCATTGCCGGTTGCCCGGGCGGAATACTGATTTGCTGACTGCCACCTGCGGGCATGCGTGATTGCCACTGGCTTGCTGGCGGCGCCCATGGCCTAATCCTCTATGCACTTGCATTCCGCCTTCGGTACCATGCCATGAAGATCGCCATCCTCGACGATTATTTTGATACGATCCGCCACCTGCCATGCTTCCGTATGCTAGACGGGCATGAGGTCACGGTTTGGAACGACCATGTCCAGGAAACCGACGCCCTGGCAGCAAGGCTGGCGGATACCGATGCGCTGGTGCTGATCCGCGAGCGCACGAAAATCCAGGGCGATCTGCTGGATCGCCTGCCGAAGTTGCAACTCATTAGCCAGCGCAGCGTGTTTCCGCATGTCGATGTGCCGGCCTGCACCCGGAACGGCGTGCTGCTGTGCTCAGACCAGCATTCCGACACTCCATCCTGGGCCGCGGCCGAACTGACCTTCGGTCTGGTGCTGGCAGCGATGCGGCAGATCCCGCAACAGATGGCCTCGCTTCAGGCCGGCAACTGGCAAATGGGCGTGGGCCATTCTCTGCGCCACAAAACCATGGGCATTTGGTCGTACGGACGGCTGGGTAAGGCAGTGGCGAAATACGCCTGCGCTTTTGACATGGACGTGCAGGTCTGGGGTGGCGAACAATCATGCGCCGAAGCGGTGGCCGACGGGTTCCGCAAGGCCGAGAGCCGGGAAGCGTTCTTCGCAACATCGGATGTTGTCTGCCTCCTGATCCGCCTCTACCCGGCAACCCGCGGCATCGTTACCGCCGCCGATCTCGCGCTTATGGGACCGCAGGCACTGCTGGTGAACACCAGCCGCGCCGCGCTGATCGCGGACGGTGCATTGGTGCAGGCGCTGAAAGCTGGCCACCCGGGAATGGCCGCGGTGGATGTGTTCGAGCAGGAACCCGTCGGCAAGGCGGGGCACCCTCTCCTGACCTTGCCAAATGTAGTGGCAACACCCCATATCGGCTATGTCAGCCAGGAAGAATACGAGTTACAGTTTACCGACATTTTCAACCAGATCCTGGCTTTTGACCGCCGTGAACCGATCAACATGATTAACCCGGAATCAATTGCCGCCAGTTAACACGGCGCCACGGCCTTAAGTCCCGCAGAACGTGCGTGGCACCACTTGCTCCGGCGTCGGCGGCAGGGCATAGCGGGCGGCATCCGGCTGATCCTTGAAAGGATGGGCGAGGACGGCAAGCAAGCGCTCCATCGGTGCGAAATCGCCGTCATCCTCGCCGGCTCGAATCGCTTCCTCGACCAAATGGTTGCGCGGAATGAACAGCGGGTTGACGGCGCGCATGGCCGCTGCGCGGTCTGCGGGCGGTACGTCCTCCCGCTCAGCCCGGGCGGCCCATTGGTGCAGCCATTGCTCGAACGGTGCAGGGTCCGTGAACAAGTCGCGCGGGTTGTTCCGCTCCAGGTCACGACCGTCTACCACATTGGCAAGCCAACGGAAGGTGAGCGTGAAATCCGCCTCCCCCTTGGTCATCGCCGTCAGCAGGTTCTGGCCAAGGTTCAGGTCGTCCGCTTCGGCACTGAATAGGCCAAGCTTGGCGCGAAAGCCTTCGGCAAAGGCGGCCTCGAAGCGTTTCGGGAAAGTGTCGATCATGGCCTGGGCCAGACGCACCGCCTCTTCCTGATCATCGTCAAGGATCGGCAGGATGGCCTGCGCGAGTTGCGCCAGGTTCCATTGAGCAATGGAAGGCTGGTTGCCATAGGCATAGCGGCCTTGATGGTCGATCGAACTGTAAACTCGGCCGGGATGGAAGTCGTCCATGAAGGCGCAAGGGCCATAATCGATGGTCTCGCCAGCGATCTGCATATTATCGGTATTCATGACGCCATGGATGAACCCAACCAGCAACCACTGCGCCACCAGCGCAGCCTGCCGCACCAGCACCCCTTCCAGCATAGCCAGATAGCGGTTTTCGGCCTGCACCGCTTCCGGATAATGGCGGGCGATCACATGATCGGCAAGCGCACGCAATCCACCCACATCGCCCCGGCCCGCAAAAAACTGGAATGTTCCAACCCGGATATGGCTCTGGGCCACGCGGGTCAGCACGGCGCCGGGTAAATCCGTTTCCCGCAAGACCCGTTCGCCGGTCGTGACGGCGGCCAGGGCGCGTGTCGTGGGAATGCCGAGGACGTGCATCCCCTCGCTGACGATATATTCCCGCACCACCGGGCCAAGCGCGGCGCGCCCATCAGCCGAGCGGGAAAACGGCGTGCGCCCTGCCCCTTTCAACTGGATGTCGCGGCGGATGCCATCCTTGCAGACAACTTCTCCCAGAAGGATGGCCCGGCCATCGCCCAGTTGCGGCACCCAGCCGCCAAACTGGTGCCCGGCATAGGCCTGGGCCAGCGGATCGGCACCAGGCGGTACCGTGTTCCCCGCCAAAACCTGCACGCCGGCCGGGCTCTCCAGCGTATCGGCATCGAGGCCCAGAAGTTGGGCCAGCGGTCGGTTGACCTTGATTAGCCTTGGCGCCGCCACCGGGGTCGGCGGCAAGCGCGCAAAGAAATGCTCCGGCAGGCGGGCGTAGGAGTTATCGAACGCTGCCGCGCCGAACGGCTGCGCGGGGACTAAGTCTTGGGGCACGGGCGGGCCTCCGTAGGGTAGGAGTGTGAGCGCGTGCCCCTTTACTTAGGTTCAGCGTTGACGCGGGTCCAGGATATCGCGAACCGCATCACCCAAAAGGTTGGTACCGAACACCACGAGACTGATCGCAATGCCCGGGAAAATCACCAGCCAGGGCGCCGTGCGGACATACTCGGCAGCGCTTTCGCTGAGCATGCGGCCCCAGCTTGCGTGAGGCTCGGGAATGCCCAGGCCAAGGAAGCTAAGGCTTGCCTCAGTCAGAATGGCAGCGCCAAGCTGTGCCGTAGCCAGCACGATTAGCGGGGCCAGCGTATTCGGCAGCACGTGACGCACGGCAATGCGAAGCTCGCTCATGCCGCAAGCCCGAGCCGACTCCACGAATGGCATCTCGCGCAACGAAAGCGTGTTCGAGCGGATCACGCGGGCGACGTTTGGCACCAATGGAATGGAAATGGCGAGGATCGTGTTTTCCAGGCTTGGCCCCAACGCCGCGGCCATAACCAAGGCCATGACGAGCAGAGGCAGCGCCTGCATGACATCCATCAGTCGCTGCATCACCAGATCGAACCAGCCGAGCAGATAACCGCTGGACAAGCCAATGATTACACCCAATACGCACCCCAACACCGTGGAGCCGACACCGACCATCAACGATATGCGGGCGCCATAAATGATGCGGGCATAGACGTCGCGCCCCATCACGTCGGCACCCAGCATATGAGCAGAGCCCGGTGCCGCCAGAGAAGTGGCGGCATTGGTCTGGTAGGGGTCCATCCCCGCCACCCATTCGGCAAAAACGGCGGCGAAGACGAACAGCAGCGTGATGACTGCGCCGATGGCACCCAACGGGTACTGCCGGCAGAACTTTTTGATTTGATACCAGATGCCCTTCCGCCGGATTTCCGCGGCGGGCAGGGTTTCGATGCTGAAATCGGGGGAGGTCATGAGGGCCGTTTCCCGTTAACTGTAGCGGATTCGCGGGTCGAGTACCGCGTACAACAAGTCGACAACCAGGTTCACCACCACGGTAATGAGCGCGATCAGCATCACCAGGTTTTGAACGATCGGATAATCGCGCCATTGGATCGCTTCCACGAGGAAGCGAGCCACGCCCGGAATGTTGAACACCGTCTCGGTCACGATCAAACCACCGATCAGGAACGCCGCTTCAATACCGATGATAGTGGTTACCGGCAGAATGGCATTGCGGAGCGCATGCTTGTAATTGATCGTGTTTTCGGTCGCACCCTTGGATCTGGCAGTACGGATATAGTCCTGCCGCATCACCTCCAGCATGCTGGATCGCGTCAGACGCATGATAATCGCCGAGGCGCGGAAGCCCACGGCTGCGGCTGGAATCGCGAGAAGACCCAATTCCTCAAGCCAGCTTCTGGGCTCGTTCGTGTAGATCGGGATGTACCCGGCCCATGCGACGAACGCCGTCAGGATCAGCAGGCCCAGCCAGAAGCTGGGCAAGGACAGACCGGACAGCGAAATGATGCGAACAACATAGTCCGCCCAGGAATTCTGGCGCACCGCGCTGATCACACCCAGCGGCAGCCCAATCAGGACCGAGAAAAACAGAGCGAGGCCGGCCAGCTTGGCCGTAATTGGAATCCGCGGCGCCAACTCATCAATCGCCGGCAATTCACTGACGTAGGAAAAGCCGAGATCGCCAACCGCCAATCCGCTGATCCAATCCCAGTATTGCTTCCATAGCGGCTGATCAAGGCCCAGTTCCTTTTCAAGGAAGGCCTTTTCCTGCGGATCGATAAAGCCTGCGCTGTCGAAAAGGATATCGGCAATGTTGCCGGGCACCAGCCGTAACAACACAAAAATGATGATCGACATTCCGATCAACGTCAGCATCATCAACAGCAATCGACGGATAATGTAAGAGGTCACGGCTGTTCAGCCCTCCCTTGCATCCTATTGGTATAACGGTTTCCCACAGCCCAAGCCTCCGACCGAACTTGCTGTGGGCCAAAAACCGTTTCGCCCTTTCACTGCCTTGCGGGAGTTGCCGGGCGGAACAGAGGAGGGGCGATAAACATCACCCCTCCTCCCTTAACTGTCAGTAGGGAAACCCTACCCGTGTGTTAGATGGATTACTTATCCAGCCACACGTCTTCCATGCGCGGACCATTGTACACGCTGTTCACCATCTGCGTGTAGCCCTTGACATATGGCTGCCAGCAGGTCGCGGACTTGGCGTGGAAGATCATCGGCCGGGCCACATCTTCCTGCAGCCTGCGGTCGATTTCCCAAACCAGCTTCTTGCGCTCTTCCTGGTCTTCCATCGCAGACTGCTTATAGAACAGCTCCTGCAGGTCCTTGTTGCAATATCCGGTATAGTTGCGCTCGGAACCACAGGCATAGCCCTCAAACAAAACCACATCGGGATCGTCGACACCGGTACCGGTCAGGTTCATGCCAACCTGATAGTCCTTGCGGGCGACAGTCGCATGCCAGTTGGACGTTTCGATAACATCCAGCTCGGCATCGATGTAGATCTCCTTCAAGTGGTCGATCAGGATCACTGCCGGGTCGCGATAGATGGCGATATTCCGGGTCGAAACCGTTACGTTCAGACGGTTGTCCGGGCCAAAGCCGGCTTCCTGCATCAACTTGCGGGCTTTTTCACGATCCACCTTGATGTCACCAAAGCCTTCGACCTTGGCCAGTTCCTCGGGTGGCAGACCCCAGACGCCTGCAGGCGGCGGCAGGAACGCGCCACCGATATCGTCCTGGCCTTCGGAAATGATATCGACAAACTCCTGCCGGTCGATCGTCAGCGCCATCGCGCGGCGAACCCGCTCGTCGTCGAACGGCGGCGCATCACGGTTGACAATCAGATTGCGCGAAACGTTGGTCGGCACCAACTCACAAACTGCATGCGGGGCCTGTTCCTTGACATCCTTTAGCAGCGCCACAGTGAGATCGGTCGGATAGGTCATGTCGAACTCACCGGCGATGAACGCCAGCACGCGCGTGGAACGGCTCTTGATGATCGTCCACTCGATTGCGTCAAGGAACGGGCGGCCTTCACGCCAATAATTTTCGTTCTTCTCGAAGCGGGCACTTTCGTTCTGCTTCAGCTCGACGAACTTGAACGGGCCGGTGCCAATCGGGTTGGTGCGCATATCCTTGGCGGACACGTGGCACGGATAAACCGGCGAGTAGCCCGATGCCAACAGCGCCAGGAAGGAAGGTTGCGGTTGACCCAGATGGAAGGTGACCTTGTTGTCGCCGTCCGTGGTGACCTCTTTCAGGTTCCAATACCAGGATTTGCGCGGATTCTTGCGCAGCCGCATCTCGCGCGACACATTGCCGAGCAACCGGTCCCAGGTGCATTTCACGTCAGCGCTGGTGAACGGCTCGCCATCATGCCATTGCACGCCCGAACGCAGATTGAAGGTCAGAGCCGTCTTGCTTTCATTCAAAGACCAGTCCGTCGCCAGTTCGGGAACGATCGAGTCCAAGCTATTCTTCGGCACATGTTGGTCGAAGAGAACCAAGTTGTTGAACACCGACATGTAGGGATTGGTGGTCGAGTTCGTGGCTTCTTCATGGATCGACCCGCTGGGCGGGGTTCCACGGTGATAGATTTTTAGCGTGCCGCCATGCTTCTCAGCCATGGCACTACCGGCAGCGATGGTTAGCATGGCAGCGGCCATGCCTATCATCCCGGTTTTCCTAAGCGTCGCCATAGACGTTCCTCCTATATCTGCAAGCCTAGATGCCGCCCCGAGGACGGCAAGGGGCGCAAGCTAGCAGCACGATCATGTAATGCATACCCCTTGCACAGGTAGGCCTTAATCTTTTGTCGTATAGCGCGCAGCTAGCCAAGCTGCCGCAGCACGGGCCATGCCGCGGTTGGAATGGCCGACGCCCGGCACGCTCACCAACTGCCAGTTGAAGGGCAGCATCATGCGCCGCGCCTCTGCCCTTGCATCCTCATAAAAGTAATGACCGCGCGCGTGCCGGTGCGGCCCCTGCCGCATCGCCTCTTCCGAGCGCAGCAGCATCGCATTGGTCACATCCGTGTCGTCCTCGCCAACCATCACCACCAGCGGCCGCGGGAACACCTGCTCCTGCACCGCCTCCAGATCGGGAAAGCGGTCTAGGCCATAGGGGAAACGCTCGCCCGGCCGGGCGAGCGTATAGGCACCGGCATTGGCGGCGATCGCGACCTCGAACCGCGCATTTTCCTGAAACAGCGCCAGCCTGTGCACGAATTGGCCGCCGGCGGAATGGCCATAGAGCCAATAACCTTCACGCCGCGATCCGGTCAGGTCCCGCGCATGCTCGAACAGCCGTTCGACCAGCCCATAGCTCCAGCGTTCGCGTGGCAGATACTGCCGGCGGTCGGGTGTCCGCATATTGCCGACCTCATAGGCGCGCGGCCCTGGGAAAGCCTGCTGGCTGAATTCCGGTGCCAGCAGCAGGGCGCCCAGTGCTTCCGCATGCTGCACCCAGTCGTCGCGGTAGCGGTCCGCATTACGCTTGTAGCCATGGAGGACAATGAGAATTGGCGAATTCGGGTTGAACGCGGCAGGCTTGTGCGCGAACACCTGGACCGGCTGGTTTGGCTCTGCCGCCGGATCGGTGATGGTAAAGATGCTTTTGCCTGATGGTATCGTCATCACTTGCCGGTTCACACTGAAGTTCGGGCCATCAAAATGTTTGGCTTCCGGCAAAATGTCCAGGGTCAGAGGAACTGGCGCTCAGCCAAAAGCTGGGCTATTGGGAGCCTTTCGCGGCTTTATGCTATGCTTTATGCAACGATATCTCTCACGCGGACCGGGAGCCAGGCTGTCGTCATGCCATTGAACCAAGGCGCCTCGCAGGAAGCGATTCAGTATCATTACGACGTCGGCAACGATTTCTATGCGCCATGGCTCGGCCCGACGATGATCTATTCGGCGGCGATCTGGCCGGATGATCGTGGCCAGTCTTGCACGCTGGAGGATGCCCAGAAAGCCAAACTCGACTGGCACATCCGTCAGGCTGGAGCCCCGAAAGGCGGGCGGCTCCTGGATATCGGCTGCGGCTGGGGTGGCACCATGCGCCGTGCCATCGACAGCACCGGCATAGGCGAGGCCGTGGGCCTCACTTTGTCGGATGCCCAGGCGGATTGGATCCGGGAACACCACGCCGGCCTGCCGCTCGGCGTGCAGGTCTGCCCTTGGCAGGCGTTCAGCGATCCCGCGCCGTTCGACGCTATCATCTCCATCGGCGCATTCGAACATTTCGCCAAGCCGGAGATGGATCGGGCCGCCAAGGTGGCCCACTATGCCGACTTCTTCCGTTTTTGCGCCGATAGCCTGAAGCCCGGCGGCCAGCTATCCCTGCAAACCATCGTCTGGATGAATGTCGCGCCGCAGGATGAGGTCAAGAACCTGCCGTTGCATATCTTCCCGGAAAGCAACCTGCCGCACGTGCCGGAAGTGTTCGAGGCCGCCGCACCGTATTTCCACCCGATGGACTTCCACAACCGCCCGCGCGACTACAGCCGGACCCTGCGCGAATGGATCAAGGGGCTTGGCGCAAACCGGGCAGAGCTCGCCGCCATGACCAGCGCCGAGACGGTCAAGCGCTATCGCGACGGCTTTGCCGGCTTCGTGCTGGGCTTCGAAACTGGCGTCATCGGGCTGACGCGATACGGTTTCTTGAAGAGGTAGCGTGGCCAAACCAAGAGCAGCCTCCCCCAGTCCGAAAGATGCGATCCGCGCCCGTGCGGTGGAGTTGGGCTTCGATGCCGTCGGCTTCGCCCCGGCCCGTGCAACCGGCCAAAGCCGCACCGGGCTCGCCCTGTATCTGGCCGAAGGGCGGCACGGGGACATGGATTGGATGGCCACGACCGCCCACCGCCGCGCCGATCCGCGGGCGATGTGGCCAGGTGCCCGCTCCGCGATCGTCGTCGGCCTGAATTACGGGCCGGAACGCGACCCATTCGCGATCCTATCGGATCGGGACAAGGGCGCCGTCAGCGCGTACGCCCAAACCCAACGCGACTATCATGACGTGGTGAAAAAGAAATTGCGCCAGTTGGCCCGCTGGATGGCGGAGACCTATGGCTGCGAGGTCAAGCTGTTCTGCGATACCGCGCCGCTAATGGAAAAGCCCCTGGCGCAGCAGGCCGGCATTGGCTGGCAGGGAAAGCACTCCAACCTGGTGAGCTGCGATCACGGCTCCTGGCTGTTCCTGGGCGAGGTGCTGACCAGCCTGCCTCTGCCACCGGACCAGCCGGAGACGGATCATTGCGGCACCTGCCGGCGCTGCCTGGACGTGTGCCCGACCGATGCCTTTCCGGCGCCTTACCGGCTTGATGCCCGGCGGTGCATCGCCTATCTGACGATCGAGCATCAGGGCCACATTCCCCACGAATTCCGCAAGGCCATCGGCAACCGCGTCTTCGGTTGCGACGATTGCTTGGCCGTTTGTCCCTGGAACAAATTTGCGGAGACGGCGCGGGACACGCAAATGCAAGCCAGGGCTGACCTTGCGGCCCCTGCCCTAGCCGATTTGGCCGCGCTGGATGATGCGGCGTTCCGTAAACTGTTTGCGGGATCGCCCGTCAAACGCCTAGGCCGCAACCGGTTGGTGCGCAATGTGCTGATCGCCATGGCCAACAGCGGCGATCCGGCCATGCCCCCGCATATCCAGCCGCATCTGGCCGATCCCTCCCCCGTTGTCCGGGCGATGGCGGTCTGGGCGATGGCGCAATTGCTTGACCGCTCAACCTTTGCAACCCTGGCCGCTGAACATGAGCCGGACGAGCCCGACCCGGAAATTCGGCGTGAGTGGACTCTTGCGCGCCAGGGCCGGATCGGGGAAGACTGTCACCAATTCGTCACACGTTGAAGCTTGAGGACGCGCCCCAGCCATGGCCGGTACCGGTGAAATTTCGTCGACCCTGCAAACCGAGTCCGTGCTCGACCAGCACAAGTTCCCTGAGGACCGGTTGGAAGCCTTTATGAAGGAACATGTCGAAGGCTTCACCCCGCCTCTGACCGTCGGTCAGTTCCGTGGCGGCATGTCGAACCCGACGTTCATGCTGCAGGATGGTGCAGGCAAGCGCTATGTCATGCGCAAGAAGCCGCCGGGCAACCTGCTGCCGTCGGCGCACGCGGTGGACCGTGAACACCGGGTTATCAGTGCCCTCGGCCCGACGGACGTTCCCGTCGCCAAGACCTATGCCCTGTGCGAAGACGAGAGCGTGATCGGCCATGTCTTCTATATTATGGAGCACGTGGAAGGCCGGGTGATCCGCGATTTCTCGATACCCGGTGTGACGCCTGCGGTCCGGTTTGCGCATTGGGATGTCATGGGTGAAACCATGGCCAGGCTGCACAATGTCGATTTCCGGGCAGTGGGCCTGGAGGGGTACGGCCGGGTCGGCGGATACATGGTCCGGCAGGTCAAGCGCTGGTCCAGCCAGTACGAGGCAAGCAAGACGCACGAGTTGAAGGAGATGGAGAATCTCATCGCCTGGCTGAATGAAAACATGCCGGACGATGACGAAACCACCATCGTCCACGGCGATTTCCGCATGGAAAATCTGATTTACCACCCGGACCGGCCGGAAGTGCTGGCGGTGATCGACTGGGAGTTGGGAACGTTGGGCAACCCGCTGTCCGACCTCGCCTATAACTGCCTGACCTATCATTATGGCGACCCGGCCCGGGCCGATATCACCGAGATGGACCTGGAAGCCGCCGGCATTCCAACGGAAGAGCAATACATCGCCAAATATTGCGAACGCACTGGGCGAAGCGGCATTCCCGGCTGGAACTTCTATCTGGTACTATCGCTGTTCCGTTTGGCCGCCATCAGCCAGGGCGTTTACAAGCGCGGCATTGACGGCAATGCCTCCAGTCCTGACGCCATCGAGCGAGGCAAGTCGGCCCGGCGGCTGGCGGAAATCGGCTGGCATTTGGTCCAAACCCGCGGAGCCGGCTAACGCCCAACAACAGAGGAACCGCCCCTATGAGAGAATGCGCCACTGGCTATGGCCTGATTGAAGGCCCTGTATGGCATGACGATCTGGGCCTGCTGTTCAGCGACGTGCCGAACGGCGGCGTCTTCTGCTTGGACAAGCAAGGCCGTGTCAGCCAGCAGGTGCCGAAGCGCAGGGGCATTGGCGGCATGGCCTTGCACGCCGATGGCGGCCTGATCATGGGCGGGCGCGATGTGGTGTCGACGGATATCGACGGCTCCAACATGCAAACCCTGCTGGCCGGCGCGGATACCCGGGCCGGTGTGGGCTTCAACGATCTGACGACGGATAGCGCCGGGCGCATTTATGTCGGGGATTTGGGATTCAAGATATTCGGCGGCGGCGAGCCGAAGCCCGGCTATCTGCATGTGATCGATCTGGATGGCGCCACGCGCGAGATCTCGGACGGAATCATGCTGACCAACGGCCTCGGCTTTTCACCGGATGGCAAGCGGCTCTATCACTCGGACGCGCGCGCCGATGTAGTGCGGGTGTATGACGTGCTGCCGGATGGAGGGGTAAGCGGGTGGAAACCCTTTGCCCACATTCAAAAGGGAGAAACGCCGGACGGGCTGGCCGTCGCGGCGGATGGTTCGGTCTGGGTGGCGCTGGCGCATGGCGGCGCGGTTGCGGTCTACGAACCGGACGGCACATTGCGCGAGCGCATTGCGGTGCCGCTGCCGATGGTTACCAGCGTCTGCTTTGGCGGCAACGATCTGCAAGACCTGTATGTTGTCACTGGCAGCCGCGGCGGCCCATCCGAAAATTGCGGCACGGTATTCGTCATGCGCGCGCCCGTTGCCGGCTTGCCATTGGCGCCGGCGAAGGTGCGGCGGCCAGGCTGAAAAACGGAAAAAGCGCCCGACCCATCAGGATCGGACGCTTCTTCGGCTACGATCCGCGCCGGTGAACAAGGGACAGTGGTGCGTTCTGGAGGTGCCCTCTGCACACTTGGCGGCGAACCGATTCTGTTCGATCAGTCGCGATTTTTGTGGTAGCGCATGCCCTCGCCGCTACCATCGCCATGCTTGCCGCGACGTTCCATCTCGTCGGGCTCGATCATGCCATCGTCGTTCCGATCCATATGCTGGAACATGCGGTCAGCGCGGCTGCCAACTTCATCCTTCGACAGCATGCCATCGCCATCCGCATCCAACCGCTTGAACTTGGCGAGCATCATCTGGCGGCGAAAGTCTTCCGTCATCGCGACGTATTCATCGGGGTTCAGGCTGCCATTGCCATCCGCATCGAACTTCGCCATCTGACCGTCGCGGTAGGCATCCGCTTCGGCACGGGTGATTTTGCCGTCGCCATCGGCATCCATCATGCCGAAAATCGCTTGCTTGTGACCACCGCGGTCATGATGGGACTTGCCGGCAACCGCAGCACTGGTCAGGCCAAGCGCGAGTGCGCCACCGATCGAAGCAATAAGGATTTTGTTCCGGGTGTGCATGACTCTTGCGTCTCCTAGGCTTGGTGGAACCGGGAGGGTTCCCTTCGTCGCGGCCGGTCTTGATCGCCGTCCGATGCAGCCAATATGGCGGGTGCTTGTCGCAGAACGATCCCGGGAAAACCGCAAAAGAGTCACCGGATGTCGCCAACAGCGGCACTGATACAATTGGTTACAAATTTCCCGACAGAAGCCCCAAAACCCATGGCACAGTCCGCTGCATCATGACGGAAGAACCCCATATCCTGGTCGTGGACGACCATAGGGACATTCGCGACGCGCTCGCCAAGTATCTCGCCCGCAACGGCTACCGTGTCAGCCAGGCGGATGGCGCGGCGGCCGCGCGCCGCGTGCTGCGGGACGCGGCGGTGGACCTTGTCGTGCTCGACATCATGATGCCGGGGGAGGACGGCTTGTCCCTGACCCGCGACCTGCGCGCGCAAGGGCAACTGCCGATCATCCTGCTGACCGCGGTTTCCGAGGAAACGGACCGCATTGTCGGGCTGGAAATGGGCGCAGACGACTACCTCACCAAACCCTTCAACCCGCGCGAGTTGCTGGCCCGCATCAAGGCAGTGTTACGGCGAACGCAGGCGCTGCCACCGCAACCACTGCCCGGCGCCAGCGAAGGCCGCCTGCGCTTCGGCCCCTGGATCGCCGACCCGGCCGCACAGGCGGTGTGCGATGCCGGTGGCGCGCCGCTGGACCTGAGCACGGCGGAATTCCGGCTCCTCCATGCCTTCCTGACCCATCCGCAACGCGTGCTTTCACGGGAGCAATTGCTGGACCTGACCCAGGGCCGGGCCGCTAGCCCGTTCGACCGGTCCATCGACAACATGATCAGCCGGTTGCGCCGCAAGATCGAGGACGATCCGAAAAAGCCTCAACTCATCAAAACCCACTGGGGCGGCGGCTATGCCCTGTCGGTGCCGGTGGAGCCGGCATGACCTGGCTGCGATCCCTCCGGCCATGGCCGCGCGGCCTTGCCGGGCAGCTTGTCGTGGCGCTGGTGGCAGTGCTGCTGATGGCCCAGGGAGCCGTCGTCGCTGTAGCCATGCGCGAACGTGAGCAGCGGTTCGAGCAGGAGGGCGGCCGGTTCATCGTCCAACGTCTGGCGATGATGGCCCGGCTGGTGGAAGCGACCCCACCGGCCATGCACCGCGAGATGCTGCGGGTGGCCAGCACGCCCGGCTTCCGGTTCGAGGTGCGACCCCGCCCGCCCGGCCTGCCGCCCGCACCGTTCTTCGAAGCCTGGCTGGCACCCCACCTGCGGGCACAGGGGCTGGACGGCACGGTCGTGCTGCGCCTGAAGCGAGGCGATGAGGAGCATGCCGATCAGAGCAAGGGCGGCGATGGCGACCTGCGCGACGGTGGCTTGATCGCCGTGCCCCTGCGCGGAAGTGGCGGCGAGGCTTGGCTGACGCTGGAGGCTTCCGGGCGGCGCAGCCCGTCCTGGCCCCGGTATGCCCTGGTCTCGGTCCTGCTGGCCGGTGCGGGCAGCGCCCTGGTCGTCGTGCTACTGGTGAGCAGGGCAATGCGCCCGCTGCGCGCCCTGTCCGCTGCCGCGGAAAAGCTGGGCCGGGGCGAGGCGGTGCCGCCGCTGGCAGAGCGCGGCCCGATCGACATCCGCAGCACCACCGCAGCGTTCAACCTGATGCAGGACCGTCTGCACAAATTCGTCAGCGACCGCACGCGCATGCTGGCCGCAATCAGCCATGACCTGCGTTCCCCCATCACGGCCCTGCGGCTGCGGGCGGAGATGGTGGATCAGGACGACCTCCGCGAACGCATGATCGCATCGCTGGACGAGATGCAAAACATGGTGGAGGCCACTCTCGCCTTCGCCCGCCAGGATGCTGCGACGGAGCCAACCCAGATCATCGATCTGGCCGAACTGGGCCGCGATCTGGTCGCAGAGCGCATCGAGATGGGCCAGCCTGTCACCTGGGAAGGCGGTCCCAGTTGGCGCTATGCGTGCCGGCCGATGGCGCTGCGGCGTGCGCTTGGAAATCTGGTGGAAAATGCGGTGCGGTATGGCGGCGGCGCCCGCGTGCGGCTGGAGCCGGGCACATTCGTGGTCGAGGATGACGGCCCTGGCATTCCAATGGACCGGCTGGAGCATGTGTTCGAGCCGTTCGCACGGCTGGAAGAATCGCGCAATGCGGAGACCGGCGGCACCGGCCTGGGCCTTGCCATTGCGCGCTCGATTGCCCGCAATCATGGCGGCGACGTTATACTCGAAAACCGGGAGCAGGGCGGGTTAAGGGCGATACTGTCGCTATAGGGAAAACGCATGCAATACCATAATATGGGCCCCCTGCATGACAGCGAACAGCCATTTTCTGAAGCTATTACAAAATGATAATGACTCCAACGTCACTGCCGACCTCTTAAGCGTCTGACACCTGTATTATATTATAGGAAGCTTAACTTGCATAATTTCTTTCTATTGTATGGTTTTTGCGATTATGGTATTCAAATGTCGGCATGGCATATGAGCCAAATGCCCATATTTTAGAGAGGGACATGGTTATGATGTTATCAAAAATACCGATGTTGGCGGCTGGAGCAGCGGTAGCTGGCATCTTGGCAGCGAGCAGTGCGAGCGCCCTTGTGATCGACCCGGCATCCACTACCATCGCAGCTTCGGGTCTTCAGACTGGCCAGAATGCCATCGATGCCGTCATCTTCCCAATTATTTCGCCGGCAACGGAACTCTATAAAGATGACGTCGGCGGGGGAGAGTCAGGATCCCTGGCTGCAAACTATGAAACTCAGTATTTCAACACCCCGGGCGATCCGAGTGAAGCCGATATCAGTTACGTCGGCGGTGCCATCGTTGATCCAAACGCATGGCTCCTTGTAAAGGACGGGAATCATGACCCTGCGTGGTACCTGTTCGATCTCACCAGCCTCGGTTGGGATGGTATGGACATTCTCGAACTCGAGAACTTTTGGCCCGGTAATGGAGCGATTTCCCACGTTACCCTTTACGGCGGCGATGGCGGCGGCGGTCCAAACCCGGCTGTCACCGAGCCGGCCGTTCTCGGCTTAGCCCTGGCGGGCTTGGGTGGTATCCTCTGGATGCGCCGCCGCAACGCATAGGCGCCGCCACAACGATTACAGATCGAAAAGCGGCTCTTCGGAGCCGCTTTTTTTTAGAATTACCCCCGGTGCCGCGGGTGGCGAAAAAGACGATCCCATTCAGGACTACCAGGACTGACCCTTATGCATTTCGGCCTGACCGAAGACCAGCGCGTCTCAAAATGTCGCATGCGATACGACTCACCCGGTGCAGGGCGCAATTTTCCTGCTGCCATGGCATTTTGTCCCCCTCGCAGACTCCGTCCGTTGATGAGCTTGCAGCTTTCCACTTGCACCTTTCCAACCGGATTTCCGAATTCTTTCAAAGAATTTTCGATTAATCTGGCTCCGCGCAAAACTTTAGCGCCAACCCCGCAATTCCCCAGGCCGCCATTCTCCCAGAATGTTCATTACGCGCTACGAATGTAGCTTTTCATAGATTTCCCATTGGAATGCTCTCAGAATGTATATATATAACGGCGTATGCGACGCTCGAACCCAGGGGCAGTTTTCTGGATTGGGAGCGGGGGCAACAAAGGAGAGTATTATGGGCTTCAGAATTTTAAACACATTGACCATGGCGGGCGCAGCATTGGCGCTCATGGCCGGTGCATCTTCGGCAAACGCCGTGGTGACCGTATCGCTGAACTCGGTCAACAACGTCAACGATGGTGCGGTTATCAATGGGGACGCTGGAATTCAAACCAACGCCTATGCCAAGGAATTTTCGAGAAACCGTAACCAAGACGTTTCTCCGACAAACCCAGGCGTAACGCTTCAGTATGACGGTTCGGGCGATCCAATTGATATCTGGACCAATTCGTCCGGTGCCGGCGGCAACGTAACGCTGGCAGAATTGCCGATGGATATCACGAACAGCTTTTTCAACATCCACTTCAACGCCAACGAGCCGGGTCGCCCGTCGGAACGCAGCTTCACGTTGCCAGACGTGATGTTTACTGTGGATGACGTGGTTGTTTGGAATTACGATGACGCCACGCTCGGCGACATTTTCCTGGATGGCACTACGGCTACACAAAATAACCATTCGGATTTTGTGCTGCAACTTCCAGTGGGCATCTTCCTGAATCAAGGGTTCACCGGAGCCTCGGAATTCGAAATTTTCTGGACCATGACCGACCTTGATTCCGCGTCCCCGCAGGAACAATGGGCTTTGGGTGCCGGAAATACCTACACCGGCGACTGGAACCCTGCTGGCGGCCCGGATCCGGATGCCGTAAACGAACCAGCCGTCCTCGGCTTGGCCCTGGTGGGCTTGGGCGGAATGCTCTGGCTGCGCCGCCGCAAGGCATAGGCACTGCCTGAACGATCCCAGATCGGAAAAGCGGCTCTTCGGGGCCGCTTTTTTTTGGCATTGCCCCCGGTGCCGCAGGTTGCGAAAAAGACGATCCCATCCAGGACTATCGGGATTGCCCCTCATGCATTTCGGCCTGACCGAAGACCAACGCGCCTTGCAGGAAACCGCCCGCCGCTATGCCCGCGAAAAGCTGCTGCCGCGCTATCAGGCCCGCGAGGCGGAAGGCAAGTTCGACCGGGATATGGTGGCGGAAATGGGCGAGCTTGGCCTGATTGCGCCGGACTTGCCGGAGGAATTCGGCGGCCTCGGCGTCGATGGTCTGACCGCCGGTCTGCTGATCGAAGAAATCGCCTATGGCGATCTCTCCGTCTCCTATGTGCAATTATTGACAATGCTGTGCGCCGGCGTCCTGGCCCGCCATGGAGGCGCGGACTTGGCAGCCGAATATCTGCCGCAATACATCAACGGCTCAAAAATGATTGCCCTCGGCCTGACGGAGCCACGCGGCGGCACCGACGCCGCCAACCTGATCCTGCGTGCCCGGCGCGATGGCGACAGTTTCGTATTGAACGGGGAAAAGGCTTCGATTTCCTCGGCAGCCCAGGCCGACCACTGCCTGGTCGCCGCCCGCACGGGTGAGGTTGAGGACGGCGCCCGCGGCGTCACGGCTTTTCTGGTGGACCTGCACAGCCCCGGCGTAACGCGTTCCGCCTACGACGATCTCGGCTCCTGTGCCATCGGCCGCGGCTCGATCTGGTTTGAGGATGTGCGCGTGCCCGCGCATATGATGGTGGGGGAGGAAGGCGCCGGCTTTTCCAAGGTGATGCAGGGGTTCGACTATTCCCGCGCCCTGATCGGCCTCATGTGCATCGGCCCGGCGCAGGCCTCACTGGACGAAACCTGGCCCTACACTCTGGAACGGCAGGCCTTCGGCAGGCCCATTGCCGAATTCCAGGGCGTCACCTTCCCGCTGGCGGAATACGACACGCAGCTTCAGGCCGCCCGCCTGCTCTGCCACAAGACGCTGTGGCTGCGCGATCAGGGCATGGAGCACACCAAGGAAGCCGCCATGTGCAAGTGGTGGGCGCCGAAGCTGGCCACCGATACGATCCAGCAATGCCTGCTGACCCACGGTCACCTGGGCTATTCCAAGGACTTGCCGCACCAGCAGCGCATGCGCGACGTGCTGGGCCTGCAAATCGGCGACGGCACGGCCCAGGTCTCCAAAATGATCATCGCCCGCGAGACTGTGGGCCGGCAATCGGTGCAGTACGCGCGCAAATAGACGCCTAGATCACCCCCATCCGCTTGGCGATGACCGTGCGCATGATCTCGGACGAGCCGCCGCCGATGGGGCCGACGCGGGCGTCGCGGTAGAGCTGGGACATACGGCCATCCATGTAACCGGCACCGCCCATAATCTGCACGCCCATGTCGGCCACGGCCATGTTGTGCTCCGTCGCCAGTGTCTTGGCGATAGAGGTTTCCATGACCGGATCCTCGCCCGCATCCAGCATCTCCGCGACGCTATAGGTGTGCAGGCGGCAGGATTCGGTCATCATTGCCATGTCGGCAAACTTGTGGGCAATCGACTGAAACTGCGTGATTGTCTGACCGAAGGCGACGCGCTGGGTGGCCCAGTCCTTGGCAATCTCAATGATCTTCAGGCACTGGCCGGCACTGGCGGCCGCCAGCAGCATCCGCTCCATGTTCAGCCCGCGCATCAGCAGGGGCCAGCCGCGGTTCTCCTCCCCGATGATGTGGCTGGCAGGCACGCGCACCTCGTCCAGAAACACCTCGTTCGGCAGCGAGGTGCGCCGGCCCATCGGGTTCAGGTTGCGGATGGTCACGCCCGGCAGCTTCGTATCCAGCAGGAACAGCGACAGCCCCTTGTGCCCTGCCTTCGGGTCGGTCTTGGCGGTAATCACCAGATAGTCGGCGACATGGGCATTGGTGATGAAAACCTTCTGCCCACTGATCACATAGTCATCGCCATCTCGCTTCGCCCGAGTCCGGATCGCCGCAGCATCCGACCCGCCGGAAGGCTCAGTATAGCCAACCGCCATGCGCAGCCTGCCGCCGATCACTTTGGGCAGCAGTTCCCGCTTCATCCAGTCAGCGCCATGGAATTGCAGATGCAGCCCGCCGTAAATGACCGTGGTCATATAGGCGGACGTAATGCCGGCATGGTGATAGCCCAACGCCTCGACAAATACGGCCAGATCCTTGTTGGAAGCTGCAGCGCCGCCGTGCCCTTCCTCAAACGGCAGGGCGAGCCAGCCAGCTTCCGCCAGCGCCTGAAAGGCTTCGGCCGGGTATTCGCTGTTGGCTTCCAGTTCCAGGATTTTGGCATCGGGCAGCACGCGGTTCAACGTACCCAGCACCGAGTCGCGCATCATCACCTGTTCCTGGGTGAATCCGAAGGTCTTGTAAGGCATGCAAGCGATCCTGTCAGCAGACCGGCGGCAGCCTTCACGTGTCAGCCCTGCCGGTCCTTCGGGTGGTTTTGGCCGTCGAAGGAGACGAGGGTTACATTAGGCCAGAAGGTCTCGAAATCGTCCAGGCAACGGGCATTGACGCTGTAGCGTCCGGGATGACTGCGCGGGCGATTGAACACGTGAATGCCACAGGTTTTGCAAAACCAGTGTTTGGCGGTATTGCTGCGCCATTGATAGAGAGTGAGATTGTTCCCGCCCTGCTGGATCGCCAAGTCGGCATCCTCCACGGGCAGGAGCAGAATGCCTTTCTTCCGGCAAATCGAGCAGTTGCAGTCGATCAGACTGTCAATCGGTGCATCGCGGCGCAGGGAGATCCGCACGGCGCCGCAATGACATCCACCGGCATAGTCGAGCATCTGCCTTCCCTTTCGCGCATACGACGCGGCGGCCAGGGTCAGACGTATTCGACGCTGACCACCTCGTAAAACCGCGAGCCGGATGGTGCATTGACCTCGATCTGGTCGCCGGCTTCCTTGCCAATCAATGCGCGGGCCATCGGCGAGGTGATCGAAATGCGGCCATTGTCGATATCCGACTCATCCGCGCCGACAATCTGGAACACCGACTCCTCCTCCGAATCCTCGTCGATAACCCGGACCGTCGCACCGAATTTCACGCTGGAAGTGCCAGCCATCTTGGTCGGGTCAATGATCTCCGACCGGCTGGTCTTATCCTCCAACTCGGCAATGCGGCCTTCGATGAAGGCCTGCTTTTCCTTGGCGGCGTGATATTCGGCGTTTTCCGAAATATCACCATGGGCGCGCGCTTCCGAAATTGCTCGGATCACGGACGGCCGCTCCTCGGATTTCAGGCGGCGCAATTCCTCGGACAACCGCTGGTATCCTGCGGGCGTCATCGGCACCTTATCCATCCGTAAACCTCCAAAACCTTCAAGCGCGCCCGGCCGACTGGCACCAAGCTCGCGATTGTTACCTTTCAAACAGAAGACCCGTTCAGCCTAGCGAATGCTCTGCCACTCGCCGGCGTTAGCCAAACACGAATTGGCCCACATGGTTCATCTGCCCATGCGGGATTCAGGTCATATTCAGCCCCTGGTCTCGCGACTAACAGGGTTCCACTGCGCAAAGCAGGTCAGAACGATCCATCAAAATAGTCCTGAAGCGGCGAAACTTCAAGGTCACCTTCGCGCAGCGCCGCAATACCTTCCACAGCCGCGCGGGCACCGGCCATCGTTGTATAATACGGTACCCGCTCGGATAGCGCCGCCCGGCGCAGGCTGAAACTGTCGGTCACCGCCTGCTTGCCTTCCGACGTATTGATGACCAGATCCACCTCGCCATTGCGAATCACATCGACGATGTGAGGCCGGCCTTCCATCACCTTGTTGACGCGGGCGACCTCCAGCCCCTCCGCCTGTAGCGCCCGCTGGGTGCCGCCAGTGGCCAGCAGCTTAAAGCCCATTTCGATCAACCGGCGGGCAGGCGCAACAATGGCGGCCTTGTCACCGTCGCGCACGGACAGGAACACCGTACCGCCACACGGCAACATCGCGCTGGCACCCAACTGCGACTTGGCAAACGCCCGGCCAAAATCCCGGTCAATGCCCATAACCTCGCCGGTCGACTTCATTTCCGGCCCCAGCAGAGTATCGACGCCGGGGAAGCGTGCGAACGGGAAGACGGCTTCTTTCACGGCTATATGGCCGGGGTTCAGATTGATTGGCGGGAAGTTGGTCAGTTTCTCCCCTGCCATCAGGCGGGCAGCGATTTTGGCGATTGGCACGCCGATCGCCTTGGCAACGAACGGAACCGTGCGGCTGGCGCGCGGATTGACTTCCAGAATGTAGATTTCATGCTTGCCATCCTCCACGCGGACGGCGAACTGCGTGTTCATCAAGCCAACAACCTGAAGCCCCTTTGCCAGCGCCTCGGTCTGCCGCGTGATTTCTTCGACGACTTCGGGCGGCAGCGAATAGGGCGGCAGCGAGCAGGCGCTATCGCCCGAATGAACACCAGCCTCCTCAATGTGCTCCATGATGCCGGCGACGCGCACGTCGGTGCCGTCAGCGAGCGCATCGACATCCACCTCGATGGCGTCGTTCAGATACGAGTCGACCAGCACGGGGCTGTCGCCCGAGACCAACACCGCCGTTGCAATATAATTCTGCAAGCCGTCCCGGTCGTGAACGATCTGCATCGCCCGGCCGCCCAACACGTAGGACGGCCGCAGAAGGACCGGATAGCCGATTTTCGCAGCCACCGCTTCCGCCTCTTCCAGAGAGTGGGCGATCCCGTTCGGCGGCTGGCGCAAACCCAGCCGGGTAATCAAATCCTGAAACCGCTCCCGGTCTTCGGCCAGGTCGATAGCGTCGGGAGACGTTCCCAGGATCGGAATCCCCGCTTCCTCCAACGCTTCCGCCAGCTTTAACGGAGTCTGTCCACCGAACTGCACAATCACGCCCTTGAGCGTCCCTGTCGACTGCTCCTTGCGCGCAATCTCGATCACGTCCTCGGCCGTCAGCGGCTCAAAATAAAGGCGGTCGGCGGTGTCGTAGTCGGTGGAGACGGTTTCCGGGTTGCAGTTGACCATGATGGTCTCGTACCCGGCTTCTTGCAAAGCAAACACCGCATGCACGCAGCAATAGTCGAACTCGATACCCTGACCGATTCGGTTTGGACCACCGCCCAGAATCATAACCTTGGTGCGGTCCGTCGGCTCCGCCTCGCATTCCGGCGGGATCGAGCCGTCGCCTTCATAGCAGGAATAGAGATAGGGCGTCTCACTGGCGAATTCGGCCGCGCAGGTATCGATCCGCTTGTAGACCGGATGCACAGCCAGTTCGGCCCGAAGGGCTGCAACTTCTGCCTCCCGCTTGCCGGCCAACTCGGCCAAGCGGGCATCGCTGAAGCCCATGCGCTTCAGCTGCCACATCCCTTGCGCATCGGCGGGCAGGCCATTGGCCTTGATCCCGTTTTCGGTCTCGACGATGCCGCGGACCTGTTCCAGGAACCAGGGGTCGTATTTGCAGGCCTGACGGATGGTATCGGTCGAAAGCCCGGCACGATAGGCCTGGGCAATGGTCAACAGCCGGTCCGGCCGCGGCTGGGTCAGGGCGGCAATGATGACTTCCGGATCGTCGCTGCCCGAAATTAGCTGCTCGTTCAGGCCGGTCAGCCCGGTTTCCATCGAACGGAACGCTTTTTGCAGGGATTCGGCAAAAGACCGGCCAACCGCCATTGCCTCACCCACCGATTTCATCGATGTGGTGAGCAGCGGCTCCGCACCTGCGAACTTCTCGAACGTGAACCGGGGCATTTTGGTAACGACATAGTCGATGGTCGGCTCGAACGAGGCTGGCGTCACCTTGGTAATGTCGTTGTCAAGCTCGTCCAGTGTATAGCCAACCGCCAGCTTGGCCGCGACCTTGGCAATCGGGAAACCCGTCGCCTTGGACGCCAGCGCGGACGAGCGCGAAACACGCGGGTTCATCTCGATCACGATCAGCCGCCCCGTATCCGGGTTGACCGCGAACTGCACGTTGCTGCCGCCCGTATCGACACCGATCTCACGCAGGCACGCGATCGAAGCGTCGCGCATCAATTGGTATTCTTTGTCCGTCAGCGTCAGCGCCGGCGCGACCGTCACACTATCGCCGGTGTGCACGCCCATCGGGTCGATATTCTCGATGGCGCAGACGATGATGCAGTTGTCCGCATGATCGCGCACCACCTCCATCTCGAACTCTTTCCAGCCGAGCACGCTTTCCTCGACCAGCACCTGATTGACGGGAGAGACCTCCAGACCGTTGCGCACGATCTGCTCGAACTCTTCCCGATTATAGGCGATACCCCCACCCTGGCCGCCAAGCGTGTAGGATGGGCGGATGATGGTGGGCAGCCCTATTTCCTCCAATGCCTCCCTGGCTTCGTCCCAGGTACTGGCGATACGGCTGGCTGGTGACTCCAGGCCGATGCGGGTCATCGCATCGCGAAACAGCTCCCGGTCCTCGGCCTTGGCGATGGCATCGCGCTTGGCGCCGATCAGCTCCACCTTGTATTTGGCGAGCGTACCGTTATCCGCCAGCGCCAGCGCAGTGTTCAGAGCCGTCTGTCCGCCCATGGTCGGCAACAGCGCATCCGGCCGCTCTTTCTCGATGATCTTGGCGACCATTTCCGGCGTAATCGGCTCCACGTAAGTGGCATCCGCCAGGTTCGGATCGGTCATGATCGTCGCCGGGTTGGAGTTCACGAGGATGATCCGATACCCCTCCTCCCGCAGCGCCTTGCACGCCTGGGCTCCGGAATAATCGAACTCGCAAGCCTGACCGATGACAATCGGCCCAGCGCCGATGATCAGGATGGACTTGATGTCTGTGCGTTTGGGCATGACGGAACCTAGCGCGCCTGATCGATGGCTTCTACGAAACGTTGAAACAGATAATGGCTGTCGTGGGGGCCGGGTGAGGCCTCCGGATGGTATTGCACCGAGAAAACCGGCCGGCCTTCCGCCTGCAACCCTTCGAGCGAACCGTCGAACAATGAGATGTGCGTGGCGGTCACACCGGAGGGCAGCGAGTTCTGGTCGATGACGAAGCCGTGGTTTTGGCTGGTAATTTCCACCTTGCCGGTTGCCAAATCCTTCACCGGATGGTTGGCGCCGCGATGGCCGATTGCCATCTTGTGGCTTTTCGCGCCAAGCGACAGCGCCAGCAATTGGTGGCCAAGGCAGATGCCGAAGGTGGGCAGACCTGTCTCCAGCAGCTTTTGCAATGTCGGCACCGCGTGCTCCGCCGTCGCCGCCGGGTCTCCCGGGCCGTTGGCAAGAAACAGGCCATCGGGACGGTGGGCCAGAATTTCCTCCGCCGTGGCCATTGCCGGAACCACGGTCACGCGGCAGCCGGCGCCCGCCAGGCGGCGCAGGATGTTGCGCTTGGCGCCGTAATCGACGGCAACAACATGGCGTTGCGGCTGATCCTGCTGGCCATAGCCCGAACCCAGAAGCCAGGGCGTCTCTGTCCAGGCATAGGTTTGGGTGCAGGAAACCTCCCGCGCCAGATCCATGCCTTCCAGGCCGGGCCATGCCCTGGCTGCCGCCAACGCGCCCTCGATATCCAGCACGCCATCGGCAGCATGGACGATCACACCGTTCGGTGCGCCGCCATCGCGGATGCGGCGCGTCAACCGCCGCGTGTCCACCCCGGCAATGCCGATAAGCCCCAAGCGGGTGAGCCATGTGTTCAGGTGTTCGGCTGCGCGGAAATTCGATGGGTCAGTGATATCCATTCGGACGACACAGCCGCGCGCGACCGGCGTCATGGTTTCGATATCCTCGGCATTCGCACCAACATTGCCGATATGCGGAAAGGTGAAGGTGATGATCTGGCCGGCAAACGATGGATCGGTCAGGATTTCCTGATATCCGGTCATGGCCGTATTGAAGCAGACTTCGCCAACCGTCTGGCCGGTTGCGCCAATCCCTTTGCCCCAGAAAACGGTTCCATCGGCCAAGACCAGCGCAGCGGATGCGCCGCGCGGCTGAATGGCGCCGGCAAGCGGCGCTACAGAGCTATTATTCGTGTTTGACATCGGACCTTCGTCGGGTCAGAGCGAGGCGATCGGTTGCCACAGGGGCGGCAAAACCTACATCAGTTTCGCCTTGCTTGACGACCAGATGCAATGCCACCTATGAGGGGCTGATCTGCAACCGCCAGCTAGACGGGTTAGATAGGCGATCCGCGCCGAAACGTCAAGGTATCGCGCCAGCGATAACATGCAAGAAAACAAGACGTTAGCAATCTGGACGAAATGTCCGACACTAGCCTTTAGTAGGCTGCCCCGGCCTGCCACCGGATGGTGACAGCCTTAGCAGTGAGGAGAAGATCGCAATGTTGCGACCTCTGGTTTCCCAACAACTCAAAGATGCCATGCGCGCAAAGGATGAACGGGCGGTTTCAACCCTCCGCTTGATCTCCGCCGCGATCAAGGACCGCGATATTGCGGCCCGCAGCGATGGCATCACCGACGGCATCAGCGACGAAGAAATCCTTCAGCTGTTGCAAAAAATGATCAAGCAACGGCAAGAATCGATCAGGATGTACGAGGAAGGTGGCCGGCTCGAACTTGCGCAGCAAGAACGGGAGGAAATTGAGATCATCGAACGCTTTTTGCCAAAACAACTCAGCGATGACGAGGTCACCGCCGCGGTGGACAGGGCCATCGCCGAACTTGGCGCCGGCAGCATGAAGGATATGGGCCCCCTGATGGCGGCGCTGCGTGAGCGCTATGCCGGCGTGATGGACTTCGGCAAGGCGAGTGTCACCGCAAAATCGCGCCTGATGAACTGACCCACCCATCCACGGTCCGCCCATGCAATGAGCATCCCTCCTGACTTTCTCGACGATCTACGGACCCGTGTGCCGGTTTCCGACGTTGTGCGCCGGCGGGTGCAGTTGCGGAAACAAGGCCGGGAATGGGCTGGCCTCAGCCCGTTCAACAAGGAAAAGACTCCGTCTTTTTTCGTGAACGACGAGAAACGGTTCTACCACTGCTTTTCCTCCGGCAAGCACGGCGACGTGTTTTCGTTCTTGATGGAGGTAGAGGGCCTCACTTTTCGGGAGGCGGTGGAAACGGTGGCGTCGCTCGCCGGCATGGACGTGCCGAGCGAAGGCCCGGATGCGGCGGTCCGGCGCCAGCAGACCCAGGATTTGCGTGGCGTCGCCAGTCTGGCAGCCGATTATTTCGAGCAGCAATTGCGGTTGCCCGCCGGCCGCGACGCGCTGGCCTATCTGAAAGGCCGCGGCCTGGACGACGCCACCATCCGCCGCTTCCGCCTGGGCTACGCACCGGCCGCGCCGGGCAGCCTGACTGCCGGTCTGGCGCGGGACGGCGTAACCGCGCCCCAGTTGATCGCCGCCGGCCTGCTCAAGGAACGGGACGATGGCCGCGCGACCGACTATTTCCGCGACCGCGTGATGTTTCCGATCACCGACCGGCAGGGCCACGTCATCGGCTTTGGTGGGCGGGCACTGGGCGACGCGCAGCCGAAATATCTCAACTCGCCGGAAAACGCGCTGTTTCATAAGGGCAGTGTGCTCTACGGCCTCGCCTCCGCCCGTCAGGCCGCGCACCAGACGGACCGGGTGCTGGTGGTCGAAGGCTACATGGATGTGATCGCGCTTGCACAGGCCGGTATTGCGGAAGCCGTCGCGCCGCTCGGCACCGCCATCGGCGAAGATCAAATTCGCCTGCTTTGGACCCTGGCAGCAGAACCGGTGTTGTGCCTGGATGGCGACCGCGCCGGCCGTGCTGCGGCGATCCGGACGGCCGAACGGGCATTGCCCGGCCTAAAGCCCGGCAAATCGCTCCGCTTTGCCATGCTGCCGCAAGGAGAAGACCCGGATACGCTGGTCCGCAGTCAAGGCACCGCCGCCGTGGAAGCGATCATCTCTGCCGCCACCCCTCTCGCGGAAACACTTTGGCAGGCGGAATGGGAGCGCAATCCCCCCACATCGCCGGAACGCCGTGCTGCGTTTCATCAGGCCGTCCTGAGCCAGGTTCGCCGTATCGAGGATGAAACCGTCCGGAATTATTACGAGCAAGACATGCGCGAGCGGCTGCGCGCGGCATTTGCGACCGAGGCCAAAGGCCGGCCCGAAGGCCCCCAAGGCCTCTACCGCCGGCCCTTTCCACCGCGAACCGCCCCCTTGCCGCGGACCAATTTGCGGCCGAATCCCGCCAGCCTGGCCCAATTGCGCGAACGAACCCTATTGGGTTTGCTGCTGCTCCACCCCATTTTGGCAGAGGAATTGGCAGAGCGCGTCGCCCAGATTCCATTGCGTGATAAGGCGCTTGACAGTTTGCGCAGCCAAATTTTAAGCCTAGTTGCGACCCATAATAACCTTGACGCTGACCGCTTCATGACACAGCTAATAGGAGGAGTCGCTTTGGCGCCGGACATGGCACAGATAATCTCAACGGCGGTTATGTCCGCCAGGACGGCCCTACCGGCCACAGCGACAGAAAGTGGGAACGCAATTGGCGAGGCACGTGCTGCAGTGACCGATTTGCTTGAATCCCTCGAAAGCGACAGCGTTTACGCGGAACTGCGGCAGCAGGCAGCGGTAATGGATGACGAATCCAGTGCCTATGACCGGCTCAGACGGCTGGTCGCGGCGGAACGACAGCGCCTGGCGGATGGTCGGGGCTAGGCACAATGGAAAGCTCGGGTAAGCGGGACAGGAATCATATGGCAGCCAAAACTGCAGACAAAGACGAAGCCACCGAGACGCGCGAAGAGGCTACCGATACACTGGTGGTCGATGACAGCGCGCAAATCAAGGCGCTGGTCAAACGCGGCAAGGAACGCGGCTTCGTCACGTATGACGAACTGAACGCGGCCCTGCCGTCGGAGCAGGTTTCGTCGGAGCAGATCGAAGACACGATGGCGATGCTGTCCGAGTTGGGCATCAACGTTGTCGAGTCGGAAGAATCGGAAGAAAACGCGCCAGCCGTGGCGGAGCGCGAGGAAGAGACCAAGGCCACCAGCGGCAACGTCGACGACGATGCCGGCCGGACGGATGACCCCGTGCGCATGTATCTGCGCGAAATGGGCTCGGTTGAACTGTTGAGCCGCGAGGGCGAAATCGCGATCGCCAAGCGGATCGAAGCCGGCCGGATCAAAATGATCGCCGCCCTCTACCGCAGCCCGTTGACCATTATGTCAGTCACGGAATGGGGCCGCCGTCTGCAAGCCGGCGAAATCATGCTGCGCGAGTTCATCGACCTGGAAGCAACGCTGGGCGCTGACCAGGCCGCTGTAGCCGCAGCAACGCAAAAGTCCAATGGTGCGGCCCAAAGCGACAACGGCCAGGAGAATGGAAACGGAACCACCGAAGCCAGCCCAGCCAACGGTGCTAACGGGCATGCCAACGGCGCCGCGCTGAATGGGGCGAACGGTGCCAATGGCAACGCCCGCGCGGCCGAGAACGACGACGAAAACGACGATTCGAATGGGGACGACAGCGAATCGTCAGACGATGATGACGATGCAGACAACAACCTGTCCCTTGCCGCGATGGAACAGGCCGTACTGCCGGGCGTCACCTCGGCGCTGGCGGCAGTGGCCGAATTGCAGCCCGGCTTGATCGCGCTGCAACAGGCCCGTCTGGCCGAGATGGAAGGCGGCGAGGAACTCAGCGACGAGGCACGGCGCACCTATCTGGAACTGCAGGAAGCCATGGCGGAACGCATGGCTGCGATCCGCCTGAACAACACCAAAATCGAACAGTTGATGGAGGATCTGTACGCCCGCAACAAACAGATCGTCGCCATCGAAGGCCGCATTCTGCGTCTGGCTTTGGATTCTGGCGTCAGTCGCGACACCTTCCTGAAAGATTGGCGCGGGCGCGAGGCCGATCCGAAGTGGCTGCGCTCCATCAGCCAGAAAAAGGAATGGAAGGCGTTCTGCAAGCAGCACGCCGAAGAGGTGAAGGATCTTCGCAGCGACATCGTCGACATCTGCCACAATGTCGGCCTGCCGTTCGACGAATTCCGCGAGATGGTAACCGCCGTCCAGCAGGGCGAGCGCGAGGCCAGTCGCGCCAAAAAGGAAATGGTGGAGGCCAACCTGCGCCTTGTCATTTCCATCGCCAAGAAGTACACCAACCGCGGCCTGCAATTCCTCGACCTGATCCAGGAAGGCAATATCGGCCTGATGAAGGCGGTGGATAAGTTCGAATACCGCCGCGGCTACAAGTTTTCCACCTATGCAACCTGGTGGATCCGGCAAGCAATCACACGTTCGATTGCCGATCAGGCGCGCACCATCCGCATTCCGGTGCACATGATCGAGACGATCAACAAGCTTGTCCGCACGTCGCGCCAAATGCTGCACGAAATCGGCCGCGAGCCGACGCCGGAAGAACTGGCGCTCAAGCTGCACATGCCGCTGGAGAAAGTGCGCAAGGTGCTAAAGATCGCCAAGGAGCCTATCAGCCTGGAGACACCGATTGGCGACGAGGAAGACTCGCACCTGGGCGACTTCATCGAGGACAAGAACGCCGTGCAACCGCTGGACGCCGCCATTCAGGGCAACCTGCGTGAAAGCACGACCCGCGTGCTTGCCTCCCTCACACCGCGGGAGGAGCGGGTGCTGCGCATGCGCTTCGGCATCGGCATGAACACCGATCACACGCTGGAGGAAGTCGGCCAGCAGTTCTCGGTCACGCGTGAGCGTATCCGCCAGATCGAGGCAAAGGCGCTGCGCAAGCTGAAGCACCCGAGCCGCAGCCGCAAGCTCCGCTCCTTCCTCGACACATAACGCCATGGGAGCCGCCGGCATGAAGGCGGTCCCAGCCGACGAAGCGATTGTGGTGGAACCACTTTCCCCGGCCGTGGGACTCGAAGTCCGCGGCGCGTCTCTCGACGCGCCGTCGGACGAATTGTCTGCGATGGTCAGCGATCTATGGCAGGTTGGAGGGGCATTGCTGTTCCGCAACTGTGCAGATCCCACCCGGGGCGCCGCGGCGTTGGGCAGGGCGATCGCCGGCAACACCCTGATCACAGTTTCCGCCGCCGTACCAGGCGGTACAGATTGGATGATGGTCGGGGCGGACACTTCGGACCCGCCGCCGCTCGCCTGCATCGTCGGCACCGAAACCGGCAACCTGCCCGCACTCTGGCTGGCAGGCATGGAAGCGGCAGCAGATGCAATGCGCCTTACAGGGGCGGATACGCTGGCGGAAGCGCAAGGCCTGCATTTCGCACACTCTCTCGATGGTCCCATGCTGCCGATTGTGCAGAAACACCCCGTCAGCGGCGCGACAGCCTTCTATCCCCCCCCGCGACGAGCAGCTGCAACCGACCCGGTTGCGCTGGCGATTGTGCGCATGGCAGAGGAGCCGCAGTTCTGCCACCGCCATGATTGGCAGCCGGGCGACCTGTTGGCCTGGGATCCGCGCGTGGTGCGCAGCATGTGGACGCATGCACCAGCGGAAAAGGATGCCACCTTCGCCATCGTACGCACCGCCGCACCCCAGCCAATGACGCGGCCGGAATGGGAAATGCCTCTTTAGGTCACAACATCAGACCAGTGTATCGATTGCCTTGCGCAGATCGGCACGATGGTCAGGATGAGCGATGCCGATCATCGCCTCCGCCCGCTGGACCAAGCTTTTACCGCGCAGTTCCGCCATGCCGAACTCGGTGATGACAACGTCCGCATCGGCGCGCAGCGTTGTCACCGGGCCGGAAAGTTTCGGTACGATCCGCGGTCGCTTGGCCTTACCGGCCGTAGCGCCTAGCGTGATGATCGCCCGGCCCTCTGGCGCCTCAAAACCAGCCCGGTGGAAATTCACTTGCCCGCCGACGGCACCGATATAGCGCCCATCCACAGCCTCCGACCCAACTTGCCCGGTTAGGTCCACCTCCAAGGCCGAGTTGATGGCATAGAATTTCCTGAAATTCCGCAACACCTCGGCCGAATGGGTATAGCGACCGCGGCGCATCAGCAAATGCGGATTCCGGTTGGCAAAATCGCAAAGCCTCTGCGATCCATACAACGCAGTTACCACACTAAAATCTTGGTCTATTTCCTTGAATTTATTGGATATTGCTCCGCTCTCGATCAATTGGACGAAGCTGTCGGCGACACTGCCGGAATGGCAGCCCAAATCGCGATGCCTAACCAATGCCGCGGCAATCGCGTCCGGCGTCGCGCCGACGCCATATTGAAAAGTCGCCCCATCCGGAACCAGCCGCGCCACCTGTTCGGCAATCGCATGATCGACCGGGCCGGGCGGCCGCGTATGCCAGAGGTCGGGCGGCTGTGTTGCCGGAAATACGGCTGTCAGCATGTCGCCGGAAATTTCGCTGTCGCCATGGGTCCAGGGCATGGCGGCATTCTCCTCCGCCAGCACGACCCGCGCACATTCCATCGCGTCGCGCACATGGTCGAGCGTGAGGCCGAGCGAGCGCCTCCCTGCCTCGTCCGATGGCGTCACAGTGCAGAACACCACGTCCGGCACCAGCAATCCATCATGGAAAAGCCGGGCGTAGTCCGAAAAATGCGCCGGCACGATATCCAGCCGGCCCGCCGGGAACAGCTTGGCGTTGACGCCGAATCCATCCATCGCCAAATAGCTGATGCCGGTGCTGGTCACCCGGTCTGCACCAGGGTCGAGCGGGAAGCTGTTGAGAAAGCGCACACTCCCCAATGCCGCCGCCTGCCCAATCAACGCCTTGATCAGCCCCTGTGGCGCAGCGCCCAACTGGGCGCAGAAAACCAAGTCACCGGGCCTGATGTGGGCAGAGAGGTCGATGGTCATGCAGCCTTGCCGTTTTCATAAGCGTCCAGTAGGTCCAACAAGTTTTGTGGCAGTGGCGCGCTCTGATGGGTTTCCTGGTTAGTGTAGACCCAGACCACCTCGCCCGTCGTTCGCAAATCTTCCCGGCCCGCCGGGTGAATTTCGAAGGTAAAGGTCAGACTGGAGCGGCCGATACGGCCCGGGCGCACGAATACCTCAATATCCTCACGCTTTGCGACCGGCTGCTGCCATTCGACCAAGGCACGCACGGTGTGGAAATCGTGATTGCTCCGCTCGACCTCCGCCTCGTACTCATAGCCGATGGCGACGATGTATTCCGTGATCGCGCAATCGAAATAGGTCAGGTAGTGCGCGTTAAAGACGATGGCCTGGTTATCGACCTCGGAATAACGTACGCGCGTCGGCCAGGAAAAACGGAAATCACTGCGGGCCATTGGCACTCTCTCTCGCAAGCGGGAAGGATCAGGACGGCAGGCACCATAGCGCCAACTGAGGTGATGGGCCGGCGCGCATGCCGTGCAAAATATTGGAGGTGTTGAAGACGACGCCGCCAGGCCCAGGCTCGAACCAGGGGCCCAGCTCCTGCCGCCACTCGCCGGGCGTCAGGGCTAGGTACAGTTCCTCCGGCGGATGGCGATGGTCGGGATAGGGTGTTTCGGGCGCGACAAGACTGATACCAACCCGCACGTCGTCCCGAATTTCCAGGACACCAGCCCGGTCGGCCGGGCCGATCAGGGTTGCCAGCGCATGCCGGTGAGCAAAGCCTTCGCAAGCCCCCTCACCGCCCTGGCGGGCGTACCACGTAATCTGAGGCAACAGATTTTCCAGCGCTCGGGCAACAGCGGCGGAATGGCCACCGGCGGCGGCCTTTGCCATGGCCAGCGCTGGTGCAAGCGTGTGGCCGACTGCTGGCGGCACCGGCAAGCTTGCACCGGCGGCTGCGGGCATCGCACCGGTTGTCGCCAACGCGTCCCCCGCCCGCGTCAGGGCATGCTGCCCGCCAGCCCACGCACCGGCACGAACCGAAAGCCCCGCCAGCAAAGGGTCTATGAGATTTTGCAGGGCGAAGTCGCGCGCAGGCATGGCCATTTTCTCAGGGACGAGATCACACGCCTGAGTTTATGCCGGTTTCCTGCCCCATACCACCTTGGTCATGCCAGGAATCAGCACATCGACGTTGATATCGACGAAGCCTGCGCCTTCCATCACGCCCGATACCCAGCTGGGTGTGATGGACTTTGCGGCCGGTGTGAATGCAAGGTGCTGCAATTGCCAAAGCGCCGCGAGCTGCGGGCCGGACCGATCATCCTCGACCATGAAATCGTGGACCACAAACAGCCCGCCCGGTTTCATCACATCGAAGGCATGCCGCGCCAGTTCCGGAATTGCCTCGCCCGGCACGCCGTTGAACAAATAGCTCATCAGCACGGCGCCAACATCGGTTGGCCACTCGGCCTCCAGCGCGTTACCACCGATGAATTCGATCCGGTCCGAAAGCCCTGCTTCCGCCACCTTTTCCCGGCCGAGGGATACGACGTTCGGGAAATCCAGCACGGTCACGCGCAAGTTCGGATTGGCCTCGCAGAGGCGGATGGAGAGGCCGCCGGTGCCGCCTGCCACATCCAACAAGTGATCGACGCCGGAAAAGTCGATCATCCGCGACAGCGACCGGCCCGGGCCAAGCGAGCCTGCATGTTGTGATTCGCTATAAAGGCGCGCTTCTTCCTCGTTCTCCATCCACTTCGCATAACTGTCGACATCGTCAGGCGACATCTCGTCCGTCACGACGCCTTCCAGCTGCTGCATGAACGGGTACATCTGCCGGTCGATCTGCAAGCGCAGATAGTCGCCGAAATCATACCGTGCGCCCTGTACCAGGAACGCCTCCGCCCCCGGCGAGTTCGAATACTCATCGCCTTCGCGCGTGACCAAGCCGATCGCATTCAGCGCCGTCATGATCGTCGTCATCCGGTTTTCCGGGATGCCGGCCTCCTCGGCCAGGGTTTTCGCGCTTTTCGAAGCACCGGAAAGATTCGTAAAAACATTCATATGCAAAGCAACAAACAGGGCCTTGGAGGCCATAAATCCAAAGGCAATATTGGAAATTTGCTCAGCGTCTTTGATTGGCTCCATGCTACTAACCTCTCGATTATTTCACAAGTGAACGACGGACAAATCGCCCAGCGACCTCTGGTCGTGCGATCCGGTCCTCGGGTAGATTGTCTGTCAGATTGCAGATGGTTAGCATATTTTTCCGCATTCGTCGAATCGCTCTGCCATCGGGGCAGGGCGATTCCGCCGGGTTCATTTTTTGTTCGGACGGAGGAGCGACTGGGTGGCTGGTTCCGGATATCGCAGCCAGGTGATCTTTCCGAGTACACCAGCCATACCCACTTAAAGCCTAGGTCAACAATTGTCCCCGAAGGAGCACATCTTCCGTGCGAAAGTTTCTAACGGCTGGCCTTGCAGCCTTCTGCCTCGCAGCAACAGGGGGCTTTGCTCCGGTGTCAGCCGGGGAGAGCGACTCCCCCCGGTCCAGCTATGTCGATGATCACTTCGAATATGTGCCGTTGCAGTTGCAGGGCGGGAAACCGGCGACGGTCCGTCAGGTGTTTCTGAATGTTGCCGGCCAGGTTCAGGCTGCCGATCCGGCCGCTGGGGTAGAGCGCATCGACCAAAACCGGTTGGACTGGAGCGAAATCCCCTTCGTCGGGCAGTTCGCAAACGACCGGTACAACGAAGCCGATTTCGCGCCAGACCGAGCCATCGGCGACGCGTATTTTGCCAATGGCGCAATATGGCTCGACCTATCGGAAGATACTCATAACGCCGGCTACCCGCGGATCGAGTTTCTGAATCAAAACTACGCCTATCGGTTAAGCGCCGCGCCAGCACCAGCGCAAACAATTACCTTGCCCAAAGAACCACCGGGCACCCAGATCGGGATGGTTTTCCGCGACAGCAATGGCACGTTGCTGGTGCTCGTCCGGCCCTTCATTGTCACCGACACACCATTCTAACGGGCAGTCCGATCAAGGCTGCACTTTGGCGAACACGCGGGCGTGATAGCCGAAAATTATCCAGACCCCGCGATCCTCCATGCCAATTTTCCGCAAGACTCCAGCGGAGGCATGGTTGTCCTGGCGGGTGAAGGCGACGATACGGGGCAAGGTGAGAGCGGTAAACCCATGCTGCACTCCGGCCCTGGCCGCCTCTGTCGCATAGCCAAAGCCCCACGCGACATGCCGAAACCGGTAGCCAAGCTGCACGGCTCCATTTGAAAAGCTTCCAAGAAAAAGAATTCCAAGGAACTCATCGTCGCCACGCCGCGTAACGGCAAAAAGGCCATGGTCGGCAAACCTGGCCCCATAACCGCCACACCATGCATCTGCTTCAACCGCCGCCATGCCAGGGCTCCGCACCCCGGAGCCTAACCATGACGTCACCCGAAAATCACCTTGCATTTCGGCGACGTGCGGGTGGTCTTTGGCTTCAAGCGGGCAAAGAAAGAGCCGCGCCGTTGTCAAACATGCCGGCGCGGCCCGCATGGGAAAGCGTTAGCGGCTGACCAAGTCCAGGAACTCGCGGCGCATGGCTGGATCGGTCTTGAACACGCCACGGGTGCAGGTGGTCAGCGTATCGGTTCCCGGTTTATGGACGCCGCGCGTTGTCATGCACATGTGCGCCGCCTCAATCAGAACGGCAACACCCTTCGGCTGCAGCACGTTATTGATCGTATCGGCAATCTGCGCTGTCAGCGTTTCCTGCACCTGCATCCGCTTGGCAAACGCATCAACGACACGGGCCAGCTTGGAGATGCCGACAACCCGCCGGTCAGGCAAATACGCGACATGCGCCTTGCCGATAATCGGAACGATGTGATGCTCGCAGTGCGATTCCACCCGGATATCGCGGACGATGACAATTTCGTCATAGCCGTCCACTTCCTCGAACGTGCGGCCCAGAATTTCCGCCGGGTCGTCATTGTAACCGGAGAAAAAGTCCTGCCAGGCGCCAACCACGCGCTTGGGCGTATCGATCAGTCCTTCCCGATCCGGATCCTCCCCCACAAAGGCAATCAATGTGCGGACTGCTGCCCTCGCCTCGTCCTCTGTGGGACTGCGGACGGCAGATTGGGAAGCGTTATCATCGGCCATGTGCGGCTCCTCTGCGTACGCGCCGGACATAACCGACGTATCAACTCTATCCATCTCTAACCTCCGCGTTGCGAAACCGTCATGACTTATGGGTCCCACTCACTACGAGAATCTAGGTGGGCTGGATCACTCGCAACGCGAGCCATTAGCTGCTGGAACGCTCAACGCTGCAAGGCGCCCGGCCCTAGGCCGGCGGCGTTCGTTTCGCGACCCTAAACATAAGGATCAACGGGATGGCTGCCAAACAGGCCCCCGTATAAAGTGCGAATGCGTTTAAATAGCCCAGCATTCCCGCCTGACGCAAGATCTCCCCTGAAATTCCTGCAAGCCCCGTGGCCGTTTCCAGAGACATTCCCGCCGCATCCAGGTTTTCGTTGAAGGGTGTGATAAATTCCGTCATACGCGAGTAGTTTGCGCCACTGCTGCTGATCACCGTCGCCACCGACAACGAAATGAACATGCTGGAGCCAAGATTGCGCAGAAGATGGAAGATCGCGGAGGATTCCGCTAGGTAAATGGGGTTGAGCGTGGAAAACGCGGCGACTGTCAACGGCACCCAGAACAAGCCGACCGCCAGCCCCTGCAAGGCGCCGACGAAGGCCACCGTCTCGAACGGAACATTGTGGTCGAACGTCATCATCAGGAAGCCGCTGAATGCCTGCACGCCCATGCCAATGCACATGCCGATGCGCGGGTCGATCTTCGACACAAACATGGCCGAGAAGAAACCCAGCAGCGCGCCAACGCCACGCGCCGCCAGCAACTCGCCGATGATCGAATTCGGATAGCCCATCAGCCCCTGCAACATCGGCGGAAACAGCACCATCGGCGTGAAATTAAGCATGCCATAGATGAAAACCGTCATCAGGCCGAGTGCATAATTGCGGTCCAGCAACAGACTTGGCGTCAGAAACGGTCGGGCCGTGGTCAGCGAGTGCGCGATAAACACGTAAAACGCCATCACACCAATGCCGGCTTCCAGGACGATCTCCAGACTATCGAACCAATCCTGCCGCTGGCCACGGTCCAGCATCAACTGAACGCAGGCAATCGCAATCGCCAAGGCCAGGAAACCCGTCCAGTCTAGCTTCACGTTGGATTGCCGGCCCTTGTCAGCCAGCAGGAAATACAGGCCGACCACCGCCGCAGTTCCAACCGGAACGATCATATAAAAGGCATAGCGCCAACTATAAACGTCAGCCAGATAACCGCCGACCACCGGACCAAGCACCGGCCCGATCACCACGCCCATGCCGAAAATCGAAGTGGCGGTGCCATGCTGCTCTTTTGGATAAGTGTCCAGAACGGTCGCTTGCGCCAATGGGATCAACGGCGCGCCCAACGCCCCTTGCGCGATGCGGAACAACACCAGCGTTTCCAGGCTGTCGGCCAAACCGCAGAGCAGGGTGGCGATGGTGAACCCGGATTGGCAGTACAGCATGACATTGCGCCGGCCGAACCGGGCGGTCAGCCAGCCTGTGGTGGGGGTCGCGATCGCGGTAGCCAGAATATTGAACGTCATCACCCAGGCAATCTGATCCTGAGTGGCCGATAGCGAGCCCTGCATCTGTGGCAAAATTACGGAGACAACCAACACCGTCGTGCCGTAAAGCGTGGTCGCCATCGTGACCATGGCCAGAACCAGCGCCCGTTTGAGCGGGGTGTTGGCGTCGATTCCCCTCGCCATCAGCGCAGCCGGGTCAGGCGATCAGCCATAGGCCCGGGCAACCTGTCCATTCATCGTGCAAGCGGATTCGGCCAGGGAAAGGGCGACAGGCACCACCTCTTCCGGTGGCCTCACCGTCTCCGGCTCCTCCCCAGGAAAAGCCTGGACCCGCATGGCTGTGCGCAAGGCACCCGGGTCCAGCAGATTGGCCCGAACACTGGTTCGCTCAATTTCCTTGGCATAACTCGAAACCAGCGTCTCAAGCCCCGCCTTGCTGGCCGCATAGGCACCCCAGTAGGCGAAGGCGCCCATGGCCGCGCCGCTGGTCACCATGATCAGGCGCCCGGACTCCGACCGCCTGAGGCCAACGTCGAAGGCGCGGATCAGGCGCCAGTTCGCCGTCAGGTTCAGGTCTATCGTCGCCTGCCAGTCTTTCGGGCTCAAATGGCCGACCGGAGTTAGCGGCGGCAGCATGGCGGCATTGCCGACCAGCACGTCGAGCCGGCCGAAACGCTGAGCAACCGCCGCCGCCATGCGGTCGATTTCGTCGAATTGTGTCAGGTCCAGCGGCACAAGCGTCGCCGAACCGCCAGCAGCGCGAACCCGGTCGTCCGTCTCCTCCAGCCCGCCCTGGGTACGGGCAACCAGGATCAGATGCGCGCCTTCCGCCGCAAACCGTTCCGCCATTGCCGCGCCAAGGCCGCGGGATGCACCAGTAATCAGGGCAATGCGGCCAGCAAGCCGGCCTTCAGAATCGGCTGCCATCAACTTGGCCGTGAATTGAGATTGTTGTTGTTTTTGCCGGCAGCGCCGCGGTCGCGGTCGACCAGGCGCACGGGGTAGTCGCCAGTGAAGCAGGCGTCGCAGAAGGCCGGGCGCGCATTGTTCCGGCTATCCTGCCCCATTGCCCGGTAAAGCCCGTCGATGGAGATGAAGGCTAAGCTATCAACGCCAATTTCCTTGGCCATTCCCTCCGAGTCAAGCCGTGCGGCGATCAATTCGTCCTGTTCCGGCGTATCGATGCCGTAATAGCAAGGGTGAGCCGTCGGCGGTGAGGAGATGCGCATATGGATTTCCGCAGCACCCGAGTGGCGCAGCATCTCCACGATCTTGCGGCTGGTGGTGCCGCGCACGATGCTGTCATCCACCAGAACAATGCGCTTGCCCTCCACCATGGCCCGGTTGGGGTTGTGCTTCAGCTTCACGCCCAGATGTCGGATCTGCGCTGTCGGCTCGATGAAGGTGCGGCCGACATAGTGGTTGCGAATGATACCATACTCGAACGGCACACCCGCCGCCGCCGCATAGCCGATGGCCGCCGGCACACCGGAATCGGGCACCGGAACCACAACGTCCGCGCCGCCTTCGGGATGGGATTCGCGTGCCAGTTCCGCGCCAATGCGCTTGCGCGCCTCGTACACGCTGGTGCCTTCCATCACGCTGTCTGGCCGGGCAAAATAGATGTATTCGAACACACATAGCCGGCTCGGCTGTTTTGGGAATGGAAATTCCGAATGCACCCCGCCCTCGTCAATCACGATCAGTTCGCCCGGCGCGACATCGCGCACCAGATCCGCGCCGATGATATCGAGCGCGCAGGTCTCCGACGCCAGAACATGGGCATCGCCGAGCCGCCCGAGCACGAGCGGCCGGATGCCCAGCGGATCGCGCACGCCGATCAGCTTCTTCTGGCTCAAGGCGACCAGGCTGTAGGCGCCTTCCACCTGATGCAGCGCGTCGATCAGCCGGTCCACCAGCGAATGGCGGACACTACGGGCGATCAGGTGAACGATCACTTCCGTATCGGTCGTCGATTGAAACAACGAGCCCCCCTCCACCAGCCGCTGCCGCAACGTGCGGGCGTTGGTGAGGTTGCCGTTGTGGGCGATGGCGAAGCCGCCAAAGGCAAATTCCGCAAACAACGGCTGGATATTATGGACCGCGCCCTCGCCAGTCGTGGCATAGCGGTTATGGCCAATGGCTGCGCGGCCGACCAGCCGGGCCATCACGTCCTCTTTGTTGAGGACGGCACCAACCTCCCCCACACCGCGCTGGGCATGAAAGCGCTCCCCGTCGAAGCTGACAATTCCTGTAGCTTCCTGGCCCCGATGCTGCATGGCGTGCAAGCCCAGGGTCGTATGCGCCGATGCCTGCTCCGGCCCATAAATCCCGAAGACCGCGCATTCTTCCTTCGGGCCTTCGTCTTCCAGCATGGCCCGTACAACTGGGTTAGCGCCCTGTTCCGTCATGGCCGACCTCCTGCGCTGCGCGTAAGAGGGATTCAAGCTCGCGCCGCGCGTCTGCGTTATAGCCGGGAATATCGGTACCTGCACGGTTTTCCGGAACCGCAGGGGCGGGCGCATTGAAGCCCCGGCGCAAACGCTCCAGCTCTGCCGCCTGACGATCCAGCTCCCGCAGCCGCTCCGCCTTTTGTTCGCCACTGTGCCATCCGTCGGGCAATACTTTCTCCAGTTCCCGCGCACCTTCGCGCAACATTGGTGTAACCTTTGCCTCATTCAGCCAGGCGGGCTGTTCTGCCACTGGCACGAACCACGCAAACGCCATATAGGCAACGACCAGCAACAAAACACCCCGCAGGATGCCAAACAGAAAGCCCGCCGCCCGGTCGATCGCGTTGTGCTCCGAACTGGCAATGGCTTCGGCAATCGCGCCGCTGATCAGGCGCAGCAAAATGAACGAGACAAAAAACACACCAATGCCGGCCGCCAGATCGGCGGCAAGCTGTGTTTCGATGTGCTGGCGGATGAACTGGCTTGCCTGCGGATAAAAATAGGCTGTCGCCACAACTGCGCCGATCCACGTGCCGAGCGAAAACACCTCCCGGACAAAACCGCGCAGATAGGCAATCCACGCCGACAGCAGCACCACCGCCGCCGCGACGCCATCCAGCACATAAAATTCACTGAGGTCGGGCACGGGTCTCAGCCACCTTCACGCAACCATTCGGTAAGATCGGATAGCCGAGCAATGCGCACCGGCACAAGCGCGCCATGGGCCGCATCACCCTTGCCTTTCGCGCCCGGAGCCAGGGCGGCCAACGCACGGCCGAAGCCCAGCCGCTCCGCCTCGCGCAGACGCGCAGCTTCCTGACCGACGGGGCGCAACTCTCCGGACAGGCCAACCTCCCCGAACAGCACCACGTCGCGCGGTACCGGCTTGTCCAGCAAGGCCGAGACCAGTGCCGCCGCTGCCGCCAGATCCGCCGCCGGCTCTCCCAGGCGCAACCCGCCGGCGACATTCAGGAACACGTCGCGTCCCTGGAAATCATAGAGGCAACGGGTTTCCAGAACCGCCAACACCATGGAAAGACGGGCCGAATCCCATCCCACGGCTGTCCGTCGCGGCGTGGCATAGCCGGGATGGCCGACCAGCGCCTGAATCTCCACGAGGATCGGCCGCGTTCCCTCGATCCCGGCGAATACGGCAGACCCGCTGACCGGCGGACCATCCGCATCGCGCGCGCCAAGGAACAGGGCAGATGGATTTGGCACCTCCGCCAGCCCCAGGCCCGTCATCTCGAACACGCCTATTTCATCGGTCGGGCCGAACCGGTTCTTGACCGCGCGCAGAATGCGATACTGGTGACTGCGGTCGCCCTCAAAATACAGCACGGTATCGACCATGTGCTCCAGCACCCGCGGGCCGGCGATGGAGCCGTCCTTGGTGACATGCCCGACCAGAACCACCGGCACGTTCTGCTTTTTCGCCGCCTGATTCAATTCATAGCCCGCGGCACGCACTTGGCTGACCGTGCCGGGCGCCGACTCCACCGCTTCCACCGCCATGGTCTGGATCGAGTCGATGACCACCAGCGCATGATCCGGCGAAATTCCGCCCGCAATCGCGCCGACCTCGGTCGATGACGCCAGATCGACGCCGGCCTGCGCCAATCCCAGCCGCTCCGCGCGCAGCCGGACCTGACCGATCCCCTCCTCGCCCGAAACATAGAGCACACGCTTGCCGCTGGCCGCCGCTGCCCGCGCCGCCACCTGCAATAGCAGGGTCGACTTGCCGATGCCGGGGTCGCCGCCGATCAGCAGGCAGCCCCCGGGCACCAGCCCGCCGCCACAAACATGATCGAATTCCTTGATCCCGGTCCTGAGCCGGGGCAGCGGCTTGTCCTTGCCTGCCAACGAGACCACATCAAGCCGCCCGCCAACCCGCCGCGGCCCGGTAGCCGAGGCGGTCTGTAACACCGGTTCCTCGGCGATGGAGTTCCACTGGCCGCAGCCGGTACATTGGCCCACCCAGCGGCCGTGGGCAGTGCCGCAAGACTGGCAGACAAAGACGGTGCGGGTTTTGGCCTTGGCCACGAGGAGCCTCTTACGCTTCCGGCAAAGCCGGCACGGGAATGGGCCCCGTCAGACGGCCATGCACAAACTGATCAACGACCGGGTGGCCGCTCTGCATCAATTCCGCCGTCGGCCCGGTCCAGGCAATTCTGCCCTCGTATAACATCGCGACCTGATCGCCGATTCGCCGGGCCGACGCGATGTCGTGGGTTATGGTAATCGCCGCCGCACCCAAATCGTCGATAGTGGAGCGGATCAGCGCATCGATCTGGCGGCCGACCAGCGCATCCAACCCAGTGGTCGGTTCGTCGAACAGCAGCACCTCGGGCTCTGCCGCAATCGCCCGGGCCAGGCCGATACGCTTCTGCGCGCCGGTGGAAAGCCCGCCCGGCAATTCCGCAGCGATACCCTCGTCCAGGCCGACCCGCTCCAGCCAGCCAACGGCTGCCTTTCGCGCCTCCCGCCGGGGGACGCGGCCAAACCGCAGCGGCGCAAACATGACATTCTCCCAGACCGGCAAACTGTCCAGAAGGGCCGCATGCTGGAACAGCATGCCGACGCGCCGGTTCATGGCATCGCGCGCGCGCCCTTCCAGTCCAACCACGCTGTCACCATCCAAGGTGATCGTCCCGGCATCCGGTTTAATGAAACCCATGATGCATTTGATCGTGACGGACTTGCCGGAGCCGGAGCCCCCAAGGATCACCAGCGATTCCCCTTGCGCCACTGTCAGGTCAACGCCGCGCAGGACATGATTGCTGCCGAAACTTTTGACGAGACCCTGAACCGCCAGCATGGCCTGCTATCTCGAGAAAAACAGCTCTGTCACGAAGTAGTTCGCGATCAGAATCAATATGGCGGAAGACACCACTGCCTGCGTTGTCGCCCGGCCGACCCCCTGCGCGCCGCCGGTCGAGTGATAGCCATGATAGCAACCCATCAGCGTGACGATGAAGCCATAGACGGCGGCCTTGGTCAGACCGCTAACCACATCCTCTGTCTCCAGCACATCCCAGGTCTGGGTCAGGTAGGAACTGGCCTTGAAGCCCAGCTTGTAGACACCGACGATATAGCCGCCCAGCACGCCGATGATGTCGCCAATCAACACCAGGAAGGGCATCATGATCAATCCCGCCACGATCCGCGGCGCCACCAAATAGCTGTAAGGATTGGTGGATAGAGCCTCCAGCGCGTCGATCTGCTCGGTCACGCGCATGGTGCCGATCTCCGCGGCCATGGCTGCACCGATGCGCCCCGCGACCATCAATCCCGCCAGCACCGGCGCCAGTTCGCGTGTGATGGACAGCACAACAACCATGGCCACCGCCCCTTCCGCCGAAAATCGGCTGAAGCCGGAATAGCTTTGCAAGGCCAGCACCATGCCGCTGAACAGCGTCGTCAGTGCCACCACCGGCAGCGACAGGTAGCCAATCTCAATCATGTGCCGGACGTAATTCCGCCAGAAGAACGGCGGCCGCACAGCATGCGAAAGCCCCATCAACGCGAACACGGTCACGCGTCCGATGGTGTTGAACAGGTTCAGGGTCAGGCGGCCGATGGCGGCCAAGGGATTAATCAAATCGCCGATCCCGCGGGCAAGTAGGTTCGGGCGTAGCGCGCGCCCAGGCTGGTCAATATCTCATACCCGATGGTGCCGGCCTTGTCTGCCAGTAGGTCCACGGGCTGATTGGGGCCGATCACCTCAGCCCAATCACCCACGGCCGGCTTTTCAGTCAGTTGGGTGACGTCAACGGTAACGGAATCCATCGATACCCGACCGACAATCGGGGCGGGCTTCCCTGCGAAGTAAACGTACCCGCGGTTTGAAAGCGAACGGTGGAGCCCGTCAGCATACCCCAGCCCCAGGGTCGCCAGCACCTGCCCGTCCCGCACCTCCGCCGTGGCTCCATAACCAACAGTGCCGGCCGCCTGCACCGCGCGCACCTGCAACACCTCAGCCGCCAGGCGCACGACAGGCTGCATTGGGTTTTGCGCCAGCGGCTTCGGATTCAGGCCATACAGCGCCATACCCGGCCGGACCAGATCGCCCCGATAGTCCGCCCCCAAAAAAATCCCCGGCGAATTGCCGAGGCTTAGCGGCAGGCCGGCAGCATCGGCCGCTGCCTGCGCTGCATTGCGTTGCCGGGCGTTCAGGGGATGATCGCGCTCGTCCGCACAGGCAAAATGGCTCATCACGCCGCAAACGCCGTATTCGCGCCAGATTGGGCGGCTTTCCAGCAACGCCTGCCACTCTGCCGACGAAAGGCCAAGGCGATGCATGCCGGTGTCGACATGCAGCCAAGCCTGCGCCGGCGCGCCTCTGCGGCGCCATGCGGTGACGTCATCCGGATGATTCAGAACCGGTGTGATGCGATGGCTGGTCAACTCGCGGACATGCGGCTCCACCCGGTCGCTCAACATGCCGACCGTGACCTCCGGCAATTGCAACCTTAGAGAAACCGCCTCCTCCAACGTCGCTACAAAGAACGTGCGGCAGCCCGCATCCGCCAGCGCACGCACCACGGGCGCCATGCCAAGGCCATAGGCATCCGCCTTCACCACCGCCGCGCATTCGGCAGGGGCCACATGGTCGCGCAAGAACCGCCAGTTCGCAGCAACCGCGGCCAGATCAATCGTCAGGCGGCCGAGCGGCATGACTCAATAAAACCCATCGTCCTCCGCCCCGTCCGAGACGAAATCGCGGAAGCGCGTAAAGGCACCGTCGAAATAAAGCTTCACCCGGTCTGTCGGGCCGTGGCGTTGCTTGGCGATGATGATCTCGGCAATATTGTGTACGCGGTCCATATCCTGCTGCCACTTTTCGTGCGAATCGGTGCCGGGGTCCGGCTCCTTGCGGCCAAGATAATATTCCTCGCGATAAATGAACATGACAACGTCGGCATCCTGCTCAATCGAGCCGGATTCGCGAAGATCGGCCAGCTGCGGACGCTTGTCTTCCCGCTGCTCGACCTGACGGGAGAGCTGGGAAAGTGCGATTACCGGAACATTCAATTCCTTGGCCACCGACTTGAGGCCACGGGTGATTTCGGAGATCTCCTGAACACGCCCTTCGTTGCGCGTTCCAGCCGAGCCCTGCATCAACTGCAGATAGTCCACAATGATCAGGTCGAGCGCACCATGGGTCCTCATCAGCCGCCGCGCGCGGGTGCGCAGGTTGGCGACAGTGATGGCCGGAGTGTCGTCGATGAACAGGGAAAGGTTGTTCAACTGCTGGCTGGTGGCGAACACGGCCTCGAACTGCTGCTGGTCGATGGCACCGCGGCGAATGGCATCCGACGGCACCCCCGACTGCTCGCCCAGAATACGCAGGGCCAGCTGTTCCGCCGACATCTCAAGCGAAAAGATTGCAACGTTGTGGCCATTCCGCTCGATCAGGTTGCCGGCCTCGTCTCGCTCGGAACTGTGTGAAACAGCGGCATTGAAGGCGATGTTGGTAGCAAACGCGGTTTTGCCCATGGCTGGCCGCGCGGCCAGAATGAGGAGGTCCGATTTCTGCAACCCACCCAACAACCGGTCCATATCCCGGAAACCGCTGGTGACGCCGGTCAGCCGCCCCTCACGCTGGTAGGCGGCCTCCACCATCTTCAGGGTTTCCTTCAGTGTATGGCTGAAAGTACGGAAATCTCCCTTGCCGTCGCCGGTGGACGCCAGATTGAACAGCTGCTGTTCCGCCGCCTCGATCTGCTCGACCGCGGAATATTCGTTCTCCGGGCGGAAGGCGTCGTTCACCACCTCCTCGCCCAAAGCAATCAGCGCGCGGCGCAGATAGAGGTCGTAGACCAGTTGGCCATAATGTTTCGGGTCGATAATGGTCAGCGCATTTGCCGCCAGCGCGGCCAGATACTGAACGCCGCCCAGTTCGGCCAGGCTTTGCTCCTGGCTGAGGATATGTTTGAGCGTGCGCGCATCCGCCGTGCCGCCGCTTTCCACCACGCGCTTCAGCGCCGCATAGATTTTTTGGTGCGCCGGGTCCGCAAAATGTTCCGGCAGCAGGAAATCACCAACCTTGTCAAAGCCGGCATTGTTGGCCAGCAGCGTGCCGAGCAACGCCATCTCCGCATCCAGATTGGCGGGCGGCTCACGGCTGGGCGTACCGAAAGACGGGGAGTCGGCGAAAGGAATTTGGGCTGCGATATTCATGGCCGCCATCCTAGCCTATCCACCGCCCCGACTGTGAAAAATCAATCGGCGCATTGTCTGTGGATTATGGGGAATGCGGGCGCTATTCAGATGATCCGCTTCAAAACGCCTTCCAGTTGGCGGCCAAGCGCGGCATCGGTCTGCTCGCCGATACAGGTGGACGCGGCCTCTGCGAACTTCGCGGTCTTGGCCTCACCCAGCAGGTACTTGAGGCCATGGACGCCCGAATCGGCTGAGCCGCCGACCAAGCCTGCCGACTCTGCCGCCAGGCCGAAACCGCCGCCGCCGCTACCCGTCGCCTCTATATTGCCGAGGTCGGGAATCCGGCTTTCCAGCACACCCGCCAATTCGCCCTCGTCATTCTCGTGCAGGGCCTCCAGCATCATGGCCAGCGTCTGCTGTGCCAGTGCGTGATCGATAGCAAGCCGGTGCGCGAGGGCGTCGATTAGGTCATGAAGCATGGGTCGGTTCTCCTCATTCTGCTGAGTATGGCTGCCTTGTGGCCAGGTTCCAAGACCCTTCGACAGCCACCTGAATTGCAAAACTAGGGGCGATACGCGCCGATGACGTTGATCCATGTCATAGTGGGGAAGGTTCGGGCCCAACAAAAGTAGCGCGTTTCACTTGAAGGGCACGACATCGCCGCCCCCTTTGCTTGACAGGGACGTGTTTGGCATGGCTTTTGCCTCCATCCATTCGACCGGAGGAATAGTCCCAATGCAAACGCCACTGACCGAAGCTGAACTTGCCGCCCTGCGTGCCCTCGACACCCCCACAGTCTGCAACGCGCTGGAAGAAATCGACAGCAAATTCCGCGACCGCGGCTTCACAACCGAACCGCTGGTTTGCCCCTTCCCCCACCTGCCGCCTATCGTCGGCTACGCGCGCACCGCCACCTGCCGCAGCGTTTCACCCGGCAGCCGCAGCAGCGCGACGGCGACGGACTTCCGCGTCGCTTATTACTCCTATGTCGATCAGGGCAGCGAGCCGAAGATCAGCGTGATCCAGGATCTGGACGGCGGTTTCCGCGGCCATGGCGCCTTCTGGGGCGAGGTGCAGTCGAACGTCCACAAGGCCCTCGGCTGCCTGGGCGTCGTCACGGACGGCTGCATCCGCGACATTCCGGATTGGGCGGATGGTTTTCAGGCGCTCGCCGGCTCGATCAAGCCGAGCCATGCGCATGTGCATCCGGTGGATTTCGGCGGTCAGGTCATGATTTCCGGTATGATCGTCAATCATGGCGACCTGATCCATGCCGACCAGCACGGCGCGGTTGTCATTCCTCTGGACGTAGCGCGCGAGGTGCCCGCCGCGGCCGCGCGCATCGCCGCGAAGGAAAAGATCGTGCTGGATGTGGCCAAATCGCCCGACTTTACCTTCGAGAAACTGCGTGCTGCCATTGCCGGACCGAAGGACATCCACTGATGGACCTCCCCCGCAGCGTTCTGGCGGCTGCGGGGGCGATGATCGCGTTGATCGTCGCCTCCAACATTCTGGTCCAGTTTCCGCTCAACGACTGGCTGACCTGGGGCGCCCTGCTGTTTCCGGTCTGCTTTTTGGTCACCGACCTGACCAATCGCAGCCACGGCGCGGTTCTGACTCGCAGAATGGTGTTGATCGCCTTTCCGGTCGCCATCGGTCTGTCGATGTGGCTGGCAACGCCGCGGATCGGCCTTGCCTCCGGCACGGCCTTCCTGGTGGGGCAACTGCTGGATGTCAGTGTGTTCGACCGCCTGCGCCGCGGCGCCTGGTGGCAGGCGCCGCTGATCTCCTCAATTCTGGCCTCGGCGGTCGACACCGCGCTGTTTTTCAGCCTGGCCTTCTATGCGACACCGGTTCCATGGGTAACGCTTGGGATCGGCGATTTCGGCGTAAAAGTCGCCTTGGCGCTGGCCCTGCTGATTCCGTTCCGGGCGCTGATGCCAAGACTGCGGCCTGCGTAAGCGGCTACTCCGCCGCCGCGCGCCGGGCCGACGCGCGCAGTTTCTCGCTTGCGCTCTTCAACTGGCCGCAGGCGGCGAGGATATCCTGGCCGCGCGGGTGGCGCACTGGAGCGGACATGTTCTGCTCACTCAGATAGTCCGCGAACCGGCGGATGGCGTTGTTGGACGAGCACTCATAGACGCTGCCCGGCCATGGGTTGAACGGGATCAGGTTGATCTTGGCGGGGATGCCCTGCAGCAGTTCCACCATTGCCTTGGCATCCGCCAACGAATCGTTAACGCCCTTTAGCATCACGTATTCGAACGTGATCCGCCGCGCGTTGCTGAGGCCCGGGTAATCCCGGCAGGCCTGCATCAACTGGTCCAGAGGATACTTCCGGTTGATCGGCACCAGCTCGTCCCGCAACTCATCGCGCACCGCATGCAGCGAGATCGCCAGGTTCAGGCCAAGCTCCGCCCCGACCCGGCCGATCATCGGCACGACGCCGGCGGTCGATAGCGTAATCCGCCGTTTGGAGATCCCAAGTCCCTCGCCATCCATGACGATCCGCATCGCCTTGGCGACATTATCGTAATTGTAGAGCGGTTCGCCCATGCCCATCAGGACGATATTGGTTAACGCCCGGTCATGTTCCGGCGCCGGCCATTCGCCGAATACATCGCGCGCCAGCATCACCTGGCCGACGATTTCCGGCGCCGTCAGGTTGCGCACCAGCCGTTGCGTGCCGGTGTGACAGAACTTGCATGTAAGCGTGCAGCCGACTTGGCTGGAAACGCAGAGCGTACCCCGGTCGGTCTCCGGGATGTGAACGCTCTCAACCTCTTTTCCATCCGGAAACCGCAGCAGCCACTTCTGCGTGCCGTCGGTCGATTGCTGGTGCAGCGAAACCTGCGGCCGCTCGATAACGAAATGCGCGGCAAGAACCGCCCGCACCGACTTCGCCAGATTGGTCATTTGATCGAAATCGGTCGCGCCCCGATAATAGATCCACTGCCAGAGTTGACGCAGACGGAACCCCTCCACCCCATAGGGCGCGAGTTTATCGGCCAGTTCCTGACGGTCCAGGCCAATCAGATTGGTTCGGGTATCCACCGTTTCGGGCAGCAGAGCGGCAGCAGTCACTTGCGGTTGCATTCCTGATCGATCTTGTTCAACGCCGCGGTCACGCCGCTCAGCGAATAGGTATCGGTCGTCAGCGTGCCCCGGCTGGACGTGCCGCGGACAACCATGGTTGCGCCAGCCTTCATTTCCCGGACCAGCGTGGCCTCGTCCTTCTGGAAAACCCACGCGGCATCGCCTTCGGAATAGAACTTGAAGGTCTTGTTCCCAATGGTCGCCGTCGGTTCGCTGCCTTCCTTGAAGGTGTAACCGATGATGACGCTCACTTCGTCAAACACATTGCCGCTTGGCCGGTGAGTGACCAGGAAATACACGTCGCCACGACGGGTATAATTGCCCTGCTCCTTCTTCGGCTCGCTCACAACATAGCAAATCTTGCCACCCGGATCGTCAAAGGTGTAGGCGCGCCAGTCGGTGAACGTGCCGATTTGCACCGGGTCCGCGGCCATGCCGGCCCACGGCAGGATCATTGCGGCCACCGCCACTACCATTGCTTTCAGCTTCATCAGAATCCCTCAGTTTTGCCGTCTGCCATTCGTACCATGATCGAGCGGAAAATGGGTACCCGGACCATAGTGAAGTTACTGGACCGGGCCAAGACCTCCCGACTGAGACCCCGCCGCACAGCACGTTGCCAGACTGCACCCTGTGTGCTTTCTGTCCACCAAACTGACAGGAGATACCATCGATGCGCGCTGTCTGGGTGGAAAATTGGAAGCCATTTGCCGAATTGCAACTGCAGGACGTTCCACGCCCCGAACTGGGCCCGCGCAACCTGCGCATTGCGGTGCAGGCCGCCGGGGTGAGCTTTGCCACCAGCCTGGTCGTGCAGGGCAAGTATCAACGCAAGCCGCCCCTGCCCTTCACACCCGGAACGGAGATTGCAGGCATTGTCGCAGAGACCGGGGCGGAGGTAACGAAATTCCGGCAGGGTGACCGCATCTGCGCCATGCTGGATTGGGGCGGTCTCGCGGAGGAAGCGGCCTCGCTGGAGGTCAACACCTATAAAATCCCCGATACCCTGCCGTTTCCGGAAGCCATCAGCTTCACCAATTCCTATGGCACCTCCGCCGCCGCGCTGACCTGGCCGCACCTGCTGAACGTCCAGAAGGGCGATTGGTTGCTGGTGCACGGCGCAGCCGGCGGTGTCGGGATTGCGGCGGTCGAAATCGGCAAGATCCTGGGCGCCACGGTCATCGCCACGGCCAGCAGCCCGGAGAAACTGGACTTGGTAAAGGCGCACGGCGCCGACCATGCCATCAACTACCGCAATCAGGATTTCCGCGATGCCGTGCTGGGCATTACCGGCGGCCGCGGGGTGGATGCGGTTTACGACCCGGTCGGGGGCGACGTGTTCATGCAGTCGCTCCGCTGCATGGCGCCGGAAGGCCGCATCATGCCGGTGGGGTTTGCCAGCGGCACCATCCCGCAAATTCCGGCAAATCTGCTGCTGGTCAAGAATCTCACCGTCTGCGGTCTGAACATGGGTTACTACGCCGGATGGTCGCCGCAGGACGTGCGGTACGAGTATGAGGACCGGCTGCGCGCCCTGATGGACCGGTTGTTCGCTTGGTATGACGCCGGCCAGATCAAGCCGGTCGCCGGCTCGGTCTATCCGCTGGAGCGGTTTCAGGACGCCATGGCCGACGTGCTGGGCCGCAAGTCGCTCGGCCGGGTTGCGCTGGTGATGGGCGAGGAAGCCAGGCGGCATGGATTCGCATCGTGACGGAGAAGCCAGTCACCGCCTGCATCGCCTTCGGTAGCAATCTGGGCGACCGGCACGCGACGCTGGCCGGGGCCTATGCGGCGCTGACCGGCGACCCGGCCATCCATTCGCTCAAGGCCTCGCGCCTGTTCGAGACGGCGCCGGTGGGCGGCCCCGGCGGACAGGGCCGGTTCCTCAACATCGTGCTGGCGGTCGAAACCACGCACAGCGCCCACGCCCTGCTGGCCCGCTGCATGACGGTCGAGCAACAATTCCGGCGCGAGCGCAAAATCCGCTGGGACGCGCGCACGCTGGACATCGACATTCTGCTCTATGGCAACGAGATCATCGCCACTGCTGATCTGGAAATTCCGCATCCGCGTATGCACCTGCGGCGGTTCGTGATGGTGCCGCTGGCGGACGTGGCGCCCGATGCGATCCATCCCGTTTTGCGCGAATCCGTTAAAGACTTGCTGGCACGCTTGGTTCCCGAACCCGGCGATGTCTACCCGATCGCCGACACCTGGACCTGAGGCCCGATGATCAACGCCGACCAGATTTTTGCCCGCTGGCAGCGCCACGCCGACGCGCTAGCTGCCCCGGTGCGCCCCATCTCGCTGCCAAAGCTGGGCCTGACCTTCGAGGACCGCGCCTATCAGATGGCCGTGGTCAATTTCAGCCGTGACAGTTCCTATCGGGAAAGCGTCGTGTTCAGCCAGGAGCAGGCGAACTACCGCTGCGACCGGCTGTTGCTGGAAGGCGCGGACATTCTGGACCTTGGCGCGGAGTCGGTTGGCGATTTTGCCTCCCGCGTTAGCGCGGAACGGCAAACCGACATACTGTTGCCGACCGTCCGCCGCATGGCGGAAAAAGGCGTACCTGTCTCCGTCGAGACCTATTATCCGGAAGTCGCCGCCGCGGCGCTGGAGGCGGGCGCCGCCATCATCAACCTGACCGGGCGCGACGAGGACGGAGAGATCTACAGGCTTTGCGCCAAATATCGCGCGGGGCTGATCCTCTGCTACATGGCGGGGCGCAATGTCCGCGAAAACACCGCCCTGCCCAGCCGCGAGGCGCTGATCGACGTGCAGATGGATTTCTTCCGCGAGCAGTTGGCCAGGGCTACGGCTGCCGGCGTCGAGGCGATCTGGGTCGATCCCGGCTTGGGATTCTACAACAACCTGCCGGACGGGCCGGGCCGTGTCGCGTTCCAGATCGAGAACGCGCTGGAGGCGTTCCGCTTCCGCGTGCTCGGCTGGCCGATCTGCCTGACCCTTGCCTCCCCGGTCTATTGGTTCCGGGAGGAAGCGCGGGTGGCGGAAACCGCCTACGCGGTGCTCTGCCTGCTGTCGAAGGCCAACCTGATCCGCAGCCACGAGGCCGCGCGCGTGACGCCTGTGCTAGCCGCCCAAGACGTGAAACCGGCATGGTAGGCTGATCGTGGACCCGCGCGACCCATTCGTTGCCGGCCAGTACGAGGCCTACCCCTACCCCGAACGCAAGCCGGCGGACGAGAAAAAGCGCCTGATCGAGGGCTCACCTTCGGACCTGCCGGAACTCTCGCACTATCTGTTCCGTGGCCGCACGCCGAACCCATTCCGCGCCCTGATCGCCGGCGGCGGCACCGGCGATGCTACGATCATGCTGGCCCAGCACTGCGCCAGTGCCGGGCTGGAGGCGGAGGTCGTCTATCTGGACATGTCCGCTGCCGCCCGCCGCGTGGTCGAGGAACGCGCGAAGGTGCGAGGACTCGCCAATCTGCGCTTCGTCACCGGCTCGCTGCTGGAGGTGGCGGCGCTGGCGCCGGGCCCCTATGACTATATCGACTGCTGCGGCGTGCTGCACCATCTGGCGTCGCCGGAGGCAGGTATTCAGTCCCTAGCCAAACAGCTTACGCCAAATGGCGGTATGGGTCTGATGGTCTATGGGGAATACGGGCGCCGGGGTGTTTACGAAACCCAAGCATTGCTTCGCCATCTTGCCCCGCCGGGCCGGCCGGAAAAAGACCGCCTGACCCAGGCCAAACGACTGCTGGAAGCGCTGCCGCGAACCAACTGGCTGAAACGCAACCCGTTCGTGCAGGACCACAAAACCGCGGGCGATGCCGGCCTCTATGACCTGCTGCTGCATGCCCGCGATCGAGCGTACACCGTGCCGCGACTCTCGCAACTGGTTGCAAGCGCCGGTCTGGAAATTGTCAGCTTCATCGAGCCGGCCCGGTACGACCCTGCCACCTATCTGCGCGATAGCCGGCTGCTTTCGCCATTGCAGGCCCTGTCAATGCCGGATAGGGCTGCGGCGGCGGAAGCAATCGCCGGAAATCTGCGCAAGCACACGGTCTATGTTGCGCCGATGGACCGCGCGGGCACGTGCGCAGCTTCCCCCGCGGATGCAGCACTGATCCCTGTGCTGCGCCGCCACACGCCGGACAGCGTTGCCAAAACCCTGCGTGCCGGCAGCCTGAATGCCGACCTGGACGGCTTCGCCGCCAAATTCCCGGCCCCGCCGCGTGCCGCCGCCATCGCCCAGCGGCTGGATGGCAAGCGCACCATTGGGGAATTGCTTGCGGACCTGCGAGCCGCCGACCCGGCTCTTGCCGAAGACAAGGCCGCAACCGCGTTCGACGCCGTCTATCGCCTGCTGAATGGCCTCAACCTGCTGTTCCTCGCCGACCGTCGCGGTTAGGATGGCCCTGCCTGCCTGCCCCTTTCCGGAGCCTCTCCCATGACCCTCGCCGCCGCCGCCGGCATTGACCCCGGCCCGAACGCCTACCTCGTCGGCCAGCCCAGCTCGCGCGAGCAACTGGATACGCCGGCGCTGCTGATCGACCTGGATGCATTGGAAGCCAACATCCAGGCAATGGCCGAACATACCGCCGCCCAGGGCCAGCGCCTGCGCCCGCATACCAAGACGCACAAATCGGTGGAGATCGCCCGCCGCCAGGTTGCCGCGGGCGCGGTCGGCGTCTGCTGTGCCACCCTGGGCGAGGCGGAGGTCATGGGCCGGGCCGGGATTCCGGGCGTACACATCACCTCCCCCGTGGTACGGGCGCACCGGGTGGAGCGGCTGATGGTGCTGAACGCCGTCGCCACCGATCTTTCGGTCGTGGTCGACCATCCGGACAACGTTACCGCCCTGGCCGAAGCGGCTGCAGCCTCCGGCAAGCCGTTGCAGGTCATGGTGGATATCGACGTCGGCTCCCGCCGCACCGGCGTGCCGTCGGCCCAGCAGGCCACCGCACTCGCCCAGCAGATCGACGCTGCGAGCCACCTATCGCTGACCGGTGTGCAGGGCTATGCCGGCTTCCTGCAACACATCTACGACTGGGACGAGCGCGTGCGCCGCGGCCAGGAGGTCGCCGACTTCCTTTCCGAGGTGAAGCGCCAGTTACAGGCTGCCGGCATTGCGCCGTCAGTGTTTTCCGGCGGCGGCACCGGCACGCATGCCATCGACTGCGCCCAGGGCGTGCTGAACGAGTTGCAGGCCGGCTCCTATGTCTTTCTCGATACCGACTATCAGGCCGTGAAGCACCAGGGCGCGGCCGCAGACCGCTTCCGCGAGGCGCTGTTCGTGCAGGCGAGCGTCGTCAGCGCGGCGCAGGAGGATTGCGTCACCACGGATGCCGGCCTGAAGGCGTTTGCCACCGACTGCGGCCTGCCGGAACTGCGCCGCGGCGCCCCCGCCGGCGCCAGTTACAGCTTTTCCGGCGACGAACACGGCCGCATTACCTTTGCCGGCAGCGAGCGCATCGGCCTGGGCGCCGTGGTCGAGTGCCTCTCGCCCCACTGCGACCCGACGGTGAACCTGTATGGCGTCTACCACGTGGTGCGCGGCGACACGCTGGTGGACATCTGGCCGGTGGACACGCGCGGGCTGCGGTAAGCCCTAGATGTCCGGCGCCGCCAGTACCCCGCAATCATCGGCAAAGCGCAGCGTAGCACCGGATTTCGCCTGCAAGTCCTCACGGCTGAGCCCCTGGACCATCTCCCGCACCAGGAAGCCTTCTGCCGTCACATCAATCACGGCAAGATCGGTATAGACGCGGTTGACGCACTCGGGCGCGGTCAGCTTGTAGCGGCAGCGCTCCAGCAGGCGGGGCCGGCCGTCGCGGGTCTCGTGCTGCATCATGATGCGCACTTCCTTTGCACCTTCTGCCAAGTCCATCGCACCGCCGATCAGCGGGCCCTTTCCCGGCATCTCCGCATCCCAGTTGGCGAGGTCGCCATTCTCCGCCACCTCAAACCCGCCGAGCAGGGTCACGTCGATATGGCCGCCGCGGATCATCGCAAAGCTGTCGGAGGAGGAGAAGATCGAGGCGCCGGGGATCAGGGTGATCAGCTGGCTGCCGGCATCGGTCAGGTCGCGGTCGGCCTCCTCCGGCCCCGCCACATGGCCGACGCCAAGCACGCCGTTCTCGGACTGCAGCAGCACCTCCCGCCCTTCGGGGCAGTAGTTGGCGCAGAGCACCGGCATGCCGAGGCCCAGATTAACGATCATGCCGTCTTCCAGATCCTGGGCGGCACGCCAGGCGATCTGGTTGCGGGAAAGCGGTTTGTGGGTCATCGCTGTCATATCTCGCTTAAACGTCGCGGCCATCGGGCAGCTGAATGATGCGTTGCACAAAGGCGCACGGCACGTGGATTTCGCCCGTGGGCAGCAGGCCGTCGACGATCTCCCGCACCTCCACCACCGTGCACTTGGCAGCGGCCGCCATATCCCGGCCGAAATTGCCCTGGGTGCCGCGGAAGTAAAGGTTGCCATAGCGATCCGCCCGGTCCGCCCGCATCAGCGTAAAGTCTGCCGTCAGCGCCTTTTCCAGCACGCACATGCGGCCGTTGAACTCCCGATGCTCCTTGCCTTCCGCCACCTCTGTGCCGACGCCGGTTGGCGTGTAGAAGGCCGGGATGCCCGCGCCACCCGCCCGGATGCGTTCCGCAAACGAACCCTGGGGTGAGATATCGAGCGTCATGGTACCGTCGGCAATCTGCAACTCGGAAATGCCGGACGCGGAGCCACGGCTGCGCGCGGCGGAGGCGACAGCGTGCTTCACCCGCTTTTCCTCGAACAGGGCGTAGGCATAATCCTCCAGAAAGCGGACGCTGTTGGAGATAATGGTCAGATCCCTTGCCGGCACGGATGGCAATGCCCGCATCAGATTGATGGGCACACCTGCGCCCCCAAAGCCGCCGAACATGATAGTCATGCCATCGCCCAGCCCTGCCAGCGCTTCCTCTATGCTGGCGACCCGTTTGTCGATCATCGTTTCATTCGATCCTAACCGGAGGTCTTTATCGTTCGGCGCCCAACTTAGCAGCGCCATCCGCCGCGTCCAGCGCCACGCTTACGGCAACAGGTTTTCCTCGCCCATCCCGCGGGAGATAAGGTTGCGCTGCACGTCGCTGGTGCCCTCGCCGAACAGGTAGACCAGGGCATCGCGATGGTGCCGGCCGGCGCTGTACTCGCGCATGATGCTGGCGCCAGCCAGCACCCGCATTGCGCCCTCGGTCACGCGCAATGCCGCCTCGCTCGCGAACAGCTTGATCTTGGCGGCGGCGGCGTGGTCGATCGTGCCCTGATCGACCTTCCAGGCGCCATGATAGACCATCCAGTGCGCCGCCTCGACATCCGTCACCATGTCCGCCAGCCGGTGCGCGACCGCCTGATATTGCAGAATCGGCTTGCCGGCGACGATGCGGGTGCGGGCATAGTCCAGCGCCTCCTCATAGGCGCCCTTGGCGACGCCCAGCACGGAGGCGGCGACGCCAACCCGGTTTTCGGTGAGCGAGTCCAGGATCACGGGATATGTGCCCTCGCGCTCCCCCAGCACGTGGCCGTCCGGCACGAACAGGTCTTCGATATAAATCAGGCCGGTCTCGGAGCCCTTCAGCCCCTCCTTCTTCAGGTGGCTGATCTGCACGGCGGGGTCCGGCAGCGGCACGATGAACAGGCTGATCGCGCTGGGTTTCAGGTCCGGCGCGGTGCGGGCCGCCAGCATCATGAAATCCGCCAGCGGCGCGTTGGTGATATAGAGCTTGGCACCGTTGATGCGGTAGCCGCCTTCCACCTTCTCCGCCCGCGTTTTCATCGCCCGGATATTGGAGCCGCCATCGGGTTCGGACAGGCCGAAGCACGCCACTTTCTCTCCCGCCAGCGCGGGGCGCAGAAAGTCCGATTTCTGCTTTTCGGTGCCAGCCCGCCAGATCGGCCAGATTCCCAGATGGGAATGGGCCGAATAGGCGGCACAGAACGCCTGGCTGACCCGGCCCAGTTCCTCGCGGATGATGCAGTCGCTCACCTTATCCATGCCGACGCCGCCATCTTCCTCCGGGTAGCGTGCGCCCAGCAGGCCCAGTTCGCCCCAGCGTTGGAACAGATGCCGGGGGAAACGCTCCTCGTCGTCCGCCTGTGCGGCCAGCGGCTTCATTTCGTCTTCCGCATGCCGGCGGACGGTCTCGCGCAGTTGCGCATGCTCTGGGGCAAAGGAGAAATCCATGGGCTTGTTTCCGGCGGGTTATGGAAAGTTTCTTCCTAACTGCCCGCACAATCGCCACCGCGCAAGTTGCCAGCGCGGCAGTGGCGGTTATGCTGTGCGGCAACGAACACGCTCTCAGGCTCCAAGAGGTCCCGCCCGCCATGTCCGCCCCATCGAACACCATCACCGGCCGCGCTGCCTTCCTTGCCGTCATGAAGGATGAGGGCGTGAAGCGCATGTTCGGCAACCCCGGCACCACCGAACTGCCCATCATGCACGCGCTGACCGACGAGCCGGACATTCAGTACACCATGGCCTTGCAGGAAAGCGTCGTGGTGGCGATGGCGGACGGCTATGCCCGCGCCAGCGGCGAATTGGTGGCCTGCAACGTTCATGTCGCACCCGGCCTGGGCAATGCCATGGGCACGCTGTTCACCGCCGCCAATTCCGGCACGCCAATGATTCTGACCGCCGGCCAGCAGGAACAGGGCCACGGCCTGCAGGAGCCGCTGCTCTATGGCCCGCTGGTGGAGATGGCGGCGCCGGTGGTCAAATGGTCGACCGAAATCACCCAGCTGGAGGATCTGCCGCGGGTGCTGCGCCGGGCGGCGAAGGTTGCCATGACCGCGCCGACCGGGCCGGTGTTCATCTCGCTGCCGGGCGACATTCTGAACAGCGATGCCGCGATCGACCTGGGCCGCAGGACGCGCGTCGATACCACGGTCCGCCCCAGCGATGCGGCGCTGAACGCGCTGGCCGACCGGCTGTTGCAGGCGAAAAACCCGGTTGTGGTTGCCGGCACGGAAATGGTGAGTTCCGATGCCTTTGCCGAGGCGGTGGCCTTTGTCGAGGCGCTGGGCGCGCCGGTGTTCCAGCAGACCGTCGCCAGCGGCGCACACTTCCCGAGCGAGCATCCGGCCTTCATCCGCTGCCTCGGCCGCTCGCAGCCGGACGTGCGCAAGGCGCTGGAGCCCTACGACATGCTGATCTGCCTGGGCGCGGACGTGCTGCGCATGTCGGTCTATTCCGAGATCGACCCGCTGCCGGATGACATGCCGGTCATCCAGATCGGCCTGAACGACTGGGAGATGGGCAAGAACTACCACGCCGAAATCGCCCTGCGCGCCGACCTGCGCGAGACGCTGGCGGCAGTGACGCCGCTGCTGAAGGAAAAAGGCGGCGCCGCCCTGGCCGCGGATGCCGCCCGGCGCATCGCCGCCGTCGCGGACCAGAACTGGACCAGCGTCCGCACCAAACGGCGGGCCGATGCGGAGGCGAAGGGTGCCGGCGAGCCGCTCAACGCCGAATGGCTGATGATGCGCATGAGCGACCTAGCCCCCCGCGACGTGATCGTGGTGGACGAGGGCGTGACCAGCGCTGCCACCTTGAACGCGCACTTCCCGTTCGTGGACCGCTACAGCTATTTCGGCAACGTCTCCGGCGGCATCGGCTGGGGCATTGCGGCGGCGGTCGGCGTGCAGATGGCCCAGCCGGAGCGGCGCGTGGTGGCCGTGATCGGCGACGGCAGCGCCCAATACTCGATCCAGGCGCTGTGGACGGCCGCGAACATGAAGGCGCCGGTGGTGTTCGTGATCTGCAACAACGACGGCTACCGCATCATCCGCCAGCGCCTGAAACTGTTCCACGGCAACGAGCAGTATATCGGCATGAACTTCTCCAACCCCAGCATCGACGCCGCCAAGATCGCGGAAGGCTATGGCATGGAAAGCCTGCGCGTCTCCGACGGCGCCGCGTTCGAGGAGGCATTCGCAAAGGCGATTGCCAAGACCGACGGGCCGACGTTGATTGAGGCGATGGTGGTGTAGGGGGCTCATCGCCTCGAGGGCAGTGGTCGCCGCGGCAAAGGATCGGAATCAACCAAACGCGGGTATCTATTCTGCTTCAAAATCACCAAAAGTACTGATACTGATTCAGTGGGTTCCAGTCTTTCACGATATTAGTCGGGAATGTGTGTTTTGAAAAATCCGATAGGATTGTAGATTTATGGAAGATTGATAGAAAATTAAGGCATCGCTCCATGGCACATGAAAATTCACTTAACACGCGAGACTTCAACGACAAGGATGCTGAAGCGAGGATTGCACGGTTAAGGCGTGAGATAAAGGTTTGGGCATCCAAGCACGAGCTTTGGCATGACAGTGGATTTAACGATTATTTGCAACATACTGGTCGCGAGCCATCTGATTTACCAGTTCTGTCTTGCTTGTGGTCCGAAGGGGATCTCGTCCGCATACTACAAGGAGACGGACCGCCAGAGATTGAAATTGAGTTTAAAGAATTGCTTGAAAATCATGGATGCTGGTATGAATTCGATAATCATGTTCGAATGAATATATATCCGGACGAGAATTCAAATTATTCCATATTCTCCTCTTATTTCCACTGGCAGTGGGTTTGTAGCTTAGTAAAAGAGGATATTGGAGATATTTACCATGAGTTATACTCACACTTTGAAAATCGCCCAGAGGACCTTTATGCCCTCCACTGGCGAGACTATGAGAGGCTGTTGGCGGAAATATTCAAAAACCAAGGTTTTGACGTCAAACTTGGCCCAGGGAGTAATGATGGTGGAATAGATATCACGCTTATCCAGCGAAATCCAATAGGCGACATAATGACCATTGTGCAGGCGAAAAAATATGCTCCCAGGAATAAGGTCGACCTTACGGCAATTCAAGCTTTATACGGCGCTCAAGTTGCGGACCAAGTACCAAATGCGCTATTTGTGACGACTTCTTCATACGCTCCAGCAGCAAAGCGGTTTGCAGCCCGCGGAAATGTTGCAATGCAACTGGCGACCTCAACCGAAGTGTCCAACTGGTGCCGCATGGCTAGCCATGGAATTATCGAAGACAAGTCGTCTCTGCTCACACGTAATCAAGTTTCGAAAATCATTCGAGAAATTGGGGGTCGGAGGGATCGCCGAATTGTTCAGGCATCGTCAGGTATTAATTGTATTCGGAACACATTCGCGCTTGTCGTCAAAGAAAGCAAGCACGCCGCCCTGTTAATGAGGCTATCGAGTAAGGTTATATCAGACGATGGCTATGGCCAGAGGGGACAAGAAATTCCAAACCTCGATCCCGGATTACCTCACTTTAGTAGTAAAGGTGTGGTACGTGCTCGTCGGGAACAACAATACGGAGAAATTACTTATTGGGATGGCTACAACCTATTTTCACCTTGGAATGGCAATGCCTGTCACTTCGATTTGTGCGACTGACGGATATGTCATTAAGGTACAAAAGGAGATGATCAACAGTAATAGAACTAAGATCCAAAATTGGCTAGACCGTTTATATGGTGAGACTACTACGTCTAGGGCTCTGCAAAAGCCCGTTCTGCGACCCAAAGTCGATTTTATTTAGGAAACGAAAACATCCACCCGCCCAATTTGGCAATTCAGGCCACACTATTTTGTCGTCCGTGCCAACCACATCCTTTCAACCTCTCGAAATGCTCCGCCTTCAGCATTTTCATCCGCCAGTTCCAAAAGCGGCTCTCGCAATGCTCTGCAACCCGATCATTATGCTTTGAACAACTCTCCTAGGGATCCCACCCATGACCCAAACCAACCGCCTCTCCACCCCGCGCGTGCCGCCGTTGACGCTGGAGCAGATGGACCCGCAGGTCCGGGAGCTGCTGCAGCGGCCGGGCGGGTTCGACCGGGTATTGAACGTGTTTGCGACGCTGGCGCACCATCCGCAACTGCTGCGCCGCTGGAGCCCGCTGGCCAACCACCTGCTGTTCAAGTCCTCGCTGCCGCCGCGCGAGCGGGAGTTGGTGATCATGCGGGCCGGCTGGATGGCCGGCAGCGCCTATGAGTGGGGCCAGCACGTCGTGATTGCGCGCGATCAGTGCGGCTTCACGGATGCGGACTTCCGGGCCATTGCCGCCGGCTCTGCCGATCCGCGCTGGCAGGGCGGGGAAAAGGCGCTGCTGGCGATGGCGGAGCAGATCTACACCCAACAATTCGTTGAGGACGACGTGTGGGCAACGCTCGCCAGCCTGTACGAGCCGAAGCAGATCCTCGACGCCGTATTCACCGCCTGCAACTACACGACGCTCGCCTGGGCGCTGAACGTGCTGGGCGTGCAGTTGGATGAAAGCTGCGAGCCGCCGGACCCGTCGCTGCCGCCCAACACGGCAGCACCCGCTCCCGGCCTGCCGGACATGGCGATCAAACGGCCGAAGCCGCGGCTGGAGCCGGTGCCGCTGGAGAGCATGGACGGCCCCGCGCGCGAACTCTACGACAAGGCCCGCGGCCATCTGGAAAAGATCAACGTCATCCAGACCATGATGCACCACCCGGACCTGCTGCGCCGCTGGATGCCGTTTTTCAGCCACTGCCTGCACAAGTGCGAATTGACCCCGCGCGACCGCGAAATCGTCATCCTGCGCATCGGCCGGCTTTGCGGTGCAGGCTATGAGTGGGCGCAGCACAGGCCCATCGGCATGGAACGGGGCCTGTCCGCCGCCGACATCGCCGCCATCGCCGACGGCACCCTGCAAGATGGCGCGTTGCTCGTCGAGGCCGTGGACCAGTTGCACCGGACCAGCATGATCGACGAGGTTCTGTGGGTCCGGCTGAACGCCGCCTATTCGCTGCAACAGATCATGGACCTGATTTTCCTCTGCGGTCAGTACCGCATGGTGTCCGCGGCACTGAACACGCTGGCGGTCCAACTCGACGATTACCTGACGCCGTATGACGAGGCGGCATGACCCCTTGCCGAACCGGCCCGGGCGCGGCATGGTCCCGCCCGGTATGAACCTCTAAAGCAGTGCTTTGAACCATGGCCAACCTGCCCAAATCGCCCCTGGCACCCGCCGCCTTCCCGACCCTGCCCCCGATTGCCGGCGTCCGCCTGGGCGCGATGGAGGCCGGGATCAAGTACAAGGGCCGCCATGACCTGGCGCTCTGGCTGCTGGACGAGGGCACGACCGTCGCCGGCGCATTCACCAAATCGCTGACCGCCGGCGCCCCGGTGCAGTGGTGCCAGGAATCGCTGAAGGGCGGCTCCGCCCGGGCCATTGTCGTGAACTCCGGCAACTCCAATGCCTTCACCGGCCAGACCGGGCGCGACACCGTGCAGGCAACCGGAGAGGCGGCGGCGAAACTGGCCGGCTGCAAGCCATCCGAAGTGTTCATTGCCTCCACGGGTGTGATCGGCGAGCCGATCCCGCCGGACCACATCCCCAGCAAGCTGCCAACCCTGTTCGGCAAGGTCTCGGAAGACCAGTGGGGCCATGCCGGCGCTGCGATCATGACCACCGACACCTTCCCCAAGGGCGCGACGGCCACCGCGAAAATCGGCGGTGTGGAAGTGCGCGTCAACGGCGTCGCCAAGGGCTCCGGCATGATCGCGCCGGACATGGCGACCATGCTGGGCTTCCTCTGCACCGACGCCGCCGTGCCGGCCGACGTGTTGCAGGGCGTGCTGTCTCATGCGGTGGAGCGCTCGTTCAACTGCATCACCGTGGACAGCGACACCTCCACCAGCGACACGGTGATCCTCTGCGCCACGGGCAAGGCGGGTAACCTACCGCCAGCCCATGCGTTCGATCCAGGCCTCGCGGAGTTTGCGGAGGCGGTAGAGGCGGTGTGTCTCGACCTCGCCCAACAGATCGTGCGCGATGGCGAGGGCGCAACCAAATTCGTGACCATCAAGGTGACTGGCGCCGACAGCGACCAGGCCGCCAAACGCATCGGCCTTTCTGTTGCCAACTCGCCGCTAGTCAAGACCGCAGTTGCGGGCGAGGATGCCAACTGGGGCCGCATTGTCATGGCCGTCGGCAAGTCCGGCGAGAAGGCGGACCGCGACCGGCTGCAGATCCACATCGGCGGAGTGAAGATCACCGATCAGGGCAAGGTCGTCCCCGGCTATGACGAAGGCCCGGTCGCCCAGCACATGAAGGGCCAAGAGATCGATATCGCCATCGACATCGGGATCGGCC
>JAWLBX010000014.1:0-90459 GCA_041687435.1 Alphaproteobacteria bacterium
GGCATCGACACCGCCGCATATCGGGGCAACCGCGCCGATTTCAGCATCGCCTATGATACCGACGGCGTTTCGCTGATCGTTACCGATCTGGCCGGCAGTGAAGGCACCGATACGCTTCGCGAGATCGAATGGCTGAGATTTGAAGACCAAACCATTGCCGTGCCGATGGCCGCCCCTCTCATGACAGCCGACCTCAGCGGCGAGGGCAATTCCCTTGCGATCCCCACGCCCTCTGGCAGCGATGATCTTTATAGCTAGATGTTCAGGCCCGCAGTGTGATGGCGGGTATTGGAGACGAAACGGTGGGGTTCAGGCACGTAATTTCTTGCGGATGAATCCAAAGACGGTCCGTCTCTTGAGTGTCTTGAGGTGGATGCGAGTCTGGTTGTGAGTACTGTAGTGGTACCGGTGCACGGGCGGCATTTTTCAGACCCCGCTTCCTCCGTTGTAGCCCGGCAATGGCAAATCTGCTGATCCGCTGATAGCACCGCAACGAAGAATTTGCAGATGGCTCACTCACCGGGGCTCTGGGATCGCGAGCCCAGAACGGATACGCGGGCTACCGACACAAAGGCTACCAGATTGCCGAGCGGTCAAACGCGCCAGGAGAGGGGATGGTTTCTCCGTAGCCGGGGCTGGCGCGTCGGCCGGTGGCCTCGACGCTTTGCCGAAAGCGGTATGGCGTTCGTGTTCATCCGGCACCTTGCCCAGGCGCGCAAATGTTTTATGGGCGAACCGCAGCCGGCTGCTGTCACGTCTGGCGGTCGTCGACGCATTAAACCCAGCCTTATAATGGTAATCTTCTCGTCCAGAACGTTGTGATAATATTTGCACATTTTGTGAACCGGGCTCGCGTTACTCAAATACATCAGTCGGTATTTTCCGATTCTTCCGGATAACCTGTGCTGTGGGTAATCTGCTTTGAAGTTGGTTTGGGTCCAAAACGCGCACGAAACTCGTGCCGAACCCAAGCTACAGTAAGGTGAAATATCCCATGCCACAGGCTCAACACAAAACGAGAGCCACGTCGTCCCTACGTATGGTGTTCAATAACGCGGTAGCGGTGGTTCCCCTCGGCGCCGCAACAACCATTGGAGACGTTGCCCGAAAAGTGCGCGGAATGTCGGCGCGGCGGCGTTCTCATCCGTCCGCTATCACCATCATGTTCCCCCATATCCGGACTGCCGACAGGGATGTGCCCGCCCGGAAACATGAATTGCCTGCTCCTGTATTGAACCGGTACGGGAAGCGGAGCGTCTCAAGCAAAATCAGGCACCTAGCTTTAGGACCCACCAAGGGAGAAGCATAATGAGTCCTCATACTGATAGACTGGAAATCCTTCTGCGGATCGCTCGGGAATATCACTTCTCTTTCGATGACCTGGATGATTGGACGTGCAATCTGGATTGGCAAGAATTTCAAGACTGGTCAAAAATATTCCCAAAGACAAATGACCAACGAAGCCAATACGTTCCGGCACGACTTCAGGAAGAGACTGCGCGCCCATACGTGGAACTTCCCAGCGACGATCCCGATGGGAAAGAGAACTTCTAAAGTGTTCCCACGCGATTAAGAACGCGCCCGAAAAGGGGGTTTTTCCGGGGTAAACCCATGATTCATTTGGGTCCGCCCTTGAGCATGTCTTGCGCACCCATCACCCTCAATCAGACATTCGGGTGCTGTTCAGCGGTTGCGTGTCTCGCGAGTGCATACGTTCTGCCGCAACCAAGCCGCGGAATTCGGTTGGCTATTGGCCTCATCGGGCGCTACCCTGTACGAAAGTCCATTATCACGGGTAATGCCAGACCGGTTCGGCAGCAGGGGCTCGCTCCTCGTTCGGTCCGGGCCGCGACACCGAAAGGGGAACACCCATGAACTATGCAGACGATATGGGCCTGAAGGTTCAGGACGAGGTCTCAAGCGACTCTATCGTCACGGCTTGGCTTGGTGCGTTCGAGGCGGCACTGGCGAGCGGTGATGCGCGGCAGGTGGCATCCCTGTTGACGGAAGACGGCAACTGGCGCGACGTGCTGGCCTTCACGTGGCACTTGGTGCCGCGGGTGGGCGCGCAAGCCATTGCGGATGGCTTGATTACACGGCAGCCGGCCGTCCAGGCGAGCGGCTTCGGCATCAGCCCGCAACGCACGCCCCCGCGGCGGGTTAAACGCCTGGGCCGTGATTGTATCGAGGCAATTTACGGTTTTGAAACCAAACTCGGCCGGTGTGAAGGCGTGCTAAGGCTGGTTCCGGCAACGGACGGCAAGGGCGCCGCCGGCCACAAAGCCTGGGTCGTCTCCACATCGCTGGAAGAACTCAACGGCTTTGAGGAAAAAACCGGCCGCAACCGTCCGACCGGCGCCGCCTATTCCCGCAACTTTGGCGGCGACAACTGGGACGACGCCCGGCGCAAGGCGCAGACCTACGACGATCGCGACCCGACCGTTCTAATCGTCGGCGGCGCCCAGGCGGGGCTGTCCATCGCCGCGCGTCTCAACCAGGTCGGCGTCGATGCGCTGGTGGTCGAGAAGTGGCCGCGGATCGGCGACAGTTGGCGCAACCGCTATCACTCGCTGGCTCTGCACAACTCCATCAACGTCAACCACCTGCCCTACCTCCCCTTCCCGGAGACCTGGCCGAACTATATTCCGAAGGACATGCTGGGCCTCTGGTTTGAATTCTATGCCCAGGTGATGGAAATCAATCACTGGACCAACACGGAATTTACCAAGGGCGAATGGGACGATCAGGCGAAGCGCTGGACCGCTACCCTGAAACGCGCCGACGGCAGCGAACGCGTCATGCATCCGCGCCACATTGTATTTGCCAACGGCGTCAGCAGTTATCCGTTGATCCCGGAGATTCCTGGGTTGGATACCTTCCAGGGAGAGGTGATCCATTCCGAAGGCTTCGACAGCGGCGCACCTTATGCCGGCAAGCGGGCCATCGTCATCGGCACTGGTTCCAGCGCGAACGACATCGCGCTCGACCTGCACAGCTTCAACTGTCAGACGACGCTGGTGCAACGCGGCTCCACAACGGTGGTGTCCATCGATCCGTCCGCGAAACTGAACTACGGCATTTATGAAGAAGGCCCGCCGGTAGAGGATTGCGACCTGCTCGGTTCCGCCTCTACCCCGCCCATGATCGTCCAGGGCTACCAAATAGCAGTCAAGCGCATGATGGAGCTGGACAAGGATATGATCGAGGGGCTGACGGGCATCGGCTTCAAGTTCGATATTGGCGAGGACAACACGGGCCACCAGATGAAATACCGCCGCCGCGGCGGTGGCTATAATCTGGATGCCGGCAGTTCCGAATTGATGATCAAGGGCGAAATCGGACTGCTGCAGAACGAGAATATCGAGCGGTACTGCCCGGAAGGCGCCCTGTTGAAGGATGGCACCGTCGTTCCCGCCGATGTTATTGTTCTGGGCACCGGCTACTACCCGCAAGGCGAACTGGTGCGCCGCGCGCTGGGTGAGGACATGGCGGAGAAAATCGGGCCGATCTGGGGCGAGGACAAGGACGGCGAACTTGCCAACATGTACAAGCGCACGCCGCAGGAAGGCGCCTGGTTCATTGCCGGCAGCTTGACGCAGGCCCGGGTCTATTCCAAATACCTCGCCCTGCAGATCAAGGCGATGGAAGAAGGGCTGATCGACACCGATCCCTTCGCATAAGGCTGGCGCGGGTGCATTTTGGCGGTCGCAGGCACACCTAAACGGAGACCGGCGCCGCCCCGCTTTCCGTTAGCAGCAGGGCAACCAACCGGTCGAATTCGCTGCCGTGATCTTTCAGGATCTGTTCGGCTTCCTGCTCCAGGTTGCGGATATTGCCGGCATTGGCGGCGTCCATGTCATCCAGCGCCAGGTCCAACCGCGTGTTGAACCGAAAATACCGTTGATTGTCCGGCCGGCGCCCATCGGGCAGCAACTGCTGCAACTGGTAGTCCGCCGAGTCTGCTACACCATCCATCATCACGCTGATAATGGGCTGCATCCAGCCGGCTGCACCCCAATTCCTGGCGTCCTCATACGGAATTTCACGCGTCGCGATGCCGGTTCCAAGCGAAACGATCAGAATTTCTGACGGGTCGATGCCCATATTGCACGCTTCCACATAGGCGCACATCGCCGGATTGTTGGCAAACACCCCGCCATCGACCAGGACGCGGCGCTTTGGATTTGCTCCGACGCTCATGACCTCTGCCGGCTCGAAATAGGTTGGCGCAGCCGATGTGGCACGGGCGACATCGCGCAGATAGTGGTTACGGCCCGGCTTGCTGGCCCGTCGCGTCTTGAAAAAATAAGGGCCGCGCCGCTCGATATCGTAGCTGGTGACAAGGATCGGACGGATCGTCTCCGCCAGCGTCATATCCCCAACATACTCCCTCAGGATCGTTTCCAGGGGCGCGTGCGAATATTTCTCGTCTGCAATGCCACCAAGAGATGTGACGCCCCGCCAGAACGAGCGCTGAAAAATTTCATGGCCGCGCTTGATATAAAGATCGAGCATATCGGCCGCCGAATACCGCGGCCCCTGCCCTGCCCCCGGAACGGCCAAGCCAGCCGCAAGAATGCCTCCGGTAGAGGTTCCGGCGATCAGGTCAAACAGCGCCGCCACCGGTTTCCCTGCCTTCTCCTCCAAACGCCGCAACAGTGTGCCTGGAATGACGCCGCGGATACCGCCGCCGTCGATGGATAGTATCTTGAACATCGGATGTTCTTTCAGCCTCCAAGGCTTCGTTGCGGACTTTTGCAGAGTATGCCGCATACCGCCACAGCGACAAGCATCCATCGCACGCCGCAAAATCGGCCACGGGCGCGCCGGCACGCCGTGCCGTTTTTCCCGCACGCTTGCCTAGGGGCGGCCAAACCCCATACGTTTGGTTCCATCCGGGAATTTCTCACCGCACAAGGTTGAACATGCGAGCATACGAAATCGTCTCCGACGGCGGCATTGACGCCCTGAAACTGGCCGAACGGCCGTCCCCTGCCCCCGGGCCGGGCGAAGTGCTGGTACGGATGCGCGCGTCCGCACTCAATTATCGCGACCTGCTGACCGTAACCGATCCCGTGGGCCGCAACCTGCCCTACCCCCGTATCCCGAACTCGGATGGCGTGGGCGAGGTGCTGGCCGTCGGTTCTGGCGCGACGCGGTTCGCTGTCGGAGACCGCGTCGCTGGTTGTTTTTTCCAACGCTGGGAGGATGGCGACATCACGGCGGACGGCATGGCCAGCGCGTTGGGCGGCACGATGGATGGCGTCCTGGCGGAGGAAGTGGTGCTGAACGAACGGGGCCTGGTCGCAATCCCCGCTCATCTGAGCTTTGCCGAGGCATCCACCCTGCCTTGCGCGGCACTGACCGCCTGGAACGGGCTGGTGGAAAAAGGCCGCCTGATGGCGGGCGATACCGTGCTTTGCATCGGTACCGGCGGCGTTTCCATTTTCGGGCTTCAGATCGCCAAACTGCACGGCGCACGCGCGGTGGTCATCTCGTCCAGCGATGAAAAGCTGGAGCGAGCAAAGGCGATGGGCGCCTGGGCGACGATCAACTACCGCACCATGCCCGACTGGCAACAAGGGGTGCTGGAGGCAACGGGCGGGCGCGGCGTCGATCATGTGCTGGAGGTCGGCGGCGCCGGCACACTGCCGCGCTCCATCGCTTCCACCCGCATCGCGGGGCATCTGGCGCTGATCGGCGTGCTGACCGGTGGCGAAATCAGCCCGGCTCTGATCTTCCGCAATTCCCTGCGGGTCAGCGGCATCTATGTCGGCAGCCGCGCCATGTTCGAGCGCATGAACCGCGCCTTCACGGCGGCCGAACTTCGCCCGGTCATCGACCGCACTTTCGGTTTCGACGATGCAAGGGCCGCGTTCCACCACCTGAAAGCCGCCGGGCATTTCGGCAAGGTCGTGATCGCCTATTGAGCCGCGGCCGCCTCAGCAGACCAGCGCAATGCCCGTGACATTGCCGTGCCGAATGCGCATTCTGCTAGCCGACCTATTCCGCACTGCATGGCGCGCACCGCCAACGGGAGACCAGCAATGAACGGCATCGACTACATCGCCCAAATTCTGAAACAGGAAGGCGTCGAGTGGATGTCCTGTTTCCCGAGCAACCCGCTGATCTCCGCCGCGGCCCGGATCGGCATCCGCCCGGTGGCGTTCCGGCACGAACGCGGCGCGGTCATGGCTGCGGATGGCTACAGCCGGATCAGCGACCGGCAGCGGTTTGGCGTCGTCGCAGTGCAATCGCAAGCCGGGGCGGAGAACGCGATGGGCGGCATCGCCCAGGCCTATGCGGACAACATCCCGATTCTGGTATTCTTGGGTGGAAACACGCTGGACCGGCTTTCGGTCAAGCCGAATTTCACCGCCGCCCGCAACTATCAGGGCTGGGTGAAACAGGTGGAGGCGATCTATACGCCGAACCAGGTTGGCGACGTGATGCGCCGCGCCTTCCATGCCCTGCGCAATGGTACGCCCGGCCCGGTGGTCGTCGAACTGACCGCCGATGTCTGTGCGCAGGAGGTGCCGGAGGCGGCGCAGACCTACAAATCGCCGAAACTGTTCCGCCAGGTGCCGGAAGCAGGCGCAATCGAAGCCGCCGCCGATGCCCTGATCGGGGCGAAACGCGGCGTGATCTGGGCAGGCGCCGGCGTGCTGTTCTCCGGTGGCACGGATGCCTTGCGCGAACTGGCCGAACTGACGGCAACGCCGGTCTTCTGCACCATGCCCGGCAAGTCTGCTTTCGACGAACGTCACCCTTTGGCTCTCGGCGCCGGCAGCGGCACGACAACGGGCCCGGCGCATGAATGGCTGACCGGCAGCGACGTGCTGCTGGCGCTGGGCAGCAGCCTGACCCGCACCCCCTATGGCCAGAAGGTGCAGCCCAACAAGACCGTCATTCACAACACCAACAACCCGGACGACCTCAACAAGGACGAGGCAGTGGACATCGGCCTGGTCGGCGATACGCGCCTGACCATCGAGGCGCTGATTGCCTGCATCAAGGCAAAAACCGGTGGCAAGGGCATTGGCGACCGCAGCCAGGCGGAAACTGCCGTGGCTGCCGCCAAGGCAAAATGGATGGCGGAATGGTCGCCGGTCCTCGCTTCTGACGAGGAGCCCATCGCCTATTACCGCGTGATCCAGGCCTTGAACGAAACGCTCGATCTGGAAAACAGCATCGTCACCCACGATGCCGGCGCCCCGCGCGATACGATTGTGCCATTCTACACCGCCACGACACCCCACAGCTATGTCGGCTGGGGCAAGACCACCCACCTGGGCTTCGGGATTCCCCTGGTCATCGGCGCGAAGATGGCCCAGCCGCAAAAATTCTGCCTGAACCTGATGGGCGATGGCGCGTTCGGCATGTCCGGGACGGATATCGAAACCGCAGCCCGCTCCGGCGCGGCCATCACCACCGTGCTGCTGAACAATAGCGCAATGGCCACCTATTCCGGCCCGACCCAAGGCACGATCGGCGCGGAAGCTCGAGAACAATACGGCGTTTCCACCATGCATGGCGACTATGCCAAGATCGCGGAAGGCATGGGGGCGGTCGGCATCAAGGTTGCCAAACCGTCAGAGCTTACCGCAGCCTTGCAGGAAGCCCAGCGCCTCAACGCCAGCGGCCGCACGGTCCTGATCGAAGTGCTGGCGAATGTCGAGGATCGCCGCTCCCGGTTCTGACCCGCAGTTACTGACAGCGCCCGCCGGGCGGACGGTGAAAAAATCGGCCGCCCGGTTGCGACTTTCGGCGTAATTTTCTGGACATACTGCCGCAATGTGCTGCTAAATATCAGGGCCTGACCGGCAAACGGTCTGCCAAAGCGGAAGAAAATCCGCAGATATCAATAGCCAGCCAATCGGCAATTCAAGAGGAAACGCCTAAAGATGACGCGCAAAATACTGGGAGCGGCGCTCGGCGCGGCCGCGCTGTTAACGGCCGCATCGGTTGCGACCGACGCTTCCGCCCGCGAATTGCGATTCGAACCAGCCCTTCCGTGCACCCATGACGCCGTTATAGCCTTTCATCATGCTGAAAAGGAATTGCCGAAGCGCACCAATGGCGAACTGACCCTGCGCAATTATTGCGGCTCGCTGATGGGGCTTTCGGAGGTCAGCGACGGGCTGCGCGATGGCATCGCCGATGTCGGCCTTATGGTTCTGCCGTACTGGCCGGCGGAATTTCCCTACCACAACTTCCTGGCGAACATTTCCGGCTATGCGGACACAGCCATTGCCATGGCCGGCGCCAACACGGAGTTCGTTTTCAATTGCGAGCCCTGCCTGAAGGAGTTCTTCGATAAGAACCAGATCGTGCTGGCGATGCACTCCAACCCACCCTACGTGCCCATTGTCGCCGGCAAGCCGATGCGCACGCCAGAGGATATCGTCGCCAAGAAATTCCGTGCCGGCAGCATCTATTTCCGGCGCTGGGCGGAATATTTCGATGGCAAGGCCGTGACGATGACCGGCAACGAGATCTACGAGGGCCTGAACGCCGGCGTTCTGGATGCAACCCTTTCCACCCCGACCGAAATTCCGAATTTCGGCTTGCAGGATGTGGTGGATTCGGTGACACGGCTGCCGCTCGGCACGTTTCACAGCATGTCGCTCTGGACGATGAACCTGGACACGTGGCGCAGCCTGACGCCCGAACAGCGCCAAGTCATGCTGGACCTTGCTGCGGAAGGCACGGCGTTGACGGAAGCCCGGCTCGACCAGCAATACGCCGAAGTCTTCGACCAGTTGAAAGAATGGGGCATCGAACTGGTTGAGCCTTCCGAAGCGCTGGTTGCCAAACACGCGGCATTTGCAGCCAGCAATTTCGAAGCCTCGATCGCCACCGGCGAAAAAGATTTCGGCGTGACAAACCCGCGGGAGGTCGCCGAGCAGTTCGCGGAAACCGCCAAACGCTGGCAGAAAATGATCTCCGACCAAGGGGACAAGCGCTTCGACGGTGCGGCGATGGCCGAAATCTACAAGCGCGAAATCTACAGCAAGATCGACGTCAACACTTACGGCATGTGACCGCCAGATTGGCAAAGCACGGCCGGCGCTCGTTTGAGCCAGAGCGCCGGCCGGTTGCACCTTTCTATACCGTAAGCCTTGCTGGGAGAGGTGGACATGCGTGCCATCGGAAAAGCGCTGTCCGTTGTCATCATGGTGCTGACGGCCTTTGGCGGCGCCGCCATTATGATGATGATGATGCACATCGCGGCCGACGTGACCGGCCGGTATTTCTTCAACGCCCCGTTGCCGGCGACGATTGCCATTGTTTCAAACTATTACATGGTCATCGCCGCCTTCATCCCGCTGGCCCTGGCACAGAAGCGGGACATGCATATTTCCGTTGAAGTGGCCATGCAGGTACTGCCGCAGAACATTCAACGGCACGCCTACAGTCTGGCCCGGGTCTATTCGGCGGCGATATTCCTGTTACTAACCTATACATCCTGGATCCAGGCGGAAACGAGACGCGCGGCGGGCAGCTATGTCATGGAGCTTGGGTTCAAGGTTCCTGTCTGGCCCGGCTATTATTTGCTGCCGATCGGCTTTTTCGTCATGGCGCTGGTTCTGATCTATCAACTGGCCGTCTATTTCAGCGGTTCCAAAAGCGGCCTGGGGGATGTCGATCCCTGGACCAACGGCAACGGCCATCAAACCGAAAATATCTAGCGGGCGGGCAAAGACACTATGACCGATATTCAAATCGGCCTGGCCGGCCTTGGTGCCCTTCTGGTCCTGCTGGCCGTGCGCATACCCGTCGGCGTTGCACTGATTGGCGTATCCTTCGTTGGCATCTGGACTTTGGTGGGGGAGCGTGTGGCGCTCAGCATTCTCACCTCGACGCCCTACGCATTTACCGCACATTGGACGCTCAGTTCGGTGCCGATGTTCTTGCTGATGGGCTATTTCTGCTTTCATGCAGGGCTGACCAAGAACCTGTTCGATGCCGCCCGCGTCTGGCTGGCACGCCTGCCGGGCGGGCTGGCCGTGGCCACGATTTTCGGCGCATCCGGTTTTGCTGCGGTGACCGGTTCCAGCGTGGCCTGTGCGGCGGCGATGGGCCGGATCGCAGTGCCGGAGATGATGCGCAACCGCTACGACGCTGCGCTCGCCACCGGCACGGTAGCGGCGGCAGGCACCATCGGCGCGCTGATACCGCCATCGATCCTGCTGATTTTGTACGGAATTTTTGCCGAGGTGCCGATCAGCAAGCTTTTCCTGGGCGGCATCAGCGCCGGCATCATCACGGCGATCGGCTATATTCTGGTGGTCATTATCCGGGCGAAGCTCAATCCGGAATTGGCTCCACCCTACGAAGGCCGGTCGACAATGGCCGAGCGCCTGGCCGCCCTGCGCGAGACTTGGCCGTTGCTGCTGATCCTGTTCGGCGTGTTCGGCGGTCTATTCAGCGGCGCCTTCACGGCGACGGAGGCTGGCGGCATCGGCGCACTGCTATCGTTTCTCGTCGCCGGGCTGAAACGGCGATTGACTTGGGAGAGCGTGAAGAACGCGGTAATCGAGACCCTGGTCACAACCGCGTCCCTGCTGATTATCGCGGTTGGCGCCGCCTTGCTGACCCGTTTTCTCGCGCTTAGCGGCACGACGAAATTCCTGTCCGATGTCGTCCTGGGTTTCGGCGCGGACCCCGCCATCATCCTGATCATGATCGCACTGATGTATCTGGCCATCGGCATGTTCCTGGAGCCAATCGGCGCCATGCTGCTGACGCTGCCCGTCATCATGCCGATCCTCATGAGCTTGGATTACAGCCTGATCTGGTTCGGCGTCGTGCTGACAAAATTCCTGGAAATCGGCATGATCACGCCGCCGATCGGCATGAACGTCTTCGTAATCAAGGGGGTGGTGGGCGATCTCGTGTCAACGACGACCATATTCCGCGGGATTATGTGGTTCCTGGTGGCCGATATCGTGGTCGTCGGTCTGCTGATGGCCTTTCCCGATATCATTCTGTACCTGCCGAACCTGGCCGATTAGCGGCAACGGAAAACCCAACCGACCACCCCGGCCAAGGCCGAAACAACCGGTTGGGCATTCGTGACTGTCGCAAGGCCCGATGCGGCCTCGCCGGAAAACGCTCTAGCCGGCATCCTCCAACGAGCGCAGGCCCGGGCGTTTGGCCTGCACCAGCACGGCCATGTTGCCGGGCTTGTGCTTGTTTTGCATCATCTGCATGTGCGCGCGCGGAATGTCGTCCCAGCCGAACACCTCGCTCATGCAGGGGTCCAGGCGCCCTTCGACCATCAGCCGGTTCGCCTCGCTCGCCTGCTTCAGGTTGGCAAAGTGGCTGCCCTGAATGCGCTTCTGCCGCATCCACACAAAGCGCGCGTCGAAAGTGAGGTTGTAGCCGGTGGTGCCGGCGCAGAACACGACCATCCCGCCCCGCTTTACCACGAAACAGGAGACCGGGAAGGTCTGCTCACCCGGATGTTCGAACACGAAATCAACATCGACGCCGCCGGTAACATCCCAAATCGCACGGCCGAAGGCCCGGCACTTCTTCGCATAGGCGGCGTAGGTTTCCACATCGTCCACGTCGGGCAATTGGCCCCAGCAATCGAAGTCGTTGCGGTTGACAACACCCTTGGCGCCCAGGCTCATGACGAAATTGCGCTTGGACGGGTCGCTGATGACGCCGATGGCGTTGGCGCCGGCCGTCGCAATCAACTGCACCGCCATGGAACCGATGCCGCCCGCGGCACCCCAGACCAGCACATTGTCGCCCGGCCGCAGAATGTGCGGGCGATGGCCGAACAGCATGCGGTAGCTGGTGGCCAGCGTCAGCGTGTAGCAGCCACTTTCCTCCCAGGTCAGGTGCTTCGGCCGCGGCATCAACTGGCGCGCCTGCACCCGGCAGAACTGGGCGAACGAACCATCCGGGGTTTCATAGCCCCAGATGCGTTGCGAGGGCGACAGCATCGGATCGCCGCCGTTGCATTCCTCGTCGTCGCCATCGTCCTGGTTGCAGTGAATGACGACCTCATCGCCCACCTTCCAGCGGGTGACGCGCGCACCCACGGCCCAGACCACGCCGGAGGCATCGGAGCCGGCGATGTGATATTCGGCCTTGTGGATCGCGAACGGCGTAATCGGCTTGCCCAATGCCGCCCAGATGCCGTTGTAGTTGACGCCCGCGGCCATCACCATGACCAGAACCTCGTCATCGCGGATCGACGGCGTTTCCACCACCTCCTGCTGCATGGCGGTATCCGGATTGCCATGGCGTTCCTGCCGGATTGCCCAGGCATACATGCGCTTCGGCACGTGGCCGAGCGGCGGGATTTCTCCGACTTCGTACAAGTCCTTTTGGGGCGCGGCACCCTCCGGGTGCAGCGGGATGACGGTGGCGGCTTCGGCCATGGCGATCATGCCTCCTGCGGCTACGCTCTAAGATTGCTGCATTGCATATACCGAACGCAAAAATGCAACGCAACCCTATTTTGAAAGATAATTTCGCCAATTTTATCTTGAACGTAATTTTCAACCTGTGTTATCCGGCTTTTAGAAATGAAACGCACACAACTGCGCGCCCGAAGGTGCGCAGCGATGACGCATGAGGAGCGACATTTTGCACCGCGAAGAGATCACACGCGACAAGCCGTGGCTGTTTCGTACCTATGCCGGCCATTCCACCGCCGCCGCCAGCAATGCGCTCTACAAGACCAATCTTGCCGCCGGTCAGACCGGCCTTTCGGTCGCCTTCGACCTGCCGACCCAGATCGGCTATGACGCCGATCACCTGATGGCGCGGGGCGAGGTCGGCAAGCTGGGCGTGCCGGTCGGGCATCTGGGCGACATGCGCACCCTGTTCGACGGCATCCCGCTGGCGGAAATGAACACGTCGATGACGATCAACGCCACGGCCGCCTGGCTGCTGGCGCTCTACGTCGTAACGGCGGAGGAACAGGGCGCGGACCGGAAGAAGCTGAACGGCACGACGCAGAACGACATCGTCAAGGAATACCTCTCGCGCGGCACCTATATCTTCCCGCCCGGCCCTTCGCTGCAACTGACGACCGACACGATAATATGGTGTGCGAATGAGCTGCCGCGCTGGAACCCGCTCAACATCTGCAGCTATCACCTTCAGGAAGCCGGCGCGACACCGATGCAGGAACTGGCGTTTGCGCTTGCCAATGCCTGCGCGGTGCTGGATGGCGTCAAGGCCAGCGGCCAGGTGCCGGAGGAGGATTTTTCCCGCATCGTCGGCCGCATCAGCTTTTTCGTAAACGCCGGCATCCGCTTCCTGACCGAAATCTGCAAGATGCGTGCGTTCACGGAAATGTGGGACGACATCTGCCGCACGCGCTATGGCGTGGACGACCCGAAAATGCGCCGCTTCCGTTACGGCGTGCAGGTGAACTCGCTGGGGCTGACCGAGAATCAGCCCGAAAACAATGTTTACCGCATTCTGCTGGAAACGCTGGCCGTAACCCTTTCCAAGAATGCGCGCGCGCGTGCCGTCCAACTGCCGGCCTGGAACGAGGCCATGGGCCTGCCGCGGCCGTGGGACCAGCAATGGAGCCTACGCCTGCAACAGGTGCTGGCCTTTGAGACGGATTTGCTGGAATTCGGTGACATCTTCGAGAACAACCCCGCCATCGAGGCCAAGGTCCGCGAACTCACCAAGGCCGCAAACGCGGAAATCGCACGCGTCGCCGAACAGGGCGGGGTCGTCGCCGCGCTGGAATCCGGCTATCTGAAGCGGGAGTTGGTGGCAGCCCATGCCATTCGCCGCCGTGCCATAGAGGCCGGCGACCTGACCGTGGTCGGCGTCAACTCCTACACCGAAACGGCGGAATCCCCTCTCACCACAGGCGAGGATGGCGCCGTGCTGTCGGTCGATCCGGCGGTCGAGGCGGAGGAAATCGCCAAAATGCAGGCCTGGAAGGCCGCCCGCGACCCCGCTGCCGTCACCGCCGCTCTTGCCGACCTGGAAGCCGCGGCACGCGAACAGCGCAACATCATGGAGTCGTCCATCGCCGCCGCCCGCGCCGGCGTTACGACCGGCGAATGGGGCGGGACGCTGCGCCAGGTGTTCGGCCAATACCGCCCGCCGACCGGCATCGACGCGGCCGGTGTCGCATCGAAGAACGAGCCGCTGGCGGGCCGGGTGCAAGCGTTGGCCGAGGCGTTGGGCCACACGCCGCGTTTCCTGGTCGGCAAGCCCGGCCTGGATGGGCATTCGAACGGCGCGGAGCAGATCGCGCTCCGGGCGCAATCCGCCGGGTTTGAGGTCATCTACCGCGGCATCCGCCAAACCCCGGACGAGATCGCAGAACTGGCGCTTTCTGAAGGTGCCGACCTGATCGGCCTGTCGATCCTGTCCGGCAGTCATATGGTATTGGCCGAGGCGGTGCGCGACGCCCTGGCGGATCGCGGCCTGGGCCATCTGCCGATTGTCATCGGCGGCATCGTTCCGCCCAAGGACGCAGCAGCACTGCGGGCCATGGGGATCGCGGCGGTGTTTACGCCCAAGGATTTCGACATCGCCGCCATCCTCGACGATGTCACCGGCATCGCCGAAGCCCGCTACCTCCGCCGCAACACCCCCGAAGGAACGGCGGCAGAGTAAGGCCGCCGTTCCTTCTTCCGCATTCCTGGGCCGTCAGGTGGCGGCCCAGGCATGCAGCAACGAGCAACAACCTATTCCGCCGCCCGAACCTGCATGCGCTCCGCATCGATAGCGGCGGCGCCCTCGCGGATGCGCGGGATCAGTTCGCGGCCGAACTCCAGGGCGTCGTTCAGCGGGTCGAAGCCGCGCAGCAGAATGCCCTCGACGCCCAGCCTGTAGTACTCCAGGCAGCTTTCCGCCACCTGCTCCGGCGTGCCGACCAGGCAAGAGGTGTTGCCACGCGCGCCCATCGCCTCGGCGATGCCCATGAACAGGCGTTCGTCGTGAATCTCGCCCTGGACCGCCACCGCCAGCATCCGGTCGGCAGACGCGCTTTCGGAGGGCCGGTTGCGGCCACCCAACTGCGCCCGTACGCCGGCCAGGATGCGCCGCGCCTTGTCCCAGGCCGCCCCCTCCGTCTCGGCAATGATCGGGCGGAGCGAGATGTTGAAGCCTGGCTCCCTGCCGAACGGCCGCGGATACCGGGCGCAGCGCGCGCGGAAGTCGGCGATGCGCTCCGCCACCTGGGCGCGCGGCTCGCCGAAGATCGCGAAGATATCGCAATGCTCCGCCCCCATCTCCAGCGCCTCCTCGGACGAGCCGCCGAACAGCACCGGCGGGGTCGGCTGCTGAAAGGGCACCACGTCGGATGCGCCGTCGCGCACCTTGTAGAACTCGCCGTCGAAATCGAACGGCTCGCCGGCCCATTCCTTTCGCATGACGGCCACATACTCGCCGGCGCGGCGGTAGCGCGTGGCCTTGTCGGACCAATCGCCGTCCTGCGCCATTTCCGCATCGCTCGCGCCGCTGATGATATGGAGGCCGAGCCGGCCCTCCCACAGATTGTCGAAGGTCGCGAACTTGCGGGCCGCCAGCGTCGGCGCGACAAAGCCCGGACGGTGCGCGATCAGATAGCCGAGCCGGTCCGTATGTGCCGCGCAATAGCCGGCCACCGCTGTCCCCTCGGCAGAGCGGGAACTGTAGCCGACCAACGCCCAATCGAATCCGGCCTTGTCATGGGCCTGTGCGAAATCGCGGGTGTAGGCGTTGGAAATGCCGCCAGTGATGATGTGCACGGTATTCTCGTCCGCCGGCGGGGCGACGCCGATCATGCCGGTGATGCGGATGGGCATGGGATGGTCCTCCGATTATTGCGTGCTAGGATGGCGCAAAGCCGACAACGAGCGCAACGGACATCCGCCTATGACCCCGGAAAACATTCTAGCCCACCCGCCGCAGGCACTGACCCAGGCTCAGCGAGAGGCCTATTTCCGCGGTGGATATGCAGCCATTCCAGATGCATCACCTGCGGCCGTGCTGGACGCCATTCGGGCAAAGTCCGCGGAGTTTCTGGAGAAGAGTCGCGCCGTCAGCGGCTCGCACGAATTCTTCGACCTGGGGCCGAACCATTCGCCGGAAAGCCCGCACGTGCGCCGCCTGCGCAAGCCGGTGGACGCAGACCCGTTTTTCTGGGAATTGGCCACATCGGATTTCATGACCGCCATCGCGGCGGACCTCGTCGGCCAGGATGTGAAATTCCATTCGGCCAAACTCAACTACAAATGGCCTGGAAACGCCGAAATCGTGAAATGGCACCAGGACATATGCGCCTGGCCGCATACGAACTACAGCCCGGTAACGCTGGGCATTTACCTGGACGACGTGACCGGGCCGGAAGGCCCGCTGGCCTGCGTGCCGGGCAGCCATGAGGGGCCGCTCTATTCCCACTTCGACGATGACGGCCAATGGACCGGCGCGATCGCCGATGCCGATCTCCAAGCCGCCGGCATAGACAGGGCGGAGGATTTGCTGGGGTCGGCCGGCAGCGTAATCGCCATCAACTGCCGCACCATTCACGGCTCGATCGCCAACACGACCGGCCGGGTGCGGCCACTGCTGCTGTTCGTCTACAGCAGCGCCGATGCCTTCGCCTGGACTTCCCAGCCGACGCCGACCAGCCACTCCGGAGAGATCGTGCGCGGCGCGCCTGCAAGGGTCGTGCACATGGACCCGCGGCCTTGCCGTGTTCCACCGGATTGGGCCAAGATCGGCTATCGCTCAATTTTCGCGGCGCAAAAGACGGGCATGTGACCCGCTTCACACCCGAAACTTGCAAACCGATTGACAGACACGGGTTTTGTCTTCGTAATTTTCTGCCAATAACAGTTGCGGTTTCGATTGGATGGAGCGATGGCAATGACCACGATGCGGTATTCTGAGAAGCTGGCGCTCGCTGCCGGTACTGTTTCCCTGGCTGTCAGCCCTGTGGTGGCGGAGGCAGCGGCGATCTTGGGCACCGGCGGGCCGATTTCGGTGTCCCAGACCAATGCGAACGGTACAACGGCAACGTGGGACGTCGATGGCGACGGCAACGACGATTTTCTTCTTCGGGTGGAAAAACTGGCGGGCGGCGGCAGCAACTTCACCGACCGGCTGTTTCTGGAAAGCAACGGCCTTAATGGCCGGGGGCTCGTTGGCGGCGCGTCCGTCCAACCGCCGGTTTACTCGAGCCTCAACTTTCTGGCTCTCGGCACAAGTTTTTATGTCGGCCCATCATTGGCCACTGGCTTTTACTGGGGCGCTTCCCAGGCCTCACAACGCGAAGTGATTTTCAATTCGCAATATGCCGGCAACGACTATTTGGGCTTTGACGATCTGGCAAACGGTACCGCCGGCCCAAACCTGATCGGCTTCCGATTCGATTCCGGCAATGGCCTGCAATATGGCTGGGCGGAACTGATGGTCGATCTAACCGCAGGCAGCCAGTCGCTGACCATCACACAATGGACCTATTCGGATACGCCGGGCGAGCAAGTGCACGTCGGCACCGCCGGCACAACCCCGCCCGGCCCGGGAATCCCTGTGTCGGAGCCGGCCGCGACCCTGCCGGCCATCGCGCTGCTCGGCCTTGGCGCCATGGGCGTGCGGCGCTGGCGGGAACAGCGCAAGGCCGCGGCCTGAGGCGCCGGCGCTTCACAGCCAAGCCCGCGGGACTGCTGCCACCCGCGGCACGGGCAAGATCAAGCATTACAATGCCCGTTCCACGCGCGGCCCGTATCAACAGCTAGTGGATGTCCGCCCTGCAGGCGGGTGGACCAAATAGGTGCATACGCACTGTTTTTCTCTTGGGCACGCGGAAATGCTTCATTTGCCGCGAAGCAAGTAGTATAGATTCAAACGCCAATCCGTCTGTCGGCGGCACAAGCGAAGTAAGATACCAAAAATGGTTCGGTCGGGTCCGGTGGGGAAAGATGTCCAAATGTCCCTCGAAACAATGATGCGCAAGGCCGTTTTATCAGGCGTTTGCGCCGGCCTTGCCTGGTTCTCCACCGCGCAGGCGGAGACGACCGGGCCGACGGAAGCGGACCTGGACCGCGTGTTTCAGCAGGTGCTGGCTGATCCGACCAACCTGGACCTCGCTTTCGAATATGCAGCCATCGCAACGGCGCTGGGCGATTTCGAGGCGGCAATTTCCAGTCTGGAGCGCATGCTGATTTACAACCCGGATTTGCCGCGCGTTCAGGTCGAGCTGGGTGTTCTGTATTTCCGGCTCGGCTCCTACGGCGCAGCGAAAAGTTATTTCGAGCAGGCGCTTTCTGCCCCGGATATGCCGGAACCGGCGCGCCAGCGCGTCAACGAATATCTGGCCCAGATTGAGCGCGCAACATCCAGGCATCGCCTCGCCTATGGGTTTTCCGCCGGCCTGCGCTACCAATCGAATGCCAATACCGCGCCGGAAACCACGGTCTTGTTTTCGGACATTCCGGTGCAGTTGGACCCGAGTTTCCGAAAAGAGGCTGACGTCAATGTCTTTGTCAGCGGCAACCTGCGCCACCTGTATGATTTCGGCGGTCAGAACGGCGACCTGATGGAGACCAATGCCGGCGTCTACATCACCCGCCAGTTCTCGGTCGACGATCTGGATATCATTTATGGCGAGGTCAACACTGGCCCTCGCGTGCACGTGGCCCCCGGCAGCGGTATCACCATTCGCCCCTATCTGAGCGCCAGCTATCTGATGCTGAGCGAAGACCCGTATCAGGGCACCATCGGCGGCGGCGCCCGCCTCAGCGTGCCGTTAAACCAGCAACTCAGCCTGGGGCTGGAGGCGTCGGGACGGTATGCGGACTATCGGAGTTCGGGCCTGCGCCCAACCGCCGACAATCTCGACAGTCGGGAGATTGCGGCGGAGGCTGAATTGATGTTCCAGCCGCTCGACAACCTGCGCCTGAGTAGCGGCGCCCACGGCCGTTTCATCGATGCCCGCGCCGACTTCCAATCCTACAACGAATTCGGCGTGCGCGTTACGGCCTCGTTCGATATTTTGGCACCGGTCAGCCTGACCACAGGCCCGTCGGAATGGACCTTCGTGCTGGATACCCGCGGCATGACCCGCGATTACGACGCGCCCAACACCATCGTGAGCACACAATCACGCGAGGAACAGGAAATCCGCGCGGATGCTCAAATGCACGTGCCGCTGTCGGCGAACATCAGCCTGTTTTCCGGTGTCGGTTGGCGGGAGGTGACGTCGAACATCCCCAACTATGCCGTGGAAAACTTCACCGTCATGGGCGGCGTTTCCGGCCGTTTCTGAATCCGGCCTCGAAACGCCTTTTGGCATATTCTGGATTACCCCCGGCGGGGCCAGACAATTGGGAGCGCTGAATAACATGTTGCGCAAGCTCAAATCCTCCACCTCTCCGATCATCGCATTAACCGGCGCCCTGGCGCTGACGGCGGCAGCGGCGGCGCCTGCGCTGGCGCAAAAGGCAGGTGTGACCACGGCGGTCAACGTGGACGCGCTCCGCACCCCGCCGGGGCTCGACACGCGCAGGGTCGTGATCGGCGACGAGATCGTCTATAATGAACTGATTGAGACCGACAATGTCGGCCAGGCGCAGGTTTTGATGCTGGACCGCACGGCCCTGACCATCGGCCCGAATTCGTCGCTGCTGATCGACAAATTCATCTACGATCCGGAGAAACAGTCCGGCGATATGAACCTGACGCTGAAGCGCGGGCTTTTGCGGTTCGTCGGCGGCCGGATCAGCAAGAAAAACCAAGTCAAGGTCAACACACCGGTTGGCGTGCTTGGCATTCGTGGCGGAATTGCGCTGATCAATGTCGTGGATCAGGACAATATCGAAGTCACCTTCCTGTTTGGCGACAATCTTTCGATCTTCATTGACGGTCGGCAGGTGCAGCAATTGCGCCGCGCCGGTTTCAAGACACGACTGACCCGCAGCGGCGCCGAATCCCCGTGGGAGGTCTCCCCGGCCGAGATCGCGGAGGATATGGACAAGCTGCAAGGCCGCGCCGGCGAAGCCGGCGGCCTGGTGCAGGTTCCCGATGCCAGCCTCGTGACGCTCCTCACCGAAGGCGCGCTGCCAGTGGAGGATTTTCAGATCCTGACGGAGGCGATTGAGGACGCACTGGGCGACACCCCTTCCGGCAATGACTTTCAGGGCCAGGAGCAGACAAAGAGCGAAAGCCAGGTTCAGGTCGTAACCGACAAGCTGCCGGACACCCACCCGAACCCGCCGCCAGTGCCGCCGGCCATCCAACTCGTCGGCTTCGCGCGGCAGACCGACCACCTTTCGCCGGGCAGCGGATCGTCCGCAATCGGTGGCCTCAATCCCACCGCGGCGGAGACCATCCAACTGATCGAACCCACGATCGACAACAATGCAAGCTCCATCGCGTTCGATCCCAATCTCGGGCTGTACTATGGCTCGCAAGTCGGCAGTTCCAGTTACAGTGCGGCCGTTTGGGACCCGACCGGCACACAACAACAACTGCTCGATCCGCTGAACATCGATGCACGCTCTTGGTTCTACAATCCGAATACGGGCGATCTTGAGCTGGTCACCTTCACTTCCGGCCTGTTCACCGTCAACCGGAACCCGGACGGCACGCTCCTTGGCAGCTATGCCGAGTTGTTTGCAAGCCTTTCGGGATCGCCGACCAGCCAGACCATGCCGTCCTACAATCCGGCCACCAACGAGCTTTATGCTTACGGCAGCGGCGGCGCCGACGTTTCCGTCCTGGATCGCGCGACGGGCAATCTGAAGTCGACCATTACGCTCGACCTGGCAAGCGCCGGCATTGGCGGTCTCAGCAGCTATTTCATCGGCTACGATCCGAACGAAAACGTCCTGATCGGCACCAGCGGCGCCACCGCCTATGTCTTCGGCCTGGACGGAAGTTTCCAGGGAAGTTCCGCACTGACCCTGGGCACGGACGGCAATTACGATGCTGGCTATGCCAACGGCCAACTGTTTCTCTACAACGACGGGCTTCAGGGCTGGCAGGGTTTCGACCTTTTCCAATCCTTTGGCATTGCACTGACGGGCGGCAGCGACGGCAGCGGCTATTTCAGCGTCACCAACGGCGTTGGCAGCCTGGACGGCACTGCGCTGGATTTCGTCACCGATATGGGCGATGGGCCGGCGGTGATCTTCAATCCGTTCGATCCGAACGATCCTGCCGAGTACTACCACCCGGATATGATGGCGAGCCAACTTGAGGGGCTGGGGGTTTCCTCTGCCATCGCAGCGCGCCTCGCCGGCCCGCAAATCGTCAGTGCGGATAATGACTTCTTCGCACTGACCTATAGCTCGCTCAGCAACGCGAACGATCCGATGCTGGTCGAGGTCGATAAGCATCTCACCGTGTTCGCCGGCGTGCCCTATGACCTGCGCGGCAGCAGCAGCCAGCTTCTGGCTTACGAGTTGGAAACCGACCCCAACCGCTTTTCCCGCCATGCCTTCTCCCTGGTTGGTCGATTCGATACGGCCGGGCCTTCAGTGACGGATATCGACTTCGACGGGCTCGACGCCAGCGCCTATCAGACGCCGCTGTATGTCGACCTTAACCGGGGCAAGGTATTCCTCGCCAGCAAGGTGGCGCAGAGCGATGTGTTCCAGGCTGGCGTGATTGTCGGTGACATCGGCGCCAGCGGCAGCAACCGGATCGACGCGGGCGGCGGCGAAATCGTCCGGGGATCGGTGCGGGACGAGGAGTTTGCGGCCACTCAGGCATACGATGCCTATCACCTCCAGGGCTTCGGCAGCACGGGCGACTACGTCGCTTTGGCCGGAAGCTCCACCGCCCTCGACGACACAGGCATGCTCACGGACCTCGATTATGCCCACATCGGTCAGGCGCTCACCCCGGCCCTGATCTTGGATACGGGCCCCGTGGAGACGAGTGAATTGCTGGCCGCCGGTGTCTACAAAGTGGGCGGGCCATCGGTCGCGACGGAAGGCATCGTCATTTCTGCGACAGGTGCTGTTTCCGCCAGCCTGACGGCCACCCCCGGGATGCTGACCTTCGACCGCGCCAATGGCGAGGTTGACGCGACCATCGAACTGCAAATCCCCGGCGGATCGCCGACGCTGGATTTCTCCGGCGCCAATTTCCGCAGCGCCTATCTCGACGATAGTCATTTCGGTATCGGCTCCCAGGGTTTCGACGGCAATGGCGGCTTCCTGGTATCCGGCAAGGCCACCAGCCCGGCAGATACCTGCACCTGCGAATACCTGCACTGGGGTTATTGGGCCCATGTTGAAGACCCGGCCGTCACCGACCGCCAAGCGTCGGGCGTTTTCGTTGCCGGAATCCCGACGCCAACCGTGGACATGCCGCTATCCGGCACTGCGACCTATATCGGCGTGGCCGAAGCGGCATGGCGCGGACCGCTGGCCAGCCCCGGCGCCAGTCCCAGCCCAAGATCCTACGCCAGCGGCGACTTTACCCACATGGTCAATTTCGCAACCGGGAGCGGCTCCGGCACAATGGACCTGAACGGTCGTCAGTTCGACTCGCAAAGCATCCATCAACCCGGCACCTCGGGCGTAGCGTTCACCTTTACCGAGAGCAGCGGCATTGCCGGTGGCGGCGGTGTCGGCGCGTTTACCGGGCCACAGGCGAAAAACCTGGGGGTCGTCTTTGGGTTGCTGGGCAGCGATGGGCTAGAGGCAGCGGGCGCCATTCGCGCAGAACGCGGCGCGATCATGACCGGACCGACAGTTCCGGCCATCAGCCCGCCATGACGCGAACGGACTGGACGGCATCGACCAAAACCTCCAGTAATCTGGCTTGACTGCTGCCCGAGGCCGAACGGGACACTCCCTGCCGTTTGCCACGGGCAAACCCCATCGCCGCCCGGCCCTGGAGCCGGCAAGAGAACCCGCATCACAACGCCAACCTGGCGGAGACCATGACATGACCGACCGGCAAGCCAATGAACGCGCCATCCTCGACTGGCTGGACCAACAGCGTCCGGCCATGACCGACCTGCTGGAAAAGCTCGTCAACATCGACAGCGGCTCCTACAACAAGGCCGGTGTCGATGCGGTTGGCACGGCCATTGAGGACTGGTTTGCAGCGGAAGGCATTCCGACCGACCGTGTGCTGCACGGCGAATTCGGCGACTGCATCCGCGCCCATGTCACCGGCGGCGAGGGCAACCGGCCGATCATTCTGATGGGCCATCGCGACACGGTATTCCCCGATGGCGAGGCGAGCCGCCGGCCCTTCACCGTCGATGGCGACATTGCCTATGGCCCCGGCGTCGCGGACATGAAGGCCGGCCTGGTTATGAACGCCTTTGTGCTGGCCGCGTTCAAACGTTTCGGTGGCGCGCCCTATCCGCTGCTGGGGCTCTATACCAGCGACGAGGAGATCGCCTCCCCCTCCTCCCGCCCTGTGATCGAGAACGAGGCCCGTACCGCCCGCGTGGTGTTCAATGCGGAGCCGGGCCGGCCGAGCGGCAATGTCGTCACCGGCCGCAAGGGCGCCAGCTTTTTCAAATTCGAGGTAACCGGCGTGCCGGCCCATTCCGGCGGCCAGCACGAAAAGGGCATAAGCGCTATCGGCGAGCTGGCAGCGAAAATCACCGAACTGCACAAGCTGACCAATTACGAGATCGGCACAACCGTCAATGTCGGCATCATCCAGGGCGGCAATGCAGTCAACATGATTGCCCCTTCTGCCATTGCGGAGGTAGACGTGCGTTTCAAGACCATGGAGGCGCGGGACGCGGTCTGGGAACGCATCACGGAAATTCTGGAAACCGCCTACGTGCCCGGCACGAAAACGGAGATCGTCCAAAGCAAGGGCTTTCTGCCGTTGCAGCAATCGCCGGAAAGCAAGGAGGTTTTCGACCTCTACGTGAAATGCGGCGCGGAGGCCGGGCTAAAGATCGAGGGCGAATTCTCCGGTGGCTCCGCCGATTCGGGCTTCACTGCCCAGGTCGGCGCGCCCACGGTCTGCGCCACCGGCCCTGTCGGCGCCAACGCCCACACGCCGGAAGAATGCATGCGCCTCGACACCATGGTGCCCCGCGCCAAGACGGTGGCCATGGCGATCCTGCGGCTGAATTCGTAGTGCAGGGCAGCGCGGAAACCGGCGTCAGTTTTGTCGTAACAGTCTACAATAAGGCGCCGTGGCTTGCCGATGTCTGCAAGCAGATCGCAGCGCAGCGGGGTGATTTTGCCCGCGAGTACATCTTCGTCGACGATGGCTCGACAGACGAGTCGATGGAAATCGTCGAACGCTGCACGGCCGGCTGGGAGAATGTCAGGGTTCACCGTCAGGCAAATGCCGGCGTCCCGGCAGCGACAAATGTAGGAATACGTCTCGCAAGACTGCCGTTCATCAAGCTGGTGGATGCGGATGATCTGTTGCACGCAGATTCGACGCAGCATCTGTTGCACGCGCTGCAATCAGACCCGGATGCCGTCGCGGCTTACGGCAAGGCAGAGACGTATGACACTGACGAGAATTTGAATCTGACAACCGATTTGCCGCCGCCAATGTTCGAAACCATCCGCGATCCGACCCGGCGCGCGATCCACAGCACCCCTTTCAACCCTTCGATGGCCTTGGTCCGGCGGGATGCAGCGCTTGCGGCGCGTGGCTGCGACGAGCGCCTCGCGGCGGCGCAGGATTTGACCCTGGCCCTGCGCCTCTCGCTCCTCGGCCCCTTCATAGCGCTTGCGGCACCGGTCGCGTTCATGCCCCGAAACGTTCCAGGGCGCGTCGGCACAAAACAAAACCGGCAGTTGCAACGGGTAACCCAGGCGCTTGCGCTGTTCTTGCAGGACCACCCGGAACTGCCCTGGCGGCTCAAGCAACTCGCCTGCCGCCGGGCAGCAGGCCGCGCCTGGAAGTACGTTCGCCGCACCACCGGGGCAGGCGCCTGCGGCAACCGCTATTTCTGGTATCAGATTCGTTCCCGGCTTCCGTTGATCGGCAAACATGCGGACTTCATTCTGAAGTGCGCAAATGGGTTCGACTTGGAGGCTTGAGCTCTCCTGCCTGAAACATGTCCGCAATCGGCATCCGAGAGTGGATCGCGGGCACATTGGCGTCTAGACTCGCCAAAACGTCCAGGCGAGGAAACACACAATATGATCGACAATCCCTTAGTCTTCGTCGGCATCGGCGCGATGGGCCGACCGATGGCGGTCAACATGGCGAGGGCCGGTATTCCGGTCGCGGTCAGCACCTCCAATCCGGTAGCGCCAGGCAAGAAATCTTAAGTGTTTGATATATAATGGAATTCAAAAATTATGTCAAAAGTCGCAATTCCCAAAAAACTAGGGCATATTTGGATTGGCCCATATGATCCGCCATTAGAGTGGATGAAAACCTGGATTGATAAACATCCTCATTGGGATTATACTTTGTATGACAATACTTTTTTAGAACAAACAAAATTTAGAACACAAAATCAAATAGATGAATATCTAAGGAGGGGAGAATATTCTGGCGTAGCCGATCTAATGCGTTATGAAATATTGTATGATAAAGGAGGTTTTATAGCAAATACCGATTCTATTTGTTATCACTGTATCGATGAATTATTTGATAAGCTCTGCGCATATACGGTATATGAAAATGAATTTCTAAAGGGGCAGCTCGTTTCTCCAATTATGGCATGTGAGCCCGGAAACGAATTTGTCGGAAAGGTAATTGAAATTTTATCGAAAATACAACCTAGTGATTTGGATCGCCCGTGGAAATCAACTGGAAATTTGTTTATGGCACGGATGATTAGAGATGAAAATACAGACATCGTAATATTTCCATCACACTATTTTATCCCAATTCATTTTGAGGGTGAAATTTATACAGGAAACGAAAAAGTATATGCAAAAGAATTATTTGGATCAACAAGAAACTATTACAGAAATAATATTGCACTTGATTTTATAACAAGAACAAAACAATCATGGACGCGGAGGTTAAGGGCGCGGAAATCAAAACAGATAAAAAAAAGCAATATCGATATTTTTGACAAGGATTACAGCAGAAAGGAACCACAGGATTGACAAACCCGCGATCTTCTACAGGCTTCCTCGGCATCGGCGCGATGGGCCGGCCGATGGCGATCAACATGGCGAGGGCCGGTATTCCGGTCCTGGTCAGCGACCCCAATCCGGTCGCGACAGGCATCCTCGCCCAACACGGGGCCACGGTTGTGGAATCGGCCAAGGCAGTGGCGGATCAGGCCGAAACCGTCCACATCTGCCTGCCGACGGTCGCCATCGCCAACCAGGTCGCAGCGGAGGTTACGGGCGGCGGTGCCATCAAGCATCTGATCAACCACGGCACCACCGGCTCCGCCTACTCCAAGGCCACGGCTGCGGCGCTTGCGGAAAAAGGCATCGCCTTTCTCGACGCACCGATCTCCGGCGGCGTCGCGGGGGCGGAGGCCGGGACGCTCGCCATCATGTGCTCCGGCGACAAGGCGGCGTTCGAGGCCGCCAAGCCGGCGCTGGAGGCGATGTCAGGCCAACTGACATATCTGGGCGAGGCGCCGGGCGCGGCCCAGACCATGAAGCTCTGCAATAATATCCTGTTCTTCTGCAACCTGGCCGCCACATGCGAGACCATGACGCTCGGCGCCAAGGCGGGGCTGGATCCGGAGCAGATGCTGACCATCATGAACAAGGCCACTGGCCGCAACTTCGCCACCGAGCAGGTGATAGGCCAATTCGTGCTGCCGCGCAGCTTCGACTTCGGCGGGGCCAACTACATCATCGAGAAGGATCTGGAGTTGTGGCGGCAGGAGGCAGAGGCTTACGAGGTGCCGTCCTACATCGCCACCCTGGTCCGCACCCTGTTCCGGCAAATGATTGCGGAGGAAGGCGTGAACGAGGACGCCTCGCGCATCGCGCTGCTGATGGAGCGCATGGCCGGCGCTGAGATCACGAAACCCGCCTGACCCAACGATAACCCAAGAGGAAACCCCCGATGCTCTATGAACTGCGCATGTACACCCTGAAGGTCGGCACAATGGCCGACGTTCTGGAACTTTACGGTAACGAGGGCTACCCCGCCTTCACTGCGGAGGAAAAGGCCCGCCTGGTCGGCTATTTCACCTCCGACACCGGCACGCTGAACCAGATCGTCCATCTCTGGCGTTTCGAGGACGATGCGGAGCGGCGGGCGCACTGGAAGGGCGTATTCTCGAACGACGCTTTCATGGCCTTTGCCAAGAAACTGCGCCCCAACATCCTGACGCAGGAAAACAAGCTGCTGAACGAGGCCCCCTGGGGCCCGACTCCCTGATGCGGTTCGGCTTTTACCTGCCGACGCGGGGGCCGGTGGCGACGCCAGCAGCACTCAGCGCCTTCGCACGCAAGGGCGAGGAGCTGGGCTTTGACTCGGTGATGATCGCCGATCACGTCGCCTTCCCGGTCAAGATCGAAAGTGCCTACCCCTACACCATCGACGGCGCCTTTCCCGGCCACGGCGATCAGCTGGAGCAGTTGACGCTCGCCACATATGTGGCGGCCAAGACAGAGCGCCTGCGCCTCGTTACAAGCGTCATGATCCTGCCGCACCGCAACCCGGTGCTGACGGCGAAGATGCTGGCAACCATCGACTTTCTCTCTGAAGGCCGGCTGACCGTCGGCGTCGGCGTCGGCTGGATGCGGGAGGAGTTCGAGGCGTTGGATGCGGCACCGTTCGAGCACCGCGGCGCCGTCTCGAACGAGTATTTGGAAATCTTCAAGAAACTCTGGACCGAAGACGCGCCGTCGCATGATGGCAAGTTCTACCGTTTCGATTCGCTGCGGTGCCAGCCGCACCCGGTGCAGAAACCGCATCCGCCGATCTGGATCGGCGGCCATTCGCGTCCCGCGTTGCGGCGCACAGCGAAATACGGCGACGGCTGGCACCCGGTCGGCGCGGTCGATGCCGCACCGCTGCTGCCGGACGACTTCCGCGCCAAGATGGACATGCTGCGCCGATTGACGGAGGCGGAAGGCCGCGACCCTTCCAAGCTGGATATCTCGCTGAAGGCGCCGGTGTACGACACGAATGCAGGCAAGCGGGCCGATGGCGGCCGGCGTTATTTTACCGGCACCGACCAGCAGATTGCCGAGGACATCCGGCTGTATCAGGACATGGGCGTCGGCGAGATCGTATTCGATTTCCGCGCGCCGACGTTGGAAGCCTGTATCGAACGGATGCAGGCTTGTGCCGGCGGCGTCATGCGGCTGATCGGTCAGGTATAAACTTTCAACAGGTTTCCGTTGCGAGGGCAGCGGATTGCCTTGGCGCTGGCCGAAATATTACTTTCTAAATACTTAGAAAATCATGCGCTTATCAAATACATTTGCGAATATAATTGGACTTTTTTTCAAAACGCTCGAAGTTCAATCCGGAAAGCCACCTTATACTGCCGCAAATTTCAAGGTTGATAATATATTCCCACCAACGCACACTAATTGGCGCTTTCTGGCGGTTATGCGGCAGGGGCTTTGCCCTGGCATCATGGCCGTCAGTTCATGACACCAATGGAGGAGGCAGCATTGTTCAACATGATCATGGTGCCCGTTGATCTTGCCCATGCCAACCGGCTGGAGCGAGCAACAACGGCGGCCGCCGACCTGGCCAAGCATTACGGCGCCACTGTCGTATATGTGGGGGTGACGCCCCCAACACCCAGTTCGATTGCCCACACGCCGCAGGAATTCACGCGCAAGCTGCAGGCCTATGCGGACGATCAGGCAGCCAAACATGGGCATCAAACCTCTGCGCACGCGATGATTTCACACGACCCGACCGTTGATTTGGACGATACCCTGCTGCGGGCAGTAGGGGAGATCGGGGCGGATTTGGTGGTGATGGCATCCCATATCCCGAATGTTGCCGATCACATCTGGCCGTCGAATGGCGGCTACATCGCATCCCACGCGAAAACGTCCGTGTTCATCGTAAGAATGGCCTGAACCATCAAACCGGAAACGGGGAGCACCCATGACAGACCCCACTGAAAATCAGGGAATACCCGCGCCGGAAGGCGAGGCAAATCTCATCGAGACCGATTATGAGATCGGGCAAGACAATGTCGAAGGCTCGGTAGGGCCGTTCGGCTTTGATATTCACAACCCGGTCTTCATGATTTCGGGCGTGGTGATTGTTGTTTTCGTATTCTATGCGCTGGCCCTTCCGGTCCAGGCGTCAGAGGTATTCGGTTGGCTGCAGCCCTTTCTCACCTCGAACTTCGACTGGTTCTTTCTGGGCGCGGCCAACATTTTCGTCCTGTTCTGCCTGTTTCTAATCGTCAGTCCGTGGGGCGGCGTGCGCCTTGGCGGCCAGGATGCCACACCGGATTACGGCTATGTCGGCTGGTTTGCCATGCTGTTCGCCGCCGGCATGGGCATCGGCCTGATGTTCTTCGGCGTGCTGGAGCCTGTCTACCACATGGCCATATCCGAACCGCTGGGCGTGCCCAAGCCGTTCGGTCCTGATGGCGCCATCATTCCTGAGAATGTGGAGGCCGCCCGTGCCATGGGTTTGGCCGCCACTATTTTTCATTGGGGCCTGCACCCCTGGGCCATCTATGCCGTCGTCGCCCTGGCGCTGGCGCTGTTCACCTTCAACAAAGGCCTGCCGCTGACCATCCGGTCCGCGTTCTACCCGATCTTTGGCGAGCGGGTATGGGGTTGGACCGGGCATATCATCGACACGCTGGCGGTATTCGCCACGCTGTTCGGCCTCGCAACATCACTGGGATTTGGCGCACAACAGGCCAATGCTGGGCTGGAGCATGTTTTTGGTATCCCGAACACGATCAACGTTCAGGTCATCCTGATCACTGGCATCACCGGCATTGCACTGATTTCGGTTCTGCGCGGGCTAGATGGCGGCGTGAAGGTTCTGTCCCAGATCAATATGGGCATCGCAGCACTGCTGCTCCTATTCGTCCTGCTTGCCGGGCCGACCATGACGATTTTCAACGATTTCGTCATCGGCCTTTCCACCTATGCCAGCGAACTGGTCTTCCTCAGCAACCCGGTTGGCCGCGAGGATACCGGATATAGCCAAGGCTGGACCGCATTCTATTGGGCCTGGTGGATCAGCTGGTCGCCGTTCGTCGGCATGTTCATCGCCCGCGTCAGCCGGGGGCGCACGGTGCGGGAATTCCTCATCTGCGTTCTGATCATCCCATCGTTGGTCTGTGTGCTGTGGATGGCGGTGTTTGGCGGCGTAGCCATTGACCAGGTACTGACCGACCCCATCAACAGCGCGGTCAAGGCAAACGTGATCGACAGCTACAGCCCGGAACTCTCCCTGTTCGCGATGCTGGAGGGACTGCCGCTCGCCTCCATCACCTCAGTGATCGGTATCGTGCTGGTGATCGTGTTTTTCGTCACCTCGTCGGATAGCGGCAGTCTGGTGATCGACACCATCACTGCCGGCGGCAAGGTCGATGCGCCAGTGCCGCAGCGGGTGTTCTGGTGCACGTTCGAGGGCGCCGTCGCCGTCGTGCTGTTGATCGGCGGTGGCCTCAGCGCCTTGCAGGCCATGGTGATTTCCACCGGCCTGCCTTTCACACTGGTTCTGTTGCTGATGTGCGTCGCCATCGTCAAAGGGTTGATGAGCGAGGCGCGGTAAGGCACCGCCCGCGCCACCACGCAAAACGAAAGGCCGGGGAAGCCCATGCTTCCCCGGCCCTTTTTTTGCCTGCAAAGCCGGCTGGCATCAGGCCGCCTGGGCTTCGATCGCCTGTTGCTCGACAGCCTGGGGCACCTGGCTATTGATCGCGATCTTGCGGGGCTTCATCGCCTCCGGGATCTCACGCGCCAGATCAATGTGAAGCAGCCCGTTCTCAAGCGCAGCGCCCTGGACCTTGACATGGTCCGCAAGCTGGAAGCTGCGGCGGAACGCACGGCCCGCTATGCCGCGGTAGAGGAAACTGCGGTCCTCAGGCTGCTCCGGCTGCTTGCCGATTACGAACAACACGCCATCCCTTACCTCGATCTCGAGGTCGTCTTCGGCGAAGCCTGCTACAGCCATGGTAACCCGATAGGCGTTTTCTTCGAGCTTTTCGATATTGTACGGCGGGTAGCCGCTCGCCTCTTCACCGCGGGTTGCGGCCTCCATAAGGCGCTGCATCCGGTCGAAACCGACGGTCGAACGGAACAGAGGGGAGAAGTCAAACGTCGTCATTTGCGCACATCCTCTTCGGAGCAATATGGCAGTTGCATCAGAGGACTGCCCGATCGGGCCAGTCCTATCCCCATGCAGGCGCCCGCTTGCAGCGGCGCGCCCTTGGAGATAAGGCGGAAATAGGTGCGCAAATTTGCGTGTCAAGCCCCTACAGATCACCCTCCGCCTTCATCATCCGGATCGATTCACGGAAGGCATCCACGGTCTTTGCCCGGTCCTCGTCCGTATGCACGGCGGCAATGTTGCCACCCGGCCAGCCCATGATATCGACACCGTTCAGGATCATGGCGAGCCTGAGTTTCTGCACAGCACCCGGCGCATTCGCCTTCAATTCGGCATAGCCGTACTGCAACGGATCGAAACTGTCCGGCGAGATATCGGTGTGCGCCTTCGGGTTGGTGAACACGTGAAAGGTGGAATATTCGCCATAAACCGCCCAGCGCACCCCCTCGTCGCGCAGCACCTGGTTCAGTTCTGCCCGCAACGCCGCGCCATAGGCATTGGCCTTCTCGCACACGCCCTCGTTCGCGATAATCTCCAGCGCTGAAAGCCCGGCCGCCGCACTGACCGGGTTGGCGTTGTAGGTGCCCTGGTGGCCGATTTTCTCAAAGCCCTTTGATGCGGCTTTCTCGAAATCGAGCAGTTCCAGAATCGCCTCCTTGCCGCAAATCGCGCCGCCCGGCAGGCCGCCGGCAATGATCTTGGCAAATGTGCCGAGGTCTGGCGTCACGCCGCTCGCCTGCTGCGCGCCGCCGGGGGCGACGCGGAAACCCGTCACGACCTCGTCGAAGATCAGAACCGAACCGTGCCTGTCGCACTGCTCACGCAGGAATTGCAGGAAGCCGGGCGCAACCGGCACCATTCCCGTGGAAGAGCCTGTCGGCTCCAAAATGACGCCGGCCACCGAATGGTCGGCAAAAGCCTGCTCCACCCCGGCCTTGTCGTTAGGGTCGACCAGCACCGTTGCCGCCGTAATGCCGGAGACGACGCCCGGCGTCGGCGTGCCGTCCATATGGCCGGCCTGGCCGCTGGCCATATGGTCGTTCCAGCCATGGAAATGGGTGCGGAAGCGGATCACCGTATCGCGGCCGGTGTAGGCACGGGCGAGACGCAGCGCCATCATCGTCGCCTCGGTCCCGCTGGAGGTGAAACGCACGCGCTCGGCACACGGCACCATTTTGCGAATCTGTTCCCCCCATTGGACCTCACGCGGGTGGCTGGCGCCGAAATGGGTGCCGTCGGCCAGCGCTTCCTGCATCGCCGCCAGCACGCGCGGATGGTTATGGCCCAGGATCAGCGCGCCATGGCCACCGAAATAATCGACATATTCGTTGCCATCCACATCCCACTTATGCCCCCCTTCCCCACGGGTAATGTAGAGGCTGTAGGGTGCCAGGTGCCGGCTGTCGTGCGTGATACCGGAAGGAAAACTCTCGCGCGCCCGCTCCGCCCATTCTGCGGAACCCGGCGTCTTGGCGCGATAGGCGGTGATGATGGCGGAATTCGAAAGCGCAGTATCCGGCACGGGGCTGGGTTCCTTCTCGGCAGGATGGAAGCTAGGCTTATGATATGCGATCAGCATACCCGGAACCGAAGGAGCCGTCACCCATGGCCAGCATTCTTGCGGACGCCCTGCACCAAAGCAGCATCGTCATCGACGGCCTCAATATCTCGAACTGGTCGCGCGACGTGTTTGAGCAGATGCACAAGGGCGGACTGACCGCCGCCAATTGCACCTGTTCCGTCTGGGAAGGTTTCAACGAGACCATGGCCAATATCGCGCAATGGAAGCGCGATCTGGATGAAAACGCCGACCTTCTGATGCAGGTCCACTGCGCCGCCGACATCCGCCGCGCCAAGGAGGCGAAGAAGGTCGGCATTATTCTGGGCTGGCAGAACACCTATGCGATCGAGCAAAACCTGGACCATCTCTACCTGTTCCGGGATCTGGGCGTGCGGGTGATGCAACTCACCTACAACACGCAGAACCTTGTCGGCTCCGGCTGCTGGGAGAGCCGGGACTCGGGCCTCAGCGACTATGGCCGCGAAGTCATCGATTGCATGAATGATCTTGGCATTCTCGTCGACCTATCCCATGTCGGCGACCAGACCAGCCGGGATGCCATTGCACACTCGGCAAAGCCGGTTGCCTATACCCACTGTTTCCCCGCGGCCCTGAAAACGCACCCCCGCAACAAGCCCGACGACATGCTGAAGCTGATTGCGGATAAGGGCGGCTTTGTCGGCATCGTCGCCTACACGCCTTTCATGCCGAAGGGCGACGCCTCGACGGTGGAGGATGTGCTGGACGGCTACGAACATGTTATCGGCCTGATCGGAGAGGACCGGGTTGGCATCGGCACCGACTTCACCCAGGGTCAGGGTGTGGAGTTCTTCGAATATCTCCGCTCGGACAAAGGCTTTGGCCGGCCACTATCCGAACCGATGACCAAACGCCCGGACAATCCGAAAGGGCTGGACGGCCCCGCCGAATACCCGAACCTGACGGAAGCCATGATGAACCGTGGCTGGAGCGAAAAACGCATCCGCAAGGTGCTGGGCGAGAACTGGCTTGCATTCCTCGAGGATGTCTGGGGCGGCTGAGCCTCACTCTACCGCCCGCGCCTCCGCTGTCCATTGCCAGACCGCGCCATCGGGGCCGTGTGCCTGACCAGCGATGCGGTCGGCGTCCACCAGCCGGCCCATGCGTTCGAGCGAGGCGCCGATAGAGCTGTCATAGCGGATGGTCAACTGGTCCGCCGTCTGATGCCAACGCATACGGCTCGCGAAACGCGGCCCCGCCACCTTGCCATCCGCCTCCAGGAATAGGCCGAAAGGCGCGCCCATTGGCACACCGTCGGCACGGGCATCACGGACCAGCCAGTTACGGTTAACGAATGTCGCCGGCGGAGGCTCCCCGGCTGCGGTCTGCTGTTTCGCCAACACCGAAGGCGGCGGCCGCAATACGATCGGCGCCAAGTCGCGCGGCGGCTGCAATGACCGCAACAGGCGATCCGTCAGGGTGCCGGTTTCCGGCCAACCGCGGTCTGCCTCGAATGCACGGATCGCTTGCGCCGTCTGCGGGCCATAAACGCCGTCGGCAATGCCGGCATCATAGCCGCGGGCCGAAAGCGCCGCCTGCACCGCCCGCACATCCGCCGCCATTGCAGCCTGCGCACCGCTGGCGAGGGTCAGCGCCAACGCCAGGGCGGTCGCCAGAACGGTGCCCGGTCGCCATCCACATCGCATGGTGAATTCTCCATCCGCTGATTAACCACGCGTTAAGGATACAGCGGAAAGAATGAACGCAGGCTTAACAGTGAAGCGAGGGATTCAGCCAATGGCGGGAATTCTACCCTGGGGACGGAATGTGGCGCGTGGCGGCGTCCACGTATCCCTTGGATCGGGCCTGAGCAGCCGCCGCAACCGGATGCTGAAGACGATTGCCGAATGGCCGGCAGCGTTGGCCCTGGTCCTACTGGCCTCGCCGTTGCTGCTCGTCATCGCCATGCTGGTCCGCCGGGATGGCGGCCCGGCGCTGTTCGTGCAGAGGCGGGAAGGCCGGCATGGACAGCCAATCCGGGTTTACAAGTTCCGTTCCATGAAGGTGGATGCCTGCAATCCAAACGCCCGCAACAGCCTGGACGCCCACGGGGCGCGGGTGACGCCCGTTGGTGCCGTTCTGCGCCGAACCGGCCTCGACGAGTTTCCCCAACTGTTCAATGTTCTGAACGGCAGCATGAGCCTGATCGGCCCGCGCCCGCACGTTTACGACATGCAGGTCGGCACGGAACTCTATACCGACCTCGTGCCCGCCTACCGCAACCGCCTGGACGTGCGGCCCGGTATTACCGGGCTCGCCCAGGTGCGCGGCTGGTGCGGGGCGGTGGAGACAACCCAGCATGCTATCTGCCGCGTTGCGAGCGATTGCGAATATATCGCGCGCTGGTCGCTGTGGCTCGATCTGCGCATCGCATGCAAAACCTTCTCAATCCTGGTCGCCCACCTGATCCGGCGGAGCGCCGCATGAGCGGTACCGCCGCTTATGCGCTTCCAGCGCTTGCCCTGGCCCTGGTGATGGCCAGCGCCTTTGCCCAGGGTGGCGAGACGCTGGACGGCCAGGCGCTGGTCCAGATCGCAGGGGCGGCGGGCTTCGCCGCTCTGGCGGTTGGCCCGGCGTGGCGATGGTCATGGCCCTTGCAGGCAGCGGCGGCTGCCTGGATGCTGCTTGTACTCTGGACCTTGGCGCAGGCCGCGCCTCTGGGAATCGGCGCCCATCCCGTCTGGCAGGCCGGACAGGCTGTTCTGGGCGACCCAATGCCCGGCAGCATCGCGCTCGATCCGCGGGCCACCGCAGATGCGGCCCTGCGGCTGACAGCCTACGCTGGCCTGTTCGCCCTCGGTCTGGTGGCGGCAGCGCCGGTGAACGCTTGGATTGCACTCGGTACCGCAGCCATCGCCGCCACCTCGCTGATTGCAGGCGACCAGCAAATCGGGGTAACCGGTCTCGCCAAGGTCCGGCATTGGGGCGATGCCGCCTTCCCTTTTGCCAACCGCAACCATTTCTGCGTATTCGCCGGCATTGGCGGAATGGCAGCGGCCGCGGCTCTGCTGGCCTTGCCGGAACGGCGACGCCGGCTCGCGACCGTTCTCCTTTCCGCCGCGCTGCTGACTTGCCTTGCCGGCGCTTTCGCCAGCCATTCCCGCGCCGGTCTTGCAGCCCTGGCGGCCGGCGCCACGGTCATGCTGGCGCTGACCCTACCGGACCGTCGGGCGCTGCTGACCACGGCCGTGATTGGCGTGGCCGCAGCAGCCGTATTCGCAGCCGGCACCATCGTCCGATTCGAGACATTTGCCGAAGCGGCAGCCTTGCGCCTCGACATCATCGGGCGGGCTTTCAATCTTTCCCTGGACCGCCCGTGGCTCGGCACCGGCAGTTTCGAACTCGCATTCCAAAGCGTTTTACCTGCCTATCCGCAAGGTCTGGTGCAGAGCGCTCACAATATTCTGGCGGAATCCCTGGTGGAACGTGGCTGGCCCGCAACCGCAGCGGCGATCCTGAGCCTGTTGCTCGTACTGGGACAATGCGCCCGCTCAATCGCCGGTGGCGGCGCCAGTAGAGTGCGCGGCGCTACCGCCATCGGAGTCGCGACAATGGTGTTGCTGCACGGTATGGTGGATTTTAGCGTTCACGCACCCACCATCGCCGCACTGGTCGCGATCATGCTGGGGCTGGGCGCGGGTTTGTCCCGGCAGCCCGCACCGGTCCCCGCTGTCAAGGTGGCCCGCGGCAACCCGCCCGACGGAGCCCGCGCATGACCATCGTTCCCGTAATCCTGTCCGGCGGCAGCGGCACCCGGCTTTGGCCGCTCTCTCGGGAGTTGTATCCGAAGCAATTCCTGCCGTTGGTCGGCCGGCAATCCATGCTGCAGGAAACCCTGGCCATGACCCAGGGCCGGCGGGATTGCGGCAAGCCCATGGTGGTCGGAAACGAGGCGCACCGCTTCATCATCGCCCAGCAGGCCCAGGAAATCGGCTGCCCGCTTTGCCCGATCGTGCTGGAGCCGGTGGCGCGCAACACCGCGCCGGCCGTGGCTGCCGCCGCGGCGATTCTGGCAGCGGAAGACCCGGACGCGCTGATGCTGGTCCTGCCCGCAGATCACAGCTTTGGCGACCGCGCCGCGTTCATGGATGCGGTCAGCGCCGCCGCGCCTGCCGCCGCAGCTGGCCGTCTCGTCACCTTCGGGGTGAAACCGACCCGGCCGGAAACCGGTTACGGCTATATTCGCCCCGGTGAGGCGCTGCCGGACGGCAGCACCGTTCTCGCCGTACAGGAATTCGTCGAAAAGCCGGATGCAGAGCGCGCCGCGCGGTTCGTCGCCGAGGGTTATCTCTGGAACGCTGGGATCTTTCTGTTCCGCGCCGCCACCGTACTTTCCGAAATGCGGCACCATACGCCGGCCGCAGTGGCCGCCGCGGAGACAGCGGTAACCGCTGGCACCAGCGACCTGGACTTTTTCCGCCTGGGAAGGGATGCGTTTGCCGCCGCGCCTGCGATCTCCATCGACCATGCGGTGATGGAACGGACTGACAAGGCTGCCGTCCAGCCCATCGATGTCGGCTGGACCGACGTCGGCGCCTGGAGCGCACTCTGGGACCTTGGCACGAAAGATGCCAACGGCAATGTTCTGGTGGGCGATGCCATGGCTCCGGACAGCCACAACGCCTATGTCCGCAGCGATGACAAACTGACCGTGGTCCTAGGCGTGGATGACGTGATCGTCGTCACCACCGACGATGTAACGCTCGTTGCCGCAAAAAACAAAAGCCAAGACATCAAAGCCGTGGTGGAGGCGCTGCGCGCCGCCAAACGTGAGGAAGCGGATGCCCATGTCCGCGTTTACCGTCCATGGGGTTTCTACCAATCAGTGCATGCCGGGGACCGGTTCCAGGTCAAGCGCCTGACCGTCTACCCCGGTCAAAAGCTCTCCCTACAAAAACATTATCACCGGGCAGAGCATTGGGTCGTCGTCAATGGCACCGCCGTCGTCACCCGTGACGACGAAGAAATCCTCCTGCGAGAGAACGAGTCGGTTTACCTGCCTTTGGGCTGCGTGCACCGCCTCGCCAATCCGGGCCGCCTGCCCCTCAACATCATCGAGGTGCAAAGCGGCTCCTACCTGGGAGAGGATGACATTGTTCGTTTTGAGGATACCTACGGCCGCACTTAGCGGCATCGCAAAGTCAAACGGATGACAGTGGTTGTCTGCGGTCTCGCCACCGTCGGGGCGACCATGGCTGCCTGGCTGTTACAGCGGGGGCATACCGTCATCGGTGTGGATGTGGACGACGCCAAAAGGGCGGCAGCAGCCGGCGGCGGCGCGCCCGTTGCCGAACCCGGCGTCGCCGAGGTGTTCGCGGAGGGCATTGCGTCCGGCGCGCTCACCATCACAGCCGACCTTACCGGCGTTATGGCCGATCCGGAGGTGGAAACGGTGGCGGTCGCCGTCGGCACGCCGCGCGCCGAAGACGGCGGCCTGTCGCTGGCTCAGATTCACGCCGCCACGAACGCGGTGATTGACGGAATCCGCCTCCGTCCGCCGGGCAGCCCGCGCGTGCTGATCTGCTACCGCTCGACCCTGCCGCCCGGTACCTGCCGCGACGTGCTGCTGCCGAAACTGGAACAGGCACTGGGCCCCGCAGGCGGCTGGTTCGAAGTCGCCTTCCACCCGGAATTCCTGCGCATGGGCCATGCGCTGGCCGATGCCAGCGACCCTGGCCGCATCGTCCTCGGCGAGCGTTTTCCCGGTGCGAGCCACCGCCTGAACGGCCTCTACGGCAACCCCAGCGCGGCCGTGTTCGAGTTGGATTTCACGAGCGCGGAAATGGCAAAAATGATGGACAATACGCTGCGAGCCAACAAGGTCGCCTTTGCGAATGAAACCGCCCGCCTCGCCCTCGCAGCCGGTGCGGACCCTGAAAGGGTGATGCGCGTGTTGACCGCGGACGAACGCTACAACCTGTCGGCAGCCTACCTAACGCCCGGCCTGCCCTTCGGCGGCTATTGCCTGCCGAAGGATAGTGCGGGCGTCGCAGAGGCTGCGCGTGAATGGGGGGTGGAGGCGCCGCTGTTCGCAGCCCTCAACGCCAGCAACGCCGCCCATGCCGACGCCATCGCCCATGCGGTGCTCTCCCAATTTCCAGCAGGCAGCCGGCTCCTGCAGGTCGGCCTCGGCTTCAAACCGGGCAGCACCGATCTGCGCGAAAGCCCGCTGCACGATCTGGCCGGGCGGCTGCTGCAAGCCGGAATCGATCTTGCCATCTACGACCCCGCCTTTCCCAGCGCAGACTCGATGCCGAGGCCATTGCGCGGCTGCTGGTGCGCCCGGCCAGATGCCGGCGCGGTGGAGGCCGTGATCCTCGGCCATCCGTGGCCGCATGCGGCGCGGCGCCCCCTGGCGCCCGTGATAGACCTCACCCATTTGAAGAGTTTGCAGCCCGCATTGCCCTAAGCCGCCCGCTCGGGTAAAAGCGCGCCAATCTCCGAATACAGCCACAAAGCGGCCCGCACCATGCGGGCCATAAGGACCAACAGTCATGGCGTCGTACCAGTATATTTACGTGATGAAGGACCTGACCAAGACCTTCCCGGGCGGGAAGACGGTCTTGCAGAATATCTGGCTGTCCTTCCTGCCTGGCGCCAAAATCGGCGTGCTCGGCCTGAACGGCGCCGGCAAGTCGACGCTGATGAAGATCATGGCCGGCATCGATACCGAGTTTAGCGGCGAAGCCTGGGCCGCGGATGGCGTCAAGATCGGCTATCTGGAGCAGGAACCGCATCTCGACCCCACGAAAGACGTGATGGGCAACGTCATGGAGGGTGTGGCCGAGACCATGGCGCTGATGGACAAGTTCAACGCCATCTCCGCCCGGTTCGGCGAGGAACTGACGGACGAGGAGATGAACGACCTGATTGCCGAACAGGCCGAGCTTCAGGACAAGATCGACGCCATCAATGGCTGGGAGGTGGAACGCAAGGTGGAAATCGCCATGGACGCGCTGCGCTGCCCGCCCGGCGACTCGCCCGTGGACAAGCTCTCCGGCGGCGAGCGGCGGCGCGTCGCGCTCTGCCGGCTGCTGCTGTCCGAGCCGGACATGCTGCTGCTCGACGAGCCTACCAACCACCTGGACGCCGAATCGGTTGCGTGGCTGGAACGCTTCCTGGAGCAATACCCCGGCACGGTCGTGGCTGTGACCCACGACCGCTATTTCCTCGATAACGTCGCCGGCTGGATTCTGGAGCTGGACCGCGGCCGCGGCCTGCCATTCGAGGGCAACTACTCCTCCTGGCTGGAGCAGAAGCAGAAGCGGCTGGAGCAGGAGGAGAAGGAAGAAAGCTCGCGCCAGCGCACGCTCAAACAGGAATTGGAATGGGTGCGCCAGTCACCGCGCGCACGCCAGGCGAAAAGCAAGGCGCGGCTGCAATCCTATGAGGAATTGCTGGCGCAGGACGACCGTAAGTCGCTGGACAAGGCGCAGATCGTCATTCCCGCCGGCCCGCGCCTTGGCGACACGGTGATCGAGGCGGATCATCTGTCGAAGGGCTTTGGCGACCACCTGCTGATCGACGACCTGTCGTTTCAGTTGCCGCCCGGCGGCATCGTTGGCGTCATTGGCCCAAACGGCGCTGGCAAGACGACCCTGTTCCGCATGCTGACCGGCCAGGAAACGCCAGATAGCGGTACGCTGAAGATCGGCGAGACCGTGCAACTCGGCTATATCGACCAATCGCGCGACAGCCTGGCCGCGGACAAGACCGTTTGGGAGGAAATTTCCGACGGGCTGGATGTGATCCAACTCGGCAAGCGGCAGGTACCAAGCCGTGCCTATGTCGGCGCGTTCAACTTCAAGGGCCCGGACCAGCAGAAGCGCGTTGGGCAGCTGTCAGGCGGTGAGCGCAACCGGGTGCATTTGGCCAAGATGCTGAAATCAGGCGCAAACGTGCTGCTGCTCGACGAGCCGACCAACGACCTGGATGTGGATACCCTTCGCGCGCTGGAAGAGGCGCTGCTGGACTTTGCCGGTTGCGCCGTGGTCATCAGCCACGACCGCTGGTTCCTGGACCGCATCGCCACGCACATCATGTCGTTCGAGGGCGACAGCCACGTCGAATGGTTCCAGGGCAACTTTGCCGACTACGAGGCAGACAAGAAACGTCGCCTCGGCAAGGAAGCGGAACAACCGCACCGCATCAAATACAAGCCGCTGGTCCGGGCCTGAAAAAGACAGGCTTCCCGGCCGTTCGAGGGCGGCGTAACGGCCGCCCTCAGCCCTCCACCTCGACCACGTCAACCGCATGGTCGGCGACCTGCGGACCGGAGGTGCGCAAAACGCCCTTGACCGGCGACACGTCGCCATAGTCGCGGCCGCGGCCGATCAGGATGTGATCGACATCCGCGAAGGTGGCGTTGGTCGGGTCGTACTCAACCCAGCCGATTTCCGGCCCGCACCAGGCCCGCACCCAGGCATGCATCGCGTCGGCACCTTGCAGGCGTGGCTTACCCTCGGGCGGGATCGTGCGCAGGAACCCGCTGACATAGCCGGCCGGTATTCCCACCGCGCGCAATGCAACGATCATGATATGGCTGAAATCCTGGCAAACGCCATGCCGGGCCTCAAATGCCTCGGCCACCGGCGTGCTCACCTCGGTCGCCTTCGGATCGAACTTCAGATCGCGATTCAACGCCAGCCCCAGCGTCTCCACCGCCTCCAACGCCGGAATGTCGGGCGGCAGGACCTCGCGCGCATAGGCGGCTATGGCCGGCACCGCCGGCAGACGCGGCGAGACGGGCAGGAAATGATGCGGGGCTTCCGGTGCCAGCGAGCGGATTTTCGCAATCACGGCGTGCAAGGCCGCTATCGTCGGCGATGGCAATAACGAAGGCTCGAACCCGAACCGCCGCACACGCGCGGTCATTTTCAGCTCAATGCTCTCCTGCGCGCCGCGATAGGCAAGTTCCACCACACCATTGCCGAAGAAATCCCGCTGGTCCCGGCGTTCGTCCGGCACTGGGTCGATATCCAGCACCGCGGCGATCACCTCCTGCTCGCCGGGAATGGTCGGCGGCACCAGCCGCGCGACCTGGCGCGCACCGATTGCCGGGCTATTATAACTTTGGGTGATATGCAGGCCGATATCGTAGAGCATCGTCACCGCCGTCACGACAGATAGGCCTCCGACAGAAGGTTCGACACCTCGCTCAGAGAGTCCACCAGATCCGTCAGGGCCTCAGTATCCACAGTCTCCGGCGTCTGCACCGCCAGTTCCGAATGGACTTTCAACAGTACCCGCGCCAGCGGCGACATGAGCCCGAACTCCTCCGCCCCCGGCAAGCGGGCGACATGGCCGCGAAGCTCCTCCAACTGGAACAGAATGGCGCGCGGGTTCATGGTATCGAACACCATCAGGTCCACCACCGAATCCCGCTGACAGCCCAGCGAGTAGCGGCGGTGGTAGGTCATGGTGCAGTCGCCCAGTTCCAGCGCGACCTCCAGCGCCCCTTCCGGCGCCGCCGGGTCCGCGAAATGGGCGAGCATCTCCGCAATCGCGGCGGTGCGCTCGATGGCACGGCCCACGGTCAGAAACTGCCAGTCGGTGAACCGGAACATGTTTTCGTGCACCAGGCCGCTCAGCGCCGCGATCTTGTAGAGCAGCCGCGTCATGGCCCGCGCTGTGTCATCGCCCGGCGCCAGGTTCGGGGCCAGATCGGCGGCGGTATCGGCGATGTCGCGCAGCGCGGTCCAGCCATCGATGGAAAACCGGTCATGCACCCGGCTGGCGCTCCGCACCGCCGAGTTGAGCGTATGGAGCAGTTCGCCCGGCATTGGCTTCGCCGCGTCCAGCGGCATGGTCGTCAGGTAGCCGGCAATGCTGGAGTGCAGCGGCCCCTTTTGGTCCCCGGTTTCCGCCAGCCGCGTATGCTGGGCGCGCAGCACCCGCACCATGTTCTCTGCACGCTCCGCATAACGGCCGAGCCAATAGAGATTTTCGGCAGCCCGGCTTGGCAGCGTGCCGACGCGCGGGCGAGGATAGCGGCCGGTGACATGAGCCGCCATCGTATCCGCCGGCACCGCGCTGTCACTCACCACCCAGACATCCGCGACGGAGCCGCCGCGCTTCATCGAGGTGGCAGCCACGTCCTCGGCCCGGCCGATGCGGGCATAGCCGCCCGGCATCATCTGCCACCCCTCTGCCGTGCGGCAAAGATAGAGGCGCAGGCTCATTGGCCGTGGTGCCAGCTTTCCATCGATCCAGGCAGGCGAGGTCGAGAGGCGGGCGATCTCCTGGCCGACCAGTGCGGCGCCGTCGGCTTCGAGCCGGGCCGGCAGGGTGTCGGCAATATGGGCACCGAAGGCGATATCGTCCTCCGGGTCGAACGGCAGGCGGGAGGACAGCGCCGGGCTGAACAGCATGCGTTGCGCATTCGCCTGCACGTGCGCCCTTGACGCGCTATCGCCGCACCACCAGGTGGCGACGTTGGGCAGTTTCAGTGGTTCGTCGAACCAGACTTGGCAAATGCGCGGCAGGAAAGCCATCAGCGCCCGCGCTTCGACCACGCCGCTGCCCAGATTGTTGGCCAAATGCAGCTTGCCATCGCGCAGGGCGCCCAGCAGGCCCGGCGTGCCCAGCATCGAGGAGCTATCCAGGTCCAGCGGGTCGGCCAGCGTGTCCGCCAGGCGCCGCCAAATGGCGCTGATTGGCGTCAAGCCGGCGACAGTGCGGACCATGGCCGTGCCGTTCTCGACCGTCAGATCCTCGCCTTCCAGCAGCATGAAGCCCAGATAACGCGCGATATAGGCGTGCTCCAGATAGTCCTGGTTCAGCTTGCGCGAAGTGAGAATGCCGATGCGGCCGTCGGGCACGGTGTTGTAGGCCTGCAACGCCTCCCGGAAGGCGCGGAAAAAGCCAGCCAGCCGATGCACATTCGCCTTGGCAAACAGTTCCGGAAACACGCGCGATGTTGCCAGCCGGTTTTCCAGCGCGATGCCGGCGCCGGCGGGTGCCTGCGCCCGGTCGCTCAACACCCACCATTCACCGTTGGGGGCCCGGCCGACCTCGAACGCGATGAAATGCAGGTGATGGCCGGATACCGGCTGAATCCCCACCATTGGCCGCAGCCAGCGCGGATTGGCGGCGATCAGGCTGGCAGGCACCAGGCCCTCCCGCACCAGCCGGTGCTCGCCATAGAGGTCGGCGACCACCGCTTCCAGCAACTCCGCGCGCTGAATCAACCCGTCGGAGAGCCGCTGCCATTCATCCTCGTGGATGATGACCGGCACATGGCTGAGCGGCCAGGCGCGATCCGACGGCGCATCGCCGGAGTTCTGGCGGAAAAACACGCCCGCGTCGCGCAGGTACTGATCGCCGCGCTCGAAGCGGGCCGCCAGGTTTTCGGCATCCAACCCCGAGAGGTGGTCGAGAAAGGCACGCCAGACCGGCCGCACATTGCCGCTTGCGTCCAACAGTTCGTCCGCCGCACCGGCGGGCGGGCAGTATTGCTTGAGCACGGCCAGGCTCGGGTCAGCGACCGTCTTTTTGGCCTGAGGCACTGGTTTCAATGCTCCGGCGGCCGGCGAAGATCAAGGGTCATGGGGAACTCGGGATGCGGACGCTCGGGCACCAGCGCATAGCTGCCGGGGGTATGGCCGAAAGGCTGGAACCGGGCCAGGCGCCGGGCCTCCGCTTCATTATTGTTCACAGGGAACGTATCATAAGCACGGCCGCCCGGGTGCGCGACATGATAGATACAGCCACCCACGGCCCGGCCGCTCCAAAGATCGAAGATATCGAACACCAGCGGCGCGTTGACGGGCAGGACCGGATGCAGCGCCATGGCCGGCTGCCAGGCCTTGTACCGGACGCCAGCCACCGCCCTGCCGTTCGTGCCTGTGGGCCGCAGCGGCACGGGTCGGCGGTTACAGGCCACGGCATAGCGTTCCGGATCGGCGCCCGACAGCGTCACCTGCACCCGCTCGGTCGAGCTGTCGGTGTAGCGCACTGTGCCACCGATCGCCCCGACCTCGCCCAGCACGTTCCAAGGCTCCAGCGCCTGGCGGATTTCCAGGTGCACGCCTTCGGCCTCTACCTCGCCAAAGAAGGGGAAGCGGAATTCCGCCTGGGCTTCGAACCATTCGGTGCGCAAGGGGAAGCCGTGGTCGGCCAGGTCGCGCAGCACCTCCTGAAAGTCCTCCCACACATAGTGCCGCAACATGAACCGGTCCTGCAGGCTGGTGCCCCAGCGCACGAGCCGCCCCTTGACCGGCGCCCGCCACAACCGCGCGATGATCGCGCGCACCAGCAATTGCTGGGCCAGGCTCATGCGCGCGTTTGGCGGCATCTCGAAACCGCGGAATTCGATCAGGCCGAGCCGCCCGGTCGGCCCGTCCGGCGAATACAGCTTGTCGATGCAGATTTCGGAGCGATGCGTGTTGCCGGTCACGTCCACCATGATGTTGCGCAGCAGCCGGTCCAGCAGCCAGGGCGGCGGCGCGGTGCCTTCGCCCGGGTCCGGGATCTGCGCCATCGCCGTTTCCAGTTCATAGAGGCTGTCGTGCCGGGCTTCGTCGATGCGCGGCGCCTGGCTGGTCGGCCCGATGAACAGGCCGCTGAACAGATAGGACAGGCTCGGGTGGCGCTGCCAGTAAAGGATCAGGCTGCGCAGCAGGTCCGGCCGGCGCAGGAACGGGCTGTCCAGCGTTGTCGCACCCCCGACGACGACGTGGTTGCCGCCGCCGGTGCCGGTGTGCCGGCCGTCGATCATGAACTTGTCGGCACCGAGCCGCGTCTGCCGCGCCTCCTCATAGATCACTTCGGTGGTGGCGACGCACTCGTCCCAATTGCCGGCCGGGTGAATGTTCACTTCCAGCACGCCCGGGTCGGGCGCGACGCGCACCACGTTCAGCCGCGGGTCGTGCGGCGGCGCGTAACCCTCAATATGCACCGGCAGCTTCAGCGCGGTTGCTGCTGCCTCCGCCGCGGCCAGCAATTCCAGATAGTCGTCCAGCCGTTCCACCGGCGGCATGAACACGCAGAGCTTGCCGTCCCGCGGCTCCACCGTCATGGCCGTGCGCACCGCGCCGCTGATTTCGGCCGCCGCCGTCTGTTCGGTCTGGGTGCCGCGCGCGTCATCCGCCGTGAAGCTGGCCCGCGGTTGCGGCCGCCCGCTGGATGTGGAAACAGTGACGTTCGGCACCCGGTGTTCCGGCAGCGGCGGCCGTTCCACCGTCGGGTCTGCCGGCAGCACATGCGGATAGCTGGCTGGCGGAATATGCGGCAGCGAACTCAAGGGCAGGCGGTAGCCGGCAGGGCTGTCGCCCGGCACCAGCAGCAGATGCGTGCGCCGCAGTTGCCAGCGCTCGGAAAGCCAGCGCCGGCTGCCGCCGCGGGCCTGCCAGCGCTGGACCGGCAGCACATAGCCGGTGGGCTTGTTGAGGCCGCGGGCGAACACCCGCGCCATGCGGCTGCGTTCTTCCGCATCCTCCAGCCTCGAATCCTCAGGTGTGACGTTGGCCGGCAGATTCGCCTCGCGCAGCAGCCATTGCGCCGGGTCCTCATAGGCCGGCACAATGTTCTCCGCCGTAACCGCCAACGCCTCGGCAATGCCGGTGAGCAGGCGGGCTGCATCGTCGGATGTGACCGGGTATTCCTTGGTTTCCTCCGCGATCAGTTCCGGATTTGCCCAGACCGGCTGGCCATCCTTCCGCCAATACAGCGAGAAGGTCCAGCGCGGCAGGGTTTCGCCAGGATACCACTTGCCCTGGCCGTAATGCAGGAAGCCGCCCGGCGCGAACCGGTCGCGCAGGCGGCGAACCAGCCGGTCCGCCAGGCTGCGCTTGGTTGGGCCGATCGCATCGGCGTTCCACTCCCCCGCCTCGAAATCGTCAATGGATACGAACGTCGGCTCGCCGCCCATGGTCAGCCGCACGTCGCCCTCGCTCAGGGCGGCGTCCACCTTCTGGCCGAGAGCATTCAGCGCCGTCCAGCTTTCATCGGAGAACGGTTTGCTGATACGCGGATGTTCGGCCACACGGTCGACCCGCATTTCGAACGCGAACTCGACCTTGGCCTCGCTCGCCACGCCTTGGATCGGCGCGGCGTTGGCGTAGTGCGGCGTCGCCGCCAGCGGGATGTGGCTTTCGCCCGTCAGCAGACCGGAGGTCGGATCGAGCCCGATCCAGCCGGCGCCCGGCAAAAACACCTCCGCCCAGGCATGCAGGTCGGTAAAATCGACCTCCGTCCCAGACGGCCCGTCCAGGGCCTTCAAATCCGGTTTCAACTGGATCAGATAGCCGGACACGAACCGGGCCGCGAACCCCAGATGGCGGAACGCCTGCACCAGCAGCCAGGTCGAATCCCGGCAGGAGCCTTTGCCGGTGATAAACGTCGCCTCCGGCGTCTGGACGCCGGGCTCCATGCGGATCACATACTCGACGGAATGGGCGACGCGGCGGTTAACATCGATGATGAAGTCGATGGTGCGCTGCGGTGTCCGCGGAATTGCGTCCAGGAACCCCAGCAAATGGGGCCCCGCCGGCTCCGGCCGGCGGTAGATCGACAGGTCGTCGAGCAGCGCCTCCGGGTACGCGAACGGCCATTCCTCGGCAAAGTCTTCGATAAAGAAATCGAACGGGTTGTAGACGGTCATGTCCGCGACCAGATCGACCTCGATCTTGAACTCCCGCACCGGCTCCTGGAACACATAGCGTGTCAGCCAATTGCCGTAGGGGTCCTGCTGGTGATTGACAAAATGGCCGCCCGGCTCGACCTTCTGCGAATAGGAAATTACCCGCGTGCGCGAATGCGGCGCGGGCCTGAGCCGCACCACCTGCGGCCCCAGCGTCACGGGCCGGTCATAGCGGTAATGCGTCAGATGATAGATGCTGGCTTTGATCGACACTGGGTCCGTCCATCCGGCTAGATGACTGCTCGCGGGCAAATCCCGCCTCTCGGCAAGCTAGTCGCAATCGTGCCGCAGGTCGAGCGGTCGAAAGGTCGAAAGGTCGAAAGGCGCCGCTGATCGGGCCGCTGACAGCCAATCTCATGAAGAATACAAGCCTGATTGCTATTTCAGTCGGATGCATACGCAAGCAAAATTACGAATTCGCCTAAATATTGGGCATTTTCCTGACCGGAATGCTCAGAATAAGGAGACGATGCGGCTCGCGATTTCCGGTATTTTGCATTAACACCGGTTGGACTCCCTTGAGGGTCTGGAACTTAGCAGCGTGACCGCTTAATCTTTCCCAGCATCCGCCCTGATACGGAAGCCCGAGGATCCCTTGCTCCATACTGGCACATCTCAGTCCGATCCCCATCGCGCACAGACCGCCTCCGGTCTGATGAGCACCTACGATCCGCATGACTTCTTCTGCGAGCTGGCCTCGCAGCGGGCAGGCAATCCGGAGGTCACGCGGATCTGGCAACGCCTGGACGGCATGGACACGGCCAGCCTGCGGCGGCGGTCGCGGCTGGCCGACCGGGATCTGTTCAATCTCGGCATCACCTTCACGGTCTATTCGGACCGCGATGCCATCGACCGGGTTCTGCCGTTCGACGTGATCCCGCGAATCCTCACCGTGCGGGACTGGGACCAGATCCGCCGCGGCGTCGAACAGCGCGTGACGGCGATCAACCTGTTCCTGCGCGACATCTACAATGCCGGCCACATCTTCCGCGATGGCGTCGTGCCGGTGGAGTTGGTCAAAGGCAACCCGCAATACCGGCCCGAGATGGAAGGCTTCGTGCCACCCCAAGGGGTCTATGCCCATATCGCCGGCATCGACATCGTCCGCAATGATGCCGGCGACTTCATGGTTCTGGAGGACAATGCCCGCACGCCTTCCGGCGTCTCCTACGTCATCGAAAACCGGCATCTGATGATGCGCGCTTTCCCCGACCTGGCCGAAGGCATCAACATTGCCGACGTGGACGACTACGGCCGGCAACTGGCCAAGGCGCTGCAGGCGGTCGCACCGGCGAAGATCGCGCAACCGAACACGGTGGTGCTGACACCGGGCGCCTATAACTCGGCCTATTTCGAGCATATCTTCCTGGCGCGCGAGATGGGGGTGCCTTTGGTCGAAGGCCGCGACCTGGTGGTGGAAAATGACCGCGTGTTCATGCGCACCACCGCCGGCATCAAGCCGGTGCATGTGATCTACCGGCGGATCGACGACGATTTCCTCGACCCAAAAGCCTTCCGCAAGGACAGTATGCTGGGCGTGGCCAGTCTGTTTGCGGCCTACCGCAAAGGCAACGTCACCCTCGCCAACGCGGTTGGCACCGGTGCGGCGGACGACAAGGCGATCTATGCCTACATGCCCCGGCTGATCCGCTACTACCTGCAACAGGACCCGATCCTGAGCAATGTCGAAACCCATATCTGCCGCGAGAAAGAAGGCCTTTCCTACACCCTCGACAATCTCGACAAGCTGGTGACCAAGCCGGTCGGCGGCTCCGGCGGCTATGGCGTTGTCGTCGGCCCGCATGCCAGCAAGAAGGCGCTGCGTGAATTGCGCCGGCAGGTGGAGGCCGATCCCCGCAATTTCATCAGCCAGCCGATGATCAAACTCTCGGTCGCGCCGACGCTCACCCGCCAGGGTGTCGAGCCGCGCCATGTCGATCTGCGGCCGTTCGCGGTCACCGGCGACAGCACCTGGGTACTGCCCGGCGGGCTGACCCGTGTCGCGCTGAAGCGCGGCTCGCTGGTGGTCAATTCCTCCCAAGGCGGCGGCTCGAAGGATACCTGGGTCCTTGCCTAATTTGCTCTCCCGCTTCGCGTCCGACGTGTTCTGGCTGGCCCGCTATATGGAGCGGGCGGAGGCGCTGGCACGGCTGATCGACATCACCAAAACCTATGCCGGCACCGAAACATCCGGGGAGAAGTGGGAGCGCATCCTGCGCATCTGCGGCGACCTGGAACAGTACCGTGAAAGTCATAGCGATGCCGACGCAACCTCGATTCTGGCCTTCTACCTGCTGGACGACAAGAACCCGACCTCGGTCGCCTATTCCGTGCGCATGGCGCGGGAAAATGCGCGCGGCGCCCGGCATCTCATCAGCACGGAATTGTGGACGCATCTCAACATGCTCCACAACCGCTATGCCAAGCTGACCGGCCGCGATATCCGCCTCTCCAACGTTTCGGAAATCTGCCAGGAAATCAAAACCGCCTGCCAGACGAGCGAGGGTATCGTCGAAAGCACCCTGACCCGCGGTGAGCCCTGGCTGTTCTACAATCTCGGCAAACAGATTGAGCGCGCCGATCAAACCAGCCGCGTTCTCGACATCGGCTATCTGAGCCTGGCGTCTGACGATGACGATCACGCCCTGCTATCGGTGCAGTGGAACGCGCTGATCCGGTCGCTTGCTGGTTACCATCTCTATCGCAGCAAATACCCGGCGGGAGACTATGCCCGCGACGTCACCAGCTTCATGCTGTTCGAGCCGGAATTCTCCCGGTCGGTGGCCTGCTGCGCCGATTCCATTGCAACCACGCTGAAACGGCTGAAACAGCGCCTGCCGGAAATCCCGACCGGCCGGATCGACGACGCCCAGGCGGCATTGGCGGACATGATGGAGGCCGGACCGGAACAGCCAATCACGGCCGCGCACCTGCACCGGTTCCTGGACCAGCTTCAGCTTGCCATCGGCGCATTGTCAGAGGCGGTAGCAATCACCTATTTCCCGCCCGAAACGGCTGAAAACCAGCCCTAGCCTAGTCTGGCCATGTCGGCCCATAAAGCCGCCCTTCCCCACTGCCATGGGCGCGAACCCGATGCCTGCTGCCCTGCCAGACCAGACTGCGCTGATCACAGCGGCATTCCTGTTCACCTATATCGGCATGGCATTGGGCCGGGTGCCGGGCCTGCGCATGGACCGGACCGGCATCGCCCTGTTGGCGGTGGCGGTACTGCTGGCGTTCGGTGCGACCGATGCGGCGCGTATCGGCGCGGCGCAGGATGTGCCCACGCTTCTGGTGCTATTTGCGCTGATGATCCTGTCGGCACAGTTCGCCGGCGCCGGCTTCTATGGCCTATGTGCCCGCCGCATCACGAACGCAAAGGCCGGGCCTCGGGCGCTTTTGGCGATGACGGTTGCGTTGGCCGGCGTGCTTTCCGCGGTGCTGGCCAATGACATCGTCGTGTTTGCCCTGGCACCGCTGCTTTGCCAGGGTCTGGCAGCACGCGGCCTGGACCCAAGGCCTTTTCTCGTCGGCCTTGCCGGCGGTAGCAATGCGGGTTCGGCCGCAACACTGATCGGCAATCCCCAGAACATCCTGATTGGTCAGGTAAGTGGTCTGGACTTCTTGACATTCGCTGCGGTCTGCGCACCGCCAGCACTGATGGCCATGCTGGCGGTGCATGTGACGGTCTGCGTTGTCTGGCGAAAGGAGCTTGCTGCCGTCCATCCCCCCACCACGCCGCCACCGGCCCCGGGCGTCCACGATCATTTCCAGATCGGCAAAGGATTGCTGGCGACTGGCGTGCTGATCGCCCTGTTTGCGACGCCGCTGCCGCGTGAGGTCAGCGCCCTGGCCCTCGCGGGCCTTTTGCTCGCCAGCCGGCGCATGGCCAGCCGGGATATGATCGGCGCGGTCGATTGGCATTTGCTGTTGCTGTTCGCCTGCCTGTTCACCGTCACCGCCGCCTTCGCCGGCACCGGCCTCGGCCAAACAGGCATGGATTGGCTGGCCAAGGCCGGCCTGTTGCCGGAAACCCTGGCGATCCTGGCCCCGCTCTCACTCGCCCTCAGCAACACAATCGGCAACGTGCCGGCCGTGATCCTGCTGCTGACGGTGTGGGCGGACCCGCCAACGAATGCGCTCTACGGCCTCGCGCTGCTATCGACCTTGGCGGGAAATCTGCTGCTGGTCGGCAGCCTCGCCAACCTGATCGTCGCAGAACGGGCGGAGCATGTGGGTGTCCGGCTCAGTTTTGCCGATTTCGCACGGGCAGGCGTTCCGATGACGCTGCTGTCCATGGCCGCCGCCTGTCTCTGGCTCTGGGCAGGTGGCTGGATGGCATGGGCCGGTTGAATGCCGCCTGCCTCAGGAACAGGCAGACAGGGCAGCGCAAAGTCTGGTATTACCCCACGTGTCGGTGCGCCGCCCGGCACCGCATCCAGGAAAAATAACGGGAGGATCAAACCTCATGTCCCGCACCGTCAAGGCTGCCCTCGCCGGGCTCGCCACCGGCCTTTTGCTGCACTCCGTCGCTGCCGCCGCCGAGATCAAGGTCGGCCTGCTGTTGCCATATTCCGGCGTCTATGCCGCGCTCGGCCAGGAAATCGACGACGGATTCGCGCTCGCGCTCGAGACCCACGGCGAGGCGTCCGGCGCGACCTTCGAACTGGTGCGCGAGGATACGGAGGTCAAACCGCCGGTCGGTCTCGCCAAGGCCAAGAAGCTGATTCTGCAGGATCAGGTCACCATCATGGCCGGCATCGTCTCCTCCGGCGTGCTGGGCGCGGTGCGCGATCTGGTGCACGGGGCAGAGGTGCCGCTGATCGTCGCCAACGCCGGCAACGATCAGGCCACGGGCGAGCGGTGCAGCCCCTATATCGTCCGCCTGTCCTTCTCCAACAGCCAGGTGAACCGGCCGATGGGGCCCTGGATGTACGATCAGGGCGTGCGCAAGGTCTACACCCTGGCGCCGGACTACGCGGCCGGCCGCCAGATGATCGAGACGTTCGCCGCTGCCTTTACGGAAGCTGGTGGCAAGGTGGTCGGGCAGGACTATACCCCCTTCCAGAAGACCCAGGATTTCGGTCCCTACCTGACCAAGGCCAAATCCAGCGGCGCCGATGCGGTGTTCGTGTTCTATGCCGGCGGCGAGGCCATTTCATTCGTCAAACAGTACGACAGCTTCGGTCTGAAGGAGACCATGCCGCTTTATGCTTCCGGCTTCCTGACTTCGCCGCTCTACGTCAACGCACAGGGGCCGGCGGCGGAGGGCGTGATTACCTCGCTGCACTACATCCCAACCCTGGATACGCCTGTGAACAAGGCGTTTGTAAAAGCCTTCAAAGCCAAGACCGGGCGCGAACCGTCGGAATACGCGGTGCAGGGCTACGATAGCGCTCGCGCTCTGATCGAGGCGGTGAAATCCGGTGCGACCGACCGCAAATCCATTGCCGCAGCGTTGCCCAAGGTCAAGTTCGAGGGACCGCGCGGCCAGCTTTCGATTGACCCGACAACCAACAACATCGTCCAGCCGATCTATGTCTACGAGACGGTGCAGGGCGAGAACGGCCTGACTCAGAAGCTGCTCGCCACCCTGCCGGACGAGCGCGACCCGGTGAACGGCTGCAAGATGTAACGCAGCCAATGGGGAGGGGCGCACCCTCCCCTGCGGGCGCGCAAGGGAGTCCTGCCAGGGCATGAGTGATACCGGATTCTGGGCGTTGCAGACGCTGAATGCGCTGCAACTCTCCATGCTACTGTTTCTGCTGTCGATCGGACTGACCGTGATTTTCGGCCTGATGCACTTCGTCAATCTGGCCCATGGCGCACTCTATGCCCTCGGTGCCTATCTGGCGGCGACCCTCGCCGGACTCGGCGGCTATTGGCTGGGGTTCCTGCTGGCGCCGGTCGGCGTCGCCGCGGTCGGGGTGCTGCTCTATGCCGGCCTGATCCGGCACTTGCGGCAGGCCGGGCCGATGGCGCAGGTGCTGGTGACCTTCGGCCTGATCTTCGCCCTCCTGGACCTCACCCGCATCGTCTGGGGCGACCTGCCACTCAGCCTGAACACGCCGGAGGTATTGACGGGCCGGGTGGCGCTGCTCGGCGTCAAGTATCCCACCTACCGGCTGTTCGTCATCGCCTTGGGCCTTGCGGTACTGGCCGGGCTCGCCCTGGTGCTGAACCGCACCCAGGTCGGCGCGATGATCCGGGCGGGGGTCGACAACGATGCCATGGCCGCCTGCCTCGGCATCCGGGTGGAGCGACTGTTCTTTCTGGTGTTTTGCGTCGGCTGCGCGCTGGCCGGGCTTGCCGGCGCGGTGGCCGCGCCGCTGCTCTCCGTCCGGCCGGAGATGGGGCTGGAAATCCTGATCCCGACCCTGATCGTGATCGTGATCGGCGGCCTCGGCAGCCTGAAGGGCGCGGTCGCCGGCTCGCTGGTGTTCGGTTTCGTGCAGACCTTCGGCGCCGTGCTGGCGCCGCAACTGGCCTCGGTCCTGATCTACGGCCTACTCGCTGCCGTGCTGGTGCTGCGCCCGGCCGGCCTGTTCCCAGCACGGGGCTAGAGACGGCGCGCATGTTCCGCCACACGCCGCTCCGCTATGCAACGCTGCTGCTGCTCGCCGCCGCCGGTATTCTTTATGCCTTCACCACCGGCTATTTCGGGTTGGAGATCCTGGCGGAAATCGCGATCCTCGCCATGCTGGCGGTCAGCCTGGACTTGGTCGCGGGCTTCGGCGGCATGGTCTCGCTCTGCCATGGCGCGCTGATGGGCGCCGGCGCCTACGCTTATGCCCTGCTGAGCACGGAGGCTGGGCTGAGCCCACCGCTCGCCATGGCCGCCGCCATGGCGCTGGCCGGTGCTGCGGCCTGGCTGATCGGCGCGATCTGCGCCCGTACGCAAGGCATTTTCTTCATCATGGCCACCCTGGCATTCGGCCAGATGGGCTACGCCTACGTGTTCGAGTCGCCCCTGTTTGGCGGCGACGACGGCCTGGCCGGCATCCCGCGCCTGGACCTTTCCGCGCTCGGCATAAACCTGGGCGATTCCCGAACCTTTGCACTGTTCTGCCTGGCCGCGCTGGCGCTCGCCTATGGCTTTGCGGCGCTGCTGCTCCGCTCCGGCATGGGCCGCAGTCTGGTCGGCATCCTGCACAACGAGCAGCGCATGCGGGCGCTGGGCCTGACGGTCTGGCGGACCAAGGCGGACATGTTCGGCCTTTCCGGCATGATCGCGGGTGCGGCCGGCGCGCTCGCAGCCCAGCACAGCATGTTCATCTCGCCGGGCCTGCTTTCCTGGACGGTTTCGGGCGAGGCGCTGGTGGTGGTGATCCTGGGCGGCCTCGGCACCCTTGTCGGGCCGCTGGTCGGCGCGGCTGCCTTCGTCAGCCTGAAGCACGAGGTCGCTGCCTACACCAACCACTGGCACCTGATCGTCGGCGCGATCCTGATCGCCGTGGTGATGACCCGCGCCAACGGCCTGTTCGGCTGGCTGGAGAGCCGCCTTGTACGCCTGCGGCCATCACGGAGCACCGACGATGCTTGAAACCCGCAGCCTCTGCAAAAGCTTCGGCGCGATCCAGGTCACGCGCGACGTCTCGCTGAACCTGGAAAGGGGCGAGCGCCGCGTGCTGCTGGGTCCGAACGGCGCCGGTAAGACCACGCTATTCCACCAGTTGACGGGAGAGGTGAGGCCGGACAGCGGCAGCATCCACCTGGGCGGAGAGGACATCACCCGCCTCCCGGCCGCTGCCCGCGCCCGGCGGGGCCTGGCCCGAAGCTATCAGCGCAACACCCTGTTCGATGGGCTTACGGTCGCGGAGAATCTGGGCCTCGCCGCCGCCATCGCCCAGGGCTCCGCCCGCAGCCTAGCAAGCGACAGCCTGGCGCAGCCAGAGGTGCGCGAGACCGTGGCAGAAGTTGCCGCGCAAACGAACCTGACGCCGGTACTCGACCAGACCGTCAGCGCCATTTCCTATGGCGCGCGCAGACAGGTGGAGGTGGCGCTGGCTCTTGCCACCAGGCCCAGCGTCATCCTGATGGACGAGCCCACATCCGGCGTCAGCCCGGAGATGGCCAACAGCCTGCACGCCCTCCTCCACAGTCTGCCGCGCGACCTGACGCTGCTCATCATCGAGCACGACATGGACTTGGCCTTCGACATCGCCGACACGGTGACGGTGCTGAATCATGGCGAGGTCGTGTTCGACGGCACGCCCGGCGACGCCCGCAACAGCCCGCTGCTGAGGGAGATCTATCTGGGGAGCTGGGGCGATGCTTGAACTTCGCGCCGTGGACAGCGGCTATGGCGAAACCCAGGTGCTCTACGGCATGGATTTCCGGGCCGGAGCGGGCCGGGTGCTCGCCCTGCTCGGCCGGAACGGTGCGGGCAAGAGCACGACGCTCAAGACCGTCATGGGCCTGCTGCCGGTGCAAGGCGGCGAGGTGCGCCTTGACGGCCAGCCCCTCGCCGGCCTCCGCCCCGACCAGATCGCCCGGCGCGGCATCGCCTATGTGCCGGAAACCCGCGACATCTTCCCCTCGCTCAGCGTGCGCGAGAACCTGCAAATCGCCGGGCGCGTTTCGATCTCTACGGACCCCACAGCCTGGACGATGGAGCGTGTCCTCGACCTGTTCCCGGCGCTGGCCGGGCGCCTGGACAACGGCGGCACCCAGCTTTCCGGCGGCGAACAGCAGATGCTGGCGATTGCCCGCGCGCTGCTGATGAATCCCCGGCTGTTGCTGCTGGACGAGCCGACCGAGGGCCTCGCCCCGATCATCGTGCGCACCATCCACGACAAGCTGGCAGGGTTGAAAGCCACCGGCCTGACCATCGTTCTGGTGGAACAGAATTTCGGCTTCGCCACCAGCCTTGCCGACGATGTGGCCATTGTCGGGCGCGGCCGGATCGTCTGGCAGGGCTCTCCCGTAGCGATCCGGGCGGATACGGAGGCCCAGCATCTTTGGCTGGGCGTTTAGCAACCGATCGCGCCCTCTCCGGCAGAAACGCCTTTTCCCCCGGTCCGGTTCTGGCCCATGCTTGGCGCCAGCAAAGAACCGACATAAACGCAAAGGACTCGCCCCATGAGTGTTTACGATCTCTCGGTCACGGATGCCCTGCTCTCGACCACCCGCGCGGTGCGCAAGCGGTTGGACCTGGAAAAGCCGGTGCCGGAGACGGTGATCCGCGAGTGCCTGGAACTGACCCTGCAGGCGCCCACCGGCAGCAACCGCCAGGGCTGGCGCTGGGTGGTGGTGACGGATGCCGGCAAGCGGCAGGCGCTGGCGGATATCTACCGCCGCGGCGCCGGCACCTATCTGCGGGATTCCCGCGTCAAGGCGGAGGAGCAGAACCGCGCGCAGGACAGCCGCGTTTACGATTCGGCCGACTATCTGGCCCAACATTTGCAGGACGTGCCGGTGCATGTGATCCCCTGCATCCGCGTCGATCACCTGCCGGCCGATCCGCCGCGCCGAGTCTGGGCCGGGCTGATGGGCTCGATCATGCCGGCGGTCTGGAGCTTCCAGCTGGCATTGCGCGCCCGCGGCCTCGGTTCCTGCCTGACCACATTGCATCTTCAGAACGAGGCGGAGGCGGCGCAGCTGCTCGGCATTCCGGAGGGCATCATGCAGGTCGGCCTGCTGCCAGTCGCCTACACCATCGGCACCGACTTCAAGCCGGCGAAACGCCCGCCGCTGGACGAGGTGCTGCACTGGAACCAGTGGGATGCGGACCGTGACGGCCCCGCCACCTGGGAGTGACCGCGCCATTCCTCTCTGCCCGTCGAACGGGCGGGGACTGTATCCCCCTCACCCGCCAGCCGGTCAACGTTCGGCGGACTCGCGGAACGGCGCGATCCGCCGGATACCGGCATAGAACAACGGCACGAACAGCACGCCCAGGATGGTTGCCGACAGCGTGCCGCCCAGAACACCGGAGCCGATGGCCGTCCGGCCTGTCGACCCTGCACCTGAACTCAGGACCAGTGGCAGCACGCCCAGCGAAAAGGCCATGGATGTCATGATGATCGGTCGGAACCGCTGACGTGCGGCTACCAGGATGGCTTCGAACAACGGTTCCCCCGCTTCCTGTCGGTCCCGTGCGAACTCGACGATCAGGATCGCATTCTTGCCTGTCAGGCCGACCACGGTCAGCAGGGCAACCTGGAAGAACACGCCGTTTTCGAACCCGCCGATCCAGGCGCCGACCAATGCGCCCAGAATACCGATAGGCATGGCCAGCATGACGGCAAAGGGAATCGCCCAGCTCTCATAGAGCGCGGCAAGGCAGAGAAAGACCGCCAGCAGCGACAAGGCGTAAAGCAAGGGGGCCTGGGCTCCGGACTCGCGTTCCTCCAGCGACAGACCGGTCCAGGCGAGCCCAAAGCCTTGCGGCAGTTGCGCTGCCAGCCGCTCCAGTTCCGCCATCGACTCGCCAGTCGCCACCTCCGGCGCCGGCGTACCCTGGATCTGCATGGCCGGAATGCCGTTGTAGCGGGTCAGCCCCTGCGGGCCGAACTGCCAATTGCCCTCCGCGAAGTTCGAGAACGGCACCAGTCCGCCATGCCCGTTGCGGATGCGCCACCGCTCAATATCGGTCGGCAGGGACCGGCTCTCCGGCTCGCCCTGTACATAGACGCGTTTGATCCTGCCCTGGTCCAGGAAGTCGTTGACGTAGGCACCGGCCCAGGCAACCGAAAGCAAATCGGCAACGTCGCGCGCGTTAATGCCGACAGCGCCGGCGGCGCGCCAGTCGATATCCAGATTGTACTGGGCCGAATCCTCCAGCCCGCTTGGCCGAATGGAACTGATCAGCGGGCTCTGCGAGGCCATCCCGAGCAACTGGTTGCGCGCTTCCAGAAGTTGTTCGTGGGTTTGGCCGGCCCGGGCTTGCAGGAACAGGTCGAAGCCGCTGACATTGCCCAGTTCCCGCACCGCCGGCGGCACCACCGGAAATACCAGCGCATCGCGGATCTGCCCCAACGCGCCGTATGCGCGGCCCGCGATTGCGTCGGCAGATTGTCCGGGGCCAGTCCGCTCGTCCCAGTCTTTCAGGCGGACAAAGCCCAGGCCCATGTTCTGCCCGCTGCCGGCAAAACTGAAGCCCATGACCGTAAAGATCGATTCGACGTTCTCACTTTCGCCGTCAAGGAAGTGGTCTTCGATCTTCTCCAGCACGTCGATCGTGCGACCGGCCGTGGCACCGCTTGGGCCCTGGACGAAGGTGAACAGGATGCCCTGGTCTTCCTGGGGCAGAAAACCGGTCGGCGTACGCATGAACAGCACAACCATGCAACCGGCCATCAGAAGATAGATAATGCCGACACGGAATGGTCGGCGCACGATCCAGCCAACGGATTTCACATATCCGCCCTGCGTCGCGCCGAACCCGCTATTAAACCAACCGAAAGGCCCGCGACGCTTGCGATGGACATCGCGCTTGCGCAATAGCGTGGCGCACAAGGCAGGGGTCAGCGTCAGCGCCACCACCACCGACAATGCCATCGCCGAAACGATGGTGATGGAAAACTGGCGGTAGATAACGCCGGTGGAACCGCCGAAAAATGCCATCGGCACGAATACCGCCGAGAGCACAAGCGCGATGCCGATCAGCGCGCCGGTGATCTGCCCCATCGACTTGCGCGTCGCCGCAATCGGCTCCAGCCCTTCTTCCTCCATCAGCCGCTCGACATTTTCAACAACGACAATGGCATCGTCCACCAAAAGGCCAATCGCCAGCACCATGGCCAGCATGGTCAAGGTGTTGATGCTGAAGCCCGCCGCCGCCAGCACGCCAAACGTGCCCAGCAGCACAACGGGCACGGCCAGCGTCGGGATGATGGTCGCCCGCAGGTTCTGCAAGAACAGCAGCATCACCAGGAAGACCAGCCCGATGGCCTCAAACAGGGTCTTGACCACTTCTTCGATCGAGATGCGCACGAACGGCGTCGTGTCGTAGGGAATTGTATAGGAGACGTTTTCGGGGAAGAACGGCTCGATTTCCGCCAGCCGCTCGCGCACCAAATCCGCGGTTTCCAGGGCATTCGCGCCACTCGCCAGCTGGATCGCCATGCCGGCGGCCGGCTGCCGCTTGTAACGGGCCTGGGTCTGATAGCTTTCGGCCCCGATCTCTACCCGCGCAACATCCTTCAGCAGCACAAGACCGCCATCGGTCTCGGCACGCAGAACAATCTGTTCGAAGTCCTGCGGCGTCTGCAGCAGGGATTGGGCGGTTACGGTTGCGTTCAGTTGCTGGCCTTCCGGCGCGGGCAGCTCGCCGAACGCGCCGGCCGATATCTGCGCATTCTCCGCACCCACGGCGTTGACAACATCGGACGGCGTCATTTCGAACGCCGCGAGCTTGGAAGGGTCCAGCCAGATTCGCATGGCGTACTGCGACCCGAACACCCGCACATCGCCGACACCGGAGATGCGGCTGAACTGATCAACCATGTTCGACGTCATGTAGTCGGCCAGATCAACCTGGGTCAGCGAGCCGTCATCCGAAATCAGACCGATGACCAGAAGGAAGCCCGCGGACGACTTGCGCACGCTGATTCCCTGGCGCTGCACCGGCTCCGGCAGCAGCGGCGTCGCTTGCGCCAGTTTGTTCTGAACCTGGACCTGGGCAATGTCCGGATTGGTGCCGGTTTCGAAGGTCAGCGTGAGTTCCGACCGGCCGGCGGATGTCGAACTCGACTTGAAATATCGCAGCCCATCCAGCCCGGTCATCTGCTGTTCGATCACCTGGGTGACCGTGTTGGCCACCGTATCGGCGGATGCGCCCGGATAGGTCGCCGTCACCGTCACGGAGGGCGGCGCAATATCCGGATACTGCGATACCGGCAGGGTGAGGATCGACAGCAGCCCCACGCCCATGATGATGATCGAGATCACCCAGGCGAAAACCGGGCGGCTGATGAAGAATTGTGCCATGGCCGGCTCTTTCTATTCGGCTTTTGGAGCCTGGGTTTTGCCGGCAGCCGGCTGTTCCGGCTTGCGTTCTTCCGGGGCCACCTGCGCTTGCGGCCCGACTTTTTGCAGGCCTTCGACGATTATGCGGTCGCCTTCCGCCAGGCCGTTTGTGACGATCCAATCCGAACCCAATGGCTGCAGCACCGTCAGCGTCCGCTGCTCCACTATGTTCTCGCCATTCACCACCAACGCAATCGGACGGCCCCGCCGGTCGCGGGTCACGCCTTCCTGCGGCGCCAGCACCACGTTCCGCGCTATGCCCTGGGGCATTTCCACCTGAACATACATGCCAGGCAGCAGGAACTGGTCCGGATTGGGAAACTCCATCCGCAGGGTAACGACGCCGGTGCTCTCGTTCACATGCGGTTCTGCCGCCGTAACCGAGCCGGTATGCTCATATTCGCGCCCGTCGGCCAATTGCAGGCGTACGGTCTTGTCCGCATCTGCAAGCCGGTTGATGGCATCGCCCCGGCGCCACTCCAGCAATTCCGCCGCCGACTGGGTCACGTCCACCAGGATGGGGTTCAATTGCCGGATCACGGCCAGCGGCTCCCCCTGGCCGGCCGTTACCAGCGCGCCCTTGGTGGTCAGCGATCGGCCGACCATTCCCGCCAGCGGCGCCCGCAGGGTCGTGCGGTCCAGGTTGATGTTGGCCGACAGCAACTCGGCCTCCGCCACCTGCAACGCGGCCGCGGCAGCATCGCGTTCGGCAAGGGCATCGTCCAACACCTTTTCACTGATGACGTTACGCCCCTCCAGCCGCTGCAACCGCTCTGCCTCCTTGCCGGCAGAGCGGTTGCGTGCCGTTGAGTGCGCCACCGGCGCCTTGGGCGCCGCCACCAACGCCTCGTAGGTTGCCGGGTCGATCCGGTACATGGGTTCCCCCTCTTCGACCCGGCCGCCTTCTCGGAACAGGCGCTCCATGATCAAACCGTCGACCTGCGGCCGAACCTCGGCAACGCCGCTAGCGACAACCCGGCCGGGCAGGGTGGAGGTGATGGTGACATCCTGCTGCTTCAGGGTCACGACCGTCACCGGAACGGGTCCGCCTTGCTGGGCCAAGGCCGGAAACGCCGCAACCCAGGCGGCCAACACCAATGCCGGCAGCGTCAGCAATCGAAAACAGCGACTGCGCATCGAGGGGCTCTCCTTGGCGTCAGCGCAATCGCTCTGCCGCTCTGCGATAAAGTTTGATAATAAGGAAACTACATGGTTTCTTATATAAACATCCCAACCGAAAAGCAAGCGGCTGACCAAGCCGGGACATAAGATTTGACCGACTCCGACCACGCTACCCCAAATGGCAGCACGCCAACACCCAGCCGCGGACCGGGGCGCCCCCGGCAACTCTGTACGGAGGAACGGGAGCAGTTGATTCTGGATGCAATGGAACGCGTTCTGGTGTCACGTGGCTTGCACGGCGCCAGCATGTCCGCCATTGCGCGGGAGGCCGGCATGTCCAAGCGCACCGTCTATCAGGTCTTCGACAACCGCGCCGCGCTGTTTACCGCCTGCATCCGACGCATCCGCCTGTCATTTGTGCGGCCACCACGGGCGGAGGAAGCAGACTTGCCGTTGCGGGAACGCCTTTGGCAGATGCTGACGCCCGATATGCGCCGGGTCATGTCGGACAAGCCGGTGGCCATCCTGCGGGCCGTGGTGGCGGAGGCACAACGCTCGCCCGACTTGGCGGAGGCATTCCTGGAGGAAGGCCCGCGCGCGGCTCGCCGGATCGTGCAGGATGAATTGGAGCGCTCGGTCGCACGGGGTGAAATCCCATCCACCGACACGTCGCTTGCCGCCCGCATCCTTTGCGACATGGTTTATGAGAACCCAATTGAGCGCCTGGTCTCTTCTGCCCCCGGCCCGCAAACGGCAGCGGATGACGAAGCCCGCCTCGCCCTCGCGCTCGACCTGTTCGTCCGCGGCACTGCCGGATGAGCCAGGCGCGCAGGCACTGGGATCGGCGGATCGGCACGGGTCTGACCACGGGCTCACGCCACTGCCAAGCCGTCAGCCTTGACCGCCGCTGCGCCGGTCGCAACAGTGATTGCCTTCGCCCGTTCAATCGAGAGTCCGATGCCACACAGTCCCGAAATCGCGCTAACCCCCGCGGAATTGCGCGATTTGCGCCGTCTTGCCGGCATCATGGTGCCAGCCTCTGCGGAGCATGGCCTGCCCGGTGCCGATGACGCGGCGATCTTCGCCGACATCGCCGCCTCGCTGGGTCGGGATCGGGAAGCCGTGCGGCAGGCGCTGAGCGAACTGAGCCAGATCGCAGGCGACGATTTCGCTGGGCTGGACGAGGCGGCGGCGGAGGCCGCAGCCATGACACTGCTGGAACGACCGGGGCCGGTGACGGTCGCACTCGGCCGGGCGGTGCTGCAGTGCTACTACCGCGACGACCGGGTGTTCCGCGCCCTCGGCCGCGAACCGTGCCCACCTTTCCCCAAAGGCCATGTGCTGGAGCCGGGCGACTGGGCGCTGCTGGATGTGCAGCGCAAACGCCCGCGCATGTGGCGCGACCTCGACGGTTACGGCGCATGAGAGGGTGCCGCAGATGATCGCCGAAACCGGCACTCCCCGCCCAACCGACGAGATGGTCGACGTGCTCATCATCGGCTCCGGCGCATCCGGTGCCGCAGCCGCGTGGAGCCTGGCCGACACACGCATGCGCATTCTGTGCCTGGAGCAGGGCGACTGGGTGAAATCGACCGACTACCCCACCAACGGTCGCGACTGGGAGGCCAAGCGCTACGGCGACGCCGACATCCTGCCAAACCGCCGCCGGCTGACCGCGGACTATCCGGTCAACGACGACAATTCGGTGATGAAAATCGCGAACTACAATGCCGTTGGCGGTGCGACGGTCCACTACACCGCCCATTTCCCGCGACTGCACCCATCCGACTTCAAGGTGAAAACGCTGGATGGCATTGCCGACGACTGGCCCATCGATTATTGGACGCTGGAGCCATGGTTCGCCGAAAATGACCGAATCATGGGGGTGGCAGGCGTGGCGGGCGACCCTGCCTCTCCATCGCACCAGCCAACCATGCCGCCGGTGGCCGCTCGGCAGGACCGGCACGCGCTTCGCCCAGGCCACCAACCGGCTTGGCTGGCACTGGTGGCCGTCCGACATCGCCGTCAACACCGTGGAATACGATGGCCGTGCGGCTTGCATCAATCTGGGCAACTGCACACCCGGCTGCGCCCAGGGCGCAAAGGCAAGTGTCGACATCACCTACTGGCCGGCGGCGATCCGCGCAGGCGTTGAACTGCGCACCAACTGCCGCGTGCGCGAAATCCTGACCAATGAACACGGTATGGCCTCCGGCGTCGTCTATTACGATTCCGATGGGGTGGAGCGGTTCCAGCCGGCTGAAGTCGTAATCCTGGCGGCCAACGGGGTTGGCACGCCGCGGCTGCTGCTGAACTCCGCCTCCGCGCGCTTTCCCAACGGCCTCGCCAATTCCTCCGGCTTGGTTGGTCGAAACCTAATGCTGCATCCCTGGCCGATGGTGGCGGGCTATGTGGATGAGGAGATGGACGGCGACCGCGCCCCGCAAACGCTGATGTGGAGCAAGGAATTCTATGAGACCGACCGCGCGCGCGGCTTCGTGCGCGGCTACATGCTGCAATTCTCGCGCGGCACCGGGCCGGTGAACGAGGCCACAACCAGCATGATCGCCGGCCGCCTGCCCTGGGGCCGCGAGCATCATCGCATATTCCGCACGCTCTACCATCGCCGCCTGCAGATCGGCGTCGCCTGCGAAGATTTGCCGGAGGAGCATAACCGCGTCACGCTGGATCCCGTGCTGAAAGACAGCCACGGCATCCCCGCACCGAAGGTCGACTATACCCTCAGCGATAACACCAGGGCGATGATGGAACACGGCATCGCGCGGGCGACCGAGATTCTGGAGGCGGCAGGCGCCCGCGATATCCGCTGTTCCCGCACGGCGCTGAACTATCCGGGCCATCTGCTCGGCACGGCGCGGATGGGCCTGGACCCGGCACACTCGGTCGTCAACGCGTGGGGCCGCAGCCATGACGTCAAGAACCTGTTCATCGTCGATGGCAGCATCTGGGTGACATCCGGCGGGGTCAACCCGACTTCCACCATCCAGGCGCTGGCGCTTTACATCGCGGACCAGATCAAACGCCGCCTGGCCGACGCAACCCTGTTCGATTGAGTTGCTCGGGCAATAGCCGCGCCGCGCCCGCGGTCAGGGACCGGCGGGACTGGCGCCATCCCTGTCGCCTGTCTGCAGACGGGCTTGCTGGATCAGCGGCCGCACGAGCGGGTTAGGGAACCGACGGGTGGGGGTGATGACGTAAAAGGACTCTGCCAATTCCGCGATCCGGGCGGCCTCGATCAGATGGCCTTGCGCCAGTTCATCGCGCACAACGATCGGCGGGATCACCGCCACGCCGACATTTTCCCGCGCCAGCAGGCGGATCAGCGCCATATCGTCGACCTCCGCCGCAATGCGCGGTGCAATGCCCATCCGGTCCAGCAGGGCATCGAAACCGATCCGAATATTGCTGTCCGCGCTTGGCAAAATCAGCGGCTCGTTCGCAAGCAGGCCGGCCAACCCGCCACCGCACCCAGCCCGTCCCGGCCGGCACACCAGGCTCACCGGTTGCTGATCGATCAGGTGGGCAACCCAGGCCGCACCGGATTCTTGCGGCGGCGCGAGGTTGGAAAGCAACAGGTCGATGCGGTGCGCCTCCAGGTCCGCCTGAAGCGCCGCCAGATTGCCGGACCGCAGGATGATCCGCACATCGTCCCGCCCGATCAACGGAGCCAGAAACGCGATCTGAAAGTTGCGCGACAGCGTGCTGATAGCGCCCACGCGCAGAACCCGGTCCACCCCGGTCTGGCGGCCAAGGGTTCCCAGCAACTCCTCTCCCAAAAGAAAAATACTGTCCGCATGGTCGAGTGCAATACGCCCTGCCTCCGTCAGTACCAACTGGCGGTTGCGGCGCTCGAACAGTTGCTGGCCCAGCTGCTCCTCCAGCCGCTTGATCTGAACCGACAGGGTCGATTGTGAAACATTCAGGTTGGCGGCAGCCCGGGTCAGATGCCCTTCGCGTGCCACGACCCAGAAATAGCGCAGATGGGCATAGTTCAGATGCGTCATAATCGTTCCCTTTAATAGAACGATTTTATTGAAGCTATGAATTTTTAACAAGAAACCCGTTTTGGTATTGCTCTGGCCACGCTGCCTCCCCAACCGTGGACCCCGAAAATGAGCCCTGCCCTGATTGCCCTGCTGGCGCCGCTTGCTTTGCTGAGCGTTGCCGCGCTGCACCGATGCAGCGGCCCGGCGGCACGCGCCCGCGTGCCCGCAATTGCCAGCACTGCCGCCGGAGCCACGTTTGCTATTGCGCTGGCCTTGACAGGCATCGTCGTCATCGACAGCAGCCAGGTCAGCCCGGGCCTTGGCCTGGGCTCTGCCGCGCTGGTTCTGCGACTCGACCCGCTAAGCGTGACGCTATTTCTGCTGGTCTCGTTCATCGGCGCCGTGGTGATGCGGTTCAGCCGCAACTATCTGGCTGGCGACCCCGGCCAAAGCCGGTTCTTCGCTGACCTTTCGCTAACGCTGGCGGCGGTAATGCTGCTGGTGCTGGCCGGTAATGTCTGGCACCTGCTGGCGGCCTGGATCGCGACCAGCCTGGCGCTGCACCGGCTTCTGCTGTTTTATCCGGATCGGCCACGGGCCATCGCTGCCGCCCGCAAAAAGTTCGTGACCGCCCGGCTGGGCGACCTTGCGCTGGCAGCGGCGGCCGTTCTGGTGACGACTGCGTTCGGCACCGCCGATATCGGCGCCATCCTGAGCGCCGCGGCCGCACCGGCATTCGAGGCCTCTGCCGGGATCACCGCCGCCTGCCTGCTGATCGCCGTCGCCGCGCTCCTGAAGTCTGCCCAGTTTCCCACTCACGGCTGGCTGATCGAAGTGATGGAAACGCCGACCCCGGTTTCCGCGCTTCTGCATGCCGGCATCGTCAATGCTGGCGGGTTTCTGATCCTGCGCTTCGCCGACCTGATCGTGCAAACCCCGGCGGCGCTGATCCTGCTGACCGCCGCGGGCCTCGCAACCGCCCTGTTCGGTTGTCTGGTCATGCTCTGCCAGACCAGCGCAAAGGTTGCCCTGGCCTATTCCACCGTGGCGCAGATGGGCTTCATGCTGTTGCAGTGTGGTCTCGGCGCCTTTCCGCTGGCACTGGTCCATATCGTCGCCCATTCGCTCTACAAGGCGCACGCGTTCCTTTCCGCCGGCGGTACTGCCGAACGCATCCATGGCTACAGGACAGCAGGCGGGGAACAGAGACTCTGGCCGGTTCTGGCGGTGCCACTCGTCGCGGGCGCCCTGCTCGCGCTGGCATTTGCCCCACCGGTGGCGATCCTCGCGCTGGGGATGATCATCGCCACAGGGCTCGGGCAGATGCTGGCGGCGAGCCTGCCGGGCGGCTGGCCTGCGCTCTGGCGGGCGGCCGCAGCAGCAGCCGCGATAGCCGCCGGCTGGGCTGCCATACACAGCGCCGCCTTTGCCCTGTTCGGCCCAGGCCTGCCTTCATTGCCGGGCATGGGGCCGCTCCACACCGGCCTGACCATTGTTGCCGTCGCCGGTTTCATGGCCGCGGCCATGCTGCAAGGCACCGTCCTGCACCGCCTGCAGTCGGCGCGCTGGCAAGGCCTGCGGCTCGCGCTCGCGAATGGCCTCTACACACATATTCTGTTCGACCGCGCGCTTGCGGCACTCCCTTTCAAAAACACCACCAAGGCGTGACCCAGGAGAGATTCCATGTTGATGTCCACTTCCACCATCCCTCCTGCGGCCGTTAACGCCGCGGTTTGCCGGGCAATCAGCCGGATCGCCCCGGTCTGGCCGTTGCAAGACTTCGTGGCCGTCAATCCATTCCTCGGGTTTGCAAACCGGAATCTGACGGATACCGCGCTGCAGATTGGCCGGGCAACCGGTGCCCGCGTGGTCATGCCGCCATCCTTCTATGCCGGCCTGATCGAGGCTGGTCGGATCAAGGACCAAGACCTGGCCGCCGCCCGCGCTGAACTGGGGCCACTGTCATGCCTGCCGCTCGAACCACCGGCCATCGCCGCGCTTGCCTGCTCTGTTGGGGAAGAACCGGCCATGGAACGGTCGCCGAGCGTCGCCGCATTAGCCGAATCCGTCACAAGGGTTGCGTGGGAGCAGATTGTGACGGACAGGCTTTCTGCCTGGGCCGCAGGATATTTCGATCAGGGCCAGGCGGTCTGGTCCTCTCCCTGGCAGCAACTGCCGCCGTTTGCAGCCTGGAAGGCAGAGGCCCGACGGGACCGGACCGCCAGCATCTGGGGCCTTCCAGGCTTCCGCGCACTGGTGCAGGCCTTGCCCGATTCTGCTGAAGCCACGATCCATGAGGCATTGCACCGGCTTGGCGTTTCCGAATTGGCATTGGATGCCTATTTCGACCGGCTGTTGGCCAGCATCGGCGGTTGGGCCGCCTATGCGCGGCAGCTGCTGTGGCAGCAGGAATTGCGGGGCGGAGACGACGAAACGCTGCCGGCCTTGCTGGCGGCCCGGCTGACTTGGGAGGTCGCATTGCTGGAAGGTCTGGATCAGCCGCAACTTCGGGCGGCATGGGCCGAGGCGTGCGCCACCCTGTCAGAGCCGCCAGGTGCCGCCGCAAAGAGCGAACCGCTGGCGCTCCAAACCTTGTTGCAGACAGCCTATGAACGGGCCTGGCAGCGAGATCTGGCGGCAAGGCTGGATCACAAAGTCAGCCCTGCTGGCAACCGGCCACGGCCGGCAGTGCAGGCCGTGTTTTGCATCGACGTGCGCTCTGAAGTATTCCGGCGGGCGCTGGAGGCGGAAACGCGGGAGGTCGAGACACTGGGTTTCGCCGGCTTCTTCGGCTTTGCGGTCTCCTTCCGGACGGCCGGCGCCGCGACCGCAACCGACCAATGCCCGGTGCTGTTGGCGCCACAGTATCGGGTCGGGGAAGCCGGCTGCGGCCATCGCCACGCCGCGCCTGCAGGTCCGGCTTGGCAGGCGTTCCGGCGGTCCTCGGTTTCCGCATTCGCGTTTGTCGAAACCCTGGGCCTCACGTACGCAGGCAAGCTGATTGCCGACGGTCTGGCGGCGCTGACAGGCAAGGCGCAATTGCCCGAAACAGGGCAGAACCTGGACCTTTCGGCGATCCCGGCCGATCACCGGGCCGAGTTGGCGGAAGGCGCGTTGCGCGGCATGTCGCTGACGCGTGGTTTTGCCCGGCTTGTCCTGCTGGCCGGGCATGGCGCCTCCACCCGGAACAACCCGCACGCACGCGGGCTCGACTGCGGGGCATGCGGCGGCCATTCCGGCGCCCCGAACGCCCGGCTGGCAGCGGCGGTGCTGAACGACCCGGCGGTACGCGAAACCCTGGCCGAAAGGGGAATTGCGATCCCGGCTGATACCGTGTTCGCCGCCGGTCTGCACGACACCACCACGGACGAATTGGACCTGCTGGATACCGCGCGGATACCGGGAACCCATGCGGACGACCTGCGGCGCCTGACCGGCTGGCTGGCCCGTGCGGGACAACGCTGCAGGGCAGAGCGGGCCACGGGACTTGGCATCGAGGCCCGCGCCAATGCCGACCGGGCAATCCTGGCCCGGTCGCGGGACTGGTCGCAGGTGCGCCCGGAATGGGGGTTGGCGGGCTGCGCCGGCTTTATTGCGGCCCCCCGCGTCCGAACCGCCAGCCTGAACCTTAAAGGCCGGTGCTTCCTGCATTCCTATGACTGGCGGCAGGACGATAACTTCTCGGTTCTGGAGCTGATCCTGACGGCCCCAGTCATCGTGGCATCCTGGATTGTCCTGCAATATTACGCCTCGGTCGTCGATAACCGCACCTTTGGCAGCGGTAACAAGGCGTTGCATAACGTCACCGCCGGCCTTGGCGTGCTGGAAGGCAATGGTGGCGACCTGCGCACCGGGCTGCCATGGCAATCGGTGCATGACGGCAAACGCTTGGTTCACGAGCCGCTGCGCCTGACCGTTGCAGTCGAGGCGCCGGCCGAAGCTATCGGCAGCGTGATTGCCCGGCATCCATCGCTTCAGAACCTGCTCGACAATGAGTGGATTCACCTGCTGACCCTGGACGATGCGGGCCAGGTCCAGCATCGCTACCGCCCTGGCGGCGAGTGGATTGCGTTTGAAACCAGCCGCAGGGATTGCAGCGCAATGCCTGAATTGAGCGACGCTGCCTGAACCATGATCGGGCCGGGATAAACCGGCCAGGCCGGCCCACCTGCCCAGGCATTACCGCGCGTATTTCCAGACCGTCGTGCGGGAGACGCCCAGCAGGCGGGCGGCCTCCGTCTGGTTGCCGCCAGTCGCTTCCAACGCAGCTTGCACCCGTTTTCGGACCGCGTCACGGGCCGTATCTTGCAATGCGGCAGGGGCGCACTCTGGCTCCGCGGCTTTCTTGTGCAGGCGCTCCGGGAACAGGTCTTCGGGCGAAATCGCCACCCCCTCCGCCATGACCACGGCACGCTCAATGCGATTGCGCAACTCCCGCACATTGCCGGGCCAGTCGTGGGACTGAAGGGCTGCCAGCGTTTCCGGCAGCATTGTCTTTGGCGGTTCCTGAAGCCGAGCGTTCGCCTCGTCCAGCAAGGCCGCGGCCAGATGCGGCAAATCCTCGGCGCGTTCGCGCAGCGGCGGCAAGATCAGTTCCAGCACATTGATGCGGTAGAATAAATCCTCGCGGAACCGTCCTTCGGCAATTCGTGCTTCAATCTCGGCATGGGTAGCCGCGATGATCCGCCCGCGAAACGATGCCTCGGCAGCAGCGCCAAGGGGCAGGAACCGGCATTCCTGAATCAGCCGCAACAGCTTGGCCTGCAGGTCCGGCGGCAACTCGGCGACCTCGTCCAGGAACAGCGAGCCTTCGCCCGCCAACTCGGCGAGCCCCGGTTTTCGGGCCGTTGCACCGGTGAAGGCGCCTTTCTCGTGACCGAACAGGGTGCTTTCCATCAGTTCGGCAGGGATTGCGGCGCAATTCACCGCCACAAAGGGCGAGTCTTCCGGGCGACTGAGTGCGTGCAGCCGGCGGGCTGCAACCTCCTTGCCAACGCCGGTCTCGCCGCGCAGCAACACCGGCAGGTCGCTGCGGGCGAATTTGGCAAGGACGCGGGCTGCCTGCCGCATCGCCGCGGACCGCTCGGTATCAGCCCTGGCTGTAACGCCGCTAGCGTCGCCGGCATCCGGCATGCTGGGGCGCGCGCCCTGCGTTGCGTTGCGCAACATATCGACCAGCGCATCCGTATCAACCGGCTTGGTCAGATAATCCTTTGCCCCCGCCTTGATCAGCCGCACTGCCTGGTCAATCTCACCGAAAGCGGTGACAAAATAGACTGGAAGCAGGCCGGCGGTCTCCAGCATGGCGAAGAACATGTCCTCGCCGCTCATATCCGGCAGGCGGATATCGCTGACGACCACTGCCGGCGGATTACGCCGGAATTCCTTCAACGCGGCCTCGCCGGTTGGCGCAAGCCTGGGTGCGAACCCTTCCAGGCGCAGGCGCTGCAACAGCGATGGCCCGAGTACGGGGTCGTCCTCGATGATGAGAACTTGCAGCCTATCCGGCATGCAGCGGCTCCAGCGGAATGGTGATGGTGACCTTGCTGCCGCGGTCTGCGTCTGTTTCCACGGATGCGCGGCCGTCGAGCGTTTCGAGTAGGCCGACGATGACATCGATCCCGATCCGTTTGGACCGAACCGAACGGCCGCCAGTCCCGGTCAAATGCCCGGCTTGCCCTGGCGGCATGCCCGCGCCCTGGTCCGCGATCTCACAGATCAAGGCACTGTCTTCCAAGCGCGCGGCGAAACCGACGCGGCCGCCCGGCGGAGTAACGGCGCAGGCATTGAGCAGCAGGTTGAGCAATACCTGCCGCGCGCCTATGGCGGCTATGGAGAGCGTCTCGGGCAGGTCGGCATGCCAATCCAGGCGGATCGCGCCGCGCTCCGCCGCCGGCCGCACAAGCCGTTCCAGATCGTCAAAGTCGTTTTTGGTGAGGTGCCGGTCATCTTCGGGACGGTAAAGGTTGAGCGTGCTGGCCACGATCTTGTCCAGCGCCTCGATCCCCCGTTCCAGAAAGCCCAGCGATTCCGCGCGCGCCTCCGCGTTATCGCCAAAGCGCTTCAGGGTCGAAACCGCCGTCGCCAGCCCGCCCAGCGGGTTGCGGACCTCGTGCGCGATGGTGGCCGCCAGGCGGCCGAGCGCAGCCGCCTGCTCATGCTCCGCCAGTTCATCTCGCAAGCGTTCCCGCTCCCTTACCGATTCGATCATCGTGTTGAACGATTCATAGATCGCCGCAATGCGCGGATCGTTGTGTGTTTCATCCGTCACCGGTATCGCGCTCACGGGGCCAGTCGATGCCACCGACAGGCGATCCACCAAGTCTGTCAGGGGGCGGTTCATTCGCCTGAGCGTCAGATAGGTAAACAGGCCGCAGATGGAAGCCAGAATCAGGTCGATCCCGATGATCGAAATCCTCAACTGGTTGCGCTGTTCAACGATTTCCGAGACATCCAGGCCCGAGACGAGCACGAAATCGGATGTTGGTGTCAGGCGTCGCGACACCCAGGCGATAGCTTCAGCCTCGTCGATCTGAAACCCCTCAACCTTGATATTGCGGGCCTCATCGGCCGAAATACTCTTTTCGCCCGCTACCGCTTCCAGGGTGCCGTCGGTTCGGAAGGCGAAAAGCACCCGTTCGACTATGCCCTCGTGACCGGCGACCGCGGCAGCGAAACGTGATTCGAATCCCTCCAGATTCCCGGCTTCCAGCATGGGCGCCACAGCATCCGCAATGCCGGAAAGATAGACGCGGCTCAAGATGCGAACCTGCTGATCGGCATCCCGTCCGGCCGCATAGAGCGCGACCTGGGTGGTAATCACCGCAACCAGAAACACGATGAGGCCGGCCGCAAGCGGCGGCCTCAACGCTGGTGGTATGGGGGTAAGAAAGCGGCACAGGCTATACATTGTGGTGCTAACAGCCGCAATCCATTGCCAACATGCAAGGTCCTCTTGGTCACAGGAGCAGGGTCAGCGACGCAGTATCCGCTGCGGTCTCGTGTGCACTCTCGCGGATCTGAGAGAACCAGCCGACACGGTCGGACAGCGTCGTCATGGCGATCAGGTCGAAGGGTTGCAAGCGCTCCTGCATGACCTTTGCATCCTCCGAAAGGCCAATCGGTGGGGCGAGCAAAACACGGCGGCCATGCGCCTCCAGAAGCTCCACCTGTTCCTGGGCCAGCCTTTCCGCCGCCTGCTGCCCTAACGGGATAACGGTAACTTCGGCGTGCGGGTAGAGGCCGCTATGCAAAAAGGTTTGCGCCAGCGTCTGCGCGTGGCTGCTGTTATCGACCAGCAGTGCGACCCGGCTGACGGATATCGGCCGGCGGCTGACGCGCAAGACCGGCCCCGTCCGGGCTGACGCCGCCAGCGCCGCCACCTCGTCTCGGTAGGCCGCTGGTGCCCCCAGACGGTCGGTCCCGGCCGGGGTCACGACAAGATCGCACCCGGCAAGTGCCACCAGCGCTTTGTCGAGCGGCCCTTCTTCATGCCGCGCCTTGCCGGCAATGCCCGTTTCAGCAGAAATCCGCTCGAAATCCGCCAACGCCTCGGCGGCCTGGGTGCGCATCTGCTGGCGCCGGCGGCCAGCCAGCCGTGCCGCCCAGTAGATGCCGCCCGCCGGCACCGGTTCCCGCCGGTACCCTGCATCAGGGTCGATGGCGGATAGGCCGGTCAGTGCGGCGCCGCTCGCCCGTGCCAGATCAAAGGCTACGCCAAGCGCCTCGCCCTGGCGCTCCCCGCCTACCAGCCAGGCGGTAATGCGGCGGACGGCTCGGGGATCGGCCATAAGGCCGGTACTCTGGGCATAGTCGGACCGGATCTGTACAGCAGTCATGGTCGTCTCCTTTGCTGCGCCCTGCCGGTTTCGCGGGCGGCGAACGGTTCGGGCTGGGTCGATGTCGTGGACGTTGCGGGGCAGAACGCCGGCCAAGGCGTCCTGAACGGTGGAGGGAGTGATCGGCGCGCCGGCGATGTAGGCGGCGCGCCCCAGGACGTGAGAGGCGACGGGCGCGGTAAAGAATAGAAAGACCATGCCGGCCATTCCGGTCAGAGCGCCGCCAACCGTGCCGGACGCCAAGCCGGCGCCCAGCATCACCAAACCCGCCCCCACCACGCCGGACTTGGTCGCGGCATGCATGCGCATGAACGGATCCCCAAGGCGCACCAGCCCAATCCCCGAGATGCCGATGATCAGGCTGCCCGTGACCAGCAGCGCGGCGCCCAATACCTCGGCCAGCAATAGAAGGGTCATTGCTTGCCCTCCCCGGCCGGTCCGTTACCGCTGGTACGTTCCAGCAAGCCCGCCAGCGCCACCGCCGTCAGAAAAGCGATGATCGCAATGCCCAAGGCGACATCGATGAAACCGGTGTGGCCGACGATGACGGCGACCAGTGCCGCAAACGCAATGCCGATGAGGCCCAGCATATCGAGGGCAATGGCGCGGTCGGCGCTGGATGGCCCCCGCAACAGGCGCCAGATGACACCGGACAAGCCGATGCCCACGAAAACGGCGGAGGCAGTAGCCGCCAGTTCCAACACACTCATGGCAGCACCCTCCGCACACGGGCTTCCAGCGATGATTTCAGATCGCCAACCGCCGCTTCAGCGTCCGGAGCATCCAGCGCATGGACGAACAGGGTCTCCCGGTTCGTCGATACATCCAGGGCCGTCGTACCGGGAGTAAGCGTCACCATGTCGGCGAACAGGGTGATGCCGAGGTCCGATTTCACGTCCAGCGGCACGGCCAGGATGGCAGGCTTCAGGCTGCTGCCGTCGCCAAGGATGGCGCGGATCGTGTCATAGGTTGCGCTTACCAGTTCCCAAGCGAAGGTTACGGCAAGTCGGATCCATGCACCGCCATTACGAAGCATGTTCATGGGATGGTCTCCAACTGGATCAGATTGGGGGTGGGCAGTTGTGCCAATCGCTGTTCGCCCAGCACCGCAGCGATGTAACCATCGGTATCCAGCAGCATCTCGCCGGCCTGCATGGCGGCGGCGGCGAACGGCTCGGTCCAGAGCCCGATCGTCACCGTAACGCCGGCCAGGGCGACGATAGGCGCATAGCAGGCGAACTTCTGGCCGCGGCTCCAGCGCGGCCCCGGCGTATCACCGCCGGGCGCGGCCTTCCAAAAGGCCTCGTTCCAGATCTTGGTCATGGAATAGAGCGTCAGCATACCGACCAGCAGCGCGGCCCCGGCCAGCAGATAGGCTTCCGCTTGCAGGCCGGATTGGATAACTGCCAGCTTGCTCCAGAAGCCGGAGAAAGGCGGAAGGCCGGCCAGCGACAGCGCGGGGATCAGGAACAGCACCGCCAGCAAGGGCTTGGCGATCCACAGTCCACCAAGCCGTGCCAGCGCGAACGACCCGCTCTCCCGCCGGATCGCGCCCGCGATCAGGAACAGGTTCGCCTTCACGACGATGTGGTGGATCAGGTAAAGCACGCTGCCGGCCAGCGCGAGTGGCGTCAGCAGCGCGACGCCCACCAGCATGTAACCGATCTGGCTGATGATGTGGAACGAGAGGATCCGGCGGATGTCGCTTTGCGCCGCGGCACCCAGAACGCCGGTCACCATGGTGGCGATGGCAACCACCTGGAACATGGGTCCGAAAAAGGCGGTATCGTGGGCAAAGACCAGCGTGAACAGCCGGATGATGGCGTACACGCCGACTTTGGTCAGCAACGCGGCAAAGATTGCCGCGACGGGCATGGAGGCCGTGTGATAGGCAGCAGGCAGCCAGTTGAACAGCGGGAACACCGCCGCCTTGGCGCCGAACGCGACCAACAGCAGCGCACCAACCGCAGCCAGCGCGCCCTGGTTCTCAACCGTTGGGGCAACCCGCGCCAGATCGGCCAGGTTCAGCGTGCCGGTCAGACCATAGAGCAGCCCCACCGCCAGCAGAAAGAACGTGGTGCCGACGAGGTTGAGCATGACGTAACGCAGGCCGCCATCCAGCTGTTCCTTGGTCCGGTCCAGCACCAGAAGGCCGAAGGATGCGATCAGCATCACCTCGAACCAGACATAAAGATTGAAAAGGTCGCCGGTGGAAAACGAGCCGCAGACACCCAGCATCAGGCTGTGGAACAACGGCTGGAATCCGGACTTGTCGCGCTCGTCCGCGCCCGGCCCCATGGCATAGACCGCGACGGCAACCGCCATCAGGCCGGCGATGGCCAGCATAATCGCCGACAGCAGGTCGATCACGATGGCAATGCCGAACGGCGCCGCCCATCCGCCCATCTGGACAGCCATCACATTGCCGCCCAGCGCCTGGGCCAGCAGCGCGCCGGTAGCGGCCAGCAAGGCCAGCGCACCGAACAGGCCGATGCCGCGCTGGATCCCGGGCCGCCCCCAGAACAGAGCGGTTAGCGTCGCCGTCGCCAGCGGAATGAGGATGGGCGCTATGACCAGGGTCTGCATCACGCAGCCTCCTTCTGCTCAATCGCCCGGCGATTCTGCTCCGTGTTTTGCGGCTCGGCCAAAGCCATATCCTCGGGCCGAACGCTGCCCAGCTGGCGGTGGCTCTTGACAATCAGCGTCAGCGCGAAGGCAGCCAGGCCAAAGCCTATGACGATGGCAGTCAGCACCAGCGCCTGCGGCAGCGGGTTGGCGGCGTCCGCGACGACGGCATCAGCGCCACGCGCCACCAGCGGCGGCGCCATGCTGCCGATCCGCCCGGACACCAGAATACCCAGGTTCGCAGCGGTACTCAGCAGCACGAAGCCGATCAGGTTTCGCGGCAGGTCACGCGCCAGAAACAGATAGACCGAGGCGGCAACCAGAAGGCCGATAGTCAGTGCGAGGAACGGCTCCAAGGTCGGGCTCCTAGGCTTGCGGATTGGTCGGGCGGGCGGCAGGATCCGCGGCATCGGGGCCGTCCTCCTGCCAGCGCAACAACGCCAGGAAGATCGTGCAGGCCACGCCCATCACGGTCAGATAAACGCCGATGTCAAAAATCAGGGTCGTGCTCAGTGGCAGCGGAATGCCGAGCGGCTCCATCGCCCAAAGGTGGGTGAGGTAGGCGCCATCGCCCGCGAACAGGGCCGGCAGGCCACTCAGCATTGCGATCAACACACCGCCGGCTGCCAACCCAATCGGGGGCACGCGCAGCACCGTGCGGGCTTCCACAGCGCCGCGCGCCACTGCAAAGAACAGCACGCCCGAAGCTGCGACCAAGCCACCGAGGAAACCGCCGCCAGGCTCGTTATGGCCACGCAGCAGCACGTAGAGCGAAACGGCCAGCGGCAGAAACAGCAGGATCGGCGCGGATGTCCGCAGGATCAGTGAAGGTTTCATTGAGCGGTTTCCTTCTTGCCGGCGCGCAGCAGGGCCGCGATGGCGAAGGCCGAAATGGCCAGCACCATGATCTCGCCCAACGTGTCCAGCGCGCGGAAATCGACGAGGATGACGTTGACCACATTGCGGCCATGGGCTTCGGCCACGCTTGCGGCACCGAACCACTCGCCAAGCCGCGGGTCGAAATCGGCGGCCAGGACCGCCAGCAGCACGGCCGTAACTGCGCCGCCGGTCACCAGCGCGACCGCGCCATCTTTCAGCTTGCGCGGCAGGGCCCGCGAGTCCGCGCCCGAGATCGGCAAACGAACGATGGCAGCAGCCAAGATAACGACCATCAGCGTCTCCACCGCGAACTGGGTAAAGGCCACATCCGGGGCGCCGAAGGTCAGGAACACCACCGCCGTTGCAAAACCCACCAAACCCATGGCGATGATCGCGGCGAGAAAGGTGCCGGCGAAGGCGGTTGCCGCTGCGCCAATGGCGATCAGCAGAAACGCAAGCGCCCGCGGATCGACGGCCAACCACTCTTCCAGTGGCGGGGCGGCGAAGCCTTGGCGCAGCAGCAGCGTTCCCAGCAGCGCGAGCCCGGCGGTCAGGAACAGGGTGCGCAGATAGCCGGCCAGGCTGCCGTGCTGAATGCGCGCGGTCACCGCCTCGCAGCCCGCAATCGTATCCGCCAGCAGCGAGTCATAGGCGCGGCTGGGGCCCGCGCGCTCAAACAGACTGGCCCGGCTTAGCCTGGGATGCAGGCGCTTCCATTGGGCGAACAGCACCCCGCCCGCGGCAACCGTGGCTGCACTCAGCGCCAACAGCACGTTGAACCCATGCCAAAGCTTCAGTGTCACATCCGCCGGGTGGCCCAGCATGACGCTGGCCGCCGGCTGCACCAGCGCACCGCCGATCAGCTCCGGCATTCCGCCCGCGACCAACCCCAGCGCGGCCAGCAACACCGGGCCGCCATACATGGTCCAATGCGGGTCTTTCGGCACCTTCGGGGTCGGCATGCGCGGGCCGAAGAACAGCCGGTAGGACAGCACGCCAGCAATGGCCACCATCGTGGCGTTGACGACAAACCCACCGATCAGCAACAACTCCGTGCCGAAGTCAGCCTCCATCGTTGAGGCATAGAGCAGCTCCTTGCCGACAAAGCCGACAAAGGGCGGCAGCCCCGCCATCGACAGCGCGGCCAGTACCGCCGCGGCCGCGGTGATCGGCATGGCCTTGTAAAGCCCGCCCAGCGCGGTCAGATCGCGCACGCCGGTCTTGTGATCGACAATGCCGGCCAGCAGAAAGAACGCTGCCTTGTAGAGCGCATGCACGATCAGGAAGGTCATCGCCGCCGTGGCGGATACATCCGGCGCCAGACCGATCAGCAGCACCAGCGTGCCGAGCGCGGTTACGGTCGTGTAGGCCAGCACGCTTTTGAGGTCGCTTTCCCGCAGTGCCAGCACCGCGCCGGCTGTGGCCGTGGCGAGCCCGAACCAGGTCAGCACGCTCTGCCAAACCATCTCGTCGGCATAGACCGGGTTGAGCCGGGCCAACAGGTAGATCCCCAGCTTTACCATGGTGGCGGAATGCAGATACGCACTGACCGGCGTCGGCGCAGCCATGGCGGCCGGCAGCCAGAAATGGAACGGCACCTGTGCCGACTTGGTGAAACACCCCAGGATGATCAGCAGCATCGCCGGCATCGCAACAGGGTGCGCCAGCACCGCTTCGCGCGCCGCGATAATGCCGGAAATGCTGGTCGTACCCGCTGCCATCCCAACCAGGATCAACCCGGCCAACAGCGCCAGCCCGCCGCCGCCCGTCACCAACAGCGCCTTGAGCGCGGCCTTGCGCGCGTTGGCGTTGGTGCTATCGGTCCCGACCAGAAGGTAGGACGCCAGGCTCGTGATTTCCCAAAAGACGAACAGCAGGATGATGTCGTCCGCCAGCACGGCGCCCAGCATCGCCCCCATGAACAGAGAGAGCACGACCAGCACCCGCCGCTGCCGCGGATCACCCTTAAGGTATTGCCCGGAATACAGAAAGACCAGCGCGCCGATACCACTGATCAGCAGTGCGAAAATCAACGACAGGCCGTCAAGCACCAGCCCGCCGCCAATGCCGAGGGACGGCACCGACCAGAACGGCGCCTGTACTGTCATGCCGACGCCGACTTCCGCAATCGCACCCGCTGCCAGAACAAACACTGCCGCAGCCGTCACCGCTGCGATCCGCGCGGCCCAGCTGGCCGATACAACCGCCATCAGGGCTGCGCCAGCGAACCCTGCCAGAACGATGACAGGCAATAACCCTGTCATGACCACACCCCCGCGGGCGCCAGAACGGCTCTGTGACCGGCAGAAACGCCGGTCCTTGCGTCAACGGTATTGCGGCAGGTGTTCGTTGGCGTGATCATCAGGTCGCGGTCTCCCAAGGCTCTGAGCCATCAGAAGAGCAACCGTCATGCCAAATAATTTTATGGCATTAATTCAATTGATTAAGATGGTTTCCAACCTGCAGTCGTCCCGCATCGTTCACATGTGTGAACACCATGGAACGCATAGGTGTTCACGTTTTTGAACAAGCCGGCAGGCATACGGTTACGATCCATGGCACCTGTCAGCATTCCAGCGCATGCCCAATCCAGACAGGCGCGGCTCGGTGGCGTTTGCGGAAATAACCGAAACCTATCGGGCTCCAAACCGCGCAGGCGCAAACGCTGCGTCCAAGGCCTCCGCCATGGCGATCCGCGACCCGATCTCCGCTGCAGTCTGCTCGGCCATCAGCATGACTTCAGCATGACTCATGTCACCGTCAGCACCAGCATCACAATCGCCGTAACCAGCCGGGCCAGGCTGGCGTGGCTGACATCGCCTTCATAGCGGGCAGCGGAGCGCCAGACGCCGACCGTCGCCAGAGCATTGTAGGGCACGGACAGCGCATAACCCACGAACAGCGCCGCCCAGGGACGGTCTGCACTGATCAGGGCCAGGAACAGCAGGCTGCTGAGCAGGTTGACCAGCAGGCCGACGCCAATCGCCCACGTCCAGAACGCCTCGCCAAGGGGCAGTTCACCCCGCCATAGGGATCGCAACTTCGTCATGCTGCCTGTTTAGCCAACCCGGCCGCAAACGTCTCGGCCAATGTGCACCCAAGCGCCTCGCTGCCGAAACCCGCAGCGCGCCTATCGCGCCACCACCGGCCTTGCCACCTCGTGCCGGCGGAAGGGCGGCAGGGTCCAGGGCGGGTCGTAGGCCATGAAGGCGGGCGGGCCTGCGGCAGCCCAGCCGGAGCCGGCGATCAGGCGGTCCAGACGGGCAGTCTGGCGCGCTTTCTTGGCTTCGCCGTTGAAGCCGCTATAGCGCAACACCATCAGGGTTTGCCCCGGAACCTCCGCAATCGTGATGCGCTCGTCCAGCGGCGCCGGCGCGGTTTCGGCCGTATAGCGGGCGGGGAAGAAGAACCGCATCCGCGTTCCCTGCGTCTCCGCAGCACTGCCCTGCTCCACCGGCACGGTCATGGCGATTTCCTCGCCAGCGTCGGCGACCGCGACGGGAACGGTCATCGCCACCTTGTCCTCCGCCCGGTTCTTGCCGGAGATATAGTCGAACAGGATGCGGAACGCGGCACTGCCGCCACCCTCCGCCTCCGATTCCGGCACGGTAACGTCGGCGACCAGCCGCGGCTCGTATCGCCGGACCTCCACATCATCACCAATCCGCTCGATCACCTCATAGGGTGGCTCCTCGTAGCCCGAGCGCTCGCCAACCAGCGAGCAGCCGGCCAACATCAGCGAAGAAAGCGCGGCCAGCAGTTTTTGTGCCATTAGGGCAGCCTCACTATTGGGTTGTATCGTAACTGATACGCATCGGCGGGCCGGTTGGATTGGCAGGGCCGTAACAGACCCGGCCGCTCAATTTGCCGTGATAACCGGCGTATTTGCACAAATGGGTTTTCGTGTTCGGGCGGCCAAGCTGTTATGCATTGGCACCGACCTGAACAAAGGAATTTTGAAAATGAGACTGGTAATTGCAGCCCTGGCACTTTGCCTTGCCGCCCTGCCCGCCCGCGGCGCCGACTTGGTCGAAACCGCGAGCCCGCACAGCGTTGCCGAAACCGTTGCGAAGCTGACCGCTGCCGTGGAAAAGGCCGGGGCGAAGGTGTTCGCCACCATCGATCATGCCGCCGGCGCCCGCTCGATCGATGCGAGCCTGCCGGATACGGTGCTGGTTATTTTCGGGAACCCGCGCATTGGCACGCCCATCATCGCCGCATCTCCATCCGCCGGGCTGGACCTGCCGCTGCGGGTTCTGGTGCGCGACGACGATGGCCAAACCCGCCTGATCTATGAAACGCCGGCCAGCATGGCCGCCCGCCACGGCGTGACCGGCGCCGACAAGCCGCTCGCCAAAATGGAAGGCGCCCTCACCAACCTAGTGGCCGCCGCTGTCCGCGAGTGATGCGGGCCTGCCCTGCTGCGGCTGCGGCCGGGCTCTAAGCCGCGCATAGCCGCCTATCCCCGGCGGCCGTCGCCCTTGCGGGCATCGTCCATTTCCCGGTGCCCATCGTCGAACACGACTTCCTCCCAGGAGGTGAAGCCGGCGGCATTCATTCTCGCCTCGCCCCGCGCTTGCCCGCGGTGCATCATGCGGCCGGCATCTCCGCCAGGTCCAGCGTGGTGACGCGGCGCAATTCGCGCTTGTGCTTGGTGTCATCGAACGACGTCGCCCGGTGCATGGTGCAGCGGTTGTCCCAAATGACCAGGTCGCCATCCTGCCACGCGTGGCTATAGACGAACTGCGGCTCCGTCGCGTGCTGCATCAACTCCCACAGCAGCAGCCGACCTTCTGGCACGCTCGTTTCCATGATTTTGGCGGCGTGAGAAGCCAGATAAAGCGCCTTCCGCCCTGCGCGCGGCAGCGTGCGCACCAGCGGATGGTAGGCGCCTTTCAACTTCTCCAACTCCTCCGCCGAGAACTCGAAACCAAGCGTCTGCCTGGAATGGGCGATGGAGTGATGGCAGGTCAGCCCTTCCAGGCGTGCCTTCATGTCATCGTCCAGCGCGTCATAGGCGGCGCGCAGGTCTGCAAACATCGTATCGGCACCCACCGGCGGCAGCACGCGCGCATGCAGCATGGAATAGCGCCCGGCGGGATCCTGAAACGAGGCGTCGGTATGCCAGAGCCGGTTGCCCAGGCCATAGAGGCGCTTGCGGTTGTCCGCCTCCAGAATGCCGCCCTGTTCGCCAACATTGGAAATGTCCGCTATCGCGTCCACTCCAAGCCGGTTCTTGCCAAGTGCGGATGCGCCGGTCTTGGTGTGCAATTCCCCGTCGAGGCGCTGGGCGAACGCCATTTCCTCCTCGTCGGTGAACTGCTGATTGCGGAACACAAGCACCGCGTAGCGGTCCATCCCGCCGCGAATCTCGGCGAGCGTCTGCTCGTCAAAAGTCTCGCGCAGCGGCACCGGGCTTACTTCGGCAACGAATAGCGGATGGAGCGGCGTAAAGGTCAGGGGCATGGCAGCCTCCCTCAGAAAAAGGGTCTGGCCGCCACTTTAGACCTAGACGTTGAAGCGGAACAACATCACGTCGCCATCTTGGACGCGATAATCGCGGCCTTCCTGGCGCATCTTACCAGCTTCCTTCGCCCCCTGCTCGCCATTGCAGGCGATAAAGTCGGCGTAAGCAATGGTCTCCGCCGCAATGAAGCCGCGCTGAAAATCGGTATGGATCTCGCCTGCGGCTTCCGGTGCGGTCGCGCCCTGGCGCACGGTCCATGCCCGCGCTTCCTTCGGGCCGACGGTGAAAAAGGTCAACAGGCCCAGCAGGTCGTAACCGGCGCGGATCATCCGGGTCAGGCCCGGTTCTTCCAGACCCAGGCTTTCCAGAAACTCGGCCTGCTCCCCGTCGGGCAGGCTCGCCACCTCCGCCTCGATCGCGGCGGCAATGGTGACGGTGCTGGCGCCCTGGCTGGCTGCCCATTCCTCGACCCTGGCGGAGAGCGCGTTGCCGGTTGCGGCCGATTCCTCATCGACGTTGCAGACATACATGATCGGCTTGTCGGTCAGCAGTTGCAGCCGGCGCACGGTCGCCAGTTGTTCCTTCGGGAAGGCAACGGAGCGGGCGGGCTTGCCCTCACGCAGGGCGGCGATCAACGGCTCCATGACAGCGGCCTGCTCTTTCGCCTCCCGGTCGTTGCCTTTGGCGCGCTTGGCGATCTGCTCGAATCGGCGCTCCAGGCTGTCCAGGTCGGCCAGCATCAACTCGGTCTCGATGGTTTCCGCATCGCGCAGCGGATCGACGCCACCTTCCACATGGGTAATGTCGTCGTTCTCGAAACAGCGCAGCACGTGGGCGATAGCATCGCATTCGCGGATATTGCCGAGGAACTGGTTGCCCAGCCCCTCCCCTTTCGAGGCACCGCGCACCAGGCCCGCGATATCGACAAACTCCAACTGCGTGTGGACGATCCGGGCCGACTTGGCGATGGCCGCGATCTTATCCAGCCGCTCGTCCGGCACGGCGACGCGGCCCGTGTTCGGCTCGATGGTGCAGAAGGGGTAGTTGGCCGCCTCTGCCGCCTGCGTGGCGGTCAGCGCATTGAACAGCGTCGACTTGCCGACATTCGGCAGGCCTACGATCCCGCAATTGAAACCCATAGGGGGAAGAACTCCGTAACGATATGCAGGCGCCCTGGCGGCAGCCTCAGAACATGCTTTCCAGAACGCGGTCCGGCGGTTTGTGGCCATCGACGAAGGTTTTGATGTTTATAATCACCTTCTCGCCCATCTCGGTCCGCGCTTCGTGGGTGGAGGACGACATGTGCGGCAACAGCACGCAATTTTCGAGTTCGAGCAATGCCGGGTTCACCGCCGGCTCGTTCTCATAGACATCCAGCCCGGCACCGCCGATCTGTTTGGCCTCCAGCGCACGCGCCAGCGCAGCCTCGTCGATCACCTCGCCCCTGGACGTGTTCACGATATAGGCGGTCGGCTTGAGCAGTTCCAGACGACGGGCGTTCAGCAGGTGAAAAGTCGCGGGCGTGCGTGGGCAGTTGATCGAAATGATATCCATCCGGGCCAGCATCTGGTCCAGGCTTTCCCAATAGGTCGCCTCCAGCTGCCCTTCCAATTCCGCATCGACCCGCCGGCGGTTGTGGTAGTGGATGGAGACGCCAAACGCCTTCGCCCGCCGCGCCACGGCGGACCCGATCCGCCCCATGCCGATAATGCCGAGCCGTTTGCCATAGACCCGATGGCCCATCAGTTGCGTCGGCGACCAGCCTCGCCATTCGCCCTTGCGCAGCATACGCTCGCCTTCGGACATGCGGCGCGGCACGGCCAGAATCAGCGCCATGGTCAGGTCGGCGGTGTCGCTGGTCAGTACACCGGGCGTATTGGTCACGGTCAGGCCGCGGGCGCGGGCGGTCTTGAGGTCGATATGATCGACACCCGCGCCGAAATTCGCCAGCAGTTTCAGATTCGGCCCAGCCTGCGCCAGCACCTCCCGGTCGATCCGGTCCGTTAGCGTCGGCACCAACACATCCGCCGTTTGTGCCGCCTCAATCAATTGTTGGGTGGACATCGGCTCGTCGGTCGTGTTCAGACGCGTGTCGAAGAGTTCCATCAGGCGCGTTTCGACCGAGGCTGGCAATTTGCGTGTAACGATGACGATCGGTTTCTTGGGAGCCATTGCGGCAAACCTTTTCGATTGCGGCCGGGCCGTCAGCAGAGGAATTCGATGGTCAGCGGATAGCAGGCTAGCAGTGTTGTGTCTATGCGTCGGCCTGCTGCTGTTTGCACCGGCACGCGCGGCCGACAATATCGGGCCGGTTACCGGCTACCCGCTGCCGCGGTTCGTTTCCATCGACCGCAACGAAGCCAACCTGCGCGCCGGCCCCGGCAGGGAATATCCGATCATTTCCGTCATGCAATGGCGCAACATGCCGGTGAAAATCATCGACGAGTACGACGTCTGGCGCAAAGTGGAGCTGCACGACGGCGGTCACGGCTGGCTGCACCGGGTGCTGCTGGATGGGCAGCGCACGTTCCTGATCCAGGGCGAGCCGGTTGCCTTGCGTGACGGGCCGTCGGAAGACGCCGCCGCCATAGCAACCTTCCAGCCCGGAGTGATCGCCCATCTGGAAAACTGCCCGGCAGCCTGGTGCGAGGTCCGCTATGACCGCTACAGCGGCTGGGTGCCGCGGGCCTCCGGCTGGGGCATGCTGCCGGGAGAAACCTTGAAATAGAACCGTATTCCAGGGCTTATCGCCGGCTGCCGCAACCGGCCTGCCCGTCTGAGGCTAACGCGCCGAGTAACCGCCATCCACCGGCATGGCGACGCCAGTGACAAAGCTGGCGTCGTCGCTGGCCAGGAAAGCGGCGACGCTGGCGATTTCCTCCGGCTCGCCCAGACGGGCCATCGGGTGGATACTTTCTAGGAACTCCGTTCCGCCTTCAACCGTGCGCGCCTTTTCAGTCATTGGCGTGACGATATATCCGGGGCAGACCGCGTTCACGCGCACACCTTTCGGCCCATACGAGACCGCAAACTGTTTGGTCAGGCCGACCACGCCATGCTTGGCGGCCACATAGGCGCTGACACCCTCCATATGCGCCGGATCGAGCACGTCATAGGCCGGCGCACGCACCAAACCGTGCAAGCCAGCAACGGAAGCAGTGTTGACGATGGCCCCGCCACCCGCCGCCGCCATCATCGGGGCTGCGTGCATCAGGCCATAATAAACGCCAGAAAGGTTGACTTCCGTCGTCCGGTCCCAGCCGAACCCGCTGCCGACACCCGCATTGTTCATCAGCACGTGCAGGCCACCCAGATCCTTGGCCGCCCGCTGCAGTGCGGCCTTGACGGCCTCGCTGTCGGTCACGTCGAGACCAAGACCGATGGCTTTCGCGCCCGCCTCCTCGACGCGTGCGGCGGTCGCCTGCGCTCCCTGTTCGTCAATGTCGGCGCACAGCACCGCCGAGCCCTCGCTCGCCAGCCTAATTGCCATTTGCCGGCCGATGCCGGAGCCGGCGCCGGTCACCACCGACACCTTGTTGGAAAAACGGGCCATGGGGTTCTCCTCAGGTTGCTACGTCATTTTACTTATGCCGGATCGTAACGCCCGCTGTTAGGATGGACCATTCCTTTCCGTAGCCGCGGCCACAAGGACCGGCTTTCACACGATGCTGGAAGGGTTCGACCTGACGGTCGGGCCGGAATGGATCGCCCTGATCGGCGCTGCGGCATTCGCAGGCGGTTTCATCCGTGGCTTTGTCGGGTTTGGCGGCGCGGTACTGCTGATCCTGGCCGTCAGCGCCGTAATCGGCCCGCGGGAGGCGGTGGCCATCGCCGCACTGTCGGGCCTGCCGCCGATGCTGCAACTGCTGCCCGCAGCCGTGCGGGAGGCAGACCGCTCGTTCGCCGTGCCCTACGGGTTGGCCTCGTTCATCGGCGCGCCGCTCGGCACCTGGATGCTGGTCAGCATCGACCCGGACATGATGAAGATCGCCATCGCGGTCTTCGTTCTCGCCATGGTGCTGGTATTGCAGCGCAGCGGCGGCCTCCGTATCGGCAGCAATCGGCTGGCCTTTGCCGGTGCCGGAGCAGTCGCCGGCTGGATTCAGGGCATCGCCGGCGTGGCCGGGCCGCCAACGGTCGCCATCGCACTCGCCCGCGGCGGCACGGTGCAGCAGCAGCGGGCCAACGTGATCGGCGCAATCACGCCGCTCAATTTCTGCGCACTGCCGCCGCTTTGGTGGTATGGCCTGTTCACGCGCGAGGTGGTGCTGCTCGCCCTGCTGTTAATCCCGCTTTACAGCTTGGGCACCTGGCTGGGGCAGCGTTATTTTTCGGAACAGGGCCAGCGCTTCTACCGCAAGGCCGCACTGGCGGCGTTGAGCGCCATCGGTCTTCTGACGCTGGCGATCGGAGTCCGGGATTATGTGACAGCGTGACGGTTAAATCCGCTTCAGCCGGTCCAACGCCTCTCGCGTCGTCTCCACCAACTCCACGAAGATTTCGGCGGCGGGCCGGCGCCTGGTAATCATGCCCGCGCCCTGGCCGCCCGCGTTCATGGTGATCTCGTAGCGGCCGGCGGCCATGGCGGCCTCCTTGAAGTCCTCCATCAGAACGCGCTGGTGCGGCGTCGGCAGCGCCGGCAGGCCACTGTCGGCCCATGCCTGTGCCACCTCGTTGTTGACGGCCCGCACGGTCTTGCCAGTCCAGTAGGGCGAGACGCGCATGTCGCCGGTGGACGCGCCAACGATCTGATCCTTCAGGGCATCGGGCAGACCGCCCTCGTCCGCCACCAGAAATGCCGTGCCGACCCAGGCGCCTTGCGCCCCCAGCGCCAGCGCGGCCGCCACGCCGCGGCCATCGGTGATGCCGCCCGCGCCCAGCACGGGAATGTCGCCCGCCGCATCCACCACCTGCGGCAGCAGGGCGAAGCTGGCGACATTACCGGTGTGGCCGCCGCCCTCCGTCCCCTGCGCGACGATGCAATCCACCCCGGCCTTGACCTGACGCAGCGCATTGCGGGGGGAGCCGCAAAGACCCATCACAGTCATGCCGATCTCGCGCGCCTGCGGCACGACAATGGCCGGATCGCCGAGCCCCGCCGCGAACACCGGCACCCGCTCGTTCAACGTCACCTCGATCTGCTGCGCGATCAACTCAGCGGAAATCACATGGTCGTGCTGGAACGGCTGTTCCGGCAGATTGAACCGGCGGTGCAGTGCCTCCAGAAACGCCCAGTGTTCCGGATGGTTGTCGCGGATTTCCTGGCGCACCGCGGCGCGGGAACCGGGCGCGACCTTGAGGGAGGCCGGCAACAGCAGATCGACGCCGAACGGCTTGTCGGTCAGCCGCCGCACATCGCGGATACGGTTCTCCACCTCCCGCGGCGCCAGATTGGAACACCCCAACACACCCAGCCCGCCAGCATTGGAGACCGCCGCCACCAGCGCCGGCGGCGTCGCCATGCCCCAGGAACCCATGCCGGCCAGCACGATGGGATATTCGATTTCCAACAGGTCGCAGAGCGGTGTGTGGAGACTGGTCATGGGCGGTTTCCTGGCGTTTCTGTTTGGCATCACGCTTTATAGCTTTCCCGGACGGTACGCAGCGCCGATCCGGGGGCTCTTTGGGGAGGCGTGCACCGACGGAGACCCCGGATAGGCCTTCGGCCTTCCGGGGAAGCAGGATGCTTGGGGTCAGGCTCCGGCTGCAATCCCCCGCACCTCCTCCACCAGCGCCTTCGGCAGCACCGCACCCTCCTTCGGAACGCGGGCGCGGTTGGCGAGGCGGCGGTCGCCCGGCAGGCGGGCGTCGCCGTCGGCGAGGATCATGCCGAACAGGGTTTCCACCCGCTCCAGAAAGGCGTCGGCGCCGAACGCATCCGGGTCCATCGCGATCACCAGATGGCCGGCATGGCTGGGGCCGCCATGGCCCTGGTATTCCGCATCGGCCTCAAACGAGAACTGGCCGCCGGAAAGGCCTGCCGCCAGGATTTCCACCATCATAGAAATCGCGGCACCTTTGTAGCCGCCAAAGGCCAATTGGACGCCCTTCAGCACCTCGTTCGGGTCGGTGGTCGGCAGACCGTCCGGGCCGAGGCCGAACCCCTCCGGCACGGAATGGCCGTCGCGAGCCGCAATCATGATCTCACCGCGCGCCGCTGCACTCGACGCCTGGTCCCAGACCATCGGCGCCCGGCTGTCCGGCCGCGGGCAGGCAAAGCTCATCGGGTTGGTGCCATAGAGCCGCCTTGTGCCGCCCGCGGGTGCCACGAAGGCGCGGGAGTTGACGAAGCTCATCGCCAGCAACCCCTGCTGCGCCAGCGGCTCCACATCGGGCCAGAGGGCGGCGAAATGGGCGGAATTACGGATCGCCATGGCGGCAATCCCCTGCTCCCGCGCCACCTGGGCCAGCATCGGCCGGCCGCGCGCCATCGCCAACGGCGCCAGGCCACGGTCGCCATCGACGAACACCACGCCCGGCGCCCGGCGCTCGACAATCGGTTTGGCGTCGCCCTTGCTGTCGCCGGCCTTCAACGCCGCGCAATAGCCTGGCACGCGGAAGACGCCATGGCTGGCGCAACCGTCCCGCTCCGCCCGTGTGACCACATCGGCCACGGCATCGGCATTGGGCTGGTCCGCACCCGAGGCCCGAAGTGCGGCCACCGTCAGCGACCGCACCTCGTCGAGTGTCATGGTAACGGTGTCGCCGGCCGGCTGGTTCATGCCGTGCGCTCGCGCGCCCAGTGGCCCAGCTTGGCAATGGCGTCCTGACCTTCCGAGAGCATGGGCGCGAACAAGTGCCAGACGTGGGGCATCTGATCCCAAACCTCCAAGGTGACGTCCACACCTTCGCCTCGCGCCTTGTCCGCAATACGGGTCGAGTCGGACAGGAGGATTTCGGCGGACCCAACCTGGATTAGCATTGGCGGCAGGCCGGAAAGGTCGGCATAAAGCGGCGAGACCAGCGGGTTCCGCACATCCGTGCCGCTGCGGTAGAGGCCAGCGAACCAATGCAGGCCGTCCTCCGCCACCATCGGATCTTCCGCCGCCTTGGTCTTGATGGTCTCGCCCGTGCCTTCCAGATCGACCCAGGGAGAGATCGGGACGGAACAGGCCGGCAGGCGGATGCCACGGTCGCGCAAGGCCACCTGGGTTGCGATGGTAAGACCGCCACCGGCGCTATCGCCCATGATGGCCATCCGGGCGGGGTTGCCGCCCTCGGCAAGCATCCATTGCCAGGCCGCCACGGCATCTTCGACAGCCGCCGGGAACGGGGCTTCCGGGCCCATGCGGTAGTCGATCACCAGGCAGCGGCCATCCACAGCCTTGGCAAGGTTGTAAGCCAGATTGCGATGGCTATGCAGCGAGCCGATGACATAGCCGCCGCCATGCAGATACAACACCTGCCGGTTCGGATTGGCGCCCGATGCAGATACCCATTCCGCCGGCCGCCCGGCGACCGTCACAGTCTCGACGATGGCCCCGGCAGGCGGAGGCATCTTGTCACCCAACTCATCGATACGGGCACGCATGGCCTCGACGGTTTTCGGGTCGGGCTGCGGGCGTTCGCGCAGCAGGGTAACGAGCTTTGCAAGTTGTTCCTGGCTCATGGCAGGGCACTCCCGGGCAATGGATGGATCAGTCTTGCCTGGCAGTTTGCCCGCTTCGTCGTTGCCTAGGCAATGGACTTAAGTTCCTCGCCGGACAACAGCCACGGTAATACATTCCCCTGAATTGAGACATGGCCAGACGCGGCAGGCCTGTCGGAAGCGGCAGCAGGCTTTAGGTGAAAGCCATATCGCTGTCGAATGCAAACCCCTGCGCATTCTCGACCGTCACCTCGGCAATGGCCGGAGTTGGTGGATAGTTGACGGCGATGTCGCCATCACTGAACCTCAGGTATTCGATGCCCGTCAGCAGGTTGGTGCCTTCGCCGCCGACGGTATCGGTCACCTGCATGGTCAGCCCATCCGCCAGATAGCTCAGCAGGTAATCCGCCGCCGCGCCGGCAAAGACCGCGGTATCGGTGCCATTGCCGCCGTCGAGCCTGTCATTGCCGAGGCCGCCGGTCAGCAAGTCATCGCCATCCATGCCGAGGATGATGTCGTCGCCGGCGTTGCCGTTCAACTCGTTGGCGCCGGCATTGCCGGTGATGTGGTTGTCGTAGCGGTTGGC